>NZ_CP036261.1:0-1200000 GCF_007741475.1 Rosistilla ulvae | reverse complement strand
CGGGGATCGAATCGCGCCTTCCCCAACTGGCCGACCAAATAGGCAACCGCATCGCAAGGAACGACCGCCGGCAGATCACCAAGCGGCGCAGTCAACGACAGATAAGTATCGGCGACGGCCAGGATCCGCCCGAACGGTTGGATCTGGTTGCCGCGCAAACCACTCGGAAAACCACTGCCATCGAGCCGCTCGTGCGCCTGCAGCACCGCCTGAGACACCGACTGGGGAACATTGGAAATCGCCCGCACCAGATCGTATCCGTAGAATGGATGCCGCGTGTATTGAATGCGCTGACGAAGCGTCATCGCCGGATGGATATAGCGCATCTCCGCTGGCTCGCCAAACAGCCCCCAGTCATGCACAACGCCGGCGGTTCCCAAATCCACCAAATCATCTTTGGACAGATCCATCTCTATCCCGATCGCAATACAGACCATCCCCATGCGAACACATCGGGCAGCCAAACGCTGATCCTCGGGAACCTCGCACAACGCCGACAACACCTGATCCATATCGCTCGACATATCGTCGACGTAATCGCCTGCCAGGTCCCGCAACTCTGTCGCTGCCCCTAGCTTCCGCTGGATGAATGCGTCAGCCAAATCGGCCACCGTCCCGGAGGCAGACACAAAACGATCCTGCAACCGCTGGACCTCCTGATCGTCATACGGCTTGCAACCATGTCGTGAGATGTCCGTGCCTGGCAGCGTCGCGGCGTAGGTGTCCAACGTCGCTGACGCCACAGCCCGCGAACTGCTGCGGCGGCGCAAGCGACGATAAACTTCTTCACTTATATAGGAACCACGGCGCAGCAGCAGCTTGCCAGAATCACTGAACAGCGACTCCTTGAGCACGGTGCCGACGTCGAGCTTCCCAAAATCCAGAGGCATTTGGACTTCCGAATCGCAAGGTGATCGAACGACCGAACTTGAGACAACAACATCAAGTACGTGTTAAGATCGAATTCGGAATTCCACCGCAGAAAGTTCCACCCTACCCGAAATAGGTACAAAGATACCGATTGCGACGCATCGCATGCAGCGACTGGGCCGGTCGGGCAAACCGTAACACCCACGAAAAAACCGCCATCGGAAGATGGCTCCCATGGCGGCAAAGTTGAATCGATCGACAGTCAGCCAAAAAAACTAGTTCGGCCGTCGCGTCGGTGCAAATTTGATCTTATCGATCAACTTGACAGTCTCCTTGCCACGCTTCTCACCGGTGACCATCGTGATCGCCTCGATCGTGTACTCGTACCGCAAATTGTAGTCGGCGTCGATCTCGACCTCCTGACCATCCTCGCCCTCGGTCGGTCCACCACCCGCACCGACCAACCCGACGACAGTTTTACGAAGCGCGGAGAAATCGGTCCCTAGATCGATCTCATTCAACCGCATCCGCAGCAGACCGCCGCTGGCATCGGATTCCATCCGGACCTTCAACGGAATGTTCATGTCATCGCTTTGCGATTGCTGGTTTTGCGAAGCCAGCGGCATCTTGATGTTAAAGTCGCCTTCTTGCTCGACGATCTTGAAGGTCATGATAAAGAAGACCAACAACAGAAACACGATGTCGATCATCGATGTCATCTGCAATTCGTTCTTGATCCCTTCGCTTCGGTTGCGAATTTTCATTACACCTTCTCCTTCGCCCGCAACAGGAAATTTTCAAAGCCGACCTCTTGGCAGACCGAGATAATCTCCTGCGCCTTGCCGGTCGCCGCATCCTTGTGGGCGCGGATGATGATGTTCGCATCTTCGGCGCCTTTGCCATCCGACTTCAAGACGCTGATCTCACGATTGAGAATAGGCCGCAACGTATCGACCGAAAACTCTTCACCACCAATGATCGCCGTTCCATCGGCGGCAACGTGGATGATGATCGGCGATTCGATTTCGCCCTCCGGCGGCCGAGCCAATTCGCTGCTGGGCAGCCGAACGCGCTCGTTCGCTTCGGTCTGCGAAAAATTGATCAACACCATAAAAAACGCGATCAACTGAAATGTCATATCGATCATCGGCGTCAAATCGCCTTCTTCGATCTCGGGTTTCTTTGACTTCACGCGCATGTTCGTGCTCGGCAGTTGTATGCCAACGGATTCATCCGCTGGCGAAACAGAAAAGGGAATTGCGATACCAGCCGTCATCGCTTCGAGCTGGCGGACCGGAAACGCTACTTAGCACCCGGCTTGATGTCTTCAAATCGACTCATCAGATCTTCGCTGGTTACGCCGACTTCCAACAACAATCGCGTCACGCGGTTCCGCAAAATGTTGTAAGCCGCGATCGCGGGGATCGCGATCGCCAAACCGACCAACGTCGTGAACAACGCCGTCGAAATACCACCCGCCAACTCGCTCGGCTTCGGCGTTGAACCGCTGGTCGCGATCACCTGGAACGAACGAATCATACCGTCGACCGTTCCAAACAGCCCGATCATCGGGCTGATGTTTCCGATCAACGCCATGTAGCTCAAACGATGTTCCAGCTTCATGCTCTCCTCTTCGCCAACTTCCTGCATCCCTTCGAGCGCCTTGTTGTAACCCTTGGACAACTTTGCCAACCCGGCCGACAACACGTGCCCCAGAACCGATTCGTCGGCGCGAGCCAAGTCGTAGGCCTGCTGAAAATCCTTGCTGTCGAGCTTCTCTTCAAAACTGTCGACCAGTTCTTGAGGGCACAACGTATCCCGCCGCGCGGTCAACAGATTCATCACCAACAACGAGACAAAGGTGAAGGAGAGAGCCAAGAAGACCAACAGGTAAGTGAGCCCCAACGATTGATAAACCCAACCCAACAAACTTTGATCGCTCGCATCCGCGGCGGCACCATCGGCTGCGGGGGCTGCCACCGGTGCGGCTTCGCCGGCGCCGGGATCGGCGGGAGCTGCCGCGGCCGGTTCGGCGGGTGCATCGGCAAATTCATCGGCCGCTTCGTCCTGTGCCGAGACGGGCGACAGAACAGCAAAAAGCGAGAAGGCCAGGGCGATAAAACACCACCCCAAAAGGCCTGCCGCAGGCCGCTTTGCATTGCTCAGTTTCGACAATCGGTTCATCAAAGTATCTCCAGCACAGTGTGATTGCATGGTTTTGTAGGTTGGTTCAAGAAGTGCTTATTGTAGACAGGAGTGGTGAATTATTGGCTAAGTTTTTTTACCAGCCAATCGGCAATTCAGTACCGCCCCAATTTTCATCGACTTTGGTGCCTCAACCGGCGACTTACCGGCATCCGCATGGATCAGTTTCGCCCCGGGTATCGGTTCTGCAAAATTGCGCGGGCCTCATTGGCTCGTTCGGGATGCCCGACCTGTGGCCATAACTGTACCAATTCCGCCAGCGCTTCGGCGTGCGAATCGGGGTCCGACGGGAACAAAAGATGTGTTTTCAAATATGCCAACACGGCCCCCTCGGGATCGCTCTTGGCAGCCAAGCAGGCCCCTTGAGCATTACACAGCCGGCCAAACAACTCCGCGTCCGCCGGATCGCTCTCTTCGATCAATTTGGTCAGACTCGCCAATCCCCGATCGGGCTCCCCTTTGGCCGCCGCGATCGCCGCTTGTCCCGCGAGCGACAATTTCTGATAGCGCACCTGTTCGGGTGAATTAACCTTCGCCGCAGCGACGGCCGCAAACGCCTTATCGGCTTCATCGAGCTTCTTCTGCTGCAGATACGACCACCCGACCAGATACCGCGACTGCAGCTGCAGGTTGGCGTCGCTGGATCGTGCCAAGGCACCGTAATATTTCACCGCGTTGTCATAGCTGCCGACGGCCAGCGCTAGATCGCCCAACGTCTTGGCCGCGGGATAAAAATGGAAGCTGTTTTTGCCCAGCGACGAGACATAGCTGAACATGTTTTTTACCGCGGTGTTCTTATCTCCCTGGCCTGCCAGGGCAACCTGAGCTTGGCAGAAGGCTAGATAAAACATCGCATCGGATTTGATCTCGGCTCGTTCGATTTCCGCCATGTTGATCTGCGACAACTGAGCCAACGCGGCCTCGTATTGCTCTTGCTGAACCAAGCTGCGGCCATCGGTCAACGGCCCCGGCTCGCGATTGAAGACGACCTTGTCGATCTTGTCGAGCGTAAACTTTCGCTCCGCTCCGCCAACCTGGATCACCACGCCGTCGGGCTGCGTCTGCGAGATCGTCCCGCTAACAACAGGCCCTTGCGTTGGGTAGACCCGATCCAATTGAGCAAACACAAGCGTGGCGGTTTGCGTACACAAAGCGAAAACGCCAAACAGGACCGTTTGTTTTAGAAGTCTATTCATCGATTTATCGGTTCCGGGATCGGATGGTTCTTTAAAAAGGCGGCTTGCCAACAATCGAGCGGCAATGCGGAGTTGAGGAGAGAGCGACGTGTTGTTTTATGGGAGCCCCGTCGGCGTTTTTGCTTGAGCCTGTTGGGCTTGGCGGATGAGTTTGTCATTGCGTTGAACATCCTCGGGACCACCTAGCTTTGGATACAATTGCAGCGTCCCCAAGATCACCTTCTCCGCTTTCTCAGCGTACTTCGCTTTGTCACTTGGCTCGGGCGATCGCTGCCCGGTCATGTACATGCATTCGGCAATCCGGTACCGCGCGTCGAAAAATGTCGCTTCAAACGCCGGCTTGCCTTGAGCCAATTTGGCCAGTTTCCCCCAGCCCCAGATCGTGTTCTTACGCTTCGCGTCGGGGCGTGCCCCCGACATCGCACTGTTCAACGCATTCTTGACGTATTTGGGATTAAACCCTGGGGAGAGCGCCCATTGTTGGTAGCTTAGCGCCGCTTGCACCTGAGCATCGATCATGCTGTTCTTTTCTTTCAGGATCTGTTCCAACTGATTGATCGCTCCCTTATAATCCCCCATCATCCGCGAGGTCGTCGCCAGTTCGAATCGGATCTGGCGGACCGCATCGGCATCTTCGGAGGGATCGTCGAGCAACGCTTTCAATTGTTTGGCCGCCGCTTCCAACAACTCCTTCGCCTGGCCAGTCGCTGGCGGAGGAACATCCCCCATCGCCGATTCACCCATCTCCATAAAGGTCTGAGCGACCCAGTGCTTGGTTGCCGGATCGGTCGATTGATCGCCAACGTTTCCTAAAAACAGCTTGACCGCCTCGATCAGTTTCACCTTTTCATTCGGCTTCGCGTTTTCGATCTGCAGGCGAATATCCTTTGCCAAGGAATAATAGATTCCGATCAGCTTCTTGCCAGAATCGGGTTCCGAACTCAAAGCCTCGCGAAGATCGCTCATCATCGACTTCGCCTTGGGCAACAATTCGCCGCCGTCGCCACCATCCTTCAATTGGCTGACCAACGCTTGCAGCGCGGTCCGATAGGTGTCGGGGACAAACCCTTGGCCTGGAGCCTTTAAAGCCCCATCGCCTTTGAGACGATTCAACGGACCATAGGTCTCGTTCTCAAGAATGCTCAGCGAGGCTTTCGCATCGTCGTTCTGCAGTTTGGCTTTGGACAACAACAGCGCCGACAACAGCGTCGTATTGTCGACGTCATTGCGCTGAACCAGTTTCAATCCGGCCTCCAATTGCTTCATACTTCGCTGCAACGTGCCGGCCGCTTTTTCGGTTTCGTCCGCTTTGATTTGCTGCTGGTACTCGTTCCACAAAAACTGTCCCAACAGATTCTGAAACTTGGCCCGAGCGGGAGAATCGGTGGGGATCTTCACCAGATACTTCTCGGCATCGTCCCAGCGTTTGTCCAACATCGAGATCTGCACCAACAGGTTTGCGGCCGACGCGGAATTGGGATCCTCGGGCCACTGATCCGACAAGAACATCGCCAGCGGTTCGATCTTCCGCATCAGCGCGGCTTGCCGGGTTTCATCTGCTGCCTGCAACATCGATTGATAAGCGTTCAACGCGACCAATCCGCTCTGCAACGCCAACGCGTCGGTGGGAAACCGCCGAGCGACGAATTCACCAATCACGGCAGCTTCCCAATAACGCTCGCGCTGCGATTCGATCCAGGCTAGAGAGAACCGCCCCTGATTGATCGCTTCCTGTGTGTCTTCGCGGCTCGTCAGCGCCAAGCCCTGCTGGATCATGCTCGACGCGACCTCGTATCGCTTGTCGACGTCGGCTTGCGCTTCGACCACTTGCTGCTTCAACTCATCAACGTTGTCGCCGCCACGCGCGATCTCATCCTTCAAGACTTGGATTGGCAGCGCCGCCATTTTGGCTGCGTCCATCATTTCCCGGCAGGCAGTCAAGGCTTCGGCGAACGACTTGGGTGCCTCCACGGGCGCGGCTTCTTCGTCGGTCACCTCGACGCCAATATTTCCCAACAACTCGCGGGCCTCACCGAGATGCGGCCCAGGAACCTTGGTCGCGGCAACCAACAAGGCGCGAGCAGTTCCCTTGGTTTTTCTAGCATCGGCCGGCTTTTGATCCGATGCCGATGCCAAATAAGCTTTGGCCAACGCGGTTCGCAAGACTTGCCATTCCGGCAGCGAACGCTCATTGGGACGCAAGCCGCCCATCCAGGAACCGGCCAACGCGATCGCTTCTTTCGTCTTCGGCGGGCTCTTGGACATCAAGATGTCGACCGCGCGGGCTGCCGCTTCGGTCTTGGCTGGTCGCAAGGCTTCGACGTCGGGCTGCCGAAGTGTATTTTGATAAGCGGTCAACGCCGCATCGACGTCTCCCTTCTTTTCTTGCACCCGGCCGATGAAGAAGGCCGCCTGAGCACCAGGCAACAGCGAACTGTACTTTTCAGCCAGCTCCTTGTATTTAGCTAGCGCCGCGTCGTAGCGTTTGACCCGCTCGGGAGAATCTTTCGGGAACGTGTCCCCCGCTCGTTCGCGGACATCTCCGCCCAACAGATTCGCTCCTAGAAACTCGCCGCGATATCGCTCCCGAAGAGCCAGCGCCGCCGAGTCGCTCGAATCGATCTTATTGCCCTGCATCGCTTTCAACTTGCCGCGCAGATCTTCGACGATCTGATCAAAGACTGTCGCCGCCGCGTCGAGCGAACCGCGAGCGTTTTTGCGTTGGGCGTCGTCGAGTTCCTTTCCCTCCAAAAGCACCACGGCCCGAGTCAGCAGCAATTTCCCCAACTGCATCCGCGCTTCGGCCACGCGCGGATGATCCTTCTGTTGATCGACAAACGATCGCAACGAAGCTTCCGCCTTGAGAAAGTTATCGTCCCGAACCGCGGGGACGCGCGTCGTGCCGGCGATCTCTAAATAGGTCTGCGCCCGCTCTAACCCAATCGCCGACCGAATCTCATCGGGAGCGGGGGCCCCTTTTTCGATCCGGTCCAAATAGATCAACGCCATGTCGAAATAACGATTGGCCCGCAGTTGTTTCAGATACATCTCTGCCGGTTCTTCGCCCAAAACGTGCAGCGGTGATGCAGAGAAAGCAAGTCCGATCGCGAGCAGCCCCGTCGGGACCATCTTGGTGAGGTGGATCATTCGAACCCTGAGTTCAATCAGCTGGGGAAGGCGTCTGGCATGAAATATGCCTGTGTCGGATAAGGAACGTTCGAGCTATTTTAGTTAGCGCGACCGGTTGGAGCCTGAGATGCGAATCCGCACCCTGACACCGAGGGGAAAAGTATACCCCCTTGCTGCCGTGGCACTGCGTCGCTTCCGTCTCTATTCAATATAAAGAGCCGATGGCGCGTTACAACAGCCAACCGCGGGGATACCGGAAAAGCTATAATCAATTGTATCTCATATACCGAACATCCTAATGAAAATCCGCAGTTCACTAACCGATCGCTCGCTGTACCGCCAGCGAAATGACAAAACGACGGCGGTCCGTTCCAACGGACGGCGGCTGACCACGCTGACACTCGCCCTGGTTCTCGTGCTGTTGTTGATGCAGCAAGCGGGTGATCCCGAAGTCTACCGCAAGATTTTTGCGCGGCTGGGCGTTCCGATCACAACCCCTGCAGGGATCGAGATCCAAAGCCAGCCGGTGTTTCTACCCGCGGCCCCACCGAAACCGCGTGCCGCGGCAGACTTTGCCAGCCTGGTCGGGCGTTTGAGTCCTGACATCCGCGATCAATTGACCCGCCGCTTGGCAGCGCTTCGCCATCCAACGACCGAGACGACTGCGGAAGACGATGAACAACTCAACAGCCTCAGTGCGACTGTCGCCAGCGCGGCGAGGGAGGCCGGTTTTGCGGATCCCACCGAATTTGAAACCGCACTGTCGGGCCAGCCCGATCGCGAACCGGCCGCCGATCGGCTGTTGACCGACCTGCAATCCGCTCTCGACGCGACCTACTTTGACACGGTCGAAGATGGCACGGTCTGGAATGGGGGCGACTTCAAAGCCTTTTATCGAACATTGGAACGGATCGCCAACGGCGACCGATTATCCGAAGATCCGGTTTATGTCGGCGTTGTGCCGCTGATCGAACAATCGGTGATCTACCGCGGACGCCATGTACGAATGTACGGTCAGGCCGTCCAAGCGACGCGGATCGATGCGAAACCGAACCCTTTTAATATCGATGACTACTGGATGGTTTGGCTGCGGCCGACCGATGGATCGGAACGGCCGATCGTTGTCTACAGCCCCAGCGTTCCTCCACAGATTGCCAGCCTGCCCGAGAGCGGTGTCGATGACAGCGGCCCGATGGTCGACATCGATGGCCTGTTTTTGAAACGCTACCTGTATCGATCGGTCGGCGGATACGATCAAGCTCCGCTGTTGGTCGCCAGAATCACACCCGCCCAAACCGCGCCGCGGACCGCTGCGGCGAGCGGCCCATCTCCCGCCCGTTCGACGATTGCGATGATCGTCGCAGCCGCGGCAATGATCGCTTTCGCGGTCACCGGCCTGTGGTACTGGAGCGTCCGCCGAAACGCGCGACACGACCAACTGTTGCGTCAAAAACGAACGCAGCCAGCCTTAAAGCTCTTCGACAATCTGGATTGAGAGAAGATGAAAACCTGCATCGCCGCGTTGTCCCTCGCATTTGCCTGGGGCTTCGGCCTGGCCAACCCAACCGCTGCACAGGCCGTTGACGAACCGATCCCCGGCGTTTCCGAAGCCGATCTGGAATCGGTTCGCCAGTGGTGGAAAGCTCAATCGACGACCAGCGCAGTACCGGCTGAAGCAGCCCGCGTGCTGTGGCGTGTCGCGCGGATCGGCGACCAACATCTGACCGACCTGCTGGCTCAACCGACCACGACCTCTCCCAATCTCCCTCACGCGATCGAGATCCAGGGCGAAGCGATCGGGCTGCAACGGATACCGATTCCCGAGCGACTCTCCGAATCGCTGGACTTCGATGCGATGTGGTTGATCAAGGTCGTGGTCGACGACGAAGAACTCGGGCTGTTGTGCAAGCAGGTTCCGCAACAATGGAAGCGTGCCAAAACACTGCAACAACCACTGCGAGGCCGCGGATTTTTGATCGCCAGCGCGTCGCCGACCGCTCCGCCGTTGATCGTTTGCGGCAACGTCCAATGGTTCCCAACGCAATCCGATCCCAGTCTGCCTCTCCCGGAGGGTTGGATTCTGTTGAGCAAAGCAGGCTTCGACGTGGGCCAATTTGGCTTGATCCAACGCCGCAACCGCTCGCCTCTGTCGTCGGCCGAATCGTCCGCGTTTTATGAATTCCTAAAAGCAGCCAACCAAGTTTCGTCCGACACCACCGCCACTCCGCGTGCGATTCGCCCACAGGTCTTATTAAACGCCGCCGAATCAGAGAAACTGATCGGCGAATTCATTCGCGTGCGACTGGAAACGGCCCGAATTCAACAGATCGTCGCGCCGTCGCTGCAAGATCAGATCGGACAAGATCACTATTGGGAGATCGACGCCTTTGGCGAACTGGACAACGCCCAGGTTCGCATCCCGACCAAGGATGGCGGCGAGCCGATCATATTTGGCAACCGCTATCCCGTGACGTTGGCGATGCTGAAACTGCCGCCGTTTCTCAACGATCTGGTCAGCCAGAACGGACGCGTCACCAAAGCGATGCTGATGCACAAAGCGATGATCGACGTCGACGGCTTCTTCTATCGGTTATGGACGTACGAAACCGATTTCGTCAGCAGCAAGGGGGGCGATCGCCAGATCGGACCGCTGATCGCCGGGACCGCGATCACGATCAAGCCAGCCGGATCTGCCCAAGCGAGCCTAGCCCGAATCGGCTGGATCATCGCGATCGTATTTATGGTGGGCCTGATCGGCACGATTGCCTACCTGACCAAGGCATCCCAAGCGGATCGCCAGATGCGGGCAAAGCGAAACAAGATGATGCCCGACGTGATTCCCAATCTGGACGACAATCCGCTTTCTTGACGCCAGCACGACGCCCCCGATCCCCCGCCCCGAACGGCTCGCCCGCCCGTCGCAACAAACCGCTGCGCGATCCAAACGCCCCACCGTTAATTTTCGCAACTTCATAAAGCGACTTGGGCTGCGGTGCCGTGCCATACATTCGCAACGCGCGGTATAATCGGCGACCGATGGACAACGGGCCCGCTGGGCTACTGAATTTGAACCCTCTCACCCTCCAGAAAGTCAGACATGAAAAGAGCCAAAATCACGATCATCGGAGCCGGAAACGTCGGCGCCACCTGTGCCCATTGGTGTGCTGCGGCCGAACTGGGCGATATCGTTTTGCTCGACATTCCCGCAACCGAAGACATGCCCAAGGGGAAGGCCTTGGATCTGATGCAAGCTTCGCCCATCGTGGGATTTGATAGCAACATTGTTGGCACCACCAGCTACGACGACTCCCGCGACAGCGATGTGATCGTCGTGACCGCCGGCATCCCACGGAAACCGGGAATGAGCCGCGACGATCT
The DNA here is from genome assembly GCF_007741475.1 of Rosistilla ulvae. Taxonomy (NCBI): domain Bacteria; kingdom Pseudomonadati; phylum Planctomycetota; class Planctomycetia; order Pirellulales; family Pirellulaceae; genus Rosistilla; species Rosistilla ulvae. The sequence goes on along the minus strand of NZ_CP036261.1, from coordinate 1,189,222 downwards.
GTTGGCAACCAACGCCAAGATCGTCTCCAGCGTTGGCGAACAGATCAAAGCGACCAGTCCCAACGCCGTGGTAATCGTCGTCAGCAATCCGTTGGACGCGATGGTTCAACAGATGTTGAAGGTCACCGGTTTCGCCCCCAACAAGGTCGTTGGCCAAGCTGGCGTTTTGGACACCGCACGCTATCGCGCGTTCCTGGCGATGGAATTGGGTGTCAGCGTCGAAGACATCAGCGCGATGTTGATGGGTGGCCACGGCGACACGATGGTCCCAATCCCCAGCTGCACCAGCGTCGGCGGCATCCCCGTCACTCAATTGCTATCGCAACAACGGCTCGACGAAATCGTCGACCGCACTCGCAAGGGAGGCGCCGAAATCGTCTCGCTGTTGAAGACCGGCAGCGCCTACTACGCACCGGCGGCCGCTTGCACCCAGATGGTCGAAGCGATCGTCAAAGACAAGAAACGCCTGATCCCCTGCGCTGCCTATTGTGACACACAATACGGTGTTGGCGGGTTCTACGTTGGCGTGCCATGTATCTTAGGAAACGATGGCGTTGAAAAAATTGTCGAATTGGAATTAACCGCGGAAGAAAAAACGAACTTCCAAAAGAGCGTTGACGCGGTCAAGAGCTTGGTTGCTACAATGGACGGCTTGCTGTCGGCGTAAGCTGATTGCTGGCAAGCCAATGCCAATGCCAACGCCGCGATCGCGGCCCGGCAAAACGCGATGTTAAACACCCATTCTTGCGTCGTCTCCATCTTCAATGGGACGACCAAGAAGGGTGATTTGATATCTAATCTTAGTGTTGACAGATACACGAAGGAAACCTAAAACGTTTCGATTCTCGCGAGCAGAATGGCGGCCAACGCCTCTCCTTTCTCGGTCCCCAGGGCAAGTCGACTATGAACCGTCTTTGGTCAGAAAACGCTTCGGCGAGTGGCAACTTCTCAGGGGCCAAAAACTTGCAGTCGCATCCCTCGGCAACGCTCGAAACCTGCGGCCGGTCGTCGTTCTTCCTTCCCGTTCAATACGAATCCAACTACGAATATCCGCTGGTGATCTGGCTGCACAACGAAGGCAGCGACCAGTCGCAAATGCCCACCGTGCTTCCCTCGATCAGCATGCAGAACTACATCGGCGTCGGCGTCCGAGCACCGCGGGCCACCGATTCGATGGGGCACGGTTTCTCATGGCTGCAAAGCGAAGCGGGAATTGCGATCACCGAACAAACGCTGTTCGACGCGATCGATCTTGCCAGCACTCGCTACAGCATCAATCGTAACCGCGTCTGCGTGGTCGGTTACCGCGAAGGGGGCACGATGGCCCTGCGAACCGCACTGCGACACCCGACGGCGTTTGCAGGGGCGGTCTCTTTGGGCGGACGCTTCCCGACAGGTGCACGCCCACTGGCGAACCTAGCCGCGGCCCGCAATCTGCCGATGATGATCGCCTTGGGAGCCGATGAATCGGTCTATCCGACCAACGACCTATGCCGCGATTTGCGGAACTTGCACGCCGCCCGGATCGGATTGGATCTGCGGCAATACGACGTCCTCAACGAACTGCATCCGCAGATTTTGAGCGATGTCAACGAATGGATCATGGGACAGGTGACGGGCATCGACACGCTACGGACAGCGACGATCTGCGACACCGAACCGGTTGAGTTTTCCGCGAACTAAATCCGCTCTTTAGCCAGGCCTTTCATTGGACGAAACACCGGCCGAAAACGAAACGACCACTCCGCCGGCAAGCCCCTGGAAACTGGCCAGCATCGCCGTCCTGGCTGTGGTCGCGCTCGGCACTTTCGCAACGCTGTTTGCGACCTTCACCCAAAGGTCCTCGGTCAACGTCGACGCGACGTTAAAACTCGCGCAAGAAGAATTTAACGAAGGCCGCTGGGCAGTTGTTAGTTCGCTGACCAACTCGCTGACTGCCAGCCCCGACTGGACCGATGAACAACGGCAACTGCATGCTTTTCTCGATGCAGCCAGCGCCGTCCTCCAAGCTTTCGATGTACCGGAACTCGACGCTCGCCGAGTCCAATTGAGCCAGGTCGTCGAGCAATTGAAACACGCCGAACTAATTGGGTTCCCCAAAAGTTATGCTCGCGAGGGGACACTGCTGTTGGCCCATGCAAAATACAGCACAGGTGATTTCACCGGTGCGGCAAAGGCGTTTGAACAAGGCATCCAGAACCGCGTCGACGCCCAGCGTCAGTACCTGCAACTGTTCGCCGACGCACAACTGCGGTCCCCTGAATACTCGCCAGCGGCAGCCTTGGCGACGATCGACAAATATCTGACACTGCCGACAATCGACAGCGACGAACGGGCTGATGGGCAATTATTGCGAGCTCGAATCCTTCGCGAACGACACGACTGGGACGAGGCCCTGGCCGCGACCACGCAAGCCTCGACCGAACCGGGCTTGTCGGCCAAGGCACGGCTGGAATCGACCAAGATTCAACTTGGACGCGCCGAAGAAATGATCCGCGAACGCCAGCGGATCTCCCCCTCCAAACCACTCTCCCCCGAAGCCCGCCAGATTATCGAAGACGCGTTGGACGAATTGGTCGAAATCGCGCGGACCGCCGACGAACGCTTAGGTCTCGATGCGATGCTGGTTGCCGGACAAGCACAACGCTTGCTGGGAGAACACGAAAAAGCGCTGGGCTTGCTCGGTGCGGTCCGCCAGAACCACGTCGACCCGGCGGTTTCGCTGGCCGGCGCGATCGAGGAACTGGAGATCCTCGCCGACCACGGGACGGCTCAAGAATGCATTGGCACATCGACCTATCTGGCCCGCGACCTGGGCGATCCAACCGGCTTCGATCCGCGGTTGATCTCGTTGGATGAATTCCGTCGCCGACTTCGAATCGTCGTTGAAAGCCTGCGTCAACAGGAGCGATTTGAAACGGCGATCGATGTGACTCACGAACTGCGTCCGATCTTTGAACAGGCCGATTCACTGCGGATGGAAGGGGCCAGTTATGCTGCGTGGGGCGAGGCGTTGTTGGCCCAAAATCTCCGCCCCGACGCGACCGCCGATCGGGCAATGATCGAACGATCCAAGGAGCTTCACGCACTGGCCGGCAAGGCTTACGCCAAGGCGGCCGAATTATGGTTCACGTCGCCACAGTATCCCGACTTCCTTTGGGACGCGATTCAACAATACGACCTCGCTCATTTGTATGAACCCTGTCTCGATCTGCTGGAACCCTATCTGAAATATCAGCAGCGAGACCAATTGCCGCGGGGCCTGATCCTGCAGGCCAAAGCCCAGCTGGCGCTTCGTGAATTCGCGTCGGCCATGCGGACATGCGAGACGTGTATCGCCGAATTCCCTCGCGATAGCCTCGCTTACAAAGCCCGCATCCTAGCCGCCCAAGCGGCTCGCGAGCTGGGGGATGCCAGCACCGCACAAGCCTTTCTGGAAGCCAACCTGCACGATGGCCTGCTGGCCCCGGACAGCCGTGCCTGGCGCGACTCGCTGTTGGCGTTGGGCGAACTGTTGTATTCCGAAGCGGTCACCACGCACTATGCCCTGACCACGCCCAAGCCGAACCAAGCGACGCCACCGATCGCAGAACAAGCACCTCTGTTTCGCAAGAATCAAGACGTTTTCAATGCCGCGATCCGTCGTCTCGAAGAGGCCAACACACGCTACGCGGGAATGCGTGAAGCCCGACGGGCGGTTTATCTGGCAGCCCAAGCGCATCGCTATGCTGCCCATTGGCCCAAGCTGCGCGCCGAGATGGCCGACACGCTCGATTCGAGTCGACGCGAGCAAAACCTGATCCATTCCAACCATCTGGCCGCCGCGGCACAGACCTTTCGTCAGCTGCGCTCGGATCTCAACAGCGTCAACGACGATGGTGCGCTAACCGATATGGAACAAGCGATGTTGCGGAACTGCTATCTGGGCGAAGCCGATGCGCTGTTCGGGCTGCAGAAGTTCGAAGATGCGATCACGTCCTACAGTGCCACAATCAATCGTTTCATCAACGAACCGATCGCGCTCGAAGCGATGGTCCAGCAATCGCGTTGCTTCGACGCCTTGGATCGTCAATCCGATGTACAACGTATTCTCAAACAAGCGCAACAGATCCTCGATCGAATCCCGCCGGAATACGACGACCTTTTCGCCCAGACGACGCGTTACGACCGCGCCGGTTGGTCGCAATACTTGCAATGGATGCTGAACGGTTGATCGTCGCGTTTGGTTAGTCTCCCCTTCTCACAAAGCGAACCCGACCGCATGACCTCGCCTTCCTCTGCCGATGCCTCCGCTCGCCTCAGCCAGCTTGTCGACGACAAATTCCGCTTGCTCAGCTTGCTGCTGGAAAAGGGTGAACAGCAACGCCAGTTGATCGAAAGCGGGGATGCCACGGCGCTGCTGCATCTGCTGGGCGAAAAGCAAACGTTGATCAGCGACCTGCAACGCCTGCAGGATGGGATCGCCCAGATCCAATCGGGCGGCGAATTATCCTGGGCATCCCCCGCCGCCCGCCAGCGCTGCCAGACAACCGCCCAGCAGTGCAATGCGTTGGGGCAACAGGTACTGGAAATCGAGGCGCTCTGCGAACGCAATGCTTCGACGCAGCGGAACGCGGTAGCGAAACAAATTCAAGAGTTTTCGAATTTTAACTCAAGATCTTCCGATTCCTACTCACTTGACGACGAGACTCGCCTTGCTGAGTTCGACGAATCTTCGTAATCAAGCTTCTTGGATTCCCAATGCAAGGAGCAGAAGCGATGCCCAAGTTTCGAAAAGTGCCAGCGTGCTTGGCCGATGTCGTCCACCAAGTGATCAGTGATCTCGACCTGGAAGAACGCTTTCGCGTCGAGGTCGACATTCCCGACGATATCCCGATGCCGGCCCCGGCCCGACCACTTGCCGAAATCGTTTCCGCTTTGGCTGAACAAGCGACCGCGTCGATGGAAGCCGGCGGCGAAGTAGCCTTTATCGGTTGGGAATCGCCCGAAGCATGCGAACTGGAAATCGCCGACACACGATGCGGCGTTCTCGAGCGTCCCTGCAATCTGCCAGCGGCGATGCAGATGACCGGTGCCGAACTCAGCTGGCAGAACTGCCCGCAAGGGGGCGCTGCGGTCACGGTGCGATTTGCCAAACAGCAGATCAGTCGCCAAGCGGCTTAGCGTCTTGCGATGCGGAAGGGGTTCCGATGCTGAACATCTTTAATCAAACGGCGCTGCCCGCGCTGGAACAGAGTGCGATCTTCGCACAACGGCGGCACAACGTGCTGGCGGGCAACATGGCGAACATCGACACGCCCGGCTACCAAGCTCGCGACCTGTCGACCGATGAGTTCCAAACGGCGTTATCCGAAGCGATCGAAGCGACCCGCAATCCGTCTCCCGGATACAGTTCCGGAGACGCCGCGGATATCGATCCGATGGACGGCCCGCGACGCGCGATGGAGAACCTGTTGTACCACGATGGCAGCGAAATCAACCTGGAACGCCAGGTCACCGAAATTGCCAAAAACCAAAACCTCCACAACACGGCGATCGCGTTGATGAAGAACCAGTTCGAAACCTTGCGTGTTGCGATCAGCGAACGCGTTTAGAACCGAAAGAGAGGCAGTTAAATGATCTCCGCTTTAGACATCAGCACCAGCGCCCTGGTCGCACAACGCGTGCGGCTGAACACGATCTCGGGCAACATCGCCAACATGTCGTCGCTCAAAGACGAAAACGGCAACGCCACACCCTACAAAGGTCGCAGCGTCGTGTTCCAGACCGACGAATCGGTTTCAACCAACCCCGGCGTCTCGGGCGTGAAAGTCGATTCGATCGAAATCAGCGATGCCGAACCGATCTATCGCTATCAACCGCAACATCCGCTGGCGATCAAAGAAGGCAAATACCAAGGTTACGTCGCTTATCCGAACATCGACATGACCACACAAATGGTCGACGCGTTGGAAGCGACGCGATCGTACGAAGCGAATATCGGAGTGATGGAAATCACCAAAAACCTGGGACGCGAGAGCCTCTCGATCATCGCGTAACACGTAACACAACCGGTGCCACGCAGCGAGAGCCAGCGTCACGACAGCTGCAGTTTTTTGAAACTCGACCGAAACCATGAACCCTGTCTCTCTGCGAATTCCGCCAGTCCAAATGCCGCTCGCGCCGCCGGTTCCCGGCACGCAGCCAGTGGAACCGGGCTACAAGCAGTTTGCGGACCTTTTGGTCGACGGCTTTCAAGAGGTAAACGCCGCTCAAAATTCAGCCAATGCCTCGGTTCACGACATGCTGACGGGCAAAGATGTCGACCGCATCGAAGTCCTCACCTCGGTGCAAAAAGCGGACATGTCGTTCCGCTTGATGCAGCAGATCCGCAACAAACTGGTCGAAGCGTATCGAGAGATCAACCAAATGCAAATCTAACATCGCCGTAGCCGTCGCTCGCAACGCTGCCACACAACGACTTCATCTATCTCCACCGCACAATGAACACCTTCGGCAACTTCTGGAATCAGATCCGCGAAAACTTCACCGCCATGCCCATCCAATCGCGGATGATCGCAGGGATGTTGATCGCCGTGATCGTGATCGGCGTGGGACTGTTGCTGCAATCCGGTGGTTCCGAATCGACGCAGTATCTGTTTGGTGGCCGGTTGCTAAACGATGAAGATATTCGCAAAGCGGAGATCGCGTTTGGCAACGCCGAGCTCCGAGATTACGAATTTGTCGGCAGCCGGATTCGCGTTCCCAGCGAGACCCGCGACGTCTACCTGCGCGCCCTCAGCGATGGCAACGCGATCCCTTTGGAAGAAGCCGCCGCGACGCAAGACGCGCTCTACAACTCGAGCCCCTTTGCGTCGAACAACCTGCTGGAAAAGCGGATCATGAAGGGGAAGGAGATCGACCTTTCCGGCCGGATCATGCAGTTCCCCGAAGTCCGCAAAGCGTCGGTCTTCTACGATTCCCAACGACAGGGCTTTGCGACCAAACCCAAACAATCCGCATCGATCGTGATCGTTCCCCACGGTAACGAACCGCTGTCGCCGTACACCAAAAAAGAGATCGCCGATCTGGTTCGGGCGGCGTTTGCCGGTATGGAAGCATCCGACGTGACCGTCACCGACACCAATGCTCGGGCGGCAACCGAAGATCCTTGGATCGATGAAAACAACCCACACTACCGCACCAAACGACATTACGAACGGGCCTGGGAAACCAAGATTCGCCATGCCCTGGCCGGTTACGGAGCGCCGCGTGTCGTGGTCGACGTCGAACTCGATCCGACGATGGATTCCGAATCGACCGAACTGAAATACGATTCCAATCCGGCGACGCTTAAAGAGCAAAGCAGTATGCGATCGGTCGAATCGACTCGCCCACAAACCGGCGGCACTCCCGGCGTCGCTTCGAATGCCTATGGCAACCAAGCCGCTCGCGTCGAAGAACTAGCCAATCGCAGCAAAGAAACCGAATCCAGCGAACAGACCGAAAAAGTTGTCGGAACGACCCACACGCAAACCAAACTAGCCGGCTTGCGACCGATTCGCGCATCGGTCGTGATCAGTCTGCGAGGCAGCTACTACGACGAGCTCTGGAAGAGCAGCTGGCTGACCGAGAATCCCGACAAAAAGCCGGACGAGGTTCCACCACTCTCTCCAGCCGATCGCGAGCGGCTGCGAACGACGACCAAAGAGGAGATCACCAGCGCGGTGACAACGATCATTCCACGCTTGCGTGCCGGCGACGATCGATCGCCATTGGTCACCGTGATCGATTACCCCGATCTCCCCAGCCCCGACAATCTGACTCCTGAAACAACCAGCCGCGCGACCGCTTGGCTCGCCTCCTCCTGGCAATCGATCGCTCTCGTCGTCCTGGCGTTGGTCGCGTTGCTGGTCGCTCGCAGCGCACTCAAAGCACCGCCAGCCGCTCCTGTCGCCGATTTTGCCGACGGCTTTGGCTTGGAGATCCCTCAGCTGCCTGTCGATGAACTGGCGATTCAGGATGAAACCGGCAACGCCAGCTCGCCCCCTCCGACGCTGGAAGTGACGGGATCCAATCTCCGCGACGAACTCAACTCGATCGTCGAAAGCAATCCCGATGCCGCAGCCAACGTGCTCCGCAGCTGGTTGAGCGACGCCGCATAGACAAGACCAACCGCTCGCCGGGTCGCATAAATCAGTCTTGCCTTGTCCAGCCCGATTCCGCTAACGTCGAACAATAATTCACTCAAAAATCTCGAAGGACCTGAGAGAGAAGAGCCAGCCATGCACGGCAATCGCACCATCCGCAACCGCTTTTGCGTTCTTTTTACCTCGCTGATCCTATTTTCCGGAGGTGGCTTGACCGCCCAGGAAGCTGAATGGATCTGGGCCCCGGGATTCAAAAAAGATGGCATTCCCGAAGGCCGCGAATGCTATTTCCGCAAGAGCTTTAATGTTCGCGCCCAAGTTACCGGTCGGGTCACCATCGCCGCCGACGACGAATATGAATTGTTCGTCAACGGACGCAGCGTTGGAAAGGGGAGCAGTGCTCGCAAGCTCGACGAATTCAACATCACTCGCTTTCTCGCGATCGGTCGCAACGTCGTCGCGGTCAAAGTCGTTAACCAACGCGGATCGACCGCCGCACTGGCCGCTCGCGTCCAAATCCAAGCTGCCACCGGAGGCGAATGGTTTTCGTTCTCCAGCGATGAATCATGGGTTGTTTCCAATGCCGCCCAACCGATGTGGCAAACGGCACTGTACAACGACCGACGTTGGCTCAAAGCACAATCGTTTGGCCAACTGGGCAGCACCATCCCTTGGGATCGCCAAGCCGATGTGGTCGCCGCAAAGTCGCATCAAGACAGCGAACGCTTCATGATCCAACCCGGCTTCACCGTCCAACGCGTCTTCGACGATGAAGAGGTCGGTTCGGTCATCGCGATGGCGTTTAATGAGTTTGGTCATATCATCGCCTCGCAGGAAAACGGTCCACTGCTGCTGATCTTCGATCGCGACGGCGACTCGATTCCCGAAGAGGTCCGGACCTACTGCGATAAAGTCCACAGCTGCCAGGGCATCTTAGCCCTCAACGGCGAGGTCTTCGTCACCGGGTACGGCCCCGACGGTGCGGGCATGTACCGGCTGAGCGATCGCGACCGCAATGGCACCCTCGAAGAGGTCCGGTTAATCGTCAAGTTTGGCGGTGCCCCCGGCGAACACGGCGGCCACGGTTTGACCCTGGGCCCCGACGGAATGATCTATTGCGTCGTCGGAAACCATGTCCAGATCAAGGCGGACAAGGGACCGGGGACAACGCTGAAGACGAGCTACGAAGGGGACCTGGTTCCCAAATACGAAGATCCCGGCGGACATGCGTTGGGTGTGAAAGCTCCCGGCGGAATTGTCTTCCGCACCGACATCGAAGGCCGCAGCGTGCAACGTGTCGCTGGCGGACTGCGAAACGCTTACGACCTGGCGTTCCATCCCGACGGCGGCCTGTTCGTTCACGATAGCGACATGGAATCGGACGTTGGCGCGACCTGGTATCGGCCAACGCTGGTGTTCGAAGTTGCCGAAGGAGCTGAATTCGGCTGGCGCAGTGGTTGGTCCAAATGGCCCGAACACTACCTCGATCGCGTTCCTAGCGTGCTTGAGACCGGACGCGGATCGCCCACCGGCGCGGCAATCTATGAACACTTCGCCTTTCCAGCAAAATACCAGAACTCGCTGTTCCTGGCCGATTGGTCCGAGGGACGCATTCTGGCCGTCGATTTAAAGAAACAAGGGGCCGGGTACACCGCCGACAGCGAAGTCTTCTTGCAAGGCCAACCGTTGAACGTGACCGATCTGGCAGTCGGTCCGCAGGGAGCACTCTACTTCGCCACCGGTGGGCGAGGAACCGCCGGCGGAATCTATCGCGTTCTGTGGGACGGCGACATTCCCGATCGCGTCAAGAACCTGGGCAATGGCGTCGCTGCGGCGATCCGCCAACCACAACTCGATTCCGCTTATGCTCGCCAAAAGATCGCCGGCGTTCAAAAAGAACTGGGCGACGAATGGGGCGAATTGGTCGCCGGTGTTGCCTTCAGCGACGACAACCCGCCGCACTACCGAACCCGTGCGATGAACCTGATGCAGCTGTTTGGCCCGCTCCCCAGCGAGGAATTGATCCTGGAACTGAGCCATGCCAAGAGCGAAGCGGTGCGTCGCAAAGCCGCCGAAATGATGGGGCTGACCCCGGGGGAACAAACCACCCAACGCTTGACCGAAATGCTCGCCGACACCGACGCCGGTGTCGGCCGTTCCGCATGTGAAGCACTATTGCGTTCGGGTGAAACGGCTCCTGTCGAACAACTACTGCCACTGCTGGCCGATCACGATCGCCAACTCGCATTTGCCGCCCGACGCCTGTTGGAACAAACGCCGATGGACCAATGGCAAGACATCGTGCTGCAATCGGATCAACCGCGTGTCGCGATCGTCGGCGGATTGGCGCTGGTCACACGGTCGACCGACAAAGCGGTTGCGAAGGCAGTGCTTGCAAAGATGTCGCGTCTGATGGAAGACTTCCTCAGCGATGGCGACTTCATCGACCTGTTGCGTGTGACCGAAGTCGCACTGCATCGCGGTAAGATCCAACCCACCGAAGTTCCCGAATTGCGTGAACGGATCGCTGAGGAGTTCCCGACCGGCGAACCCCGGATGAATCGCGAGATCGTTCGTTTGTGTGCCTATCTGCAAGCGACATCGATCGTCGACCGCGCGATGGAGTACCTCCGCAGCGACGATGTCTCCGAAGAAGACCGCACGCACGTTGCGATGCATCTGCAGTTCATCGACTACGAGTGGACCCCCGAACAACGATTCGAATTGATTCGTTTTTACGAAGAAGCGGCACTTGCCGATTCGGGCAGCAGCTACCCGCTGTACATGATGAATGTCACCCGCGACTTTGGAAAACACCTGACCGAACAAGAAGCCCGGGTGATCTTGGAAGAAGGGGACAAATGGCCCAATGCGGCACTGGCGGCGATCTACAAATTGCCACGTCCAATCGACGTCGAGACGGCCGCGATGCTTCGCGACTTGGACATTTCGATCAGCACCGATCAACACAGCAGCGATGTCTATCGCCGCTTGCGAACCGGTATCGTTGCGATGCTGGCGATGGCGGGCGACGAAGACTCCCAATCGCACCTGCGCAAGATCTGGCGTGAAGAACCCGAGCGACGGACTCCCGTGGCGATGGGCTTAGCCCTCTACCCCGACGGTGAAAACTGGGACTACCTGGTCCGTTCGCTGAACATTCTCGAACCGGCCGCCGCAGTCGACGTATTGTCGCAATTGAGCTCCGTCGAAATTGCCACCGACGACCCCGAAGCGTTACGGCAGGTCATCCTGTTAGGGCTACGGGCAATCGAAAACGGCGGATCGCCAAAACAATCACTGGCACTGTTGGAACATTGGACCGGGTTCCAACCGACCACTGATTCCAAGGAACCGATGCGACCGTGGCAGGAATGGTACGCCCGCAGCTATCCCAACAAACCGACCGCCGAACTCCCCGGCGATGACGAATCCAAATGGGACATGGAGCAATTGCTCGATTACCTGCGAACCGATCAAGGACGACTGGGCGATCCCGCCAAGGGACGCGAGATGTTCACCGCGGCACAGTGCAGCAGTTGCCATCGATTTGGCAACCAAGGACAAAGCGTGGGCCCCGACCTGACACAGGTTGCCCGACGATTCACGAAACAAGAGGTCATCGAATCGATCCTCTTCCCTTCCCACGTCGTCAGCGATCAATACCAAACAAAACGTGTGATGACGCTCGATGGCAAAGTCTACAGCGGCTTGATGTCGGGCAGCGACAGCGACAAGGTGACGATTCGCGACGTCAAGAACCAAGTGATTACGATCCCCAAAGCGGACATCGATCAGATCCTACCGAGCAACACCAGCACGATGCCTGCCGGACTACTGGATACGTTGTCGCTGTCGGAGATCAGCAATCTATTGAGCTATCTGGGCGTCTTGCCTGCAACGCAAGTTGCCGAAACCAACGGATCGACGCGACAACGCTAAGATCGTCCGCTGAGTGAACGTCGCCGCCGAGATGCCGCGACATCTAAAAGAAAGCCACCGAAGTCGTTGGCGGTTGAGCCACACAGAAGGGCGTCGCGGCTAGTCCGCCCGCCCTGGCCAGGTGGTTAACTGATAAAGCGGCCAAGGCGAGCGAGCTAGCAGTGCGAACCGTGCCAAATCATTGGCGAAACTCGTTTCCTCAACCCTACCCAACCGATGGGGCATGGGCTAGCCAAACCGCCATTTCATATTGGCTTTTGCGGTAAATACTATCGCAATCTTCACCTTTCCCGACGCCGAGACAGCCCACCCTCTCCTTCTGGCGGTCGACAAACGCTCCGCAAGAGGAGCTCATCCGCCCCGGACGGAGTGTGTTCGCAAACACGACTCCGGAGGAGTCCACGCCGGATAGGGGTAGGGAAGTCCGGTTAAGCCGGCCTCCCCTCCCTCCGAACCGTGCGTGCGGTTCTCCCGCACACGGCTCTCCAGTCAGTAGGCCCCCGAAAGGGATTGCGCGAAACGGTTGTGGGCCTCTCGCAGACTATAGAGACCCGCGGCCGTAAAATATGCATTCGGCCAACGCTGAGTCCGTGGCAGACGAGCTGGGTTCTTGCGGTGACGCTGCAATAACAAACGCCGAAGCCGCCCGCGAATCTTCGCGTCCAAATCCTTGAAGATCGTCCACCGACAGTGGCGGAAGTAGGCGAACCATCCACGAAGCACGCGACTCAACTCCAACGCGATCCGCTGGATCGAGTCGGGCCGCTTACGCTGCGTCAGTTCGACTATCCGTGACTTCATTTTCGATAGGCTTTCCGCACGAGGATAGATCTTGTCCCCGCGAAATGAATAACCCAGAAAGACGAAGCTCTTCTCTCGACTATCGACGATCTTCGTTTTCCCGCTGTGCAGCGTTAAACCCGCTTTCTTGACCCACCTCTTGATCTCCTCGAGCGCCACTTCCGCCTCGAACTCGCTGCGACACAGCACGACGAAGTCGTCGGCATAGCGCACCATTTCAAAACCTTCACCGGCGATCGTGTGATCCAGGTCATTCAAGTACAAGTTCGACAACACCGGTGAAAGAACCGCACCTTGAGGCACGCCCGCGATCGGGTTGTGTAAGTGCAAGTCTTCCATGATGCCGCTGCCGAGAAACGCTTCGATCAATTCGATCACTTTGGAATCGGCAATGTGCTGCTTGAGCAACCGCATCAGCTTGCCCCGGGGGATCGAATCGAAGTAACCCTTCAGGTCCGCAGCGACTACATACACATAGCCTTCCTCGATCTTCTGCTCCACGATGCGAAGTGCATCGTGAGCTGAACGTCCGTGGCGAAAGCCGAAGCTTCGCTCGTGAAATTCGTTGTCCAGGATTGGCTCGATCACATGGACCAACGCCGTTTGCACGACGCGGTCACGGACCGTCGGAATGCCCAAAGGCCGTGTCTGGTTCGGCGTTCCCGGTTTGGGAATGTGAACCCGACGCACCGGCGAGGGCGTGTAGTGACCACCTGTGATTTGTCCGCCGAGCTTGCGTGTTTCCACGATCAAGCCCTCCTCGAACGCTTCACAGTCCTGGCCGTCGACGCCCGCTGCACCGTCTTTAGCCGTCACCTTGCGGGCGGCTTGAAACAGGTTCAGCTCCGAAGTGACTTTGTCGATCAGCGAATGCCATTTGCCGTGTTTCAATCGTCTTTCGACGAGTGTCGACAACATTCGATCAGTCCACACCGCACGGCTGGTCCACGAGCGGATATCGCGCGCGTCCAGATCCTCCCGAGGTTTAGCCGCAAAGGGCACTCGCTCGGGCAGAAGCTCCGTGTCTTTCTTCTTCGCTTCGCGACGAGCACGAAGTTTCCGACGTTGACTTTGACTCTTTCTCATGTGGTGTGACTTCTCGAATCTACTTTCCTGCCTTCCTTCGCTCGCGTCGGGTTTGGTTCCCGACGTTCTGGCACTACTACGAAGGCTCTGGTTCCAGAGCTGAGCGTTTCAAAGGTCTGTCGACGCTGCTCAGGCTTCCCTGCTTATCTCGATTGAACTTCCGAGCATTCCATCTCCAACCACCTTACTGCCATTTCGCTTGCCTCGGTTTATCACGTTACAGGTTCGTTCACCGTGCAAGCCGTCTCACCGACCGTCGGCTTGAAAACCGACTGACCTCGTGGTCATCATCGGGCCGTTGCGTGAGATCAGAGGTTCGCGAGTTGCTAGGACGCTCCCCGACAGGCTTGGCCGAAACGAGTTCATTTTGTTACGGACTGCTCATTCTCCTCCGGTTGCTCTCCACCTTTTCTGTCGAAAACGCAGTTACCTTCGGATACGGGGCGGTAACGACATCCCCGACCGGGACTTTCACCCGACAATTCAACCGCCTTCGCAGGCGCACTAGCTCGGGGCGGAAGCCCCGAGAGAGAACGGGTAGAAACGAAAAGACCCCGGTAAAAACCGGGGTCTCGATGTTGTCGATCGCAATGATAAATAGCCGGAGCGGGACTCGAACCCGCACGCCCTTAACGGGCAAGGGATTTTAAGTCCCCAGCGTCTGCCATTCCGCCACCCGGCCAAGCCGCCTCTTTTTATCCGATTTGCGGGCTGCGTGCGACCCGTTGCCTGCAAACATCGGGCCTACGCTTCTGTATCGCGGCCGATTCTGGCAAACTACCCGGCATGACTACAAAAAACACCTATTCCAATGCGGATATCGCCCACATCGATCGCACCGCCGTCTGGCACGGCTTTACCCAGATGGCTCACTATGAGCCGCTGGTGATCGAGCGAGGTGAGGGAAACTGGCTGTTCGATATCGAAGGCCGCCGGTTGCTGGACGGCGCCAGCAGTCTGTGGTGCAACTTGCACGGCCACAATCACCCCACGATCAACGCAGCGATCCGCGACCAATTGGGCAAGATTGCCCACGTCACTTCCCTGGGCATGATCGGCCGCACCGCCGTCGAACTCACCGGCCGCCTAGTCGACGTCACTCCCGAAGGGCTGAACCACGTCTTCTACAGTTCCGACGGTTCGTCGTCGGTCGAAGCCGCTCTGAAGATGGCGTTTCAATATTGGCAGCAGCGAGAAAATCCGCAGCCACAAAAAACGAAATACGTCGCCATGGGGGCGGCTTACCACGGCGATACGACCGGCGGCGTCAGCCTCGGCGGCGTCGAACACTTTCATTCGCTCTTCGGTCCGCTGTTGTTCGACGTCTTGCGCGGCCCCTGTCCGGACACCTATCGGTTGCCCGAAAACGTGACGCCCGAAACGGCTTGCGATCACTATTTTGAAACCTTCCGCGAGCTCGTGACCGGGCAGCATCAACAGATCGCCGCCGTCGTGATGGAACCGCTGGTCCAAGGCGCCGCCGGAATGATCATGCATCCCGAGGGGTTCCTCCGCCGCGTCCGCGACCTGACTCAAGAGCTCGACATCCTGCTGATCTGCGACGAAGTAGCGACCGGGTTTGGCCGCACCGGAAAAATGTTCGCCTGCCAGCACGAACAGGTTTCGCCCGATCTGATGTGCATCGCCAAAGGACTCACCGGCGGCTACCTGCCGATGGCTGCCACGCTGGCCAGCGACGCTATCTGGAACGCATTCCTGGGGGACCTCGATCAGAACAAACAGTTCTTCCACGGACACACGTATTCCGGCAATCCGATGGCGGCTGCGGCAGGGTTGGCGTCGCTGGACGTCTTTGAAGAGGAGCAGGTACTGGAAAACCTGCCCGCCAAGATCGATCATTTGCAGCGTTGCCTGCAACCGCTGGCTTCCCATCGCCACGTCGGCAGCATTCGCCAACGCGGTTTGATGGTCGGAATCGAACTGGTCGAAGAAAAAGCTTCGAAGCAGCCGTTTCCGGCTGGGCAGACGCGCGGCGCCCGAGTCTGCCGCTACGCGTTGGATCGTGGAGTTTGGATTCGGCCGCTGGGAGATGTTATCGTATTGATGCCGCCGTTGAGCATTCAAGCCGACGAGATTGAAACGCTTGTCGAAGCGGTGCGATATGGAATCAGCCAAGAATTCCCAGGCGAATAGATGAACCAATCCGAAGACGTCGATCGATTGCAGCAGTACGCGCCCTATCTGACAGCGTTGGCGCGAGCTCAGCTGAGTCCCCGTTACCGGGCCAAGGTTGGCGTTTCGGACATCGTGCAGCAATCGATGATCCAAGCCTACCAGGCGATCGACGACTTTCGCGGCACTACCGACGTCGAACTGCGAGCCTGGTTGCGGCAGATCCTTGCCCGCAACCTGATCCACGTCGATCGCGATCTGCATCGCGACAAGCGGAACATCGACCGCGAGCGTTCGCTGGAAGATCGGCTCGGCCAATCGTCGCTCTGCCTTGAAAAGCTGCTAGCGGGCAGCGATCCCACACCAAGTCAAAACATCGCCACCAGTGAACGCGTGGTGCAACTGGCCGCCGCTCTGGAAACGCTCCCCGAAGCACAACGTGAAGCGGTCCGGATGCACTACTTGGAAGGAAAGAAACTTTCGGAAGTCGCCGGCCTCTTGGATCGTTCCACCGGTGCCGTCGCCGGCCTCCTGCACCGCGGACTGAAAGCTCTCCGCGAAGGGATGCGAGAATAACGAAACTGCCAAACGAGAGGTTCGGGCGGCAACAGAGTTAACCAATTGCCCGCGCGAGAAGTTTCTACGGACGTTGGACGATCAAAGCTGCATCCATAGAAACGGCTGGCTGCGACGCAAGTTCGCGGCGTTCCTCGGGCTATGCGACATCAATTGAGAACAGCCAAAGATTCAACATCCAGCGTGACCGACGTCACATCGACTGCCAAACTTCGGAGCGCATCGACCGCTTCGCGAATCGCCTGTTCGAGCGTATCTGCCCGACGATCGAACGCGATCGCCAACTTGCCATTTTCCACCGACGCAGTTGCATCGTCGCACACGGAATAGATCGAATCGACGATCGATGGATCTGAATTACGATTCGTTTGAACGGTGAATGCATAGACCTGCATCAACTCAAGCTCCAATAGGGTTCGGGCATCTATCAACCTTGCGTCGAATTCGACGAGCGTGGTCTTCGGGATTGCGGGGAGTGCTATGGATAAAGATCAGACAATCGCTGTGCCCATGTCGACAATAAATCGTTCCATAAATGTGCGCCCGACCGCCAGCTTTCTCAAATCGCCACCCATGTAATTTCCCGTATTCGAGTGCTTCGCGGATGTGCTTGTTCGGGTGCGCCATGTCACGTCCACCAACGTACTCATTGTATCAGTTGTCTACGAGAACATGCGTTCCGTAGCCTGCAAGAGGATCGAAATGCTTCGAGACGCGTGGCGTTCTTGAATTGGTTTCCCCTGTTCTCTCCCGTTCGCAACGACACGATTCCGCCAAGTCGGCCCGCCGATTACAACGCGATCGTCGCGGACAGAAACCGCTCACAGTTAATCGGGCCCAGCAAAACAATTGCGAACTAGGCTGAAGCAATCAATGCAGGGACGGCAAAGCCAATAACATCGCTTTGCTCATGAAATCCGCCGAGACCGGCGGCAAGCAACCTGTGGCGGATGGTTTGCTATCTCGCGTGCCGAGGAATCGCGATGAGTATTTGATTTCACGCCTCCGCCGATCGCGTATAATCAACGGTTACGCGACGCTCTTCGCCGCGTGTCCTCAGCTTTACCGCTTGAACTTCCTCCAAGGTCAGTAATGCAAGTCAAACTGTTTTTCATCTTGATTGTCGCCGTCTCGATGACAGCTGCGCGTGCCGACGATCCAACGACTCGCGTCGCCGCAGCTGCGCCGAACGATGCAACTTTGGAAACCGCCGCGGCGGAGCGTGGGTACCGATTCCTGACGGAAAAAGCTTACCTGTCCCCCGATTTTCATCAGTCCGATTTCGATGCGTTGTGGGAGGTCTGGCCGCCCGAACTGCGAGCCCAAGCGGCCGACGCGACTGTCGAGCAACGGCGGCAGATGGCGTTTGAACGCTATGGTCTGACCAAGCGTCCCAACGACGATAGCGGCCGACCGCTGCAATACGTCGTCGATGACGCGGGCAACTGGACGATGAATTGCTTCTCATGTCACGGCGGAACGGTTTACGGCCAAGTCGTTCCCGGAGCACCTAACAACGCATTCGGCCTGCAGACACTCAGCGAAGAGATGCGGAAGGTGAAGTTTCGCAGGGGCAAACGACTTACGCGGATGGAATTGGGATCGGCGGTGCTGCCCCTGGGGACCACACACGGGACCAGCAACGCCGTCATCTTTGGAATCGCGTTGATGAACTATCGCGACAAAGATCTGAATCTTGTGTTGGATCGCCAACCACCGCCGATGTTGCATCACGATCTCGACGCGCCACCGTGGTGGAACTTACATAAAAAGGACTTTGTCTATATCGATGGTTTTGCGCGGCTGAGTCATCGTGGGCTGATGCAGTTCATGCTGAGCCGAGGGAATGGGCCGGAGCGGTTCAGGGAATGGGAATCGGATTTCAAGGATGTACTCACCTACGTGCAGGGCCTTCGTCCGCCGAAGTATCAAGGTTCGATCGACGACAAATTGGCTCAACAGGGCCATGTCGTTTTCAATCAAACCTGTGCAGAATGCCACGGAACGTACGGCGACGGAGGCGAATACCCGAACCGCCGGATTGCCCTGGACGACATTGGCACCGATCCGATTCGGCTGCTCGCCTTGCCAACGATAGCCAAAGAAAAGTACGTCGAGAGCTGGTTCAGCGATTACGGCCGCGATGGTTCGTATGCAGAATCGACCGGATACGTCGCGCCGCCGCTTGACGGCATCTGGGCGAGTGCCCCCTATCTGCACAACGGAAGCGTTCCGACGCTTTGGCATTTGCTGCATCCCGAGCAACGCCCCAAGATCTGGCGGCGAACGGCAACAGAGATCGACGCACAGCGCGTTGGTTTGCAGATCGAACAGGTCGATCGAGTTCCGCTGACGCAGACCGACTGGGCAATCCGCCGGACCTATTTTGATACGCAGCAGGTGGGTAAAAGTGCCTCCGGCCACGACTACCCCAGCAAACTCTCCGAAGCCGAGCGGACGGCAGTGCTGGAGTATCTCAAGACGCTGTAGACAGAGAATACCTATGGATAGGGGGGGGCCACCACACGCCCCATACCCAGGTCACCTGGGCCCCGCCAGCACCCCCCGTCCAACCATGCATCCCGCACTGCTCAGGCCGCACGATCTGTGCGGATTATGTCGACGCCCCCCCACAACTAAGGGTCGACTCATCCGAACTGTATGGAGAGATAGCATACGGTCGCCGATTGGATTCCCTAACGGGACCCCAAGGGGCTGTCTCCAACAGCGAGGCAATGTGGTTCCATCACACGAGTGGCGGAAGGGAATCTGATGAATCATTGTTTATCGCTTAGGATCACTTGGAAGGTATGTCTGGCATGTCTTCTTGTGACATCGACGGCCCAAGCTGGCGAATTGGCAGAAACCTATGAGGCGATGCAGGAGAACGGATACAGCTTCACCGGCAATGTGACTCAATTTGGTTTCGGCGTGGTCGGCGGTGGCAACGACAGCCTGCCCGACTCGCTTCTCTACAGCGGTCACGGCGACTATCTGTTGAACGTCGACGCCAGCAAATTTGGTCTGCAAGATGGGCTGTTTTTTCGGTTGCGCGCCGAGCATCGCTTTGGCGAACAACTCGATCCGGCTAACACCGGGTCGGTCATGCCGCCGACGATCGCCAGTCATCTGCCGGCGGAGACCGAGAACCTCTACATCACGAATCTCGTCGTGACCCAGGCGCTGTCGGAGAACTTTGCCCTCTTCATGGGTAAGTTCGATACGCTCGATGGCGATCGCAACGACTTCGCCCACGGCCGCGGGGTCTCTCAGTTTTCGAACCTCGCGTTGGTCACCAACCCCGCCGCGATCGTCGGATCACCTTACTCCAGTCTAGGAGCCGGGTTTGCCATCTTGCACGATTACGAGCCACTGTTCGTGTTCACGATCATGAACCCGACCGACACGACGCGAACCAGCGGTTTTGATGAACTGTTTAACAATGGCGCGCTGCTGACCGCGGGTCTTCGCGTGCCGACCAACTTCTTTGGAAAACGTGGCCACCAATCGTTCACAGCGCTCTATTCGACTCAGTACTTCAGCGAACTGGTCCCCGACCCACGCGCGACGATCTCTAAATCAGGAAAGCCCGTCACAGTCACGCTAACAAACAAGCAAGAGGGCACGTACGCCTTCTTATATAACTTTGACCAGTACCTTTACAGCGACCGCCAAGGACGCGGATTTGGTCTGTTCGGACGCGTGGGCGTTGGAGACCAATCGGTGAACCCACTGCGTCTGTTCTTGAGCGCTGGTATCGGCGGTCACAACATGCTCTCGCGCAGCCGCCGCAACGATTCCTTTGGCGCTGGCTATTACTACCTCGACGCGACCAAAGATGCATCCCTGTTGACCGATATCGCTACCGCCACAAGTGAAGGCCTCCGCGACGGCCAAGGACTTGAACTGTACTACAACTTCAACATCTGTTCGTTCATGGATCTGACGTTCGACTACCAACTGATCGGCTCGGCCTCCGACTCTTCATACTTCGAGGACCCGACATCGATCCTCGGTGCAAGGTTGAACATTCGGCTGTAGAGTCGAATCGAAAAAAGCGCCGCTGTCGCAGCACTGCGGCAGCATCGCCAACGCCCAAAATGCGTCCACGCGAGGCCCTGCATATTGCTCGGCATCGCGTGTTGCGTTTTCATTGTGCGCCACGGTGTAACGTGTTGCAGACGCCAAGCAACTACAGCGACCGTATCGCTATCGATCCACCAAACGGATCGCACCGTTGAGCTCAGGATCGACAAACGATTGGAGTTTTTTCTCGTCGGAGAGGAAGTCGACCGAGAAAGGTTGGTCGGGAAGCGGCTGGTTCAGCGAAAACCAGTGGCAATCGATCGTCGTTGGCGCATAGCTTGGCTCCACCTCACCTGTCAAATTACCAGGGCCAGGCGTTGGATAAATGCGATTTTCGACAAGGACCGTTCTGGGAACGTCGTGTTCGTCGATCCGTTGCCACTGAAACCGAGCCCGCGCCTGAATCGATGGATACAACTTGTCGCGCCAGAAGGTATGGTAAATTCGCTGGAACGAACGAACCGTTGTCGTTTTGGCATCAAAACGCCACTGCAATTGAGTAAATTGTTTGTCCGAATAGGGAGTAACTTCGGGCCTTGCCAATTCCACCTCCACCCGATCCTCCTTGGCAGACACGGATCCCGAATTCGCCGAGGCTAGCAACTTTAGCAAGATTTCATTTTCCGAGACCGATCCGCCGATCCCCAACTTGCGAAAATCGACATTGCCTTCTCCTGGGAACGAGGACGATTTATCCGACTCCCGCATCCTCTTGCTCACTTTGCCACCGTCCAACTCATAGCGTTGTCCATCCAAATACAAGATCGCTAGGTACCGAGTCGTCAGCGGAACATCGGCTGCTGGTTCCTTCGCCTCGTAGGCCCGCTTTAAGTTCTGACTCTTTCTCGCAATCCACAAATAGCGGTTCGCCTGCGCATCAAACATCACCCGCTCGACAGACCTGTCTTCTAACAAGCGGCCATCGGGAAGCAGCATCATCGTCTCGCGCCGCGCTGCAACATCATATCGGGCGATGGCTTCCGCTCGATCGTTGATGCTTTCGATATAGCTTCGCGCATCAGCTATTTGTTGCAGGTCGGCCTGTCCCCAGCCGATCGTCGCTGGCAATACCAGCCAACACAAGATCCGTTGCACACCGAACATCAGTCCTCCTGCGGTTCGCTTCCGACTTCTAAACATCGACATGGACGTGGCTCTCACACGAAAAGGGCGGATGCGAATCGCTGGCACTCTCAGCGAGGAAAACCGACGCGAGTATTTACGTAATAGACCTTCCCATCGGTTTTGACCTGCCACTGAATCGATTCGGCTTCCTCGACAAATCGCTCCGGCACAACGGCTTCAACACGGTAAACGCCAGCAGCCCCCAGTGGATGTGTCGTCACGTCCATTGGATGTTCGCCGAGATGCGCAGCGACGACCACGGGAGCTTGGGTGGCTGTTTTCGTTTCGGCAAACCGAGCGGCCGATTCTTCGGTCGGGTACAAGCGAACGAAAGCCGTCACGGCATACGACTTTTCGTCCGGGGCCGGCCTGGCGAACAGCAATCCGGGGCGGACCGTCACCGGGACGCGATACCTTACCAGACAGGTGATCATATCTTTGCGGTTCGAGACCGGATCCTCGATCGTTAAAGTCCCTGCCAGTTCCGATCGATTGGGATCTTCGCGATCGACTTCGAATTGCAACCAATCGCGATCCTGCCAATGGACGATCGCCCCGCGGGCGTTACGAAAGTCACCGGTCCCCGTGACGCTGACCTTTGCCGCATCGATCGGTTTGGTGATCGTAACAGGGATCCGTTCCACGCATTGGTTGTCGGAACTGTCGCACGAGAACTGCGCGGTCTTCGTATGGAACCGCAGCAGTTCGCTAACCTGGAAACGCAATCGCACCGTCTCGCGGGCCGTTCCCTTGCCAGCGGGAGCCAAGTAGATCGCAATGCTTTGATCGACTTCATGGCTGAAGTTGGGGATCGTCAAGTCAGCGTGAATCGTGAGTTCGCCGCCTGCGGGAAGCGAATCCCCCGTCGCCTCCGCCTGATTCAAGCTGCCGTTCAGCTTCAACCGGTCAAACTGCACCGCGCGGGACAATCGATTGACGACGCGGACCTCGACATCGACCTTCTCTCCCGCGGGCAACCAACCTAGATCGGCTTCGGCCGTCGAATAGCCGCCGATTCCTGGCAGCAGCTCGGCATCGACTCGGATCGGGTCGCTCCCATAAGCGATTCCCACGAGAGATATCAGCCCGAGAAGAAAACCACTGCAACGCAAACGCCGAACGGAGACCATTGCACCCTCCCGAGGCTAATGCGGGGCGACAACCACCCCAACAAGAGGCACTATATCATCCAGATTCCGCCGATGTCAAAGAGAAACGGAAACGGAAACGGACCAGCAAATAATGTCGGTTCACGGCAACGTCAAATCGCCAGCTTTGCCGAGCAGCTGGAGGCGTAGGTTGAGCGCGATGGATGCGAACAATGGCGAGAGTCTGCGTTCCGCGGCCGGGGACCGTTCGCAAAGCGACCATTCAGTCGAGTTTTATGGCTGCCGCACAGCGGGCTTTGTTCGCCGATGCGGCTGGCGCAGCAGCGTCGCTCCCCACGGTGGTCTCTCGACGGAAATCGCCCGCTGGGATACAACTTAACGTCGAGCATTCTGAGCTTGCTTGTATAGCGTTGACCCCAAAACTGAAAACGCTCACTTCCAACCTTGACACCCTTGCTCGCACTTCGAACCAAGGTCCTGTACTGGAGATATAGACGGATGAAAGAAACGCAAATTTTGGCGGCGCGCGCGGGCGAGACCACTCCCGAGATGGAGTTCGTTGCGAAGCGTGAAGATTTGGCGATCGATCTGGTACGCGACGAAGTGGCCGCCGGACGGATGGTGATCCCGGCCAACAAGGTGCACGTCGCCGGACGACTGGAACCGATGGCGATCGGGATCGCATCGAAGTGCAAGATCAACGCCAACATCGGCAACAGCGCGGTCACTAGCAACGAAGGCGAAGAGCTGGAGAAGCTGCACTACGCTGTGCATCATGGCGCCGACACGGTGATGGATCTGTCGACCGGCAAGAACATCGATCAAATCCGCAAATCGATCATCGACGCCTCGCCGGTTCCAATCGGAACCGTGCCGATCTACCAGATGCTCGAAGAACTCGGCGGCAACATCGAAGACATGCGTGCCCAGCACTTTCTGGACATGGTCGAACATCAAGCCAAGCAGGGCGTCGATTACATGACGATCCACTGTGGCGTGTTGTTGGAGCATCTGCACCTGACAGTCAACCGCGTGACCGGCATCGTCAGCCGCGGCGGTTCGCTGATCGCCAAGTGGATGATGGTTCACAACAAGCAAAATCCTTTGTATGACGCGTTCGACGATCTGTGCGACATCATGCGTCAATACGATGTGACGTGGTCGTTGGGCGACGGTCTTCGTCCCGGTTCGATCGCCGACGCGTCGGACGCGGCTCAGTTCGCCGAACTGGAAGTCCTCGGCGAATTGACCAAGCGAGGCCAAGATCGCGGCACTCAAGTGATGGTCGAAGGCCCAGGCCACATCCCGATGCACGAGATCGAGATGAACATGAAAAAGCAAGCTGAACTGTGCAACGGCGCTCCGTTCTACGTGCTTGGCCCGTTGGTCACCGACATCGCGCCCGGATACGACCACATCACCAGTGCGATCGGCGCGGCTTTGGCTGGCTGGCACGGCGCTGCCATGTTGTGCTACGTGACTCCCAAAGAGCACCTGGGTCTGCCGAACAAAGAGGACGTCAAGCAAGGTTGCGTGGCGTACAAGATCGCCGCTCACAGCGCCGACTTGGCTCGCGGACGCAAGGGCGTGCAAGATCGCGACGACGCGCTCAGCAAGGCTCGGTTCGAATTCGATTGGAAGGAACAGTTCCGTCTGTCGCTGGATCCCGAAACCGCGCAGCGTTACCACGACGAAACGCTTCCGCAAGAGACCTTCAAGAGCGCTCACTTCTGCAGCATGTGCGGACCGAAGTACTGCTCGATGAAGATCACCGAAGAGATCCGCGAGATGGCCAAGGAGAAGCAGTTGGTCGAACTGCCAACCAAGTAACCGCCGCTACTGGAACACCACGGCGAGAGCAGGGGAGAGCAACGGATCCCCTGCCAACCGTGGAAACCTTGCCGTTAACATTAATTTAATCGAGGCGAGGCGTTGATTTCGCGCAGCGCTTTGGGGTAAAGAGGTTCCATTGAGTAGCCGTGGGATATGGCGAACATATCCCAGCACTCCCTTTGCCTCCCCAATCGCAAGGCGATCCGTTGAAGAGCAACCTAATAAAACGCGGCTTCTTGAGCCTGCTGGCTGCCCAGTTCCTGGGGGCCATGAACGACAACGTCTTGAAGATGTTGTTGACGTTTATGGTCATCGACGGTGCCTGGGCGGGGATGCTTGGCGACGGCGGCCAAGGAATCGTCGGCATCTGCTTCACGATTCCCTTCATTCTTCTGTCGGGATACGGCGGCCAAATCGCCGATCGCTATTCGAAGCGTGAAGTCACGCTGTGGGTCAAGATCGCCGAGGTCCCGATCGCGCTGATCGCGATGGTCGGCTTCTATCTGGGCAACCTTTGGATCACGCTGCTGGCGTTGGTCGCGCTGACCTGCCAGAGTTCCTTTTTTGGGCCAGCCAAATATGGCATGATCCCCGAACTTGTCGACGATACCGACCTCAGCCGCGCCAACGGCACGATCAACATGATGACCAACGTCGCCGTGATCGTCGGCACGCTGCTAGGCGGCGTTGTGGCCGATCGCTACAGCCCACAAGATGCATCACTGACGCCGATCCAGTGGCTGCCCGGTGCTGCGCTGCTGGTGATCGCGATCTTGGGACTGATCTCTGCGGTCTTCATGCCGCGGTTGGAACCGGGGGACCGATCGATGAAGTTCGACTGGAACCCCTTCGCGACCTACCTAGGTTCGATCCAAGAGATGGCTCAGTCTCGCTTTCTGATGGTGATGATGGCCTGGGGCTACTTCTATCTGCTGGCCGGGCTGGCGCTTTTGATCCTGCCCGAATATACGGTTGTGCTGGGGATCGATCGGACTGAAGCGAGCGTCCTGCTGGGCGTGATGGGAGTTGCGATCGGCGTCGGATGCGCGGTTGCCGGATTGATCTCCGGACACCAGATCAATCCGAAACTCGTCCCGATCGGCGCCGCCGGTCTTGTCTTCTTCTTCCTCCTGCTGGCCTTCGTTCCGCCAACGCTTCCCGACCAGGGACCGATGGTCCGCGTTGCGCTCAGCAACACCGCGGGCTTTGTCTTTGGTGCCGGCTTCTTCGCCGGTTTCTACATCATCCCGCTGCAGTCCCTGTTGCAGAAGCTCTCCCCCGACAATGAGCGCGGCCGATTCCTGGGAACCGCCAACGCGCTGTCGTTCACTTTCCTGACGATCGCGTCGTTGATGTATTGGGCGATCCGGCCGATGTTCGACGACCAACCGCAGCGGATCTTTGCCCTCTGCGCCGCGATGATGGCTGCCGGCGCCGGCTTCTTTTTATGGCGACTGCGCGGCACCGGAATCCTGATCGGCAACCGGCCGACAACTGCAGAATCGCCCACCGCAGCGGAAGCTGCTGAATAATCCGGGCCTCTCTGGATCGGCAAAACGCTGGGCGAAGCCTCTTCGCGGCCCGTGATCCCGATGTGCAGTCAACCTCCGGCGCAGTCCCCAATTCAGTTACCAGTGGGGGCTGCCTGGGCGATGCAGCTCGCTCGGTGGCCCCTGGCGGCAAATTTCCTTGAGAGATGTTACAGAACCGTTACAGCGATGTCTCTTTGCGAAAACAGTCGCTTCTCGACAGATCTTTAAGATTTGGGCATCGGAAACGAGTTCAATTTCATTTAGGAAGCAAATCCCATGGCAACCGTAGTCGACGACGCCTTTGACCTAGCAGAACAGACCGGCATCGATGCTGGTGAAGTCGCAAAAAGCAAAAAGCAAAAGGCAGCGAACCTTTCGCGAGAAGAGCGAACGATCGTCAATACGTATTCGATTATCTGGCTTGTTGCGGCCCACGTCGGTGCGATCTTCGCGATCTGGACCTTCACCTGGCCTGCGTTGATCGCCATGGTTACCCTCCACTGGATCACCGGCGGCCTGGGAATCTGCCTCGGCTACCATCGCTACCTGACCCATACAGGTTTCCAATCGCACCGCTGGGTCAAATATATGTTTGCCGTGATTGGCAGCTTGGCTGGCGAAGGCTCGCCCCTGGACTGGGTCGCCGACCATCGCAAGCATCACGCCGAGAGCGATCAGCCGGGCGATCCCCACTCGCCCAACGACGGGGCGTGGTGGAGTCACATGTTCTGGCTGGCCTACAGCACTCACGACGGCGACCGCGAAGCCTACTTCAAGCGTTGGATTCCCGATTTGGCGGCCGATCGCGGGATGCGATTTATCGAAAAGATGTTCCTGCCACTGAACTTCGCCTTGGGCGTCGCTTTGGCTGTTGGCGGCTACCTTTACGGCGGCAGCGAGATGGCGATCTCGATGGTCGTCTGGGGCATGTTCCTGCGACTCGTCTTCGTCCTGCATTCGACTTGGCTCGTGAATTCAGCGAGTCACATGTGGGGCTATCGCAACTACGAAACGACCGACAAGAGCCGCAACAACTGGTGGGTCGCTTTGGTCACCTACGGCGAAGGCTGGCACAACAACCACCACGCTTATCCACGCATGGCGAAGCACGGCCACAAATGGTGGGAGATCGACCTGACCTTCATGGCGATCCGCGCGATGCAAAAAATCGGCCTGATCTGGAAAGTCGTCGATTACCGCAACGTCGCGGAAAAGAATGCGAAGTCGGCCAAATAACTGGTCCGACATAACGCACTGATAACAACTAGCCGCCGGTGGTTCGTTCAACGAACTATCGGTGGCTTTCTTTTTGCCTGCAGCTCTTCACAACCGAATCGTCGTCTCGACCGCCGCTGGCCAAAGCGTAGCAACAGAGCAGGGGCGATGGAAAACCTTCTATCGCCGCAGTACAAACCGCCGGGTGTAGGCGATGAATTGGCGGTCGAGCTTTTGCAGGTCGCCAAACGCATCTCGGAACATCTGCAACCGTTCGCGTGGCCCCAGCGATTCCAAGTACTCCCCTTCGCTCAGCTGCTTCAGATAGGCGACGTACTGCTTCGGTTTGGTCTTCAGCAAAAAGTAGGTCAACGCCCAGGCTTCGGCATAGGCAAACGAAGCGGTTGCCGAATTGGTCAACCGGCTGTCATCTTGCAGCAGCGTGACCAACGAATCGGCTGGCCGCTGAGGCAGATATTGGGCGAACCGCAAACGATTGACTTCGTTGATCCGGCCGATCTCGCGCCACCCATCGCCGCGCTTCAGGTCGGGCGACTCAAAGAAGACCGCCATCCCTTCGCTGACCCAATAAGGATTGTCGGCGTAACGTTTTTGCAGGCCGCAATTGTAAGCCAACTGATGCGTCGCTTCGTGGACCAATGTGGCGATGTTGCGGTCGACCAAGAAGCCGCCAGCTCGCACCCCGGCTCCCTCGCCGATGTCGTAGGTCGTCATCCGGTTGGTTTGTAAGTTGTAGTAACCGATGATCGATTCCGCGGCGTCCCCCGCTTCGGGACGAGCGTAGCGTTGAAAACTAGCTTTGTCCTCGAAGACCAACGCGACCAAAGGAAACCGCGGCTCGGGCAGATCCCAACCGTTGTTCTTCCAGAACGCATAAAAGCCTTTGTACAGCTTCTCGAACAACCCGGCACAGTATTCGACAAACGGAGCGTCGGCGTTGGAGACGACGACGTAGTGAGCGGTTTGCATGACGCGAAATTCGCTGCCAAGGGTCGCGACCAATTCGGCAACGGCCACCTCGGGGCTGGGGATCTCGACAGGCATCGAATCCTGCTTGCGGTCTTTAATCTCCTCGGGCTGAATCGTCCAAATCTGGCCATCGTTGGCCTGAAACAACAACCCGCCATCCTGAGCTTCCAACAACGCTTCGCCACAAACCTTAAACGTTTGTCCCCCTTGCACAAACGTCACGTGGTCCGCCGCAACAACCTTGCCCGCGAGCAGCGTCGTGAAGATCAACATCCATGTCACGCCAAGCAGCGTCCACACATTCAAATTTCGATTGCGAAGCATGAGGTTCCATCAGAGGGTTTGCGACCGGCCAACGTACGCATCTATCATACGCTTAACGACGGCCCATCGTAGAACGACAGACATGAAAAAATAGAACCGCTGCGATAACCAAGCTGCTAGCGATCAGGCAGAGCCCCGATTCTTGATAGCGAACGCCGCTGTGCAGCAAACCAAAAACCCGCCGAGCGACGGTGGAGACTCCCGGCGGCATCACCAATTCGGTTGCCGAGACCTCCCCCAATGCAACCACCGCTGTCACAAAACCACAGATCGCCAAGGGCCACGCGATGCGTGGCATTTCGATATATCGCAGCCGCTGCCACCAGCCGGCTCCATCGATGCGAGCCGCTTCGTCGACGCGGCGATCGGTAGCGTAAAAGCTGCCGATCAGGATCAGCGAGCACAACGGAACCGATCGATGCATTACGGCCAGACCTGCTGGAATCAAGCTGCGATCGTACAGTTCTCCCAGCCAAGCGATGCCGCTCTGAGAAAACAGCCGCATGATTCCCATGCTGATCACGGGCCCGGGAATGAACAGTAACACCAAGCAGCCGATCGCAACAAAACCCAACCGATATCGACCAAGCCACGACAACACGAGGGATACCGGCAGCGTCATCGCGATCGCCGTCGCCGCTAGCATCGCGGTCCAATAATATTCGGTGCGAAACATCGTCGCCGCCTGAGTCAGCGTGGCGGACGCTTGGGCCGCCGACCATCCCGAGTGCAGCTCTCCATCGACCGCCTGCACAGTCCAGCCGGCCTTGATCCCCAAACTGACTAGCGGCAATAGAATCATCAACGTCGCCAACCACGCCAGTCCGGCCAGTCCAAAGACCTCCGTCGCCAGGCCGTTGTCGACGACCGACGGCTGCGTCCGCCCAGTCGCGCCGCCGAGTGGCCTTAAAATCTGACGACGCCCCAAAAGCCACAACAACACGATCCCGATACACAACACGATCGGCAACAGCATTGCCAGCAAGATCGGAATCGGCTGTGGCGACAGCGCATACTGAAAGTAGACTTCGTCGGCGAGCGTTCGAAATCCGTACAGATCGACAACGGAGATTTCGGTCGCCGCGATCAATGCCACCCACAACCCACTGGCCAACGTCAACAGATAAGTTCCCGGCAGTGTCACTCGTAGTGCCGCTCGCAGCGGGCCGGCATCCAACCGCGCCGCCTCTTCACCAGGAAGCGGTCCGCGGCGTAAAAACGCACCGACGATCAACGCAACCCAGGCGGCCCCGGCGATCCCGTGGATCCAAGACGATGCGACCAGGCCGGCGAAGAAACTGCCTCGCGCCGTTACGCCCGACAATGGCAGCCAGCCGAATTTCCCCAGCGTCGCTTCCCACGCCGCTGCGTGAATGAACAACGGCAGCGAGATCGCAGCGATCGGAATCAGACGCCACAGCCAACGTCCGCGGCGGACCAAACGTTCGGATAGATAAGCGTATGCCCAACCGATCAAGAGAGCGATCGCGGTTGCCAGAACCATCAACGAGAGGGTGCGGAGAGTAGCCTGCACAGCGCGGGTGTCCGTTCGAACGACGTGTCGATTGAGTTCCGCGTCGGCACCGCGGATCAGGGTGCAAACAGACGCTTCGATACAAAAAAATGGCACGCCTGCGTCCCGCTAGGACGCAGCGTGCCATATCGTATCGCGTTGCCTCGAGAACCGCTCAGCGGTCCCCAAAGAAACTACATGGTGTAGCCGTTCTTCAAGTCGGGCTTGACCATCCAATCGTACTTGTCGGTCCCCAGAACCTTCATCTCTTTAGCGTTCCAGCTGATCTTTTCGCCTTGCTTCTCGTTTTCGTCAGCCGCGAAGACAGCCAGGTTTCCAAGCAGGATGGTTTCGGTCAAAGGACCGGCATAGTTTGGGAAGTTGCTCTTCGCTTCTTTGCCCGTCTTGATCGCCATCGCCAATTCGCGGAAGTGACCTGGCGAACGGTCGTAATCGACCTCCTTCTTCTCTGCTCCGCCGAGCATTTCGAAGGTGGCACCGTAATCGTTTGGCGAATACAGGCTGCCCTTGGATCCAACGACCAAGCAGCCGCTGCTGGACAAGCCCTTCTTGGCGAACGATTCCGATCCCGCGAACAGCGACTGAGCTGGCAACTTGCCACCGTCGTACCAGTACAGCTGAGTCGCGCCACGCCAATCGTTGGCAGGGAACTCAAATACGATCTGCGACCAGGACGGGTAAGTGATCTTGTTGTGACCACTGGTCGTCGCTTGCACGCTGGTTGGGTTTTGCAAATCGCAACCCATGTATGGCATGTTTAACGTGTGGCAAGCCATGTCGCCCAACGCACCGGTACCAAAGTCCCAGAAACCACGCCACTTAAACGGATGATAAGCGCTGCTGTAAGGACGCTTTTCAGCTGGGCCAATCCATTCATCCCAGTGGATGTAGCTTGGCACTTCTTCGGCCGCGGGTTGGCCGATGCCTTGTGGCCATACCGGACGGTTGGTCCAAACATGCACCTCTTTCACATCGCCGACGGCCCCCGCTTTGATCATCGCCGCAGCTTCGCGAACGCCGCTGTTGGCGGTTCCCTGGTTGCCCATCTGAGTCTGGCACTTGTTCTCCGCAGCCAGTTCGCCCAGACGACGCGATTCCCAGATCGTGCGAGTCAGTGGCTTTTGCGTGTAGCAGTGCTTGCCTAGCGCAAGCGCCGCGGCAGTTGCCACACCGTGGCAGTGGTCGGGTGTGCTGACGGTCACCGCGTCGATGTTCTTGTCCTTTTCTTCGAGCATCTTGCGGAAGTCATAATACTTCGATGCGTCGGTGAAACGTTCGCCCGCCTTGTTCAATCGCTCGTCGTCGATATCGCAGATCGCAACGACTTTGCCCGCTTTGCCCGCGTCAGCCGAATCGCTCGAGCCCTTGCCGCCGACACCGATACAAGCAAACCGGATCTCTTCGTTTGCGGCCAAGCTCTCCTTGGGTGCGATACCACCAGCAACCCAATAACCAGCACTGGCGACGGTGGTGGCTTTCAAGAAGGTTCGACGTGAATTGTTTTTTTTCATATACAGTCTCCAGTTCAAGGTGGGAATCGCACAGGATGGCCGGTCAAAACGGAATTGACACGTTATCGGTCTAATCTTTGCGCCGTCGTGGAATTGCCCATATTTTGGCGTTCCCCATTCTACGGTGGCCGTCTCTACCACACACGGCGCGAAATGGGGAAATTATTCCGGCTATAGGATAGCTGGGACTGGAGCGATCATCAAATAGATCAGTGCTAGCGATCTTACCGGCAGCCATCCCAAGACTCACGAGGCTCCTATCCATCAGCCGATATCAGAAGCAGTCGCTCAATTCTCTCACCCCCTGGAGCCATAACCGTGTGGCGTTCGCTATTTTTAGCGCTGGGCATCATGCTCACCGTCGTCGGTGCAGAGTGCCTGGTGATCGACAGTGCAGCCCTGCATGCCGCCAGCGAAAAACCTAGCGGTTCGTTCCTCGCGGCTGCTCCAACGGGCCCCTCAACTCGCAACTTCACCCCCTCGGAATGGTTTCCTTGGTCGATGATGGGTGCGGGAACGTTGACAATCCTCTACGCCCTCACGCTCCGCCGGTCGGCCCCAGCCGAGGGTTAGAGCTAGCAGACTTTTTTTCTCCACAATTTCCCAGCTAGCTATCCCCAAAGGGGCTGCAAGCCGGAAAAGCTCACCCGCCGCAGCACCGCCGCTATAAAAAGTTCTGCGGCAGCGTCTCGCCACGGCGATCGCGATCGGTCCACACGATCGGACTATCGGGCGGTGTCATCAACAGATACGCGTCGTCTTGGTAGCTCAAACGCCAATGCAACTGCGACTGCATCGCGTCGACGATCGGCGATCCCACCGGGACCACGACCGCGTCGCTGGGATAGCGATCCAGCATCTGTTCCCACCCCGGTTCACCGCGATAGAACGCGCGGTGCTCGTCGAGCAGTTCGGGCGGATAACCGACTTCATATCGTCCATCGATGCTGATCAAGACGTCGGGGTACATGTGCCACATCACGTAAGCACCGGCCCCAAAGGGCAACTGCAATCGCCCGCGGAAGTGATTCTCTTTTAAGTATTCGACGACTCCAACAGGCTGATTCCCCGTCCCCATCTCCGCCGACTGGACCGGCAACACGGTGTACCATCCGCCGACGTAGAAGAAGTACGCCAAACTACCGACTATCGCTGCGACAGCGCCCCGCTGGACAGCACCCTGGCGTTGGCAGATCCAAGCCTGGATCGCCGGCCCCATTTTGCAACGCGACAACAACGGCGGCGCATAACACATCCAAACCACGCCGTAGATCGAACCGTGGCGAATGTG
Organism: Rosistilla ulvae; assembly: GCF_007741475.1. Classification (NCBI taxonomy): domain Bacteria; kingdom Pseudomonadati; phylum Planctomycetota; class Planctomycetia; order Pirellulales; family Pirellulaceae; genus Rosistilla; species Rosistilla ulvae. The sequence goes on along the minus strand of NZ_CP036261.1, from coordinate 1,156,005 downwards.
ACGCAGGGCGAGATAAGCGGTCACGATCAACGAGAGTGTTCCGATCGCGCGACGCCAGCCGAGTTGAACCACAGCAACGGTCGTCAGCACAATCGTCATCAGATAGCTGAGCAGCGTCAGCCCTGGGTTATACGTTGTCCACAGCGGTCCCCATTCGGCGATTTCGGGGCGAGGCAAGCGAACCGCATGCAATACGTACGGAGCGTACTGGGCGCCATAAGGCGTCAGCCCCAACGTGGCCGTCGCAGCGATCAACAGCCCAACGCGGTGCCAATAGCGATGGACCAAGCGTCGCATCAGCCAGCGTCGCTCTCCAAGACGTCCCTGTCGCCATTGGTTCACGAGATCGGCAGCAACGCGTTCGAACGTGTCGATCGCCAACAGTCCCGCGCCGACCAAAAAGCCAGCGTGAATATTGACCCACACGAACCACAACGGCAGCAACATCAAAACCCAACCGCGGCGCCCACGACGGTCTTCATCGACCAAGCGTAATTGCACGGCGGTGAACAGCAGCGTGACCAATTGTGCCCGCAGCGTCCCGAAGCCGACCCAAGCGATCGGCAGGATCAAGAGCGCCGCCAACGCGAAGACGATCGGACTGGCGCCGCGTCGTCGAGCGGTCATGTAGGTCGCTGAAACGATCCCCAGGATCAACATCCATCGCAGGATCGTCAGTCCCATCAGGCCCCAGCCTGTGGAAATGCAGAAGCCATACAACAGTAAGCCCATCGCCCATTCATGATGCACCGACGGGTAGACCGTCGGCGTGAAGGCAAAGGGATTGTCCAACGGCAACTCGCCTCGGAACATCGCTTCGCGAACGAGCGCCAATTCGTGATACATATCGTGCATCACAAAGTTCATCTGCGCAATCCAAGCGGCAAACAAACATCCCGCCGCCGCTAACAGCAACAACGCGAGACGCTTGGCGGTAGGATCGGGCAGAGAGCGCTGGGCGGTTTGCATAGCAGAGATCTTGCGAGGCGAAAAACACACCGCGAAATCCCGATGGACGCCGGTGTGATGAACCCTAGCACGAAGCTTGCCTGGGGCTTCGAGATGCCGATCGCAGACCGCTGCTTTTCCCTAGAATTTGCTCAGCGATCGGTCTCCCAGCGACGATCGCTCGCGATGTTCGGTCGCCGCGGAATTTGTTAAAGCCGACCGCGTCGACGACTTCGCGTGGCACAACCGCTGGAATCGATTTAATCCGCAGCCTTTAACACTGGCAGTTATACGATAAGTCATTGTGAGTTGTCGCGACCGAACGCTTGCCAGTCTAGTGAGAAGTCTTTCGTTCGTCGCAGGCCGTTCCACATCGCATTTATCCGAGTCCGGGCCGCAGGCTCGGCCATTTGCATAGCCCAGGCCATCGGCCTGGGTTCTAGTGGCGATGATTGACATGGTTGGGCTGTAGGCCCGGTCGATTGTCACCACCTACCCCGGGGCGTTGCCCCTTCGCCCATTGTGAAATGAAACCGGGCGACGTCGGCTGATACCCAGCCCTGCAGGCTGGGCTATGCAAATTGCTGGACCTTCGGCCCGCGCCAGGCCTGTGAGGAATGTTCCTGTCCCTTTCGCCGTTGTCTGCGACTTGCGCATAAGTGACAGCCTTTAACATCCGGCTCGCTCAGCGCCGATACTTCGCAATCGCCTCGGGCAGCGGATAGGAAGTGATGTCTCCCTCGGGTCCTTGAGCTTCGATCTCACGCAGTCGCTCGAACCCGCGACTGACCAAGGTCTCGCGCTGCTGAACGTACTCCGGATCGAGCTCTTGTTTGCTGAAAGCCCCTTCGCAAATCAGCGGCTCGAAATCGGGATGCACGATGAATTGGCCAACCGCTGGGTTGCAGCGGATGTGGCGTTCGGGCGTCGTGTGCAAACGCTCGGGATCCAGTTCGCCGATCACAAACCGCAGATAGAGATCGCTGTCGCTGATGTTCCCCACATCTTCGCCGCAAACTTCACACAAATACCCTTCGTCGCAGCGAGCCATTCGAAAAACAAAACCGATTGAGATGGAGGAACTAGAAAACGAGCATCGCCAACATGAACTGGCGATGCAACAGATAAACGTCGAAATGAGCCGAGACCGTGTCGGTTAACCGCGTTGATTTTCCGCGTCGTCGGGCGTCCGACCGAGCACGACGTCGAAGTGACAAGCAAATTCGCCGGTCTTCGATTCGGGCACCGGATTAAAATCGGCGACTAACAATTCGCGTTGCGCAGGATCGGTGATCCGCCGGAAGACGCCATCGCGAGCATTCCCGGCGTAGCCACGGATCATCAACTGAGTCGTCAGCACTTTGCGGTCGTTCTGTTTGACGATAATGTGAATGTGCGGGGCAGGGCGACCGGGATACTCGACCGGCTTGATCGTGCGAAAACGGTACTCGCCCATCGCTCCGGTTTCAAACCGACCAAAGCCTTGGAAGTTTGGATCCTGCTGTTTCTTCTTGCCGTTGCTGTCGCGCGAGTGCAGGTAGACGGCGTTGGCATCGCATTGCCAAATTTCGATCGTCGCATCGCGGACGGGCGAACCCGCCGGCGTCAAAACGCGTCCTGTTAGATGAGTGATCTGTCCCACCGCCGGCGTCGTGCTGTCGTTCATCAAGATCAGATCATTGTCTTGATCCAGCGGCAGTTTATCGGGATAGAAAGGCCCTTCGGTCAGCGGCGGCGTCGACTGCAATTGCTCAGCAAACAAACCGGGCGTTGCAAAAAAGGCCGCCCCGCCGACGGCGAGCAGCGAGCGACGGGATAACGGAAAACGCGTCGATGGATTGTGCATAGTCGGGCCCAGTTTGGCGGAAGCTGACGTCATATTAAGGTTCAACACCGCATGCAGCATACCAGATCGGCTCGATCGATAAATCAACAGTTTTCAGGCAATAACTGCAGTGGTTCGACGAATGTCTTACCAGTCGATCGGGGCACGGCCGACCATTCAATTCGGTGGCAATGCTGGCAATCGTTGCCTCCCCGTTTTGTAAGCGTTGGCAAAACCGACCGAAACATGCTCTCGAGCCCGGGGTTCAAAGCCGTCTGCAAGCCCTAAGCCCACCCTAACAAGAAGGTCATTTACGATGGAAACTTTTTTCGTTGCCTGCCCTTCCGGCCACCAGGTTCCGGTCTCTATCAACCACTCCGACGCACCGCTCCAATGTCCTCAGTGCGACGGAATGCTCGAATCAGGAATGCCGCGGACAAGTTTGTCCGATACCGGAGCGATGCGGATTTTGGAAGCGAGCGAACTAGCACCTCCGGCCCCAAAATCAGCCACCGCGTCGCGTCCCTGCCCAATCTGCCGGACTCCAGTCTCCGAGGCGTCCGCCGCATGCGCCCACTGCCAAACCTACCTAGCGAGCCCCCCCGACTTCCTCCGCGACCTAGCATAAGCCGGAACCACCAACCTCGCGCCGGGCGTTATGCATCAACGCGTCTCAATCGCTCATTGTTACACAACCGTCGTGTTGAATCACGAAACCGGCCACAGTAAACCAACACGTTAGAGCGCAAGCCATTGTCACAAGGCAATGGCCCTATCGGTCGTGACAAAACGGTGCAGGCCCGGAACAACCGGCTCGCAAAACACTCGCTTGCGCGTCGTGCTCGTATCTTGGCGTCGCGGAAGTCGTGAAGACTTTCGATCTGCGGCAAGTACCGCCTACGAAACTCTTGCCGCGTTTCGCTACGAGAGGCCGAGGACGTCGAACATCGAGTAGAGGGCTGGGGGACGGCCTTGGATCCAGCGGGCTGCGGCTAGGGCGCCCGATGCGTAGCAGTCGCGGTTGCTCGATGCGACGCGCAGCTCCATCGTCTCGCCTAACATGCCGTAGACGATCGTGTGTTCGCCGGTGTTGTCGCCGACGCGGACCGCGTGGTAACCGATCTCATTGAGGGAACGCTGCCCCGTCTCGCCCTCGCGGCCGTGGACGTGCTTGGTCTCGCCATCCAACTGGTCAGCGATCAGTTCACCAAACTTCAGCGCCGTGCCGCTGGGAGCGTCGACCTTGTAGCGATGGTGTCGCTCGATGATCTCGATATCGACGCCGCCGGGAACGTTCTTCAAAGCCGCCGCGGCTTGTTCGGCCAGCTTCATCGTCAGATTCACCGCCAGGCTCATGCTGGGTGCCCAGACGATCGGGATCTGCTTGACCGCTTCGGCGATCGCCGCTTGCGTTTCGTCGGACAACCCGGTCGTCGCGATCACCAGCGGCGTCTTCGATTCCAGACAGTTCGCAACAGCGCTGGCCACCGCATCGGGCAACGAGAAATCGATCGCCGCGTCGCATTCCGCTGGCCAATCGGCCGACAGCGGAACTTCGTTCAGATCGCAACCGGCCAGCCCGCCGGAATCCTGTCCGAGCAGCGGATGTTGCTGATGATCGATCGCAGCGATCACCTGAAATGCTTCGTCAGCGGTCGCCAACGCAACAACGCGGCGCCCCATGCGACCGGCGGCACCGTGAACTGCAAGCTTGATTGGTTGCGAACTGGTCATAGGACATCAATCAACGGGGCTGAGCGTGAGCACCCGTCGAAGCGCAAGTCGATGCAACGACCTGTCTGCCGCGTGGGCGACCAGCAAGGGGAGTGCAGGGCAGGGAAGCATCCGCCCAAGAAACAAGGCATCGAACCGAGATAGCCTCAGCCCAATGCCGCATCCAGAAAGCGGGCAACGCGTCGATCGCGTCGCCCCATCGATCGCCAACAAGCGAATTAGCTGCGGCGACGTTCTTTCAGACGAACGGCCTTGCCGACGCGATCGCGAAGGAAGTACAGCTTGGCACGACGAACGACGCTGCTGCGCTTGACTTCGACCTTTTCGACGCGTGGCGAGTGCAGTGGGAACTTACGCTCCACACCTTCGCCGGAGACCATGCGACGGACGGTGAACATCTCGCGAGTTCCCGAACCGCTGCGAGCGATTACAACGCCGGTGAAGACCTGGATGCGTTCTTTGGCACCTTCCAAAATCTTGGTGTGCACATCGACGGTATCGCCGATGTCGAACTGAGGAACGTCGGATTTAAGGCACGTCTTTTCGACGAGATCCATTACTTGTTGGCTCATAGGAATGACTCCGCTTGGCTGATGGTGATATTTTTGTTTGGTTGCTGGCTAGCAACAATTTTGGTTTGTCGTCAGAGCAGGTCGCTGCGACGTTCGGCTGTTCTCTTTTGAATCTGATCTGCACGCCAAGCGGCGATCTGTTGATGATTTCCACCCAACAAAACCTCGGGCACTTCGTGGCCCCGAAATTCTCTCGGTCGAGTGTACTGCGGGAACTCCAACATTCGATTCCCGCGTGAGAACGAATCGTCAAAGCTACTAAACTCATCTCCTAACACACCTGGCAACAATCGGACCACCGCGTCGATGACAACCATCGCAGCGACTTCGCCACCATTGAGCACAAAGTCACCAACGCTCAGTTCCTCGGGTTCCAGGATATCGATCACTCGTTGATCGAACCCTTCGTAGCGGCCGCACAGCAACATCAGCCGCGGTTCGGTCGCCAACTCTTCGGCCAACTGCTGATCAAAGCGACGGCCTTGAGGTGAAAGCAGAATTCGCCGGGCGGGGCGATCTTCTTTGCTTTCGATCTCTTCTACACAATCGACCACCGGAGGTGCCTGGATCAACATTCCAGGGCCGCCGCCAAAGGGACGATCGTCAATCTTATGGTGCTTCTCGTCGGTCGACCAATCGCGCAAGTTGTGGCAATGGATCTGGACCAGCTGATTTTCGATCGCCTTATTTAACAAGCTCTGTGTTAAATAGCCATCGAAGATCGCCGGGAACAAGGTCACGACATCAAAGCGCATTCTATTATTCGCTAGCTGCTTCCGCAGGTGCGGCTTCAGCGGCCGGAGCTTCAGCTTCCGCCTTTGGCTTGGCTGGCTTTGGCGCTGGAACCGGACGACCGGCTTGCATGCGTTGCAAAGCTTCGCGTTGCTTTTCCAGGTGAGTCCCTTCGGCGCCATACTTCTTGATCAAGATTTGGCACTTGTCGCTAGCTTGAGCGCCAACACCCAACCAATAGTTGATGCGTTCGCCCTTGAGGATCGCACGGGCGTCGGTTTCAGGAACGCTGGTGTCGTAATAGCCCAATTCTTCGATAACCTTGCCATCGCGAGGGTTACGTTGGTCGACGGCGCACAAGCGATAAAACGGTCGGTGGGCACGGCCCATCTTCTTCATTCGGATTCGAACTGCCACGTGGTTTTCTCCAGGTAGTGGTCTTTTAATCGTATCTATGTATCAAACGGCTGATTGGTCAGCGAGGATCACTCTGAATTTTCAAACGCATTTTTACGCGTAATCGATCCCGAGTGACAGCTTAATCATTGCAATCACTTCGATCGTCTCAATTTCCGCAGCTCTTTTTCACGCTGCTTCTTCTGTTTCGCCCGTTCGGCGGCCGACAACCGCTTCCCAGTCGACTTTTTCATCTTCAACGCCCCTGGATTGGACCCATCCAATGCACCGCTTGATTGCAGCTGACGCATCAATTGCATCCGATCCCCTACGCCGCCACCCGCCATTGCTTGCATGATCGGCTTCATCTGCTCGAACTGCTTAACCAATTGCGTGATCGCAGACGCCTGAACCCCAGCACCTTTGGCGATCCGGGTCCGACGCGAGATATCAATAATTTTTGGATTGCGACGCTCTTCCAGCGTCATACTGTTGATCGCACCGATCGTCTGTTTGATCCCGCCAGCGGCTTCTTCGCTGTTCATCAGGTCTTTCAGCTGGCCCATGCCAGGCATCAAACCCATCATCTTGCCCATCAGCCCCGGCTTGGCGACCTTCTCCATCAAGCCTTTAAAATCATCGAGCGTCATCTCGCCCGACTTCATCTTCTCTTCAAGTTCTTCGCGCTGACTTTCGTCAACGATCCGATGAGCCTCCCGCGCCGCGGCGACCATGTCGCCCATCTGCAGGATTCGGCCGGTCATCCCCTCGGGACGAAACGGCTCCAACGCGTCAAAATGCTCACCCGTACCAATGAACTTGATCGGCACGCCCGTGACATGCTTTACACTCAACAACGCGCCGCCGCGGGCGTCGCCATCGAGCTTCGTCATCACGACGCCATCCAGCTCCAGAGCTTCATTAAAAGCACCTGCACTGTTGACAGCATCCTGTCCGGTCATGCCGTCGACGACCAGATAAACCTGGTCCGGCTTGACGCGTTTGTCGATCCGCGCCAATTGATCCATTAACTCTTTGTCGATCGCCAACCGACCGGCCGTATCCAAGATGACGACTCGCGCGCCCTCCTGTTGAGCTTGCTTAACGCCCGCTTGGCAGACCTTAACCGGATCGCTGGCACCATCTTCGGCATAAACCGGCACGTCCAATTGACGCCCGATCACCCGCAATTGCTCGATCGCAGCGGGGCGTTGCAGGTCGGCCGCGACCAACAACGGCTTGATGTTCTCTTCTTTCAGCAGCTGTGACAACTTTCCGCAAGTCGTCGTTTTACCGCTACCCTGCAGGCCGCACATCATGATGACCGTGATGCCGTCGCTCTTGAGATGCAGCGAGGAATCGACAGGCCCCAGAATCTCGACCAGCTCGTCATAGACGATCTTGACCAGTTCTTCGCCCGGCCGCAGGCTCATCAGCACGCGACGACCGGTTGCCTTTTCGGTCACATGCTGCATGAACGACTGGACAACCGAATAGCTGACATCCGCTTCGAGCATCGACTGCTCGACCAGCTTCAGCCCATCGCGCATGTTCGCCTCGGTGAGCTTGCCTTTACCACGCAAGCTCTTGAAGGCGGATTGCAGTCCGTCGGACAGCGATTCAAACATGCAGAACGATCCCCAGTCAGGTGTACGAAGCCACGTATTCTATAAGAACCGCTTTAGGATCGTAAAGGCTCGACGTGTTGTCAATACGACGACATTCGCACGCTATTTCGCGCAGAATCGCCCCAAATGAGCCGACGAGGCGATCGCCGAGGGAAAAGAATTGCTAGCCAAGCGAAACACATCCAGCCCAAAACCGCATCCGCAGAGGTGCTCAGGACACCCCATACGCACAAGCCCGACCGAAAAATGAGCCTTCCGGTCGGGCAGTTTGAGATGCCAGAAATGCCGCGGCGGCGATGGCGTATTGGCCAGCCGGCCGATGGCTATTGAGCGGCTTTGTTATCGCAGGAGGTGACTTTGTGGACGACAACCAGGTTGTGGGCATTGTCCATTACCCCGGTTCCGGTCACGAAGACCAACCGGTCCCCAGCGACAAGATGCCCTTCCCGGCAGCCCCAGCGGCTGACTTCCGAAAACAGTTGTTCGGTATTGTCCAACTGGCTTACTCGCAGCGGTTTGATCCCCCAAAACAGGCTCATCCGTCGCAGCGTATCTTCGTTGTCGCTGACTCCCAGCGTCGGAATCAGACTCCGCAACTTACTTTTCACCCAAGCGGTACCGCCGGTGCGCGTGACCACGACCAGCATCTTGGCTTCGATCGATTCCGCGATCTGAGTCGCACCGTAAGCGACAGCCGACGTGATCGGATGAGCCCGATCGATCGTTTTGATCAGGGTTTTCGAAGCTCCAACCAACTCGCGTTCGGTATGCTGCTGAATCCGGAACATCATGTCGACAGCTTCGACCGGATATTCGCCGATCGCCGTCTCACCGCTCAACATGCAGGCATCAGCACCGTCGAGGATCGCGTTGGCGACGTCGCTCGCTTCGGCTCGCGTGGGGCGAGGCGAATGGTGCATCGATTCGAGCATCTGCGTCGCGACGATCACCGGCTTCAGTTTGTCGCGGCAGACGCGAATGATCCGTTTCTGTGCGACAGGCGTCTCGGCGACGTCGATCTCCACGCCCAGATCGCCACGAGCGACCATCACGCCGTCGGAAGCTTCGACGATCGCTTCGAGATCTTCCATCGCCTCGCGTTTTTCGATCTTGGCGATCACCATCGCCTTCGATTCGTAGGTGCTGATCAAGTTCTTCAGCGATTCGACGTCGCCAGCGGTGCGGACAAAACTGAGGCTGATGAAGTCGACGCCTTCTTGAGCGGCCCAGATCGCGTTGTCGACATCCTGGCGACGCATCGCCGAAATGCTCAACTTCACCCCCGGCAGATTGATTCCCTGGCGGCTGCGGATCGTTCCGCCCGCCAAGACATCGCAGACGACGCGATCGGCGGTGACCGACGCGACTTGCAGCGAGACATTGCCGTCGGCCAGCATCACGCTGTCGCCCGCCTGCAGTTCGTCGAGTAATTTGTCGTAGTTGCTGGTCAGTTCGCTATCGACAGTCGACTGTTCGCCGCGAATCAGCGTCACCTGCGAACCGGTCTCGCATTGATAGGGATCGCACGCCAAGGTGCCCAAGCGAATCTTAGGCCCGGCGAGATCGTACAGCACGCCGACGGGAAAGCCGACCTGCAGCGAGGCTTTCCGCACGTTGTCGAGCGTCTCCTGGTGCGAAGCCCGAGAGCCGTGGGCCGAATTGATCCGGAACACAGCGACGCCGTGCTGGATCAGATTGGCCAACTGGTCGACGCTCGAGCACGCTGGCCCAATCGTCGCCACAATTTTGGTACAAGGTTCATCCGGGGTCGGTCGGGACATGCGTCTGCCTTTCGAGCCGTGTTCGGGATCTTGATTGCCAAAGTATCCGATTTCGTTCACGTAGGTTTGCGGTTTCATCGGCTTGCCATTGGTATATGGTGTGATTTGGCTAAGGTATCCGATTTGGTTGCCAATTGCTTGATCTGATGACATGAGTCTGCTTGCGCTCGAGATGAAAATGGCCGCTTGCGGTTGTGCGGGTTACACTGCCTGATCGTTTTGGGGCACCCTGCTGCCATTAGTGGGGACCAGAAAAATGGTCGTGCGACGTGAAAATCGCTTAAATTTCCCCACGGTTGCTGAAACTCGCCCGTTTCGGCACCAGATGCCACTTGCAGTGTGCGTTATTTTTCGAGTCGTGGAGCCGACACAAGATAAGTTCTTCGCCCGGTGTCTTACATCTAGCATCCTTGCCCGCTTCTATCCGTTGTTAATATCACTCTAACCGCTCGGCAATGCTGGCCGGCCAATCCTCCCGATCCTTCCATGAACGCAGTCTCTTCGAATCGCCAAGTTGCCCTCGTCACCGGTGCTTCCACAGGCCTTGGCTTTGCTATCGCCCAACGCTTTGCCGACGCCGGTTTTGATGTGGTGATCGTCGGGCGAGATCGCGAGCGAACCGAATCGGCGGCGTCACAAATCACTGGCGATACGCGGATCGTGGCGATGGTCTGCGATGTGATTGATCGCCAGCAAGTCGATCGCCTGATCGACGATGTCCAGCAACAGTTCGGGCGATTGGATGTGTTAGTCAACAACGTCGGGCTCAGCGACCGGGGACTGATCCAGGCCCTCGACGCAGACCGGCTCAACGACTTGTTTAACGCCAACGTCTTCTCCGCGCTGAATTGTTCGCAAGCTGCCTTGCCCCTGCTGGCTCAATCGGGCGGACAGATCGTCAACATCGGATCGCTAGCCGCCAAAGTCGCGCCGCGATATCTCGGTGGCTACGCTGCGGCGAAGCACGCATTGGCGGCGATCACTCAGCAGTTGCGATTGGAATCGCGAACTCTGGGGGTGAACGTGATCCTCATCTCGCCCGGTCCAATCCGCCGCGACGACGCGGGGCATCGCTACAAGGACCGCGTCGGCGACGATCTGCCCGAGAGTGCGAATCGCCCCGCCGGCGGAGCGCGAGTCAAAGGACTCGATCCTATTTATGTGGCCGACCGGATCCTCAAAGCCTGCCGCAAACGATCGACCGATGTGCTGCTGCCCGGCTACCTGCGGCCGATCATCGCGATCGGCCATCTGCTGCCCACTCTGGGGGACCGTATCCTGCTCTGGTTCACTCGCAGCAAAGATTGAGCTCGGTTCTGTCGCGTTTGGCGCGATTTATGCATCTGCTGTGCATTCGTGGTTGAATGTGCCAGTTTTGTCGCGACCGACCTAAACTGACAAAGGGGTTGCCCAGGCAACGCCATGATCGACATTCAGCCAACGAATTAGCAATATGTCGCGGCGGATTAACGCTGCGGATTAGAAAATCCCCGAGTCGCAGGAGGCTCGTTACCGATATGTTCAACTGGAAACTTGGCACTGTTGCTGGCATCCCGATCAACGTCCACGGGACGTTTTGGTTGCTCCCATTATTTGTTCTTTTGACCGCGATGCCCGACGGATCGCTGGCGATGCGCCTCGCAATCCTCTTCTCGGTCTTTGGATGTGTCCTGTTGCACGAACTGGGGCACGCCATGATGGCGCGTCTGTTTGGCGTCGGCACTCGCGACATCACGCTCTATCCGATCGGCGGTGTCGCTCGACTGGACCGCATGCCGCGTAGCCCGTTGGCCGAAGGTGCGATCGCGCTGGCCGGACCTGCCGTGAATCTTGTCATCGCCGCTCTCCTGGTGCCGCTGCTGTTGTTGGCCAGCGGATCGATCGCCAGCACGTTCCTGATGAGCATGATCTACATCAACATCGCCCTGATCGTCTTCAACATGTTGCCGGTCTTCCCGATGGATGGTGGCCGCGTCTTCCGAGCCTTCTTGGGCGCGTTTGTCCCCTACGTTCGCGCGACGCAAATCGCGGCGTCCGTCGGGCAAGTGCTTGCGATCGGGATGGGCGTGGTCGGATTGTTCACCGACGGGATGCTGATCTTCATTGCGATCTTCGCCTATTTTGCCGCCCGCGCCGAACTGGCAATGGTGCAACGCGAAGCGATGGCCGGCGAACCGCAGACCGCCTACGACAGCTGGTCCGATCCGCAACCGCGGCCACAGGCGGCGAAGTCCTCCACGGGACCAGCTCGCCGATCGTACGTGCTGTTGGATCGTAACGGGCAAAAGATTGCAAGTTACTGACTTTCGCATATGCCGCAGTTACAATGGCCGACCTCCCCAACATCGGCCCCCGCCCGCTGCGGCACATTCGAAGGAACACCACGTTGACTCGGCTCCTACCCCTCGTATTCATCCTCAGTTTCCATGCGATCGCTGCGGGGCAAGAGACAGCCCCCGCGGCGATGCCCGCCCAACAAGCCGCTGCCGAAATGAAGCTGCCCGACGGCTTCGGCGCTACGGTTTTCGCAGCCGAACCGGACGTCGTGCAACCGATCGCAATGACGATCGACACGCGTGGGCGACTGTGGGTCGTCGAGTGCACCTCTTATCCCGATTGGCAGGACATCGGCGTCGACCAGGGCAAAGATCGTGTCCTGATTTTTGAAGACACCGATGGCGACGGACGCCACGATCGGCGAACCGTCTTCTTGGACAACGGTCGCAATCTTTCGGGGATCGAAGTCGGATTTGGCGGCGTTTATCTGTGCAGTTCGCCCGACCTGATCTTCATTCCCGATGCCGACGGCGACGACGTTCCCGATGGCCCCGCGGAAACTCTGCTGTCGGGCTTCTCGCTGAAGATGAAGCACAATGTTTTTAACGGCTTGCACTGGGGACCCGATGGCTGGCTGTACGGTATGCACGGCATCCTCGATGTCAGCCAAGTCACCAACTCCGCCAAACCGGACCAACCACCGGTACCGATGACCTGCGGCGTCTGGCGATTCCATCCGACTGAAAAAGCCTTCGAACCCTACAGCGCGGGGAGCACCAACCCGTGGGGCATCGACTGGAATTCAGTCGGCCAAGCCTTCTTCACCAACTGTGTGATCGAACACGTCTTCCATGCGATTCCCGGCGCGCGTTTCAAACGCATGTTTGGCAACGACCTGAATCCCTACACCTTCACGCTGATGGATTCCTGCGCCGACCACATCCACTGGGCCGGCGGTTATTGGAACGTTTCGATCGGCGGCAAACATGACGACGCCGGCGGCGGACACGCCCACTGCGGCGCGATGATCTACCAAGGCGACAACTGGCCGGAGAAGTATCGCGACAAACTGTACACGATCAACATCCACGGGCGGCGAATGAATTGCGATCGGTTGGTCGCATCGCCCGACGGATACGTCGCCAGCCACAACGCCGACTTCATGCAATCGGTCGATCCCTTCTTCCGCGGCGTCGAGATGAAATACGGCCCCGACGGAACCGTTTATGTACTCGACTGGAACGACACCGGCGAGTGCCACGACTTCGTCGACATCCACGTTGAGACCGGGCGGATCTTCAAGATCGCTTACGGCACGCCGCGGCAATGGTCGGGCGACCTGAACGCTCTGCCGGACGATCAATTGCTGGAACTGCAGAACCATGAAAACGCCTGGTTCATGCAGACCGCCCGGCGCGTGCTGCAACATCGTGTTGCCACGCAGCCCAACAACAAACAACTGGCATCGAAAATCGTCCAAGCCTATCGCGATCTGCCCCTTGAAAATTCGCGGCTCAAGCTGCGGATGCTGTGGCTGACCGCCGCCTGTGGTCTCGCCGATCCATCGATCCTGCAAGAGGCGGCTCGCGGCGACATCAACCTGCAAGCCTGGGCGACGCGACTGGCGAGCGAAGATGCTTCGATCGCCGCCGGGACGATCCAAACCGCCAACCAATCCGCCGGCTTGCTGCTGCAAGAACAAGTTGCCGCCGCGATCCGCCGCGACGATGTCTCGATCGAAAACATCACGCCCGAACTGGTTGCGAACATCGCGAACGAAAACCTCCGCAAGCGGTTGCTGCAGTTGATGTGGTATGCGATCGAACCGCGATTCAACGACGAAACGCTGCAACAAGATCCCGCGGCGATCCAGGCTCTGAGCCAACAATACGCGGCCTTTGAACCACCGATCTTGGCCCACTGCATCTCGCAAAAACTGGCAGCGATCGACGCGCACGATCTCGTTCTGACCGTCGCCGCATCGGCCCAGTGCCCACCGGCTTCCAGAGAATCGCTGATCTCGGGACTGCTGGAAGCGCTGCGAGGACGTTCGATCGACGCCCCGCAAGCTTGGTCCGAAGCGCGTGACAGCTTGCTGGATGGATCGATTCAAAGCAATCGACTGGGCTATGAACTGGCGCTCATCTTTGGCGACGCTTCGGCCCGCAAACAACTGGCAGCCGCGCTGACTGGCGAAGCGGACGACGCTCAAAACGCCTTCGACCTGCTGGTCCAGTATTCCGACGCCGACACCGCCTCGGTCGTCCAGCAGGGACTGAAACTGCAGTCGCTGCGCACGCAAGCCCTTCGCGCCCTGGGCAACGTCGAACTTCCCGACACCGCCGCGGAGCTGATCGCCGACTTTGGCAACCTGCCCGCCGACCAACAGACCGCATTGATCGATGCGATGGTCACGCGGAACAGCTACGCCAAACGACTGTTGAGTGCGATCGAAAACAAGCAGGTTCCCGAAACCGTCCTGACGACGTTCGCCGTTGGACAATTGAGTCGCTTGAAAGACAAAGCCGTCCAAGATCAGCTCCGCAAGATCTACGGCACAGTCACCGCAACCGACGCGACACGCAACCGCCAGATCGACCAGATGAAGCGGATGCTGACCGAAGACGCGATCGCGGGGGCGGACCTGCATGCAGGCAAGCAGGTCTTTGTGCAGAAGTGTGCGACCTGCCATAAGCTGTTAAACGAAGGAGGCACGATCGGTCCGGATCTTACCGGCGGTCAACGCAAGAGCGTCGAATACTTCTTGGAAAACGTGATCTCGCCGAACACATTGGTCCCGATGGCTTACAAGATGAGCACGATCGAAACGATCGACGGACGCGTGCTGGCCGGCGTGATCGAATCGCAGGATGACCAACGCGTGGTTCTGCAGACGCCAAAAGAAAAGATCACGCTCGCCAAAGACGATATCGAAGAGATCACGGCGACCGGAGTTTCGCTGATGCCCGAAGGACTGCTGGACGACTTAACGCACCAACAGATCATCGATCTGTCGGCCTACTTCCAGTCCGACTTCACTCCAGTGCAGTGATCGGAACACTTCCCCCTCCCCAAACGCAGTTTGCAGGGGAGGGTCGAACGAGCGAAGCAAAGTTCGGGGAGGGGAGTCCGAGAGGTAAATCCCGGCCGGTCGATCGGTGCCGGTACGCCCTCCCCAAAAAACTCGCTAAACGCTTGTTTTTTGACCCTCCCAGCTCCGCCGGGCGGGTGAAGCTGGACGTCGCCGGCAGCACTTCCCCCTCCCCCAAACGCAGTTTGCGGGGGAGGGTCGAACGAGCGAAGCAAAGTTCGGGGAGGGGAGTTCTTGAGTCAAATCCCGGCCGGTTGATCGGTGCTGGTAGGCCCTCCCCAAAAAACTCGCTAAACGCTAGTTTTTTGACCCTCCCAGCTTCGCCGGGCGGGTGCAGTTGGACGTCGCCGGCAGCACTGCACCCTTCCCCAAACGCAGTTTGCGGGGGAGGGTCGAACGAGCGGAGCGATGTTCGGGGGAGGGGAGTTCTTGAGTCAAATCCCGGCCGGTCGATGGTTGCTGGTAAGCCCTCCCCGAAAAACTCGCTAAACGCTTGTTTTTCGACCCTCCCAGCTTCGCCGGGCGGGTGAAGTTGGACGTCGCCGGCAGCACTTCACCCTCCCCAAACGCAGTTTGTAGGGGAGGGTCGAACGAGCGAAGCGATGTTCGGGGAGGGGAGTTCGAAAGGTAAAGCCGCGACGCTTGGTCATCAAAGTAAGCCCTCCCCGAAAAACTTCGCTAAACGCTTGTTTTTCGACCCTCCCAGCTTCGCCGGGCGGGTGCAGGCTGCGCCAGTCGCGATCAGGGCGACAGGTAGCGGAAGAAATTCCGAATCGGTTGGTTCGGAACGTAGACTGTCGGTTGGCCGATGATTCCTCGACCGACTTGAACGTTTGGATAAGGCGACCCCAAGGCGACAATGGGTCGGTATCCCGCGTTGTTCGGCGAGTAGGCGTTGGGAGCCATGTCCGGCGTGATGACCGGTGGCGTGTAGGTGTTCGGCGGCACGTAAACCTGTGGTGAGACGGCACTTGTCTGCGCGACGTTTCCGCAATCCCAAGCTCCGCCGGCGGTCCAAGTCGATGCTGGCGAAATGGCTGGGCTGGTCCCCATCGAAGCAAACGGCTGCCCCGAGACCTGTTGCTGTGGCAGCGGATATTGCTGCTGCGGTTGAGGATACAACGTCTGCGGGTAAGTCGGCTGCGTCTGACCGTACTGCGGCTGCGCTAAGGTTGGCGGCGGAGCGATACTTGGAGCGATCGGCTGCTGCGGATTTTGAAAGTTCTGCGGCGGTTGCCCCTGAACCGACAAATTCTGCTGATTCTGGAACGGGTTCGCGGGGCCTTGAGCCTGACCACCGGGGAGTGCCGGTTGCGCGAGCTGCTGTTGATCGCCAGGCACTTGATAAGCGGTCTGCTGGATCGGGCTCGGCTGCACAGGATACTGCTGCGCCGGGTATTGGCCCACCTGAGCACTGGCGACATTCACCGGCGGGGCAGGCTGCGGATTGGACTGAAAACCGCGCGGGCGATACCGATCGACGATGCTCGGCGCATCGATTGGACGAATCGCGCTGGACGGATTGGCTTGCGCGGCGGGAGCCACGTTGCGCGAACCCCATGCGTCTTGAGCGTATTGCCCGACCGCAACGCCTTGCAGCAGCAGCAGCGTGGTTGCGAGTAGTGTCAGTGGGTTTCGAGCAATCATCCTCATCCTCCAATCGGCATTCCTGTGCGAGCGAACATCGCTTGTAAATCGCATCGTTATCTTTCGGCAATGCCAATCGAAAGACAAGGCTAGCATATCTCGGCTCGATCGATCGCCCAACGCCAACGGCCGCGCGTACAATCCGAACCGCAAACGTGCTATCATGCCCTCTGTTTGCGAGAGTTTCGCCAGTCGGCGGTGACGTTCTTCAGCCATCCAGCACGCGGATGCTTGTCTCGCGATAGGGGCTCACCCCCGCAGGACAGTTTTTCAGTCCTTCAGTTTTTGTCTGAACCGGAACCGCGTGTGACCAAGCCCGACCAACCACCGTCCCCCATCGCCCGTGCGATCGCGATGTTCACGCTTATCGTGGCTGGGGAAGCTGTCTTCTTTTTGCCGTTTGTACTGCCTCGGGTCTTTAGGCCGACTCTGCTGGAAGTCTTTCAGCTGACGAACCTCGAACTGGGGATCGCGTTTTCGCTGTACGGCGTGGTGGCGATGATCGCCTATTTCCCCGGCGGCCCGCTGGCGGACATGTTCTCGGCACGCAAGCTGATGGCCGTGGCACTGCTAGCGACCGCCGCTGGCGGCTTGCTGCTAGCATCGATCCCTTCGCTCGGCGGGCTCAAACTGCTCTACGGTTTCTGGGGTGCCACCACGATCCTGCTGTTTTGGGCACCGTTGATTCGAGCGACACGAGCCTGGGGCGGCGCGATGCTCCCCGGCCGCGCCTTCGGATTCCTCGACGGAGGACGTGGCCTCGTCGCCGCCGCGATTGGCAGCGGAGCAGTGGCGTTGTTCGCGCTGTTGATGCCCGAAGATGTCCAAACGGCATCCGCGGCTCAACGAACCCACGCCTTCCAACAAGTCGTCTACCTGTTCACAGGGATCACGCTGGCCGCCGCGGTGCTGGTCTGGTTCGCATTGCCGCGGCAGGGAGAACCGTCGGATCCAATCGAACTCAAACGCCCGTTGGGTGCGGTCCGCCGCGTGCTAAAGATGCCGACGGTGTGGCTGCAAGCGATCGTTGTCGTCAGTGCCTACGTCGGCTACAAGGGCCTCGACAATATCTCGCTCTACGCGCACGAGGTGCTGGAGTTCGACGAAGTGCAAGCAGCTCAGGTCGGCACGCTTTCGATGTGGATGCGTCCTGTGGCAGCAGTCGCCGCGGGCCTGCTAGCCGATCGCTTTGGCGTCGCCCGACTGACGATCTTGAGCCTGCTGGGATTCGGAATCGGCAGCGGCATGTTGGCCGTCGGAGCTTTCCCGCCGGGCATGTCGATGTTCTTCTTCGCCACGATGATCAGCACCAGCGCCTGCGTTTTCGCACTGCGAGGACTCTACTTCGCCATGATGGAAGAAGGACGCGTGCCGTTTGGCGACACGGGCTGCGCGGTCGGCATCGTCTCAGTCATCGGCTTCACGCCCGACGTCTTCATGGGACCTTGGATGGGCATCCTGTTGGATCGCTGGCCGGGAGAACTTGGCCACCAATACTTCTTCGCATCCCTTGCGGTCGCCGCCACGATCGGGCTGATCGCATCGATCGCCTTCTGGCGAATCGTCCGCCGCTGGAACGAAGCCTAGCGCGAGCCCATCTGGTAAGCAGGTCGTATTGTATTTTTTCGTTTAACCGCGTGCCCATCGGGCCGTGCGGCCCTGAAAAACGCGGGGCGATTCCCACGCGGTTAAACTAGGAAATTACCTGCTTGCTGCTTAACGAGAACTAAAGCTGCACCTGCATGCTGCTCATCTGCTGCTGGCACAGCGCGATCGCAAGCGCGTCGGCGACGTCGGGCGGCTCGGGAACGGTCGCCAAATTCAACTGCAACTTCACCGCCATCTGCATCTGATCTTTGGGAGCGTGGCCGTTGCCGGTCATCATCCGCTTGACCCTGGTCGCTTCGAAGCTCTCGATCGCGATCCCCGCTTGCGCCGCCAGCAGACAGATCACACCGCGAGCATGCCCCATCAAGATCGCTGTCTGCGGACGCTTGTAGTGCGAATAGAGTTGTTCCAGCGCAAGCACGCTTGGTTTATGGGCGGCGATGACTTCGCCCAAACCTTCGTGCAGATCCAACAGACGCCGTTCCAACGACGCCTTGGCTTTGGTGCGGATGATCCCCGCTTCCAGCAGTTCGATCCCAGCGGCGGTCGAGCGGATCACGCCGTAGCCGGTGATGTTCAGTCCGGGATCGACCCCCAGGATCGCGCCGCCAGTCGACCCGCCGGCAGCGACCTTTCCCTTTACTTTTGCATTTCCCACGACGTACCTTCCTTGCCATCCAACAACGCCACGCCGATTGCGGCCAAACGGTCGCGGATCGCATCGGAGGTCGCGAAGTCTTTGTTGCTGCGTGCTTCCTTGCGGAGTTCGATCAACACGCCAACCAACTGGTCGGCCAAGCCGTTGTCGTCGTCGCCGCCAGCCGCCTTCGGTGGCCGCTTTCCAAACAATCCCAACAACCCGGTCAGTTCACGTAGCACCAAGACGCTCTTGATGAAGTCGGGGTTGGCGATCTTGGCCGAATCGAGCCACGCCAAAAACTCTTCGACTGTCGCATCCTCGGGAACCTGCTGCGCCGCCGCTTGCTCGGGCAACTTGATCGCGGTGGCTTGCTTGTTCAATGCCCGCACGATATCGAACAACTGGCTCGACGCCGCTCCGGTATTGAAGTCGTCGTCCATCGCTTCGCGGTATTTGTCGCGGCAGGCCAAGACAGCTTTCAGATCGGCGTCGTCCCCCGAAATTAGATCGCCTTGAGTTCGCGATCGGGCGGTTGGAAGATCGTAGAACGCGATTCCGGTTCCTTTCTCGAAGCGATCGAAGAAGCGATAGAAGCCTTCCAAGGCCGTCGCCGCTTCCTGCAATCCCTCTTCGCCGAAAATGATCGTCGACCGGTAGTGCGATCGCAACAAGAAGAACCGGATCCGTTCGCCGGTGTGGCGCCGGATCTGATCGGCCAAACCGCCGGCACCTTTGCTGCGCGAGATCTTCCCGGCAGCTTGCTCTTCGATCGATTCCGCCGTTTCGCCCGCCGCTTCCTTCTCACGTTCGCTGCGTCCGCCCAGCTTGCCCGCGTCGCCGCCAGCTCGCATCAGCCCATTGTGCATCCAATATTTAACCATCGGCGAACCGTGGCAACAGCTGCTTTGAGCTCGTTCGTTTTCGTGATGCGGGAACATCAGATCCAGCCCGCCGCCGTGGATGTCGAACGTTTCGCCCAGATAATAATGACTCATCGCCGAGCATTCGATGTGCCAGCCCGGACGGCCTTTTCCCCAAGGGCTGTCCCAACAGGGTTCGCCTTCGCGAGCCGACTTCCAGAGTGCAAAGTCCGCTGCGGAACGCTTCTTGGCCGCCGCTTCGCCGCCGGCTCCCTGTTGATCGTCGGGCGATCGATTCGACAGCTGGCCGTAACCGCTGTCGCGAGCCACGTCGAAGAAGACATCGCCATCGCTGGCATACGCGAAGCCCTTCGACTCCAGCGACTGGATGAAGCCGATGATGTCGTCCATGTGGTCGGTCGCGCGAGGCAGGTAATCGATCTGATTCACGCCCAGCTCTTTCAAGTTCGCCATGTAATCGGCAGTCATCTCGACGGCGATCTGGCTCATCGGCACCTCGCGTCGGCGCGATTCGGCGATCAATTTGTCGTCGACGTCGGTGATGTTCACGACCCACGTGACGTCAAAACCGCTGTAGGCGAGATAGCGTTTGATCGTATCGAAGATCACCGGGCCGACCATGTGGCCGATGTGAGCTTCCTTGTAGACAGTCGGCCCGCACAAATACATCCCGACCTTGGGAGGGTGAACCGGCGCAAAGGGTTCTTTGGTTTTCGACAGAGTGTTGTAAACGCGAATCTCAGCCATGGTAGTGTCGGAGCCCGAGTGGGAGCGGGAAGGCCAAACAGTCGATCAAACGGAAACCGCGATCGAGTGAAAACATCAATGATGCGGCGATTATAGAGAATCGCCCCCGATTGGGCAGCCCGGACTTTCGCCAGCCCCCATCGATGCGGTCGCGAGCCGCCGCGGCGGATTCTCTAGCTGCGATACAGCAACGCCACGCAGCGGGCTTCGATCGCTTCCTGGCGTCCGACCGGGCCGACGTGTTCGCCCGTCTTCCCCTTAATGCCGACGCTGTCGACCGAAATTGCAAGGATTTCCGCGATCCGAGCACAGATCGCTGCGGCGTGTGGCGAGATCTTGGGCTGCTGAGCTCGGACGACACAGTCGAGATTCACGATCTCCCAACCGGCGGCGCGAACGCGCCGCATCGCCTCCGCTAGCATTTCCCCACTGTCGCGATCCTTGTTCTCCGGATCGGTGTCGGGATACATCCGGCCGATATCGCCCAGCGACGCGGCTCCCAACAGCGCGTCGGTGATCGCATGCAGCAGCACGTCGGCGTCGCTGTGACCGATCAGCCCGCGGTCCCAGGGGATCTCGACACCTCCCAGCAGAAACGGCCGCGCGGGGCCAATCCGGTGGGTGTCGTATCCCAGACCAATCCGTAGGGCAGGGGGGGAAGCTTGATTCATGAGTTACTGGCAAAATGACAAGGAACAACAACCGGCGATTCGATCGGGCAGCGTGCCGGGCGGCGATCGCTCCGCCAACCGCCAATCGCGGCGGATCGGACTTCGGTTTAGAATACCGCAGCCGACCGGTCCCACGAATCACATCATCCGACAATCGACGACACCCAATGCCTATCATCGAGATCGAGCAGCTTACCAAGTCTTACCGTGTTTACAAGAAACAGGAAGGGCTGATGGCCAGCGTGCGCGGCCTGTTTCATCGCGAGTACCGCGAGGTGGAGGCGGTTCGATCGATCGACCTGACCGTTGACGAGGGGGAATTTGTCGCGTTCCTGGGCCCCAACGGTGCCGGCAAAACGACGACGCTGAAGCTGCTCTCGGGCGTGATCAACCCGACCTCGGGGACGGCTCGCGTGATGGGCTACACGCCCTGGCAACGAGAAAATGGCTACCGCCGCCGCTTCGCACTGGTCATGGGGCAGAAGAACCAACTGTGGTGGGACCTTCCCGCTCAAGAATCCTACCGCCTGCATCAACAGATCTATCGCATCGATCAAAACGCGTTTCAGCGAACGTTGGATGAATTGACCGACCTGTTGGACGTCCGACGCTTGCTGGGCCAACCGGTCCGTGAACTTTCGCTGGGCGAGCGGATGAAGATGGAATTGATCGCGGCGCTGCTGCACAACCCCGACGTGCTCTTCCTGGACGAACCAACGATCGGGCTGGACGTTGTCGCTCAACACAACATCCAACAATTTCTGCGGCACTATCAGCAGGAGAAGCGGACGACGGTGCTGTTGACCAGTCATTACATGAAGGACATCATCGCGCTCTGCCAACGCGTGGTGATCATCGCTTCGGGGCAGATCAAATACGACGGCTCGTTGACCGGGATCGTCGATGCGTTCAGTGGATCCAAGGTGGTCACGCTGCAGTTTGCCGAAGGACACCAACCGGGCGACCTAACGAACATCGGCGAAGTCCTGTCGATCGACCTGCCCAAAGCGAAGATCAAGATCGCGCGGACCGACATTCCCAAGCGACTGGCGGCGGCGCTCAACGAGCATCCGATCGACGATGTGGTCGTCGAAGACCCGCCGCTGGAGGATGCGATCGCCGACATGTTCAATCGCGTTCGCGACGAAGAGAAGCAAGCGATGGCAGCGACCGCCGCCGATTCCCAATAGCCTCATATCGCACCGCTGCAATCCGTCCGAACCCGATCGCACCGCTCGCCACCCTGCCAAAGAACCGCTAGCATGTCCACCGCAACACAATCGACCTCACCGCTCACCCAACGCCTGAAGACCTGGTGGATGATCGTGCGGATCTCGCTAGAGGAACGCCTGGTCTATCGAGGCGATTTTGCGCTCGGCACGCTGATGCGATTCCTGCCGATCATCACGCAGATCTTTTTGTGGTCGGCGGTCTTTGCATCGATGGCGAAACCGGGAGAAGAGACGACGTTTGGCGGTTTCCGCTTCCACGACATGGTCGCTTATTATTTGATCACCATGGTCGCTCGGGCGTTCAGCAGCATGCCGGGCTTATCGAGCGGGATCGCGAGGCAGATCCGCGACGGCGAGATCAAGAAGTTCATGATCCAACCGATCGATCTGTTGGGCTTCCTGCTGCTGGGCCGCGTCGCCCACAAAGTCGCCTACTATTCAGTCGCCACGCTGCCCTTTGTGCTCGTCTTCTTTTTATGCCGCAGCTATTTTGTCGACGGCTGGCCCGATCCGACGATCATCGCCGCCTTTGCCGCCACGCTCGTGATGGGCTTCTTGATCGGGTTCTTCTTAGAAGCGGCGATCGGCTTGATCGGGTTCTGGTTCCTCGAAGTCAGCTCGCTTCTGTTCATCTACATGCTGTTCAGCTTCTTCCTGTCGGGCCACATGTTCCCGATCACGCTACTGCCGGACGAAATCGAATGGTTCGTCCAGCTACTGCCGCTGAAATACCTCGCCTACTTCCCCGCCGCGGTCTTCTTAGGCAAGATCCCGCCCGATGAACTCGGGCAGGAATTACTGATCGAAGCCGGCTGGGTCGTCTTCCTAATCATCGTCTGCCGAGTCATGTACGCCCGCGGCGTCCGCCGCTACAGCGGCTTCGGCGGCTAAACCGACCGAACCCGCCAAACTGCACAGGTCGCGATGAATTACTTCATCATTTCCATCACGACGGGCAAGACCTTTTCTTTGACCGATTCGATGTTCCCTTCGATGAATGCGCCGGCTGCGGCTTTGTGACCGCCGCCGCCGAAGACGCGAGCGGCTTCGTTGCAGTTCATTTCGCAGCGACTGCGGAAGCTCAACTTGAAGCCTCCCTTCAGCTGTTCGATCATGATCACAGCGGCGTCGGTGCCGGCAATCGCAAGCGTTAGGTTGATCGCATCCTCGGTGTCGCTAGGCAACGCGCCGGTCTTCTCAAAGTCTTCAGCCAGAACCCAGGTGTAGACCAATCGGCCGCCGAGTTCCGCTGTGGTTCGCGACAAAATTCGGCCGCGCAATTTCACTCGGCCCAACGTGTCGCGTTCGTACAGATCGCCGTAGATCTCCGTCGGCGACGCGCCCGCGTCGACCAAGCGAGCGATGCAGCGGTAGGTGTCGGCGCTGGTCGAACTGAAGCGGAACCAACCGGTATCGGTTGCGATCGCTGCGTACAACGGCATCGCCATCTTCTTCGTCAACGGCACGCCCAAGGCGTCGGCAGCTTGAACGACCAAGTGACCGGTCGCTTCGGCGCTGGTGTCCTTGAACAACAACGCTCCCATATCGTCTTCACCCAGGTGATGATCGACGATCAATTTGTCGGCGCGGGTCTCTTCGACAACTTGAGCCATCGCCCCCAATTGAGCCCAGGCGCTGGTGTCCAAGACCATGATGCAGTCGGTCTGAATGTCTTCGGCTTCAACATGTCGACGCAGGACTTCGATGTTCCCCGCAGGATCTAAGAACTGCAGACCGGGAGGCGTATCGTGGGCGTTGATGATCCGCACCTTCTTGCCGACCGCTCGCAGCACCTCCGCCATTCCCAACTCGCTCCCCAACGCATCGCAATCGGGGCGGATGTGGCTGGTTAAAACAAAGTTCTCGTAGTGGGCGATGGTGTCTTTGAACTTCTTCCAATTGACGGGCATGCGAAGGTCCGATCGTGTACTTAGATTGAGATGGAAATGGATGACAGGGCAGCGAGGGAATCACGAGAGCGGTTCGTTCCGAACCGTCGCGATGTCGCGCCCCAGTTGATTGCGAAGGTCATCGACAGAGGCGAACTTGACGATGCCACGGACTCGCCGGTTGAATTGGACTTCCAGTCTTTCGCCGTACAAATCACCCGTGAAATCTAACAGATGGACCTCGACTTTGCATTGGCCCTCGTCAAATGTCAAGTTTGGACCGATGTGAATCGCCGCACGATACGGAGTTTCGTTCACCCAAGTCTGCCCGGCATAGACCCCCGCCGCTGGCGCAAGGACCTGCAAATCGGAGAGATTCGCCGTCGGAAAACCGAGCCCCGCTCCACGCTGTGACCCCACAGCGACTAGGCCCGAGATTCGATAGGGTGCGGTCAGCATCGCGTTGGCCGCTTCGATCTGTCCGTCGGCGATCGCCGCCCGAACCATCGTGCTGGAAACCATCTGACCTTGATTATCCAAGGGTTCGACGATCCGCAGCGGGATCGCGGCACCCTGGCACAATTGGCCCAGCATCGCGACGTCCCCTTGGCGATCTTTGCCGAAGTAGAAGTTCGGCCCTTCGGCCATCGCCTGGCAATCCAACCGATCGCGGATCACCAGCTGAAAAAAATCGGTCGCCGAAAGCCCCAGCAGTTCCGCGGTCGGACGGCAAGCGATCACGCGATCGACTCCCAGCCGATACAGCAGATCGGCGCGGCGCTCGATCCAGGTCAGCGGGACCGGTGCGCGGTCGGGTCGCAGCAGCGAAGCGGGATGCGGATCGAAGGTCAGCACCACCGCCGGGCCGCCTACTTCATCGGCCAACTGACGCAATTGTTTCAGCAGAACCGCATGCCCACGGTGAACGCCATCGAAATTGCCGATGCTGATGGCACCTCCTCGAGCAACTTGCGATGCCTGATCGAGATCACGAATCAATGTCACAGATTTATCAATGTCCGTCGGAGGCCAGAACAGGGGAGGGGAGGGCGGTTAAAAACGCCGATCGATTATGCACTGCGAAGCGGTCGATGCCCACCGCCCACCGTTTGATCGCGGAAATTGCAGCTTATTGATCCGACAGCGACATGAACGCCGCGGGCAAATGCAGCAACAGATCGCTGGCCGACAGACTGATCTGCCCCACCGCTTCGGCAGCCAAATCGCCCGCCCGGCCGTGGACGAAGACACCCAGATGAGCAGCTTCGAAAACCGCCAGGCCTTGAGCCAACAGGCCGCACAAAACGCCCGTCAGCACGTCGCCACTACCGCCGCTGGCCATCCCCGGATTGCCCGTCGAATTGTGAACCGATTTCTTGCCGTCGGTGACAAACGTCTTCGATCCCTTCAAGACGATCGTCGCACCGGTCGCCTTGCCCGTCTCGACCGCCGCGGCCTCCTGAGCCTTCCGATCGCTGGCCGCCACGCCACTCAACCGCTCCCATTCGCCCGGATGAGGCGTCAGGATCATCCGCGGGGCGAGCATCGATTTCCAGTCGTCGCACTGCGACAAACAATTCAGGGCATCGGCATCGAAGACCAACGGCTTGTCGCTCTCCTGCGAACACAACGTCTTCACGATCCCCTCAGCTCCAGCGCCCGTTCGCATCCCCGGACCGCAGCCGAAGACTGTCGCCGATTCGGAAAGCTGGGCGACTCGCGACGCGGCTAGCTCATAAAAACCCTTGAGGTCATCGGGAAGCGCGACCGTCATATAACAGCGGTCATATCCAGCGACGGTTTCCAGGCAGCGGCGCGGAACCGCCACCGTCACCAACCCGGCTCCCGATCGAATCGACGCGCTCGCCGACAGCGAAATCGAACCGGCCATTCCGGGCGAACCGCCGATCAGCAAGACTCTGCCGTAGTCGCCTTTATGGCTGTCGGCGTCGCGAGGTGCCAGTTGGGGCAGGGCAGGGGAGCGGGTTGTCATTTCATTCACCATCGGATTGCGGAGGGACTTGTTGACCGCAGGCGATCAGCCCGGCGACGTAGCCACCTTTGAAGCCGGCATCGATGTTCACCACCGAAACGTTCGACGCACAACTTGTTAACATAGACAACAACGCGGTGATACCGCCCAGCGACGCACCATATCCAACGCTGGTCGGGACCGCGATCACGGGATACGGAACGTGCCCGGCGACCACGCTCGGCAAAGCCCCTTCCATCCCCGCGACAACAACCGCCGCGGCGCAACCTTCCAGCGCCGGCAGACTGGCCAGCAACCGCTGCGGCCCGGCGACGCCGATGTCGGTCAGCACGCGAAACGGAACGCGCATCCAGGTCAACGTCTCGGCCACCTCTTCGGCAACCGCCGCATCGGTGCTGCCGGCGGTGACGACAGCGATCGGGCGAAGCGGCGACGACGATTCGTCGACAACCGCCAACGCCTCGGCCGTCCGAGCGATCCGCAGCGTCCGGGCCTGGGGGGAGTAATGCATCTGCCAGTGGGGAACCTGGATCTCGGCAAAAACTTCGGCGGCCAAGCGGGTGACCAGCACCGAGGGGCTCAGTTCGAGCAGCTTTTCGGCGACGCGGACGATCAAATCAGCCGGCTTCCCCTCGCCATAGATGACTTCGCCGAACCCGCAGCGGGCCTTGCGACCGCGATCGACCGTCGCTCCGTCGATCGCTTCGATCTCTCGCGACGCCAACGATTGCTCGGCCTGCTCGATGGAGATCTCTCCAGCGGCTAGGGATCGCAGTAATTCGGAAATTGGCTTCATGTTTTGAATAAGGTCCGCTTGTCAGGGCAGGGCAATGGGAAGCACAATGTGCTGGATAAACGCCGTAAATCGCAATCAATCGTGGCTGTGGCCGGGCAAACCGAAACCAAGGTGGTCCCGACACTGGCCCGAAGAACAATTAAAATCGCGATCGATCGCTGCGGACCCGGCTCTCGTTTATTTGGTCCGCCAACATCTGACGCCTCTTAGAAAGCATAACGAATCATGAAAAGCTGTGTATTGGCATACTCCGGCGGTCTCGATACATCGGTCATCTTAGGCTGGCTGCAAGATCAGGGATACGAAGTTCACGCGGTCTACGTCGACCTGGGTCAACCTTGCGAAGACCGCGCTGCGACGCTGAAGAAGGCTCAAGATGCGGGAGCCAAATCGGCTCGGATCGTCGACGTTCGCGAAGAATTGTGCCGCGACTTCGCTTTCCCCGTCCTGTCGTGGCAAGCTAAATACGAGAGTATCTATCTGCTGGGCACCTCGATCGCCCGACCGTTGATCAGCAAAGTCATGCTGGAAGTCGCTCGCGAAGTCGGCGCGACAGCTTACGCTCACGGCGCCACCGGCAAGGGAAACGACCAATGCCGCTTCCAATTGGCTGCCGAAGCCTTGGACCCATCGATCGAGATGATCGCCCCTTGGCGAATCAAAGAGTTCCGCGACCTGTTCCCAGGCCGCACCGAATTGATCGCCTACTGCGAAGAGAAGGGGATCCCGGTTAAAGCGTCGTCGGCGAAGCCGTACAGCAGTGACGAAAACGTACTGCACATCAGCTACGAAGCGGGCCAACTGGAAGACTTGACTGTCAACGGTGTCGAACTTGTCGACTTCGGCATGACCGTCAGCCCGCAAGCGGCACCCGACAACCCCGAAGAGGTCACGATCGACTTCGAAGCTGGCGTCCCGATCGCTCTAAACGGCAAGAAAGTCAGCGCCCTGGAGATGGTCGAATCGTTGAACGAGATCGGCGGACGCAACGGCATCGGGCGGATCGACATGATCGAAAATCGATTTGTCGGAATGAAGAGCCGCGGAGTCTATGAAGCTCCCGGCATGACGGTCCTGTACGACGCGTTGTTAAACATCGAACAACTGACCCTCGATCGCGATCTGGTTCGCTTGCGCGACAAACTGGCCGTCGAAGTCTCCGAAATGGTCTACTACGGCTTTTGGTACACACCGAAATTTGATGCCCTGTTGGCCTTCATCAACGAAGCGCGCAAGCCGGTCACCGGTAGCGTCACGCTGCAGTTGTACAAAGGGAACATCATCGTCAGCAGCCGCCAGAGCCCGAACAGCTTGTACGACGAAGAGATCGCAACCATGGAAGGTGGCGGATCGTACAACCAAGACGACGCCGAAGGCTTCCTGCGAATCCACGGCCTGCCCAGCCGAGTTCAAGGCCGCGTCTCGCCACGCCCGTATTAAGACATACCGCAGGCACTTCGCGCCCGCAATCGCGGGCGCTCCTACTGAGCTCGCCACAGAACCCCGAACGCCTGGACAGCCGTCCAAGGCGTTGCGCTGAATGGCGGAACATCAAAAGTCGCCACGCGACATCTAAATGCTCACCGTCGCACTCTACGGCCAACATCTGCCGAGAACGTGTGCGCCCCACACACGCTACAAACCGCCCGCACAGTCCAGGGTTCAGCCGGGATTGCCAATCTGCGGCAGCTCAAGTGAATCCACCGGCGCAACACATGCCCGCCCGACGACTCTCGCCACAGCAAATGTTCGCTCTACGCATGTTGTAGCGATTGCGATAGGCGTCCCGAGGGAAAAGTGCCCACCAATGATGTCGAACCCACCCCTTGGACACAAAGTTTACATTGGCATCCTATGTTTCACCTAGCTTAACTATCGCCATGCGAATTCGCTGCACCAAGGCGAAACATTCACAACCGAATCAAAATCTAGAAAACAAAGGGGCGGGACTATGAAGTGGTTTCAACGCATTGGAATACGGTCAAAATTGCTGGGCATCGTCGCAGTCATGCTACTAGGACTGGGAGCTGTCTTTTTGTGGATCTTCAATTCGCGAGTCAAATCGACGGCACACAACGAGATGCTATCGCAAGCGAGTCGAATCGTCGACACCGCAGAATCGGTCCGATTGGGCATGGAGGACAAATGGAAGTCGGAGGTTTTCACACAAGAAATCCTGGCTGACTTCGCTTCCAAAGGTGAAACCGAGAAGGTTCTGGCAACCGTTCCCATCGTCACCGCTTGGACCGCAGTGATGCGACGCGCCCAAGAAGGGGGCTACGAATTCAAAACCCCCAAGTTCAATCCACGCAATCCCGCCAACGAACCCGATGCGGTCGAAAGCGAAGCCCTGAAACTGTTTGCGGCGGAACCCGACCGAAAGTCATATTCGGTCGTCGATAAGGAGAAGAACGCCGTCCGCTACTTTCGCCCGATCCGCCTGACCAGCGAATGCATGCTCTGCCACGGCGACCCCAAAACAAGTAAAGAACTGTGGAACAACGACGACGGGCTCGACCCCACCGGTTACCACATGGAGAATCTTGCCGTCGGCGATCTCCATGGTGCCTACGAAGTAACCCAGTCGCTGGACGCATCCAACTCGGCCGCGAAGGCTGCGGTCTTTAACGGCGCATTGGTCATCGCCGGTGCACTGGCAGTATGTTGCGTGATCCTTGCGTGGCTGTTGAACTACTCTCTGATCAAACCACTGCTGAAATGCACCGATGCCTTCGCGCGACTGGTTTCCGGCGACCTGCGAACCAAGCTGGACGTGACCAGCGAAGACGAGGTCGGCCGATTGCAAGCGGGAGTTAATGCGCTGACCGATCGAATGCGAGGAATGATTCTCAAGATGCAGCACACTTCCCAAGAACTGAACCAGGTTTCCGGTGGACTCAGCGAAACCGCGGTCCGCGTGGAAGGAGCCGCATCGAACACCAGCTTGCGCAGCAACACCGTGGCGGCTGCCGCCGAACAAATGAACGTCGCGATGCAAAGCATGGGGCAATCGCTGCGACAGGTTGGAACCAGCGTGCAAAGCGTCACATCCGCAACCTCACGGATCAGCGCCAACGCCGAAAGCGTTGCCAAGAACTCGAGCGAGGCGGTGACGATTACGAAGCAGGCCTCATCGCTGGCGGCCGACGGCAGCGAACGAATTCGCGAACTGGGCATCGCCACCGCAGGCGTTGGAAAGATCGTCGACCTGATCGAAGACATCGCCGGCCAGACGAACCTGTTAGCCCTCAACGCGACGATCGAATCGAGTCGAGCGGGAGAAGCGGGGCGTGGGTTTGCTGTCGTCGCTACCGAAGTCCAACAACTGGCCCGCCGCACTTCCGATGCGACGACTGGCATCCGCGACGAGATCGAATCGATTCAACGAATTGCAGAACGCGTCGTCGCTTCGATCAAATCGATCGAAGAGGTCTCGCAACTGGTCACCAACAAAGCGGACGAGATTTCGATGTCGGCCGCTGAACAGGAGCAGGCGATTCAAACGGTTGTGGGACAATTGAGCGAAATCGCCAACAACACCGAAGCGGTTTCCGCGGGTGTTGAACAAAGCGTTTCCGCCGCCCAAGAAGTGGCCGAAAAGATCGCCGAGGTCAGCACGATTGCGACCGAAACCAGCCGTGAAGTGAACGCGACCAAACAAGCCGGTGGAGAGATCCAACGGGTTGGCGGCGAGTTCAATCAACTGCTGACCGAATTCTCGGTCTAAAGCAAACGGCAACGCCTAGGCATCGCCCCCGATTTCGGGGTCGGTGCCTAGTGCTTTGTCAGGCTTTGATTTTGGGGTAGAGGGATTTTAGTTTTGTTCTCGCATCTTTGACTTGGAATTGCCAGTCAACGCCACGCTGTCTTCTGTTTGAGTGTGAGGACCACGCCTGTGTTTCCTTTCTCAGCGGCGCAATCGTCGCGAATCGACGACCGTTGATACACTGCCGCGTCATTGAACTGAGTTCGTTCTCAGCCGCGTTGAGCCAACTTCCATGCTTGGGTGTGTAACGGAACTCGATACGACGAACCAAGGCACGGGCTTTTTCTGGCTTAAAGGCCTCGTAGAAGGCGCCTTTGGTGTGGGTATTGAGATTGTCACATACCAGGATGATCTTCTTCGCCTTTTTGTAGCGTGTCGTCAGCAGTGCCTCCATTTCGATGGCCCAATCGACCTTGGTTCGCTTTGGACGCACGGTGACTTCTCTCCATCCGGCCAGCGGCTCGGTGAACATGAACACGCTGGCGGTTCCGCACCGTTCATACTCGTAATCGACGCGTCGAGCATGATTGCGGGTCGCCGGGATCGGCGTTCGCGTCTCTTTGTGAAGCTGGACCGGCTGTTCGTCCATGCACACCACGGGATAGTCCGAATCATACGGTTCTTCGTAGGTATCTAGGACTTCTTCCATGCACGCTACAAATTCGGAGTCGGCGTCGGGTGGAATCACCCAATACTGGATCTTGCGATTGGTCATGCCGTTTTTTTAAGCGTTTGGCGAACGGTTTCGTAGCTGATCGAGTCCACGATCCCCAGTTCTACCACGTGGTCTGCCAACAGACGCAGCGACCAACTCGCGAACCCTTTGGGAGGTTTCCCCAACCGCAAGGCGATCACTTTCGCTTCTTGCTTTCCGTCAAGCGTCTTCTCTCGCGGGGCGCTCAAACGCGGTTTCCCGTGCAGCGCCGTATCGAACCCTTCGGTCACCAAACGTTTGCGAAGATTCTCCACGGTCTGAATCCGACACGCCAAAGCTTCCGCGATTTTGGCGTCGGTCCAGCCAGGTCCTTCCGTGTCAGCTTTGAGAAGGCTCAGCGCCCGCCGTACCTTCTGCGAGGAGCCTTTCAGCTTCTTTACAATCGCCTTCAGTTCTTCCCGTTCTGTATCCGAAAGCCGAACGATATACTTCTTAATCATCGAATCCTCCGTGACTCGTGGGGCAATCGACCTACAAACTCCCGGATTCTTCCAATTTAGGAAACCCCAATTCCTAAGGCTGACAAAGCACTAGATTGATTCGCGAACATCGCAAAAAGTGCATAAACAAAACCGGGGCATTATCACGGGTACAGCGATCAATTCCGGGCAACTGTAGCAACCCTGGCATCTGCTGACGTATGAACAACTTTCACGCGTTTGCGGTATTGGTTCAACACGCGTCCTTGGGAATTACGCACCGCAACCTTGAGGGTTACGATGGAATGCATCGCCAGCTCGCAAACCGTAAAGTCCCCTAGTAGTTGCAAATTCCCAGGTTCTTCGAGAACGACGATCGAGTTGGCAATGAGTTGTTCTTCGAATTGACGGTGAATATCGCGGCCCATTTCGGTTTCGAACTGTCGATCGAAACTTCCCAGAAAGACGGCATCGTATCCCTCATCATTCAGAAACGACACAAGTTGTTGTGTCATCTTTGAAATCTCGCCGCCGAGCGTTTGAGCGCAACCCAGCTTGGGAAAGATCGCAACAACGAAGATGACAACCAGCATTTTTACGGCGTGACCCATCGGATAAATCCTCAGTTTGCGTTCACTACAAACAGAGAATACGACTCTTGGATCAATAGTGGACAGCCGATTGGCAACTTTCGTTCAGCGCGTCGGGACGTACGAACTCACATCCGTTCAGCGAGATGGCACGTCTCAGGGCCGGACGCCAATTTATTCCACTCGGACCAACGGCAGAATTAGATCTTGCAATTCGGCTGGAGTCGCAACAGGGCGCTGCTGAGCTCCCGTGATCTCCATAACGGTTTGCTTCACATACCCGATCAATTCATCGACAAAAACCTCGCCGTCAGAACGGCTTGCGTCAAGTGCACCATCGGCTTTCCCATCGAGCCCTTGCAGCACGCAATAAGAAAAGACACCGTGCTTCAAGGCCGGATACTCAAACGCAGCCGCCCCTCCCGTAGCCGCAGCAAAGACAAGATTCCCCGTGCTCTTCGCGCTCCGCACACTGCTCTTGGCATCGACCACCGAGCCGCTGTGACAGGTGTCGATCAGCCAGATCACCCGTCCCTGAAACCGCGAGATTCGCTCCAATTCATCCCACGGCAACCCTCTGCTGCGGATGTCCTGCGAATCACCCGTTTTCACCTGAGTCGTGACGTAATAAAAGCGTCCATCCTCCGTTGTTCCGTGTCCAGCAAGATAGACAAGGACAACATCGTCTTGAGTTCGATTTTGTATCAAGCGATCGATCGCCTCACGAACCGATTGCCGTGTGATCTCGTCGTCCTCCAATTGAATCACGTCCCCCAAGGTAAAACGCCCAAGCTTCTGCCGCTGCTTCTCCTGAAGGGACTTCACGAACCCCGACACGTCGTCGATCGGAAACTCCAGCTTGGCAAAGCCCGATCGATTGCCATCGGTACTGCTTAGCGCATAGGCCTCTGACGCCAAAGCAAGAACATGCAAACGGTAGGGATCGGACTTCGCCGGCTGCCCTCGATACTGGCGAATATCTTCAGCAAACAAGCTCCGCAATGCGCCATTGCGTTCGCTGGCAAAGACGCGAATCCGATTCAAATCCTCACGTGGCGACACCAACCAAGTGTAGGTGTGCGTTGCACCAGCCCTGGAAACGCGAACGGGTGCCCCCATCGATTGGCCACTGATTTCGCCGCGCACGTCAAAACCGTCAGAAGCCCCCTTCGGAAAGTCGATTTCAGCGACAATCTGTGTTTTGCCTCCAGCTTTCAGTTCGCTTCCAACCGCGGGAGCAACAATCCGGACTTTCGGAATCTGACTGGCAGTCAACCCGATGGACGACTGAGCGTCGATGCCCGCCAGTGCTCCTTGAATCGACGCATTCTGCAGAATCCTCTGGAGCACTGTGGGACGCTCAAACTCCTTTTGAAACGAACTGCCTTTAAGGATTCGCGGCGTCTTGTCCTGCCCTTGGTTGATCTGCCAACCAAACAGATCGCCTCCGTCGGCGGCGGAGGCATTGAAAAATCCACGGGGTGTCCAAATCGCCCATTCATCGCGATAGTCGACGACCACACTCACCAACGGCTCCCAAGCAGGCACGATCACAAACGCCTTTTTGACACCGCGGACGCTGGTGGCTTGGATTAGGTTCTGTTTGAGAACCGACACGGCGTTTAGAGTCGCAAGTGTCTGTTCGGCTCCGACACGTGAAAACACCGCATCGATAATCCGCTGCGAATCGTTGGCATCGTAACCCTGAATCCGGTCGATCACGTCGCCCACCTCTAAACCACGCGCCGCAGCGACGCCGTCAGGATGCAATTCGGCAACCCTGACTTTACCAGCCTGAATCCCAAACACCGCCCCCCAGTGCGACGCATTGGGAAACTCCGCTGGGCTCCAATCCAACCGACGAAGACTCCACAATTTCAGCGTCTGATCGTCGGAGGCTGATACCAATAAGTCGCCGCTGGTCGTGGCCACCAGATCCACTACTGAATCAGCGTGGTCGCGGAGATATCTCAGCAACCGCGGCGAGCCGCCATCCCTTGGCAGCGAATAGACAAAAACGCCGTTGGAATTACTGGTGCCAAGCGCAACGGCGATTGGATTCCCTTGTGCATCGGGAACAAGGCAGGCAGATTGCGCAGGCCCCTGATCGGTCGGATGCAACCGGATAGTTCCAGCCACAACATTATTCAATTTCAATAGGACAAGGCAGCCATCGGTAGCGTCGATGATTGGTTGCCAACCATGACTTCCAACCTCAATCGATGCCATCGGTTTTGCCAATGTCTGAACAGTCCCCGTTTCAAATTCCAATAACAATCGCTGTGGATCATTCACACGATTAAAAGTAACCCCCGAACCATCGGCCGCAATGGAGAGTTTTTCGAGTTCTCGATGTCTTCCCGAAACACGTGCTGGCGTACCGCCACTGAGCGGTTTCGCGAGCAGGTTCCCATCGTCGTCTCGCAAGCGAAACACAAGCGTCTCACCGCTGTCCTCGCTGTGAGTCGCTAATCGTTGCCCATCGGGACTGATGGCAACGGCACGAACACGCGAAACATTCGAAATTGTCACTTGGTCCAAGGCCTGCTGACGCCCGGCATCCCAAAGTTCCAACATGCCGGCACCTTTTCCCTGTGAATTTTCACTGGAAACGATGGCAAGCAAATCGTGCGGTCCCCATGCCGCATCCAGCACGATCGGCAACCGCGTCCTAAACTGGAACTCAACCCGGTCGTCAACCGCTCGACGAATCCGTACGTTCCCGTTCCAATCCGCGTGCATCCAACGCGTGCGGTCGTTGCTTACCGCTAACGCTCCGACTTGGGTTGATTGCGAATCGGAAACGGTGTTCTGCGCCTTGGTCTGCACATCGACTCGTTGCACAATACGTTGATCGCCACGTGGCCGAACGACCAAGACTTCGTCTTCGCTTAGAAACCGGACGATCTGTTGACGCGCATCATCGCCTCCCTCTTCGGCGAACAATTGCCTTCGCGTCCAGTTTTGTCGATTGCCAGCGGACGTCCAAACAATAACTTCGCCAGCCAAGTCGGAGGATATTAAACGGTTGCCTGAAGGCGAAAAATCAAGTGAAAGGACCGGTCGAGTGTGTCCTGCCAAGGCGACATTCTGTGCGCGAGCCGCAGGTGTGGGGAGCGATGCGATCACGCTACCGTCTCCTTCACGCATCAGGATAATGTCGCCAGGTTGCGCGCGAGCGCTATAGCCTGCGATCGCAAGCTCATCCCCCTTGGGAGCAACCGCCAGACAACGAATCACGCCACGAATTCCGCGGGCGATCTCCCAACGCAACGATTTGACGAAGGCAATTTTGTCGGTCGCTTCGGGCGACGATTTCGCATTGGCCCCCACATCCCAGACATGCACCGACTTATCAAAACCGCAGGCAATCAAACGTTGGGAATCGTTGGAAAAAATGAGCTGTTCGACGTTTTGGCGAGGACCTTGCCGATCGACAAAAAAACGGGGTCGGTCTTGCCCCTCCGCCGATCGGACAGGGCACAGATGGATCGTGAAGACCGCGATGGCTACAGCGAAAGGGAGCGATCGTAAAAACATAAGCAACGAGCAAGGTTGGGCAACTCGTGTGACGCGATCCGCATCACGCTCTGGCAATTCACAAAAAAACGGGATGTGAACACATCCCGCTTTTAACAACTTAAAACGTGAGCAACCGAAAAATCAACTCACTACTTTGCGACGGGCAGATCTTTGGGTTCGTCGCCTGGCTTTTCCTTGATGGGTTCGATCGCGACCCCATCTTTGGAACCAGGAATCTCCGGCATCGCTGCGGGAGCGGGAAACGCGCTTTCAGGAATGTCTTCAAGATTTTCCTTGCGATCCTTTTCGGCTAGCAACGAATACTGTGCCCCTTCAGTACCTTCCAAGTCGTAGCGCCCCCAATACTGCCGAGAAACGGGGTTGTAGTAATAAACGTAACGAGGTTGCGAAGGATAGGAGATGCAGTAGTGGTAACTGTAAGAACTCGCCGTGGTGACAGGCTTGTAGTAGTAGCGAGTGTAGTGATACGAACGCGCCGGTTGATACGACCAACTGCTGTAGTACTGCCGACCACCATACCGTGCTTCCGCTTCATGGATTGCGAATTGCGAAAGCATTCCAATCGCCACAACGGTAAGAGCGACATTTTTCAGGTGAGATAACATAAGAGATTCTCCAAGTCAAAGTCTTGCCATTTCAACAAATATCAATTGAGCAAAGAACGCCTCCGCCCACGCCGCAAAGCTCCACGTATCATTTCGACGCATGGAGCAAATCGTGCAGCACGTTATGGAGCAACGGTTACAGACCGAGCCCCTCTGGAAGATCATCTGGATTCGAGTATCGAATACTAACCGAAGCAAGTAACGTCTTTCCGAAGTGACGCCGCACCTCACCACTCTGTTGATCAATGACCGCTCCTTGAGTCGTTTGCAATTGGCCGCGGTCGTTTTTGGCCAACAGTTCGACCTTCGGTACCGGCGTATTGTGAGCCCAAGCGTGAAAGAACTGAACGGTCACGGTTCCGAGATCAAGCGGATCAGGCAGCTTGGCATCTTTTTCATCACTCGTAATCAAGAACTCAGCCAATTCGTGTGCGTTGAGATACCAGCCCTTGATCACCCCCGATTGCCCTGCGGCAATCACCCACGAACCGTTCGCTTTAAATCCTGGGTTCCCGGAGAAATAAAAACTATTGACTCCGTCGATCGATACTTTCGCAGCGATATCGTGATCGGAGTTGTTCGTGACCACGACCTGATACCTGTCGCCATCTTCCAAAGGGGCAAACGCAAAGCCCCCCTCATCGAGCACATCAACAGGCGTAAAGACCGACGAATCTCTAGGGCAACGACGCAGTTGAACAACAAAATCGCTACTGTCGCTGGCTTTGACCTTCGATTTGTCGTTGCCGTGATAACTGAAACCTGGCGTTTTGATCGCGTTGGAAACCTTTTTGGTCACGGCTTTTGAAACGCTGGTCAATAAAGTCGCTGCATCGGAGTCTTTGTCTTTCTCAGATCCGCTTGTCGCGTCCGCCTCATCCGATTCGCCATTTTGTTCGGCCACCAGATCCGCTGTCAGTCCAAAGATTCGGCTGAGATCTTCCAGTGATGTCACTTCCGCCAACTTGACCCGCTCGCGATAACCCGACATTTCGCGACCGTTTTCATCGACCAGAGTCGAGCGGATCGTCGCGATCGAAAAGCTCGATTGCGAATCGAGTGAAAAGCTGCCGCGGATTTTCATCCTGGCACCCAACTTCTTGATCTCCAAGTTATTGGCCAGCAGATTCTCTTTTAACTTCTGCTGGATTGCGCGCCCTGCGGTGCTTCCATCAGGGCCATCAAATTCACCAATCGCCACACTCGTCTTTTCCCGCGATTCCAAAAACACTGCGATATCATCGGACATGTTCTTGATAGCATCATCAAGCGATTGAGCCCGAACCGTACCGTCTGGCAATGCGGTGCATAGAAGCAAACCGGCAGCAAGCAATTTGAGAGTATGCATGATTTTGGTCCTTGAGTTCCTGTTACTTGCGGCGTCGTTCGCTCGCTGATGGATAAATGCGTGTTAGCGGTCCCAACCGGACAGCGAATTCCTGCAAACTGGTGTCGAGTTTCAGGTTCATTTAATTGTTAAACGGGCTGCCGATTCGCAACTCCGATGCTGCCTGTTGAAAGACGGAAACGGTAGCCTCCCTCGATTCCCATTCGGCGCGTTTAACTGTCCCCCCTTCGATCGCCAAGGGACCTAGCCCGAGCGAGAACAGGCCGCCGCTGAAGACTTGATTTTTCAGATCGGTGATCGATTCATAACCCAATTCTCGTGCCGCTGCTTCCAGATCCAAATTGCGATCATAAAGTCGCGCCACACGGCTGATCGGTTCTTCGAATTCCTCAATCGGGCGGTCCTTGTTCTTCCCTACTTGTAGATAGGGCCCGATCGCCGCCTTCAGCTTGCCCAAATATGCGACCTTGGAATCGTTAAGTGCAGCCAGCAGGTCGGCGGGGGTTGCATAGAGTTCCTGGACCTTACGTCTTGCTTCCGCACTCTCCAAAGCATTCCCACTGCGGACAAAGTCGTCGATTGGAATCATGCCGTGCCGATGGCAACTGATACAAGAAATCCCATTGACGATTTCGGGCGTACCCGCCACGTTTTTCGAATCCCAAACGATGTCGATCGGGCCACGGTCGATCCGTTCCCCTTTGGCATCCACAAGCATGTAGGCATGCAGCCCGTTGGGGAGATTCCAAATAATTTCGCCCCCGGCGTGTTCAAAGGCCACCGAATCGAACGGGTTCCCTTCAAATTTAGGGCCAAGTGGAAAGCGAGCGAGATTGCTGCGGGGGCTATTGCGTTGAAAGTCGTAGCTGAGCCAAAAGGTTCCATTTTGCGACGAATGGTATTCAATCAATCGGTTTTGGGCAGACACTCCACTCTGGAACAATCCAGCGCGTCGCGATATGCCTAGCTTAAAACTCTGCTGAACGTCCACGTTAACGCGTTTCAACAACTCCTGTTCGGTAGCCGGAATATCTGCCAACTTGTGATACAGCGGTGGCCGTGTAGCATGCGTCACAAACCAATCGGCGCGAAAATGGGTTACCCCATCAAAGCCATCGGCACCGAATAGCTCTTCGATTTTTTCGTATTGCTCCAATCCATCGACGGTACCCGGCTTTAGACCGTAGGGATACAGCTCCAGCAGCTCATCCCACACCCCAAACTCTTGCCAACCGTAATCCCGCAGATCAATACAAAACACGGTATCCGAATCATTGATCGAGCGTGGCAACGCGATCGCGGATTGCCGACTCATACTATTTAATGCCTTGGATAAAGCAGCTTTGTAAATCTGCAAATCTTCGTCGGGAACCTTCCGGTTATTGTGGATATGGGTCAGCGAAAAATACCGCTGAAACTTACGTTCTTGACGGCGGACCTGAAACAAATCGCTCGAGATGGCTTGCAACACCTCGTATTCACTAACAAACGAACGCTCAGTCGATAGCGTCCATTCGGCTCCCGTTTCAATCCATTGTTTGATCGTCGCCTTGTCTTCGTCCGAGAGCGGTTCTTCGGGGGGCATATGATCATCGACAATCGCTCGCCATAACCGCGATGCGTCGGGAGCCCCAGGCGTGACGTAAGGATCCTCGTCGGGATCCGTCACAGGTTTCGCGACCAGGACATCGCGATCCAATACATTCAGGCGGTCATGCTTAAACTCTACACCATGGCAACGATGACAGTTTTCTTTAAGCAGCTTGTACGCTTGATCACCAGCATCACCACTAGAAACACTCTGCGACGCCAACAACACACAGAGCACATCTACACATATAAGCAAGTTCACTTTGTTCATTAAGGAGTCCC
Organism: Rosistilla ulvae; assembly: GCF_007741475.1. Classification (NCBI taxonomy): domain Bacteria; kingdom Pseudomonadati; phylum Planctomycetota; class Planctomycetia; order Pirellulales; family Pirellulaceae; genus Rosistilla; species Rosistilla ulvae. The sequence goes on along the minus strand of NZ_CP036261.1, from coordinate 1,116,059 downwards.
ATCAGAAGCTTGAATGGAGTGTTTTTCTTGGTTGATGCCGAAGCCGGTACCACAAAGGACATCCAATGATTAAAGAAAAGCGATTTCGTTAGGAATGAAGCGAAAACGCTAAGCAACACTCCACGACGCCTCCAAGTCGCTCCCCCACCCTAATGTGATGATACCGCGACCAATCAGGTGTTCAAGTCGTTTGTAGGTGTTTTTGCGTAGAACACAGCTTTTGCACAACACACAAACACAGCAAAACTACACATATACAAACGCCCCTTTTAGCGTGTCGTCCTTACCGGTTAGCACTGTTGCGCCTCCTCGCCCCAGCAGCATTTCTTCGTTTTCCCTCAAAACGCGGAACACCCCCTCTTCCAGACATCACTGCCTACCGAATTACCCACTTGAACGACCCGAGATTGCGTGCTGATCTCAACGAACCCTGGATACCCACTGGCCTGGAGAAGGATTCCTCCAATATGAATACAAAACGAAAACATTTAGCGAGCCTGATCGCAACCCTTGCTATCGGAGCCGCAACCAATGCCACAGTTTTGGCACAGGACAACTGCCCATGTCCGCCAATCAACTGCCCCCCCAATACGATCATCTCAGACGGTATAACAACCCTACCGACGACACCGTTCCCGTCAGCGAATGACGAAGAAGGCTCTTCGGTGGTATCCCCACAACCCGACGTCGATTCCGCTCCACAATCGTTTGCCAACGACGTGGCGACGCCCAGCTCCCGTATCGCTTCGACCGGCTTCAGCGCCGCTCCTGCGGCATCCGCAGCGAGCGCGGGCGGCGGCGGGCTTGACACCCCCAACATGCTTGGCGACCTCTTTTTGTCAACGCACAGCTCCGGCGGTTCTCTCATCGCGAATCCATCACAGCGGGTTGCTGGTGGCGACGCGCGTTTTAAGGTAAGCGACGGTATCTCACCTGTCCCAACCGATCGTGTCTTCTTTAACTACCGACACTTCGAGAACGCCTTGGCGACAGAGGGCAACAAGGATATTTCGGTCGACCGTTTCCTGTTTGGCCTGGAAAAAACCTTTTTGGATAAACAAGCTTCGCTGGAGTTGCGAGTTCCGTTTGCCCACGGTCTCGACTCCAACAATCCGACAGGCAACCAAACAGGGACAGAATTTGGCAACATCACGTTGACATCGAAGTTCCTGCTTGCACAAAACGGTGGCGATGCGCTGACTGCTGGTCTCGCCATCGTGTTGCCGACTGGCAGCAACTACACCGAAGGCGATGACACTGCTTATAATACGGCGGTACATTTGCTACCGTACTTGGGAATCCGTAAATTCTTGACTGAGGATATCTTCACCCTCGGATACGCTGCCCTCGACTTTGATCTCAATGGTACTGAAGTCTACGATGCCGGTGATTACGCCGATACGGTTCAGGACCAAAACCTACTGTACCTAGACTGGCAACTTGGTGCGTTCTTGTACACAAACGACAGCGGAAATTTGCGTTCGGTCGCTTCGCTGTTCGAGCTTCACTACACCAAGACGATCACTGATGTAGATCCAGCAATGGGCTCGGCATTTGGCAATCACATCGATCTGTTGAACCTGACCGCTGGTCTGTCGTTTGGACTGTGCAACCATCTAACAACCAACGTCTTCGCGGGCGTTCCCTTGCGTCGCGAACAAACCTCCGACGGCCTTTCGGCGACCTTTGATACCGAAGTTGGCTTCCAGGTTATCCTGACCCCATAGACGGCTTCGATCCCCAACGAATCCGTCGACACCGCCTGCCCCGCAGGCGGTGTTTTCGTTATGTCACCACATCGACCCTACAGGTCTCCAGCAAAGCGACCCTGCCCCGCACGAAGTGGCCCAAAAAATCGCCATCGAAACGAGCCGTGCCGTGAACACCATCAAACACTCCGGCGAAAAAATCCCCACGAGGCCTCAATGACGGAGCAAGGGTTCTTGCAGTTGGCGGAGCGTTACCAGGGCAGTGACCTGACCGGCAGCATCGATCAGTTCGGCGATGTCGGAATGTTTGTCGTAAAGCTCGAACAAGACTTGCAGGTTGTTCGCCTCTTGCTTTACGCGGACCACCGGACGAATCCGGTTGACCAACGGCAGTTCTGCCGACGCCAGATCGGCATATCGCACGTATCCGGTCGTCCGACGTGTTTTGGGATCCTCGACAAGGATCAACGGATGTCCCTGTCGACGCGCCGCGGTGATCGCTTCGTCGGGCGTGGCGGTGCTTGGAATCCGTGCCAATCGATCCGGCGGCACGGCAAACGCCTTGGCCCGACGCTCCCCCACCTGCCACATATTCTGAGCCGTTCGCTGCTGACTGGGCTTTAGCAAACCGATGGTATGCCCATGCCGAAGCATCTGCTGCAACTCGCCGCGCGCCATGCTCTGCCGCGACTGGAACGGTGCCGGACCGCTGAAAGCGCTCAACAGATTATTCAACAGCACCAGCAGGCCGGTGATCGGCAGGAACAGGATCGTCGTCAAGACCAACAGCGGACCGCTGAAGCCCAACATCCGATAGGGCGCATTAAAGAACAGGTATTTTGGCAACAGTTCGCCAAACACGAACACAATCGGCGTCACCATCACCGTCCCAAACAACTCCGCAGCCGATTGGTTGTTGCTGATCACCAGCGAGATCGCCATCACGACGGCGAAACTGGTCAAATAGTTTGCGATGTTATTACCGACCAAAACCGTCGCGACGAAGACGGTCGGATGGTTGGCAAGCCACAGCAGCACCTTGGAGACAAGCCGGCCGGAAATCGCATCCAACACCAACCGCACCCGAGGAACTCGGTACAGACCGGTTTCGCTGCCACTGAAAAAGGCGCTCAGGCTGATACCGAAGGCGAACAACAACAGGAAGAATATCATGCGCCCGATTCCCCCGCTTTATTTTGTGTCACCTCGATCTCAACCTTCCCCTTTTCCGACTCCTCGACCACCTCTAACCGATGATCGTTCCAATCGCAGAGATCCCCCAGTCGCGGAATCCGCCGGGTGAGCGTTTGGATCAATCCAGCCACGGTTACGTTCCTTCCCGTCGGCGGCTCGACGTTCAACAAAATCGCCAACTCCCGTGCGCTCATCGATCCATCGATCCGCAGCGGAAATGCGACCTCGGGGGGACTGTCGGACGAACTGTCATCGGAACTGACGGGAAGATCGGGCTGCGTCACCATCGATTCCAAAACGTCATCGATCGAGATCACCCCGATGATTTCGCCATATTCGTTCACCACCGCGGCGATGTCGCGGTTTTCACGACACAATTCGTCGAAGACGTTGGCGACGTTGGTCGACCAAGGCACGATCAACGGCGCCTCCATCGCCCCCGCCAGATCGTCCATTTGGCTCGGTCGCAGCCAGCGGACCGCGATCGCGCCGCTGATCTCATCCTCGCTGCCATCGCCAATAAACAGGTAGCCCCCCTCGTCGATAGCCGTCTGCAAGGCTTCGCTGGAGAGTGGAAACTGATGGATTTGATATTCGCTGCGCGGCCGCATCCATTCATCGACGCGGACATCCGCCAACGATACCAAACGCCGCAACAACAATCGCTCGCGATCGGCAAACGCAGCATCCGGAGCGCTCAAGCGGATCGCGCGATCGATGTCTTCGATCTCCAACTCCCGCTCCGGCTGAAAAGCGGGCCAGATGATTCGCTGAGCTACTCGGTTGGCAAACTTCAGCAGCGGAAGGCCCGGGCTGACGATGCGGATGGAAATCGCCAAAGGACGGGCGACCCAAACCGCAAAAGTTGTCGGGTTCTTGACCGCCAGACTCTTGGGAAGCATCTCGCTGAAAAAGATGATCATCAGCAAGCTGAACAGCGTAAAACCGACGGCAAAGCTCGCTTCGCCAATCGATTCGAGACGCTTTCCGGCGATCGAAACGATCCCGAAATAGGCCATGTTGATGATCAAGTTCCAAAACAACACCGCCGAAAGCAGCCGCTCGGGATCCAGCAACAAGCTTTCGACCCGAGCGCCGGCAACCTTTTGCGACTTCAACCGACGACGGTCCTGCGGCTGCAATGAAAACAGCGCTGCTTCACTTCCGCTGAAAAATGCGGAAGACAGAATCAGCAGCAACATCGCCGGAAGCCAAGGAAGAATCTCTTCCGCCGCAGTCACTCACCCTCCTCCGTCGTCGAATGCGAACGTCCCATCGCGACATCAAAATCGCTGAGCGCGGGGATCAACATCGCAAGCGTCGCAAATCCATAACCGACGCTGACGGCAACTAACACCCATAATTGGCCGCGCTGCAACAGAAAGGTCGTGATCGCATAAAACGTTGCAAACGGCAAACCAAACGATGCCAACGAGATCGCGGGCGATGGATTGCGACGCCCCAGCGAGGCCAGCAGTCCCGCACCACCACCGAGAATGATCGCCAAGAAAGGAGCAAGCTGCAACTGAAACGCCCCACGAAAGCTGACCATGATGACCATGCAGATCGCGATCCCCAAACACAAAAAGAAGACCGTCCCCAGACTGGTCAACAAAGCGGTGCGGCTGTTCGCATAGTTCAGCCCACAGTGAATCCCCAACACGATCACAAACAGATACAACACCGCAGTGGCCAGCACGGTAAAGACCAGATTCTGCCCCGTCAGCCCGCCGGCGTACCATACGTACCCGATCAACAACAGCGGCAGAACCAGCATCTCTTTGGCGACAAATAAAACGCCAAGAATCTTGCCAAACAAAAATTCCTTGGGCTCTAAATCGGTCGCCAGCAACAAATCCAATGCCAACCCATCCCGCTCACTCGTGATCGCATTGACCGCCAGCGCGTTGACGATCGCTAAACTGATGACTCCGATCGCAGCCAATGGCAGCGTCGCCGGCGGCAACTCGCTGAAGGCTAATTCGCCCGCCAAGACCTGGGCAAGCGCCGCCGCGGCCAACCCGACCAACAACAGGTAGGCGAACCGGATGACGAGCACTTTGCGACCGTAAGCCCATGTGCAGACCTCGCGCCACAAAATCGGGTTGTTCCAGACCGCTCTGGCTTCGCGGACTTTCCAAGTGCTGGCCGACTGGGATTCTTTTTCGTCCACCCCATCTTCCGTCGCTTCATTGGCGTGCAGACGGACTTCTCGCGACGGGTTCCAGACGCGAATCTTCAGCACCCCCAACGAAGTGACCGCAGCGCTGATCGCCAACGTGAAAACGCCAAACCCAAGCGTCACCGGTATCGCTGTCGGCCGCAAACTGATCGGTGCAATCGCCGACTGCATCGCCTGCACCGGGCTGGCATACGCGGGCAACCAATCGGGCACGATCGGAAGAGTGCCCGACGCAGCGACTTCCCAAGCCGCCACCCAGAGGGCGATCGCAAGCAGCGTAACGGCAATCGTTTGAAAAGTTTTTTCTCGCCACAACGCAACGACGACGCCGATCGATGCCGCCAATAGCGCCGTCGCACAAGTGACTCCGTAAGCCCCGGCAAACTGCGACAGCGAAACGCCCCCTAAACAAACGAGCGCCAAAAACAGCGGAACTGCGGCAGCCAGCGACTGGACGACAGGAATCAAGCTGGCCGTTAATTTACCGACCACCAATTCGTAGCCGGTCAAACGGGACAACAGCAGCAGGATCAAAGTCCGCCGATCTTTCTCTTGGGCGATATTGCTGGCCGCCCCGATCGCGGCTTGAAAAGTCACGATAATCAACTGCAACGGGACCAGCAGCGCGAACATCCAACCGCCGAAACGGGCCGAATCGCCTGCGGTCTGCAAGGGACGATTCCCCGCTAAAACCAGGTATCCGGTCGAAAGCAGCAGAAAAAAACCGAGAACGTAAAGGCTGCGAGCCAGATACGTTTTCGTTCTCTTGGGAGCCAAGATGGCTTCACGATTGAAGACCGGACCAAACATTGACGACGTGTACCGAAGGAGGGTAACGAGCCAGCGAGCCCACGGATGAGGGATCTATAAGCCGCAAGTTATCAAATTCCCTACGATCGTCACAGTCCTTGGTTCACTCATATCCGAAGTGACGGTGAAGAAGTAAGCCGCGATTATTTCGCACAATCATAGTTATTCTGGGCCACCTCCGAAATCAAGCCTAGACTTTGTTTAGGAGACCTGTCCGCAGCCATCAGTCGCCTTCAGCTCACAGAATTTGCCATGAACAGAGCCAAAATGATCTCAAAAATTGTCGCCTTCCACAGGGACGAAGACGGCCCAACGACCGTGGAATACGCGATCATGCTGGCCATGATCCTGGGGGTCTGCATCCTTTCCGTGCAGGCGCTTTCGGACAAAACTCGCGACAGCTTCGACCAATCGGCCGCCGCGATCGACGCAGCGTTGTAATTTACCTTCTCACCGCTGACTTCAATCTTCGGCCGTCAGCAACCGCGGCTCCGTTGCCAATTGGTTCAACATCCCCTGCAGCCGCTGAGCCAGTTCGACCATCAACGGATCTTCCTGCTGGCGAGGTGCGCGTTCGGCAGGCACCTCGATCGCTTCCCCGACGTCGACGATCGCCTTCAACGGCCCCGGCCACGATGTTTCGCCGAAAACCGCTTCCTCCACGTTTTCAAGCGTCTCCAAAACGCGGGTTACAGTAACCGGGGCTTCATTTAAATACCCGACCGGAAACGAAGCCAATTGCTGCGCCAATTCGAGCGCCCGCAGGTCGTTGCGAATCTCCGCCTTGCGATCCTCCTCGGTCGCCGGATTGACCAACTGTGGAAACATCTGCAACCGCATCGCTTTGACACGGTTGAGCACCGAACCGAGATCGGTGGCTTCGACCGCCTGCGTCTTCCACTTGCTTTCGACCTGTTCCAACAGCGCTTGGGTCAAATGCTCCTGACGTTGGATCACATTCCCCGTTTGCGGGCTGCCCAAATACTGCACCTCTTTGAGTGCCAACAGCCCATCGGCAACGCGAGTGATCCGCTTCCGCAGCGGTTGGTCGCGATTGGGCTCCCAAGTCAGCCGCTGCTCGATCGCCGTTAACGAACGATCGGCCCATTCATAGATATCGCCTTGGAAGACGTACTTGATCGCAATCGGATGCACCACGACTCGCCCCTGACCATGCTTCTGGCGCCGTCGAGCGGCCGTGCGAGCGATCAACGAAGCGCCGTCGAGCAACGGCTGCAATAGATCGTTCGCCCGAAACGTGGCCCCTTCGGCAAACAGAACTAACGGCCGTTTGGCTTGCGTCAGTATCTCGATCGCGGTTTCAATCGACTGCTTGTCGAGCCCCTCGCGAAAGACACTAAAGGCTCCCATTTTCTGAATCGCAAACGCGTTGAATTTGCCCATGTTAAACAGATGCCAACTGGCCATCGCAAACACATGCCTGTTGGTCCGCTTGGCCAACCAGCCCAACACTAAGGGATCAGCGTAACGGGAGTGGTTCGGGGCCAGCATGATCCCGTCGCCGCGGCGCAGCGATTCCTCCAAGCGTTCGACATTCCGCAATTCATAATCGACGACGCCATCGGTGTTTCGCAGACGGCGTTCGTAAAGCTTGAATTTCTGAATCATCGACGGCCACCAGTCGCCTCGATGGGGCGGGACAAAACGATAGGGCTTTTCAACGATCACGGAAACCATGGAAAACTTTCTCGAAGACAAAGAGTGACGGCGGGCCCGATGCGGATCTTCATCGGGGCAAGCAAAGCGGCCGACAGACCGGTGGTGCTTTTAAAGATAGTTAAAATGACATCCAGCGGGAGAGCCCGCAAACCGGTTAAGTTTCGGATTCCTGCGATCGTTCGCCGAAGAATCTTGGAATTCCCCTTTTCCAGACAAGCGTTCCGATTGAACGCGGGATAGGGGAGCGGACCGATCTTCAACCATCCCACGATCGTGGGGATACCGCCGGGAATTGAATTCAGACGTGAAGCTCGATCGAACTCGGAAGCGCGCCGTTGCCACTGGGGGCGGGAGCCAGCAGGCGAGCGGCCAAAAAGCCGACAACGATTCCGCCAACGACCAACAACACGGCCAACACCTTGCGAATTCGATCTTTCTTTTGCCGGCTGCCGGCCAAGCCCGGATGCGATTCCCCCACGGAGTGCGCCATCGCGATGGAGGATGTTTTCGGAGCAGCTTTGGCCGCTGCAGTCCCCGGCTCGGGAACCGCTTTGCGTTTCTTGGGCTGGCTCGCCGCGACCGCAGCCGCTCTTGCCGATGGCGATGCTCCCGGACGCAAACTGGAACCATACCCCGACTCTCGCTGAAGATCGATCGAACTGCCCGCGATCGAACTGCCCGACGACCGCCCTCGCGATCCACGACTGCCCGTCGGTTTGATCAACCGGCCACTGTCCGATGGCGACAGGCCGCTAAAGCCAGCCCCCGATCCGCCAGCATGGGTGTCGCCTTGTTTGTTGCTGAGTGTGTCATCGGACGTTCCAATCCCGATGTCCGAACCGCGGGCAAAATCGGATCCCGCCAGATCGATGTCCGACCCCGAACCGATCCCCGAATCAAAACCGCCCCCGCCGGCGCGAGCCGCCGACAACTGTTTGGTACGCGTCAACCAAGCCTCCAAGACCTCGGCAACCGCCGCGGCATCCTTGTAGCGATACTTGGCTTCCTTCTGGATCATCTTGGTGCAGATGCCATCGAGTTCGCCGGGACAATCGGGGCGCGTCTTGCGGATCTCCTCGGGCATCTCGGTCTGGTGCTTGATGATCCGCTGCGCCAACGTGCCGTCATTAAATGGCGGGCGTCCGGTCAACAGAAAATAGAACGTACAACCAAGTCCATAGATATCGACCCGGTGGTCGACTTTGTGACTGTCCAAGGCCTGTTCGGGAGCCAGATAGTCGGCGGTTCCCAAAACGTTTTCGTTATTGGCGACCGTCAGCGAATGATCGTCTTCGGATTCCAGCAGCGCCAGGCCCATATCCAGCAGCTTGACGGTCCCCTCTTTATTGACAAGCAGGTTCGCCGGTTTGACGTCGCGGTGGATCAAACCGCGTTCATGCGCGTGCTGCAGGCCGCGGGCGGCTTGAGCGATGTAGTTGGCGGCTTTGACAAACGAAAGCGGTCCCTTCCGTTTGACCATCTGCTGCAGATCGTCCCCCGAAACGTATTCCATCACGATGTAGTGCAGATCGCCGTCGTTATCGATATCGTAAGCGCGAACGACATTTTCGTGATTCAGCGACGCGATCGCCTTGGCTTCCAATTGAAAGCGGGCCAGATACGAAGCATCGTCGACCCGTTTCTTCGGCAGCACCTTGATCGCCCGCAGATCGTTCATCCGCGTGTGCTCGGCCAGATAGACGCTGCTCATCCCACCGCTGCCGATGTGCCCCAACAGCTTGAACTTGCCGAGAAAGAATCCCTTGTATTTGCCGGTCAGCAGTTTTTCGATCTGCCAGGCCGTCAGCCGTCCCTCGACAAGAAACCTTTCGGCGATCACCATCGCGTCGTTGGGGATCTTACCGCCGGCAGCTTTTTGCACATGCCGCAGCGTCTGTTTGAACGCACCTTCCTCGACGAGCTGGCTCTTGCGAACGACCTCGATGAACGCTTGGGCGGTTATCGACTTTGAACCCTTGCCGCTGTCAGTCATGCGTGTTGCTTGCGTCCGAGCTGAAGCGATCCGTTCACCAATCCGTTGTGAACACGATCGCTAAATTCTGAAATGGCACGGTGTCAACGACTCGTCCTTGACATACAGTGTTTCTAAAAGTGGCAGAAACCCTGGCCTTCAAAAAACCATGTTATACCACGAACGGCATAAAGTCGCACGTTTCCGCTCCAAGTGCCAGCGATCCACCACCATTACCACCTAAATGGTGAGGATCCGCATTAAGACCGGACGGGCCCCGGGAAGTTTCCCAAAGCCACGCGCCCCTCTAAATTCCGACAAGCCAGTAGAATATCGATGCGCACCCTTGGAATGTTCACCAAATATTGGCAGCCTGGCCAAGTTAAAACACGTTTGGCACGCAATTTAGACGCCAGTCGGGCCGCTAGCATCTATCAAATTTGTGTTGAACATCTCGCCGAAAATTTGGCAGATTGCGGCGATCGGCGGACATTTATCGTCAGCCCCGACGACCGCGCGACAGATCCTTGCTTCGCGCGGTTCGCCAACTGGACCGCCAAACCACAGGGCAGCGGCGACTTGGGCGAGCGGATGATGCGCTACTTTGCCTCCGCCGATTCAGCCGATGATCGCATGCTGGTGATCGGTGGCGATTGCCCCACCGTCACGCCCGACCGCATCGTCCAAGCCTTTGACGCCTTGGAAAATTCTCGCGTCGCGATCGGTCCCTCCGGCGATGGCGGCTACTACTTGCTAGGCATCCGCGGACCGTGGCACAATTCCCTGCGAACGTTGTTCGACGAGATGCCCTGGGGAACCGAAGGGGTGATGGCGCGAACCCGATCGGCGCTGGACGCTCTTGAAATCGAGCCCTACCTGCTTCCACCAGATCGCGACGTCGACACCAAGACCGATCTCGACGACCTGCTTCGCCGCCTGCCCAGCGATCCAGCCAGCGACAACTTGCGAGCGGCGATCGAGCGTGTACTGAACACCCCAACCACAGAAAGTTGAATCGTTGCAAAAGCCAGATTGTATCGTTGTCGGCGGAGGCGTCATCGGGCTGAGCCTGGCCTGGGTCTTGGCCAAAGCAGGCCAACGGATCCAAGTTATCGACCGCCAACAGACCGGCCGCGGCACGTCGTGGGCCGGTGTCGGCATCTTGCCACCGGCCAATCCTCAAACCGCTTTGGACCCGATCGAACGTCTGCGCGCACTCAGCCACCAACTGCATCCGCAATGGGCTGCCGAACTGCTCGAACAGACAGGCATCGACAGCGGCTACCGTTTGTGTGGCGGAATCTATCTGGCGATGTCGCGAGGCGAACAAGCGGCGTTGCTCGGACAAGCCGACTACTGGAGCGAATACGAGATCGATGCGATCCCGCTGACTCCTGCGGCGCTCGTCGAACTCGAACCCGCCCTGGCAGACCTATCCCAATCCGATCGCCTTCAATCCGCCTGGTCTCTGCCCGGCGAAGCGGCCATCCGCAGCCCCGATCATTTGGCAGCACTCCGCGCCGCCTGCCTGCAACAGAATGTGACGATCACCGAATCGTGCGAACTAACTGGCTTCCGAACTCAAGCCGACCGCATCGAAGCCTTGCAGACCACGGCGGGTGAATTGACCGCCGGCCAATACTGCCTGACGACGGGAGCCTGGAGCCAGATGCTGCTGGAACAATTGTCGGTCCCCAGCGGTCTGCTGCCGGTCCGCGGCCAAGTCCTCTTATATAAGTTGCCGCATCAGATCCTCAACCGGATCGTGAACGAGGGGAATCGCTACCTTGTACCTCGCTTGGATGGGCACATCCTGGTCGGATCGAATGAAGAGGAGGTTGGTTTTGACCAGAGCACGACTCCCGAAGTGCTCGACTCGCTGCGAGAATGGGCCGAAGGGATGCTGCCGCTGTTGGCCCAGCAACCGATCGTGCGATCGTGGAGCGGATTGCGGCCGGGTTCGTTCGACGGATTCCCCTACATCGGCAAACTGCCCAACCTTTCCAACGCCTTTGTCGCCGCCGGCCATTATCGCTCGGGCCTGCATCTTTCGTGCGCCACCGCGACCGAACTAGCCAACCTGATGCTAGGCCGCCCGACACAAGTCGACCTCACCCCCTTCACCCCCGGCCGCGGCTAACCCCGCCCCGGGCGTTGAGGCTTTTGCCGCCTAAGCGGCATGTGGCACACCGATTACAACTCGCTGCGGATTCTTTCCAACATATCGCTCGTGCCGTGATCGTCAGTCCAACGCGAGATGTAACGCCAATCAAGCGTCTCACCTTGAATCGCCAACACGTCGCTCACATCCGACAAATCTTGCCGGCGCCCCCAACGTAGCTTCTGCACAACGACATCTTCCGCCGTCGGCAACCAAACTACTCCAGCCAGAAGTGATGACTGAACCGCAACACGTCTTTGAAACCGTGATTGATCGAAAGGATCTTGACTGAGTTGAAAAAGCTCAATCGTGAAATCACGCGGCAAATAGTACAGGACGCGACGGGTCGTCCCAGTAATCAATTCAAATTCAGTTTGCGAATCCAGTCGAAAGTCGCTACCGAGTTCCTGTTGCAGGGAGTCCATAGCATTGCCCCCAAACTCCAACACAAAATCGGCATCAGCAGTCGCACGCGGTATACCGTAGACGTTGCTGGAATACGAACCGACCAGCATGTAGGGCAATGCAATCCGATTCAGCAGAGCTACGACCAACGCAACGGCCCGATTCCCATCGTCCTGAGTCACGACCGTTCGTCCTGCATCTCGACACCGCCAGAACGATACAACCTCTTAGCATCTCGTTCGCGGACAACTTTCCAACGACGCTTCATTTCATCGCGAACCTGGTCGGTGGTCCAATCAGGGTGGAGCCCGGCAATCAAATCCGCCACGAGTTCACATTGTTGAGCGTACAGCTGAGCACCAGCAGCCAACCGCTCGTCCAAGGTCATTCGCCTGGCCCGTTCGATCTTTGTCTGTCGCACAGCGTGTTGCATTGCGTTTTGTGTCATGCCGCTATTGTCGCATTTCCCAACGGGCTTTCAAGCGGCGGTCCCGGCTCCGGGCGTCGAGGCTTTTGCCGCCGATCGCCGAATGCTCCGCGCTCGGCTACACTCACCCCCTAAAGCAGTGCGTCCCACTCACCGTACTACGGTTTGCAAATCGATCTCCTTGCCAGGTTCCCAATCATGTACCGCAGCTTGCTCTCGCTCGTCCTACTCGGTCTCGCCACTCCGTGCGTCTTTGCGCAACCCGCGGCAACGCACAAGACCGAACCGACCACTGCCGAGGAAGCGGCGGCGCAGAAAGCGAAAGAGCAAGCGGAACTGGAAGCGAAGTATCAAGCCTGGGTCGCCACGCTCTCGCCTGCCCACCAGGCGTGGGAACGGACGCTGCAGTCGGAACTGGGCGGCTTCTATCTGCCGATCCATCAACGCCAGAAGATCGCCGGTCAAGCCAACGCCTGGGACTTCGTCGAAGACGATCCGGCGCTGCCGCGGGTGCTGCTGATCGGCGACTCGGTTTCGCGAGCCTACACCGAAACGGTCCGCAAGGAACTTGCCGGGATCGCCAACGTCCATCGCGCTCCGGCCAACTGCGGTCCCACATCGACAGGTCTCAAAAAACTTGACATCTGGTTAGGCGATGGCAAGTGGGATCTGATCCATTTCAACTTTGGGATTCACGATCGCGCGACACCGCTGGCCGATTACAAGTCGCGTCTGGAACAACTTGTGCAGCGGATGCAGCAGACCGGCGCGACCATCGTCTGGGCCAGCAGCACACCGATCCCCGACGTCGCCGGCAAATACACTGCCGCTTCGATGGTCGATCGGAACGCCGCCGCTGCCGAAGTGATGAACGAACATTCGGTTGCGATCGACGACCTGTTCACAGCGATCACGCCACGCCTGGCCGAACTGCAGAACCCCAACGACGTTCACTTCACAGGCCCCGGCAACCGATTCCTCGGTCAACAAGTCGCCACCTTCCTCAAATCGCAACTAGCGAAGACCAACGACGCAAAACCTAATCCGTAACAACAATCGATGACAGCGGCGCGGCAGCACCACAATTTGCAGCGAGCCCAATTTTGCTGACGCAGGCTCTTGGCCCCTGTATAATCGATCCTGACGGCTTGAACATCTTATGTGGAGGCAATTGGTGTGGGCGAAATATCGATGACCGAAGCGACGCAGGAATTGCCCAAGTTGCTTGCGAATCTGCTTCCAGGCGAAGAAGTCGCGATCGTCCAGGACGGACAGCGCGTTGCAACGATCCGCAAGGAAGATGCTGCAACACCTGCTTGCGAAGCAGGTTCTGCCAAAGGAAAGATTCTCTACATGGCGGACGACTTCGATGCGCCGCTTGATGACTTCGCCGAGTACATGGAGTGAACATCCTACTCGACACGCACGCGTTGCTGTGGTTTGTCGGTGCCGACACGAAGCTCAGTGTTGTCGCCAAGTCTGAAATTGAGTCTCCCAACAATCGCAAATGGGTCAGTGTCGCGAGTTGCTGGGAAATCTCAATTAAAGTGGGACTTGGAAAACTGCGACTAGCAGACCCTGTGGACGATTTCTTGAAGAGTGAACTGGCAACCAACCACTTTTCATTGCTTCCAATCGAATTGCGGCACGTCACCTTTGTGTCAACGATGGCCCAACATCATCGCGATCCATTCGATCGCCTGCTTGTCGCTCAGTCGCTGCTCGAGAACCATGGTTTCGTAAGTGGCGATCAAAAAATGGACGCATACGGCGTGAATCGCATTTGGTAGGAAATTGCCGAACGTCCATAGAACCCAACCAAACAGACTCGCAGCCCTCAGACACCGGCGTTCAACCGGCACCACGAGATCCGCGCCGAGAAAAGGGCAGGGCGGTTCGGCAGGCGGCATCCCCTGACGGAGCGTTGCTGCAACAAATCCTCAAGCCATTCGAAGCGGAGTCCGGCTTCAAAGAACCATCCGCTTCGCTAACACAGCGACTGCTGGCTGCTTCTGCTAAACTCTTCCGGCATACCGCGAGTCGCTTGTCCGCCGCGATGGTTTTCCGAGCAGAGTATCCAAGATGCAGATGTTTTTCGATTGGTTGTCGACGTTGCAGTGGGAGCGTCTGTTTCCCGAATTGCTCGGCAAAGCGTTGGGGTTCCTGTCGGGGTTTGCCGCCAGTTGGTTCCTGTTGTTTCGCAAACGGCTCAATGCGCTGCAGCGGATGCAGGCGGGCGATTCGGACGATTTTATTTTTCAGATGCATCAATTGTCTCCCGTGGATGAGGCATCGCCGGCGACTGGCAGCTCAGACAACCATGTGCTGCTGTTTCGCAACGTCGCCCCTAAGACGACGCTCAACGATCTCTACGACAACATCGCCGTCCGCGACGAGATCAACAAACTGGCAGATCAAACGACACTCAGCAATCCGATCCTGAAGACCGACGGAACGCTTGGTTTCGAAATGCTCAACGATGCGTTGGGCCACATCGCGGGACTTCTGGCGACGACGCCGTTCGAACGTCAGACGTGGCTGTTCGCCATGACATGTGAAGACCGCCAGTTCGTCCGCAAAAAATGTGTTCGCTGTTTTCTGATCCGTCCCGCCGATCTGCAGCGGTTCGCCGACTGGAACTGGTGCCGCGATCATCTGTTAGTCGAAAAGCCGTGGCACTGGTTCCGTGTCGTCGCGCTGCACAGGATCGCATGTGTCTGGCAAGCAGAACAAAAACTAGCCGCCGAAGAAGCGAAGTCGTCGCGCGACAAAGACATGCCGCTGGTCGACCGCCAAGTCCGACACGACCGCGTGCGGATGCTGTCGGTTGGCCTGCACGACGGCGAACGCCCGATCGATGTTCCTTATAGAATCGACTGGAGCCAACACCTGCCCAGCCTCAAAAAGATGGGCCTGCCGCTCGCTCCCGCTGCGCCGCCAACCGATCCACCGTCCGACCCCACCTGACCCCAGAGCCCCGTCATGAGACCGACTGCCGTTTTTCTCAGCTGCCTTCTCGCCTCCGCCGGTGCGTTGGCTCAACCCGCAAACCTCGTGCTCCGCGGTGGCAAGATCGTTACTGTCGATGAGACCTTTCGTGTCGTCGATGCGATGGCGATTCGCGATGGACGGATCGTGGCGACCGGCGATGCATCGGACATCGAAGCAGAAATCGGGCCCGATACCCAAATCGTCGAATTGCAGGGGCGGATGGTTTTGCCAGGCCTTATCGATTCCCACGTCCACCCGAGTAGTGCGAGCACCTACGAAGCCGATCATGAAATCCCGCCGATGGATTCGATCGACGATGTCTTAAGTTACGTGCGCAGCCGCGCCAATGTCGTTCCCAAGGGAGAATGGATCCACCTCTCGCAGGTCTTTATTACACGGTTGCGCGAGCAACGTTACCCGACCCGCGATGAACTCGATTCGGCCGCCCCCGAACATCCCGTCTCCTTTCGAACAGGCCCCGATGGAAGCACCAACTCGCTGGGGCTGAAGGAAAACGGAATCGACAAGGAATTTGCTCGCCAACATCCTGAAAACGTGATGGTCGATCCGGCCACTGGGGAACCGACCGGCGTGTTGCGCAAAGCATCCGCGGTCTTTAAATCTCGCCCGAATCGATCCGCGAAAAAGCTGACCGAAGCCGAACGCGACGACCGCTTGGAAATGCTTTTCGACGATTACAACCGCTGGGGCATCACCGGTATCATCGATCGCAATTGCAACGACTCGGCACGAGCACAATACGCTCGACTGCTGAAATCGAATCGTTTGCAGATCCGCGTGCGAATGTCGCGCAGCCTGAATCCCAACGGCGACCTCGCGGCGATCGAAAAGAAATTGGACACTATCGCTGCCGATCCCTATTTCTCTGCCCCCGATCCCAGACTTGGTGTGATCGGCGTCAAAGTCTTTGAAGATGGCGGGATGCTGACCGGCAGCGCCTACTTCAATCAACCGTGGGGCATCAGCACGATCTACGGCATCGACGACCCGAACTACCGGGGCATGCAATATATCGATCAACAGCGGATCGAATCGCTTGTCCGCGCCTGTGTTCAACGCAACCTTGCCTTCACCGCGCACTGCCAGGGGGACGCCGCTGTCGATTCGCTGGTCGATGCGTTTGAGAAAGTGAACACCGAGATTCCCGTCGGGCCGACGCGATCGACGCTGACGCATTCGAGCTTCATGAGCAAACGATCGATCGACACCGCGGCAAAAATTGGGATTGGCGTCGATCTGCAACCGGCTTGGCTCTACTTAGACGCTCGCACCTTGGTCGCTCAGTTTGGTGAACCGCGACTGAAATACTTCATTCCGCTGCGCAGTCTTTTCGATGCAGGTGTGAGAGCGGGTGGCGGCAGCGACCACATGCAAAAGATCGGCTCGCTACGCAGCGTGAATCCTTACAACCCGTTTCTCGGCATGTGGGTCGCTGTCACACGTACAGCCCGTTGGCACGACAAGCCGATCCATGCAGAGCAAGCGATTTCGCGGCAGCAAATGATTCGCTTCTACACGATCAACAATGCTTGGATGATGCGGAACGAACAAGAGACAGGATCGCTGGAACCGGGCAAGCGAGCCGACTTCGTCATCGTCGATACCGATCTACTGACCTGCAGCGACGATCAGATCCGCAAGACTCAAGTCATCTCCACATGGCTCGACGGAAAATCGATCTACCAGTCGCGGTAGCTCTTTCCCCGTTTGACGACCGCCAAGCCCGCCACGACCGCGCTTCGACGCTGTCGATCGGCTTGTCGGAGCGCCAACCGCAACAGCGTCCGCCGGCTCCGCAACCGAGCAACACACCACACATCCAACCACTAAACTTACAACCACAGGAACCGCGACACACAAACAGTACGAAGGCACAGTTTAATGACGAGTCACCCAACACGAGCACTCAGCATTCGCCAGCCGCATGCCGAAGCGATCATGCGTGGAATCAAGCAGATCGAATACCGCGGCTCCGCGACCAAGATCCGAGAACGAATCTATATCTATGCGGGGCTGGGGCGGTACGATGCTAACGACGAAGCCGAATGGATGGACGATTACGGAATCACCGATGTCGCCTGCGACGATCTGCCGAGAGGTGTGATTGTGGGGACGGTGGAGCTGTACGATTCCGATGGCGGCCAATGGTATCTCCGCAGCCCCCAACGGGCCGCGACGCTACGCAAGCCGGAGAATCGCGCGAATCCGGTCTGGTTCAAACCATTTGGTTAGCACCGCCAACGGCGTGGTACGTCTTTCGCCTCGCGGCCGTGCCTGTTATGAATTCCATTCAACCGTCCGTCCGACGCCCGCTTCGCTGATCTCTGGGGAAAAGTCCATCATGCTTCCTAGCCACTCGTACCCAGCCCTTGGGGTTGCTCTGGTCTGCTGTCTCGCCGTCGGCTGCGGCGACTCGACCAGCCAATCATCCCCTTCGGAACGCCCGGTTCAGAAAGTTACCGTCGCGGTGGCTGAACAGACCTCCGTCACCGATTTTGTCGAATTGGTGGGGCGGTTGGCTGCTGATAAGAGCGTCAACATCCAGTCGCGGGTTTCGGGATTCCTGCTGTCGACTCATTTCGAGGACGGGCAGCGCGTCAAAGAAGGCGACTTGCTGTTCACGATCGAACCAGACGAATACATCGCGATCTACAACCAAGCGTTAGCTCAAATCGACGTCGCCCAAGCCCAGCTGGACTTGGCACAGAAGACGCTTGAGCGATCGAAGGAACTGTTGGATAACAACGCGGTCTCGCGCCAGGAATACGATCAAGATCAAGCCACAGTGGCCGAAGCTCAAGCGCAGCTGAAGTCGGCCAATGCCGACGTGGCTCGCGTCAAGCTGGACGTCGATTACACAAAAATCTTGTCGCCGGTCACCGGCCGCGTCGATCGCGCTCTGCTAGACGATGGCAACTACGTCACCGGCGGATTGGTGGGCGGCACGCATTTGACGACAGTCGTCAGCGATCAACCAATCAAAGCCGTCGTCAACATCGATGAAAACGTTCGCTTGCGCGTCATGCGACGCCAACGCGAAATGGGTGGCGAGGACTTCAAGGAGGCCAATACGTTGGCGGACTTGAAGATTCCGTGCTACTTGCAACTGCAAGACGAAAAGGACTTCCCGCACGAGGGTGTGTTGGATTACGTCGAAGTGAAGATCGACCAACAGACCGGCACCTCGCAACTGCGTGGACTGTTTCCCAACAAAGACGGCTTGCTGAAACCGGGGATGTTCGTCCGCGTGAAGGTTCCCGTCTCGGATCCTCACGAAGCGATCCTGGTTCGCGACACAGCGATTGGAACCGACCAAGCGACCAACTTTGTCTACGTCGTGAATTCGGAAAACAAGGTCGAGCACCGGACGGTGACACTGGGGGATCGCCGGGGAAACCAACGCGTCGTGCTATCGGGAATCAAGCCCAACGAATCGGTCGTGGTCGCGGGACTGCAATTGATCCAGCCCGGCATGACCGTCGATCCAACACCGCAGGCGAAATAACGTCCCGGCTGTTACGATCCGATCCCACCCAAACTCTGTACGGCTAGAACTCGATGTCGCAATTTTTTATCACGCGTCCCATCTTCGCCTGTGTCATCTCGGTCTTGATCGTTTTGGCCGGCAGCATCTTCGTCTGGACGCTGCCGATTGCGCAATACCCCGAGATCACGCCACCATCGGTTTTGGTGACGACAAAATACCCGGGGGCGAGCAGCGAGGTCGTGGCCGATACCGTCGCGGCGCCGATCGAACAGCAGGTGACCGGCGTCGAAAACATGCTGTATATGTCCAGCCAATCGACCAACGATGGCGGCTACTCGTTGACTGTCACGTTTGCCGTCGGCACCGATCTCGACATGGCTCAGGTCCTGGTCCAGAACCGCGTCAATCTAGCCACGCCGGTATTGCCAGCCGAAGTCAAAAGCAACGGCGTCTCGGTAGTGAAAAGCTCATCCAACGCGTTGCTTGCGGTGAACCTGTTTTCACCCGACCAGTCGCGCGACCAGTTGTACCTGAGCAACTACGCCACGATCCGCATCAAAGATGAACTGGCCCGAATCAACGGCGTTGGCAACATCACGATCATAGGACAACGCGATTACAGCATGCGAGTTTGGTTGGATCCCAGCCGCATGACGGTCTTAGATTTGACCGCCAGCGACGTGATCTCAGCCCTGAAGGAACAGAACGTCCAAGTTGCCGCGGGCTCCCTGGGCCGGCCGCCGGTCCCCAAAGGCTTGGACTTCCAATACACCTTAAAGACGCTCGGCCGGCTGACGTCGCCGGAGCAGTTTTCGGCGATCGTGATCAAGACGGGCGAAGACGGCCAGATCGTTCGGTTGAGCGATGTCGTGACGAAAGAGCGAACCGACGACAGCGGCAAGAAGTTCGGCGGAATCGACTTCGGCGCCGGCTTCGAAGACACGATGTGCAATCTCGATGGCGTGCCGGCATCGGGGCTGATGATCTACCAACTGCCAGGATCCAACGCGTTGGACACCGCCGATGCCGTCCGCGCCAAGATGGATGAATTGAGCCAGCGGTTTCCGGCAGGCATCGAATATTCGATCAGCTACGACACCACGCCGTTTATCTCCGAATCGATCTTCGAAGTCTTCAAATCGCTGCGCGACGCGATCCTGTTGGTCGCCGTTGTGGTGTTGGTCTTCCTGCAGTCGTGGCGAGCGGCGATCATCCCGTTGATTGCCGTTCCCGTGGCGATCATCGGAACCTTTGCCGTCATGGCCGGCATCGGTTTCAGCCTCAACAACCTCTCGCTGTTTGGATTGGTCCTGGCGATTGGAATTGTAGTCGACGATGCGATCGTGGTCGTCGAAGCGATCGAGCACAAACTTGAACATGGCGCGACGCCTGTCGAAGCGGCTCAACAAGCGATGCACGAGGTAACGACGCCGATCATCGCGATCTCGTTGGTCCTGATGTGCGTCTTTATCCCATGCCTTTTCATCACGGGAATCACCGGGCAATTCTTTCAGCAATTCGCTGCAACGATCGCTGTCTCCACCTTCTTCAGCGCCATCAACTCGCTGACCCTCAGCCCCGCGTTAAGCGCGTTGCTGCTGCGTCCCAAATCGGAACAGCGCGATCCGCTGACTCGCGTGCTCAACTTTCTCTTCGGATGGTTCTTTAACCTCTTCAATCGTTTTTTCGGCACCATGTCCGACGCATACGCTCGCACGGCCGGATGGTTGCTGCGACTATCGGTCGTGGTTTTGGTGATCTACGCCGGCCTGCTGTGGGGAACCTATAAAGGGATGACCACAGTTCCGACCGGATTTGTTCCGGCCCAGGACAAAGGCTACCTGCTGGTCGACGTGCAGTTGCCCGATTCGGCCTCGCTGGAACGAAGCGAAGAAGTCGTAAAGCAACTCAGCCACATCTTGCTCGGCCAGCGCAGCGGCAACAGCGAGCTACTGAGCCAACGCGTGCAAGCCGACAAGACCGGGAAAGACTCCCACGCCAAAGGGGAGGTTCCGGGCGAGGAGACCGAAGGCATCGCCGGGATCAACCATACGCTGGAAATCGTTGGCCAATCGATCGTGCAGAATGCCGTGGGATCGAACTTCGCGTCGATCTTCGTGCTGTTGGATCCGTTCCATGATCGCGAGGAAGCGTCGCTCTATTCCGAACAGATCGCAACTCGAGTCCGCAAGCTTGCCGCCAGCCAGATTCTCGACGCTCGCGTTTCGGTCTTTGGACCGCCGCCAGTCGATGGCCTGGGCAGTGGCAGCGGCTTCAAGATCATCGTCCGCGATATCGGCCAACTGGGGCTGACCGAACTGGAAAAAGCGACGACGCAACTGTCCATCAAAGGCTCCAGCGAGCCGACGATCCTGGGGATGCGGAGCGGCTTTCGGGCCAACACGCCGCAGATGTTCATCGACGTCGATCGCGAAAAGTGCAAATCGATGAACGTCGCACTCAACGAAGTCTTCACGACGCTGCAGACCTACCTGGGCGGATATTACGTCAACGACTTCAACGCCTTCGGCCGCACCTGGCAAGTCAACCTGCAAGCCGACCCGCTGTACCGTCTGACTCCCGATCAAGTCACGCAACTGTACGTTCGCAGCCAGACCGGGCAGATGGTGCCGCTGGGAACGCTGGCTCGCGTCGAAGATACGACCGGCCCCGCCGCGGTGATGCGGTACAACGGCTTCACCGCCACGGCGATCAACGGCGTCGCGATGCCAGGGGTCAGCTCCGGCGACACGATCAAGATCGTCGAGAAAGTGGTGGCCGAAACCCTACCGTTTGGCTTCGACACCGAGTGGACCGAACTCACCTTCCTGCAGATCCAAGCGGGCAACACCGCGCTGATCGTATTCGGCTTAGCCGTCGTCCTCGTCTTCCTGGTCCTCGCGGCGCAATACGAAAGTCTGAAGCTGCCGCTGGCGGTCGTGCTGGTCGTCCCGATGTGCTTGTTGTGTGCAGTGATCGGCATCGCGCTGACCGGCCGCGACATCAACATCTTCGTCCAGATTGGGTTTATCGTCTTGGTCGGGTTGGCGAGTAAAAACGCGATCTTGATCGTTGAATTTGCCAAGGAGCAGCAAGAAGCGGGACTCAGCAAATTCGACGCCACGATCAAAGCGTGCCGTCTGCGTTTGCGGCCGATCATCATGACCTCGCTCGCCTTTATCCTGGGCGTTGTCCCGTTGGCCCTGGCCAGCGGTGCGGGAGCGGAGATGCGATCGACCCTCGGTATCGCCGTCTTCTCCGGAATGCTAGGCGTGACCTTCTTCGGGATCTTCTTGACCCCGGTCTTCTACTACCTGTTGGCCAGCCCCACGCCAGAACCCTCATCGACCGACGAAGCGTAAGGGAATCGCACCCTGACAAGAACACTCGCTAGCGCGTCGTGCCATGGTCGCCTTTCGCTCCGCGAAAGTGCGGTTCGTATACCAGCACGAAGCGCAAGCGAGTGAGTTCTCAACACTCGCCTCTCAACACTCGCTAGCGCGTCGTGCCAGTATCGCCATGGTCGCCTTTCGCTCCCCGAAAGTGCGCCCCATACCAGCACGAAGCGCAAGCGAGTGAACCACACCCTCAACGTTCACTTCTAAACACTCGCTAGCGCGTCGTGCTAGTATCGCCATGGTCGCCTTTCGCTCTGCGAAAGTGCGTCCCATACCAGCACGAAGCGCAAGCGAGTGAACAAACCGTCAACGTTCACTTCTAAACACTCGCTGGCGCGTCGTGCTAGTATCGCCATGGTCGCCTTTCGCTCCGCGAAAGTGCGGTTCGCATGGCGCACTTTCGCGGAGCGAAAGGCGACCATCTGCAATCCGTGCCCGACGAGGCACGGGAGTTCCTTTGCTATCACCCCAGGATGAACTTGCATTCACCCATGCGGAAGTTGTATGGACAGACTAGGCCCTGCTTTTTTGCAGCGGCCACCGGCGCGGCACATCAAAAAAGCAATGCCGCTTGCCGCCAAACCGTCCGATGACTCCATTGGGTTGCCAACGCGATGCAAACCGAACCGACGTTCCCCGAATTCCTGACGACGCTGATCACGCAAGAAGTAGAGCAGGGGGGAGCGACCGAAGAATCTCTGCCTCCGCAGCGACCGCACTACTCGGTGATCGTCCCCTGCTACAACGAAGCGGGTGCGTTGCCCGACGCGATCGTCCAGTTGCGGCACATGCTGATCGGCCCGCAACGCGTCGAGATGATCGTCGTCGACGACGGATCGACTGACGGCACGGCGGAAAAGCTGCAACAGATCAAACAATCGCATCGCGACATCGTCGTGATCACGCACCCGGAAAACCGCGGCTACGGTGCGGCCCTAAAAACGGGGATCCGCCACGCGTCGGCTCCGCTGATCGTGATCACCGACGCCGACGGCACGTATCCGAACCAACGGATCGGCGAACTCGTGAAACTCGCCGAGAACTACGACATGGTCGTCGGCTCGCGAACCGGCAAAGATGTCCACTACTCCAAGATCCGCAGTATCCCCAAGTTCTTCCTGAAGGGATACGCGTCGTGGATCGCCAACCGCAAGATCCCCGACCTGAACTCGGGTTTGCGAGTCTTCAAAAAGGAGACGGCGGAGAAGTTCATCCACATGTACTCCGACGGCTTCAGCTTCACCACAACCAGCACGTTGGCCTTCATGACCAACGGGCACAGCGTTCATTACGAACCGATCAGTTACGCACATCGGATCGGCAAATCGAAGATCAAACCGATCCGCGACACGCTGCGATTCGTGCAATTGATCGCGCGGATGGGGATGTATTTTGCACCGCTGCGCGTGCTGGGACCATTCTGCGGGTTAATGCTGCTCGGATTCACCGTCTCGCTCGGTTATGACGTATTCTTCCTAGGCGATCTGACCGAGAAGACCTTGATGCTGTTGCTGTTCGGAATGAACACAACCTTTTTTGCACTTCTGGCCGATATGATCGACAAGCGGAGTCATTGACGAAGACTAGCCAACCGCCGCTAGAATCCCAATCTCCGCTGCAATCGCACCTCCGTGCAAATCGGTTGTTCACGCTGAACGCTCAGCCGCATCAGGCGCTTTCGAGCCGCCGCGTGCTAGTGTTCAACAGCTGATTTGCACTGGTGTTGCGTCCAGCGGGAACCCGCCCGGTTCCTCCTCCACTCAACCAATGGAACCGTTGCCATGTCGGCAGTTCACGAAATTGATGTCGCGACGATCGAATCGAAGCTGCCGCTCGAAGGCGAACACCTCGAAGCGTTGCAGCGGATGAAGACCCTCGACGCCTATTACGCTTGGTCGATCGACCTGCTGCGTCCATGGATCGGCAACCGCGTCTTGGACGCCGGCTGCGGGATCGGCAATGGCACCGCGCTGCTCGCCGAACAGGCCCAATACGTGCTGGCCGCCGACCTGAGTCCGCAAAACGTCCAGGAATTGCGCCGCCGTTTTGCCGACAAACCGTCGGTCGAACCGATCCAGCTGGACCTCGATTCCGACTTCACATCGATCACCGATCGTAAAATCGACACAATCGTCTGCCTGGATGTTCTCGAACACATCGAAGACGACGTGCAACTGCTTCGCCGATTCCACGGTATCGCCCAGCCCGAAGCGCACCTGTTGATCAAAGTCCCCGCCGTGAAGTGGCTTTATGGAAGCGTCGACACCGCGTCGGGACACTTCCGCCGCTACGCCCTGCAGGAACTTCGCGACAAAGCGAAACAAGCCGGCTGGGAACCGTTGAGCGTCCGCTGGATGAACAGCTTCGGCGTCCTTCCCTACTGGTTCAAGAGTCGCGTGCAAAAGCGTCAGTCGAACCTCTCGCGGACCTTCAGTCCCTGGCAATTGACAATGATTCGCAAGGCGATGCCTTGGATGCAACGCATCGATCGGATCGTTGGACCGCCGATCGGCCAGTCGGCTGTCCTGGTCGCGAAACGCGTCGACTGAACCAAGAACGGCAATCGACGCGTCCAACATCAAACGACAAAACGACAAAGCCCACGACATGTCAACGATCACCAACAACGATACCTTTGCCAACCCGTTGCCAATCGTTCCAGCCACAGCTGCGGAAAGCGATCGTTCGCGGGAAAGCGAGACGAGCCTGGAATCGCGCGACCGCGAGCTGTTCGACACGATTGCAGAAAAATACGCGGCTAAAGATCGCTCCCCCTCGGTTCGCCCCGCCCGCCGCCTACGACTGCTGCAGACCATGCGAGCTCTTCCGCAGTCCTCACTGCAAGGCAAACGCATCCTGGAAGTCGGCTGCGGTGCCGGATATTCGGTCGATTACCTACCCGCCGACTACGCCTGCTACCTGGGTATCGATTACTCCGAGATGCTGATCGACCTGGCCCGCAGCGAACGCCAAACCGATCGAGCGACCTTCGCCACAACAAACGCTCGCGATCTGAAGACCGACGAACCGTTTGACATCATCTTCATGATCGGTGTCCTGCATCACATGGATCAGATGGACGAAGTCGTCCAGAACCTCGTGTCGCTGCTGGCACCTGGTGGATGGTTGGTCGTCAACGAACCGCAACCGAGCAACCCGATCGTCGGACTCGCTCGCCGGTTGCGAAAACAGTGCGACGCCAGCTACTCCGACGAGCAACTGGAACTGACAGGCCAAGAGATGGAGAGCTGTTTCGCCTCCGCCGGGCTGACATCACTTCGCCTGCGGTCTCAAGGCCTGATGTCGACACCGTTTGCCGAAGTCCCAATGAAGCCATCGTGGCTGACCGCTCCCGCGTCGCGGATCGCCTGCGGCCTGGATCGCGGTATCGAAGCGGTCGCCGGACGTCTGTTAACACCTCTCACCTGGAATGTGATCGTGGCCGGTCAAAAGCCGTGCGACGCTCAATCGACGCTTCCGAATTCACAGACTCCTTCGGCATGAAGCGGCGAAGCGACCAAGCAGCCCCGGTAGGCCGCGCGATCCGTTTTATGCTGATCAGCGGCGTCAGCTTCGTCGGCAACCTCGCGATCACTCATGGACTGACTCAATACGCGGCATGGCCCGCCGAACTTGCGTTTGCCGCCGCGTTGGTGATCATTTTGTTCGTCAACTTCGCCTGCTGTCGCTGGTTCGTTTTCCAAGCCAGCGGCCAGCCGATCGCCACGCAACTCGCTTCCTTCCTGACCGCCACGATCTGCTTTCGCGGACTCGAATACGCGGCGTTTTTAGGACTGCACAGCCTCCTGGAAATCCACTACCTGATCGCCACCGCAACGGTCTTGATCGCAGGCTTTGCAGCGAAGTTCCTTTTCTACAACCGATTCGTCTTCGGCCGCCCAAGTACCGCCAGCCCGTAGAGGATCTTGTCAAAAGATCCTTTCGCACAAGCGGTTATTGAATCGTGCAATCGATCCGCGTCAGAAGTGTCGACCTCGCCGTAAGCGTTGCAGCAATTAGCCGGTGGTGGAGCGAACGCGAACACCACCGGTAAACGAGAAATTTCAATCAATCCCCCCCTGAAGGGGCTCGCAGCACGCCCGCATCAGATTTTGTGACCACCTTCGGCGGTCAACGACATGAATAACGCAAAAACCGCAGGTGGCGTTACGCTTACCTACGGCTAATTGCTTCGATCCCTGCGGGATAATTGAAAGTCCTCGAAGGATCTTTTAACAAGATCCACTACGAGAACATCTGACCTCGCCGATTACTCAGCCGCTGCGGCGGCTTCGGCTGGCGCGTCTGCTGCGGGCGCTTCTTCAGCGGCTGGCTTCTCCGCCGCTTCCAACACGCCTACCTCTTCGTAGAACTTGATGGCACCGGGGTGATATTCGATCCCGGTGTTACGAGCGACGTTCTTCTCGTTGATCGCTTTGCCCGCAGGGTGTTTTCCTGCGATCTCCGCACGGTTTTCCCAGATCGATTTGGTGACTTCATAGATCAATTCGTCGCTCTGCGATGCCGCGGTGATCAAGTGCATCGAACCGACGTTCAGTCCCAAGAAATCGTCGTCGAGTCCTTTGTAGGTCCCGCCGGGAATCGTCGCGGGGTGGAAGAAAGCGTACTTCTCGATCAGCTTTTGACGAACCGATTCGTCGAACGGAATGTAAGTCACGTCGAACGTGCTGGCAGCTTGAGTGATCGATCCGGTTGGAACCGCTCCGCCCAAGAAAGCAGCGTCGGCGGCGCCGTCGCCCAATTGATCGACAGCTCCACTTTGCGTCGCATTCAGCGAAGTGATCTCATCCCAAGCGACACCATGTTCGGCCAGGATCGGTTCGACAAACTGTTGGAATCCGGCACCGGCAGGCCCGGTGATCACGCGTTTGCCTTTGAGATCGGCGATCGATTGGATCCCCGAATCGGCTCGCGCGATGAACAGAGCCACGTTGGGTGCCAGCGTCGCGATCGCACGAATGTCGTAGACCTTGTCCCAGCCCGCTTCGCCACGCGCGGCGAAATAGGAAATCGCAGCGTTGGAAAGCGCTAGCTCCAATTCCTCTTGCTGCAGACGGCGGATGTTTTCTTGCGAGCCCTTGGTCCCTTTGGCTTGGACCTTCCAATCGACGGTCCCCTTGTGTTCGTTTAAGACCTCAGCGATCGCGCCGCCGACGACGGGAAAGGCACCGCCGACCGGAGCGGTACCCATGCTCAAGAACTGACGTCCACCGGTGGCACCGCCATCGCCGGTGCTGTCGCTCTTCTTACAGCCCAGCAGCAGGGCGGACAAAACCAGCGAAGCGACAAGCGCACGATGTTGCGAAATTTGGAGCATTAGAGCCATCGGGAATCGACCTTCAAGAGTGTTCGAGGGATGGAGAAATCCCAGTTGGGGCGGGAATTCATTTGAATCTCCTGTATATTAACACGCCCCCTTGGGCGAGGCTAGAAGCGGGGCCCGCCGGCCCGAATCGGGCGGGTCACCAAACTTTCAAACAGGTCCAACTTACGATGAACCAACAAACAAAACGCGTCGCAGCGGTTCAGATGGATGTCGCGTTTGCCGACATCGACCACAACGCCCAACAGATCCTCGCCAAGATCGCGACGGTCAAAGCCGATGGAGTCGATCTGGCCGTCTTCCCCGAGTGTGCACTGACCGGCTACTGCTTCGAAAGTCGCGAAGAAGCCTTGCCGCTGGGCCTGTCGATCGACGACCCGCTGTTCGATTCGTTTGCCGCCGCCTGTGGCGATTCCGACCTGCACGTGATCATCGGATTCCTGGAAATCGAAGGCGATAAGCTTTTCAATTCGCAAGCCATGATCAACCGCAGCGGTGTCGTCGGCAGTTACCGCAAGATTCACCTGCCGGGCGTTGGCGTCGATCGGTTCCTCGATCCGGGCGATCGCGAGTTCAGCATCCAATCGGCGGGAGAGATCCGTGTCGGAATGGCCATTTGTTACGACAGTTCGTTCCCCGAGACCGCGCGAGTCCTGGGACTGCACGGCGCCGACGTGATCGCGCTGTCGACCAACTGGCCCGTCGCCGCGCGGCGGACCGCCGAGATCGTGCCCCCGGCTCGCAGCATGGAGAACCACCTCTACTTCATCGCCGCCAATCGCGTGGGGACCGAGCGGACGTTCGAGTTCTGTGGGATGAGTTCGATCGCGGGTCCCGACGGCGTGATGGTCGCCGAAACCGACAGCGACAAAGAATTGATCCTGACCGCGGACATCGACCTTTCGATCGCTCGGAACAAGCAGATCGTCCGGACTCCCGGGAAACATGTGATCGACCGATTCGCCGACCGACAACCCGAACGGTACACCATCATCGGCGAAAAGAAGTAGCCGAGCGGTCACTCTGTGCAGAACACGCATTTTTTGTGGTCGCGGCGAGTGGCGAGGAGCCGGAATTGAGCTGGTAACAATCGCCAAATTGCCCCCCTTTGACTACAATGCAAAGCAACTCCGTGCTTCACGAATCTTCGTCCCGCAGAAACGACTTACATATGAACCTGTACGCTCGATCTTTGTCCCTGTGCTTGTTTGCGTTGACAAGCTGCGTCGCCATCGCAGCCGATGACAGTGCAAAAATCAAAGGCTTCTCGACAACCCAGCCCGACAAGGGGCCGTTTGTCGCAGTCGAAGGGGGCTTTATGGTCCCTTACACCGAGACGATCCCCGGCACCGAGATCAGCTTCGAAATGATCCCGGTCCCTGCGGGGAGCTACAAAATGGGCAGCCCAGCCAGCGAAGCAGGGCACAAAGAGGACGAAAGCCCGCAGATCATGGTCAATGTCGATCCGATGTGGGTCTGCAAGACCGAGGTCCGCTGGATGGAATACAAAGAGTTCATGGGAATGTACAAGACATTCAAGGAGTTTGTTTTCCGCGACATGCGGAAGGTCACTCCAGAAAACAAAGTCGACGCGGTCACCACGCCGACCGAACTGTACGAACCCAGCTACACGTTTGAATTTGGCGACGACGACGACCTGCCGGCTGTCACGATGACCCAATTCGCAGCCAAGCAATTCACCAAGTGGCTGTCGAAGATGACCGACACCCAGTACCGCATTCCGACCGAAGCGGAATGGGAATGGGCGGCTCGCGCCGGCAGCACCACCGCTTACAGCTGGGGCGAATCGGCTGACGAGATCGACCAATACGCTTGGTACGCCGACAATTCTCCCGATGGCCCGTCGAAGGTTGGACTGAAAAAGCCGAACGCTTTTGGCCTCAACGACATGCTGGGCAACGTGGCCGAATGGACGATCGACGCCTACCTGGAAGACGGCTACAAGGTTTTTGAAGGCAAAACCGTGAAGGCGTCCGAAGCGATCAAGTCGATCGAAACCGCCGACCCACGCGTGGTCCGCGGCGGCAGCTGGGAGATGGAGCCCGAAGACGTCCGCTGTGCTTCCCGTCTATACAGCGTCGACGAAGATTGGAAAATGGATGACCCGAACATTCCGCTGAGCCCATGGTGGTTCACCAGCGATCCATCGCGCGGCGTCGGCATGCGTTTGTTCCGATCGTGGAAACCGCTGTCCGACGAAGCGATGAACAAGTTCTGGGAGATCGATTCCGAAGACATCGAATTCGACGTGATGTCTCGTATCGAAGAAGGCCGCGGCGTGCTGGGACTGGCCGACCCCGATTTGGCCGAAGCAGCCAAAGCGGTTCGCGAATAGATCGTCCGAGAACCGATAGATTAAGAACTCAACAATCTGGAAAAAGTGAGACGCAAAAGTGATTGATACCTTGGCCGTCGTCGGCGCGACCGGCGCCGTGGGTCGGATCGTGCTAGACCAAATTTTGCAACGCAAGCTGCCACACGGACGCTTGCGATTGTTGGCATCGGCGCGATCGGCCGGCCAAGTCGTCACATTTGGCGATCAACAGATTACCGTTGAATTGATGGAACCGAGCGCGTTCGACGGCGTCGACGTCGTGATCGCCAGCACGCCCGACGAAGTATCGGCCGAGTTCGCGCCGTGGGCTGTCGAGCGTGGCGCGATCGTGGTCGACGAGAGCGGATATTGGCGGATGGACCCCAAGGTGCCGTTGATCATTCCCGAAGTCAACGCGTCGGCGATCGACAACCACCAAGGAATCATCGCTAGCCCCAACTGCTCGACCACGCAGATGGTCGTCGCCTTGGCTCCGCTGCACAACGCGGCACGCATCAAGCGCGTCGTCGTCAGCACCTACCAAGCGACCAGCGGTGCTGGATTGGCGGGCGAAGCGGAACTGCTGCACTCGACCCGCGGCTCTCTCGACGGCTCCGCTCCCGCAGCCAAGACGTTCCAATACCCGATCGCTTTTAACCTGATCCCTCAGATCGGATCGGAAAAGCACGAGGGTTACACCTCCGAAGAGATGAAGATGGTCTACGAGACCCGCAAGATCTTCGGCGACGATTCGATCGACGTCTGCCCGACCTGCGTTCGCGTTCCGGTTGCGATCGGCCACAGCGAATCGATCCTGGTCGAGACCGAAAAACCGCTGACCGTCGAACAAGCCCGCGAGCTGTTCGCCAATGCCGACGGCGTGACTTTGATCGACGATCTGGCCGGACGACAATACCCGATGCCTGTCGACAGCGCTGGCAAGGACGACGTTTTTGTCGGCCGTGTTCGCAAGGACCTCAGCAGCCCCAACGGGATCGCGTTCTGGTGCGTCAGCGACAATCTCCGCAAGGGAGCCGCGACCAACGCCGTTCAGATCGCCGAACTGTTGGCCAAGAAGATGGCTTCGGTCGCCTGATCATTTTGCGGAAGCCAGGCCTGACGTGTTGAGAACTTTTCGTTTGACCATCGGCTACGATGGCTTCCGCTACGCAGGCTGGCAGGTCCAAGCGGACCTGCCGACAATCCAAGGCGAACTGCAACGCGCGTTCGCCGAATTGACCGGTGAGCGCGTCTCGATCACCGGCAGCGGACGGACCGATTCGGGCGTCCACGCGATCGCTCAAGTCGCAAGTCTCACCACCGACGCCTGGCGATCCAGCGACGCCGCGTTGGGTCGCGCGATCAACACGAAGATCCCCGACGACATCACCGTCTATCGCTGCGAAGAGATGCCGGTCGACTTCCACGCCTTGCGCGATGCTGTCGGCAAACGCTACCGTTATCAAATGCAGATCGGTGGCGTCCGCGATGCCTTCGACTTCCGCTACTTCTGGCACCACCACGTCCAACTGGACGTCGAAGCGATGCGGCAAGCAGCCGCTTTGATCGTCGGCACCCAAGATTTCGCCTGCTTCCAAGCGACCGGCAGCGAGCGAAAAACGACGGTCCGCACGATCCACGACCTGGCGCTGACAACAGGGCAGGGGAGGGCAGGGCAGGGGCAATTGATCGTCGAAGTCGAAGCAAACGGGTTCCTCTACAACATGGTCCGGAACATCGTCGGCAGCCTTGTGGAAGTCGGCCGCGGCAAACATCCGCCCGCCTGGATCGAGGAACTGATCGCCGGCCGCGACCGCAACCAAGCCGGCCCCACCGCCCCGTCGCACGCCCTGTTCCTGCTGCGAGTCGACTACGACGTCCAACCCTTGGCAACGCGAACGTAGACGCATTGAAGTCGACAGGCCGTCACTGCATCGATTCGAAAACACATGTCGCAACAAGTTCAGCCCACACAGGTTCGAAGGGCAAGCTCACGGAACCACCTTGGAAAACAACTCGTCGATCGGGTCTGTATTCGCGCGGTGGACGTACGGCTAGTATCCGTTGGGTGCCCCCCTTACTTACCGCTCCAATTCGCAATCGTTTTGTGTCGCCCCTTCTTTGGATTTCCAGCACGCAGTGCCTGCTTTCGATGATACGCATACCGCCGGGCAGTGATAGACTTCCCGGCGATTGATCGATCGATATGATCCAGGCCTTTTCGCAGCCCCGCGGCGATCGGTCCGGGTTGCGCAACTGTTGCAGTAGCGGTGCTGTCGCCGGGTTCAGCCGTATGGCGTCGAACCTGCTTACCTTTGCATGCCCCTGCATGTTCGACTGCCCGGCAAGAATGAAAACTTTCGGCTGCGCACGCGGTTGGTGCTGTCAGATTGTCGCCAGTACAATCAGCAGCGTCGGTTGTCGAATTTGTTTGCACTTGGTGATCACCATAAAGCCTCGTTATTATCCAGGTTCATGCAGAGGGGCGTACCGGTCGTTGGTGACCTTGTAATAATAGGATTTGGGGACAGCCCAAGTTGGCAGCCCTGCACCCGCTGGAATATCATGGCGCACCCAACCACGTTCTCAGTCCACCCAAGGTATGACTCTATGTTCCGCCAAACCAGGCTCGATCTTTTTTTCCTCTCGATGGCGGCTCTGATCCTTTGCGGTTCCACGCGTCTGTCGGCCGAGGACTGGCCGCAGTTTCGTGGCCCCGAATCGCGAGGCGTCTCCGAAGCGATGGAGCTACCGGATCGATGGAGCGAAAGCGAAAATGTCGTTTGGAAAACGCCGATTGCCGGTCGCGGTTGGTCATCGCCAATCGTGGTTGGTGAGCGTCTGTTTTTGACCACAGTGACTCGAAACACAGGTAAGCCGGAGGATGCGAAACCGGGGCTCTACTTCGGCGGTAATCGCGAGAAGCCAGCTGACGTGCCGCATGCATGGAAGGCGATCTGTTTGGATCGGAAATCCGGAAAGCCATTATGGGAGAAAACGCTTCACCAGGGAAAACCCGCAACGTCGCGTCATATCAAGAACAGTTACGCATCGGAAACGCCAGTCAGTGATGGCGAACACCTCTACGTGTTATTTGGCGATGTTGGGCTGTACTGCCTGAGCGTCGACGGTGATTTGGTTTGGCAGAAGAAACTGCCACCGTGCAAAACTCGCTACGATTGGGGTACCGCCGCTTCTCCCGTGCTGCACGAAGGACGCCTGTATCTGATAAGCGATAATGAAGATGCGTCGTACTTGGCAGCGATCGACGCAAAGACGGGAGAGCAAGTGTGGCGAGTCGAACGCGACGAAAAGAGCAACTGGTCCACACCTTTCATCTGGAGGAACGAATTGCGGACTGAGATCATCACGCCTGGAACCGGCCGGATTCGATCGTATGACTTGGACGGCAAGTTGCTTTACGAGCTGAGTGGATGTTCGAGTATCACAATCGCGATGCCATACGCGGCGCATGGGCTACTGTATGTGTCGTCGGGTTACGTCAATGACGACATGCGGCCCATCTTTGCGATTCGTCCAGGCGCATCGGGCGATATTTCTCTTCGTGGCGAGGCAACGTCCAATGAGTTTATTGCGTGGTGTCAGCCCAAGGCGGCGCCGTACAACCCATCGACCATCGTCTACGGCGACCAGTTGTATGTTCTGCACGATCGGGGCCTGATGGCTTCTTATGATGCGCTCACGGGTGAAGTGATCTACGAAAAGAAACGGATTCCCGGCGGCAGATCATTTACATCATCGCCGTGGGCTTATCAGGGAAAGATCTTCTGTCTGAATGAGTTTGGCAAAACGCTGGCCATTGCCGCCGGCCCTGAATTCAAACTCTTGCAGACCAATGAACTCGACAGCACCGAACTTTGCATGACCACGCCCGCGATTGCCGACGGTCAGTTAATTCTGCGCACCGGAGACGCGGTCTATTGCATTGCGAAGCCTTAGTTCCCGCCGAGCTTGAGGCTCCATCGATGGCTTGTTGATACAACCTCCCCGGCCCCGTTTTGCAGCGAACTGACGCCAACTAGCAAGACATCGCTGCCGCGCGGCGACGCGATTCGTCGTGCCGTTGGTGGCGCAGCGTTTGATGAGCAGTTCAGTCAGGCGATCGGCACCCGCCAACGTATTTGCTTGAAACACCGATCCAGCACGGGTACCATTTGCCTACCCACTGGTTGTTTGGGAGCATCCAAACTGGCAGGTTCTGCATAAGCAAGCTAGTTGCCCGTCGATGCGTGCTAGGCAATCGGGTCTGCTTGGCACAGGCAGCGTGTCGAGTCGATCGAACTCGCGATCCAAACACTGCTGAAGAACAAACATGATCTGTGCATTCACCAAAGTGATCGAGCAGGCTCGGCAGCGTCTCGCCATGCGGCAATGGGGGATCGCTGCGTTGACGACCTGCTTGTTGGGCGTCGCGTCGGTGAGTCGCGCAGAGAGCGACGAGGACTTCTTCGAAACACACGTCCGGCCGCTGCTGGTCCAGCATTGCATCGAGTGCCACGGGACGAAAAAAGAGGAAGGCGGACTGCGGCTCGATTCACGCGACGGCTGGATGCGAGGCGGTGATCGCGGGGCAGCGATCGTTGCGGGGCAGCCTGATGACAGCCTGCTGATTCAGGCGGTGCGATGCACTGATCCCGATCTGGAAATGCCTCCCACCAAAAAGCTGACAGCGGAGGAGATCGCGGTTCTCGAAGCGTGGATAAAACGGGGCGCGTTTGATCCGCGACGTGAATCCGTTTCGCAAGCGACAGTGAAAATGGACCTGCAGTCGGCTCGCAAGTTCTGGTCGTTTCAGCCACTGACAAATCCCGAGCCACCGCAAGACAAGGCGGACAACTGGTCGCGAACTGAGATCGATGCGTTTGTCTTTGCTCGCATGAAAGAAAACGGGTTATCCCCCGTGCCCGACACCGATCGCCGGACCCTGATCCGCCGCGCGACGTTTGATCTAACTGGACTGCCACCGACACCAAGCGAGATCGACGCTTTCGTGCGCGATGAATCTCCCGATGCGTTCGATACGCTTGTAAACCGACTGCTTGAATCGCCGGCGTATGGGGAGCGTTGGGGACGCCACTGGCTCGACGTGGCTCGGTATGCCGATACCGCGGGGGATGGAGCCGACTATCCAGTCCGCGAGGCGGGCAAGTATCGCGATTGGGTAATCGATGCTTTTAACCATGACAAACCGTTTGATGAATTCATCCGCGAACAGGTCGCTGGCGACATCCTCGCACATCATGGTCCGGCGGATGAATACGCCAGTCGCGTGATCGCAACGGGATTTCTCGCGATCGGTAAACGTTACGGATACAAGGCGTCGCCCGACTATCAGTATCTCGACTTCGCCGATGTGATCGATTCGCTGGGCCGTTCTCTCCTGGGGCTCTCGGTGGGTTGCGCTCGCTGCCACGATCACAAGTACGACCCCATATCCGCCGCGGATTATTATGCCCTTTACGGAATTATGGAAAGCACGAAGTGGGCATTTCCTGGCGGCGAATCGCAGAAACGCCCCGCTCACTTTCCGGCGCTCGTTCTTCCCGATGAAGTCGCGAGACGGGAAATGGCGAAAGCGGAAACGCTGGCTCAACTGGACAGTGAAATCGCCGTATTGAAAGGCAAGAGAGCGGAGTTCGATCCGAACGTCAGAGCCGGTGGCGTCGACCTTGGTTTCGAGGCCCAGAAGCTTGGTAAGTCCCTTGGCAAACCCTGGGCCGGTGCGGGACCGATCGAACTGACCGCGGATGCGCAAAGTCCCTTCGAACATATTCATCCCAAAGGGACGTTGGGTGTGCGTCTTGGAAGCGGTAAGGTGTCGGATGGTTTGCGTTACGTTTTTGAAAGCGGCTTGCGGGCGACGCCTGGAAAGCAGCTGCACTTCACCATCGATTTCCGGCCCGTTGAATCGTCGCAAGAAAAAGGGGCGTTTCGATTCTTCCTCGGTCGCGGTGTTGCCCAGTCGCTGGCCGTCGACTGCAGCGCAACATCGACGGAATTTGCGATCCGCAACGGCTCGAAGTGGGAGACGATTCGAAAGCTCACGCCGGGGACCTGGTACACGCTGCGACTAACGATCGACCCCGACACAAAGACCTTCTCCGGAATCGTTGGCACGCCGGATGACCTAGCCGAATTCGATAACAAAGCGACAGGACCAAACTGGGACGGGATCCTCAATTGCTTCATCTGTGATGGCCACGGGCACGTTAAGGGAAGTGCATGTGCCCGAGATCTCGACAACCTCGGACTTCAGGAAACGGCATTCGCCGCCCCGGGAACGGGCCCCGTCGCCCCCGCGATTGTGGACAAGGCTTCGCAAGAACAGTTGGCGAAGGTTGATGCGGAACTCAAGACGCTGGCGGCTCGCCGATTGTCGATTTCGACTGAGGTTGGTTACCCCGTGGCGTACGCAGTTTCCGAAGGCTCGCCGGTTAACACGCGGTTGCAGTTGCGAGGAGAGCCGCATCGTCTGGGGGACGAAATCCCGCGTCGAAACTTGGAACTGCTGGGGGCCGACGAGGTTGCCGACGGAACCGGCAGCGGGCGGCTCGACCTAGCGAACTGGATCACTCGGCCCACGAACCCGTTGACGGCCCGCGTCTTCGTGAATCGTGTCTGGCAGTGGCATTTCGGTCAAGGGATCGTAGCGACGCCCAGTGACTTCGGATCGCGCGGCGAGCCACCGACGCATCCGGAATTGCTCGACTGGCTGGCATCGGAGTTCATCGCGTCGGGCTGGTCGGTGAAGTCGCTGCATCGATTGATCATGAAGTCGCGGACGTATCAGTTGGCGAGCGTCGATGACGATGCGAGCCTCGCAGCGGACCCGGGCAATCGCTGGCACTGGCGTTACGCACGGCGGTCGCTGGATGCCGAATCGGTCCGCGACGCGATGCTGGCCGCCAGCGGCAAGCTGGACCGAAACGTTCCGCAATCGCATCCGTTTCCACCGGTGAATACTTGGGCCTTCACCATCCACAGGCCGTTTCACGCCGTCTACGATTCGAATCATCGCAGCGTCTATTTGATGGTGCAGCGGAACCGACGCCATCCTTTCCTGGCTCTGTTTGATGCCGCCGATCCGAACCAGAGCGTTGCCCTGCGCCAACCGACAACGACGCCGACACAGGCACTGTTCCTCATGAATTCCCCCTTTGTGCATCAGCAGGCAAAAGGCTTTGCACAGCGAATCACGGCGGTTTCGTCGGACGATCGCGATAGGGCTTTGTGGGCATTTGAAACGGCGCATGGCCGAATTCCAGAACAAGCCATCGTCGACGATGCCGTCGCGTTTGTAGTCGCCTATCAGCAAAAGCTCGCGGGCAAAGACGCCGATGCAGACAGCGACAATCAGCTTGCGGCATGGTCCGCGCTCGCGCGTGTTCTGTTGACGAGCAATGCGTTTCTCTATGTCGATTAGTAAATGGTCTTGAAGCAATGAATCGATTCCCCACAACGCGTCGCGAGTTCCTGAGCCGTGCGTCGGGCGGCTTTGCAGCCACCGCGCTGGCCGGTCTGTGCGGCGATCTTCAAGCCGCGTCGGACGATCCACTGGCACCGCGCAGCGGTCACCACGCTGCCAAAGCCGAGCGGGTGATCTTCCTTTATTCGACTGGCGGCACCTCGCACGTCGACTCTTTCAACCATCGGCCACAGTTGATCGCGGATCATGGGAAATCGATCACCGCCTCGCGGTGGCTGAACAAATCGGGCGATTTCAAACGGTTCTTGATCAAGCCGCGTTACGCATTTAAGCAATATGGCGAAAGTGGAACGTGGGTCAGCGACCTGTTCCCGCATCTCGGTTCGGTCATCGATGACGTTTGTGTGCTCAACGCGATGCACTGCGAAAGCGACGGTCATGACAAAGCGACTCTTGCGGCCCACACCGGGTCGGCACAATTCGCTCGACCGAGCGCAGGTTCCTGGGTCAGTTACGGCCTAGGTACCGTGAATCAGAACCTGCCATCGTTTATGGTGCTCGCCCCCGCCGCGCCGTATGCCGGTGCGCAAACATGGGCCAGCGATTTTCTGCCCGCCTGTCATCAGGGAACTCACGTAATCCCTGGCAGCGAGCCGCTGCCCAATATCCGGCCGCAGGATACCGATGACGCACTGCAGCAGATGGAACTTGCCCTCCGCCGTAATCTGAATCAAACGCATCTTCAGCAGCGGGCCGCCGATCAAGCGCTCGACGCTCGCATCCGTTCGTTCGAGACGGCGTTTGGCATGCAACGCGAAGCCCCCGAGGCGTTTGACCTTTCCGATGAGACCCAGGCGACGCTGGAACTCTATGGAACAGAGCGTGACGCGACTGCAGGTTTCGGCTGGCAATGCCTTGTCGCTCGCCGGCTCGCCGAGCGAGGTGTACGGTTTCTGGAACTGATCGACGTCGGGTCCAACAGCAACTGGGACTCGCACGGCAACATGGGCGATCACCAACGGCTTGCCAAAGCGATCGACAAACCGATTGCCGGCCTGCTGACCGACCTCAAGCAACGAGGCATGTTGGAATCGACGCTTGTCGTTTGGACGACCGAATTCGGTCGCACTCCCTTCCACCAGAACGCAAACCATGCGGGACGCGAACACCACAATCTGTGCTTCTCATCCTGGATGGCGGGAGGTGGCGTGAAGGGAGGCATCGTTCACGGGCATTCGGATGAATACGGCATTCGAACCGCCGAAGACGCCGTTCACACGCACGACCTGCACGCCACGATGTTGCACTTGTTAGGACTTGACCACGAGCGACTGACGTATCGCCACGCCGGTCGCGACTACCGCCTGACCGACGTACACGGCCGCGTGGTCCACGAGATCCTCACGTAGCCGTGCCTGCTTTAATCGCATGTGAGCTTTGTGGATTAGCCATTTGGGCGTTAGCCCCGGTTCAAGCACTACTGAGCCGGGGCTAAACAGGTTGTGTGGTATTGTTTCGTTTAACCGCAATGCCGTTCAACGAAGGAGCCTCGGACCGTCGAAAGAATTAGCGACGGGATGTAGTGGACGAGGTTACGAGCCCAGCGATTTGGGCTGATGCAAAACGACTCGTAACCTCGTCCACTACCCCTTCGTTGAACGGTATTTCGTTTAACCGCGAGCCCATCGGGCCGCGCGGCCCTCAAAAACGCGGGGCGATGCCACGCGGTTAAACTGAAAAATCGTGCTCGGGTGTTTGGTTGGTGCGGGCGTTCTCTCGCGCGGTTGTCTGAGGGGTGGGTTGGTCGCGCGGGAATCAGCTAATATGGGAGGCTGATGTATGTGCTGTCTGTTCGGCTGCCGGGCTCCTTTTATCTGGATTACAAGAACGCTTTGACCTCCTTCGCTGACTCCGCTCCCTCTGTGCCGCGCGACGCTGCCGATCGTTTGATCGATCGGTTTGGCCGCGTCCATCGTTCGTTGCGGATCAGCGTGATCGATCGCTGCAATATCCGCTGCTTCTATTGCATGCCCGAGCATGTCGACAACTTTCTGCCCCGAGTTGATCTGCTCTCGTTCGATGAGATCGTTCGCGTCGTGGGGCTCTTGGCTTCCGCTGGCGTTTCTAAAATTCGGCTGACCGGCGGCGAACCGCTACTGCGACCGAACCTCGACGCGCTGATTGCCCGAATCGCGGCGGTCTCGGGAGTCGATGAGATCGCCCTGACGACCAATGGGATTCTGCTGCCTAAGTTTGCTACTTCGCTGAAGGCTGCCGGGCTGCAGCGTTTGAATATAAGTCTCGATACGTTAAACGAAGCGACGTTCCAACGGATCAGTCGACGCAGTGGAGTCGATCGCGTGATCGCGGGGATCGATCATGCGATCGATCTTGGGTTCGAACAGATTCGCTTGAACGCATTGGCGATTCGTGGGCTGACCGAAACGGAAATCATGCCGCTTGCCGACTTTGCCCGGCGACGACAGCTGACGCTTCGATTTATCGAATACATGCCGTTGGATGCCGATCGCGCCTGGCAGGATGGTGACGTGTTGAGCGGCGAAGCGATTCGCAAACGCATTGAAGCGGAGATGGGGCCGCTGCGGGAAACCGGTCGCGACGATCCCGCTCAACCTGCGATCGACTACAAGTTCGCCGATGGCAGCGGCCGCGTCGGCTTTATCAATCCGGTCTCCAGGCCATTTTGTAATGCCTGCGATCGGCTGCGGTTAACGGCTGAAGGAGGCCTGCGGAACTGCTTGTTCTCGGATCGCAACTGGGACCTCCGCCCTTTGTTGCGGTCGGCAGCAAGCGACGCCGATCTGATCAACCTGATCACCGAAAGCGTCGCTGCCAAGGAGGCCGGCCATCTGATCTCACGTCCGGGGTTTGAGCAGCCACAGCGGGCGATGTATCAGATCGGCGGATAGCCAGCGGCGATACGGCGATCTCGTCGGCGATGTGATTTCAGTGCGTCATCGCGTAGGTGACGATGTTGATCCCCAGTGGGTAGGCGTATTTGACCGACATCTCTTCGAAGTAGTCGGGGCTTTCAGCTTCCCGTTCCCAGCCGTCGCCGAGGTCGGTGTTGTGGCAGATGAAGACCATGATCCGCCCCGCGTCGTCGGTGATCGATCGATAGTTGGGCGTTTGCGTGTCGGGGCCGCGCTCCCAAGTTCGGCCCCCTCGCCCGCCCCAAGCCCCGATCGATGGCACTTGCGGCTTGATCTTCAACGGATAGACGCACTGGAAGATCTCGTGTGACAACGGCACATCCTCGGGCTCGCGATCGGGAAAGACTCGCTTCATTTGGAAGTAGAGGTTCTGCCATTCCTCATCGCCCCAGAAATCGTCGATCATCAGGAAGCCGCCATTTTCCAGGTACCGTCGCAGCGCGACGACCTCCGGCTGAGTGAACATCAGCCGTCCCGGTTCGATGATGTAGATCCAGGGATAATCGAACAGCTTGGGATCGGTCAGTTCTAAAACGATCGGTTCGGGATTCACGTTCAGCGATGTCAGCTGATGCAGCCGCAGCGAGAAGTTCAGATCGCTGTCGCGGTAGTCGGTATCCCAACCGCCCCCGCGGCCCCAGCCGGCCGATTGGTATTTGATCCGGACGAAGGTAAACATGTCGTTCGGGAAATCTGCGTTTGTCTCCCAATCGGGAACATCGCCGCGGCCTGCGCTTTGCCAGTCGCGATTGCGATCGCGACGCCAACGTTGAGCCATCGCCAGCGAAGCGACGGCCATCACCAACAACAGTCCAACAATGATCATTGGCTTGCGGTTCACGGGGCTTTCTCCTGTTGCGTGTCAGCATTCGCCTGAGCGTCCGCCGCGGCCGGCTCGTCGTTTTCCGACGGCTCATCGGGTTTGGCGGGCTCTTCGGGCTCCGATTGCTTTTCAGCTTCGGCTTCCGTTTCGGTTGGCTCGTCGGTTTTCAGTTCTTCTGCGGCGGGCGATGGTTCGCTCGCCGGCGGCTGGTTCAGCCGCAGCAGCAACCGATGGGCGTCGCGATATCGTGGCGCTTGTTCCAAGGCGATCAACAGCTGGCGGCGAGCGGCCGTCGTGTCGCCGACCTCTGCCAACGATTGGGCCAATCGAAATCGTAGGCCGGCGGGATCGATAGGTTCCATTTCGGTTAACGCCTGCAGCGCGCGAACGCTTCGCTGGTAAGTCCCCGTCTGCTCCGCTGCACGAGCGATCTGCTCTTGCACTTCGGCGGTCAGTGGATTGACGGCGGCCAGTTGATCGGCGTAGCGGGCGACAGCTTCCCAGTCCTGCTGCTGATTGGCCAGTTCGATCAGCCGGCGATAACTGGCAACCGAATCGGATGAACGCTTGGCGATCGACGTCCGCACCTCCCGTTCCCGATCGGTCGCCTCTTGCTGACGATAGAGCTCCGCTTCCAGCGACAGCAGCGCGATCGGAACATCGGGTTCGGCGAACAGGACGCGTGTCTCGGCGATCGTGTCGAGCGCTTCGGTCCATTTCTTGGCAGCCACTTCCGCTGTGGCTCGCTTCAACAGGATTTCAAATCGCGTCGGCGATGGCTCGTCGACTAGTCCTGAAAACGGATCGTCGGGATCGATCTCCGCAGCTTCCGGCGCTTCCCGCTTCCAGGCTTCGGGCTTGCCGTAATCGCTGGCCAATCCTTTGGCAAAGTCGGCAAACTGTTGATCGATCACCTCCAGCGACCCGATCGATCGGGTGAGCGCATCGTTGATCGACAAACCGATTGCCAGGTCGGACAAGATCTTTTTGAGCGTATCGAAACCGTGCTGTTCGACGATGTAGCGGACCGCCAGCGATGATTCGTAGTAGGCGAATTGCAGATGCATCGCCGACTTGGGCTGCATAAACGCACTGCTCAGATCGCTCAACGGCGTGAAGGCGTCGCCGAGGATCATCTCGCGATAGGTGGGCGTCATCGACTGACCCCAGCGCTGGTCGCGTTGCAATTCCTCGTAGACCGAGATCCCTTCGCTGAGCCAACGCGGCATCCGGTTCTTGGTCTTTTGGAGCGTGACCACATGGCAGTACTCATGCCACAGCACTGCCTGCCAATTCGCGGGCGTCTGCGTTTGCGAAGCCGGACTATTGGCGGTGATCAGTCGACCAAAACAGACACCTAAGAAGCCCGCACCGCCGGGGACGCCGAACGTCCGGATGGCGAAGTCCTTCTGCTGAGGAAAGATCTCGATGATCGTCGGTTCATCCAATTCGACCGCGTACTTTTCGGTGAGCGTCTGCCGGGCTTCGGCCAACAGATCGATCACGTCGTCGCCGTAGATCCGCGCCTCGCGGGCGTCCATCCGAATCTGGAAGCCGTCGGCTTCGAGCGTCGTGAATTCCCGCAGCACATCGTGTAGGTTGACCAAGTTGTGAGCGACGACGTTGTAGCCATCCTGTTGGAAAACCTCGTCGGCCATCTTCCAGCCCGCTTCGTCTTGGCCGATTCGCAACAGGTCTTGGGCCAGTTGGAACTTCGCTTCGACAAAGTCCGGCTTCTTCTTCAGCGACCGCTGCTGGTATTCGGCACCTTCGGCAAAACGGTAGTGCCGCGACAGCTTGTTGCCGATCAAATGATCGACCTCCGGATTTGATTCCCAGCGGCACAAAGCGGCTTTGCGAAGCAACCGTTCAGCTTCGAAGTGTCCTTGCAAATGAGCGATCACCGCATGATAGGCCCACGCCTGCGGTTGATAGGGATTGATTCGCAGGATCGTCTGCAGGATCTCTTCGGCCTGTTCAAACTGTTCCGCATCGATCGCGTCATCGGCCAGCGACAGCAGGCTGGGCAGATGGTTTGGGTTCAGCGAAAGGGCTCGGGCTCGCATCGCTTGAGCCCGCTGCGAATCGCTACTCTGCCAAGCTTCGAATTGCAGGAAGGCGATTTGCGGATCGTCCGGCTTCATCTTCGCCGCGCGATCGAGATCTTTGGCCGCCATCGCGTAGTCGTGTTTGTCGAGCGCCAGTTCACCGCTAGCGACATAGGCGTCGACAAAGTTTGCGTCGGTGTTGCGGACCCGATCGTAGAACAGTTCCAGCACCTTCTTGGCGTCTTCGCCGCGGTGCAGAAAGTAGCGGCCGATCGCGATC
The DNA here is from genome assembly GCF_007741475.1 of Rosistilla ulvae. NCBI lineage: Bacteria > Pseudomonadati > Planctomycetota > Planctomycetia > Pirellulales > Pirellulaceae > Rosistilla > Rosistilla ulvae. The sequence continues at coordinate 1,072,391 of NZ_CP036261.1, read as the reverse complement.
AGGTTCTCTTTATCGCTGTATCGCCAGGGGGATCGGCGGACGATCTCGAGGATCGCTTCGAGTTCCCGTTCGCCGCGAACCGGATCGTTGTTGAAGCGATAGACATCGCCGCCAAGTTGTCGCAGCGGGATGCTGCTGGAATAACGCTGGAGCGCGGCTTCGTAGGTCGCTCGAGCTTGAGGGTATTGCCCCAGCAGCAATTGGCACTGGATCAACAACCGCGGCCATCGCTCGTTCCAGACGCCGCGATCGACTTCTGCTTTGGCCGCAGCCAATGCTTGCCGGTACTCGCCTTGGCGGAACTGTTGTTCCGCGTCGCGGACATCGGCCGCCGCCAGCAGGCTGTTGCTGAACAGAACGACGACCAGCGATAGGTGGGAGATCCATTTCACGGCGTGCTGCAACCCATGGGAAGCGTGGTTTAGGAACGCTTCCAGGTTAGCAGCTTCGCAGCGGTCAATCTATCTAACGACCGACGGAGATTCCAAAACTGTAGCCCGGTCGGCCACGATGCCCGTGGTGGTGATGATGGCGAGGCGGGGCGTAATAGCGTGGACGATAGACGACCGGTGGCGGGGAGACGTAGTGGTACTCTTCCACAACCACGGGTGCGGGCGTTCGCACAACCGTCGTCGGGGCCATACTAGGCGATCCGACAGGAGCGTTCTGCATGGCGCTGATCACCGGTTCGGGGACACCTTGTTGGTGCATCCAAATGATGTCGTTCACCTCGGGACGCTTGATCACGCCATTCTGCTGGATGTGATTGATCACGACCTGCACGCCCAGACCACTGCGGGTCATTTGAGCGACGTCGTAAGTCGAGACCGCACCCTGCATTCGCTGCTGTTGTTGCTGCTGAGCGTAGGCTTGTTGCCGGGCGATATTGTTGTCTTTGGCTTGCCCAACGGTCGCTCCGGTGATCAGGCCAAGCGCACCGCCGATCAAGGCGCCGGCTAGCGGTTCGTCGTTGTTTTCGCCGATCGCTGCACCGATTGCGGCACCAGCGACGCCGCCGACAGCCGCGCCTGAAGTTCGATTGTATTGGGCGAAACTGGTCGTCACCGTGCTGATTGCGATCAGCGTCGACAGGGTGATTCGTTGGATGGACATGGATTCAGGTACCTCTCGCATAGTTTCCTCGGCATATAGCCGATCGGGATGCTCGATGTCTATGGCGTCTGCCATGGAATATCGGCGTCCGGGATGCGTGGCGATCAGCCAATCGGCCGGCGGCGAAAGAATCGCCCCGGCGGCCTAGGGAAAACGAGAAATCCGGAAAGGCAAGCCAATCCGAAAATTTTACCATTGCTAGCGTGTGGAACCGTGACGTTCGTAACGATTGTGGGACACCACTGGCCAGGATTCTCTACCAACCGGGCTGATTTCCTGGCTTCATTTGTTGAGAGCTCGCGGTCAGTTGATAGATTTGTACCCAGTGAACGCCCCGCATGTCGCGAGCGCGTCGTCTCGTTTTCGCCTCGATCACCCCCGATCCAAACATGTCATATTCCAATCGACCCACGATGGACGAGGTCGACCAACTGATGCTGAACGCGCAACTGCGCGACGAGCTGGAACCGTACATCGATGAATCGGTCTCCCGGATCGATGTTCGCCGCATGCCGCTGTCGCAGGAGAACGAGTTTCTCGCTTCGATGCTCGCTTGGGAACAAGCCCCTGCGATTCCGATCAGCCACTGGTTTGAGCCCGCATTGGCGCTCCCCCATCCCGATGAATTGGATCGCGACGAACTGCACGATTGTCTGTGGAACGCGATCGAACGCTTGCACAGCAAACGAATCATCCTGGAGTGCACCGATCATCTGACCGATCGCGAACTCTATAAGATCATCTTCCGCGATATCTTGCCCTGCCGCGAAAAGAAAGTCGATCTGCCTCGCAATTTCTTGCACTGGCGATGTTTCGACGATGGCGACAACGACACTTGGTTGCGGTTCTACGCCACGCCCAACGAACGCTGGCAATGGGAACAGGAAACGGGCCTCACCGCTCCGCTGGCAGAGAACCCACCCTACCCGCGTCACATGCCAACGCGTCCGCCACAGGACGGTTGATGCAGCTTCGGTGCGGGGGGCGTGATTAGGCTCCTCAGCACGCTGTAGACAAACAGGCCGGTAAGCAGTCCCCCGCAATCGGCCACAAAATCGAGGACTTCCGCACTCCGTCCACGCACCAACAACTGGGTCGATTCATCGAAGATCGCATACGCGACTCCAATCCCCAGTGCGATCAAAAGATGCCGCCGCGGATGCCGTCGGCTCTTGGGAAGCGCCCAAGCCAACAGGATTGCCAGCCCCGTAAACGCAGCAAAGTGATAAGCCTTGTCGGCGTTGCTGAACGAGGGCAGACGGACGCTAGGAATGTGCGTTCCGGTGAAAATCACGCTCCAGTAGGCGACCAGAGTTAGGCTAGCAAGCCGCATTCCTAAAACGGTCGTCGTAATAATCTGTCGCATCGTTTACTAACCGGATTCCATTGGCACGAGTCGGTTTGCCTGAGATTTCTGCACGTTGTGAGGCCGATCTTAGCCAAGCCCCCGTTTGCAACGATAGTCCGATTGTAGGTCTTGTTGCTCGCAAGGAAATCCAGTTTCCGCTAATTTTTGCCGACCGTCCGACTCTCCAGCCACGCTTGCATCGCCTCGGTGGGGGGCAGGTCAAAGACGCGGAACTTCTCCATCCGGCCGCTCGAATCGTCGTAAACCAGCATCGACGCGGGACTTAGCCGCCCCGCTTCGGGACTGTCGATCAGCTGAGACGAGTCGCTGATGCTCATCCGCCCCAGGATGTTGATTTCAAGATCGTGTTGCGTTTGCCGCGACAACCATCGGCCAACCGTCTCGACACTGCCACAGCTGACGATTGCATGCACCGCCGCCGCCGATCCATCCTTTAATATGTTCTGCAACGCCGATCCGCCACTCTGCTTGGGGGCAGCGTCGAGCGAAAAGCTGAACGAGTTCTCCTCCTGCCGCAGGTCGCGAAAGCGTTCTAGCGGATCGATCACCACCAAGACCGGCGGCTCTTCTTCGGGAGCATCCATTTGATTTCGAGCAGCGACCAGTTCGGCAAGCTCTAACAGCTTCGCCTCGGCATCGCGCGGCTTGATATGTTCCACTGGCACGCCGCTGGCGATCGCAAACTCCGCCGCCGAATGCGTGTCGTCGCCCGAGCGCCGCCCGTCGAGCATCACGACGCGCAGCGGTTTCCCTTGAGCCATCGCACCGCCATAGAGCGACGCGATCGAAATGCCCAAGACATCGCGCGACAGGTCGGCATCGCCGCAGACCATCAACACGTTGCGGCCGGGCTGGGCGGGCAATCGCAATCCGACCGGCGGGCCGATCGCCACCGCTTCGCCCAACAGGCCGCCAAAGCCATCGTGAACCGAAGCCGGTTTCTTTTCGTCCCCCACCAGCGCCGCCTCTGCGACGGCAGCGGACCAACGGGCCGGGCGATTGCCTTCGAAGATCACCGTCGGGCCGTAATCAGTTTCCGCTTCGGGATAACGTTCGGCGAGACCGTTCAAGAGATCGCGGTGGCGATTGTGGTCCAACCATCCGACTTGGAACGGTTGGTTCCCTTCGACCAAGCCCCCGGCGTCGTTGTAGATCGCTTCCCCCGGCCGGCTCAGTAAACGCGCGGCGTTGTTGTCTTCGGCTAGGATTACCAACGCGTCCGATTCGCTGCACTGCAGCGCCACGCGAACCGCCATCTGACCGAGCGTATTGCGAGGCAGCGAATACGCACCGGCCAGCGACTGGCTGCTCAAGATGACGTGCATGCCAAACGATCGTCCCTGCCGGACCAAGCGATCCAACAGCATCGTGCAATCTTGAGCGATCCGGTCGTCGCGGATGAATAGCTCTTGGAACTCGTCGACGACAAGCATGATCCGCGGCATCGCTTGGCCCGACGTGCGGCGGTATTCGCCAACCTCTTGCACGCCGCTGGCTCGGAACAATTCACCGCGACGCTGCAGTTCGCGGTCGAGTCGTTCCAATACACTTTGGCCAAACTCCCGTTCGCTTTCGATCCCGATCACCCGAGCATGCGGCAGTTTTGCGTCGGCGTACAGTTTGAACTCGACCCCTTTTTTGAAGTCCAACAGATAGACATGCAGTTCGTCGGGGCTGTACTTCAGCGCCCCGGCGGTGATGATCGTGTGCAGCAGCGTACTTTTACCCGACCCGGTTTTACCGGCGACCAGCATGTGTTGGCGGACGCCTTCGCCCAATTGCATCCGCAACCGACGTCCTGCCCCTTGTTGGCCCAACGGGATGTCCAGCCCGTCGGACGCGTCGCCGTCGTTATAGAGATCCGCCGGCATCACATCGTCGAACGGAATTTCAACGCGGCGGCCATCGATCGCCCCTCGACCGATCTTCTCGACAAGTTCCGCCGCCATTCCGTTGGGAGGCGGTTGGATTGGCGAAAACGGTAGCTCACCCAACAGCGGATCGGTGTGCCGGATCCGCCCCTGCGAATCAACTTGTAAATGGAGCAGTCGGTCGATCGGCAACGCGGCAAAATCGTGAGGCCAGGCCGCTTCGGAATCGCGGACCAGGACGGTGATGATTCCGCAGCGGCGGCCGTTCTCTAGCAGCACGCGCAGGTTCGCGTAGCCGGCGGGAGTCAGCCCGTTGGGGATGCCGATCGCCGCGACGACGCGGTACGGTTCGGCCATCGCACCGGCTTGAGCATTGTATTGGTCGATCGTTTCGTAGTTGTCGCGGAGATAGGTTTGCAGCACGTCTTCCATATGCTGCGTCAGTTCGGCCAAGCGGGCTTCGATCTGATTCGGCTGGGTCCAGGCGCGGTGTCCGACCAGCGTGGGATCGTGATCCGACAGCGCCATCAGCGAGGCAAAGGTCTGCCCGCGGCCGATCGGATCCAACAGCGTCAGCTTCAATTCTCCCGGCGGCAGCGCGGCCAACAGTCTCCACAGAACAGCCCGTACCAATTCGATCACCGCTTCGTTGCTGCCTCCCGGACAATCGATCAACAGCCCCGAATGTTCGGCCGCGGTCAACGCGACGGGCAAACGATTTGGCATCGGTTCGGGCAACGTGTCGGCGATCGAGAGCCCATGGCGGACGTAGTCCTTGCCAGCGATAGCGGCCGATCCGTTGTGGGCCAGGGCCGGCGGATCGTGTTCGCTTTTCGAAGCCGCAATCTCGACCGATCGCCGCAAATAATCGGCGACATCGAGATAGCCGACCGGTGCGAGGGAGAGCGAAGAGACCGTTCCCAGGTTTCCGTCGACAACCGATTCCCAATCGGGATGTTGCTGCTGCATCTGGGCGTTGGCGGTGTCGATGTGGCCGAGTCCGCGACGGAGTCCGTCGCGCAGCCGCTGAGCGACCGACTGGTCCTCCGCCTCTTGAGCGGCGGCCAGTTGTTCACGCTTGGCCAGGCGCTGCGTGTTGGCGTCGGCGAGCCGTTGTTTGTGAGCTCGGCTGAGATCGGAGAACTCGCTGCCGTGGCTGTTTTCGACCCCGGCAAACGAATCGTGATAGTTGTTCTCCAACGCGGCGATCCGGTCGCGCAGCGTCGACTCCCGCTGCTCGCGTTCTTGCTTCAGCTTCGCTTCCAATGCATCGGTCTGCTGCCGCTTCGTCTCGTCTGCCTGACGAAGGGCTTGCTGGTGTTGGTCTTTGATTTGTTGGGCGAGCGTCTGGGCCGCTTTGGTCGCGCATTCTTGGCCATCCTTGACGACGGCGACCGCATCGACGGCGGACTGTTCGATGCCTGGATACCATTGCCGCGTGATCCGTTTCAGCCGCGGAGTGAAGATCGCAAAACAGAGGATCCCTACGACGATCGGCACGCCAAGCCCGGCGGCCAACCACAGCGCCGGCGGTTGGGCTCCCATGAACAACACGCCCAACGACCAGACGATCAGCGACAACAGCATCACGATCGCGGGATAAACCGATTCGAGAAACCGAACCGAAAAGTCATCACCCAGCTGCGCCAGGTTCTCGTCGCAGTCGGCGGTCAATCGATCCAGCGTTTCGATCGCCTGATCGACCGAAGCTGGCGGTTGGTACGATTCGGAGGTCGTCGGCGGATCGTTCAATTGATGCAGCCGTTTCATCGCGATCTCGCGGCCCGTTTCCAGCCGTTGGTGGATCTCGTTCCAAGCGGCGGTCAAACGATTCGTGTCGCGCGTCTTCTGTTGCGCTGGCAGTCCCTTTTTCGATTCGAAGACCTGCGTCGCCTGCTGTTTCGATTCGTCCCACCGCTGACCAATCTCTTGAATCCCCTGGCGATGCCGGCGTTTGAATTCGACCTGCATCCGATTCAATTCGCTGCGTGCCTCGAGCACATTCTGCTCGTACGCCGACGTAACCATCTCATCGGCCTGGTCCCATCGCTTCAGCGACTCCCGCAGCACCGCCTCGGATTCGGCCTGCAGCTGCTGTTTTTCCTGCTGCTGCTGTTGCAGCAACGCCGCTAAACGCTCGGCGTGCTGCGTCCCCAATCGTTCCCATTGCTCGACTCCATTGGCGCAGCGATCGGCCAAACCGCGCAGCAGCAGTCCTTGACGCTTGGGGGTAAACAATCCTGTTGTCATCGATCGGTGCTCTTTGAGATAGCAAAACAGCGGGCGCAGCGTGGAGCCCGCTGTTAAAGTTTACGCTCTACATCAGTGTACCGGTTTGCACCGACGCTAGCCAAACAGGGCGGCAGCGTGTTTGTGTTCAGCCGAACCGGACGCTATCGCGTGGCGGCCGATACCGGCTGTTGAAACACTGCTTAGCCCCGGTTAGACGAAAAAATCGTTTTCCGATTCTTCGTCGCGTAATTCTTGAGAGACCCGGGAGGCGAAGTCGCGAAATTCAGCGATCGCTGCGGACGTTTGGCTCATCACACCTGGCAGCGGTTGCAGGTCTTCCTGTTCGAACTGCCGGCACTTCGCGTCGCGCCATTGGTCTTTCGTCTGTTGCCAGACTTCGACAAACGACGTCCAGTCCTTTCGCATCCGAGAATCGATATCGTTGAGAAAGGCAGGATTCATGGCGACGAGGACCCGATCGAATCGATTTTGATTAGAAAAGTATCGCTGGCATTTTTTCAGGCGGCCAGCGAAGACGCCGTCCGGAGAGCGAAACTCTCCGGACCTATATGTACCCGGGATGTCAGCGAACGCTTAACCCAACGACCAGCCTTCGCGCGGGTTCATCCGTCTCAGGAACCGCTCGCCATCCATGTTGGTGATCTTCATCGCTTCGCTGTCCCACAGGATCTTTTGTCCGGCGCGGAAGGCGACGTTCCCCAAGTGATTCGCTTCGGTCAGCGGGCCAGCGTAACTGAACGGGCTGCCGGTCTCGCCCTCACCCTTGCAGGCGTTGATCCATTCTTGGTGGTGCCCGGGCGAATCGGCGATAAATGGTTCGGGGCGCTTGAAGTCGGCAAAGTCGGCTTCGGGCAACAGCACATGTTTGCTGTAATCCGACAGCAGCATCCCTTTGTCGCCGATGAACAGCGTGCCGCTGCCCCACTGAGGAATCCCCTTGTCTTTCCAGATCTGCGGCTTGTGCGATCCCTGGTACCAGAAGTGTTTGGCTGCCGGCAGATCGCCGCGGGCTCCGTATTCGTAAACTGCCGACATCGACGCCGGTGCGATCTCCGGATGTGGTTCGTCGCCGAACGCTTCGATCGACGTCGGGGCATCGAACTTCATCGCCCAGTATGCGAGATCGTTCCAGTGGCTGCCAAGGTCGCTCATCGTACCGTTGCCAAAGTCCCACCAGCGATACCATTTGGGACCGGGGAAATAGACTTCGTGGAAGGGGCGATATTGAGCTGGCCCCAGCCACAGGTCCCAGTTCAGATATTCGGGCGGAGTCATCCCTTCGGTAGGCATTTCCTGCACCGAAACGATGTCGCGATTCGCTTTTGCATCTTCGGGGCTTTGCAATCCCCAAGCTCGGCCGACCCAGGTGTGGACTTCGCCGACGTTGCCGATCGCACCACTTTGGACCAATTCGACCACGCGGCGATAGTTCGACGTGGCGTGGATCTGCGTTCCCATCTGAGTGACCACGCCCGCATCGGCTGCGGCTTTGGTGATCGCTCGCGATTCGTAGACATTATGAGTCAGCGGCTTTTCACAATAGACGTGTTTGCCCAATCGCAGCGCCGGCATCGTCGCATACGCGTGAGTGTGCTCGCTGGTCGAAATGACAACCGCATCGATATCGTTGGCATCGTCGTACAGCTTGCGGAAATCTTCAAAGGTCCGCGCCTTGGGATGTTGCGAAGCTGCCTTTTCCAGGTTGCGGCGATTGACGTCGCACAGCGCCACCACGTTCACCGAAGGATCCTTGGCGACCGAATTCAAATTCCCGCCGCCGCGCCCACCAACCCCGATAAAGGCGATGTTCATTTGATCGTTGGCAGCGGCCCGCAACTTGATCGGCGAACTGGCGGCGATCGCTGTAACGGCAGCGGCCTGAGTTAAAAAGCGACGGCGCGATGGATTGGGTTGCGAGGCGGGGAGATGCATATTTGGGATTCCAAGGAAAGGCGGGAGTTGGGGAAAACCGAAGTGAGAGAACCGCTATTGTCGCCCAGTCAGAATCGGATTTCCAGTAGCAACCCAAGATCGCCAGCGGTTTCCCCGATGTGGCAATGCAAAAGCCGCGGACGCGGCGATCGCATAAAGCCTGCGGCGCGAGCCGCAGGAAAACAAGCCGCAAGCAATGATCAAAGCCCCGGGCAGGGGCGACAGCAGGGATCAGTCGCCCCTACCCGAGGCTCGCGAGGATTCGTCTTCATCCCGGACCTGCGGTTTGCGCCGCAGGCTTTATGCGGCCGCCGCTTCCGCGGCTTCGCTCTGGGGTGGAGGGCCGGGCGTGTTGCCCAGGCTGGATGCCGAGACAAAGCTCGACTCCAGCTTATGAAAACTTAAAACTAAAGACGTCTGCGTCTTGGAGTTCGAATCGCAATCGGATCGGTTTGCCCGCCAGGGACGACACGTCTTGCGTCTTGTTCCAGGTGACGGTTCTGGCGATGGTGTCGCCGAAGATTTCTGGGCAATCCTCGAGCGTGAAGCCATCGATGGGCTTCCCCGCTTCGTCTTGAATCTCGACTCGAACCGTCCCCGCAGCGGAGGTTGCGAAATTGAGCTCCAGTCGGGCACCTTCAAACGTAAAAGGCTTGGTCAACAGCGAGCCACCTTTCCAGCCAGCTCGCGCCGATACAAATCCGTCTTGCCGTAATGTGTACCGGCGGACGGAAGTCGAGTTACCTTGCCAATAGCCTTCGGTCGCGTAGAGCGAGATGTCGTCGGGGGCGCCGTCGAGATCCGATTTCGTTTGCAGCATGCCCCAGAAGATGAAGTTGTCGCCGTAGACCCAAGAGTCTTTTGTGGAGGGACCAGGCCGGATGAAGGCTTCGCCCCACCGGGAGAAGCTCTCGCCGTCTCGGCTGGTCATAAACGCCGCATCGGTCACCGTCGTGCCGTAGCGAGGATGTCCCTTGGCACGATACTCACGCTCTTCAAGCCCCGGCAACTGTTTCATCGACGGCGACCAACCGCGGTCGACATAGCGCATCGGGAAGCCCATGAAGACATGGGGCGCTCGGTAATAGGGCTGGATCTGATTTGTATACAACGCCTGTTCGGGGGCGTCGGGGTATTCGAGCCATTGCGGTTCGGGGAAATGACTCGGATCGGTCGAGGTCGCCGTCATGATGCCCCGCACGCCCTCGTCGAATTGACGGTGGTACTCGCGATAAACCTTCCCCACCGAATCCCAAAACATGAGGTTCTGGGAATCGAAGGCACCAACGGTGGTAAAGGGTTTCTTGCTCTTTAAACGAAAACGGACACCATCGGCAGAGACCATCAGATACAGCCCCCTAGGTTTCGTTCCAAAGATCACGATCTTATATCGTTCCTCCTCGGGGCAATCGGGATTTGTGTCTTTGAAAGTTGCTGTATGCGCGGGGCTTCCGCCGATCTCACCAACCATCTTGGCGTCGAGGATCAAGTTGTTCTTCGTCGATCCTTCAAACTCGACGATACCCAGCTCGGGACGCGTCCAGTGGATCCCATCGCGACTCTCGGCCACACACAACGTCTCCCACGAGTTCTTCTGTTTCTCGTAGGCTTTCGACGCTGTATGGTGACCGCCGCGATAGTACATGAGAAAACGGTCACCGTCACGGAAGACGCTCTGGTAGGCACTTCCGTTTCCCTCCCACGGCGCGTCGGTGCGAAAGACGATCTCGCGTCGCTGTGGGCGATGCAACTCGAGCCGGACGCCGTCGAACCGCTCGATCAGATAATCATCGACGAACAGTTCACGTCGCGAACCAATATCGATCGGATTCGATTTAACGTTCCCCGGCTGGTCAGCGCCCGCCGTCGGTCCCACTCCTGCGTGACCGGTCGCTGCGATGCCCAATACTGCCGCCGTCTTCATCCAATCGCGTCGCGTATGCATTTTGGTCTTTTCCATTCAAAGGGTGCGGAAGTCGATGTGAACTAAGTTCGTCCGGGCGTCGATCGCTCGATTATACAAGTCTCGGGAGTGAATAAGTGACTTGCATCTTCTGTCGGCGTCACTGCCATCTAAAGGTTTTGCAGAGCCTTAAACACAAACTCAAGAGCCTGCTTCGTATCGTCGTAGGTGGTGCTGTGGCCTCCTTCGGGACGATGAAGGCTGAGGACGCGGCGATTCGTGTCTCGAACTTTTTCAACCAATCGCAGCACGCTGTCAGCCGGCACGATCTCGTCGCCGCCGCCCGTTGTTACCGCCAGCGGCATCGTGAATCGGTCGGGAGCAAACTCGGCGCTACGCCGACGGTATTCGTCGGGAATCTGCTGTTTTGTGCCGCCATAAGATTCCGCGATCGCATCGAGGAACCGCTCGTATTCGACGAGGTTTGCTGTTCCGTTCAGGGAGACAACGGCATCGATCAGGTCGGGATGTAAAGCCGTAAACGTTAACGCTCCCGTTCCTCCCATCGAACCACCGCACAGGATCACACGCCCGATACGAAATTCACCTTTCATCAATTTGATGATCTGCACCACATCCGCTTCGGCCTTCGGTCCCATCCAAGAAGTCTTGGCTCGATAGTCGGGCGAGACTAGCAACGCACCGGTGCTCGCCGCCACGTCGCGGACCGCTCGGCACTCGCCGCGATCCTGCCGAACGAACTGCCAGCGATCGGAACCGTGACCATGCAAAGCGATGATTAAGTCGACACGTTGATCGGAGCTGAACGCGTCGGGCGTGACGAGGACGTATCGCTGTTCGGAGCCATCACATGTGGCGATGAACGTGTGGTCTTCAACCGTCGCCGCGCGGAGGTTGCCCAACGCCAGAATGGAGATAAACGCTGTGCAACACCCAACGATCGCCACTCGCAACACCTGCCCGTTTAATGGAAATCGTGTCAGCATAATGGGATCGCATGGCATGGGGCGGGAAGCAAACTACACTTCCAAGAAATGTGTAGTCCGAATCGTTTCCTGGTGCTACGGCTGTCTTAGACGAGAGGCTTTGATAGAGAATCAAAGCCTCTCGCTCGGACTGCAACGCTACTTCGAAGATTCAGTTGTTTCGTACAACCAGGTCACTGGGAAACGAGTGATCTGGAACGAATTCAACTTGGGGAATTCGCAGTGCCCAAGCACCACCTGATCCCCCACAAATTCCATGGCTGTATAGCAGTACCATCCGTCGGGATCGGTGCCGATATTCTTGACGTTCTTCCATGTCGCACCGTCGTCGCTGGAGATCGCTGCGGTGAATGGTCGACGACCAATCGGTTTGATTTTTGCCAGCGGATCGTCTCCGTTGTTCCAAACCAGCAACAGGTCGCCTGTCGAAGGAATGCGTTCGATGGTTGCAGGAGACGTCGATGGTTGCGGGATATTGGATTTTTCCAATGGAGTCCATGTTTCGCCGCCATCGGACGAATAGGTCACTAGTTGGCAATCTCGGCTGCGGCAGAACATCATGATTCGGCCATCTTTGAGTTCGACGACTCCAGGTTCCTGAGCCAGCAGTTTGGATTCCAATGTGCTTTTAGATGTCCGCCAGGTCTTCCCCAGATCGTCCGACAGATAACAATGAATCTGTGCGGAGTTTCGCCATCCGGTCCAGCCCGTTTGATAGTGCGTTGCGACAGGAACCACCAGGCGGCCGCTTTCCAGCTGGATCACGCGATCGTTGTTCAGCACGCGGTAGGCGGGTTCATCGGTTGGTGTAATTTGAACGGGCTCCGACCACGTTTTTGTCTCGTCATCACTCGTCTGCATCAAGATCGTATCCAGAAAGGGATACTTCGCGTTCGCTGGGCTCTTGTACTTTCGTACATAGAACAACGCGATCCGGCCATCCTGCAACCTGAGCAGCGACACCGACATCAAGTTGGCATCGCCTTCGCCGCGTGCGATGGCGGATTCATCATTTTGGGTCCATGTCTTTCCCTCATCGTCCGAATATCGGGCAACCAGTTCGGCTTCCGCGTGGTCACTGCGACCGACGAACTTTGTGTAGATCAACATCAGCCTGCCGTCCTTCAGGCGGATGAAGTCTCCTTCGCTATTTCGATCGTTGCCCGGACGGGGAGAAATTCGCATCGGTTTCTCAACCCCCGCAGCAACTCCCTGCGGCACGGGTGCGTCCGCTTGGGCCAGTAAAGATTCACAGCAGGTAAGCGAGATTGCACTCCAGGCGAACATCGCTACCGACTTCTTGAACAGAACTTGTATTACTCGCATCTCGGTTTTCCAGTTATGAGTTGGGACGTTTTAGTTTCCAAATTAGATAGTCCGTCGTCGTCGGATGTTGAACATCCGCAGCGCCGGGATAGACCAGTTCGCAATCGACGCCCGCTTGTTCGCAGTGCTCTTGCAATTTCACGCCAAAGTTGGCGGTGTGTGTAGGATCTTTTTGCTTCTTGCCCAGTGCTGGGGCAGAGGAGTAGCTGAGATAGACCGGGGGATCATCGGAACTGACCAATGCATAGGGCGAATACTCAGCAATCCACGGCAAGATCGTGTCGCGTTTCGCTAGGAACTCATCGAACGCGGACAACTTCTTTTCCGAGTCACCGCGGAAACCAAACGCATGCCCGCCATAGCGACTGTTGGGAGTCCATTCTTTCATCTGTTTCGGATCCAACGTGGTTTGAGCGCCGGTGACGGCGGCACACCACAAACGTGTCGATTCGCGTGCCACGGGATCCTCGCTGTCGGGATCCGCCATCTCGGGGTGGAATGCTAACCATAGACTCGAACACGCACCCGCGGATCCACCCGATGCACCGATCCGCTGTTTGTCGAGATTCCAATCGGCAGCCTTGCTGCGGACGAATTGCAACGCGCGAGCGACGTCATCAAGCGGTCCTTTTACCGGTGGCACCACGCCATCGGCAGTCGCTTCTCCGACAAATCGATACTCCACCGAGACAACCGAAATGCCTTCTTTCAGGATGGTTGGCAACATCCCCGACAATCCGCTTAAGCGTCCACCGTTGCTCCATCCGCCGCCATGGATGAAAAACAAAACGGGGGTCGGTTTGTCCGACTCGGCTTGCCAGAAATGGAGCACCTGTTTTAGATGCGGTCCGTAGGAAACGTCGTACTGGGTCGGTTGAGGCAGAGGGCGGTAGGCTGCCAGGATCTTTTCACTCTGTTGATCGTTGATCTCGCGAACGAAAATATTTCGCCAACGAATCTCGCCGCCGTGCGTTTGCAACATGATCGGCCCCTTGGCGGGCAATGGCTGCGAGCGATCCCAGAAGTTCTCCATCACCGCCCCTTCGACCACGGCTCGCGAGTTGAGCCAGACCCAAGTTCGGTCGCCGACTTGGCGAATCCGCAGTTGGTTCCATTGGCCAAACGGTTTATCGGCACGCATGATCGGATCGCGTCCCAGAGTTCCGGGGGTGTTGTTGAACAATCCGCCCGAACCTTGATGGGGTTTTCGGTCCGGTCGCTTCAAGTTGTAGGGCTGGTTCCAATCCCAAATCTGAACTTGCGGCGTGCCTCGCAAATAGATGCCGCTATCGGCTTTCGGGACTGTTTTGTATTCGAGCTGCAAATCGATGTTGCCAAACTCCTCTTCGGTCGTTGCGTAAGGACCGTGACCATCGTTCACCAATTCGCCGTTTTCAACGGTCCAATGTTCGGAGAACTCTGCTCGCTGCTTGCGTAGATTTTCGGCTTTCTTTTCGCCGGTCAACTTCGCCGATGCGTGTGGATTCCACCCGTACCATCCCGATAGATTTTCCCCGTTAAGGATCGCTCGATAGCCCTTGGGTGGTTTGGGTTCCACGGCATCGCACGATTGTGCAAACGACAGACATACGAGGGCAACCAACGAAGGTGCCGAGTTTTTTAAAACATGCAGCATAATACGCTTCCAAGGTGGGATAGGATTCGAGTTCGTAGCCGGAGTTGCAGAGCTGATCAGTTTTTTAAACGAGGTACCGATCGGTACGCGTTAGCATCAGGCTAACTGGAGAACCAGACGCTAATGCGTGCCGGCTGATTTGCGCTGACACAAAAACTGACTAGCCCTGGCGGGAGTTGGCATTCTCCAAGCGCAAGGCGGGGCCCATCAATATAGTCCCTCGCCCGCTTAGGTGACACAACTCGTTTCGGGCATTGCTATTTTCAGTCATTGCAGGGGGCCAGGAAACACTGGATGTTTGAATCCCGAGGGTTGTTGAAAGCTTTCACGACCGACACAATCGTGGTTGTCGCTGCGACTGATTCCAACGAAAGTAAAGGCGACGCTCCCCCTCCTCCTGCTCCTCCCGCCAATCCGTCACATCTGACGAGGACAATCGATGACTTCATTGCCCCACCGACTCGTATTCCGAATTCTGTTTACCCTTGTTGCGACGGGCTGCCTGAACGCATCGGCGTTGCTTGCACAGGAATCGGCAGTTCGCTGGTGGGAACCGTATACCGATGCCAGCGGCCCGGAAGTCCTTGGGCTTTGGAAGTTTGATGGGGACGAGGCTTCGTTCACAAGCGACTCGTCGTCTCACAAACACGCGGCGACTCTGCGAGGCGCGAAGCAGAGTTCCGATGGCCGCTTTGATGGCTGCCTGGAAACGTCAGCCGGCTACCCGGTCGAAGATAAAAGTCACAGCCTGCATGTTGCGAAGTCGCCAGTGTTGTCGCCCAGCGGAGCGTTCACCGTAGAGATGTGGTTGCGAGCGAAAGAGGGTGAAGAGTTTCCCGCAAAATACGCTGCCGTTCTGCTAGACATGAAATATGTGCCGGACAATCACACGGGGTTCATGTTTTCGTTGTCGCCGGGCCGCGCGATCGGAACACGATTGCTGCATCTGGAAATCGGCGGCGGCCTGGATTCGACGCATTGGTATTCCTTGCCGTTTCCGATGGAAGCGGGAGACTGGCGGCATGTTGCGTTCACGTACGATGGTATTGGGACCGCGGAGTTTTTTGTCGATGGCTCAACCGTCGGGCGATCAACAATTGCAACCGCCGGGCCAATGGCCGCCGCGATTCGTCCGTTGTCGATTGGCGACCGGATCGGTTCGCTGTATCGCGGCTTCCCCGGCTTCATCGACGAAGTGCGGATCACGTCGGGCGTGCGGGAGTTTCAGCCAGTCGGTTTTGTTCCCGAGTCCGAACGGTTTGTGTTCCAACGCATGTCGGAGAACGCGTTCCTGACGGCGCAGTTGACCAACCGGACTGGCGAATCGTTGTCCGGTGCGATTGTCACGGCGCTGCTGCCCGACGGTTCGACACAGCGGTTGAACGTGCCGGAGCTTGGCGACGGAGCGTCTCATCAGTTGAAGCTGAAGATCGACACGGCCTTGAAGCCGGGCGAGTATTTTGTGGAACTTTCGGCGACGGTGCCGAACTGGGGTGGTACGGATGCCGGCTATCAATCGACATCGCGAATTCCCGTCGTGATCGTGAAACGACCGCTGCCGGATCGGATGCCGGTCGTGATGTGGGGTGTTGGCGGAACGGATGGAGTTATCAAAGAGATACCACGTTTGAAGCAGATCGGATTCACGCATTGCCTGGGGTTGCGATCGGAGTTCCAGCGGATCTGGGACGGCGGTGCCGACGCGCTCCCCGACTCTGCCGAAGATATTCGCGAGGGTCGCAACATGCTCAACGCAGCCCTCGAAAACGATCTGCAAATCGTGGCGTCGCTTTCGCCAGGTCGATGGCTGAGGACTGCGGCCGTGGGTAAATCGTTTCGTCGCATCGATCGCAACGGAGACAACTACGACCGTCAGGACATTAGCGGATTGTTTCCGGCGGTGCAGGGTTTTGCGTTCAACAGCGGAGCTGCGATGGGGCGTGCTTACGGCGATCATCCGGCGTTCAGTTCTGCTCTGCTGCACACCGAGGTGCGAGGTGAAACGCAGGTTTCGTTTCTACCGATAGAAATCGAAGCGTACCGAAAAGCAACGGGCAAAGAGATTCCCGCGGAAGTTACGATCAAAAATGGCGTTCAGTGGCAGAAGCTCGCCGACTTTCCAAAGAATCGAGTGATCGCCGATGATAACCCGATCCTTCAGTATCTGACTTGGTTTTGGAAAACGGGCGATGGCTGGAATGAACTGAACACGCAACTGCATGAAGGACTGAAGCAGCACACCCACGACGGGTTCTGGAGTTTCTATGATCCGGCAGTTCGTGCGCCAAGCATCGGCGGCAGTGGCGGCCGAGCCAATGTGCTGTCGCACTGGACGTACAGTTATCCCGATCCGATCCGCATCGGTTTGTGTACCGATGAGTTGTTTGAACTGGCTCGCGCCAACGGCCACGATCAGGATGTGATGAAGATGACCCAGTTGATCTGGTATCGGTCACAGACTGCCCCGAAGAAAAAGGCAACCGATGTCGCCGCGTCGCCGTGGGTTGATCAGGATCCCGATGCGGATTACATCAGCATCGCGCCGATGCATCTGCGAGAAGCCTTCTGGTGGAAACTTTCGCGACCGATTACGGGAATCATGTATCACGGTTGGCAATCGCTTGTTGAAACCGAATCGCCCGGCGCGTACCGCTACACGAATCCGAACACGCAGCACGAACTTCAACGATTGATTCATGATGTCGTGCAGCCTTTAGGACCGACGTTGATGCAGGTACCGGATCCACCGTCGGACGTGGTCTTTCTGGAGAGCTTCACCTCGCAAATGTTTGCTCGCCGCGGAACCTACGGCTGGAATCGTTCATGGGCCGGCGATATGTATCACATCCTGATGTACGCTCAATTGCAGCCGCGCGTCCTCTACGAAGAATCGCTTCGATCGGGCGGACTCAAGGGAGCGAAAGTCCTGGTCATGGCCGATTGCGATGTGTTGACCGAATCGGTCGTTCGGCTGATTCAGGAATTTCAAAGCAATGGTGGATTGGTTGTCGGCGATGCTGAAGTCTGTCCAGCGATTAAGCCCGATCTGGTGATTCCTCGATTTGCACGAACCAAGCAGGCCGATAACGATCGCAACGCATTGCAAGAAGCGGCCAAACAATTGCGGACATGGCTCGATCCGCAGTATGCGCGTGTTGTCGATTCGTCGAATCTCGACGTTGTCACTCGGCGTCGTGTTTTCGGCTCGACCGACTACATCTTTGCAGTCAACGATCATCGGGAATTCGGGACCTACGTCGGCGGCTATGGAATGGTCATGGAAGACGGGCTCCCTTCCGAAACGACGCTCCACATCGATCGCAAAGCCGGACACGTGTACGATCTCATCGCGGGACGGGAGATCGATGCGGATAGCGTCAATGGTTCGATCGAAGTTCCGCTGCAACTTGGTCCATGTCAGGGACGTGTGCTGATGGTGACTCAGCGGCCGATCCGCGAGCTGACGGTTGCGGCGCCAAAAGAGTCGGCTCCTTCACAATCGATAACGATCGATGTCGCCGTCACCGACGGGAGCCAGCCGGTCAACGCCGTGGTACCTGTAGAGGTTGAGATCATCTCGCCCGAAGGACGCCGTGCAGAATTCAGCGGTCATTATGCTGCCAAAGCTGGCAAATTGACGATTCGTTTCGACTTCGCTGCCAACGACCGGCTCGGCGTTTGGGAAGTGCAAGCGAAAGAATTGGCATCCGGAAAATCCGCGACCGCATACGTGCGATTGACTGAATCGGACAAATGATAGAGAGCTGTCCTGATGCAGTTTCGTTTAACCGCGTGCCCCACGGGCCGCGCGTTTTACAGACCGACGCGCGGGGCGTTGCCACCGCGGTTAAACGATTTGTGCAGGCGGAGCTGCTATCGGCAGAGACCGCGACTTACTTGCGTTCGATCAGCTTCTTCATGTCGTCGGTGATCGGCATGACTTCGAAGTCCTTGAAGTACATTTCGCAATCGGTGCCACCGTGCATCTGCAGACCCAACTTACCAGTCTTCTCGGACGCTTCGTCGATGAAATCCGAAGTACAGAATCCGTTCAGCGTCTGGACCAAGCGGTCGCCAAACGCAGCGGTGCAGGTCGTGTTCCACTGGTCGTCTTTGTTGCGAACCTTTTCGATGAACTCATCGTTCGTAGCGACCCAGCCGCGCCCCGGAATCATCTTGCCGTCGACGATGCCCGCGGTGTGCCAGAGAGCGGAGTCTTTGCTGTTGTTGGCAATTTCATTTTGGAATCCGCGTAGGACCCACGGGGCGCTCGTTTCCTCGGCGCGGAAATAGAGGGCGCTGTTGCCGCCGTGCATCCGGTAGGTGACGCGAGCAATGAAGTTGTCGTAGTTCTTGTTGGAGATCACGAGCCCATCCTTGCCTTGGCTCTTGGCGTGGACGCCGTGCAAAACACCCTCTTCGGTGAACGACCATTCTTCGGGAAGAACGAACTTGGCGTCCGCAAGCTGATATTTGCCGTCGTCGGTTTTGACGAAAAACGGTTCCCACTGGCTCTGTCCCAGATCCTTGACGCGGATATTTTTCCAAGCGACCGAGCCGGCCTTGCCGGAGTGAATCTGCAGCCCGAAAAATCCCTTCATCGAAAAACTGTCGAACATGTCGACGACCAACTTGCCGTTCAACCAAGTCTTGATCGATGGTCCAACGCACTGAATTTCCAGATCGTTCCATTCATCTTTTTTGTAGCTCGCTTGAGCTGCGGCGAGACGATCTTCGGGCGTGTAGGCATCGAGCCAGATGATGCCGTGCTTGTGGCCGCGCCGTCCTTCGTCATAGATGCGCCCCGTCGTGTTACCACCGGTGCTGATTTCATACTGATATCCGAAGACACGCTCGCGATCCCCTTCCTCGCGTGCGGCGGAGCGGAACTGGACCCCGGAATTTCCGGCTTCGATGACTTTGTAATGCAGCTTCAAAATGAAGTTGCCAAATTCCTTTTCCGAGCACAGAAACGTATTGCCCGGCGTATTGGGAACACATTTCCCGACGATCGCTCCGTTCTCGACGTGGTATTCAGCCGACCCGCCACGCTTGACCCAGCCGGTCATGTCGGTGCCGTTGAAGAGCGAGGTGTAGCCCTCCTCGACATCCGCCGCCGACACGGTCATACCGCAGGGCATCAACAGCCCGATCGCCATCGCGGCTACAAAAAAACTTCTCATCGTCGTCTCTCCTAGATGTGGTATCAGTGAATGGTGGGCGGATTTCCAGCCCATCCGATTGTTCGACTCGCGAAAGAACGGGTCAAGCGTCGCTGACAATATATCTCGTTCGACTGAGGTTTGCCTGTATACAGTGATCTGCGGACTCACGCTTCGCGGCCAAATGCATTGGCGTGCGCATGATCTGCGGGCTCACGCCCGCAGCTAAATGCTGACGCCTGCTTCGCGGCTGGAGTCTCGGAATCGCGAAGCGATGCCAGCGTTTAGCCGTGAGCGTCAGCTCACGGATCGATGAGCCCCCCAAAAAACACCTTCAGCCGCGAAGCGGCGGTAGCGATCCGGGTGCTGTCGCCGCTTCGCGGCTGGAGTCTCGGAATCGCGAAGCGATGCCAGCGTTTAGTCGTGAGCGTCAGCTCACGGAACGATGAGCCCCCCAAAAAACATCTTCAGCCGCGAAGCGATCGCAGCTTGGAGAACCCGCAAATCCATCCGTCGCCAAGCGTTCACCCGTGATGCTCGTCTTCAAACAGATGTTCAAGTCGGAATTCAATTCCGTGACGTTCCAAAAAAGCCACGTATTCTTCCTGGAACGTCGCAGTCTTGTGATGTTCTTCCTGCTTTTGAATGTACTGGCGGACGCTCGCTATTCGCGAATAGCTAACGGTGAAAGCACCATAGCCTTTCTGCCATTCAAAGGGACGTCAAATTTCGGATTGGTCGTTCATCCAATGCGATGAATTGGCCTTGATATCTCGAACGACGTCAGACACTGCAAGTGTTGGCGAAAGATTGGCTAAGATGTGAACGTGATCTGCGATACCGCCGATTTCGACAAGGGCTCCTTTCTTTGCACGGATTGTGCCACCGATGTATTCATAAAGCCGTTCGCGAATGTCAGGAACTATCGAAGGGTGACGGTATTTTGTGGCGTAAATGATGTGATAGTTCAGTTGCGTGAAGCTGCCCATCCAATCCACCTTCTGTTCGCGGTTTTTCGTCGGTTCAACGACACCAAATTGTAGAAGACATGATCCGGACAGCCGTGAGCCGGTAGAGGGTATCGTTGATGAATTGCGAAGCGATGCCAGCGTTTAGTTGTGAGCGTCAGCCCACGGATCGATAGCCCTTCAATAAACATTAGCCGCGAAGGGGCGATCGCGATCGATTGCTGTCGCCGCTTCGCGGCTGCGTGCATTGGTGTACGCGTAATCTGCGGGCTTACGCCCGCAGCTAGATGCTGCCGCCTGCTTCGCGGCTAACGTCTCGGAATCGCGAAGCGATGCCAGCGTTTAGCCGTGAGCGTCAGCTCACGGATCGATGAGCCCACCCAATAAACATTAGCCGCGAAGCGGCGGTAGCGATCGGTTGCTGTCGCCGCTTCGCGGCTGCGTGTATCGCGGTGCGCATGATCTGCGGGCTGACGCCCGCAGCTAGATGCTGACGCCGCTTCGCGGCTGGTGTCCCTTAATCGCGGAGCGATGGCAGCGTTTAGCCATCGGGCGTCAGCCCATGGAACGATGCTGCAACCATCGGCTCAGGTGTTCACGCACAAAATCATCGTCGTTGAGATGTGGGTAAGCGGCGAGCACGCGGTCGATCTCCTCCGACTGGCCTGGCGAAAGGACTTCGTTGGGATCCAAGCACCAGGTTCCCGGCAATAATCCTTGACGACGCAGTACCTCATGGATTCCAGGGATGCAGCCGGCAAAGTTGTTCGCCGCATCGAAGAAGGCTGCGTTGCAATCGGTGACTTCGATGTTGCGGCTCAACCATTCCGTCGGGATGTCGTCATCGCCGCGGTCGATCATCCGATGGATTTCGTCGAGCAGGCTGGTGGCCACGCGAGTCCATACGCACCAATGTCCAAGCAATCCGCCACGGATCCGA
The DNA here is from genome assembly GCF_007741475.1 of Rosistilla ulvae. Classification (NCBI taxonomy): domain Bacteria; kingdom Pseudomonadati; phylum Planctomycetota; class Planctomycetia; order Pirellulales; family Pirellulaceae; genus Rosistilla; species Rosistilla ulvae. The sequence continues at coordinate 1,050,911 of NZ_CP036261.1, read as the reverse complement.
ACCGACTTCACGCCTCGCTCGGTGACCATCCGGTACGGTGTGATCAGGTCGGCGATGATGTTGTCGTCGTTGCCGGTGTAGAGTGTGATCGCATCCTCGCGACCGGCATCGCAAACCGCCCGAACGACATCGAGGGTTTGGTAGCGGTTGAAGGGAGCCAGTTTGATCGCGATGACGTTTTCGATCTCGGCAAACTGACGCCAGAAGCGATACGGCAACACGCGGCCACCGACGGCGGGCTGTAAATAAAAGCCGATCACCGGCATGATTTCGGCGACTTCTCGGCAATGATCTAACAAGTCGTCGATGCTGCTCTCGGCAAGTGCCGCCAAGCTCAACAGACAAGCGTGATACCGCTGCGATACGGCGAACTGGGCTTCGGCGACTGCTTGCGGCGTCTCCCCGCAAACTCCCGCGACTTTAAACAGTTCGCGTCCCTGATCGCCCGCGTATTGGTCGATGACCTCCGACGCCAGACTCAGCACCGGTTTGAATAATCCAATCGACGGATCGCGGATTGCAAACTGTGTCGAATGAACGCCAACGGCGATGCCGCCGGCCCCCGCGTCGATGTAGTACCGCGTTAGAGCGGTTTGGTAGCGAGGAGCGAATTTTCGCTGAGCGTCCAGTGCCAACGGCTGAGCCGGGATGACGGTTCCTCGGCGTACGTTCTCGCGGACGGCGGCGGGTAGGTCTTGGATCTTCATCGAATCAATACGCTCCGTCGCTGATTTCAAAGTGTGTTGGTTTGCCCAGCGAGCGGCCGCCGGCCTTGATCCAATGTGCCTGCCAACGGATCAGTTGATCGGCGGTGACCGACGGTGAGCCAAACAACTTCGTCGCCTGGGAACTATCGCTCAGATAACAACCATCGCCCGGAGTCGATGTGAACTGCACAGGTTTCTCGAGCAGCTCGCCAAACTGCCTCGCAACCGCTTCGGTCTCAAGCGTTTCGGGGCCGGTGACATTCAGAATGTTGGCTGGCGACGAACAGTGCCCCAGGCAGAGCAACGCTTGCCGATTCGCATCCCCCTGCCAAATCACATTAAATGCTTCCGCCGAGTTATCGACTGGTTGCCCGTGCCAGATCTTCGTAGCGATGTCGTGCAACACTCCGTAGCGAAGGTCGATCGAGTAATTCAGCCGATACAGGCAAACCGGCGTTCCCCAGCGATTGCTGCCGTATTCGAACATCCGTTCGCGGCCCAGACACGACTGAGCGTATTCGCCGATAGGATCGGGGGGCATCGTCTCGTCGGGTTGGCTGTCGACGCGAGCCAGCGGGTAAACGCAGCCAGTCGAAAAGGCGACGATCCTGGATTCGCGAAAATGATCGGCGACGTTTGCTGGGACCAACGTGTTCATCGCCCAAGTCAGCGGTTCCTCGCCGCCGGTTCCAAACTTGCGGCCTGCCATGAATAGGACGTTAGGTGATTGAGGCAGCTTTGCCACAGCGGTGCGGTCGAGTAAATCGCACTGGATCGTCCGAACCCCGGCGGCTTCCAAGCGAGCGCGGGCGTCGGCATCGGAAAACCTCGCGACCCCGTAGACGTTCTTTTCAACGCCCGCCTTCTCGATCGCCGCGACAGCCAACTGCCCGAGACTAACTCCCATCTTCCCGGCGATCCCCAGGATGATCAGGTCCCCTTCCAGTTGACGCATGAAATCGATCAACCGATCGTCGGGCAGAGCGAGCATCGCGTCGAGTTGTGCTTCGGATTCGATGAGGTCAGGCAAGGTGAGAGCCTCTCTGTAATTGAATAATCAAACGCTCGCGGGGGAAGGGAGCGATCGACGGGAAGGGACCAGCGGCCGGTTTGCGAGCAAGCAAGTTGTCCAACATTTTAACGGTCTTCGATCGGGTCCGTTAGTGGAAGCCAGAGGCCGGAGCCCGACATAAGATCTGCCGGCGGCGTAAGCCGATGGAATACCGCCCAGCCGCGAAGCGGCAGCAGCATTTAGCTGCGGGCGTCAGCCCGTAGCCCCATCAAGTTTGTCCGGCATCAGCCGCGAAGCGGCGACAGCAACCGAGCGCTACCGCCGCTTCGCGGCTGATAGTTTTTGGGGGAACGCACGGTTCCGTGGGCTGATGCCCAACGGCTAAATGCTGGCATCGCTTCGCGATTAAAACGCCCAGCCGCGACAAGCCAACTCTATTGAAAAGCCTCCGCTTGCGGATCGCCGCTGGATCTTAGGTAGGCGATGAGGTCGAGTATCTCGTCGAGCGTTAGCACGTTCATCAGCCCCGACGGCATCGGCGACAGACCGCTTGGCGTTGTCTGTTCGATCTCCGCGCGTTTTAGCGGTACCGTTTCATCACGCATCGAATCGGTCTGGACGGTGATCACCGTGGCGGAGACGCCGATCGGTCGCCCCGTGACAAGATTGCCGCTGTCCATCAAATAGCTGCTCAGGCGATACTTCTCGTCGATCACTTTCGACGGCTGAACGATCGATTCCAGCAACGCCCGTTCGTCGAAGCGGCGTCCGACGTGAGTTAGATCGGGGCCGGTGGGACTTCCCTGTTCGCTCACGCGATGACACTTCACGCACTGTGCTTTGGCCAACGCGGCGCGGCCCTGTTCCCATGACCGCCCCTGACGTGTCCGTGGCAACTCGGCTTCCAATTCCTCCCACGTCCATTGTTTAACAAACGAGGCGGAAGCTGCCTCGTCTTCGCTCGGTCCATCAGTCGCGGTTGCCAACATATCTAGTCGTGGTTTCAGATGTTCCTTCTCCGCTTCGGTTAATGTGCCAATCGCATCTTCATGGATTTGTTGCAGCGAGACGCTCAACAATTTACCTCCTTGAAAGCGACGAGCCGCCAACAGCGAATCAAAAAAGGCCTCCCGCGTTTCGTTTGTCCAGCCTTCGGAGACGCGAGCTAGCCGTTGCGAATAATAGAGCATGTCTTCCTGACTGATTGCAGCCCGGATCAATTCAACCGTCCGCGGTACCACGTCGGGTGCTTGCAGGTAGATCAGCAAACTGCACAACTCACGATTCACGTAACCGCTTGTCTGTGGATACAATGGGCTGAGTTGCGACAGCACTTTTGCGCGGTCTGATTCCGAAGGCTCTCCCTGGCGAATGAAGCTCAATTGCCAAACCCGCAGCGCATCCAGCAGATCTTCACGGCCCAACGACGCCAGCGGCACTCGCCCCAGCGCCGTCAATAGCTGGGACTGATCCTCCGCACGCCCTCGGTGTGCCAACGCCAACAGCGCGGCAATCGACGCTTTCGGTTGCGATTCGTTCAACGCTCGCTCGCGCCACAACTCCAAGTCCTGACGTTCAATGGCGAGCCGTGCCGCAAATCGCAGCCAGCGATCGTCGCTGTTCAGGTGAGGCCAGATGAAGTCGATCGCCTTGGCGTCTGCATCGCTCCGCTTGTGCCATTGTTCTAACTGGTGTCGCACCTTCCGGGCTGCAGCCGATGCCTGTGCCTGATCGGTTTGTTCGGCGTCGAGCGATGGTGCCGCGACTTCCGGGCCTTCGTAGGTCACTCGATACAGTCCCGATTGCGAACCGCGTCCACCGGTGATGAAGTACATCGCTCCATCGGGACCGAACGTCAGATCGCAGACGTTTAATGCGCCACCTTCAAGGAACACTTTGTATTGTCCGCCGTAGCTGGCACCGCGAGGTGTCAATTCGACTTGAAAGATGCGGCCGTGCTGCCAGTCGCCCATAAACAGCGACTCACGATATGCCGGCGGAAACTGAGACCGCGTGCCGAACTCAAGCCCCGTGGGCGACCCCAGTCCGGTATCGAGCGTAGTGGGCAGGCTGTCGGCGAAGTAGTCCGGCCATTTGCCCGTTCCCCATCGCCAACCGTATTCGCCGCCGGAGACGACGTGATTCAACCGGGTCGGGCGGTACCATGGCAGGCCGACATCCCATTCCATATCCGCGTCGTAGGTGAACATTTCGCCGTCGGCGTTGAAGGCGACATCGAACTGGTTGCGGAAACCTCCGGCAACGATCTCCCTGTTCTTGCCTTCGGGATCGGTCTTCGCAACGTACCCCACGCGAATGTCTTCCACTGTGTCGCGGGGTTCGGGCAACAGGTGGTCGTCCTCAGGATCTCGGTAAGGCGAGTCGGCGGCAAAGCCCTCCGGGAACGCCACGTCGTTGCCGTTGACAACATACAGCATGTTGTCGGGGCCCAGCACAATTTGATTGGGCCCGTGCCCGTAACGACTCTGGTAATCGAACGGCATCAGCTCCTGGACCGAATCAAACTGGTCATCCCCGTTGGTGTCGCGCAGCCGGTAGAACCCGCTGTTGTTTGTCGCACACACATACAGGCTGTCGTGTGCCCAGAGGATCCCACGGCAATGCTTGAGTGTGTTTTCGATCACTTCGAATTGGTCGACTTGCCCACGATCGTCGCTAAACGTCAACCTGACCACGCCTCGTTTGTCGCGTCCCAGAATCACTCGGCCTCGATCGTCGAACGTCATGCTGACCCACGACCCTTCCCCTTTTTCCGCTGACCGCAGCAATTGAGCGCGGAACCCGGCGGGCAACGCGATCGAATCGACCGGAGTCGCCTGACCACCGCCGGGAAGATCGTCATCGCCATACGCGGACGCGCCGATGCAGCTGATCATCAGCAACAGACACGTCGCTCGCGCAACGCCATGGATTCGTGAAAGGTGTTCAAAAACTAGGCGTCGAGTTTTCAAAGGAACGTTCCCTGATGAAAGTGGTTAACGGCGAGAATCAAACGCAACACGGCGTCTGACGGGGGCAGCTTCCGTCGCGGGCAATGGTCTTCGACAGCATTGTGAATTGCCAATCGACTTGGGAAATCCGGCGACGGTGTACTGGGGGGGAGCCACAATCCTAACCCCGGTAATTCCTCACTTCAAAGCCTTTGGGCGGAAGCAGTCGAAACAAAACCGAGATCGTCGAAACTGATCCGAATTGCCGCCGTCCGCCTCGAGGTTTGTGCGTTGACAGGTTGCAACGCTGTTGAAAGTCGGAGGCAGGAGGCTGGCAGGGGGACTTGAACATGCAGCAGCGTGGAGATCTAAGCCGCGGATGCGGCGATCGCATAAAGCCTGCAGCGCCAGCCGCAGGATCGCAATTCGCAAAACAACACAAAGCCCCGGTAAGGGGCGACAGCATCTGTAATCTGTCGCCCCTACCCGGGGCTCGCACGCGGCCATTTTCGTCCCGGACATGCGGCTCGCGCCGCAGGCTTTATGCGGTCGCCGCTACCGCGGCTTCGTTCCGGTTTGATCGCCGCGAGCACTCGGCCCAGGCCGGCACACGACATTCCGGCGTCACGCGTCGCCGGAATGCATCTCGCTGCGAGAAGGACACCGTTTGAAGGGCGGCACAGTGGGCGAGTATGTCGCCCTCCGGGCTTTGTTGGGATTCGCGATCTCGGATTCCGGTGGCTTATGCCACCGGCAGATCATGTATCGCCCTCCGGGCTTTTTGTTGGTCCGATCACCAAGGGTCAAAACTATCCCAACAAGAGCAGGCCGGAGGCCGACACAAGACTTGCCGGCGGTGTAAGCCGCCGGAATTCTAAGCCAGGACTACACACCAAGTTCGTAGGGCCACACGCGATTCAACGCGAGGTCTCCGCAGTGGCAATTGCGATGCCATCCGCGGGCTTGCTTTTGGACGCTGCCAACAGCTTTGACTTTTTGGAATCGGTGCTCTACTAAAACAGATCCATCTGTTGAGGGCCGGCGTTGGGATTCTTGAACCGAGTGCTATCGACTGGAGGTAGTGGTTTGTCTAAGCCATGCTTTTTTGCGAACAGCTGAAACATTTGTTTGATCTGTTCAGCGATTGGTCCCGAGCCACGCATGCGTTGATTCCACTGCGAATCGTACATCGAACCGTCGCGTGTCTGGCGGACGCGGGCTTCGATCAATTCCTGCTTCTCGGGCTGCGTTCGTTGCAACCATTCGCGAAACACGGGCTCGACCGTCAGCGGCAGTCGCAGCAGTATAAAGTTTGCCGTCGCGGCTCCCGCCTGTCGCGCTTGATCGAGGATCGCGGGGATCTCCGAATCGTTCAGGCCAGGGATTACCGGAGCGACCATCACGCCAACCGGCACGCCCGCTTCGGCGAGCATTCGGACTGCACGCAGCCGCGCCGTGGGGATGCTGGTCCGCGGTTCCATCGCCCGGGCCAGTTCGGGCTGCAGCGTTGTGATCGACAGATAAACGTGGACCAAATTCTGAGCGGCCAATAACTGCAGCAGATCCAGGTCGCGGACGACCAACGCATTTTTGCTCACGATCCCAACGGGTTGCTGGTATCGCAAGGCAACCTCCAGGCATTGACGCGTCAACCGGAACTGTCGCTCCGCCGGCTGATAACAATCGGTCACGCCGGAAAAACTGATGGTCTCCGGCTGGTACGACTTGCGATTCAGGAACGTTTCCAGCAACTGCGGCGCTTTGTGCTTGACCATGATCTTGGTCTCAAAGTCGAGCCCCGCGTTGAAGCCAAGAAACTCGTGCGTGTTCCGGGCGTAACAATAAGAGCAACCGTGAGCACAGCCGCGATAGGGATTCACGCTGTAGCGGAACGGGATGTCGGGCGATTTGTTTTCCGACACGATCGACTTCGAATCGTCGGGCAGATACTCGATCTCCCGCCGTTCGTGAGCGGCCAGATGCTCTTGGTCCCACTCCATCTGTCCAAGATCCAGCTCGCGACGAATCGATTCGAAGCGATTGGGCGGGTCGAGCTCGGATCCGTGGCGCATCGGAAGCAACGTAGAGGAGAAGAGGGCGATTGGTTGACTGCAAATTGCAGTCTATCAGCCCAAGGCAAACGTCGCGATCCGAAGTGCCGAGGCGATCGCTGGCAGGAATGCACAGCGGCAGGCAAAAACGAATGCAAACAGCCCTGCGTGTCGTTTCTCTATTCGTTTGCGAACGGCAGGGAAGGGGGCGAGGTCATTTTCCGAATGACAAGACAACACCAAGGCGATTCCGTACGCAACTCCAGATTCGTATCGCCCAGCGGAAGCGGGACGAGCGGTGTTCGGCCAAGATCGGTCATCAGCGAGGGCCGATCGTAGGTAACGTCCCAACTCGCATCAACGATCGTTCGCCTCCTGGGGCGTTATTTGCATCAAGTGGATCCGAGAACTGCCCCCCGGGTACTCTCCTCCTTTTAAACCGCGGCCATTGCCGTTGGGAGCGTTGCAAATCAACAACGCAACGCGTTTGCCATCGGGATGTGGACTTAGCGAGAATCCATTGCTCAGCTTCTTGTCGATCAACGCGGCTTCTTCCTCCTCAGGGTGCCAAAGCCAAAGGGGGCCCTTTCGCGGGAACGCCGACGAACATGCAATAAGATGTCCCGACCGATGGAAGATCGCATCGTAGGCAAATCCGTCGTTTCTGTCGCCGACAGGCATTTCTCGTTCGACAGTCCCCGTTTCCCAATCGAAGACCATCACACATGGAATGCCAGTGGCAAAACCGCCGCGAGGTTCCTTTTGACCGATTGCCGCCAAGCGATCCCCGCGAGGGCTGAAGACCAGCCGACGTACGCCCCCGCATTCTTGATTGTTGTGTTTTTGGTAGAGCGGAGCAGCACTTATCTCACGGACGACTTCGCCCCTCTCCAGGTCCCATTGTCGGATCACGCCAAACAGATCGCCTGAAACGAGGCTCTTGCCGTCGGGAGCAAACGCCAAGCTCATCACCTTCGATCCATGCGTCCATTCGGACACTTTCGCTCCATCGCCGGTCGACCACAATCGAACGACGCCATCGTTTCCGGAAGTCGCGATCTGCGCTCCCGAGTTATGGATCGCAATCGCACGGATCCATCCGTCGTGGGCGGCCGGGAGTTTCCAAAGCGGTTCGCTGGCAGTGGCTTGCGCGTACGGATAACAGGCCAACTGGCCCCACGAATCGACTGTAAATAGATGCTCCAGCGTTGGATGGAACACCATTCCGGTGAGCCAGCCGTTGTGTCCAGTCAGCGATTCGGCAGCCGTGAGACCTGTAGGATTTTCGTCGGTCGAATCGCCCACCGTCCATCGCACGATCTTTGCATCTTGGCCAACGCCAACGAGCCATCGCCCCTGGGGAGAAAAGCGAGCCTCCCACAGAACGCGGTCGTAGAAGATCGGGTCGCCAATCGGTTGCAGCGTCAACGGCGGCGAATCGGCGGTTGATTGTTTTTGTTGACTGTCAGCCATCAGAGTAAACATCCCATTAAGAGAGCAATTCGGTAACCGCGCCAAAGTCGTCATGGGCAACGGGCAACGGTTGCCCCTGGTTGATGTATTCCATGTGATCTTGGGGAATGCCGAGCGCCTGGAACCAGGTGTGGAACAGGTGACCGATATCGTGCTCCGGACCTTCGACAAACGTCCCCAGATCGTTGGTCGCCCCAACGACAGCTCCCTTCTGCAATCCGCAGCCAGCCATCGCCACCGACCATGCTTCGGGCCAGTGGTCGCGGCCGCAGTGGGAGTTGATGCGTGGGGTACGTCCAAATTCACTCAACACGATGACCAATACATTGTCCAATAAACTTCGGTCGGCGAGATCTTCAATCAGGGCGGCGAAGGGTTGATCGAATTGCCGATGCAGACAATCGCTGGCATTAAAGTGATCACCGTGGCTGTCCCAATGGTACGAATTCACTTTGACAAAGCGTACGCCCGCTTCGATTAATCGGCGCCCCATCAACATATGACGCCCTAATTCATGACTGCCGTAACGCTCGACATCTTTCGCCGAGACTTTCGACTCATCAAACAGATCCATTCGCCGCATCAAGGTTTGCGCGATCTCATAAACACTGGTATCGGCCGCCACCTCATTGTTGAACCGTTGTTGGCCGAAACGTTCGTTGAATCGCGTGCGAAGCTCCTGCCTCAGTTGGTATTCTTCGGCAGTCAACGAAGGATGGGGCAGCAGATTGGCGGGCGGCTTGGCGTCTCCCAGCGCAAGTGCGCCGTATGCTGGGCCGAGGAAGCCGGCATCGGCGGTTTTGAATCCGCCGCTGCCCGGTTTGACCCAGACATACGGTGGCAGGCCGGTTCGCGTTGGTCCCATCAGCTTGGCGACTGCCGATCCTAAATACGGATAGACGACGCCGCGATTCTTGGGATCGCCACGATTAATCCGCGCCACACCCGCCGAATGACTATTGTCCTGCGTGTGAACGCTGCGGAGGATCGCCAAGTGATGCATTTGCAACGCCGTTTTCGGAAACAGTTCCGAGATGTGAATCCCAGGTACCGACGTCGGGATCGCTCGGAAAGGTCCTCCAAATTGCGTGTTCGGTTTCGGATCCCAACTCTCCAATTGACTCATCCCTCCGTCGAGCCAAATGCACAAAACTTGCCGGTCTTTGTCGCGGAGGTCCTCGGCGACAACAGGCCGCAACATGCTGCCCAGGCCTAGCGTCGCGGCACCGGCGCCCAATAAGCGACGACGCGACAGTCGATGTTCGTGCGTACGGCAAAGAGGTGATTTAGACATAGTGTTTTTCGTTCGAGATCCGAGAGTAACAGTGGTTCCTATTCGGTGCGATCCTTTAGACTTTAACGCATCTCATTCATCGGAGCCTTTCTTTGAGTTTCTCGTAGAATCCGGGTTTGCGATCTTTCAGTGATTCACATTGAATTCCGTGGATGCCAACAACGCCCATATCCAGTGCCGCAGATGGGCTTCGCGTTGATCCGCGGGAACGGTTAGGAAAGCCGCAAGTTCTGTTCGCTCTTCGTCGCTGGGAAAACGACTAACAACCGACAAATACAATTCGTCCGCCAAAGCGGTTTCCTCTTCGATCGCCATTAATCGGTCGATCAAGTTGCCTGGCTGACGCTCTATCGCCGCAAGCACCTCCTTGTCATTAGCAAAAAACAGAGCACTCCGCACCGAGGGATGACGGTGGTCTTCATGCTCGCGAGCCGGGTTGGCCAAGGCGGCAACAAACAGCGGTTTCAGTCGTGAGATGAATTCCGATCGTTCGTCTTCATCCCTCCCCGCTCCAATCGCCTCCGCAAAACTGGTAACCGCTTGTTCCGCGGAAAGACGCTTGGGAATCGCCACTTGATATTGATCTGGCTGGATTTCTTGGATGTCCGTGTTGGCATCCACGATGCGACTGCTGCGTTGGTAGGTATCGCTGAGTGCAATCTCCCGGAACAGCCATTTCAGATCAAACTGATGCGCCGCCAATTCCGCCGCCAACAACTCTAGCAGCTCCGGATGCGATGGGAGATTGTCGGCGTGATGCGAATCCAACGGTTCGACAAGCCCGCGACCGAGCATTAAATGCCAGATGCGGTTGGCAATGTTTCGAGAAAACGGAGGGTTCGTTGCGGTGGGCAATTCGTTGGCGACCAGCCCCAATGGGCTGTAGTCGCGATCCTCGGGCAATTCGCTGGGTATTTCAAACTCCTTGCCAAACGGAATACGTGGTCCCGTTGCCACGGAGGACGATTCGAATACCGACACAAACTCCAACTTCTCGGTCAGCGGCTTTTCAGCAACCAACGGGATCGGACCACCCTTCGCGGGTTTGAGCGTTTGTGTGACGGCCAGCAACCCTTGGAAATCCAGCTGCTTGTATTCGTCTACAAGGAGATGGTCATGGCACTGGGCACATTGCAGATCGACTCCTAGGAACAATCGACCGATGTCGCTCGTCAGTCCGGGATGATCGATTGGATTCTGTCCATACTTTTCCAGCCTCTTCGTCAAGAAGAACGAAGCGCCTTGATGGCTTTCGTGCGAAGGCTGCGGTTCTAACATCGCCCGCACCATGCTGTCCCATGACTTGTTTTCTTTAAACGCAAGCTCCAAGAACTTCTGCCACGACTCGTGATCGCCCCGGCGTTCCATCAACATCACATGAAACGCCTGCTGCATGCGGGTCACATAGGTTGGCGCTGCCAACAGTTGGTCGATTGCGCGACTGCGTTTGTCTGTAGAAGGATCGGCTAAAAATTTGCGTGTCGCTTCCGCGGGAGGGATCGTCCCTGCGAGATCGAGCCAAACGCGACGAAAGAATTCCGCGTCGTCGGCGATTGCCGCTGCAGGTTCATCACCCAACGAATCCCCAATGATTTCATCCACCCGCTCGTGCAACGCCGCCTCATCACCGCCCCAAGCCGGAATTCCTAGAATCAGCAAATAGAGTAGGGTGAAGCCGCGGAAACGTGAGCAAATTCTTCGCATGGGAAGGCTCGTCTGCAGGTGGGGAATAAAGGTGGGTAGCGACGGTCGGCTTCATCGTGGCCTACGCTTCGATTGCCGCGTAACGCAGATTTAGCCGCCGCCAACGTGACGTTAAGTGCATCCATTCCGACGTCGATATTCGAGGCAGGCTCTTAACGTAGGCTTCTCGCCATTGTCATGCAACAAAATTCTTGTTTCTCATCGTTTTGTATCTGTCAGCGAGAGGTGACGAGGATTTGCCCTGACAGTGCGACGTGGGCAAATACGCGTTCCCATGCGAGACTTCAGCTGACACTTGCTAGTGGCTTGTCGGTTGAATCAACCGTTTGGGCGATAGCCTCGGTTCCGGCACCAGACATCCATTGGGCATTCCTGATACAATCAGCGGTCCCCACCGAGGCGGCGGATTGCATGCGAAACTATGACTTTTATTCCTAACAACAGGAATGGCAGTCAGTCACAACAAAGGTGCGCCCTCCCGATGTCGACTCTATCGACGCGATTCTTATTGTGCTGCATCGTCCCGTTTGCGGTTTCGTTTAGCGAACGCTCGGCCTGCGCTGTCGACTATCTATCCGACATCAAACCGCTGTTGGAAGAGAAGTGTTACGCCTGCCACGGGCCGCTGAAAGCACAAGGCGATCTGCGACTGGACACCGCCGTGGCGCTGATCGCTGGCGGCGGATCGGGAGCGGCAATCCAGCCGGGCGATCCGGGTAAGAGTTTTTTGATCGATGTGCTTACCGGCGAAGCGGGCTATCAAATGCCGCCGGAAAACGAAGGGGCGGTGATGACGCCCGCGCAAATCGATCTGTTTCGCGAGTGGATCGCCGACGGCGCTCCTTCACCTGCCGACGAAGAACCGGCTGCCGATCCCAAGACCTGGTGGTCCTATCAGCCAATCATGCGTCCCCCTTTGCCAGCGGTCGACGCCCCCAATTGGCCGCGCGGTCCGATAGATTATTTTGTTGCGGCGCGGCGGCAAGCTAACGGGCTGCCTCACGCGGCGCCTGCCGACCGATCGACTTGGTTGCGACGAGTCTACCTGGATCTGATCGGCCTGCCGCCGACCGTCGAACAGCAGCAGGCGTTCTTGAACGACGACAGCCCGATGGCGTTTGAAGCGGTTGTCGACGAACTGCTGTCGCGTCCCGAATACGGCCAGCGTTGGGGGCGGCACTGGATGGACGTGTGGCGATATAGCGATTGGTATGGCAGTCGCGGGAGCAATGAGATCCGCTACAGCCAGCGACACATCTGGCGTTGGCGCGATTGGATCGTCGATTCGCTGAACGACAACAAAGGTTATGCGGCGATGGTCCGCGAGATGTTATCGGCGGACGAAAGGATCGATCCGGATGATCCCTCATCGTTGGTAGCGACAGGATATCTTGGGCGCAGTTGGTACAAGTTCGATCGCGATGTCTGGTTGTTCGAAACCGTCGAACGGACGGGCGAAGCGTTTTTAGGTTTGACGCTCCGCTGCTGCCGCTGCCACGATCATAAATTTGATCCGGTATCGCACGAGGAGTACTTTCGTTTTCGCAGCTTCTTCGAACCGCACGACGTCCGCACCGATCCGATTTCGGTGCGGACTGAAATGCAAAAGGATGCGTCCCAAGGGATGGTCCCGACCGATGGCATACCATTGGTCTACGATAAAACCGCCGACGCGCCGACCTATCGCTTTGAACGCGGCGACAGTCGTTTTCCAGACACATCGAAACCGCTGGAGCCGGGCGTGCCGCAGTCCTTGGGCGGATCGGTCGACCTGCAACCGATCGACTTGCCGGCGCTGGCGTGGTATCCGATGCTCCGCCCCGGAGTCCGCGAAACCTTGATTGAAAAAGCGACATCCGAAGCGGAAACCGCAGCCGTGGCGTTGGCTGATGCTCAGGCGGCGCTGCGTGAAATGCAACACAAGCCGGCGGCGGAATCGCTCGCTGAGAAAGCCGATGACGCCGGCGACTTGGTGCTGCTGCACGACAACTTCGACGCTCCCAATCCCAAGCTGTGGCTTAGACAAAGCGGCAATTGGAAGGTTGAAGAGGGGAGTTTGTGGCAGACCGATGTCGGCAGCTTTGCCACAATCGTTGCCGACCGCGTATTGCCGTTGGATTTCAAGTTCCGCTTGCGTTATCGAACGCTTGCCGCGGGATCGTTTCGATCGGTTGGGTTGAGTTTCGACTATCAAGACGCTGGCAATTCGCAAGACGTTTACACGAGCGTGAACGATTCGAAGCCCAGCGTGCAAGCCTTCCATCGCGAGGGCGGACAGCAGGCCTATCCGGCTGAAGGAATCGTCTACACGCCGTTGAAGGTGGGCGAAGAGATCGTGTTGGATGTGACGGTTGCCGGATCGCAATTGACGATCGATATGAACGGGACGCGGAAGTTAGACTACCAGATGCCGATCGCGCGGCGCAGTGGCAAGTTGGCGTTATGGGTGCATCAGGGAACGGCTGAGTTCTTGGAACTGGAGGTGACTCGATTGCCGCCATCGGCCGAGACCACGGCGCTACAACAACGCGAGGCCAAGCACGCTGTCGATTTGGCGCGGCTGAAGCATCAAGCGGCACAGGCTCACGTCGAATCGACTCGCTTGCGAATCGCGGCGGAAGTAAAGCGGTATCTCGATCCGCAATCGGCCGAGGAACCGGAGGATCTCGATCGCTGGTTGACGGCGGCAGCGGAGGCTGAGGCGTGGTTGAGGGTCTGCGAGGCGGAGATCGAATTTTTTGAAGCCGCTCCGTCGGCTGAAAAGCTGGAGGCGGCGAAATCGAAGCTGGCGGCGGCTGAAGCAAAATTGAACGATCCGGCCAATCGGGACTACGAACCGCTCGGTCCGCAGTTTCCGCGAACTAGTACCGGGCGGCGGAGTGCGTTGGCCGATTGGATCGTCGATCCGCAGAATCCGCGAACCGCACGCGTTGCCGCAAATCATCTGTGGGGGCGGCACTTCGGCCAGCCCTTGGTGGCGACGACCGAAAACTTTGGTCTCAACGGGCGAAAGCCTTCGCATCCGCAACTACTCGATTGGTTGGCCGACGAGCTGATCCGGAACGACTGGAAGATGAAACCGCTGCATCGGCAGATCGTCTTGTCGGCGACTTATCGCATGTCCAGCGATCCGCTGCCCGATGGAAACGCTGCGGCGTTGGAGATCGATCCGGAGAACCGACTGTTGTGGCGGATGAACCCACGGCGGATGGAAGCGGAGTTGGTTCGCGATAGTACGTTGTTCCTGGCCTCACAAATCGACTTGTCCTTCGGCGGCCCCGAAATTCCAATCGAAGAAGGGGATAAAAGTCTCCGACGCAGTCTGTATCTCCGCAACACACCCAACGAGAAGATGCCGATGTTGGAGGTGTTTGACGTCGCCGACCCGAACGCCTGCTACCGGCGGCAGGAGAGCATCGTGCCGCACCAGTCTCTGGCGATGATGAACAGCGGGCTGGCGATCGACGCGGCGCGAACGATCGCTCGGCGGTTAGCGGATGCCAGTGATTTTGTCGACGTTGCGTTTGAAACGATCCTCGCTCGGCGACCGACTGCGGCCGAAGCAGACCGTTGCAACGCGTTCCTGCAATCGCATGCGGAGTTGTTGCAGCAAGCGTCGGGAGAAAAGTTTCCCGGTGCCGACACGGCGACGACGCCGCGAGCTGCCGATCCGTTGCAAGCCGCTCGCGAGAACCTGATCCATGTGCTGATGTTGCATAACGATTTTGTCACGATCCGATAGTGGAAGGCTTTACAGGCTCAGCGATGACTTTGACCAAAACAACCGCAGCGTGTGGCCGGACCGAACGTCGGCAATTCCTTTCCGACTTTGGACTCGGTTTCACCGGACTGGCACTCGGCGCGATGATGCATCGCGATGCCCAGGGATCGACGGCCGCCGACGCGTTGCAGGGCTTGCCGCATTTCGCGCCGCGAGCCAAAAGCGTGATTTGGTTCTTCATGAATGGTGGCACCAGCCACTTGGAATCGTTTGATCCGAAGCCGGCTCTGAATCAACATGCGGGGAAGACGATCGATGAATCGCCGCTTGGGCAGGCGATCGTCGATTCGCCTTTCTATCGAAAGAACGTCGTCGATTTTGGCGGCAAGCCGCGGGCGATGATGTCGCAGATCTATCCGATGCAGGTTGGGTATGGGCCGCGTGGGGAGAGTGGGATCGAGGTAAGCGATTGGTGGCCGCACGTGGGCGATTGCATCGACGACATCGCGCTAGTGCGTTCGATGTGGACGACCGACAACGATCACGCGGCTCAGCTGCAATTCCACACCGGCCGACATATCTTTGACGGCTTTTTTCCGTCGATCGGTTCGTGGGTCCATTATGGGCTGGGAAGCTTGAACGATAACCTGCCGCAGTTTGTGGTCATGGGCCAACCGCCCGGAGATTGTTGTGGCGGCGTGGGAGCTCACGATGGCAGCTATCTGGGGCCGCAGCACGCTGGCGTTCAGATGGCTAGCGATCCCAAGCGGCCGCTGGCTTTTGGGACACCCGGTGCCGGGACGCGAATCGATCAACAACGCGATCAACTGAACCTATTGGACGATTTGCACCGGATGACCGCCGCCGCACGCCCCGACGATGAAGCGTTGCAGGCCCGCATCAAGGCGTACGAGTTGGCGTTTCGGATGCAGATGTCGGTCCCGGAGATCGTCGATCTGAATCGCGAAACCAAGCAGACTCAGGCGATGTACGGACTGGACCAAAGCAACACCGAAGCCGTTGGGCGGCATGCGTTGACGGCTCGCCGATTGGTCGAACAGGGAGTCCGATTTGTGCAGATCTACGATGGTGGCGGTGGAGGAGGCGGTTGGGATGCGCATACGAAATTGAAAGAGAACCACGCCAGAAACTCCGCTCGCGTCGATAAACCGATCGCGGGGCTGTTGAAAGATTTGAAGCAGCGCGGGTTGTTGGAAGAGACGCTCGTCGTCTGGGCCACTGAATTTGGTCGGACTCCGGGAGCCGAGAAATCGGACGGCCGTGACCATCATCCCTACGGATTTTCGGTTTGGATGGCGGGGGGCGGATTGAAGGGAGGCATCGCGCATGGAGCGACCGACGAACTCGGCTTCCACGCAGTGGAGGATCGCCACTACGTGACCGATATCCACGCCACCGTCTTACATCAACTAGGCCTCGACCCGCGAAAACTATCGCTCCCCTCGCAGAAGCGGCTGGAGATCGATTACGGAAACCCGATCGATGCGATCATCGTGTGAACAAATCTCATTGATATCCTTTCGACGGGGATTGGCGGACGCGTTGTTTTGGCCGTATTTGAAGGTGTTGGCTCCATGCGGTTTGCAGAGCTAACGTTAGCTCACGTCGAATAGCAGCGCCGTCGCAACAGGGCACGTCACTGTTTGAGGTTCCGCAGTAGTGGTACCCCCCCGCCTAAGCAAGGGCCGTGTGAATTCTCTACTTACGCGTTGGGTTGCCATTTCCTCAGACGCTCCCATTTGGGAAGTCACCCAGCCTGGTCATCGCCAGAACCGCACCGTCTCAAGTGGTGTCGGTCCTGCCCAAAACCCCGTTGAAAAGAGGACAACTTATTCACACTGCAAATGCAAGAAATGGTTCTTACCGGTGACAAGCTTTTCCGATCGGATGCTTTCCAATGTGCTTCATTCGATGCCGGTTGCAAAAGTTGCCTATCCCTAATTTTCCCTGCAACAATGCCACAGCGACCAATCGCAATGGCTTCTGTAGCTGCCCAGCCCAGCCTGCCGCGCTCATCGAAATCATCGACGAGCGCGTTGTACTTCGATCGGAGGCCGTCGACCAATGTTGCATCCGGCATACAAGGGGCATGTAAACATCAACAGGCTCAACAGACGCCTGTTAGGTAGTTTATTCCCGAACGAAAGATTAGCAGCAAATTTGCCGCCTTTTGCTTGACGTTTGCCATATGGAACCATAGCCTATATATCAAACCGCTTTGTTACAGCAGAGGCCGCGGCAGGATCCAATGAACGCTCCAAAGCAACCCAACTACTCAAGCGACGAGTCGCGGTATCACGTTCCCAGCTTGGTGAGAGCTTTGAAAATCATGGAGATGCTATCGACTGAGTCGCGGGCGTTAGGCCTTTCAGAGATCGCGGACAAAATGGCGATCCCCAAGAACAGCGCATTTCGGATCCTGACGACGCTCTCGGATTACGAGTATGTCATTCGGGATTCGGATCAGAAGCTGTACCGTCTGAGCAAGAAACTGATTTCGCTGGGCTACGAAGCGATCGACGAAGCGAACTTGTTAGAAAAGTCGCTAGCCCCCATGAAACAGCTGCGCCGCCTTACTGGAGAAACCGTTTTGCTGGGAACGTTGTCCAGCGGAAAAGGGGTCGTCTTGGACATAGTTCCTAGTCCACATCCAATTAAGGTTGTTGTGGAAGTTGGGCACCAGTTCCCCTTGCATTCTGCCGCCCCGGGAAAGGTGTTGCTGGCGTTCTTAGATCGGGACGAGTGTGAACAAATAATCGATCAGCTGGAGTTCACAAAATTCACCGAGAGCACGATCACTTCGAAATCAGCGTTCCGTTTGGAATTGGCACGGATTCGCGAAAATGGCTATGCATTGGATCGCGGCGAGGAAGTCGAAGAGATTCATTGTGTGGCAGCCCCCATTCGCAATCATCGCGGCAATGCGATCGCGGCAATTTGGGTTACCGGACCTAAGACGCGTCTTCAGAAACACCTACTTGACAAGTACCGTCGTCAAGTGATGGCTCAATCAGATGTTGTTTCTGAGCAGCTGGGCTATGGAAAAACAACACACCGGCATCCTCTTAATAGTTCAGCTGCATCAACTGATTAGCACACTTGTTTTTTGATTGTTCATCGCAAGACGTGTGTTTCCTTTGCTTCTCGTCCCAACGGAGAATGGCTATGTCGACGCGACCTTTACGAAACCGCCCAACCGCAGCGGGTTTTACGTTAGTTGAATTGCTGGTGGTGATCGCCATCATCGGCGTATTGGTCGGATTGCTGCTGCCAGCGGTACAGCAGGCAAGAGAAGCGGCACGCCGCTTGCAATGCCAGAACAAGCTCAAGCAGATAGGGCTGGCCTTGCACAATTACCACGACACCCATCGATCTTTTGCTTCGGGAACGGTCGTGGGAAGCAAATCTCCGGCCAGCAATTGGTGCAGCTTTCCAAACGACGGCAGCGGTGGCAAAAACGGAGCTCCCTGGACGGTCCTGATCTTGCCGTTTATCGAACAGAACAACCTGTACGATCAGTTTGATTTTGACGAAAAATTTACGGGGTTTGCCGAACATGATCCAGGTGGAACCCAGCCGCACGGATCCGCGAACAATCATGCCTTGTTCTTGTTGGAAAACGAAAACTATCTATGCCCCAGCGATCCCAATGCTACAGGGAATCACTGTAACTACTTTGGCGTTATGGGAGGTGCTTCAGACAATCCTTCGGGGCCTAACTGCAACAATGGTGGAGATCGCTATTTCTTTACTCAAGGACTTCTGTTTGTTGATTCAAAAATGCGATTCCGGGATATCACCGATGGGTCTTCCAATGTCTATATGGTCGCCGAATCGAAGTACCTGCTGCGTCCGGGCGGGCGTGGGACGGCAACCCCCAACGCTCACTGGGGTTGGGCATCGAGCATAACAAGCGTAGAGGCGGGAGGAGAAGTGCCAGGCGTTCTGATCGCTGCGCGTTGGCAAATCAATTTCTTCGATGGAGATGGTTCCCGGGACGACACCTTGTATGCCAATAGGAATCCGATGCACGGCTCGTTTAGCAGTCGCCATCCGGGTGGGTGCCAAGTGGTCATGGGGGATGCGTCGGTACACTTTCTAAGTGAAACCATCGACCTGACAACGCATCGCAATCTAGGTGATCGTGGCAACGGTTCGCCCGTTGGATTGAGTTTCTAAATAGTCAGCCATGTGGAGGAATTAGTGATGCGGCTAACAAATGCAATCGGTCGATGCTTGCTGGTGTTGCTGGCAGGATGTGGTGGTTCAGACAATGGCACCTACGATATCTCAGGAACCGTCTCCTATGATGGCAAGCCCGTTTCCTTAGGCTACATATCCTTTGAACCCGACGCCGCAGCCAGCAACTCCGGGCCCGGTTCGATGGTCAAGATCCAAGACGGGCGGTACCAGTCGAAGTCCGGTAAGGGGCTGGTCGGAGGTGCCTATGTCATCCGAGTTACCGGGCTCGATGGTAAACCTGGCCCGGATGGCCTGGGAGAAGGGGAGCCGCTGTTCAAAGAATACGTGATGAAACAAGAATTTGTCCGTGAATCAACGGTATTGGAAATCGATGTGCCTGTGGAATAAAAACTTCGTTTCTCACAAACGTTATCACAACGTCTCCAAGTGGTGATGAGTCGTCGTCAACTTTTGCAAAAAGGTTCATAATGATTGTTCGGTCCGTGATTTGTTTCGCAGCGTTGTTGTGCGCGTTGTCATCGGCTAGTTATCATACCGCTACGGCCTGCCAGCCTATTGGAAACCAGCAACTTGCCGAAGAAATCACGGCGGACTTGCTGGTCGTTGGTGGTACTGAATCTGGATGTGCTGCGGCAGTTCAGGCGGCGAGGATGGGGGTTGAAAAGATTGTCTTAGTCAATGATATCGATTGGCTGGGGGGACAGTTCAGCGCCGAAGCCCTGGGAGCGATCGATGAGAATCGTGGCCACGGATATAACGGCACGGTTCCGATTCCACGCTCGGGGATATTTCGCGATGTTATCGATGCGATCGAGACCAAGAACGCTCAGTTATATGGCGGTGTCAAGCGACCAGGAAATACTCGGGTGATTACAACCAGTCGCCCGGTCGTATCCGAACAGGTATTTCGTGAACTACTAGCACCTTTTGAGCAGGCCGGGCAGCTCATCCGCCGTTCCAACTACTATGTGGATACCGTGCTTACCGAGGGCGATCGCGTTGTTGGTGTTCAGTTCAAGTCAACCGATGCGGCAGGCGAAGCAATTGTCGTCAGAGCAAAGCTAACAATCGACGCCAGTGATTGGGGAGATGTAATTAAGGGGGCCGGGGCAAGGTGGGATGCAGGGATGGATGCCCAGGGTGAGTTCAATGAACCCAGCGCGCCCGCGTCGGGAAACCCGGCTACCGACTTGAACCCGATTACCTGGTGCATGATTTTGGAACAGCAGAAGCAGCCCAATCTGCTGGCCAAGCCGGACAGCTATGATCCAGCCTTCTTTACTGGTAACTGGGGATGGATCAAAGAGGAGTTTGCTTATACGACCAGACGGCTAGTCGATGGTCAGGGTTTCAAGCAGATCGACCATCCAGACGTTCTGCTGATCAATAATCCAAATATTGACTATCCGTTGGATACTTATCCTAAATCCGTTGTGGATGCTTTGGAGGTTATCGAGCCAGGCGCTTCAAAGAAGAATCTCGTCGCGATGACTCGCCAACAACGTGAAGTCGTCTTTGCAGACGCACGACAGCATACGCTCAGGTACTACTACCATCTTCAACAGAACTTTCCCAAATTCCAGTACCTGGCGCGGAGCGATGAATTTGGCACCCCTGATCGATTGCCTCCCAAGCCCTATGTGCGCGAAAGCCTGCGTTTGGTGGCCAAGCATATCATCAAGGAACAGGAGGTATTAGGATTCGGGGCGCGTTCGAATTACTCCACCGTCATGTTTCCCGATGCGGTATTCTGTTGGCAGTTCGAACTTGATTTTCACCCCACCCACCGCAGCTGGACAACCAGTAAAGGCGAATCGGGGCCGTGGCAAGCTTCGTTTCGCGGCAAGCGAAAGTTTGGCAGAGGTGGAACCGGGCGAGCTGTTTTCCCGCTACGCTCACTGCTTCCAGAATCGGTCCAAGGACTTATCGGAGCGCAAAAAAATCTGGGCTACTCAAGCATTGTTAGCTCGTCCTGCCGCTTGCACGATCAGTCGATTCACGCTGGACAAGCTGCGGGCGCCGTGGCGGCAGTTAGCCTGAAGCTGGGACAACAACCAGGAACCACTGCTCACTTGCCAGCCATTTGGTCGGGCTTGCTAAGTTCAGCACATGGCGCACCGATGGCGATTTGGCCGTTCGTTGACGTCGATCCCTTTGATCCCGATTTCGCAGTCTTCCAACAATTGGCACTCCGGCGGGTGTTGGGGTTACGTGCATCAGATACGAAATTTGAACCGGACCTACCGGCTGATGAGGATTGGGTGTCTCGAGTGATTGCGAGTGTCAAGCGACGAGGCTATCAGTATTCGCAGCCTAGCAAGCCGCCAGCAACACGCCGTCAGCTAGCGAAGATTCTGTGGGAGGAGTTGAAAGACCAACCCGTCCCCGATTCACACTTCAGCGAGCCGCTGGCTTGGGAACCGGAGAGCTGAGCTGGTGACGCAATGCCCCCGAAGGGGAGGATGTTTTGGGGACAGCCTAACTTTGGGCTGGTGCAAGCATTCCGTGGATGTCCCTTGCTGCCCCTGTCGAACGAAGAAGAGTTGCCCGCGACACTGGCGTGAATACACGCCAACGAAAACAAATTTGATTTACCTAATTCTTGTTCGTGTTGATTCGCGACACTGGCGGGCCAAACATTCGGCAAAGTAGGTATCGAAGCTTGCAAGGCGTTTTAAAACTGGGGCCAGCGGTGCTGGAACGACTGTCCGGCCCGACGGACACATCGCTCGATGCGGGTGCACGATCTGCACCTGGTCTGGATCGATCACTTCACCCTCGCCTCTGCAAAGGCAATCATTTTGTGGATGCCTCCTTCTGCCTCTCCTGATCGAAGTTGTGCGACGTGATTGTGGAATCCATGATTGCGGTTCCTGTGATTGCGGTTCCTGTGATTGCGGTTCCTGTGATTGCGGTTCCTGTGATTGCGGTTCCTGTGATTGCGGTTCCTGTGATTGCGGTGGTGTGAGGCTTTTGAGGGGCGCTGGCGCTTGGGGGCGTTTGCTGTGCGATCGATGGCGGCTTGTTCGGTTGGCTGGCAAAATCTTGGGTGGCTCGATAAGCTGCGGCGGTGAATTTTTCCAATCCGCCGCCTGTTTCCGGGGACACCGATGTTTCAAACGGTCTGTCGCAATCTCTATTCCTGCTTCCGGACGCTGTTGGCCGTCGATCTGATCTTTAAGCTGGCGGCGTTTATGCTGCTGACTCCTGCGGTTAGTTTGCTGTTTCGGCTGTTCTTGAGTCTTTCCGGGCGGAGCGTTTTGGCCGATGCCGATATCGCTCGGTTCCTGTTGCACCCGACCGGATGGCTGGCGGTGGTGATCGTCGGCGGCGGGGTGTTGGCGGTGTTGGCAATAGAGCAGGCTGTGTTGATGACGGTTTGCCTGGGGGCGGACCAGTCGTTGAAGATTCGGCCGAGCCGAGTCGCGATCTTTGTGGCGGAGCGGACGCGGCAGGTGTTGTGGCTGACAACCCGCGTCGTCGCTCGCGTGGCGCTGACCGCGCTGCCGTTCCTGGCGGTCGGCGGCGGGCTGTTCCTGTTCCTGCTGACCGATCACGACATCAACTTCTATTTATCCGCCAAGCCGCCTAAGTTTTGGCTGGCCGTTGGTTTGATCGGAACCGTGTTGGTCGCGATGGCGGTGGCGTTGTTGTACCGCGTCAGCGCGTGGGCCTTTGCGTTGCCGTTGCTGTTGTACCGTGGACTCTCGCCAACCGAAGCGTTGGCAGAGAGCAAACGTTTAGCTAGCCCTCATCGCTGGCGGATCGTTGGGTCGCTGGCCGCCTGGGCGATCAGCAATCTTGCCTTTGGATTCTGTCTCTCCTTCCTGACGACATCGCTGGGTGAATTGGTGTTGCCGTCGGCGACCCGAACCATCTGGACTCTGATCGCTGCGGTCGGGATGTTGTTAGTCGTTCTGACCATCGCAAATTTCATCGCCAGCCTGATCGCCAACGCTTCGTGCGCGTCGCTGTTGGGGATGCTGTACTTGCGGCACGTCGATGAGCCCGGCCAGCGGTTGGTAGAGATGCCGACGTGGGGCCAGTGGAACGGCATCCGATTGACAGGCGGACGGATCGTTTCGGCAGTTGTGATAGGCGGCCTGGTCGCTGCGGTGTTGGGCGTGCTGACGCTCGAATCGATTTCGATCGAGGATCGAGTGCAGATCACCGCGCATCGCGGCGGCGCGACGCATTCACCCGAAAACACGATGGCTGCGTTTCGCCGAGCGATCGACGATGGTGCCGATTGGGTCGAGATCGATGTGCAGGAATCGAGCGACGGAGTCGTCGTCGTGGCGCACGATTCGGATCTGAAAAAGGTGGCGGGCAATCCGGTCAAGATCTGGAACGCGACAGCGGAAGAGCTGCGTAGCATCGACATCGGCGGCTACTTCTCCGCCGACTACACGTCCGAGCGGATGCCGACCCTGGAGGAGGTGCTGGCGTTGTGCAAGGACAAGGTTGGCGTGAACATCGAACTAAAGTATTACGGCCACACCGATCGACTGGAGCAGCGAGTCGTCGATTTGGTTGAGCGGTTCGAGATGGAAGATCAGATCGTGATCATGTCGCTGGATGCCAAAGGGATCGCCAAACTGAAGAAGCTACGTCCGGATTGGATCTGCGGACTGTTGACCGCGGTGGCTGTCAGCGATCTGACTCGCGCCAACGTCGACTTCTTGGCCGTCAACACGTCGCTGGCGACGCAGTCGTTCATCAACGTGGCTCATCGCGCGGGGAAGACGGTTTCCGTGTGGACCGTCAACGATGGCAAGACGATGTCGGCGATGATCAGCCGCGGCGTCGATAACTTGATCACCGACGATCCCGCGCTGGCTCGGAAAGTGCTCGCCGAGCGGGAGACGATGAATCCGGTCGAACGCCTGATGTTAGAGCTGGCGTTTCAGTTGGGCCTGCCGATGCCAGCGGGGGCACCACAGTGAGCCGTTTTCCGGGACGAGGGCCGCAAGGATCACGCGAGATTCGTTGTGGAATTCCCCAGCCGTGAAACGGCGGTAGCGTTTAGCTGCGGGCGTGAGCCCGCAGATTTCAGTGTGCATCGATACGTTCAGCGGCGAAGCGGCGATAGCAATCGAACGCTGCCGCCGCTTCGCGGCTGATGCGCGTTCTTGAACGCTCTCGATTCGTGGGCTGATGCCCACGACTAGATGCTGCCGCCGGCTTCGCGGCTAATGCACACTATGGAACGCTCCAACGTGGGCTTTCGCCCACGCTGGATGTTGCGTCGTTTCGCGGGATTGCGGTTTGAGTTTGCTGCTACTCTTTCGCCTTGAAATCGCCGGCGACCGAGATGATCAAACGTTCCGGATCGATGTACTTCTTCAAGGCGGCGTTGACCTGGTCCTTCGTGACCGCAGCGATCTTCTTCTCCTGCTGGTCGGTGAAGGCCATCGTCCGATCGGTGAACATATTTAAGACCAGTTGCGACGCGATGTAGCTGTCGTCGCTGCGACGGACCGATTCGCGTTGCAGATACCCTTCTTTGGCTTTCGCCAATTCTTCGTCGGTGATTCCGTCGGCAAGGATCTTGTCGATCTCTTCGCGGATCACCGTCATCAACTTGTCCTTGTTGTTGGGGTTCGTGATCGCAAAGATCGTGAACTCGCCGCGGTCATCTTTGGTGCTCACGCTGAAACCCGATCGGATGCCGTAACTGAGTCCTTCCTGTTGCCGTACGCGATCGCCCAAGCGGCTCGACAACGCACCGGCACCGAGGACGTAGTTGCCCATCACCATCGCGGCGTAATCGGGATCGGTGTCGCTCATCACATACTGCTGACCCGCGTAATAGACCGCGTTGGCCTTGTCGGGCGTGTTGATCGTTTTGACTTCGCCCGGCAGATCGGGGTGGGCAGGTCGGTCGATGCGGACATACGGATGATCCGACTTCCAGCCTTCCAACGCCGGCTTCAGTTTCGATTTGATCAGCTCGGGATCAAAGTCGCCGACAACCGCCAGTTCGGTCGATTGGCTGCTGACAAAATCGTTGTACAGTTCGCGCACCTGATCGATCTTCAGGTCCTTGTACATCGCGATCTCTTCTTCGATCGTCGGACGGTAGCGGACATCGGTCTTCGGATACGGCGACAGCGCCCGACGCGTGGAGATCGGCGCCAAGGCTTGCGGTTCGCTCAACTGGCTCTCCAATCCGGTGATCGTTTGACGTTTGAGCACGTCCAATTCTTCGGCATCCAGTCGCGGTTTGCGGATCACTTCGGTCAACAGCTCCAGAACCTCGGGCAATTGCTCGCGGTTCGTCTTGACGCTCACCTGCAGCAGACCGGTGGTGCCGCTGAGGCTGATCTGAGCCCGCAGTTTGCCGACCTTGTCTTGGTACTGTTGGTAGTCCAACGATTCGGTTCCACGAGCCATCAATTGCGGCAACACGTCGGCGGCGATCACGCGTGGCTGCAGGCTTTCTGGAGTGCCATAACGCAGGGTCAGCATCAGATTGACCGATGCACCACGCGTCTTCTTCGGCAGGAACGAGTACTCGACCGTGTCAGTCAATTGGCCGCGCTCGGTCCGTTGGTCAATCGCCAGCGGCGAGGTGTCGAAGGCTTCGCCCGCTTGGATCGATTCGCGGCCTTTGTAATCGGCCAGCAAAGCGTTCAAATCGGGAGCTTCGGGGATCGTGATCCGTTGAGCTTCGTCGGTTGGAATGAACAGCCCGGTGGTGCGGTTGTTGCGAGTCAGGTACTTCTCGGCCACGGCTTGGACATCCGCTGCGGTCAGCGCTTCCAAACGATCACGGAACAGGAAGTACAATCGCCAGTCGCCCTGAGCGGCCCAGTTAGAGAGCGAAACGGCCAAGCGATCCGAATCGGCAGCTTCCAATTCGCGACTCTTCAGCAATTGTTGACGCGCCCGTTCGACCTCTTCTTCGGTCACTGGTTTCTCTTCAAAACCGTGCTCCATCGTCAACAGCAACTGTTGGCGAGCGACTTCGATGTCTTTGTCTTTGGGAACTTCGGCCAACGCCAACGTCAGGCCTGGATCGTGGAAACCGAAACCAAACGCATAGACGTTACTCGCCTTTTCGGTTTCGACAAGCGATTTGTAAAGCCTTCCGCTCGGTTCATCTCCCAAGACGTACGACAGGACTTTAGCCGCTGCGTATTCTTCGTGGCTGCCGGCCGGGATGTGATAAGCGGCACCGACCCATTGGACATCGCCGACGCGGCGCAGGACAACGGTTCGCTCACCATCTTGTGGCGGTTCGACGGTGTAGGTGCGATCGATTGGAGTGTCGGGTGTTTCGAGCGAACCGAAGTACTTTTGCAGGTACTCGAGCGCCTTTTCGGGATCAAATTGTCCGGCGACGGTGACCAGGACGTTGTCGGGACGGTAATACTTCTTGTAGAAGCGGCGAAGGTTGACAACTGGCACACGTTCGATATCGCTGCGGTTACCGATCGTGCTCTTGCCGTAGTTGTGCCATTCGTAGGCGGCGGATTGCATGCGTTGCATCAGAATCCGGCTGGGATCGTTCTCACCACTCTCGAACTCGCTGCGGACGACCGACATCTCGCTGGCCAGATCCTCTCCCTTGATCGTGCTGTTGACCAAGCGATCGGCTTCCAAGCGGAGCGCGAACTCGAGGTTCTCGTCGCTGGCGGGGAGCGTTTCGTAGTAATTTGTGCGATCGGTCCAGGTGGTGCCGTTGAAGCGGGCGCCGTGGTCTTGCAGCAGTTTGGGGATCTCGGGATGCGACGGCGTTCCTTTAAACAGCATATGTTCCAACAGGTGAGCCATCCCGGCTTCACCGTAGCCTTCGTGCCGCGAACCGACGAAGATCGTCACGTTCACCGTTACGACAGGTTTCGACGGATCGGGAAACAAGAGGATCTTGCATCCATTGTCGAGTTCATATTCGCTGATTCCTTCGATTTCCGTAACTTTCATGGGGCCCTCGCCAAACGTGTGGGGCGCACAAATGGCCGTCAGGGCGACAAGACCCATCAACAAAAGAGTTGTGCGATTCACAGTGGTATCCTTATTTCGAATCGTAGATTTGCGGAACGCGCTTGCGCAGCAGCGTTTCTGATTGTATCGCGGCAGCACTTTGCTTCCTATCTAACTGACGCTGCTGGCACGCGTTAATCAACATGATAACCGCGCTGGTCCAATTCGGCTTCCAGCGCTTTGCGAACGTGATACTCCCCGTGGACCAGACGGATCCGGTACGGTTTTTCGGTGAAGCCAGCGACGAACCGCAGCAGGTCGCGTTGGTCGGCGTGGGCCGAGTAGCCGCTCAGTTGATGCACATCCGCACGGATCTGGTATTTGCGACCGTCCAGCCGCACCCAGTCGCTGCCGCGTTGAATGTAGCTGCCCGGAGTGCCACGCGCCTGGTAGCCGCAGAAGACGATGTCGGTGGTCGGTTCGCCGATCAATCGCCGCAGATAATTCATCACCCGGCCGCCGGTGCACATCCCGCTGCCCGCGACGACGACCGCGGGCAGTTTGTGTTTGACCAGTTGGTCGAGCGTCGCGAGGTGTTCTTGATGATCGCCGACGGTGGTCAGGTTTTCGAAGACCAGCGGTTGGTCGTCGGTCTTGAGCACGCCTTGAGCCTCCGCCGACCAGAACTCCTGCAAGTCGTCGTAGATCTGCGTGAACCGGCTGGCCAGCGGCGAGTCGACGATCACATCGACCTGCTTCATTAGACTGCGGCCCTGTTGTTTCTGGATCGCTTCAAAGATCCCGTTCATTTCGAACAGGATGTCCTGCGTTCGGCCGAGGCTGAAGGCCGGGATGATTGTGACTCCTTTGTCGTCGAGCGTTTTCCGCAAGACGGCCTCCAGCCGCGACTGTCGGTCGGCCCTTCCCTCGTGGATGCGGTTGCCGTAGGTGCTCTCCATGACCAGCAGGTCGGCCCGCTCGGGCGAGGAAAACTCCGTCAATAGCGGCGCGTGCCGCGGACCCAGGTCGCCGGAAAAGACCGCCATCTGGCCGTTGGGCAATTCGACTTCGAAGATCGTCGAACCCAGGACGTGCCCGGCGGGGCGGAGCCGCAGCTTGCAGCCGCCTTGGATCGGATGCCACTGGTGATAGGGAAGCGGTTGCAGCAGCTTGGCGATCTTGTCGTTGAATTTATCGATCAGCCGCTGGTTCCGCGTGAAGCCGATCTTCAGCGCGTCCTGCATCACCAACGGCAGCAGCCGCGCCGTCGGCCCGCTGCAATAGATCGGTTGTTCGAACCCGGCGGCGATCAGATGCGGTATCCGCCCACAGTGGTCGATGTGGACGTGGGTCAGCAGCAGCGACTCGATCCCACGCAGCGAGAACTTGATCTCTGGGTTGGGATGATCGCGTGCGTCGTCGCCTTGAAAGGTGCCGCAATCGACCAGCAGACTATGCTCGTCGTCGGTCCACAATTGGTGACACGACCCCGTAACCCCTAAGTGACCACCGTGATGGATCAGTTTCATGACCTGCCTCGCACGCGGAATTTTCAAATGATATCGATCCCTTCAGTGTATCAATCTATGGAGTCCCACGGAGATCGTTAGTTGGCTGTCGGGCGAGTTGGAAATTTCGCTCAAGGAGCGTGCAAAATGCCATAGCCAGCTTGCCCCAAGTTGCTATGATTGAGTTCTCAACGCAGATCGAAGGATGGATCTGCAACATCATGCAGATTGAAGGACGAATCTGCAGAATCCTGCCTGAAACTTCGTGCGGCTAAACCAGTGGCACCTTTTCGCATTGAATAACGCAATGTTGTCATTCTCCACCACGCGAAGTAACCACCGTCGTATCGGTGTTCCCGATGCGGTTAGAGCACCCTTGGAACGCGATCTTCTTTGTGGTGTCGGCATGCCATCCCTCGACTCTTGCTGCTGGCGGGTGCGCGATCCTGCGAACACCTATCTGGCCAGTGACCTTTCTTACTTGCATCCAGATGCCTCGCTGGCAGTAACACAAGCGGCAACGAACAACGATGAACACATATAGCCTGGGCTACATCGACGACCTATACGTTCAATATGTCAAGGACCCCGAAAGCGTGTCGCCCGGTTGGCGACAGTATTTCGAGCAGTTCCTCGTGGCGACCGATGAGACAACGGCCAAGTTGAGCGAAGCGGCGGCCGCGGCGGTCCAAGGGAACGGCAGCCCCGATGGGCAAGCGTTAGGCAACGTGACCGAGCACGCGCTGTGGTTGGCGCGGATGCAGGACCAAGTCGACCAACTGGTCCGCGAATACCGGGTCCGCGGTCACTTGGTCGCTCAAGTCGACCCTCTGGGGATGGCCCAAAAGGGATGCCCCGAACTGAATGTCGAATCCTACGGGCTGACCGAAGACGATCTGTCGCGGCCCTTCGATTCGAGCGCTCTGGAGAATGTCCAGGGGCGGACGCTCAACGACGTGCTGCAACAACTGCGGAACACCTACTGCCGCAACATCGGCGCCCAGTTCATGCACATCGACAATCGCAACATCCGCGATTGGTTGCAGCGTCGCATGGAAGTCGGCGAGAATCGGATGCCGCTGTCGCACGAGGTCCAACGCCGGATCTACTCGCGATTGGCCGACGCGACGATTTTCGAAGAGTTCGTTCGCCGCAAGTTCGTCGGCGCCAAGACCTTCTCGTTGGAAGGAGCCGAGAGCTTGATCCCGTTGTTGGATCTCGCCTTGGAAAAATGTGGCCAGCACAACGTGAAAGAAGTGGTCATGGCGATGGCTCACCGCGGACGGTTGAACGTCCTGGCGAACATCTTCAAGAAACGAGCGCTCAATATTTTCTGGTCGTTCGACGATCCCGATCCGCAATTGCATCGCGGCGGCGGCGACGTGCGGTACCACCTGGGATACAGCAGCGATTGGAAGACCGCTTCGGGCGACAAGATGCACATCTCGTTGTGCTTCAACCCGAGCCATCTGGAATACGTGAATCCGGTCGCACTGGGACGGACGCGTTGCAAGCAGGATCGCTATGGCGATTCGAAGCGACAGGACGTGGTCACGATCTTGATCCACGGCGACGCGGCGTTCGCGGGCGAAGGTGTCGTGCAAGAGACGCTGAACCTGAGCCAGTTGAAGGCCTACCACACCGGCGGTACGCTGCACGTAGTGATCAACAATCAGGTCGGTTTCACGACCGAACCGCGCGAAGGACGCAGCACGACCTACGCGACCGACATCGCCAAGATGCTGCAAATCCCGATCTTCCACGTCAATGGCGAAGATCCCGAAGCGGTAGCTCAAGTCGTCAACTTGGCGATGGATTTCCGTCGCGAATTCCACAGCGACGTCGTGATCGATATGTACGCCTACCGTCGTTGGGGGCACAACGAAGGCGATGAGCCACGGTTCACGCAGCCGGAGATGTATCGCGAGATCGATGCGCGGCAGAGTGTTCGCAAGAGCTACCGCAAGCGATTGCTGAAGCTGGGCCAGATGACCGACGAAGAGGCGAAGGAACTGCATCGCAAGCGGCAGGACAAACTGGAGCGTGAATTCGAAGCGACCCGGACCGTTCCGTTTGTTCCCGATGTGCAATCGCTCGGCGGATCGTGGTCGGAATACGTCGGCGGCCCCGAACCCGAAAACGATACCGTGGTCACCGGCGTCGACAAAAAGCGGCTCTCGGAGCTGCTGGAAACGCTGACCACGATCCCGCAAGAATTTAATCTCCATCGCAAACTGAAGCGGCCGTACGAACAGCGTCGCGAGATGGCTGCCGGTAAGCTGCCGGTCGACTGGGCCACCGGCGAAGCGTTGGCTTTCGCAACGCTATTGACCGAAGGGCGTCGCATTCGTTTGACCGGCCAGGACAGCGAACGCGGGACGTTCAGCCAGCGGCACGCGGTGCTGCACGATGAAGAGAGCGGTTCGATTTACACTCCGCTGGAACATCTGGCTCCCGACCAAGCGAAGTTCGAGATCGCCAACAGCCCGCTGTCCGAAGCTGGCGTTCTAGGTTTTGAGTACGGTTACAGCCTCGACTGTCCCGAGGGCCTGTGTGCTTGGGAAGCTCAGTTTGGCGACTTCTGGAACTGTGCCCAAGTGATCGTCGACCAGTTCATCGCCAGCGCCGAAGACAAGTGGAATCGCTTGAGCGGATTGGTGATGTTATTGCCACACGGCTTTGAAGGGCAAGGGCCCGAGCACTGTTCGTCGCGCGTCGAACGCTTCCTGGCGATGGCGGCAGAGCACAACATCCAGATCTGCCAGCCGACCACTCCGGCACAGTACTTCCACTTGTTGCGACGCCAGGTCCTGCGTCGTTGGCGGAAACCGCTGATCTGTCTGACGCCGAAGAGCTTGCTGCGGCATCCGTTGGTTGTCTCCGATTTGAAAGACCTGGAAGCTCGACAGTTCCGCAAGATCTTGCCCGACACGCAGGTCTCCCCCGACAACGCCCGGCGGATCCTGTTGTGCACCGGCAAGGTCTACTACGACCTCTTGGAAGCTCGCAAGCAACGTGGCCTCGAGGATGTTGCGATCTTGCGGATCGAGCAACTGTACCCACTGAAGACGCATGAACTGATGAGCGCCTTTGGCGGCTACGCGGCCGGGAACGACATCTTCTGGGTTCAAGAAGAGCCGAAAAACATGGGTGCTTGGCCATATTTGAAGCTGAACTATGGCGATCAATTAGCCGAACGCTTCAACCTGCATTGCGTCAGCCGCGTCGAATCGGCCAGCCCTTCGACAGGATCGATGCGAACGCACAAACTGGAGCAGGAAGAACTGATCGAAGCCGCCTTTGCTTCGCTGTAACAGAGCCACCAGTCGCTCAAATGCCTGCCACGACGAAGACGAGCGTCGTCGTGGCGGCAGATGGTGGTAAAGTGAATTCGTAGAGAACTTTGCTTGCGTCGCGAACCTCCACCCTGGAGAATTCATGTCTTTCATGGATTTGTCCGACCAGGCGGAGGTTGTTCGATGTTGCTGAAGATTTCGATTGCGTTGGTGGGCTGTGCTACGATCGCAGCGGCCACTCCTGAAAATCTCTCGGCCGAACCACTACGGTATGCTCCCGAGCCGGGTTCGCGTTTTGCCTATCGCTTCGAAATCGTCGTCGATGGCGACGATGAAACGATCACCTACAAGGGCGTGACGAAATATACAGTCAACGCAGCGAAGGATGACCAGCTTCGGTTGACCTACCATGGCGGGCTGTCGGAATCGAAGAAATTCAAAGGACGCCAGGTTCCCTTTGGCCGCCGGCTTGGACCGCCATCAATTCCTCGCCCTTTCTCCCGCCCAACCTTTGCTGGCAAGGTGACGACCACAAACCAGATCACGCTTTCGTCACGCGGCGAGGTCTTGGCGATGACCGGCGATTCCCAACTGCCCTACCTGCTGGGGAACGTATCGCTGATGCCATTCGAGACGCTCCCCGAAGAGGAGACGCAGGCGTGGACGAACGACTCGGGCGTGTCGATCACCAAAAACGAACCGAGTGGTCGAATGGGAGGACGCTTCGGGCCGTTGGATCCTTTTGGCCGCGGCGACAGCGGTCCCAAGGACGTGCGTGCAGCGGGGGAGGTCACAAAATATGCAATCACTGGCCAGCAGGATGGGCGAGTGCAGATCAGCAAGTCGTATCAGTTGACGATGCCCGTCAACGACAAGAAACAGACCTATGAAATGACCGGCTCCGGCTCCTGGACGTTCGACCGAAGCACGGCTCTGCCCGATGCCATCGACATCCAGTACACGTTGACCGTCAACGACGGCAACACGACCGTGACCGTTCCGATCCATGTGAAATATGATCGCATCTCCAGCGAAGCGCTCGATCGCATGGAGGCGGAAGCCAAGCGAATCGCCGAAGAGCGGGCGATGGCGGCGAAGCAAGCCAAGGAAGAGGCGGAGCGACCGCTGACCGAAGAGGAGTTGGCGGCAGCGATCGCCGATCTCCGGTCGGGAGATGATAAAAGAATCCAGGCTCAGCTAGAAGCGTTGGCGAAGAAGAGCGTGGCGGATCCCAGCCCGAAGGTCGCCGCGGCGATCGAGGCTCACATCGAGCACGAGGACAAAAAACTGCGCTCCGCAGCTCAGAGCGCCTTGATGCGATGGGCGCCCGATTACAAGGTGGTCCAAGATCTGAAGAAGGCCTACCGCGGATTTGGGACGGTGAAGTCGACCGACCGCGAAGTCGATGCGTTGACGCCGTTGTATGTCGGCCAGATCGTCCAGTTCCAAGAGCACGGATCCTTCTGGTTCCCCGGAGAGATCGTCTCGTTGAACGCTGACAAAAGCGTGGTCGTTCGCCGGCGTGCCGGCAGCTCGCGGAAGGTCACTGTCAAACGCCGCAACATCCAACTGGCTCCCGAGCAATTACCGCAACCAAACGAACCCGCTTCGGCACCCGACGCACCGATGACAGCCGAGGGGACCAGTCCCGTTCGAACGTGGTCCGACGCCACGGGGCGATTCAAGATCGAAGCCAATCTGTTGCGAGTCGAAAATGGTGGCGCGGTGTTGAAGCGAACCGACGGGCGAGAAGTGACCGTTCCGGTGAAAAAGCTCAGCTCCGCCGACCAGGCCTATCTAAATGATTGGGAAGCCGCCCTCCACGCCGAAAACCCCTTCGAACCGTAACCGATGCGGCGACTGCCACTCGGCATCCCCCCCTCAAATCGCTAAGCGATGCGCCCGCGCGGTGACGCCAGCACCGGGCGAATTCCAAAAGTTGCGGGGATCACGGGAGGATTGGGATGCTGGGACGGCAAGACGCCCGGCAAAGCTGCCGAATTCCCGATTGCGGCTGAAGCCGAAGTGGTAAAACCAACGAAGAAATCATCGGAGACCGGCTGCCACAGCAAAGAATCACCCCACTTGCGGGGGAGACCGCCGCAAAAAATCGCGTCTTAAATCGCAGCTCGCGATAACCTGTGAAACGATCAGGGCTTGCCCAAACACCCAGGTATCGCATACGATTCGTGATTCGGACATCCAGCAAACTGTGCGGCACCTGCCAACAGATCCAATTTTAAATCAAAGCCCGATCCGAGATTGTACAAAGCCAATCTCTGTCGCCGATACCGGAGCCAAAACGATGAAAGAGGGAATCCACCCTAATTACCAAGCCACCGAAGTCACTTGTGGTTGCGGTAACACGTTTACAACACGCAGCGTTCAGCCCGAACTGAAGATCGACATTTGCAACATGTGTCACCCTTTCTACACGGGCAAGCTGAAATTTGTTGATACCGCGGGTCGGATCGATAAGTTCCAGAAGAAGTTCGCTGCCGGCAGCTACGCCAGCCTGGCCAAGGCCAAGAAGAAGAAATAGCTACCGAATCGGAACGACCAACATCCAGCCGTCGCGTGTTAACGCGATGGCTGTTTTTATGCTTATAAGGCGCGCAGCCGGCGCGTCTTACAGAAGTTCATCGGCACGCCGGCTGCGTGCCCAGCGACCAATACCATGACTTCCATTCGCGACACGCTAGACGAAAAGCTGAAACGGTTCCTCGACCTCGAACGCCAGATGTCCGACCCGGCGGTTCAGTCCGACGGGACGCTGATGTCGGCCGTCGCTCGCGAACATGGCGGACTGGCCAAGATGGCCAACAAGTTCCGCACGTTCAAGAAGCTGACCGATGAGATCCGCGGCTGCAAAGAGATCATCGAAGAGACCGACGATCCCGACGAACGGGAGATGGCCGAAGAGGAAGCCGACAGCCTGCGCAAGAAACGGGAATCGCTGTGGGATGAATTGTTGACGATGACCGTCGGCGGTGAAGACAGCCACCGGACACGCTGCGTGATGGAAATCCGATCGGGGACCGGCGGCGACGAAGCGGCGCTGTTCGCTCGCGATCTGTTCGAGATGTACCGCAAACACGCCGAACGCGTCGGTTGGAAAACCGAGATCCTCGATTCGAGCGCGACTGAGCTGGGCGGGTTCAAAGAGATCACGTTGGCTTTCGAAGGCGAAAGCGTCTTCCGCGACTTGCAATACGAATCGGGAGGGCACCGCGTGCAACGCGTCCCCGAGACCGAAACTCAAGGCCGCGTCCACACCTCCGCCGCCACCGTCGCGGTGATGCCCGAGCCCGAGGATGTCGAAGTCACTCTGAAATCCGAAGACTACCGAATCGACAAGTTCTGCGCATCGGGCCCCGGTGGCCAGCACGTCAACAAGACCGAATCAGCGATCCGACTGACGCACCACGACACCGGAATCGTCGTTCAGTGCCAGGACGAAAAGAGCCAGCACAAGAACTTGGCCAAGGCGCTGCGCGTATTGAAGACGCGGATCTACGAACAGAAGCGAGAAGAGGAACTGGCCAGGCGAGCCGACACGCGGAAGAGCCTGATCGGATCGGGAGACCGCAGCCAGCGGATCCGAACCTACAACTTCCCCCAAAACCGACTCAGCGACCACCGCATCAACCTGACCCTGTACAAGCTGGATCAGATCATCGCGGGCGACCTGCAACCGGTCACCGATGCGATGATCGAATACGATCGCGACCAGCTGCGGGGCGACATGGGCGAGGTCTAAATCGCCGAATCAAACGAGGAACCAGGAACATGAGTGCCGAACAAGCCGAGAAGTGGACCATCCTGAAACTGCTGGAATGGACGACGGAGTACTTCGGCAAATCGGGCTCGGATTCGCCCCGCCTGGATGCCGAACTTCTGCTTGCCGAAGCCCGCGGTTGCCAACGGATCGAACTCTACACCGCCTTTAACGAGGAACCCGATGAGGCGGTGCGGACCGCGTTTCGCGAACTGGTCCGCCGCCGCGGCGAAGGGACGCCCGTTTCGCAACTGCTAGGACGCAAAGAGTTCTATTCGCTGTCGTTCCGCGTGAGCGAAGATACGCTGATCCCTCGCCCCGAGACCGAACACCTGGTGATCGAGGCGTTGGACGAATTCAAACGACTTGGCCAGACCAACGACAAACTGCAGATCGCCGATATCGGCACCGGCAGCGGAATCATCGCGATCTGCCTGGCCAAGAACCTGCCCAACGCTCACGTGTCGGCGATCGATATCTCGCCGGCAGCGCTGCGGATTGCCGAACTGAACGCAGCCGATCACAAGGTCCAAGACCGGATCGATTTTATCGAAAGCGATCTGTTGGCAAAGCTTCCCGCCACACAACCGCTGGACATGATCTGCAGCAACCCGCCTTATGTCAGCGAAGCCGAATACGCCGAGCTGGACAAATCGGTCCGCGATTTTGAGCCGCGACAGGCATTGGTCGGCGGCCCCGACGGGACCGAAACGATCGTCCGCCTGATCGACGAAGCGTTGCCTCGACTGAAGCCCGGCGGCCGATTGATCTTCGAACTCAGCCCAATGATCGCCGACAGCGTGACCGAACATCTGGCCCACGTCGACGCGGCTGAAGACGTCCGCGTGATCAAAGATCTGTCCGGTCACAAGCGGATCATCAGCGTCGCTCGCGGCAAATAGACCAACCGCCCAACCAGCGCACAAAAAAAGCCGGACGCAAACGCGAGCCGGCTTTTGTCGTTTATCGATCATGCCCCAAGCGAAACTTCGCTCGGGGAGTCGATCTGTATCCCAGCGATCCGAAGCAGCTTATTTGGCAGCTGCAAAACGATCGGCAACAGCGCTCCAGTTAACAACTTCCCAGAAGGCGTTGATGTAGTCGGGGCGACGGTTTTGGTAGTTCAGGTAGTAGGCGTGTTCCCAAACGTCCAAGCCGAGAAGCGGCGTGCCACCGATACCGGCAACGGCTTCGCCCATCAAAGGATTGTCTTGGTTGGCGGTGCTGCCAACTTTCAGCTTTCCTTCGCTGACGTACAACCAAGCCCAACCGCTACCAAAGCGAGTCGCTCCGGCGTTGGCAAACGCTGCCTTGAATGCTTCCAATCCGCCCAGGTCGCTGTCGATCGCAGCCGCCAGGTCGCCGCTGGGAGCACCGCCACATCCAGGGCCCATCACGGTCCAGAACAACGAGTGATTCGCGTGTCCACCGCCGTTGTTGCGAACCGCACCCAGCTTGTCGGCGGGAACTGCCGAGAGATCGGAGATCAGATCTTCGATCGACTTGCTTTCCAGATCGGTACCGGCGATCGCGTCGTTGACTTTGGTGATGTAAGCCTGATGGTGTTTCCCGTGGTGGATTTCCATCGTGCGCGCATCGATGTGTGGTTCCAATGCGTCGTGAGCATAAGGAAGTGCAGGCAATTCGTAAGCCATGATGTCTCTCCGTTTATCAAGTGCCAGGGTTTGCGTGGGGTCGCGGGGCTGCTGTCGCAGCACCCTATTTAGGCACGATAAGAGTAGCCGTCGGCCGCGACAAGGGGCCTGCAAGCGTTCGGAACCACAGGGGGCCGGAGCCCCGCCGCCAGCGGCATCGCTGGCCCCACAACCGCCAAGCTTACGGTTGTTTGACGTAATCGGCCATCAGATAACTTTTCAGGCTGGCAATCACATTGCGACAGGCCCCTTTGACCTCGCGATTGCGGCGATCCCGACTGCGCCAAGGGCTCACGCTGGCATCGATCACGGTCTCCATCAACGACGAGTGTTCGCCATGCAGCCCTGTTTCGACATTCCGCTCATCGAGATCGATCAACAGATGGAACGCGGAGACGCCATCGGCACTGCGCCGACCATGAATCGATGAACGGACATCCAGCCGCAATTCCAACCGCTTGTCCTGAACCTTGAGAATTTCCGCGTTGTGATCGGCGATAAAGCCACGCAACTTTTCAATCACCATCTCGACCGGTGCACGCGTCACCAATTCGGCCACCACTTGATTCGATTTCGATGGGGTCAGCAGCCAGTGGAACCAGCCCTTCGAACTGTCCGACATCGTATCGACCGGTTCACGCAGTCCCGAACCGAGCTGAACGACACGATTGCGGCCGTTCTCTTTCGCCTTGTACAACGCCCGATCGGCCCGCGCGACGACCGTCGATTCGGTGTCGCCCGATTGATATTCGGTAACACCAAAACTAGCAGTGATACATTTGTTGTTTAACGCGGGTTGAGAAATGCGTTCTAGATCGCTACGGATTGTTTCGGCACGCTTGGCCGCCGTCGCGTTGTCGCAACCCGGACACAGCAGCACAAATTCTTCGCCACCATAGCGGGCGACCAAATCGCCATCGCGACTGTGGCGAGCCAAAACTTCGGCAAAGCTAATCAGCGCCTCGTCGCCAGCCTGATGGCCGAAGGTATCGTTGACCGATTTGAATCGATCGATGTCACACAGAATCAAACTCGCCGGCCCCTTGCCCTCGGCGGCAAATTCGACCACGTCGCCGAGCGCGCGATCAAACTCAGCTCGATTCGCCACACCGGTCAGCCCATCGCGAGTCGCTTTGACGTGCAGCGACTGGACCTTCTGTTCCAGCGATTCCTCTTGAGAGATATCGTTGACGATCGCCAACGCTCCCTGCACGCGATTCTCGGCGGCAAGGATCGGAATAAAATTCACTTTGACGGGCGTCTCTTTTCCTTCGGGCAAGACCATCCGCATCCGACGCCGCGACTGGGCACCACTTCTCAGACAACTACTCAAACCCACCGAGTCGCCCGACGGCGCGCGAGTGTCCTCCCAACCAACCAAGGAATCGGACCAAGCCTGGCCAATCATCGCGTCGGCGGCGATATTGGTCATCCGCTCAAATGCATAGTTCCAATGAGTGATCACGCCTTCGCCGTCGATCGCAACGACTCCATCGCACATCGTATCGAGCAGATGCTGGTGGAACAGCAATTGTCCGGTTTGGCGTTCACCCGTCGTTCCGCTGGAGCTCGATGGCGACGACGACCAAAAACGGTTGGAGAATTCACCCTGCAGTTCTTGCAACCAACGTCGCGCCGCGGTGGCGTACATCAATTCCGGGCGATTCTCTAACAGAACGGCATAATCGCGGACGAGATCGGGATCGAACTGAGTCCCCGCACACTGAAACAGCTCGGCGACGGCTCGCTCTTGACTGAAGGCACGCCGATAAACCTGATCGGTCGTCATCGAATCAAACGACTCCACGATCGCCAACATTCGCGCCCCCAACGGCAAATCATCGCCCTGGATTTGATCGCTATCGTTTCCCGCTTTGTACCAATTCCGGCTGTATCGCAAGATGTTCAACAAACTGTCGTCATTGCAACAACCTCGCAAGATCTCACAGGCCACGTCGGGTGCCTGATCCATGATCAATCGCTCATCGGCGGTCAGATGCCCCGGCTTTTTGAGCACGCGATCGGGCGTGGCGATGTTGCCGATGTCGTGCAACAACGCGGCCACTTCCAGCCGATCCCGCAGCTCCGTCGGCAATTGCAGCCGATCGGCCCAGACCGAACATCCCAAAGCGACCCGCAAACTGTGGTCGGCGGTTTGGCGATGCTTGCAACGCAATGAGTAGAACAACGAAGTCGCGACACCCAAGCGAACCGATAGCAATTGGTTCTCGTGC
Source organism: Rosistilla ulvae (assembly GCF_007741475.1). NCBI lineage: Bacteria > Pseudomonadati > Planctomycetota > Planctomycetia > Pirellulales > Pirellulaceae > Rosistilla > Rosistilla ulvae. The sequence goes on along the minus strand of NZ_CP036261.1, from coordinate 1,011,374 downwards.
GATCCGTCGGCGTCGTATTCGCTGCGGTTGGCGACAGTCCCCGAAGGTAATCGATTCAGATCCCCCAGCAGCGTTGATATTCTTTCAAACCCTTCCACAGCGTCAACTTGGCGCGGTTCTGCGGTGGATTGCCCGGTGGGAGAGGTCGGGGTTGTATCGATCATGAGGGAATACGGGGCTCGATAGCGTGTGACAGGCGGCGGAACGGGGACTAACCAAGCGTAGGTTTTGTTCGTCGTTTGGCAAAACAGGATTTTCCAAAACGGGAACGTTTCAGGGTGATGTTGGCTCCGACCTGCCGTTTTCGCTACTCTCGCGGGTCGGGACATCGGCCGGGGCTCCATCCTGCCCCTGCCAGTGTCTACCCAACCCCACTCCCAGCGGGCCCATGAGTCACGATCGCCGAACCCTCCAGAGCCGCCGACGCCGGCTGATTTCAGCGCAGATCCTTTCGATGGATCCCGCAGCCGAATCAACCCGCGGGCAAACGAAAGCTCGACGCGACGCATCGCGCCCGGCCCCGGCAGCTTATGGCGCCCGGGTCCAACGCCGATTGCGTGCGCGGTGGTTCGAACTGGTCCCCGTCCGACGGCGGTCGCTGTTAGCTGTCCAATCGTTCGCACTGCTGGCGGCGTGCCTGCTGATCGCCGGCCATTACCTGAGCATGAACTGGGCACCGCTGTACCAGTACCCCGAACTCTCCCGGCCGCTGCGACTGGACAATCCGGCCAGCTTCGGCGGCTGGTTTGGTTCGATTTCGCTCGCCCTTTCGGCTGGCGTCGGTTTCCTGATCTACCAACTGCGCCGCCATCGGGCCGACGATTACCGCGGGCACTATCGAATCTGGCGTCCCGTGATGGCGATGCTTGTCCTATTAAGTGTCGATTCGATCGCAGGCACCCTCGATTGGTGCGGTGCGATCCTCGATACGCTGCTGGCAGGGCGGGCTCCGATGGCTGGCGGCGATTGGTTGCGGCTGCTGTTGTGCGTCGCCGGATTTGCGATGACCGCGCGGCTGTTGATCGAGATGCGGCACAGCCCCGCCGCCGCTTTCTGGCTGGTCACCGGCTCGGTCGCCGTCGCCTCGCGACTGCCGATCCGCTGGAACTTCATCGAGACCGGACCGCTGGCGACGGCGATGATCGTCGGTGCCGGACCATTGATCGGTCGGGTCGCCGTCTTCCTGTCGCTGATCACCTACCTGCGGTCGATCTACCGCGACGTGCGCGGATTGAACCAGACCGATGGCCAAAACGGACGCCTGCGATTGCCGCGGTTCGGCCGCAAACACCTCGACCGCGAAGCGCTCGACGAACCAGCTGAAGCCCCCAAACCAACGCGATCGCGTAAAAAAGCCGCCGCCGCAGAACCGGAGCCGGACCCCGAAGAAGAACAGCCCGCCAAGCGAGGCTGGTTCCGTCGTAAACCAAAGCCAGCCGCCGACGAGACCGACGAACCAATCGACGACGAAGAGCGTGAAGTCGCCCGCGAAGCTGACGACGACGAAGCACATCCCAAACGCAAGGGTTGGTTCGGTCGCAAGTCAAAGCCCGCCGCAGAGGACGAGGCAGGGGACTCCGATGACGAACCGGCCGACGACAACGAAGCACCCGCCAAACGCAAGGGTTGGTTCGGTCGCAAGGCAAAGCCTGCAGCGACCGATGAAGAATCGAGCGACGACGAAACCGATGAGACTCAAGAGGACGTAGCACCAGCCAAGAGCAAGGGCTGGTTCAGCCGCAAGGCCAAGCCGGCGGCCGAAGAAGATTCAAGCGACGATGAGACTTACGAGGACGAGACTCAAGACGACAACTGGCAGCACGACGACTACGAACAAGACGACCACACCGAATCACATCATGCCGCGGAAGACGAATCGGTCGACGTCGACAACATCGACTGGTCCTCGATGAGCAAAGCGGAGCGGAAGCGAATGAAACGCCTGATCCGCCAACAAGGCAAAGACGCCGCGTAGCGTTGCGCAGCATCAAAACGGTAAAGTTGCGATAACGTTTTCATGCATCCGGATGGCGACGTCACGCGCTGATGTCAGATTCGACTGGCTCCGCCTACAAGAGTCCCCACACCTTAGCATCCTAACGCTGCATTGCGACGGAGCCGCGAGATGCAGCATTCAATCCACTTCGGCTAATCTCGGACGCGAAGCGACTGAATAATTGCCGCCGCTGCCTCAAGCCACTGGTCCTCCAGTTGCTTGGTGACGTTGAAAGATACAAGTAACAGCCGTCCCTTCACCGATGTCCCGACCATGATGTTACGTATTTCAGTGTCGCTCGCGGGGGTGCGCAAATCTAGTTTTATCCAGTTGCGCCCGTCGATGTCGACGACACCGCTATGGAACCATGTTGCCGTCGGATGGAATTTGCGGTACGTGCCTTCCATCTGTTTATGGAACGCGCCGATCTCACTCCGTCGCATCCGCTTCGTCGTGTAATTAATGGCGACGTTGATTGCCGCTGATTCGTTGGTGAACACAAGCGTTGGTCGCAGCTCGTTCGGATATTTGAGCTTCAGCCTCTCCTCATCCATCTCCGAGAAATCCTCAGGAAGAAGCAGCGAGAGCTTCCCATCGATGACCACATTTGGCTTGAGCACAACCCCACCAACGATTGTTTCCGAAAGCTGAAGTCCGTTGGCAGAATGCCCCTCGGTCCCCACAACCTCGTCAACCCGCTGCACCTGTGGAGTTGCCGCTGTCGGCGCATCTGGCTGCTCACGACATCCGGCGACGAAGACAAAAAGAATGATAGTGAATCGTTGCATGACGATCCCTTTCGTGCTGAGTCTCTTCACTGCCGGCGCAATCAATGGTGCCAAGACTCTCTGAGAAACCGGCCCGCCTAAAAAGAGTGCTGAAACCTTCGTTACTTCCTGCCAAAGCACCTGGCGGCGGCCAAGTGACGTTGTTTGCAAGAGCCCCCGTATCACCGCCCGGGGCCACGGACTCGTTAGGTTCCAACGCAGTCCGATGTTTGATTCCCGAGACCAAAAATCGCGGGTCGCTCACGAAAAGCGACCCGCGTGACAAATGATCAATCGGTAATGATCAGTCCGAGCGGGAGCCACTTTGGCTTTTCAACGACTCCAAGATCTGGTCGAGGTTGTAGCTGGCTGCCATCTGCAGAGGCGGGAACTTTTTATATGACATCAGCTCCTTCTCCCACAGAAGTTGGCCGATCGGCAACAGGTTCCAGTCGTAGACGTACGCAGTGCTAGGTGCTGCGAGTGCTCCGGCGTAACTCATCAGCGACTTCGTATCGGCACCGACGCTGATCTCGAACGGATCGCGTTTGATATTGGCAAGCTGAGTCCAGTGGTAGGTTTGAGCCCCCATCAGTCCATCCATCGCACCGGCACCGACCATTGTGTAGTAGAACTTCCAGTTCTTGTATCGCACGGCCGAGGGCTGTGCGCCGGTGTAGTAGAAGAACGTGTCGCGAGCCGATTCTTTCGACTCACCCGTCAGGTATTCGGTCTGATTGAACCCATCGAGCTTGGTCTTCACGATGCCGGGATATTTGCCCGACATGATTTGCTCATTGAGTTCGTTATCCTTGGCACCGCCCGCGATTTCGACGAGCGTGGGCAGCCAGTCTTGGGAGGCGAAGATTTCTTTGAAGATAGTGCCCGGCTTAATCTTTCCGGGCCAGCGGACGACGCAGGGGGCACGCATGCCGCCCTCCCAAGTGGTCAGCTTGCCGCCTTTGAATGGAGTGGTGCCTCCATCAGGGAAGGTGATGACTTCCGCGCCGTTGTCGGTCGTGAAGACGATGATGGTATTGTCAAGTTCACCCATGTCCTCGAGCTTTTTGAGGACGACACCGATGTTGTCGTCGAGCTGCTTCATGCCGACTTCGTTGATTCCCCAATCCTTGCCCCCCTTCACGCCGAGCATGGCTTCATACTTGGGCGACAACATCGTGGTGATGTGCATACGGGCCGGGTTGTACCAGCAGAAGAAGGGCTTGTCCGTCTTCTCGGGATCTTGGCGATCGAGCCAGTCCACGACCTTGGCGGAAATTTCCTCATCGATAGTCTTCGAGCGTTCGAGGGTCAGCGGGCCTTCGTCCTTGCCGCTCTGATTCTTCGCGGTACCATCGGACGATTTCATCCACAAAATTGGCCGCGGGGCGGCCATGCAAACGCCTTCCTCGGGAGTGATGGCGCCGGGCGTTTCAGGAATACCGGGGATCGGCACCATCTTCATCGGTGGCACGACGGCTTGCTCGGTCGGACTCTTGTTGATGTCGGGGAAGCTGACCCCTTGCATCGCATCCAGGTGGTAGAGGTAACCCCAGAATTCCTGGAATCCATGCGCGGTCGGCAGGGAATCGGGATGATCGCCGAGGTGGTTCTTGCCGAACTCACCGGTGCTGTAGCCCTGATCTAAAAGGAACTTTGCCAGGCTTGGCGTGCCGGGGCGCAGGTACGAAATCGCACCTGGCAACTGGGGCATCAGCATTCCAGCCCGCATGGGATTCATGCCGGTGAAAAACGCTGTCCGCCCGGCCGTGCAGCTTTGCTGGGCATAGTAGTGCATGAAGAGGCCGCCCTCGCTGGCAAGCCGGTCGATATTGGGGGTTTCCCCGACCATCAAGCCTCGATGATAACAACCCGGCTGCATCCATCCGATGTCATCCGCCATGATGAACATGATGTTCGGCTTTTTCTCCTCCGCTTGAGCGGTGGCGCCAACAGACATCAGGCAGGCTGCCAACAGTGCCGTGACCGGGAGGGCCGGCATCCAGCGGTGGATGCGTAGCTGCGTTTTCATAGTATCTTTCGTTCGTTGAGTTGCCCCGCCATAAATTTGAACGCATACGCTGGCGGGCAGGGCGTGCGATTGCGTTCGTTGGCACATCATAGGGGAGGCCACTTCACGTCAGCTCATCTTTATCAAAATTTAATCGGTTCTCTCGACGCACATCCCGCGTAACCGGGCGAAAGCTAACGCTCTCATTTCAAACTCCGACGCATTCGCTTATCCGGTTCACGCATTGTCAGGGAAATCGAATTGCCCAATAACGGTACACATCACCGAAATCGCGTGGTTAACATTCCATTAATAAATGCCCGATCGCGATCTTCGCTGCATGGGGCGAATTCAAAGGTGCCAGGACTCTTTGCTATCCGTCTAAACGTGTCCTGCCACGTTAGAGCCCGACAGAAAACCAAGGTTTTAAACTGCGGTGCCACGCGGACCAGAGGTTTTCAGTCCGCTTCTTAGTTTCTCCAAGCCCTGTTACGGCTTTGCCTCAAGAACGAGATTAAAAGGAGTTTCGGTGGCACGTCGAAATTGACTGAAGCCTGCTTCTGCAGCGACTTCGCTCAGTCGTTTCTCACCAGCCTGAGCGCCTAGCGCAAGCCCAACTTCCTGACTAATGGACGCAGGAGTACAGACCATTGTCGAAAAACTGTAGAACATTCGTCCGATCGGATTGAGATTGTCTTTCAGTTCGTCATGTGCAAACGGCTCCACAAGCATCATCGTTCCGTCGGGCCTTAATGCCTCAAGAGTATGCGCGGCCACTCCAACCGGGTCGCCCATGTCGTGCAAGCAATCAAAAAAGGCGATAAGGTCATAGTCTGTTCCCGGAAAATTCTTTGCTGCTGCTACATCAAAACGGACGTTCGCCAGCCCCGAGTCAGAGGCAAGTTCATTGGCGCGATTTACCGAAGGCTCGTGAAAGTCAAATCCGATGAAACTCGATTTCGGAAAAGCCTTGGCCATCACCAGCGTGGAGGCCCCGTGGCCACAGCCCACATCGGCAACCTTCGCTCCCGCCTCCAATTTATCAATCACGCCGTCCAGTGACGGTAGCCACTCGCTTACAAGGCTTGCCTGGTACCCTGGCCGAAAGAACTTTTCGGTTCCACAGAAAAGGCAAGCGCTATGGTCACCCCATGAAACGCCTTCGCCTGTTTGAAATGCATGTGTAATTTTCGGTTCATCGACATACATTGAACCGATTGCATAAAATCCTCCCGTCATGCAAAAAGGACTGTCCGGGTCCGCAAATACAGCTTGTTATTCAGGGCTCATGCTAAACTTGTCTGTATCTGCTTCATATTCAATGTAGCCGGAACCGGCTTGGGCGGCACACCATTCGCGCACGTAGCGTTCGGTGGTCCCTGTCTTTTCCGCCAGCATGCCGGCCGACAGAGGGCCGTCCTTCGCGAGAGCGCGATACAGCCCAAGCTTATCACCCAAACTCACCAAAGAACCTACCGCAGCGGCTCCCATTTCAGAAACCATTTTGCCAAGTAAATCGTGCATTCGGTTTTCATTAATCATCTTTTCGCTTCCGGGTTTGGTTTGCACAGAACGGTAGCGACATGCGGGCGGCGGCAGTCGACTTGCATGGGGGTGCCCTTTGTTCCCGCAGATGACGCGTCCGCTCCCAGAACACACTGAACACATGACCACTCACCTGAGACACCAATTCTTACGGATCAGACCAGGCTGTGCAAGAATTTTCCTCTCGGTGCTCCCCCCAAAAATTGCGGATATGCTTAGCTCTTTCAAAGCACCGACGCAGATTAAGAGTGCGGCCGAGCCCTGCCTGTTTGATGCGCCAGACTAAGCCTGGCGCATCAGAGGCCATGGAGCAGCGAATCAAGGGTTTCCCCGATGAGCAGCAGCGGACGAAACGTCTGCTCCGCCAACAAGCCAAGGAGGCCACGCAGCGTTGGATGGCAAAACAACAGCACATCCTAACAACAACACTTAACGGAACCGGGTAGTTACGTCACCTTGCCCATTCCACTTCACCCGAATTCGACACGACGGTTCACGCTGTTGTTACACCATTGCTATTCGTGTCTGTTGCCACTGGTTTCCAATCTCTTTGCACCCGGCGACGGCGGCGGACACAGGGAATCAACATCGTCTTGAGCAAAAGCCCACGCGGGCAGTCGTTCCCCGTTGTAGGTTTCCAACAGTCGATTGTTTCGGAACTGGTTGTTCCACGAAGGACATTCCGGCGTGGGCTTCGAACAATCATTGCGTGGGTTGTCGTCGTCGTTGCGACGGTGGTCACAGTACCACTGAGAATACGCTGCAGCGATCCCCGCGCGGATGAACGTGTTTTCATTGACAATGTTGTTGTTTGATGCATCGCGAACGCGAACCGGATCACCGCAGCAATCCTGGAATCGGTTGCGAAGAATTTGATTCCCCGACGAATGGTGCGCGATATAGATTGCGTGCAGCAGCCCGTACCGGCTCGACCTCGTGATGTTCACGAAATGATTGTTGACGATCGAGTTGTCTTTGGAATTGACGAGTCGCACTGCGGCGGTCGAGCCCTCACCAACATCTGTGAACATACATCCGTATATCGAGTTGCCGCGATTACACGTTCCCACCGCATTCCGGTTCCCGTTCAGCGAGATCGCTGTCGCGTAACCCGTGACGTGGATGTACTGGAAGTTCAGCCCCGTCTGCTGCCCCAAAGAGTGGTCGAGGTGGAACCAAGTTCCGCGATTCTCAACACCATCGAAAACCGGCCGCACCTTGTCGCCAGAGCGGGGCATGAAAGTGATCGAGTGCTCCGGCATCGTGAATGTCCAGCGAATGCTCTGCCTGCGGTAGGTGCCGGGACCAATCCGAACCTCCGCGTCTCGGTTATTGTCGGCAAGCGTCGACTTCAAGATCTGCTGCACCCGCTGGAGCGTCAAGACAGGCGTGTCAACAGTCAAACCGTCGTTGGCATCCGATCCCGCAGGATCCATCAGCACAATAAACGGCGACTGAGCGTATCCCAGACGCGCGAACCCAAGGATCAGAACGGAAGCGACAAGCAATAAGCGTAGATACATCATGTTGTTGTTTTAACTTTTTGGCATAACCGAAATTGATGCTCGACTTAAAAAGGCTCGATCGGCGGCTCCGCGTTCACGCCATCGTTCTGAGGCATTAAATGTGCCGGACGGCTATTTTGCTAGCGAAATCAAAGGTGTCAGCAATTCGCTTGAATCGCAAGCCGGGGTGGGATGGATCAGCCAGGAATTGCCGGTAGGCATCGCGAGTTTGCTTTTGGAGGTGCTGAGGTAGGGAAGCGAAGCAATCGCGAAAACGTCGGGGCGTTAACGATTTCAAAGTTCATCTGGAACGAGTGGTTGAGCGTCGCCACCGTCCTTCTCCTGCAGCGTCTCCGAAGCAAGTGATGCCAGCAAAGCAGGTGATTTTGCAAAAGTAGCGTCCCATGCGTTGTCTGCCGCGATTTCGCCGAGCAGCCATTTCGCAAGTGCGTCTTGCTGTTGAGGAGGCAGTTTTGATGCGTGCTCAAACGCTTTTTCAAGCAAATCAGTCATGATTTGGTTCTCCAGTCAGCATCTTAGCTCGTCACAGCTCGTGCGGCAAAACTGGCTCTCGTCATCCGCAGGGCTAAGCACGGTTTCAAACTGGAGCGTCTCAGGAAATGGTAACCCGACGCGTAAGCGAGGAATTCAGACCGTGCCTCGCTGACGCGTCGGGTTACCAAGCGTACCTAAACACAAACAGTGATTTGCCCTGCCACCGACAATCCCCGGACGTGCAAGCGGGTGCGGTTTGGCTTAAACTAGCCGATCGGCGACTCGGCCTTTTTCTGCAGTGCCGCGTCGACCGTCGAACCATTTTCCCGCCCGAATTCTGTTGTGTAAGAATCGAATGTCCAATCCGTTGACCGTTGTTATCTCGCAGGGGCAGAGTCGCAATCCACAGAAACGTGGACTCGAACAGACAGTTGCCCAACAGGCTGCGGAGATCGACGGGGTCAGCGTGCTGTTAATTCCGCATCTGTACGATCTCGCCGCGACCGGAGAAAGCCTGGCGACGCTGCGTTCGATCCCGGGGGACATCGTCGTTTTGTCATGGGTATATGAACGGGCAGCCCATTGGATCTTGGATCGCAATGGGGTCCGTGGCCAAGTTGGCGAGGTGATGTTAGTCCGCGAGGAGGATGACGATCAGGCGAGCGAAGAGGAAGATCCCCAGGAGAACGAAAAGGAACGTGTCGCCGAACTTGTGCCGCGCCCCGCTCGAATGATCTACGGACTCGACTTCCGCGTTACCGAATCGGCCGATCTAATCGTCACCGAACTGCAGCGGATCGCCTCGCTCCCTCGAACCACCGAGAAATCGGCCGCCGCGAGATTTGCTCAACCGACCAACACGACCTCGCTGCGATTGGCTGGCGATGCCGATTCGGACGACAACATGCTCGCTGCAGCCCCAAAAACCAACGGGCACACGGCCGAACCGGCGTTGTTTGGGATCGGTGCGGTGACCAAGATCGACGAATCGCCCAGCCGTCGCTGGTATCCGGTAATCGATTTCAGCCGCTGCACCAACTGCATGGAGTGCATCGATTTCTGCTTGTTTGGCGTTTACGGCGTCGATACTGTCGAAACGATCCTTGTCGAACAGCCCGATAACTGTCGCAAGGGCTGCCCGGCCTGCAGCCGCGTCTGTCCCGAGAATGCGATTATCTTCCCGCAGCACAAATCGCCTGGGATCGCCGGGGCGCCGGTCGAAGCGGGGGGCTTGAAGATCGATCTATCGAAGCTGTTCGGCGCGCCCGATGCCGATGAAGATCCGATCGCGACGGCAGCTCGCGAACGGGATGAACAGCTGCTGTTGGCTGGTCGAGCCACCGTCGGATTGGAGGTGGGCATTCCAAAACGCCAAACCGATTCGGCCGACAAACCGAAAGACGACCTGGACAACCTGTTGGATGAACTGGACGGGCTGGACCTGTAGCAGGCCGGCTCCAACAAAAAAGCCCCAGACGAACTGGGGCTTATTGTACTTCGACAGGCGGAATGCCTAATTCGTGCCGGTGTTATCCGACTGCAGCTTCGGTGCGACCATCTGCTCGCGACGCTTGCGACTCAGCTGAGCATTCCACTCACCCGATGCCATCGTAGGAACTTTTGCGGTGACATACACCTGAGGCGGCACGCCGACGGTGGCTAGCCCAGCCAACGCTTCTTCGACCGACGCCACGCGCCGCTGCGTATCTTCCGGCGTAGCCGCCTGCAGCACATAGATATGACGATGATTCGCAGGCGTCTGAGTGGCGATCCATTGAACGCGGTTGCGGCCGACGGCGGTCAGAATCGAATCGTCGGGGCGGAAAACCTCGTGGCTGAGCGTATTGTGCAACCGCCAGCCGTTGTTGGCCATCGTCTCGAAGGGACCTCGCACCTTGTAGGCGTCGTGCTCTAAGAACGGTTGCGGCCAGGATTGATTGCGCAAATAGTCGATCTTGCAGTTGTGCATCGCAACTTTCTTGTGATGCCAAAAGGAATCCCAATCAGCCGTTGCGGTGGTGGCCATTCCAACGATGATGGAGGCCAGCAGAAGTTTTCGCGAAGCTTGCATGATGGGAAGGCTCCTTGCCTAGAGACTTTCGAATTCTAAAGGCTCGTAATTACGTTGGATCGGCCACGGGATCGAAAGATCCCACACACCTGGATTCCGAGTTCACATCCCCCAGGCCAGACTTAGGTTGGCGTGGTATCGATGCGGTATTCTCAGGTATCGGCCGATGGAAGCCCGCAGCTTTGCCGTCGCGTTTGTTCGCGACATTCGCTGCCTGATACGCACAACCGCTACTATTTGCCGGGTCGACATCGTGTCATCGCTATATCAAACTATCGAAGCTCCCACCGCCCCCTCCGCCGCTGCTTGGTACCTTCGCATGCATCGTTACGCGAAACGACAAACCTTTCGAATGTGGATTCGCATTCGTCGCTTTGTCATGCACAACATCCTGCATGCCGACGACCCGCCCCATCCGCTGGCACTCGGGGTTGCGATCGGATTATTCGTCACCTTTACCCCGACGATCGGGCTGCAGATGCTGCTGGTGATGTTCCTCGCCTGGGCCTTGCGGGCCAACAAATTGGTCGGTCTTCCGATCGTTTGGCTCAGCAATCCCGCGACGTTTGTGCCGATCTATCTCCCCTGTTACCAGGTCGGACGGCTGCTGTTGGGCAGCGAACCTAAAGGCCGCGATTGGTGGCATGGCTTGCAACATCCCCCCACAGGATTCTTGAACAAGACCGAATTCTATTGGACCAGAATCTGGGAGATTATCGGCCCCCTGACGGTCGGCTGCTTGGTCGTCGCCAGTATTGTCGCGGTGCTCGGATACTGCCTCGCTTATTCGGTGATCTACACCTATCGAATGAAACGCTTTGGGGCGATCACCCCGCCGTAATCGTTAGATGCAGGGAAGTCGAAACCAATCCTCCCAGCAGCGGAAGCCTCCAACGGACGCATTGGGCCGAACAATTCGTGCAGATGCGCGAAGCTCTTCCCCAGCCGCCCGTCATAATTCCCGGCGGCGATTCGGATCAATTCGGGCGTCTCGGCACTCCCCGCTTCACAATCGCACATGATCGTGATGCAGGAGGTGTCCCGCGACTGCGTTAACACAATGCCGCAACCATTTTTCATCGTGAGCGGTGATCCATACGCGCCATAGTTCCCGCGAAAGCCCTCGGCGTACGTATCCCCAACAATCGACTTCCGGTCCGGCATGGAATGCATCTCGGGAAACAGAGGGGGCAAAAAGGGAGCCCAAACGCCGGACGAGCCTTTCGTAGCAGGCGTCGCGACGTTATTCGGCGCGGCCGCGACCGGGATAGACCGCATCTTCGGTGACGACAAAATCCATCGAGATATCGTGGCCGGCGACAGGGATTTCGGGGAACATTTGGCATTCGAAGGCCAGCGAAATCAGCGGCGTATCGGCGCGAGCGTGTTCGAGCAATTTGTCGTAATACCCTTTGCCATGCCCGGTTCGCCCCCCGCTGCGATCAAAAGCGACGCCCGGCACGATCACCAGATCCAGTTCGGCAACCTCGCCCCGCTTGCTGGCTAGTTCCCGCAAATCGGTTCGCGGTTCGAGGATCTTGTACATCCCGACTTCCAGTTCGTCCATCGATTCGAGATGGAACAGCTTTAGATCGCCATCGACGCAAAACGGCACGACGATCTTTTTGCCCGACGCCAGCGCGTCGGGCAATGCGTGTCGCGTGCGAACTTCGTCGCGAACGTCGACGTAATACATCACCACCGCGGCGCTTTGGTACTGCGGCATCCGATGCAACCGATCGGTGATCCGCTGACTGACCACTTCCTTGGCCGCTTGCTCCTTGCGATTGGCGTGAGCTTGCTTGCGAATCGCGTCCTTGCGTTGGGCGATCTCGTTTTCAGGCAACGTCATGCCTCTCCACTCCTGTGGTTTGCTTGCGTCGATATCTCCTACCACTGTAGGGCTTTACGCCCATCTAACCAGGAGTTCGATGCGGGGGCGAGGGAGAGTGTTTCCAACCGCGGAGCAAAAAATTGCAGCTCCATTGGCTTTGGACTACGATAAAGCGACCCCGTGGTTTCTGATTGACACAATCTTCGAAGTAATGGCGATTTAGCGATGATTTGGTTTTACGGTTGGTGTGCTCTGATCGCTTCGATTGTTCTTGCGGTACCGATCGCGGCTCTGTTGGAAAAACGAGCTGAAGCGGGACCGTCGACGCGAGGCAGCAAAAAATCGGCAGAGGAAGAGGGCGAACTGATCGAAGAGGCCGAGCCGATCGATGAAGCGGAGGAAGCCGAATTCGTCGACGACGCGGAAGTCGCTGAGGAGGCGGAGTTTGTTGGCGAGGCCGAAGAGGTGGTCGAATTTGGCGATCCCGCCGACGATTTCGAACAGCTTCGCTGATCGGCAACCTGTTTCACCACCTTGTCGCAGTGGGGAAAAGGCTATACGTTTCAATGAGAACGCAGCCGCAAAACATCACCCCCAAGCAAGCTTTATGAACACGCGAGCCCCTGCAAAACTGGCACTGGAAGATGGCACTGTCTACACCGGCATTTCGGTCGGTGCGGCGGGCGAAGTCGATGGCGAAGTCGTCTTCAACACCGCAATGACCGGGTATCAAGAAATCTTGACCGACCCAAGCTACCGCGGCCAGATCGTCACGATGACCAGTCCCGAGATCGGCAATTACGGGATCAACGATGACGACCGCGAACATCAGGAGCCTCGGTTGTCGGGATTTGTGATCCGCGAATCGAGCCGCGTCTACAGCAACTATCGCGCTCAAGGCGGCCTAACCGAATATCTGCAAAAACATGGCGTCGTCGCGATCGCCGAGATCGACACCCGGGCTTTGGTCCGCCGCATCCGAGATCTCGGAGCGATGAAGGGAATTCTGTCGACGACCGATCTGGACGATGCCAGCTTGGTTGCCAAGGCGAAGGCTTCTCCTGGACTGGTCGGCCGCGACCTGGTCTGCGAAGTGATGCCGAAATCGGTCGAAACCTGGTCGGTTCGCTTGGACGAATGGACCGACGCTTCGACCCCCGATTCGGGTGCCCATATCGTCTGCCTCGACTTTGGCATGAAATGGAACATCCCGCGACACTTGCATTCCCGCGGCAATCGCGTGACCATCGTCCCCGGTTCGACCACCGCCGACGAAATTTTGGGCATGGAACCCGACGGAATCTTTTTGTCCAACGGCCCTGGCGATCCCGAACCGCTCGAGTACGCGCAACAAACGATTCGCCAGCTGATCGGCAAGAAACCGATCTTCGGAATCTGCCTGGGACACCAATTGCTGTCGCTGGCATGTGGCGCGAAAGCGTTCAAGTTGAAGTTTGGGCATCGTGGAGTCAATCAACCGGTCTTGGATCTAACCACCGGGAAGATCGAAATCACCACGCAGAACCATGGCTTTGCGATCGAGCAATCGTCGCTGCCCGACTGCTTGGAAGTGACCCACATGAATCTGAACGACGATACCGTTGCGGGCGTTCGGCACCGCCAACACGATGCGTTTAGCGTCCAATACCACCCCGAGGCTTCGTCGGGTCCCCACGACAGCCACTATCTATTCGATCGCTTCCAAGAATCGATCTCTTCTCAACCCGCCGGCTCATAAACGAAGAACCGTTTGCGAGCCCGCGGCTGCGGCGGCGGGGAAGCTTGGTAATTCGGCGTCGGTTCGACCGACGCTCCGCTGCCGGCCGCTGCCGCCGCTTCACCGAACTGTCGCGAACCCGCTTGATGGATTCGCATCCCGGTTGCCGCGGGGCCGTTGCCGTTTGGCGTGGGCGAACCATTCCATGACAGCGACCCGCGGGTCGCTTCGGCTGGCGTTGCCAACGGCTGCCTGGCAATCTCTTCGACCTGCAATCCGGTCTGCGGCTGCACGTACTTCAACGGCAGATCGATGTTCCAATCCTTCGAGCGGTTGGCGATGTCCATCGGATCGGGACTTGCGTTCCGAGTGGCATCGGGGATCAACGCCGTCGGTTGCACCAACGCTTCGGCAAACGGGCGTCGGGACTGAGGAAGTTCCGGAAACGCTGCGGTTTCGCTGCCGGAATCCGTTCGCGGCGTGAGTCCGTCGGCGGCATAAGCCACCTCGGAAAGGTTCAACCCCGACAGATCGCCGGCATCGACATCAATCTCCTCAAGCGGCGAAATCAACGACGCGACCTGAGACCGCTCTAACGGTGGTGGCTCAAGCTCTTCGTGGCTTGTTTTGCGAAATGGAAGTGCCGCCAGGATGCCTAGCGACAAGACAAACAGTGAAGCCAATAAAGATCGCACAGAATTTCCAGGGATTAAAAGCAACGCCTGTTCAAGACAGACTCGGTTTTGCCATTTCATCCATGAAACGTTGGGGGCTTCCCGCGATAAGAACAGATCGAACAGCAGGTAGACGATCCTGCAACCGATCATCAAAAAAGTTCAGCAATCCTCCGCCAGCACCGCCGCTTATCGGGGTTGGGTAAATTCGGGGGTTCCACCGCGCCGGCGCGCGACAACTTTTCAGCACCAAACGACAGCTCGCTGCAGCGCCGACGCGGGGCCATTGCGCCGAACCGATCGCCCCCATTTCGACTCGCATTCCCGCCGCGAACGTGCGTGAAGATGTGCCGAAAAACGAATTGCGAATTTGCGAACCAAGATCGGCCACAGATGGGTTGCATAAAGTGGACAGATTCGCAAGAATTACGCGACTGATGAAACGGCGATCATCCGATACAAAGTTTCAGCATTGGTTAGTAGGAGCGGTGGCTGAGTGGTCGAAAGCGCCGGTTTGCTAAATCGGTGATCCGGGCAACTGGATCCGCAGGTTCGAATCCTGTCCGCTCCGCTTCTAACCACTTCTTATCGATCTCAACGCCCCAATTCATCTCGAGATTGGTGTGGCGGCACATTCGGCATAATTGATACTTTTCGTTCAAGAAGTTCAATCGGCACCGCCGAATACCCATCATGGCGTCGGAATATCCACAACGAGTCGTTGTGTTGTGCTTCGCCGAACCACACCCAATGTCACCTCGCGTGAACGATCGATTGTTCCGGCAATCTCTCATTCAGGACTGTTCCTGAATCACAAGAAGGTGACGAAAAGCGAGGGATCGCGATGCGTATCGCATTGTTGTTAACTGCTCTGTTTGTATTCGCCGCCACTGTCCGAGCGGAGATTCCTTGGAACGCCGACCTCAAGGTCGCCCACCAGCAAGCGCAAGCCGAGGGGAAGCTATTGCTTGTCCACTTCGAAAGCGACAACTGCGTCTGGTGCGACCGCCTGGAAGCGGGGGCGTTCCAAAGCCCCGACGTTGCCGCCGTGATCCAACAGGCCTACGTGCCCGTGAAGATCAACGCCAGCAAAAACAAGAAGCTTGCCGAATACTTTAAGGTCAATCGATTCCCGACCGATGTCGTCGTCGACGCCTCCGGCGCAGTCCACTCCCACAGCGTCAGCCCCCAAGCTCCGCTGCAGTACATCACCATGCTGCAAGAAGCCGCGACCAAGGGGGGCCACCCGATCGGAGCTCCTGCCGCGAACATCGCACAGCAACAACAAGCCCCGGCACAAGCGGCGCTGCAATCGCCCGCGATCGCAGCCCAAATGCCTGCGACACCGCCGACGGCAGCCGCCCCGGCGGGCCAACCGCAACAAGCCGTTGCAGGCAACGCCCCACCAGCCGGTGGCGGATATGCATTGCCCCCATCGGCAGCCGGAAACGTCGCCGCCAACGCGCCGTCGAACCAGTTCCAACTGCCCAGCCATTCACCACTGCAAGCGCCGCCAGTGACTCCGGTCTCCGCCGCGATCTCGATGCCGCCGTCGAAACCGATTCACCAGAATGATGGTGGGGCCGCATCGATCGCAGCTAACGAATTTGCCACCAACCCAACTCCAGAACCTGCGAGCCAAGCGGCTGCAACGACACCAAGCCCGTCGGCGGCACCTCCGCTGGCAATGGACGGCTATTGCCCCGTCGCAATCTTGGAGGAAACTCGCTGGGTCAGCGGCGACAAGCAATTCGGTGCGATCCACCTTGGCAAACTGTACCTGTTCAGCAGCGATCAGGCTCAAACCAAATTCCTCGCCGACCCGGAGAAATACACTCCGGCCCTGGGAGGCATGGACGTCGTACGGTTCTTTGAAAACCAAGAACAACTCGAAGGCAACCGTGAATTCGGCCTGCACCACCAAGGCCAGCTGTACTTCTTCACCAGCGAGGACTCACTGAAGCGGTTCTTCCAATCGCCCGAATCCTACAGCGTGAAAGCTCAAGACGTGATGCACCAAGCGATGAGCCAAGTGCGACAACTTCACTAAACAGCTTCCTCAGGACAGGGCTGCTCTATCAGCCGTCCGCACATTGCTATCGATGTGCACTAGAGCGAATGCCAATGCCGCGACCGATAATGGTCGCGGCGTCTCAGGGCGATGAAGCACCGTCGGCCGACAGTTCGTTGCGATCCGAATCGGGAACAGCAAACGACGGCCGCGCGTCGCGAAGGATCGCTACCGCAAGGGCCAGCAGCAAAACCGTCGCCCCCCAATAAAAAAGGCGCACTCCACGAGCGCCATAGCGTCGGTGAACCTTGCTCGCCACGCCCAGCTTGTCCGCACCAGGCAAATACCCCAACGCAGCGAGCAACGTGGCGATGGAAAGCAGGATTGTCACCGATCCTACAAAGATCTGATCGCCCGACATAAATGCACCTCGCTTGCGCCTTGGCTCGGCCAACAAATACCCCTTGCCGGACTCATCTCTCCAAGCATTCGAGCCAAGATACTACGTCGCTAGCGACCGCAACAGACCGCGACGCCCGATGCGCAGGGTTAGCAAGTGTTTGTGAACCGGCGAAGTAGCCGTGCCACGCCATCACGTGCTGGCTGACACCTCAAATTGAAACACTGCTTCACCCTACAGTTGCAAGATCTTCACGCTGAAATGCCGTCCCCACACCTCGATGCACATGTGCACAAATCGCACGCCCAACTATTCGATATGTGAACAAATGCCGATCTATCCCGAAAGAGTTTGGGTAGTTCTTCAGGGTTAGTCCAAGTTCACACGTAGGTTGCGCCCCCCCACACAGTAATATCTATGCACTGTGCGGTCGGGAATGAAGCAATTGCATTTTGATGAAGCGTGCCAAGCCTTTCTGGCCGCGTTAAGCATAGCCCCGCCCCCCTGTGGTATTTCCCACCTGCCGCCCAATGCAAAGGCGAGGCGTCCCATCGATCTGTTCCTCTTGCAATCGATTCTTGGCGAACACTGAACAATAAAGAAAGAACCATTCGATGCGTCCTCGAAATTTCCTGTTCCGCAAGACTTCCGAAAAGCGAATCCGATCCAACCTTGCAAGCCGTCGTCGTCGACTGTTGGTCGAAGCATTTGAACCGCGTCGATTGCTGACCGCTTACACCGTAACCACGCTGGAAGACATTGTTGCCGAGGATGGATTGATAAGTCTGCGTGAAGCGATTACTGCGGCAAACGACGACGCGGCGGTGGGCGATGCCGAGGCGGGAAGCGGCGCCGATTCGATTGTTTTTTCGGCTGACGTGTTTCCGTTTACCCAGCTTGGGATCTCGATCTTCGAGACGCTGCGGCTGCCGGGCGGCGAGATTTCCATCACAGACGACTTGAGCATACGTGGGCCAGGTCGAGATGCGATACATGTTTCCGGAGACAATTCGACCTCCTTTTTCAATATCGCAGGCGGTGTGAACGTTTCGATTTCCGACCTGACGTTCACCAATGGACGCTCCGATTCCGGCGGTGCCTTTACGGTTGCTGGCACCTTGAATCTTGATGATGTGGCGATCATCAACAGCAGCGCCAATGCTGGTGGTGCGATCGACGTGTTGGCAGCCGGCACGTTGAAGGTTGAAAACAGCCTGTTCAGAAACAACAGTGCCGACGCGGGAGATGGTGGTGCGATCCGCAGCTTGGGTTCGGTCACTGTCGAGTCGACGCGAATGGAGGATAACCTCGCACGGGTGGGCGATGGTGGCGCGATTTTTGCGCAGGGCATCCTGAGTGTTAAGCAAGGTGTGTTTTATACCAACGAAGCGGAAGATGGCGGAGCGATCTGGCACACCGGCGGGCTTGCGTCGGTGGCGACGTCGGAGTTTCGATCCAATGAATCTCGCAACGATGGTGCCGGGATCTATTCCAACGCGGCCGCCGATACGAATCTGGAGCTTGCGAACTCGACACTGATCCTCAATACCGCGGGACGCACCGGCGGCGGTCTGTTTGTCGGCACCGGTGCGACGACGACTGTCACGTCATCAAAATTTCAACTCAACACAGCGACTGCGGGCAGCGGTGGTGGAATGGCGGTGTTCGGTCAAGCCGACGTAATCGATTCATCCATTTTGCTTAACAATGCACGAGCCAATGGCGGTGGATTGATTCTTAGTGGTGCTTCGGCCAAAGCGAAGTTTGTTGATTCGGCGATCAGCGAGAACGCCAGCGACAACTCCGGGGGTGGTGCGTATGTCTTTGCTGGACTGTTGGACGTTCAAGATTCGCAAATCATGTCCAACACAGGCCACACCGGCGCAGGCGGTCTGTTCATTGACAGGGCCGACCTGAAGATGCAAACAACCACGGTTGGAGCCAACATTGCATCGCAGTCGTCACTTGCCAACATCGAAAATTTTGGTGGTGGTATCGCCATCCGTCCTGGCGTCAACACGCGGACTCGCGTCGAATCTTCGGCAATCGTCGACAATACGGCAGACGATGGTGGAGGCATCTTCATTTTGTCGCCTCTGAATTCGACCGATGGCTCCGAATTGGCGCTGGTGACAATCGGCAACACGACGGTTTCGGGGAATCACGCGAGGAGCGACATTGGTGGAATCGTGATCGATCCGGCAACGAAACAGCAGCTCTATGTCGAGATTGTTCATTCGTCGATTGTTGGCAACACAGCCGCAGACGTCCAGGGAGGCTTGTTTTCGTCAACAGGCGCGTTTCGATTGGATCGATCGATTTTGGTCGACAACGCCGACGTTTCGATTCTTCCTGGTTTCGATCTGACGATCGGTGCGATGGATTATCGACCAGTTTCCAATCTGATCGAATCGCACAACGACCTCAGTTCGCTTCCTGTGGACCAACAGACCTGGTTTGATTCCGCGCCAGGGGCCCCCGATCCCGCGACCGAACCATTGATCAATCGAGTGACCGGTAGCAGCGATCACGGCGTCTTGGCGCGAGCCTTCAATGGTGGGGCAACCGTGTCGCATGGACTGGCACCCACAAGTCCGGCACTCAACAATGCATCGGTGCGGGGAACCGATCCCAACGACGCGCGTGCGGCCACAAGATACCTGACCGATCAACGGGGCGAAAAACGAACCGGTACGGGGACTGGATCGGCGGCGGACATCGGTGCGTTTGAAGCGAACGTCATACTCAGTTCGACCGATTTCAAATGGTCCGACCAAAGCAGCCAGTTCTCCAGTGCAGATGCTTTCATCTTTGGAGCCGGCTTTAACCTGTCTCCTCAGTCTGCCCAGGAACAAGCCAGTGGCGGCCGACTGTCGGAACCCGAGTTCCTTGGATTTGAATTCGATACCGGCCAACGTTCGTTCGGTAAAGACTTCGGAATTGTGAGTGCCGAGGTAACGTATGGCGTGAGCGGACGTTTTGGTATCGAGTACGGATACTATGTCAATGCTGGCTCGGTCGATCTCAGCTACGACGGAAACGTCGACTACAGTATCGTCCGAGATCAGGCGACCGGAGGCTACATTGTTGGCACCGAACTGAACATCGACGACGGCCTGCTATACACGATTTCGCCAACATTTGGTGCGTACGCCGATCTGATCATGGAGATGGATTTAAATTTCGAAGGCAAAGGATGCATCTCCGTCATCAGAGAGAGCTGTTTCGAGAGCGCACTGCCCCCGATAAATATAGACCAATCGGTTCCTCTGTTCTCGGTCAATAAACCCGTCGTTGACGATGACGGTTATGTTGTCTTCAAAGAGGTTGGCGAAGGGAACTTCGTACCCGAATTGGACGGCAACATTGCATACATCGGCACAAGCATCAAAGACAATTTCAATATCGCCGACGATCTTGTCAATGAAATCAAGGGGCATCAGAACGACGCGACCAAGGCAGAGATCGACAAGAAGAAAGCAGAGACTGATCTCAAGAATGCCAAGACTTCTGCGGAACGCAACGCGGCAAAGGGACGAATTGTAGCCGCCGATACCGCCGCAGCCACTGCAAAAGCTGCTGCTGACGATAGTTCAAAAACGACTTCGTCCAAGAGTAAAATCAGCGCCAAGTCGCTGATCGGCGTTGATTTCGGACAAACCGACGGACAGCTCGGGGGCGAGGTTACGTTAACCGTTAACGAACCGGCCGGCATTTTGGGGAAACGCGTTGGATCCATGGCGCTGACACTGCCCGACATTCGGTTGGTCGATGACAAACCAGAATCGGCAGAGAACAGTTTTGAGTTGTCGGCAACAACCGACGACTTTCTGGCAGGATCCGACGCCGAGGCGGATCGACAGCTTGCCAAGCTGAGTGTCGATATCGCCGGCGTGATCGGACCGATGGTGGGGATTCCCGCAGGTGAATTCAACATCGGCTTGGGAAGTTTCCTATCGGCCTCGTTAACAACGATCTCCTACAACATCGAACCCAAACTGAAGATCAACCAAGATATTTCGGCAAAACCGATCTGGCGCGACACAGCATCTTTTGCGTTCAATCAAGATGTGCTTGTTGAGGTGAACGGGCAACGCGCAACCTCGCCTAGTGGTGATGGAATCTTCACGACGACGGAGGTTTTCTCATTCACGCCGGGCGACACGATCAAGATCCTGCCAGTTTCAGGCGGCGAGTTCGCAGAGGATTTGGAAGTCACCCCCGCGCTTCAACTCGGGGCGAGTATTTCCAATGACATTGGACTTGATATCGACGTCGATGGAGTACTTGAAGCGCTGAAGCTAGGCTTCACGTTGTTTGGCAATAGCTTGCCAACAATCGGCCCATTGATTCGGCACGAGCACGACATCGTCGATGTCGAACTCGGTTCGATCTTCGACACAACGTTCACTCGCGACGCGAAGTCGGTTGAGTTCCAGTTGCCTGCTGGCCAAGGGAGCGTTCCCAAGTTGATGCTTGAAAAATTTACGGCTGCCGCTGGGGAGGCCGGTTCCGGGCAATCGATCGACACGCCGTTGTTCCTGAGCGACACAGCAACCACCGTCCTGGCTCAGGACATTTCGCCTGATGGCCTCGTCTACGTCGCCGTTCCACTGGAACGCTTGAACGAATTTGTGACGGAACTGCAGATCCGTGTCACGGAAAACCAGATCAATTCGATCGGGGTATTCCAGAATGGCTTGCTGGGCGATGCCGATGGAACTGCGTTGGAACTGGAGTCGGGGCGTTTGGAATCTTTCGCCCCGGCAACCTCCATCGGTTTGTCGAACATCGGTAAAGCCGACTTGATCAACGATGGCAAATTCGCGTTGGTTGTCTTGCAAGTGCAAAACCCATCGTCATCGGTAACGCTGTCGGCGACACCGATCGATTCGATTGCGATCTCAAATCCTAACGCGCTGGCAGAGTTCTTGAGAACCGAAGGATTTAACGACGCAGCGATCGAGCAATCGAACCTCGAGTTCATTGCCAACGACGGGGCGATCGATATCGATGGCAATGGGGTCGTACTGGCTAGCAGCGATGGGCAACTGATCGTTCGATACTTGCAGGGCTTGCGTGGCGATGCGTTGATCGAAAATGTGATTGGAAAAGACGCAACGCGTACCGACGCAGCAACGATCGAAGCGTACTTTGTAACGTTGCTCGGTGAACCGGCCGCTGCACTGATAGGGCCGCTAACCCGATTGCAGGCCGAAGGCGAATTGACAGCGGCACAATCCCGATTGGATGTGGATGGCAATGGGTTCTTGGAAGCCGAGTTTGATGGAGTCTTGATTCAGCGTTCGATGGGCGGATTTCAAGGCAACGCGTTGATCGCAGGTGCGCTGGGTGTTGGAGCCACAAGAACCGATCCCGTGGAAATCATGAACTTCATCGATGGGTTCCGCGATACTTTGGGTGACGTCGATTTCGATTCGGTTGAGCAGTACTTGGGTGAAGAGGCTGGATTCCTCGGCTTCGAGGGTGCTTTCAAGGTTCAACCCGGCGCTGTCGACGGATCATCGCCATTCAACCCGATTCGATTTAATACCGTCGGCAATTCTGGATTTCGCCTGACGCCCGCAACGTTTGGTGAAACGGTCAGCTATGAAACCGCTTATTTGATCGATGCAGCGGATCCAGATATTCGCTATGAACTGTCGAAGTCCGCCGATCTAACACCAACGCGTGCCGGAACCTCGCTGGTCAGTGGCGATATTCCCGCTGGCCAACTGCGAGATCTTACGGGCCCCAACAACAGCGGACGCGACCGCGTTGCCTTGGAGACCACCCAAGGACAATTGGGGGTCGATGAATCAATCTGGCTGGAGCTGCCAGATCGGTTGGGATATCAGTTCGAAGCGTCCGCAGGTCACACCTTCACGGAACTTGAATTCGACACGAACGCTGGCGATGGCGAGCTGTTTTTCCATGAAGATCCGGGCATCGTGGGTGTCGACGAAAACTGTCTGGGATGCGATCAGTTCGATGAATTCGCAGACTATGACGTGTTTGTCCCCGCAACGAATCAGTGGTTTGCGTTTTCGATGGACGCCGGGTTTGTCTTCCCACAACCGGTGACTCAATTCCTGCTGTACGCGCGCGATTTGGTCGATCCTTCGATCAGTTCCACCTTATTGAATAACGCCCAAGCGATCACCCAACGGATCGGATTCCGATTCGCCGGTCCCGACTCATCCGCTCCTACCATCGATGGCTTGTCGATAGGGGATCGCTTAACGAGTGTGGTGCCGGATCAGATCTTTGCCAGCGAAACCGCCACGGCACCAACAACATTCAAGATTGTTCGAAATGGAACTGATCCGGTCGTGACATCGACCATCGGCAACGCCGCTCCACAAACCGAACGATTACGTTCGCAGCGGGCTGAAGATGTATTGGGGCTTGTTCCGTCGGGCGACTCCTTTCCGCTAGCCAGTTTACGCAGTGCGACGTTCTCAGGATCAGAGGACTTTGGCGACACACTGGTTGTCGACCATCGAGCGGGCGCTGTCTTTCCAACCATCGGATTCGCAGGCGATTTTGATCCCAATGGTGAAACGGGAACTGGCGATGTTTTGAAGATCATTGGCGATGGCGTGTTTGTCGATATCACGGACTTTGAAGCGTATCAAATCCTCGATGTCGAGGTCGTTGATATTCGCGAAGGGGGATCGAACACGCTGTTCTTGGACGGTGGTTCGATCCATGACAATAGTGCCCGTGATGCGGAAGGAAACACAGCATTGATCGTCATGGCGGATGCCGATGACTTAGTCGACAAGGGTCCCGGTTGGGTCCAGCTTGCCGATCAACAACTGACGGTCCAAGGGAATTCATTCACGTTCAACGTCTACTCACAATTTGGTGTCTTGCTCAAGATCTCGAACATTAATGGGCCGCCACAGGCCGCCGCACCGGCAATCGCGCCGCCGATCTTTCAGAACCTAGCCGGCACGAATGCCGAAGGCGAACTGATCGTCGCGACGTCGGAAGAATTCACCCCCACGCAAGCGGTCACCGTCACGCCCCAAGTGACGCAAGTGGAGGCATTGGACACGATCAGCCTTGATGTGTCCTATGCTGTCCTGGACCCGTCCGAAGCGCTGCCCAATTCGTTGCACCTATTGATTCATTATGACAGTTCACGATTGTCCTTTACGGGGCAACGCGATCTGCTAGCCGACGGGCTGCTGGTCGTTGGTGATATGTTCGAAACGAATCCTGACGACAATGGTGCCACCGATCGCATGATCAATGTCATCTGGACCAAGGATCAAGGTGTTTGGCCGACCAATGGAGCAACGCTAGCCGATTTGTTGAAATTGGATTTCGATGTGCTCGGCGAGGTCGGTGAAACAACCGTCACGGTGACTGGATTCGCATCGGCAGATTACGAATTTTCCGGCAACGAAATCGTGATCGATGTCCTACCCAAGAACTTTGTGGTCGATCTTGCGACGGACGAGGACGATGGCAATGTTACCGCGGGAGACGTCAGCCTTCGCGAGGCGTTGCAACTGGCAGGCAACGCAGGCGTGGCATCGATCGTCACGTTCGATCCTGCACTTGCAGGCGTTGAACTGATCTTGACCGAAGGACCGTTGGTGCCTGCTGGTGAAGTCACGCTCGCAGGTCTCGGCGCCGACAAGACAATCATCAGCGGCAACAATGTCCAGCAGATCATGACGATCGCTGAAGATGTTTCCGTTACATTGCAAGACCTTGCTCTGATCAACGGAGCAACCGCTCCAAATTCATTCATGGGCGGTGCTGCGATTGATAACAATGGTGCTTTGCGAATTGAACGAACCTGGTTGAACAACAATAACGCGGATGGTAATGGCGGCGCTATCGCAAATGGCTCACAATCCGACGTCTACATTATTGACTCGACGATCAGTAATAATTCCGCCACATCCTTTGGCGGTGCGATTCAACACTTCGGCACAAGGATGTTCATCTCGGGATCAACGATCTCGGGGAACCGCACCCGAGCTGTTGGATTAGGTTCTGGCGGAGCGATCGCAGTTCTGGGTGGAGCACTTGCGATCGATCGATCCACGATCACCGGTAATTCGTTGCCAGGCGGTGGAGTCGGTGCTGGTATTGCCAACGGATTTGCAGCCCGCGGCGCAAATGAAATTTTGCTGACGAACAGTGTCGTTGCTGGCAACTTCATCTCCGACAACCCAAACTCGCTAGAATTCGATGAATCGCTATTCGAAGATATTGGTGGTGTCTTCAGCCCCGCAAGCTTGAACAATTTCATCGGTTCGGACGCCTTGTTCGATACGATGATCGACGACGGTATCAACGGCAATCGCGTGGGGACTGCCGAAGCGCCACTAGATCCGATGCTCGGCTCGCTGCAAATCAATGGCGGCAGTCTGCCAACGCACCTTCCGCTGGCGGGAAGTCCACTGATCGATGCGGCTTCACGCATTACAATTTGGGAAGATTCGGTCAACGCCAGCGAACCACAACACTGGTGGCGTCTGGCCGAACAACTTGGTGAACAGACGGCTATCGCAACCGTTGGTGGCCTCGATGGCTTGTACATCGGTCAGGACGCGAACTTCGAAGACTTTTCGAAAGGAGTCCCCGCTGGCGTGGTAGGTCGAAGTTTCGATACGGCAATTGAATTCGGTGCTGGCAGCATCAACGAGACTTCAGCCGGATTCATCGAAGTGACGCCCAGTGGCGATCCGGCCGCAGACGTCTTGCCCGCCGAAGCGTTCAGCATCGAAGCGTGGATATTCAATGCCCGCGCCTTTGACGATGGCGGATCGATCATTTCCGCCGGTATCGATGACCTTGGTTCCGAAGCGGGATGGGCGCTGTCACAATTCCAAAACGGCATCGAATTCCGAGTGACAACGACCGATGGAACGGTACGCGTTGTTGCCGACAACACGAACTCCGTGTTTGAGAATGACATCTGGACGCACGTGACGGCGACTTACGACGGCGCCAATGCAAAACTGTACATCGCTTCCCACGAAGCCGTCTCCGTGCCGTTGACCGGGCCCATCGATTATCCCGCGGTTGGAACGGGTGGTGGAGTTGTGATCGGTGCCAAACGGGACGCCAACACCTTCATTCAATACGATGGTGTCATCGACGAAGTGATCATTTACGATCATGCGTTAAGTCAACAAGAGATCACGCGACACGCATCGAGCCAGTTTGGTGCTGCGGTTGGCATACCGTCTAGCGACCAACGCGGCTTCAGCCGCAAAGCGGGCGACGCGACAGATATCGGTTCGGTAGAAGTTGGTCCCGAGCCTGGTTTCCGCGTTTTGGAAGGTCCTTCGTCATCGGTCACCGAAGGGGGCGCAAGTGCTTCGTTTGGCGTAGTCCTTGACGCACCACCGGCCAAATCGGTAACGATCCGTGTCGAGCGAAGCGCGATCAATTCGGCAAGCGATAAAAACGGTGCCAGTGGCGAAGCGGGAGCTCCTTTGGCTCGCAGCGAGTTCGAAGCCGAAGCCATCTTCCAGGAATTTATCTTCACTCCCTTCAACTGGAATCAACCGCAAACGGTGCGCATCGATCCGGTCGATGATGCGCGCGTCGATGGCACGCGTGAGGTTTCGTTTGGCGTGTCGATCGATCAACAGAAATCGGATGTCGCGTTCAGTAATCTCGCGAAACAGTTTGTCACAATTGAAGCGATCGACAACGAGGTGGCTGGCTTTACCGTCGTCGAATCCGACGGGTTCTCGCGCACAACCGAAGCAGGCGGGCGCGATACACTGACGATCACATTAAACGGGCAGCCCAGTGGATCGGTTATTATTGACATTGCATCCGCCAATCCCCGCGAGGTTGCCGTCGAAACGCAATCGGTGACGTTCACGCCGACGAATTGGAACATTCCGAAAACCGTGACCGTTGTCGGTGTCGACGACGATCAAAACGATGGCGACCAATCGGTGGACGTTTCATTCAGCGTCAATGCAGGGCAATCGCATGCTGCCTTTGCCAACGTGCCGGTGCAAACGATTGCGGTCATCAATGCCAATGTCGCTGAGCTCGACTTCGGCGATGCACCCACAGCCGCTCAATCGGGCTTCGCCGCGGATTATCCAGTGACACTAGCACAAAACGGCGCACGGCACTCGGTCGGGTTGTTGTTCCTTGGCAGCGGTGTCGATGCGGAAGCCAACGGATTGCCCAGCCTGAATTCCGATGGAGACGACAACAACGGTTCAGCGGACGAGGATGGGGTCTTTGTCGTTGCTGATATGGTTGCCGTCACAGGGTCTTCCACGACCAGCAGCTTCAGCGTGACAGCATCCGCCGTTGGCAAGCTGGATGCCTGGATCGACTTCAATCAAGATGGAGACTGGAACGATTCGGGGGAGCAGATCTTCATCGCTCGCAATGTTGTCGCCGGTCAAAACTTGTTCAGCTTCACGGTTCCGGCTGGCGTATCGGCAGGTGATACAGGTGCTCGTTTTCGGCTCAGTTCTACAGGCGGGCTGGCACCTACCGGCGCGGCCTCCGATGGTGAAGTCGAAGATTATATCGCGACGATCCTCGATGGCGATGCAGCCGGCGGTGCCGATATTTCCATCGAGCCTCCAACGGCAGGCACCATCGATATTACCAACGAAGGTTCTGACATCGTATTCCGCCGTGGTGCGATCGACCTGTTCAAAGCGCCGGGCAACAAGGTTCGCACCGCAAACATCGTCGGCACCGATGGGGACGATACGATCAACCTGTCGAATGTCGATGCGATCTTTGCAGGCACGATCCGCAGTGATGGTGCCGATGGAAATGACCGCCTGAATCTGACAGGTGAGAACCAAGACATCGACCTAACGCTGCTAGCCAACGATGCCATTGGCGGCTTCGAAACAATCGATATTCGTGGCGAGGGAGCGAATCGGTTGTCGCTCAGTCGATCCAATGTGCTAAGCATGGCAATCGCCGACGATGAGTTGACGATTTTAATGGATCCAGACGATCGCCTGGATACCAACAACGATGGGTTCTCGGTGACGGCAACGGAAGTTGTCGATGGGGTCTTCGGCACAATCGCCACCAGCGGATCGGCGACACTAAAGATTCATGGTGCTGGCTGGACGAATCCCTTAAATCGAAATGACGTCAACGCTTCGGGAACGGTTACGCCTCTGGATGCACTGGTGATCCTGAACGAACTGGCCCGCCGATCCGTTCTGGTTGCGCAAAGCTCCGTCTTAATCGACCCATCGACAGTCAATCCTCATCCGTTGAAGTTCTACGATACGACAGGCGACGGCTTGCTTGCGCCACTCGACGCATTGCGTGTCTTGAATTTCTTGAATCGTGGATCGGCCGTGGGCGAAGCCCCCTTTGCCATCCTTCCACCACCGACAGTTACCGAAAGCAAGGACGACAACGACGAAGAACAATGGCTTCTCATTGAACCCGAGACGCTGACTGGTGATCAGGACTGACACAAATTGGCTTCAACTACCTCTTTGTGGGCGTTTCGATTCGAGTGAAGGCAACGGTTCGAGAATGAAGCACTCTGCGACGAGCATTGGTGTCTGGCGAATATCCAGCGGGCAAGGCAGTCCGTTGTTCGATTTATTTCACGCACCAATGCGGCTCATCGAGGTTTGCGAAAAGCAGCGTCGCCGCCCTCGCGTCCAGAATGCGTCATGACCACTCCGATTTGCCAGATCCACGTAAGTCTATCGACCACCGCCTCGACACGTCGTCTGCCACAGCGACTTTAACTAGCACTTGCTCGGGTCAGCTGGAAATAGTGACCTCATTGTCGATCCGAATCGCGTGCTGGAGATGGCAAGAAGGAAGCACTCGCGTTTCAATCCACGCGTCCGCGAAGGACAAAACGGTATCGCCACCGAAAAGGAACGTTTCAAATAATTGATTCCGGCTCCCAGGGACAGCCTGGCACCAGGGCGTTGAGCGAAGCAACGTCACCGACCTTTTGTGCCCCAGCATCCAACGACCGCAACAACGATTATTGCTCGCACCAATCTTAATTTGAACGACGCAAACCAGTTGTGCCCCTTAAGAGGAAGCAAACGTTTCCCGGAGAAGAATCCCTACCGGTGGAATGCCCCCAATTTCTGATCCAGTGTTATGAGAGTAGGGGTTAAGTAATAGAACTCGCAGTGGGCTGCTTCCGCGAAGGGAGCGCAGCGACCGAAGCGGAAGCAGCCCACTGCGAGGCAAACTCCGCTGGTGTGAGGCCATCAAGCCCGCTGTGCGGACGTCGATGGTTGTAAGTCTGACGCCAAGCCTTAATGATCGTGCGGGCCTCTAAGAGATTGCCGAACAGCTCACTGGCCAAGCACTCATCTCGAAGCCGGCTGTGGAAGCTTTCGACATATCCGTTTTGCCACGGGCTACCTGGCTCGATGTACGAAGTTCCCACCTCGATGAAGTCTAAGAATGATCGCACCGACTTGTTGATAAACTCAGGGCCGTTGTCGCTGCGAATGAATGATGGCACGCCACGGATCACAAACAACTCGCTGAGCAATTGCACCAAGTCGTCGCCGGTACACTTGCGGCCAACCTCCAAGGCAATGCATTCCCGAGTGAACTCATCAATCAGTGAGAGAATCTTCAGTGAGAGACCATTCTCAGTTCGATCAAAAATGAAGTCGATCGACCAAACGTGATTGGGACGCTCCGCCACGCGGCGAATGATGCCACCCTCCGAACTGCCCAAACGTCGTTTTTTCACTTTTTTTTTACGGGCACTTTAAGTCCTTCCTGTTTCCAGAGCCGGTGAATGCGTTTGAAATTCACACGCCAGCCTTCCTGTCGAAGAATGCGTGTGATTCGTCGATAGCCGTAGCGGGGAGATTCACCAACGAGCTCGAGTATCCGACCAATTAGCCGTGGTTCCTCTTCGTTGGCCTTTGCTTCGTACCGCTGGCTGCTGCGTGGTTGGTCAAGCGTCCTGCAAGCCCGACGCTCCGAGACGCCAAAGCAGTCCTGCAACTTGCACGCTGCTTCGCGCCGGCGCATCGGGCTTAGAAGTTCCCCTCTGCGATCATCTTCAGCATCTTCTTGTCGAGTTCCGCTTCGGCCAGCAACTCCTTAAGCCTCTGGTTTTCAACTTCAAGTTCGCGCAGCCGCTTGGCCTCATCCGACTTCATGCCACCAAACTGTTTCTTCCATCGCATCCAAGTCGATTCGACATCGCCAAGTTTCTGATACACCTCAGCAGCGGAATTACCGGCTGCCAGCATGGCTTCGCCTTCGGCAAGTGCCTTCACAATCTGTTCCGGCCTACGCCGTTTTCGTGCGTTCGTCATTTCAAGAGTCTCTCCTGGGCCACCATTGGCCGGTACACTCTCATAACTCATGGAACAGTTTCTGGGGAGCACACCACGAGCTGGGGATCGTTTCCCCTGGCAACCAAGCAAGCCGACCGCTTGAGCTCCCAAATGCTTCGCCGGAAACTGCGACAAACAAGTTGCCAATCCGCCATCGACGCTGCTTACGGAGCGGCTTGAAGGAATCCGATCCGCGGCAAGACAGCGAAAACCCCATAAAAAAAGCCTCCCGAATTGCTTCGGAAGGCTTAGAAAGTTGCCCGACTAGGACTTGAACCTAGAATGATGGAACCAGAATCCACTGTGTTGCCAATTACACCATCGGGCAGTTGATCGAGCTGCAGCAAATCTGCCGCAGCTCAAACTTATTCGCAAAGGACGTCGCTTGGTGTCGATCGCGTCCACACCAAGCACTCCTTCGGTCGACTAAGCTAGAAAACTTGGGGCTACTGGTCAAGTATCCGATTACCGAACGATACTCTTGATTTCGTCTTCCAATTCGGTCGCGATCACATTTGTTTTGGCAATTTTGCCCTGCTTGTCGATCACGATGGTCGTTGGCAACGTTTGGACTCCCAAGATGTTCGCCAACGGGCTCGATTCGAGCCCCCCTTCGTCGAACAACTGCGGCCAGTTCACGACCGATGCGTTTTCGCGAAGGTAGTCCTGAGCCGAAGTTTTGACGGTATCGACATTGATCCCGATAAACTCCACGTTCTCGCTGGCATATTGCGCCTGCAACTTGCGATACAGCTTCATGTCCTGTTTGCAAGTCTCGCACCACGTGGCCCAATAATGGATCACGACAGGACGACCACGATAACGACTCAAATCAAAAGCACGGCCATCGATCGTCGTCCCTTTCAGCGGCAGCGTGTTGCCGATCGCATCGAGTCGACGAATCGCACCCTGCGCCTTCTGAGCCTCGGGGGACGAAGCAAAATTGGCAATCACTTTGCCATACCAAGCGAGAGCGGCTTTGTCTTCGTTTTCGAACTCCTTGCTGAGCGCCAGATCCATCATCGCCTTGGCCGATTCGTCCGCGGTTGGATACTCGGCGACGAAATCGGTCAACGCCTTGATCTTCTCCTCTTGGATCTTGGCGAAATCGGCTTCGGGCTTCTGCAGCTTCAAACCATAGTCGGCGTTGATGTACTCAAAGGTGACAAACGCGGCCAGATCCTTGTTCGAAACGGGGATCGAGCGTCGCAGGCGATCGAGCCGCCCCAAACCTTCGGCGTATTCGCCGCCATGGATCGCCGCACTGATCGTTTCGGTCATCTGCCGAACCCACATCGCGGACTCATTGGCATCCCGGGCGCTGGAGATCAACGATTCCAGAACCTTTGCCTGCTCCTCATGCAGACCTGCTTTGGCTGCGGCCGAGGTCGCGCCACGCAACTTCTCCTCGATCGATTCCATTTGAGCAACCAATTTCTGCATGCTCTCGTTGGCGGGCGAATTCTCCGCCGGCAGACTTGGAACCGTACCAGGTGCCGAGAAAAAGAAGCCAGCCCCGTGGGCAACACCTTCGTTATTGTCCAGCAACTGGGGCACATCGATCACGCGCCAAGCGTTCCCCACACGGACCAAGGTCCCTACATATAACTGTCCACCTTTGCCCGCGGCCCCGGCTTCGTACATCGCAACGACGTTTTCATAGACCAGGAGATCCTGATCGGCGTCATTGCTGACCACGCTGGTGACCGCGCCGGGCTGGGAGGCAATAAAGTGCTGCCACTTTGCCTCCGAGCCGATCGAAGTCTGTTTCTTGGCAAAAGCCTGGAAGCCCGACTTTGCATCGCCAAGCTTTCTTCCCAACCGGCCGCTCAATTCCTTGGGCAACTCCAACTGCGAAAGCTCTGCCGAACTCAGCAACAGCCGTTCAAACCGCTGGGAATCTTTCGCCGCGATCGCTCGCACCAATTCCTGCGTCGCTTCTTCAGCCGAAATTGCCTTCCAAGAATCGACCGAACCGTCTTCGTCCGCATCGATTCCCCAACGCGAACCGGCTGTTCCGAGCCAGCGATACTGGTCTGCTTTGCCATTAAAGTCCGAGTCGATGTCGCGATAGACCTCGACGCCACCGAGATAGTAGCACCACAGATCGATCTGCTTGTCATTGTTGGTATCAGCGAACCGCCGCAATTTGTCGCCGGCGGGACTGAGCACGTACCACCCCGCCCAGCCGGGCTCTTTGGTGCTTTGCACCCGACAATCGGCGATCTCGTCCGCCTTGACCCGCGAATAATCCACATCCTTCTGAACGGGAGAGATCGCATCACTTAAAGCGTCCTTCGCACTGGGGTCAGCAGCGACCGAGCTCCCGGCAAAAAAACATAAGCCGATCAGCGACGCTGCCGTCCTTTCAACACATCTCTTAAACATGGCGATTCCTTCTATTGGTCGCACGGTACATGGGTGAGCTCTATCCCAAGAATTTACAGAGAATTACGACTTCAGGGGAATGTCGATTCAAGTTCAGCCCACCGACCACCCGATACTTACAGCATCGAGTTTGAAAGACGAACACGAAGCAACTTGTGTTCCATTTTTCAAATTTGAGGCGAAGCCCGTTTGACAGCGGCCTCTGACTGCGTAAACTTTGGATCGTTGAAGCGACTGTGACCGGCCAACCTTGGCCGCTCACACGGCTTCGAGGGTGTATAGCTCAGTTGGTTAGAGCGCATCGCTGATAACGATGAGGTCCCAAGTTCGAATCTTGGTACACCCACTGAATTGTTAAAGCTTTCACCACTCGAATGCCGAAACAACTTCAGCGAGACGAAAAAATTTGAATCAGGCCTTGCACTAAACCGCGACATCGATTCTAATTCCGCCTCGCAAAGATCCAGGGGGTGTAGCTCAGTTGGGAGAGCACCTGCTTTGCACGCAGGGGGTCATCGGTTCAAGTCCGTTCACCTCCACTGGAAACTTCAAACGACTGTTGCTAAAACACCAGCCGACTGATAACCTTTTCAACAACTTGTTGCCAAAACAACAAACGTTGAAAAAACAAAACTTGTTGAAAACTTAAAACAGCTGTTGACGACAAACGCCACCAACTGTAAACTTTCGACTCACCTGACACGCCAAACGAAACACCTGACAACTGTCAGCTCCGAATGGCAATCAGAAACAATTAAACGCACTTGCTAGACTTAAGTGCGTCCGATCTTTGACATTTTGGTTGATTGGTAGAAGGCATCTAATAGAACACCACAGTTCTATGCTGCTGACTTAAATCCTTTTTAAGTTAGTTAACATAGTCACTGAAAATGTTTTTCTGAAGCGTTGATACCACTGCAAGTAACGAACCTCACGTTAGAGCTCGTTGCAAGCATGGTATCACAAGAGCAGCAAATATTTATCGTTGGTAGATACCCTGAAGCCTTGTGTTTGCGAAAACAATACTCTTTCGAGAGTGCTGTTTAGCGAGTTCGAGATTTCGGTGGTCAAGCTACTAAGGGCACATGGGGGATGTCTTGGCGTTAAGAGAATGGGCGTGGAAGTCTGCGAAAAGCCTGGGGAAGTTGACAAACAAACTATGATCCCGGGATACCCTACCCAACCTGGTGAACTGAAACATCTAAGTAACCAGAGGAAGAGAAAGAAAAATCGATTCCGTCAGTAGCGGCGAGCGAAATCGGAATAGCCCAAACCGCAAGGGTTTCCCTCGCGGGGTTGTAGGACTTCAACATCTGATTGAGACGTGTTAGTGGAACGGCTTGGAAAGACCGACCATAGAGGGTGACAGTCCCGTACACAAAAATATTGTCTCACGGTAGAAGCACCTGAGTAGGCCGGGTCACGTGAAACCCCGGTTGAATCGACGAGGACCATCTCGTAAGGCTAAATACTCCTTAACGACCGATAGTGAATCAGTAGGGTGACTGAATGATGAGAAGAACCCCTTCTAGGGGAGGAAAGTGAACCTGAAACCATGTGCTTACAAGCGGTCGGAGCCCTATGGCCTAGCCACGGGTGACGGCGTGCCTTTTGCATAATGATCCGGCGAGTTGTGGTATACGGCAGGTTAAGTCTTTACGGGACGTAGCCAGAGGGAAACCAAGTCTTAATAGGGCGTTAGTCGTGTGCTGCAGACGCGAAAGCTGTGTGATCTACCCATGAGCAGGTTGAAGCGCGGGTTAAACTGCGTGGAGGACCGAACCCACTTGGGTTGAAAACCGAGGGGATGACTTGTGGGGAGGACTGAAAGTGTAATCAAACCAGCAGATAGCTCGTTCTCTCCGAAATATCTTGAGGGATAGCGTCGAGCCACTATTTACCGGGGGTAGAGATACTGAATCGGATGGGGGCCCTTCCCGGGGTACCTCACTGAACCAAACTCCGAATACCGGTAAAACTATCTCGGCAGTCAGTCCGCGGGGGATAAGCTCCGCGGTCGAGAGGGAAACAACCCAGATCGTCTGCTAAGGTCCCTAAATAATACTAAGTCACTAAGGAAGTTGAAGTGCCGTGACAGCCGGGATGTTGGCTTAGAAGCAGCCACCATTTAAAAAGTGCGTAACAGCTTACCGGTCGAGCATTTCTGCGCCGATAATGAACGGGAGTAAGTATTATACCGAAGCAACGGGTTTTAATCTTCGGATTAAAGCGGTAGGAGAGCGCCGATGATCAGATACAAGCCGTACGGTAACGAGCGGTGTTGGGGTCATCGGGTGATTATGCCGGAATGAGTAACGATAAAGCAGGTGAGAATCCTGCTCGCCGAAAGCCTAAGGTTTCCTGGGGAAGGCAAATCCGCCCAGGGTTAGCCGGCACCTTAGTCGAGGCCGAAAGGCGTAGACGATGGAGAATAGGTCAATATTCCTATGCCATGTCGTGGAGCGATGGAGGGACGGCGTCCGGAATGAGAGCGGTACGACTAGAAATGTCCGTGGAGGCAACTGAGACGATGGGGATTAAATCACCCGTCACCAGTCAAGGTTGTCGACCGAGAGCGTTTAAGTTCTCGAAGTCTCTGGAAGGACGTCCAAGAAAAGCTCCTAGCTTTGAAGCGACGTGACCGTACTAAAACTGACACAGGTAGGCGAGACGAGTAGTCTAAGGCGCTCGGGAGAACGGTGGTTAAGGAACTCTGCAAAATGGCCCCGTAAGTTCGCAATAAGGGGCGCCTACGCAAGTAGGCCACAGAAAATCGGCTCTAACGACTGTTTATCAAAAACACAGGTCTCTGCTAACACGCAAGTGGATGTATAGAGACTGACGCCTGCCCGGTGCTGGTAGGTTAAGGAAGACGGTTATCCCTTCGGGGAGAAGCTGGCGACCGAAGCCCCAGTAAACGGCGGCCCTAACTATGAGGGTCCTAAGGTAGCG
The DNA here is from genome assembly GCF_007741475.1 of Rosistilla ulvae. Lineage (NCBI taxonomy): Bacteria > Pseudomonadati > Planctomycetota > Planctomycetia > Pirellulales > Pirellulaceae > Rosistilla > Rosistilla ulvae. Next base: position 975,689 of record NZ_CP036261.1, on the reverse strand, counting down.
AAGTTCCTTGTCGGGTAAGTTCCGACCTGCATGAAAGGCGTAACGATTTGAGCACTGTCTCAACCACCGACCCGGTGAAATTGTAGTTGTGGTGAAGATGCCACATACCCGCGGTTAGACGGAAAGACCCCGTGAACCTTTACTGCAGGCTGATATTGGGCTGAGGTATAATTTGTGTAGGATAGGTGGGAGGCTATGAGACCGGCACGCTAGTGTCGGAGGAGCCGTCCTTGAAATACCACCCTGGTTATGCTTTAGTTCTAACCTCGACTCTTGAATCAGAGCGAGGGACAATGTCAGTTGGGCAGTTTGACTGGGGCGGTCTCCTCCCAAAGAGTAACGGAGGAGTGCAATGGTACGCTCAGCCTGGACGGCAATCAGGCGAAGAGAGTAAAGTTAGAAGCGTGCTTGACTGCGAGACCCATAAGTCGAGCAGGTACGAAAGTAGGTCTTAGTGATCCTGTAATCCCGTATGGAAGGGTTATAGCTCAACAGATAAAAGGTACTCCGGGGATAACAGGCTTATCGCATCCGAGCGTCCATAGCGGCGATGCGGTTTGGCACCTCGATGTCGGCTCATCACATCCTGGGGGTGAAGAAGCTCCCAAGGGTTTGGCTGTTCGCCAATGAAAGTGGTACGTGAGCTGGGTTCAGACCGTCGTGAGACAGGTCGGTCCCTATCTGCCGTGGGCGTTCGAAACTTGAGGGTGTTCAACTTTAGTACGAGAGGATTTGGTTGGACGAAGCTCTGGTGTACCAGTTGTCGCGCTAGCGGCACGGCTGGATAGCTAACTTCGGAACGGATAAACGCTGAAAGCATCTAAGCGTGAAGCCCGACCCAAGATTAGGTTTCGTATGTCACTTGTGACGAGAGTCCCCTGGAAGACTACCAGGTTGATAGGCTGGATGTGTAAGCATGGTAACGTGTTTAGCTAACCAGTACTAACGGACGAAGGCTTGACCATCGATATCTTGCACTCGCAACAACGTTTTAGGATCCTGTCAACGACACGGATCTAGATGATCTTCTACCAATTACCAGAATTCAGGTTTGCTGTGGTGAAATACCTGCAGCAAATCTTTTCCGGCGACCATATCGAAAAGGTCACACCTGTTCCCATCCCGAACACAGTAGTTAAGCTTTTCGAGCCGATGATAGTGTATACCAACGTGAAAGTAGGTATCGCCGGGTTATTTAAAAAGCCTGCTGAGCATTGATTTGCTCAGCAGGCTTTTTTTCGTTTGATGACGTCACGTCTGCGGCACCGTGGCGGCCCCTCGGCTCTATCGCCTTGCCCCGCACGCCAGGGATACGCTTCGGCACCGAAGTGCTATTGCTTTTTTTCGAATCCGTAGAGAAATCTGCGGTTGGTTGTTCGATCGGGGTTTCGCTCGACGGTTAATTCACCCTATATACGGGGATTCACATCGCGGCGAGCGCGTTGGTTTGCGGAAGCAGCATGCATTCAATGGAACGGACTCCATTTTTATGAAATCAGTGGCTCTCTTTCTGTCGTCCTCGATTGTTTTGTTCAGCCTGCAAGGTTGCAGTTCGACCGCGAATTACCAAGCGGCGAGTCTCCCGCAGCAGCTGGCGGCCCCACGTACAGTGAATGCCAATAAGATCAATATGACGGCACTCGCTGGGTCGATCCAACCTGCCGACCGGCTCACCCCCGGTGACGCGGTGATTGTGACGATTGCAACGGGTATCGAAACTGAAAAGGCCCCCGAATGGACCATTCGGGTGGCGGAGGACGGTTCGCTGAATGTCCCGCTAGTCGGTCCAGTTTCCGTTGCCGGGATGCGGCTGACCGATGCCGAAAAACTCCTTGCGTTCGAATCGGTTCGGCGAGGCGTTTACGTTTCACCCAACGTCACGCTTCGCATGGAACAGCGTCGCGCAAATCAAGTGACAGTGTTGGGCGCGGTCAACAAACCACAAACCTACGAATTGCCGGTCGGTGCGAGCGATTTGATGACAGCGATCAGCATGGCCGAGGGTTTCTCGGAGAATGCGAATACCGTCGCTCAGATTCGTCATCCACCTGGAACCGGTGCCCGCTTGGCTGCTTTGGCGCAAACTCGCCAAGTCTCCTATCCCGGCGAAGCGGTTCCGCCCCCCGTTCCCGATCAATTTGAAATGGATCTGATGCGGTTGAACGAAGTTCCCCAAAGCCATCTTCAATTGGTCGATGGAAGCGTGGTGATGATTTCCGAAAAACCAGAGCGGTTCGTAAACGTTACCGGTCTGGTTCGGCAATCCGATATGATTCTCATGCCCAAAGATGGCGACATGCGTCTGCTCGACGCGATCAGTCAGGCGGGTGGGTTGAGCGAATCGCTGGCGAACAAGGTAAAGATCATCCGGAAACGCCCCGATGATTCCGAAGTTGTGATCGAGGCGTCGATCCGGGACGCGAAAAAGGGAGGCGCAGCGAACCTGCGGCTTGCCCCCAACGATTTGGTGAGTGTTGAGGAGACTCCGCTGACCTATACTTTAGGGACGATCAAAACCTTCATTCGGTTTGGTTTCAGCTCCGCAGTCCCAGGTATCTAGCAAATTGAATCGCGTTTGTATTCTTAATGTCGTTGGCCTGACCCCACGACTGGCGGCTCACGCGCCGCGAATTTCCCGGCTCGGATCCGCCCTCCCTTGGCGCAGCCCCCTTCCCGCGGTCACCTGCACATCGCAAGCGACGATGTTGACTGGAACAATGCCGCGCGAGCACGGTATCGTTGGCAATGGATGGTATTTCCGCGAAACGGCCGAAATTCGTTTCTGGCAACAACACAACGGAATTATCCAAGGCGAGAAACTCTACGAGGGCTTTGAAACGGCAAAGATGTTTTGGTGGTTCAACCAATCCGCGCCGGTTCGTTGGAGCTGCACCCCCAAACCGCACTATGGCTGTGATGGTTCCAAGGCATTCGACGTTTTGGACTTCACCGATTGCGATCTGACAAAACACTTGGGGCCGTTTCCATTTTTCGCTTTCTGGGGTCCGGGATCGGGAATCGCTTCCTCACAATGGATCGCCCAAGCGACAGCTCTGGTAATGCGAAAGCAAAAACCGCAGCTTTCGATGGTCTACCTGCCCCATCTCGATTACGACTACCAAAAATATCCGCAACACGATCCACAACGCGTGGCAGAAGTGGACGCATGTGCGGGCAAGGTGATCGACGCAGCCGAGGATATCGGAGCCCAGGTTGTGGTCGTTTCCGAATACGGTTTGGTTCCCGTAACCAAAGCGGTAATGATCAATCAACATTTGCGGCGGGCCGGGATGTTGAGCGTCCGGAAAGGACCGTTCGGCGAGATGTTGATGCCGGGAGAATCGCGAGCTTTTGCGGTGGCCGATCACCAACTGGCTCACATTTATGTCAACGATCCAACAGTCGTCGATGAAGTCCGCAAGTTACTGGAATCGATCGATGGGATTGCCAGCGTTGTCGAACCTGGCGATTTACAGTTGGACCATCCTCGCAGCGGTGAATTGATCGCGTTGTCGGATGCCGACGCATGGTTTGCCTATTATTATTGGCTGGATGATTCACTGGCCCCCGATTTCGCTCGGTGCGTCGACATTCATCGCAAACCAGGATACGACCCTTGCGAATTATTCATGACATCAAAACCGCGGGCCGCTTGGCGATTAGCCCAGAAAAAACTGGGAATGCGCTACAAGATGGACGTCATTCCGCTAAATCCGTCGCTCGTTCGTGGCAGCCATGGGCTTCATCCCGCCGATCAAGATGGACCGATGATTTTGGGACCTGAGTCCCCCCCAAATCAAATGGACGGGTTTAAGGACTACATTCGCCGGTTACTGACATAGCACCTATTATTTTCCCACCGGCGATTCGGCTTCGTCCGCCTCCTTTTTGGATTCGCCAACGGCCAGCCGCAACTGAATAAAGTCGAACATCGCGTGTGCGGCGATTGGAACCAGCAAGTTTCCCGTCGCCACCAACATGATCCCAAACAAAATCCCCATCGCGAAGACAACGGCGACATAAAGTTTGGTGATCGCGTGAGCCAATCCAAAGGCAAGCGAGGCCACGGATATCCCCACCAGTATTGAAATGGGATTCCATTGGGATTCGGTCCCCGTCAGCAGGGTTTGCAGCCAGCCGCGAAACAACATTTCTTCGCCGACGCCAGCACAGATCGACAGAATCGCAAGCTCGGACGTCGTCAATTCTTTCACCAGTGGTAGCATTCGATCGCGGCCCATGCGATTGATCTCTTCTACCTGCGAAAATTTCAATTTCTGCAGCCCCTGAACCAAGGCCACCATCGGCAGAGCCAGTAGCGCCCCCAACCCCGTTCCCCAAAGAATGCTCCAAGCATCGGTCAGCGGAGGCACAAAACCATTGGCCACCGGACCAAAATACTTGCCGACGATCACCGCCACGATCCCGAGGGCAATTTCAAACCCAACGGCGGCGAGAAAGAAGCGCTCCGGAGAACCAAGGCTCTCCGATCCGGAGTCGTCATCGAATTCGGGATCATCCATCGTGCAAAGCGGTCCGAGGCAAAAGAGTTCGAATAATTCGCACAACGGTCACGATAAGAACCACGATGGCGAGCTCCATTTTTATAGATCGAATCCCCCCAATTTGTAACCTAGGATTACGTGTGAAGTTGAATTGCGATGCACTCGCTTTGAATATCCATCGGTTGAACGTAAGAGCTTAGAATCATGTCAGGCAGCGCAGCCCCCATCGCGTGGCGTCATCTATTCCACACCATTCGCGCATACCTCCCGCTATGGGCCGGTGCAACGATTCTGTTTGCTGGCCTGGGGTATGCTTATACCCGCGTTCGAGTCGACACTTATTCTGCGAGTCAATCTTTGGTGATTCGCAATGAAGCCCATGGCGAACAGGACCTTTTGGGCCGGTTTGCCAGCCAAACCGATCTCAAAGCGGCGCAAGAAACGGTCTTGGAACTTGCCAACAACCGAAATGTCATCTTCGAAGCGATGAGCCGACTGGATCCCAGCTTGGCGGAACTCGAAAACGGCCCGTCACAAAAGTTCATCAACGACGCAAAGAGCCGGATCATCGTTCGTCCTCCCAAAGGATCCGAATTCGGCGCGACCGAGGTGATCTATCTCGAGACTCGGGAATCGAGTCAGGAGCGCGCCGAAAAGTTGTGCAATTATGTCCGCGAGGCGCTGACCGATGCGATGCGTGATATTCGCGCCGAACGTTTCTCGGGCGTCATCCAAGAATTGACTCACTCGCGCGACCTCGCTGCGCAACATCGCCAAGAAGCCAACAAAAAATTGCAAGCGTTGGAAACCAGTGTCGGTAGCGATCTAGGCGAACTTCGTTCGCTGACTGAAAACTTTGCCGGTAGCGGTAACTCTCAGCGGGTGCTCACCGATCTTCAAAAAGAGTCGCAGCAAGCCGAACTGGAACTGGAAAAGCTTCGAGAACTGGAAGCGTTGCTCAAAAGGGGGCAAGCCGACCCAGATCAATTACTGGTCTCCGGCGGAGAATTGTTGGCAAGCCAACCGACGCTGAAACGCTTGAAGGACGGGTATACCGACGCGCAACTGGCTGCCTCCTCGTTGAGCAGTCTTTACACTGCGAACCACCCCAAGATGCGGGCTGCCGAAACCGCACAGCGCGAGATCCTGGACAAGATCCTCCAGGAGATCCAAGCTTCGATCGAATCGATGGAACCGCAGATTCGCATCGCCTCGGACCGAGTTGCCAAACTGCAGAAGAAGCAGGATGAACTCAGCAATCGCTTGAACGAACTGGCGGAAATGCGAACCACGTACAGCAATCTGTTATCCGACTTTGGCCACCGTACCAACCTACTCGAACGCGCCGAAGCGTCGCTGAACGAAGCCGAAGCGTCGCGTCAAGCTGCGTTGTCGATCAATTTGATCTCGCCGCTGGGTCCGGTACAAAGCGGCGATAGTCCGGTTGGCCCCAACGACACGATGCTGTTGATGGGATCGATCACAGCCGGCCTATTGTTTGGTGCCGGCATGGTCTTCTTAGTCGCCCCGGGGGCGGGAAAAGACAATTTCGGCCGTCGCTGGTCCGACTATTCCGGCAGCAAATTCAATGCGGCTCCCGTCGCACCGGCCGCACCGGCCGCACCGGCCGCACCACAGGGAACGGAAGTTGTCGCCGCCCAAGCGGTCCAACCCCAAACCGTTCCCGAGAATTATGCAGCCGACGCCTGGCAGAATCTGCAACGACTGGCGGCGCAATCGAGCCAAACGCAAGCGGGTGAACAACGTGTGGAACGCCGTAGCAACCCTCGTTAATCCGCATCCTGTCTGTCGGTAACGTTGCCACATCGACGGCTCGTGCCGGCGCTGCTTTATCCAACCGTTAGCCGCGAAACATCTCCGCCTGTTCCAACGGAGGCCAGTGAACAAAATACGATTCGCTGGGGGTGGACTGCCTTTGGGCGTACTGCCGAATTTCAGCGACGAGTGCATCGTCGCGGAGAATTGCATCTTCGATTCCTAAACGCTCGGCGTGATCGGCCTGAATCCGCAGCTCGCCATCGACTTGAACTTCGATCTGAAACGGCGTCTGCTCAGATAATCCCAAACGCTGCAGATGATCGGCCAGCGCTGCATGAATTCGATTGAGCTGATCGGCAGAAGAATCCGAAGGCGTTGCGGTCGATTCCGACGCCACATCTGAAGCGTGTGGAGTGACCAAATCGGCAAAATTCCCGACCGCGCCACGGGCCAGGCTGCCAACCTGCGACGCGAGATCAACCGCAGATGTGATTGCCAGCAATTGTAGTCCCGGCCCCATCCGCTCGATTTCTATCTGGTGGCTACCGGAGCGGTCCAATTCGACGAAAACCGGAGACTCACGACGCAAAACTTCCCAATCGGAAACGCTTACATTATCGGTACAACCGGTGGAAAACTTGAGCTTAGCTTGGGGAGAAGCCACAGCAACGCTGTTGCCAGCAATTCAAATCGGCTACTCCTCGCCCGTCGCTTTGGCGGGAGGGGGCGTAAATTTCGGTGCCACCGGCTTGCTGTATTCCGGCTCGTCGTAATCCTCCAACTTGGTTGTCGTGGAAGGAGTTGGATTGGTGAATTCGCTGATCTTGAATTGCCCCTGCAAATCGGACAAGCCACGGCGAAATTGGTTGTAACTTTGCCCAAGCGACCGGGCGACCTCGGGCAATTTGCTGCCAAACAGCAAAATAGCGACAATGCCAAACAGGATTAATTCAAACGGACTCAGACCAAACATGCGTCTTCCGATCACTTCAAGGATTTGCGCGGACCAACGATCGGCAGCGGGAATCCGCCACCGATAAGAAACGCTTGCAACAAGAGCGTGCTAAATACGCTCAAGCAACGGCAAAAACCTACTCTTTCGGCTTGTCCGCATCGGAATCTTCCGAAACTGGATCGTTGAGGCCATGCTTGAATTCGTTGGCGCTGCGGCCGAGGTTCCGCATCAGGGTAGGAAGTTTGGCGCCACCGAAAAGAACCAACAGGATCACCAAAATGATCATCATTTCGGGCAATCCAGGCATACCGATACCAAGTAACTGTGTCATTCGTTCGCTCTCGCGTTATTAGATGGGTACAAGTACCCCTCCAACAACCGGCGAAAGCGGATAGCCAACCGCATATAGAATGGGGCTATCAGGACCGGTCTGTCGGGGTTGAAAGTCAACCGGAGGCAGAAATACGAGCAGTCGAACGATGGTTCGCCACTGGCTCGGTGTTTCCTCCACAGCTTCTATTCTATTGCGACACCACGGCATGTCAAATACCCATGGATGATTCAATCGTCTTGGGGCGCTGCATCGATGCTGCAGGTCAACGCGATTTGAGCGTTACGAAACAAGTGGCAGCGGTTCTCGCGACAAGGCCTCCAATTCCTGGTCGGCTTGCAATTCCTGTTCGCTCAGCGGCGAAAGGATTATCCGCAGCCGACACTTGCGAATCACGCCCCGTTCCATAAAGTCGCCGTAAAAATTGACCCGGCTGGTCTTCCCGTCGTCGATCAAATTCGCCTGGGCGACGTCGCAAGCCTGCATCACCACGGCAACATGAAACGAACCGATATGCGATCGATTGATCGTTGCCAGCTCGGTTTGTTGCAGCTTAGGGACCGCGATCTGTAGCGCCGGATGGGTCTCGAATGCCCGGGTTTGAACCGCATAGGTCGCCTGCAATACGAGTCGCGCTGGCGAAACGGTCAACAATTGATAGCGAACGTCGAGACTGATTCCTGGTTCGAGCGCTTGTCGATAATGGACGACCAGATCCTCCAAGGGCGAATCGGCTTCTTGGAAAACCGGCATCGGGACGGAGCTGCCGATCGCCAACAATTGGTCTACCTCGCCAGCATCTCCACAATCGATCCGCCAGCCCTGGTCCGGGGCAGCCAACGGCGAACGGAGCGTCCAAATGCCAGCAGTTTTTTCAACGATATCGTCGGTCAGCATCCAAGTCATGTTGGGAACACTCAGTTGGCAGGGGTTCGGAACCGAAGGCGGAACTTCGGAATCAATCATCCGCCCCCCAGAGCGGGAGAACCCACCAGGCGATCGAACGATCTCGCTTCGGTCTTACCTAATAGATACCCCGAAACGCTGCGTTTATGAACCCGGCTAGAGCCAACGAAAAGAGTCAGTATTTCCCAAGCACTTGGCCATCATCGCGGGCGATCAACCTTTCATAGACGTCGTCGGGGGGACCGTTCCCCTCGTTATTGTTCACCAGGTAGTGGAGGTTGGTTGGATCGGACATCGGTTTGACGGTGAATTCGATGCTCTGAGCGACGAAATGGACGCTGCCGTCGACATAGACAAACATCGCACCGCCGGGATGTAGACTGGAAAATCCAGTCTTCTTGCGTCGTGCTCCCGTGGCACCGCTCTTCGCGCCGTCGTAATTCATCCTGACGATTCCCAACCCGATCACCGCGCTTGCCTCGGCTGACAGACTGCCATTGGTTTCACGCCCATAGACCAAGGCGGCTGCAGCGACCTGAATCGAACGATCATGCGCGTCGTTGTATTGCCAGCGACGTTCCCCAAACATGAACACGCTCGAGGTCCCATCGCGGACGTCACGAAACTTGATCCCTTTGTCTTCGACAAACATTCCATGCTTGCCAGGCCCACCATCCCCGGCCGATCCGCTGTCGCTCGCTTCGGCCCAGCCAATATTGTTGGATCCGACGTAATTGGAAACCGCCGTCGACGCTCCCGCCGGCTTACGGTCTCCATCGCTCGATTCGACGGGACCGATATCGCTGGGACACCGAAAGACTTCCTGTTTCATCCGCATGACGCGCAGCTTTTCAGCATCGTTGAGCGCTGTATTGAAGGGGACACGGACCGCATCGACTGCGTCCGCGGCGGCACCTCCCTCGACAAAGGGAAGGATCAACGCTCCCCAACCGTAGCAATCGCGATCGGCATCCCAGGGTTTGGGATTGATCCACCCCGAAGGAAAGGAGCGATGCGTATCGTGATAATTGTGCGCCGCCAGCCCCAGTTGTTTCAAATTGTTGGAACATTGCATCCGCCGCGCCGCCTCGCGGACCGACTGAACCGCCGGCAACAGCAGCCCGACCAGGACACCGATCACCGCGATCACAACTAACAATTCGACAAGAGTGAACGCTGCCGAAGGAACACCTCTGAAGTGTCGTCGCGTCCGCGTTATCCCAAAGTGGACCGAGCCCCGTCCCGATTTCCACCAGATCATTCGATCGCCTTCGGCTGGGGGACTCATCTGGCCACCTCGATTCCCATATTTCGCAACTCGCTGGCCGACACGCCTTCGGCCTTCAGGTCTTCGATTTCGTTAGGGGAATAAGCCGTCTTGCGCGGCCGATCGGGATCTCCCGGCGCCGTGCCGGCCCCACATCCCAAGCTCCCTCCCCCAATGGCTGCCATCGTCAACAAGACTGTCGAGAGATGCTGTTTCATGGTATTTTCCCCAGCTGCGATGATGCGTCGTGCCGGAACTCGGTGTGTAATCCGATTATAACAAGAGGTTCTGCATTTCAACCGCGAAAATCGCCGAGACCGATCGGAGTCGAAGGGGCGATTATGTTCAGATACAATTGCACCATCGTTCCAAACGAACTGGACACCCAGGATTTGCAACATGCCCGCTCCCAGCGACACAACAAACGATTCTACCCGCCCTCGCATCGGCATCTTAACTTCGGGGGGTGACTGTCCCGGCTTAAACGCTGTCATCCGCGGGGTCGTGAAGTCGGCCTACCGGCTGGGATTCGAAACGCTCGGTTTTGTGGGAGGCTTTGAAGGGCTAGTCGATCCGGTTCGGTATCGCGTGCTGACGCCGCAAAATACCTCGGGGATCCTGGTCCAAGGGGGAACCATTCTCGGTTCGACCAACCGAGGTCGATTTGGCGTGACCGTTGGCAAAGATACCAAGCTCTCCTTGCCAGAGCCGCTGATCGAAGCGGTTCGCCAGACATTTGAAGAAACGAAGCTGCAGGGGCTGATCTGCGTCGGCGGCGACGGTTCCCTCTCGATCGCCCTGGAACTGCACCGCGCCGGGCTGCCCGTGGTGGGGGTTCCCAAGACAATCGATAACGACCTGTCGTGCACGGCGTTTACCTTTGGATTCGACAGCGCTGTCAACTGTGCCACCGATGCGTTGGACCGGCTGCACACCACAGCTTCGAGTCACGATCGGGTGATGGTTTTGGAAGTGATGGGACGACACGCCGGCTGGATCGCGCTGCACGCCGGAATCGCAGGGGGTGGGGATGTGATTCTGATCCCCGAGATTCCTTGGACGTTGGAGGGTATCATCGCCAAGATCGACGACCGCCGGCGGATGGGTAAGGAGTTCACCTTGATCGTCGTTGCCGAGGGAGCGGAATTGCCCGGCGGCGGAACGGTCAACCGAGAAGCAGAACAAACCGGCCGCCAAACGCGACTGGGGGGAATCGGGGTCGAACTGACCGAACAACTTGCCCAGCGGATCGACCAGGACATCCGTTGTGTCGTGCTGGGACATTTGCAGCGGGGGGGCGGCCCCACCAACTTCGACCGCGTGCTCGCCACGCAACTCGGAGCCCACGCGGTGCGATTGGTGATGCAAAAGCGGTTTGGCGAGATGGTCTGTTACCAACCGCCCCAGATCGACAGCGTGCCGATCGCCCAAGCGGTGGGAGAATTGCGTCGCGTGCCGCACGACAGTTCAGCCGTCGCGGCGGCTCGTGCGATGGGAATCAGCTTCGGCGATTCAATGGACTACGTAAACCCGTTTTTACCCGACTGAGATGGTCGATTGATCAGGGGCCAACGTCGCTTGGCCGCTGGCGAAGCGAAAGGACTTTGACAAAGTCGTTCAGATTATCGAACTCGTGATAGACGCTGGCAAATCGCACAAACGCCACCTCGTCCAAGGGAGCCAGGTGTTTCATCACGATCTCGCCGACCTGCTTGCTGGTCACTTCGTCTTCGAATTGGCCGTGAATCTCCGCGACGATCCCTTCGACCACCGAATCGATCCGTTCCCGCGACGGCGGGCGTTTCCAACAGGCGGTTTCAATCCCCGCGCGGATCTTCTCGCGGTTCAAGGGTTCGCGAACCAGATCCTTCTTGATCACGCGAATCCCTATCTCTTCCACGCGTTCGTAGGTCGTGAACCGCCGCCGACAATTGTTGCAACAACGGCGACGCCGCACCGAAAAGCCATCTTCGCTGGCCCGAGTGTCCAGCACTCGATCGTTGTCGTGTTGACAGAAAGGACATCGCATAGGAATCAGAGCTCACGGAATCGATCGACGCAGGGCAAAATCTGGGACGTTTGAACCGCCTCTACCCGATGCTAATTTACACTTTATGCACAACATCGCCCAGCGTTCGATTTAATTCGCCGATGGCCTAAGATATTCTACAGGTGCCGGCAAGCGAGTTGGCGCGGCGGATATTTCATGACAAGTGCAGCGGTGGTTGTAAGCCAAACCGCTTGTCGGACAAAGGGGTTGTTTTCAGCATGAGCCAGTGGTTCGTTCAACAAGACGATGAATCGGAGATCGGTCCGTTGCGTCCCAGCGAATTGTTGGATCTGGTGCGCCAAGGCGTCGTCACCCCGCAAACCCTGTGTCGCAAAGCAAACTCCCCGTGGTGCCATGCCCAAGATGTGGGGGGCTTGTTTCGCGCCGCCGACAGCCAAGTCGCTGGCTATCGATGTCCCCATTGCCAAAAATTGGTCAGCCAACCGCCGACCTATTGCCGGGGCTGCAGCAAATATATCGACGAAGCGATCGAGGTGATGCGCGACGCCAACAGCAGCAAGCCTCAGGGGCGGACGCAGGCCTCCGCCCCCTCCAAGAATCGACTGACCTCGTGGTCTCATTGGGTCGCGAAATTTAAATCGCAGCGGAGCAAAGGCAACAGCGACTAAACGCAAACACGCTTGCAAGGGCAGAGAGCTTGCAAGCGTGCGCGTCGTTTTGATTCGATGCTGCGGTTGGCACCGCAGCGTCGATTAAAATAGGGCTTCGATCGAAGCTGTCGCACCGTGAAAACCGAGATCGTCGGTTTCGCCAGTGACATATGCCGATGGAAAATTCGCAGCGACCGTGTTTACATGCATCATGTACCAGAACTCGTAACCGATCTTGGCCGACAGATAGCGAGTGAAGTGGTAATCGGCCGAGATGCCGTATTCAAATAAACCTGCATAGTCGGTGTCGTCGAATGAATCCCGCATGACTTGCTGTGGATTCGTGCTTTCGGATACGGACGTGTCTCCATCCACGAAGTTCGCATAGAGACCTCCACGAATGCGGCTGCCCACCATCAATCGTTTCATCACCGGATACATCAGGTCCAGTCCTAGCTGAGCACCAACCATCACGTTGTCGATGTCTTGGCTGAAATGCCCCGAGTCTCCCGTTGTATTGTTTGAGTTGAAGTCGAACTGCTCTTCGTAGCTGATCACACGCACACCGGCAACAGTCGAGATCACATCCCATCCCCATTGACGATGGTTAAATTCGGCACTGTTGTATCTCGCTTTGAAACGCTGGGTTTGAAGCGATGTATCGTATAGCCCAGGCAAATCCGCTTCCGTCAATGCCCCTGGCGGAACCGGCCGGAAGTTCAATTGACTCGTAGGGTCGCTGCGAAAACCACCGTATTCCCATTCCAACAAACCGGTAAAGGTCGCTTCGAATCCATCGGAGCAGTTGAGCATTCGCCCCAGCGTAACTCGAATTCCAGGCTCGTAGTCATCGCCAACCAATCCAAACAAATTGCGGCTGTAATTTACCGCATCCATATTACCTTGCTTAAAGTACAAACCCTCAAAGCTGCCGTAACACGCGGGAGCACACCCTTCGGGGCAGCCCCAACTGCAATCGTAGCAGTCGCTAGGTCCGAAGCGAGTCTTGCCTCGCGGGCGGCGATTGGCTCCGTGGCCGGATTGGTTCAGCGGCAGGTAGGGGATGCCATGGGTTGCTCCGCTCGAGACGCCGCCGCCCGGTTGTCGAATGATCCCCGATTGTCGCAAGATCGGATCGCCACCAACAACGGTCTCGCCGGGACCAAGGTCCAACGATTCAGCCGACATGATCACGCCGTTGCCGCTGTGATCGGGTTGGCCGACGGCTGATTGATTCGCCGTTTGCAAGATTCCAAAGCCAACCGGCTCAGGTGCATCGGTAAAGGGCCAGCCTTGAGCGGATACAGGTCCCGCAAGCAGCATCGCCACGATAAACGTTGCGTTGCACGCTGCCCCAGGGTGCAATCGGAGAGTTCTCTGTTGTGTCATTTCGCACTTCTTCATTTCTCTGCCTCGAAGGTTTACTTCCGTGAGAGATCAGGACTCTCGAAACCTTAAATTTCAAACCCAAGACTAACGTACAACCAGTTCATCTCGCACTCGACGCAAACACGCCGAACGGACGACTTGCATGATCTTCCTTGCTTGTGTTTCCGTTTCTGCTGCCCCAGAAACCACAAACCCATCCTCGACAGCATGGACCTTCACTTGGGCACCAGAAAACATCGACGCCACCGACACGGTCATCTTGCCAGCTAGCTGTTGATCTTCGGTTTCCCCTTGCTCGCCATCCACTTCGACGACATACAAATCGGGTTCCAAGTTCGCTGTACTGTCGGTCCAAATTGCAACGCGAGTGCGTCCCAATTTTCGGCCCACCACCATCACGCACTCTTTCCCGGTGGTCACAGCATTGCACACATCAGGATGTTCAACGGACACTCGCACGATCCGATTGCCAGCAAACAACACTCGGCTCTCTGCAACGCTTACGGTGAACTGCGACCGCGTGACTAAACTGGCTGCGGGATCGATCGTCGATTTGATCGCAACGACGGCTCGATCCGCCGCCTGGTTCGGCTTGGGCCTTGCAGCTGGTTTTGGCACATCGCGGACAACCTTTGATTCTTTCACGATCTCCGGACGTGGAGTCGCCTTCAACGAGACAGCCTTCGGCGACTCGGCCAATTCCGACTTCCGCTTCGGCTCTCCGGCCAAGAGACCATCAACAGGAGCATGACCACCCTGTTTTGCTGACGGCAACGGAACGCTCGCCCCTGCCTTCTGGCTTGCCTGCTGTTTGTTCCCGACCTTACCGAGCACAATCGGTTGCGATCGGGGCAGATTCTCGGCATCACGCCCCGCAGTATTGTCGGCATGCTTGCCGTCTTCCAACGGTCGCACGTTGGGCAATTTCCAGATAGGACGATTCGCAACCGGGACCTTCGCCGAAGGTCGGGCATCGCTGCTGTCGACGATCATTCCCTGAGGCTCTTCCACCAGGCTCTGCGTCCGCAGGGGAACCATGGTTGGCGCCTCCACAACATCGACGACATTCGCTCCGCCGGGGCGAACCAGATCGACCGGCGTTGCTTCCGGCGGCCGCGACGGGATCGTCAGCGAATCATCTGAAATACTGAAAGAGACCCCGCTGTCGGATTCGCCCGCCGGCTTGCTGCTTTGCGGTACGAGCGACAGAACGCTTCGAGATTTGCGAGCCGACGGTTGTTCCAACGGGGACACTTTGGTCCCACGCAAGTCCAGCGTCGATGGCGAATCGACGATCATTGCCGGAACGTCCGCGGCTCGGCTTGGCATGCGGAATTTCAGCGGCTGGGCCGATTCGGATTTCGCTTCCGGACCAGCGGTTTGAACGATCGCCAGTGGATTGTGGTGCACTCGGCTCTCGATCAGCTGAACGGTGCGAGCTGTCAAAGCATCTTCGGCGACCTGATCGGCTGCGGTAAAGGCGATGATTCGCGGCTGGGTGACCTGCCCCTTGTCGGAGCCGGTAATTGTGGGCGCAGCGTAATGGTTCTGCTGCACCGGAGCGTGTTTGGCTTGCGGCTGATCGGCGATGCTCAAACCGTTGCTGCTCGCTGTGATTAGCGACACAAGGGCGGCACGCCGCAGATGCCTGGCAAGGCATCGTCGTTTAGGCCAACGCATGATTGACTGTCCAATGAGGTCGTGAATTCGACATCGACCACCCCCCTGGCAGCCGCCTCGAAATCGATCATCACAAGCGGGTTGGGATGATCGTCACGATTGGTATCGGGAGTTGCATTGTCCCGAATTCAGTAATCTTGCAAGCTGTAACGAATGTATCGCTTGTTTTGCTGATTATCCGAGTGCTAGCAACGCCGGTTCAGCCGGTAAACTTTCACAGGTTTACCTAGAACACAGGGGGGCCGCAATTCGAGCCCCCAGAACGGTGTCAAGCGTTGCTCAGCCGCTGCCGCTTCGCTTCAAAGAGGACAACCGCCGCACTCACCGACACGTTTAGACTGTCGGCGATCCCCGCCATCGGGATCCGAAACGCCTCGTGCGGCGCCCGCTCCCACTGTGTCCCCAAACCCTCAGCCTCGTTGCCAAAGACGATCGCTATCGCTTCGGTCAGCGGAAGATCCCAATAGGAACACTCGCCATCGACGCGAGCCAACGCGACTTTGATCTTTCGATCCGCCAACCAACTCGCAACCGCATCGTGATCGCCAATCGCGGTCGGCATCGCAAACACGGTCCCCGCGCTCGACCGGATCGCGTTGGGATTAAATCGATCGGTCGTGGTGCCGGTCAACAGCACCGCGTCGGCTCCAACCGCATCGGCTGTCCGGTAGATCGCTCCCACGTTCCCCGGCTTCTCGATCCCATCGAGAATCACAATCAGTGGCGTCTGCGGAACCGAAAGCGTCTCCAGAGGGGCCGAACTGGCCGCCGATGCGACCGCGACGACATGCGAATCGCGTTGGCCATAGCAGACCGCGGGGAACAGAGCGGAGGCGACCAGGGTCAGCGCGTCGTTAGCCTGAGCCCACGCAATCACTTGCCCCAGCTCCGATTCGGCAGCAACAGCATCCAGATCGCAGTCGGCCGAACACAGGATCTCGCGCGGCAAAATCCCCGACTGGATCGCGCGAAGCGAATCGCGCGGCCCGTCGATCAAAAACTCACCGCTCCGCTTCCTCGCCCGCCGCGATCGCAATTGGACCCATCCGCGGTAACGAGGATTCGAACGGCTGGTGATGGTCAGTGGCATTTTCAGATGCAATCGAGAGGACGACGGGGCGTAATCCTAGGGCCAATCACTGTTTCAAATTGAGGTATCAGCCGGCACGCGTTAGCAGCTTTTCGGTTTAATCAGCCGATTGGGCGTTAGCCCCAGTTCCGCTGCCACTAAACCGGGGCTAACGCCCAAACGGCTAATGCAAGGAAGCTCGTTGTGACTAAACCGACAAGCCGTTAGCGTTCGGTTCCCTTGAAGAACGCCGCGCTAATTCGCCTAAGCACAAACACTTAACAGCCCTGGGGGTTATCCGCACATCATAGCCAATGGTTGTCGAAGTACCATTGGATCGTTTCGCGGAATCGTTCGTCGATCGATCGCCGCGGCCGCCAATTCAGCTCGGCAAACTCGCGTTTGACCTCGCAGGTCCAAGCGTCCTGAGCCCCTTCGCGCAACTTGTCCAAATTAAAAACGATCCGTTGGTCCTTCAATTGAGCGACCACCTGAGTCATCAACGCAAATGGTCGGACTGCGGTGACGGGCAACGGTATCGTCCAAGCATGAGGACGATGCAACATGCCACGGACCTTCAAGCCCAGTTCGCGAAACGACAACGGCTTCGGATCGGAGGCAAAGTAGACACCGTCGTCGACCGAATACGAATTCATCGGTCCGGCCAAGGATTGCAAACAGGTTCCCTGCATCTCCGCTTCGACCAACAGCTTCACCAGATCGGCTACGTGCACCATCCCAACGGGCGGGTCGTGACTACCAAGCAAAACATTGCACCGGAGCGATCGAATCAACCGAAACAGCCGAGCGAACTCGCTGTCGCGAGGGCCAAAGACAGCTCCGGGGCGAACGATCGTGATCGGCAACCGATCGGCGAACTCCAGCGCCACCTGCTCGCCAGCCAACTTGCTGTGGCCGTACTGAGAGACCGGCTGGCACGGATCGGTGGCGCGGCGCGGACGCTGCCGCGTCGAAGGGCCTGCGGCAGCCAACGAGCTGACATGAACCACTCGCACCGGATTCGGCATTTTTGCACAGCCCTGCAACAAACCTCGGGTACACGTTACATTAGCGTGCTGGAGTTGCTGGCGTGTGCCTGCAACCGCCCCGGCGAGATGATAGACGGTGCCAACGTTTTCCAAAGCTTTTGTAACCTGGGCTTCGTCGGCCAAATCGGCTTCGACCATTTCGACTTCCAAGCCATCCAACCACTTTCGATTCGACGTCTTCCGGACGAGACACCGAACGGGTCGGCCTTGCTTCACCAGATCTGCGACGAGATGCGATCCGATAAAACCAGCCGCCCCAGTCACCAATACAGATTCGTTCATGCCCTTCAACAACCAGTATGTTGCCACTGATCGATAGGGAACAACCTGCCACTCTCCACGTGGCACCCCCTAACGTTTGCCTGTAAACATACATCGCAAAATAATGACTGAAACATTGAAAATCTGGCCGGTTCAATCGAGCAAAGACCAAAAGCAATTCCTATCTCTCCCTTGGCAAATCTATAGAGGTGATGAGAATTGGATCCCGCCGATCCGCTCGCACCAACGCGAGATGGTGAATTTCAAGCCACATCCATTCTACCAAGATGCGGAGATTCAAACCTTTCTGGCCGCTCGCGGTGACAAGGTCGTCGGCCGCATCGCAGCGTTGGTAAATCACGCCCACAATCGTCAATTCGACGAGCAGCGCGGATTCTTCGGATTCTTCGAATGCGAAGACGATCAAGAGGCGGCGACCGGCCTGTTCGAAGCCGCCGCGAAATGGTTGGCCGATAAGGGAATGGACGCGATGCGCGGCCCGGTGAACCCCTCGTTAAACTACGAATGTGGATTGCTGATCGATGGCTTCGATTGCCCTCCTACATTTATGATGACCTACAACCGGCCCTATTATCCGGCGATGGTTGAATCGTTTGGGCTCGCCAAAGTAGAGGATCTCTATGCTTACGATGTCGAGCTTTCGATGCTCGACAACATCGACCCCAAACTAAAATTTGTTGTCGAAGAGGTCGCGCGTCGATTCGAAGTCGAAACGCGTCCGCTGAGCCGCAAGAACTTCATGAGCGATGTCCGCTTGTTCTTGGATATCTACAATAAATCGCTCGTCAACACCTGGGGTTACGTCCCGTTGTCCGAAGCGGAGATCGACCACCAGAGCAAGCAGCTGCGGATGCTGGTGACGCCCGAGATGACCAGCATCGCATCGATCAAAGGCAAACCGATCGGAGCCTGCTTTGGCCTGCTCGATTACAACCCGCTGATTAAAAAGATCGATGGCAAACTGTTCCCCTTCGGCTGGCTGCGGCTGCTGTTGGGGCGACGCCACCTGAAACGCGCCCGCTTGCTCAGCACCAACGTCTTGCCCGAATACCAACGCTGGGGACTTGGCGTTGTCACGATCTACCGGATCTTGCCCGACGCCTTAAAATTTGGGCTGACCGAAGGCGAACTCTCTTGGGTGCTCGAGAGCAATCAACTGTCGCGTGCCTCGATCGAACGGGGCGGAGCTCAGATCACCAAGACCTATCGTCTGTACGATCGCGACCTCGCCGACTTTAAATAATCGGTCGGTGTAAAACGAAACGACTCTCCCCAATAGTCACGACGGCAACAGGAAACCGCATCCTTGCCCGCCGGACCTCCAAGCGAAGCCTACCCAACGCAGCGTCATGAAGAAAAAGTCGGCTCGAACCAAGACCAGCGAAACCGCCTCCGATAACAACAACGACGACACACCGCCGCTGCAATTCGAAGAGGGGCTGTCGAAGACCCAACAGATCGTCCGCGATTTGGAGAGCGGCAGCCTGACGCTCGAAGAATCGCTGCAAGCCTACGAAGTCGGCGTCCGAACGATCCGACATTGCCAAGAACTGCTGAACAGCTTTGAACGGCGGATCGAGCGATTGACCGGCTTCGATAAAGAGGGCAACCCGATCACCGAACCGTTCCACGAATCGGACATGACGCTCGAAGAGAAGCAACAAGGGCGCGGCCGTCGACGCGGCGCCGCAGCAACCAAGAAATCAACCGACGACAATGCCAACCTTTTTTAGCACCGAGGTTTTGAACGATTAGGTTTGTCGCCTTTCGCTCCGCGAAAGTGCGATCAGCAAACGCACTTTCGCGGAGCGAAAGGCGACCATTGTTCAAAGCCCATCGTCAAACATTCGAACCTACTGATTGAGATACCAGCAAGCCGAAGTCGCCTCGCCGAACCAACCATTGTTTTGATCCCAACATGTCGAATCCCGCATCGCCCGCAAAAAATCCGCTAGCCGACTTGGTCCCCGAAATCGATGCGGCGCTCGACGCAGCCCTAGCTCCCCAAGAGGGCTGCCCTCCCGAGCTAAACGAAGCGATGCGTTACAGCCTGATGAGCCCCGGTAAGCGGTTGCGACCAGCCCTGGTCCTGATGGCAGCTGAGGCGTGTGGCGGAGAGCGCAGCGAAGCGATCGCCGCTGCGGTGGCGATCGAGATGGTCCACGCTTATTCCTTGATCCACGACGACCTGCCGGCGATGGACGACGACGATCTGCGTCGTGGGCGGCCTACCTGCCATAAGCAATTCGACGAAGCGACCGCGATCCTGGCCGGCGACGCGTTGCTAACGGCAGCCTTTGAGACGCTAGCGACTGGGATCCCTCAGCCGGAGCGAGCGGTCCGCGCCTGCGAAGTGCTCGCAAAATCAGCGGGCCGATCGGGGATGGTCGGCGGGCAAACCGACGATCTGCTTGCGGAAAACCGAAACGAGCGGCATAACCTCGCCTGGCTCGAAGCGATTCACCGCAGAAAGACGGGAGCCCTCTTCACATGTTCACTACAATTGGGTGCAATTAGTGTAGGGGCTCAAAAATCGCAAATCGCGTCGTTGACGGACTATGCTAGAGACTTGGGCCTGGCGTTCCAGATTGTTGACGACCTCCTCGACTGGGAAGGCGACGGCGACGAAATGGGCAAACAGAGCGGCAAAGATGCCGCTCGTGGCAAATTGACATTCCCAGGATTTATCGGCGTTGACGCCAGCCGAAGCAAAGCCAGCGAACTGGTCACTGCGGCCAAACAGCACGCGGAGTTATTCCGCGGCACCGGCCAACGGTTATCCCAGCTAGCTGACTATGTATTGCAAAGGAGCCGCTAACGATGCACGAACTACTCGCACAGCTTGATTCCGCCGAACCGCTCAAAGACTACTCGGTCAAACAACTCGACCAATTGGCCGATGAGATCCGCGATGTCTTGTGCAATCTGCTGGCCACTCGCACCGCTCACTTCGCATCGAACCTGGGCGTCGTCGAACTCTGCATCGCTCTGCACAGCGTGTTTGATTTCCGCAGCGATCGCTTGATCTGGGATACCGGCCATCAAATCTACCCGCACAAATTGATCACCGGACGGTACAGCGAATTCAAGACGATTCGCACCAAAGGTGGCCTGATGGGTTACCCCAACCCGCACGAGAGCCCCTACGATCTGTTCATGACCGGGCACGCCGGGTGTAGCGTCAGCACGGCCCTTGGCCTAGCCAGCGGCGACGACCTGGCGGGGCAATCGCATCGCAAGAGCGTTGCCGTGATCGGCGACGGCGCGTTCCCCAGCGGCATCGTTTTCGAAGCGATGAACAACGCGGGCGAACTGAACAAGGATCTGTTGATGATCCTCAACGACAACGAGATGTCGATCTGCCCGCGCGTCGGCGGCGTCGCCCGCTACCTCGATCGACTCCGCGGCAATCCCTTCTACACCGGCCTCAAGCAAGAGGTGGCGCGGGTCCTGAACCACGTCCCCGTTTTCGGTGATCCGACCGAACGCCTGCTGGCTCAGATGAAGGAAGGTGTCAAAGCGGGCGTGCTCGGCGGCATGATGTTCGAAGAGCTCGGCTTCCGCTACGTCGGTCCAATCGATGGTCACGACATCGGCCTGCTGAAAAAATACCTGGCGATGGTCAAGGATCTCAGCGGCCCCGTGCTGTTGCACGTCGTGACCGAAAAGGGACGCGGTTATGTCCCCGCCGAACAGGATCCCGTCTACTTCCACACCCCTCCGAAGTTTGTCGACGAAGGGGGCAAGCCGGTCCCGGCTAGCGGTTCCAGCCAACCGGCCTACACCAATTTTGCTCGCGATGCGATCCGCGATGCGATGCAGCGTGACGAGCGCGTGACGGTGATGACCGCGGCGATGTGCCAAGGCAACAAATTGGAACCAGTTCGCGAGCAGTTCCCCGATCGCTTTTTCGATGTCGGAATCTGCGAATCGCATGCGGTCGCCTTCGCCGCCGGACAATGCAAAGCGGGCATGCGACCGATCGTCGACATCTACAGCACCTTCCTTCAACGCAGCTACGACCAGATCTTCCAGGAAGCCTGCCTGCAAAAGCTGCCGGTCGTATTCATGCTGGACCGCGCGGGGCTGACCGGTCCCGACGGCCCAACACACCACGGCCTGTTCGATATTGGATACATGCGCGTCTTCCCGAACCTGACCGTCATGGCGCCAGGCTACTCGGAAGAACTTGCCCCAATGCTCGACTACGCGCTCCAGTCGGATGTCGCGACATCGATCCGCTATCCAAAGTGCTCGGCACTGCACATGCAGCGCAAACCCGACCCGATCGAAACCGGCAAAGCGGAATATATCCAACGCGGCACCGACGTGGCGATCGTCTCCTTCGGAGCGCTCTTGGATCAAGCCTTAGAAGCGGCCAAGCAATTGGAATCGGAAATGAGTGTGACCGTGGTCAACGCCCGATTCGCCAAGCCGATCGATCGCGAGATGGTCGCCGAGGTGATCGAGAGCTGCGGACATGTGATCACGCTCGAAGAGGGTGCGTTGCAAGGCGGCTTCGGTTCGGCCTTCTTGGAAGCGGCTAACGACATGCACCTGGACACCCGAGGCATCACGCGACTGGGAATCCCTGACATGTTCGTCGAGCACGGCGAACGGGAGGAACTGCTGCACGATCTCTCGCTGGACGCCGACGCGATCAAAAAAGCCTGCCGCGGAATCCAAAGCACCGTCGCGGTCTAATCGGCCTCAGGTTCCTGGCGGGCGACGAGCCCTCGCCTTTCCCTACCAAACGGTTACCCCGACACAAGCAGCCGAGACGAACACCGCAGCTCGCGGTCACCCCGACGATATTGCCTGCTCCCGTTTCGACGGAGACGCAGACGGTTCCCATCTGTTCCAACGCGGTCAGTCACGCTTTCTGGAATCGCGGTTCCCCAAACGCACTGCCGTGCAAACGATGCAGAACGGTATGGCAATTCCGGCGAAACCAACCGCCGCGATAATGATGATTTCCAAGACGACAATTCCAAACATCGGTAGCACTCCGGCTTGAGGGAAGATACTTTTCTACAAAGAATTCGTCGCAGCCTCAACAAACTTGGAAACATTTCGTTTTGCACAGCAGATCCAGGGCAGGGCTCCCACCAGCAACAGCCCAACTCTCGGCCGATACCCAGTATGTGAAGGCTGCGTTTAACTGGTTTACACTAACCTTCATCATCCCCAGCACAGAAAACGGGCGCATCCCTGATGTATGGCAGAGTACCGCCTAGTCCCTATGCTGTCGCCACGCCAGCAATCGCCGTCCACTTCAACATTATCTCTTTGGAGCAACGTCTAGTTTCATCCAACTCAACCAGACGGCCTCAAGGCGAAACACATGCGTCTCGGCACCCAAGTTCGGCAAACTGCTTGCACCCCACTCGTTGATGGCTGAGAATCAGCCATCCCTCTAATTTTAAAAGCCACAACCATACCGTCTCACACGATCGCACTGGCATCAGAAACGCAGGCCCCCTGCTTACACGCAGCCCCCGAGCCAACGTGAACACACAAGACTTTTGGAAAAACTTTAAGCTTTGCGAAGAATTAAACATCTCTGGGCGATTTATTTACAACGGCCTTCGATGTTTTCACGAAATGCAAACCTTGTACCATTTTGACGAAATTTTCGACACGCTCTACAACCTATCTGTTGGCATCGAACGATTACTCAAAATCGCCATCATAATGTCAGAGCATGATGACCAAGTAAGCCAAACAGAATTCGAAAAAGGTCTAATCACTCATAGCCACCAGGCACTTGCGACACGGCTTACAAAAACCCGCGATATTAAATTCAAACCAGCCCAAAATGACATACTCGCCTTATTGGGAACGTTTTACAAAACGTATCGATACGATCGGTATGTTCTAGCAACGACTACGGATTCAACTAAAGAGAAAGCAGCACTGTGCCGTTTTTTCGAAAAACACCTTAGTTTGCAACTAACGGATGAATCCGATTTTTCTGTCCAAAGAAACACCGCTCAGCTGAAACGCTTCCTCGGAAGAACGGTAGGTAATCTGTGCGAGCAGCTATACACGGTAATTCACGAAGAAGCCAGCCGACACAACATTTTCACTTATGAAATCCGGAATGACTCACGGGCTTCCAAAATCTTCATCCACCGACAGTACGACTTCACCGAGGAAGAGGCACTTTGGCGTGAGCTAATTGTATACCTCGTGAATACATCCGACGAAAACAGCACGCTAAACTACTTGCGCAAAATCCCCCCCCTGGATTTTGACCCCGGACTTATACAAGACTATTTCGAATGCTTCATGTCTCCTGACAGAATGTTGAACTGTATTGACGAGCTCAAGGAACTCTATGCTAACCTTGACTCGTTCAAACAGAGACACGATGAAATAAGCCTGCTCGGCACGCCCTACGCATTCAATGATGGCGAAGACGACGAAGAGGGGGATACCGATTTGGAAGAGGCATTCAATGCTTAGCCTTTCAGATGCATCTTCTCGGCGTGGACGGGCAATTCCAGCAATTTGGTGCCTCCTGCAGCAGACAGGATTGATACAGCAAGAGATGCCTGCCAGCAAATCGGTTGAGGGAATCTAGCAACGCCACGATTTGGAAGAGTGTCCCAGAATGAGCACCACCAGCGACCATGACAATCGGATGGCGAAGCTGACCTTTGCGTCGGTCTACCCGCACTATCTTACGAAGGTGGAGAAGAAGGGACGCAGTCGCGAGGAATTACATCAAGTGATCCGCTGGCTGACCGGATTCGATGACAAGGCGTTGCAGAAACAGATCGACGACAACACGACATTCGAACAGTTCTTCCAGCGGGCCAAACTGAATCCTAATGCGCACCTGATTACCGGAGTCATCTGCGGGTATCGCATCGAAGAGATCGAGAACACACTGACGCAGAAAGTCCGTTACATGGACAAATTGGTCGACGAACTCGCCAAAGGCCGGAAGATGGAAAAGATCCTGCGAAGCGAATAAACTCGCACTCAACGATCCATTTGCTCTTCGACGCACCACGCCATGTTCCGCAGTGACGATTGCTGGCGTTCCCGTACCCCCAACGGAAATTGAAATGAAGCGGACCACCAAATTCTCGACGACCCTCTACGCGACCTGGATCCTGATCGCAAGCCATTGCCTGCCGTGTCTCGTCGATGCCGCCGATTTCCACCTCACTGTGCAAGGAGCCGGACGCAAGGATGGCTCCACCTGGGAACACGCCCTGGACCAGCAGGCCCTCTCGGACGTCGTCAACAAAACGATGATGCCGGGCGATCGGTTGCTTTTGGGAGGCGGCGTCTACAAGGACGCTCGACTGACGATCACTCAAGGAGGCGCCGAGGGATCACCCAAGACGATCGCGGGCGTCGATCGTGGAGCGGGCCTGCCGGTCTTTGCATCGACATGGTCGGAGGATAAACCCGACAAGGGAGCCACAGCGGTGCAGATCAAACCAGGAGCCGGGTATCTGGTTCTCGAGGGGCTGCGGATCGAGAACTACAAAAACTGCATCTTGGTCTCTGCCGGGAAGGAGGGAGCGAACTGTCCGCACCTGGTCTTCAACGATGTCGACATGCGGCGGTTTCGGCACGGCTTCTACCTCTCCGATTGCGACGACCTGCGACTGCAAGGCTGCGACCTTCGCCGCTACACCAAACATGGGTTCCGATTTGAACAAGGTTGCAACCGCGTGACCCTACGTCATTGCACGGCCGATTGCTCCGAAGGGGACGCCGACTGGGAGACGAAGACGGAGCTGTTTCCATTTGGCTTTATCGTCAACAACGGCGGCGCCCCCAACTCACAGTTTGTGTTTGAAGACTGCCTGGCGCAGAACAACCTGATGCCGCTGCAGAAGAAGCGTTACAAAAATGGTGACGGCTTTGTGGTCGAAGGGAATACGTCGGACGTCCGCTTCACGCGCTGCCGAGCCATCCGCAACCAGGACGGCGGGTTCGACCTGAAGGTCGATGGCGTCCAGCTTGTCGATTGCGTGGCTCTTCGCAACTCGCGCAACATCCGGATCTGGAAGTCCGGCACGCTGAAAAATTGCTTTTCCGGCTGGGCAACGTGTGGCCTCTGGTGCAACGGCGGTCCGATCTCGGTCGACCGTTCGACTTTCCATGCCATGCGAACCGCCGCCGTGCAGACCGACGACAAGGCGAACCAACCGATCACGCTCCGCAATTGCCTAATCACGTCATGCCCGCAGGTCCATCGCAAGACGGCACGCGGCAAAGTAGAGACCGATGCAACGGTGGTGGCCGAAGAGGCTGACGCGGCATACATGCAGCCCAGCCCTGAATGGGATGGTCTGGGAACCGCGTTAAACAGCCGAACCTATCCGGACAACGGATACCATCAACCGCTCTCAGCCAACGCCACCAACTGAACGCAAAGCTATTTCTCCCCAACCAATCCCAACGGAACAATCGCTTGCAGCTTCGCATACGTGCAAGCCTGAGCTAGCGACATCGGATCGGCTGCACAGAAAATGCAGGACCTGCAACGCCCGGGTACCACCAACCGTTTGAACGACGACTATACTCGATTGGAACGAATCATGATGAAACCGATGATCCCCTCGGTCTTTCGAACCACTTTACTCGCCACCTTGTTTGCAACCGCTGGATTTGCCGTCGCTCAAGAAGCGGTCATCGACCTGCCGAGGAATTTTGATGAAACCCGCCAACGCAATGTCCCGTTGGCGATTCATCTGCCGAAGAGCCGCGAGGCTCAGCCGCTGGTACTGGTTTCCCACGGCGGGGCGGGCAGTCGTCATGGTTTGTACGCCTTGGCCGCCGAAATGGCGAAACAAGACTATGTTGTGATCTGCCTGGAGCACGTCACCAGCAACACCGACGACATCCGCCGTCGTATGCGAACCCTAAAGCTTGGCTTCAAAGAAGCTCTTTTGGAATGCGGCGATGACATGACGGCGAGAAAGAATCGACCGCTCGACGTACGGTTCGCGATCGATCTCGCCGAGCGACTCAACAGTTCGGACGCCAGAATCCGAGATCGCATCGACTTATCGAAGATCGCGATCCTAGGACATTCTTACGGTGCCTACACCGCGATGGTCAGCTGTGGAGTCAAACCGGTTGGCATCGACGAGGACCTTTCCGAACCTCGCATCGGACTGGGGATCGCCATGAGTCCGCAGAGTTCCAACGGAAACTTCTTCGACCGAAACAGCTTCGCCGAAGTCGAGGTTCCGTTTGTTGGGATCTCCGGAACACGCGACATTCAAGGGAACGGGCACCGTGACTTTTTTAAGCTGATGCCTTCAAAGGACAAACATCTGATCTGGTTCTACGATGCGACTCACTTCAGCTTTTCCGATCCCACCGGCGGCCCCCGCAAGCTGATGCGGACCGACACCGACGTCACCCGTGCGTTGCAAATCATTGTCCCGCGAATTCTGGACACCTACCTCCGCGGCGCTCCCAAGCTCGACCAAACCGCCCGCGACGCCCTGGTGAAGAAGAGCCTCGGCGGCAAGGTTCGCCGAATCGAATGGCAAACAAACTGATCGAAAGGTCTCGGGGCTGACGCCCCGAGCTACCGACGGGAACTCCTCCGGAGTCAAAACATGCGACCGATCCTATTTCGGAACGGTTCGCAGCGTGTAGAACGCGCGGTCGGGGAAGAAGGCCGCTGAGTCTGACTTTGCCATCGACTTCAGATTGAATTCGTAGACGTAATCGGGACGCAGCGGATTGGCCAGTTCGATGACTGCGGTTCGCTTGTCCGGATCGTAAACGACCGAGGCCACGGTTTCGGAGCGGTTGTTTTTGTCGTCGCCACCGTACGCGGGCGTCGATTCTCGCGTGTAGGATTGGACTGCGTAGTTGTCCGAATCGGCTGCCGCATTCGCAGCGACCTCCCCGGTAAACTCGACGATAAACCCTGTTGGTGTCGCTCGCACTTCTCGGATCCCCGCGGGCAGTTCCGATTCGACGAGCTCCATCCGCACGACGCTTCCCGTGTTCTGACCCGCTCCCCAACCGCTGTCGCGGATATTGCCGATCACCAACGCTCCGTCGGGCGAGACCGCTGCGGAAATGGGACCCAACATCGCCGGGCCGGTCGGCGGTTGATCGTAGCTGAACGGATAAGCCGCTCCCTGAATCGTATCGCCCACCTTCTCAAGGCTCATGCGAACCAGCCGCCGCGTATCGTATTCGCATCCAACCAGATGCCCTTCGAAGGGCCCAAACGCATCGCTGCCCAACTCCTCAGGCGACTCAAGGAAACAGATCCCGTTGACGCTGCGAGTCCAAGGATGTGGGATGTCGATCGCCGGTGCGGTCAGCGGCGGATTAAATCCGTCCTTGCGTTCCAGCCGGTTGATGAATCCGTAACGATGCCCCTTCATTACATGATTGAGTTCATTAAACGGGTTGTAGTTGCCCTGGTTGTCGGTCACAAACAGATCGCCTCCACGGTTCCGGGCGATTCCGATCGGGAAGCGATGCCCGCCGCTGAGCACTTCGATATCGAAATGCTGCGGATTGGCGGCACTCGGCCGCCGTGGATTCAACCGCAACACAGTCCCTCGCAGATAAGCAGCCGGCTGAGTCCGCGTATCCTGCTGACATGCCAGAGCGACGTAATAACTGCCGTCGGCATCTTGAGGCAACCCGGTGGCCCAATCGTGATAGTCGGCGGTGTGTCCCCATCCGCTTACCAGATTCTCCACGCGGCCGTCGTCGAACAGACGCAGCAACGCATATTTCGTGATCACATCGACGTAGTCTTCGCCAGCGTTAATGCCAAACGGCGCGGCCAGTTCGTCGCTGTACTGCGTCACGCGATCGGGGATCTGATCGCCATCGGTATCCTCGCCGCGGAAGACACGTCCCTTGAGATCGGCGATGAACATTGTTTGCGGATCGCGCCACGCCATCGCCACAGGCATGATCTCGTGCGACAGCGGCAACTGGACCGACTTAAATCCTGGCACCACATCCAGCGCGATCGATTGCAGATCGTCATCCGTCGCGTCGAACTTCGGCAAGCGATCGACTGGCAGTTCTGCGAGGTAGTTCAATTGAACCGGCTGGTTCGACTGCAGCAACAACTTGCCTGTCGGATCAAATTTTGTCGCTTCATTCCCCGCAGCAACGTACAGCTTGGTTTTGTCTTTCGCTCGCAAATTCCCATCGCCGGCGAGCTGAAACTCGTCGCCTGCGGCGCGGAACCGTAGCGTCCAGTCCGCGGGGACCTCGCCGGAAACCACTCGTCGGCTCCAGCCCGAAGCTCCGTTTTCTCCAGCGACTACCGAATACAACTCTTCGACCGGGACCACGATCTCGACATCGTCGGAAGCTTGAAACTTTAAGCGGTACTCGAATTGCAATCCATCAGCGGTCTGACGCCACACGTCGGGCTCGGTGATAAATTGCCGCTCGCGAATCGGCATCAGCACCTCGCCCGAGGTCTTGGAGACCAGAGCAAAATCGGCATCGGATGTTGGAGCGTCGATCAAGTTCACGCCCCCCGCTTCCCAGTGCCACGCTTTGCCTTCGGTATATTGCGATGCGGTATCGCCCATCCACCAACCGGTCAGCCGAGCTTCCGCCAGGTCAAACAAGATGTTGTGTCGATTGGGTAACCCAATCAGAAACGGTTTGATGTATTGTGTCTCGTCGACTCGCAACACGTCGGTCAAAACGTGGGTGTCGTCGCTGAGATCGTTTCCACTGTGGCGGACCACTCGAACCGCGTCGGGACGCGGCGGGCGAAAGCCTTCGAGATTCAAGACCTGCCAAACGGCACCGATCTGTTGATCCAAGTTGTCGTGCAGCACGCCGTCGACCGGCACCTTGATCGCCGGCATTTCGACGCGTGGAACCACGCGTAACGGATCGGCAACCCAGCGGTCGAACCACTCCTTGCGAACATCTTTGCCCAGCCCCGCCAGATTCGGACCACGCGAATTGACAGGCGCCTTGGCCGGGGAAACATCGCCGATACTGTGACAACTGACACATCCGAAACCGTTGCTGGTAACCAGACGCGGCCCGACGGCGAGCAGTGCCGATTCGCTCAGCTGCGCCGGTTGCTCGGCTTGGCCATGAGCAGGGATTCGGTCTTGAGCGATGAACCAATCGGCCAATCGATCGGCTTCGTCCGCGTTAAACCGGAACTTCGGCATCCGCACCTGCAACCACGGGCGTCGCTTGGGAGCTTCGCCGCGAACGGCTTGCTGCAGCGAAGCGTCTTTCAATTTGTCGCCGATGCTGTTCAGCGACGGCGGCGTCAGCACGGCGGCATGTTCGAAGGCGTCCGAGTTTTCAGAGGCGATCGCAAAGGCGAGCTTCGCATTTCCTGTGGCCAGGTTGCGAGGATGACAAGCCAAACAATTGCTGCGTCGCAACACATCGGCTCCACTGAAATGGACTTCCGCATCCGGCAAGACCGCGTCGACAGCAGCTTTGATCGCCTGTTGGTCGTCGTCGTCCAAGGCGTAGTGCGGGCGATCGGCTCCGGTCGAACCGACGCACGCCTGCGACCAATCGCTTTGCGAAGTCAAAGCGATCTTGGCCAATGACGGAGCGGGACGCAGCGATTCTTCGATCTCATGGCACGACGCGCAACGATTCTGCTTAACCAACTGGCGTCCCATTTCGATCAGCGCCGGATCGCCAAGCCACTTCGGCTGGACAGCGTCATCGCTTTTTGCGGCGTCCTGCTGCAGATAGGTCGCCAAATCCGAAGCTTCCAATGCGGACAGCTCAAATCGCGGCATGCGATGATGAGCGTTGATCGCTGCGGGGTTGAGCAGCCAACGGGCAAAGTAGTCTTGAGGTCGCTTCTCGGAGACCTTTTCAAGCGATCCGCCCCCCAGCAAATCCTGTATCCCCAGGCCTCCCTTTTCGTGGCAGGCCAGACAGCCCATGCCGACAAAAAGGTCGTGCCCACGCTCGACCGGTTTCTTCAGCTTTTGGCCTCGCTTCGGCTTGGGCTGCTTCACCGCTGCCAGCTTCTTCGGCGACTGGCCCTTAGACAATCCAAACAGATAAGCCGCAACCGCTTGGCTCTGCTTTTCAGTCATTGCGAAGTGAGGCATCTTGGTCGACGCATCGGCGTCGGAGGTCGACTGCATCAGCCGATCGACGACCCACGACGGGTGCAGATTGCCGGTCAAGCGATCGAGCGACGGAGCGTCCAACGGCGGTGAAGCACCACCGATCTCATGGCACGCGGCGCAGCGGAACGCTTCGGCCAACGCGTTCCCACGAGCAAAGCCATCTTCGGGTTCGTCTTCGATCTCATGCAGCGTGTTGGCCGGATTGATCGGCTCCCACGAAAACGAATCGCTCGACCAAAACAGACGCATCGCCGCGGCATCCGACGTTTTTTGAAAGCGGATCGTCAAGTCGTGCATCCCGGCTCGCAACGGGAACGCTTCACCGGCGATCCAATCGCGCTGCGGCGACTGACAGTCCAACAGCACCTCGTCGTCGACTTCGAACTTTACTTGGCCGATCGAATCGGAGGCGAAGCGATAGGTGCCGGCGGTGCGAACCAAGAGCTGCCCCTGCCAGACCACTGAAAATTTGTTGGCATCGATCCGCGGATCGGGAGCGGCATCGGCCCAATCGAAGGTGAGGCCCGAATCGACGCGAACCGCGGTGTGCCCATCGGCATCGCGATAGGTTCCGATCAGTCCCGGCTTGGGGAAGTCGTCGAACAGGTCGTCGTCTTGAGCGATCGCGGGGTGAGCAACCAACAAGCTGATCGCGCAAAGGAAAACACGGGCCTTAGAGGTCAAAGGATGATGCATCGGAAGAAGCTGTCGGATGGGAGGCGGGAGGATATCTGCGGCAGCCGCGCAACGGATATTGCCGCGTGCTGCCGAGGTTTCATGATAATCGGAAATCAGCGAAGGTCGCGCTGTCGCCTGCGATTGTAGCCGAATTCAGGCACCCGTTTGGGATTCCGCGACGCCAAAGTACTCGTTCAAGAAATCTTTGCGGTCCCCTTCGTGCTTCACGTATTGGACCAACGCGTACAGTTTTTGCTGGTCGCGACGCAATTTTTCGTCCAGTTGATCCTGGTCGGACAATTGCGGCGGCATCGGTCCGGTCACGCGGGCTTTTAGCGGCCGCAGCGATCCCTCGATCGCTCCCCACCGGTGCAACATCGACAGCGCGGTATCGAGCCGATGGTCGTGCTTGTCTTTCCGCGTCAGTTGATCGCGGAGCCATTCGATGCCGTAAGCCTGGATCTGCTCGGCGTCGTGCTTCAGGAAATCGTAAACGCGGCGGTAGTACTCCGCCGACGGATTGCTCCAGCCGATGAATTCCATCTGCGTTGCCAGATCCGCTTCCTCGTACAGGAGCGTACACTGCGACGGAAGACCATCACGACCTGCCCGTCCGATCTCTTGGTAATACGACTCCATCGATCCAGGCACATCGGCGTGGACCACATACCGAATGTCCTCTTTGTCGATGCCCATCCCAAACGCATTGGTCGCCAAGACCATCCAATCGGGCTGCAACATGAATTCGTCTTGCACGCGGCGACGCTCGTGACGCGGAAGATCACCGTGATAGACAAGATGCGGAACGCCGCGCGACAACAGGCGGTCGCTGAACTGTTCCAGCGTCTTGATCAACGTGAAGTAGACGATCCCGCTGCCCTCGGCTTCCTTGCGGATCCGCAGCATCTGTTGCAGCTTCTCGTCTTCGCCCCAGACATCGAGCACCTTCAACGAAAGGTTGGGGCGATCGATTCCCTCGTGGAACGTCCGCGATTCGTGCGGTTGCAACCCAAGCTGGGCAACGATATCAGCCTGCACTTGCGGAGTCGCCGTGGCGGTCAAAGCGATCGTTGTGGGATTACCGAGCGTCTGGCGGATCTCTTCCAACCGCGTGTAGTCGGGCCGGAAGTCGTGTCCCCACTGGCTGATGCAATGCGCTTCGTCGACGGCCAGCAACGGGATCTCTCGACGCGACAACTGCTCTAGAAAATCGGCTTTACGAAATCGCTCGGGCGTCACGTACAGAAGATCGTATTTCCCCTCGCCGATCTCCTTGTAACGCTTGTTCCGCTCCTTGCGATCCAACGACGAATTGACAAACGTCGCCGAGATATCCCGTCGAACCAACGTGTCGACTTGATCTTTCATCAGCGCGATCAAGGGGGACATCACCAGTGTCAGCGGCCGCCGCTTGGACTTTGCATCCCTTGATTCGGCGGCCAGCATGAGCGCCGGGATCTGGAAGCAGAGCGATTTGCCCATGCCGGTCGGCATGATCACCAACGCATGCTGACCGGACAGCACGTGGTCGACAATCTGAGCCTGCTTGGCGCGAAACTCCGAATAACCAAAAAACTTCTTCAGAACGGAAACTGGAGTATTCAAGAGCGTCAGCAGAGAAAAAAGAGGAAGGAGAATGTAGCGGGTGCTTCCAGTTGTTATGCATGCACCAATCCACCGGCACAGGCAGTGGTTCAACCGTGTGCCCAACGGGCCGCGCGCGGGGCGTTGCCCACGCGGTTAAACGATATCGAGGGCGGCGAGCGAGACGACGCCCACGCGGTTAAACGAAATCGAGGGCGACGAGAAAAACGATGCCCACGTGGTTAAACGCAATACCGTTCAATGAAGCGTAGTGGACGAGGTTACGAGTCCTTTTGCATCAGGCCAAATCGCTGGGACTCGTAACCTCGTCCACTACATCCCGCCGCCAATTCTTTCGACGGTCCGAGGCTCCTTCGTTGAACGGCATTGCCGTTAAGCGATCTCTTTCATGCGTGGGGCGATCGATCGGCTAGCCGATCTTTTCTTTGCCGACCCAAGGCTGCAGGGCTTTGGGAACCGCGATCGATCCGTCGGCCTGTTGGTTGTTTTCGATGATCGCAATCATCGCCCGGCCCGTTGCAAACGCTGTCCCGTTGAGCGTGTGAACGAAGTTCGTTCCCTTTTCGCCTTTGGTTTTGTAACGCACGTTCAAGCGGCGGGCTTGATAGTCGGTACAGTTACTTGTGCTTGTGACTTCGCCCCATTCACCCGCTTCGCCGCGACCGGGCATCCAGGCTTCGAGATCGTATTTGCGGTAAGCCGGTCCACCGAGATCGCCACTGGCGGTGTCGACAATGCGGTAGGGAACCTCCAACGCGTCGAAGAGCTCACATTCGGTCTGACGCAGTTCCTCGTGCATCGCATCGCTCTGCTCGGGGCTGGTGAACGCAAACATCTCGACTTTGGTGAACTGATGGACGCGATACAGCCCTCGCGACGCACGCCCCGCGGCTCCCGCTTCGGTGCGGAAACAGTGACTCAGCCCACACAGCTTGATCGGCAATTCTTCGAGATCGACCGTCTGGTCGGCGTACATCCCGCCCAGCGTGATCTCGGCGGTGCCAACCAGGTGCAGATCCGAATTTTCGATGCTGTAGATCTGCGTCTCGGGACCACGCGGCGTGAAGCCGATTCCCTGCAGAACCGAGGTGGTCGCAAGGTCGGGGGTGGTGACCGGGATGAAGCCCTTGGCCATCAGATGGCGAATGGCAAATTGCTGCAACGCCAGATCCAACAGGACCGCATCGTTTTTGAGGAAGTAGAATCCCGAACCGGTCACGCGTGCGCCCGCTTCGAAATCGACAAGGTCCAGCGGTTGGGCGAGTTCCAGGTGATCCTTGACGGCAAAGTCGAACGTGCGGACCGCCGTCTTGCCAAAGCCGACTTCCTTCGCATCCTCTTCGCCACCGCTGGGAACATCGGGGTGAGTCATGTTCGGAATCGCCGAGATCAGCGCGAGGACTTCGGCATCGATCTCGTCGTGCTGCTTCTGCGCCGCGTCCTTCTTCTGACGCAAGTCACGCCCCTCGGCGATGAACTGCTGACGCTCGTCGTTGTCCTTCGCCGATTTGATCTTCTTGCTCACTTCATTCGCCAAGCGATTGAACTCTTGCGAATCGGTCAGCAACGTCTTGCGTTGAGCTTCCAGCGATACGATCCGCTGAACCTCGCAACTGACGCCGCGGCGCTCGCAATTGGCTTGAACCTGATCGGCGTGTTCGACAATAAATTTGCGGTCTAGCATCTGTCGTATTCGGGTAGATGGAATGAAGTGTGATCGTGGAAGAGGGGGCCGCGGCATCGCGGCCGCTCTCAATTGAAGCCTGCTGGCGGCGGCAAATCCGCGGCTATCGGCCGGGAATTTATTGGGTTACGACTTCGCAGCCAGTTCTTCCCAGAGGTACGCACTGGCGCGGATACCGCGATGAAAATCGGCTAAACAAAACTTTTCGTTCGGGCTATGTGCGTTGTCATCGTCCAATCCCCAGCCCAACAATAGGCATTCAGCCCCCAACTGCTCTTGGAATTCGGCGACGATCGGAATCGAACCCCCTTCGCGAATCAAAAACGGCGTCACGCCAAAGGATCGTTCGATCGCCTGTTGAGCTGCCGCCATATAAGGACTGTCGATGCTGGCCAGCATGCCGCCGCCACCGTGTCCGATTTCCAAGCGGTGCCGCACGCCGGAAGGACAGATCGCGGCGATCCGTTCTTTGACGACCTCTGCGATCTTGTCGGGGTTTTGGTCGGGGACCAAGCGGCAGGTGAATTTGACCGACGCTGTCGAAGGGACGATCGTCTTGCCACCTTCGCCTTGATGCCCGGAGGTCAAACCGTTGATGTCGAGAGTCGGCCGAGCCCAACGCCGCTCGTTCGTCGTGAAGCCGGGCTCGCCCACCAGGGCGTCGACGCCGACTTGTTTGGCAAACCGGGTCTCGTCAAACGGCAGCTTCGCCAATTGGGCTCGCTCAGCATCGGACAGTTCGCGGACGTCATCGTAAAAGCCGGGGATCTGAATCTTTCCTTCGGCATCGATCAATTCGGACATCATCCGGCACAGAACATTGGCCGGGTTGGCTAACGCGCCGCCGAAGGATCCCGAATGCAGGTCTCTGGCAGGACCATCGACGTGCAATTCGAAAGCGATGATCCCGCGAAGGCCGTAGGTGATCGCAGGCTTGCCGTCGCCGAGCTGGCTGTTATCGCTGATCACAACGACGTCGCAAGCCAAACGTTCCGATTCAGTCTTGAGGAATTGTTGCAGGTTCTCGCTGCCAACTTCCTCTTCGCCTTCGATCAGATATTTGATCTGCAGCGGCAGCGGCTGGCCGGTTTCACGCCAGGCGGCCAGGCTTTGAATATGCGTCAGCACCTGCCCCTTGTCATCGGTAGCCCCCCGAGCGTAGATGTTGCCGTCGCGAACATCGGGTTCAAACGGGCCGGTCACCCACTTGTCCAGCGGCTCCACCGGCTGAACATCATAATGTCCGTAGACCAGGACGACGGGAGCGCCCGGCACCGGCGGCGTCTGGGCGTAGACCAACGGATGCCCCTGGGTCGGGATCAACTCGACCTCGAGATCCAGCGAGCGGAACTTCTCGACAACCCAGTCGGCTGCGGCGTGGACATCTTGGGTATGCCGCGAATCGGAGCTGATACTGGGAATTTTCAACCAATCGATCAAATCGGATTGAAAATCGGCTTCGCGAGAGTGCAAAATAGTGTCTAGGTCTTTAGCCATTGCAGGGGCTGTCCGTTTTGTGCGCTCGCCGAGCGTGCGGCGAAAGCGACACGATGGCGAAATTATGGTGTTGGGCGACTTCTCAATCGCTACAATATATCGATGTTTCCGAGACCCGAAACGCCGGGTCTTGTTTTACAGGCTCACGCAGGAGCAATGACGAGCCATGACAAGCAAAAGCGCCGCAGCGGCGATACCTGAAGTAGAACAACAGGGAACGCGACCCAAGCCAAAACGGCAGCCGCGTTACAACGTCATCCTATGGAATGACGACGATCATTCGTATGAATACGTAATGATGATGATGAAAGAGCTGTTTCGCTATCCGATCGAAAAAGGCTTTCAAGTCGCCAAAGAGGTCGATCGCAGCGGGCGAGCGATCTGTTTGACGACGACCCGCGAACACGCCGAACTGAAACGCGATCAGATCCACGCGTTTGGCAAGGATTCGCTGATCGCTCGCTGCCAAGGGAGCATGTCGGCGACGATCGAACCGGTTCCCGGCGAATAATCGCCCCTCTCTTCGTCCTCCGGACTGCTTCGGAGGCTCTCTTGTTTCGCGATTGGGCGATCCCCTCTTTTCAAAGACTCTCGATCGCGGCGGTGCATCTTTACGAGCCGCGACGACCGTGGCACACTGGCACCATGTCTGCAAAGCTCAAAACCCATACGCTCGGCTGTAAAGTCAACCAATACGAAACCGAACTCGTGCGGCAGGGGCTGCAACGCGCCGGTTATCGCGATGCGGACAAAGACGAAGCGGCCGACGTGTGCGTGGTAAACACCTGCACGGTCACCGCCGAAGGGGACACGAAGAGCCGGCAGATCATTCGTCGGATGGCGCGGCAGAATCCCGACGCTCGAATCGTCGTGATGGGATGTTACGCCACGCGGGCTCCCGAAGAGGTCCTCGCACTGCCGGGAGTGTCTGAAGTCGTTACCGACAAGCGAGAGCTGCCCGATCTGCTGACGCGGTTTGGCGTGATCGATCTGCCGACCGGACTGGATGGCCACAGCGGCCGCAAGCGAGCGTATGTCAAAGTGCAAGACGGTTGCCTGTTGCGATGCAGTTATTGCATCATCCCCCAGGTCCGGCCCGAACTGACGAGCCGCCCGATGGAGCATATCGTCGAGGAAGTGGAGCGTCTGGTCGCCGGCGGATTCCGCGAAGTCGTGCTGACTGGAATCCACTTGGGCCACTACGGCGTCGACTGGAATCGCCAGCAACCGAAAGAGAAATGGATTCGCCTGGCTCACTTGGTCCAGCGATTGGCCGAATTGCCGGGCGAGTTCCGGATCCGGTTGAGTAGTATCGAGGCGACCGAGGTGACGCGCGAGCTGATCGAGATCATGCAGAGCTACCCGACGCGGATCGCACCCCATCTGCATCTGTGCCTTCAGAGTGGCAGCGACACGATCCTGCGAGCGATGCGACGCCGCTGGAGCACGCGGATGTTCTTGGACCGCTGCCAGATGTTGCGCGACGCACTGGACCACCCCGCGCTGACGACCGACGTGATCGTCGGCTTCCCGGGCGAAACCGAAGAGCATTTCCAGCAGACGTGCCAGACCAGCCGCGAGGCAGGCTTTTCGAAGATCCACGTCTTCCCCTACAGCCCGCGACGGGGAACTCCCGCGGCTGAATACGCCGACCAAATCGACAAACAGGTCAAACAGGAGCGGGTCGATCGGCTGTTGGCTCTGGAGGCGGAACTGCGAGCCGATTATTACCGCAGCCTCGTTGGGCGCGAGCTCGACGTGCTGGTCGAGGGATCGCAACCGATCGTCGATCTAGCGGCGGGGACGCCTCATTACGTTCATCGCGGCACATCGTGCCGGTACGCACCGGTCGAATTCCACAGCGCCGATGCGAACCTGGAAAAGCAGCTGATCAAAGTCCAGGTGGCCGAAGCGAAAGATGATCGCGTGACAGGCCAGCGTCGCAATGACGCCTGATCTCGGCTCACCTTCCTTCGAGCTAAAGCATCACAGTGAATCGGGGATCACTTCGCCGTTATTGCGGGTCCCAAGCGCCGACCAGATCTGCGGGTCGATCGTTTCGGCGAAGAACTTCACATGTCCATCGACCAACACCGCCTGGACGCCGCCGCGATGACGACTGGAAAAGCAGAGTTCACGTTCATCGATAGACCGTTCGGTCGTTCGATCTAACGAGACGTTGATTGGAACCCCCGTCGATCCCATCACCTCAGAGACCTCATTCGAACCAAACGATGGAGAACCGATCGGCCAGTGGTCGACTGAGGAGCCGAGGCCCCAGTAATCGACATCGTGGATTTCGGGCAGGTTGACCGCTTCACTGACCGCGATCGTTTGGGTTGTGCCATCTTTCATATCGCGGATCCGCGTCCGACTCTGATCGAAGATAAAACCGTCGATATCTTGATGGTACATCAATTTTTGTGGGCCGGGATCGGGACCTGCTTCACGCGTTATAAGCCCCGATCCACAGGCGATGTAGTTCGATGGCACACGATCGACAAGGAAGTCGTCGTTCCCCTGTCGGTTGCTTGCGGAAGGGCATTGAAACAAGTCGAACCGTGTTTGTAACGCGATTGCGTTGGGATTCCCGATCATTCTCCAACTGGCAGGCAAGTTGAAATCGAGCGTCTGATAGACGTTGTTTTGTTCGACATACGGCAGGATTGCAGCGGACCAGAATGCGTGATTCGATCGAAGATAGGCCGAAGGAAATTGATTGTGGGTATCGTGGTAGGAATGGAGTGCGAGGCCAAATTGCTTGAGATTGTTTTGACACTTCATTCGCCGCGCCGATTCACGTACCGCTTGGACGGCAGGCAACAGCAGACCGACAAGAATCCCGACGATCGCAATCACCACCAGCAACTCGATCAACGTAAACCCACGCACACGGTGTTTCATCTACCAGCCCATCCCCCGCGACGTTACATTATCTGCCATAAACAACAGCCCCCACTATACCATCCCAACAGCAAATCCGCCGCCACCAAAAGTCGGATTTCGAGGAAATTCATTGGCGGTTCATTGCGAGCGCCCGAGGGCTCCGATAGGATCACGGCTCGTTTGCTTTGGCGGAGAACGCGACATTGCCGGTACTGAGGATTATGTCGACAGTATGCATTTTCGAACCCGCGGAATCTCGGTTTGCCGCGAGTTTCCTGTTCGTTCCGTGACTCGCCTAACTGTTTCGATTAGCCTAAGCAGTAAGGGGCAACCATCCACTCCATTCTCACTTCCATGGACGCTTGCAATTCATGTTAACTCTCGCTTCCCTTTGCGGAACGATCGCATTGATTGCCGGTCTGTTGCTGGTCCCCGTCGTACGCTCGCTTGCCCGTCGCATAGGGGTAGTCGATCGCCCCGACCCAACACGCAAATTACACTCCGGTGCAATCGCGTTGGGTGGAGGCTTGGCGGTTTTCGCCGCATCGCTGATCGCAATTTTCGTAACCCTGTTCGTCCTTGTGCCAGCGGTTACCAACCGCACCGTTGAGATCGACACCGGTTGGTCGACCCTGCTGCTGTGTACGATGATGATCGTGGTGTTGGGCCTGATCGATGATTGGTTGACGCTTCGCGGTCGCCAAAAGCTGCTCGGCCAAATCATGATCGTGGCGATGCTTGTGGGGGGCGGTCTGGTTGGCGAAGGAACGGTTGTCAGCCGAGCCGATCTGTTTGGCATTCCGATCGAACTTGGCATCTTCGCGCTGCCACTGACAATGCTCTGGCTGCTGGGAGCGATCAATGCATTGAATCTTGTCGATGGTGCCGATGGGGTCGCATCGACGATGGGAGCGATTATTTGCGGTGGCCTTGCAATCATCGCCTTCTCCCGTGGCGAATTGATCGAGGGGACCGTTTCGATTGCATTGGCAGGGGGCTTGCTGGCATTCCTGGCCTTTAACCGGCCCCCCGCGACGATCTTTCTTGGCGATTCGGGAAGCATGATGATCGGATTGGTCGTCGGTACGCTGGCGACCTGGACAAGCACAAAAGAATCGACAGCGATCGCAGTCATTATTCCGATTGCGGTCTTGTCGGTGCCATTGTTCGATTCGTCGATCGCTATCTTGCGGCGTGTTTTGACCGGACGCAGCATTTATGCAGCCGATCGCGCCCACATGCACCACGTGCTGAAAGCCTACCTGGATTCCAAGGGCTACGGGCAAGGTTGGATGCTGTTGATCGTTGCGATATTGACCCTGATCCCAGTCGGCGGTGCAACCGCCAGCGTTCTCTGGAACGAACCGGCGTATGCGTTGCTGGCGACAGCATTTGTGCTCGGCGGAATGGTGCTCACCAAATCGTTCGGGCACGCTGAACTCTCGTTGTTGGCCCGCCGATCGGCTAGCTTTGGAACCTCATTGCTCACTCGCAGCCACCAAGCTGAAGGAGTTGTGCGGCACACATCGATCCGCTTACAAGGCTCTCGAAACTGGGACGTCGCGTGGGCCACATTGGTCGATTACGCCGAACAGCACGAATTGTGGCGGATCAAATTGGATCTGAACGTCTCCTGGTTGCACGAAGGCTTTCACGGTGAATGGCAACGCTCGCGATTGCCCGACCGCGCAGAACAATGGACGATGCGGTTCCCCGTCGAGGTCGATGGACGACAGGTTGGTTGCATGGAAATTGTCGGTCGCGGCGGCGGAATGGCGACCTATCAATTGATGGACACTTTATTGGAGTTGATCGTCGACCTGCAGCCCCATTTTGAATCGATCGTCAACGATGATCCGAGAGCTAAGACCACCACTGCTCCAAGCCGAAAACTGCGGCTTGAGAATCAGTCTGCGACAAGCGAGATTGGTCAGGCGGCGGCGCAAACCTAACCCCAACGCGTCGCCCTGCCAGCCAACGGCTCTCGCTTGCAAACGACCAACAGGGGTCTCGCGCGATTGGATCCAACGGCCAGCATCCCAATCACCAATGCCCTCTTCTGAATGGTACGCGCTCCGATGAACCAGGATGCCGAACTTGCCGCTCTGTCGTCGCAGGCATCGAAGTTTTTTAAGTCGTATCGCTTCGAAACGATAATCCTTCTCTGCTTTGCGCCGTTGGTCTATCTGCATTTCCGCAATTTATGGCGGTACGATCACTACCAATATTTCCCGCTGATCTTACTCGCGTTTCCCTATTTGGTCTGGAACTGTCGCGGCACCGGACCAATGCGTTGGACGTCGCCCCTTTGGGAGCGAGGATTTGCGGTGACCAGCCTCGTGCTGTTGGCGATCGC
This sequence comes from Rosistilla ulvae, assembly GCF_007741475.1. Taxonomy (NCBI): domain Bacteria; kingdom Pseudomonadati; phylum Planctomycetota; class Planctomycetia; order Pirellulales; family Pirellulaceae; genus Rosistilla; species Rosistilla ulvae. The sequence goes on along the minus strand of NZ_CP036261.1, from coordinate 934,007 downwards.
AACCTTCTTCTGGTCACCCAATCTGGCAATGCTGGGAGCCGTATTTGCTGTCGGCAGCTTGCTGCTGACGCTACGGCGGGGCGGCAAGATCTCCCAGTTCCTGCCCCTGTGGTTTGTTCTCTGGTTTCTCGTGCGACTGCCGGGCAACCTCGATATCACACTGATCTTTTCGCTGCAGGCCTGGACGTCGCAAGCCGCCAGCCTGTTGCTCGACGCCCTGCGAATCGATCACGCGTTGTTGGGCAATGTGATTTGGGCTGGCCCGCAGAGCTACTTCGTCGAGGAAGCTTGCAGCGGAATCAATTCGCTTTTCTCCCTAACGGCTTTAACCGCCGTCGCCTTGATCCTGAATCGACGACCGCCAATCCATGCAATATTGCTGCTGGTGGCCGCCGTCTTCTGGGCCTGCGTAGTCAATATCATTCGCGTCGCGACGCTGGTGCTGTTTAACGAACGATGGCACATCGACCTGCTCGAGGGAACACCACACACGCTGTTTGGTTTGATCTTGTTCCTGCTGGCCGTTGCGATGCTGATCTGCACCGACCAATTTTTGATGATGTTTCATGAATCGGAACACGTCGTGGAACTGGGCAGGCCGCAGCATCCCTCCACCCCAGCGAACTCGCCTCACAACAATATCGCTGCGGACACCAACGATTCCGAATCCTCCTCACCCCCAAGACTTCGAGAGCATCGTTTTGCTGCGATCCTAAGTCCGATCTTCGCCCTGCTGCTGCTTTCCCAACTCTATTCATGCATTGCGGGAACGGGACGCATCGCAAGCCGAAATCTCCAGCCATCGGAGATCGCTTTCGCAGCAACCGATCTACCGACGGATCTTGACGGTTGGACGCAAACTGCGTTTGAGGTTCAAACGCGCGACGTCGTGAATTACTTGGGCGAACGCAGTGCAGTTTGGACCTACCAACGCGACGGAAACGAAGTATATGTGTCGGTCGATTACCCTTTTTGGCATTGGCACGAACTGATTCAATGTTATCAAGCACAAGGCCAGACGCTGGCATCCCGCGAGGTTCTCGCTAGCGATGACGAACTGCCAGCGGTTGTGCTGGCGGAACTGACCAACATCTCGGGGCAATCGAGTCTCTTGGCCTTCAGTCTGTTTCGGCAATCGGGAATCGCGATGCAGCCTCCCCCGGAAGCCTCTGGTTTTACCGCATACGCCTTCACCCGCATCGACAACAACTTGGATACCTTCTTCAATCGCAACGAACCGACCTACCAAGTTCAGGTGCTGGCACCGATCTCCAATCCCACAAACGCCATCGCCGAAGATGCAATCCTCGCTCTGCACCGCGAGGTGACCCAAAGGATTCGATCCCTGGTCCCAATCAAAGCAGGAGGGGACTGAACACAATGGAACCGATCAACACGAAACGAAAACGGAAGCGTGGCCCCGGCTTTCAGCCTGGCGCCTGGTTCGCGTCTCGACGCTGGGACAAGGCGTTGACCGCAGCACCAGCCGTCGTCGTGGCGACGGCAATCGGTGCGACCTGCGGCTGGACTTTGACGAGAACCGAAGCATTGCAGCAGCGTTACCTGCAGTCGCTCAGCAGGGCGGTGGAGGAGGATCAAACGGAAGTCGCCGAGCGGTATGCCAACAAGCTGACGACACTTGGCGTGGCGGAACGTCCCGAAGTACAGTGGATCCGGACCGTGATCGATCTCCGGCAGGGGAGACTGGAAACCGCCCAAGCGATGCTCGCCAAGCTTGCCCCGCACGATGCTGTCGGCTACCCCCAAGCTCACCTGTTTATCGCCCAGCAACTGGCTCGACAAAACGGACCCGACAAGCAAGCTGCGACGCTGTTGAAGCATCATTTGATGGCTGCCTCATCGATCTCGGCTCAACAGGAATGGACTGCCGAAACGCTGGCGAAGATCTATCTGGCGGAAAACGATCTCAAATCGGCAACTGACCAACTCGAGACGATCGCCCCCGAAAAGCCGGAGACCTGGCTAGTGATCGCGAAAATCAAGCAGCAGCAAGGGGATGAAGCGGGCCAACGCGAAGCGTTCCAGGCGGCGACCGCGGCCTTAACGAAACAGATCACCGACCAGCCGGACGATACGGCACGGCGACTGTTGCTGGCTCAAGCGACTTTGAAATCCGAAGGCTTTCGCGCGACCGAAGCGATCTTGCTGGCCGGTTTAAAACGGAACTCCGAAGCTGCGGAACTGCGAGACGCATTGGCAACGCTGTACGTTCAACATTCCGACAAAATTCGCTCGACCGCCGTTTCGGGGAGCGGGGAAATTGTCGACGCCTTTCAGTTGATCAAACGGGCCATAAAATTAGCCCCCAATCACTCGCAGGCCCTGCAACGTCTGGTCTCATTTCTCGACGAACCCGGGCTCGCCGAAGAACATGCCCAGCAGATGGTGAGCGACCTGTTAGCCAGTGGCAAAGCAACCGCAAACGTCCATCTGTTGCTGGCAACACGAGCGATGATGGCAGGCGATGACGCCACGGCGCAAATCCACATGGATCAGGGTTTCGAGAAAGATCCCAACCTACCGACGCTGCTGAACAACATGGCTTGGCTGGTTGCGCGCCAAGATCCACCCGACCTGGAGACCGCGTTGGGCTATGCCAACAAAGCGATTGGTCTGGTTGGAAACAACCGCGAGATTGCGATGAGAGTCCGCGACACCCGCGGCCACATCTTGGTGAAAATGGAACGCTGGCAAGCAGCGATCGACGATCTGGAAACAGCATTACCACAACTGAGCGACCGGGCAAAAATCAACACGCACAAGGCGCTGACCAAAGCCTATCGCGTCCTTGGCCAAAACGATGCCGCCACCGCGCATCAAAGGCAAGCCGAGGCGGTTGGGCTGGAAGCGAAGCCGGCCGATTGAACGTCTTCCATCATCCGTTTTAAATAGCCTGACCGGGTGGGCGTTGCTAGAATAGGGTCGCTGAAGAAAGCACCGGTGTACGGTGCGTCAGCGTAACCTTCACGAAAGGCATCGACCGCATGAAGACTGCATTTGTATTGGGAGCGATGCTGCTGGCATCGCTGGTTCTGACAACTCGCCCCGCACACGCGGAACTGAAAGCCGGAGATGACGTTCCGGAATTCAAGTTGGTTGGCAGCGATGGCAAAACCTACACCAGCGAACAATTCAAAGGCAACCAAGCCGTTGTGATCGCGTGGTTCCCCAAAGCGTTTACCGGCGGATGCACCAAAGAGTGCAAATCGATGCGAGAGCAGGGGGAAGCGATCCGAAAGTTCGACGTCGCCTACTTCACCGCCAGCTGTGACGACGTCAAAAAGAACATGGATTTTGCCGCCAGCTTGGATCTCGACTATCCGATCTTAAGCGATCCAGACAAATCGTTTGCCAAAGCGTTGGGATGCTTAAGCCCGCGCGGTGTCTCCAGCCGTTGGACCTACTACATCGGCAAGGATGGCAAGATCTTGCACATCGACAAATCGGTCAAGACAAGCTCGCATGGCGCCGACATCGCGGCCAAACTGGAATCGCTCGGGATTGCGAAAAAGAACTGATCGCCATCACAAAGACTCCGGCTGTGGCGGATCGAATTGCATATCCAGTTGCCGCCACAGCAGTGCCGAAAACCAGATCAAGATCGATGCCGATGGCACCGCGGCGAACAACATCCCATCGATCAGCCCGCCGGCGAGGATGACCGCCACCAAACCGTCAATTTCGTAGCGCGGATCGTGATAGATCGCGTACACGAAATAGACCGCCATCGCCAACAAGCCCATGCCGCCGATCACCCCGGTGTTCAAGCACATGTTGAGCACGATGTTGTGGCAGTGGTAGCTGTACTTTTCCATCACAAAACGGGCGGTCATGTACCCGTAACCGTGCAGTGGTTGTTCGGCAATCCGGCCGATCGCATACGCCCAGATCTCGGTTCGACCGGTCGCGGTCGTCAATTCGTCAGCACTTCCCGACTTGGACAGCTTTTCCAGGGAGTCTCCGATGACCCAGTCGAAGCCCCCGGTCCCAGCGACAACAAAGACCGGCGGAATCACCAAAATCGCCAGCATCAGCGCGGCAAGAACCGTCTGTTGTGTGAACAGTTCCTTGCGATAGACAACCAACAGCCCGACAACCGTAATGCCCATCGACGTGCGGCTGAAGCAGGCGACCAGCGTCACCAAGCCCAACAGCATCGCGGGGATCACGATCAACCAACTCAAACGTCGACCGTAGCCCAACACGGCGAAAAGAACGGTCGTGAACGCGCTATACAGCCCCAGTTCGTTGGGATGTCCCAGCCCGCCCATTCGCTCGAGCACTTCGGTTCGCGTGATCTGCTCCTTAAAAACACCGATCTCTGGAAAGACCAAATACGCAATCCACGAACCGACGAGAAAGGTCATCAACCCGGCAGCGACGACCAACAGATAGCGATATCCGCCCAGAATCTGCATCGCGGCGGGGATCAGCATCGTCACCGCCCCCAACGAGATATACGCGGCCATTGAATAGCTGCGGTCGACAGAAAACGGCAACGTCACGCCGATCCAAGCGATCAACAGGGTGATCAAAAAACCGGGGAAGGTTAAAAACGCTCGGTACGATTTGGAGATCAGCAAGATTCCCATACCGCCGCAAACCGCACAGATCAGCAAGCGGAAATAGATCTGCCAGTGAACGCTAAACTCCTCTCCGGTATCGCCGCGAAAATCGGCAGCGTTCATGAACACGATCGCATAGACCAGCGATCCCACCAACGAAGTGACCAGCAAACCGGAATCGCTGGCTGCGGCTGGACGTTCTTCAAACCGGGAATGTGCAACAGTTGCCATGGAGCGGTGGGTCAGTTGTTGTTGGTCGAATCTTGATGGTTGTCGTGATCGACCGCTGGCTGGTCATCATCGGCATCCTGATCGACGGCGCGGGAGTCGTGATCCCCTTGGTCGACATCCGCCTCCTGTTCCAACGTCCGCCGCGATGCCGCTTTGGATTCGATCTGGGCCAGACGTTGATCGAGTTCGGCATAGTCGTCGTCGACACCGGGAAAGCGATCGCTGGCCACCGCCACAAAGACGCCACACAACATCGAAAGCAGGAGTCCGAGGGCTCCCAACAGACTCCGTTTAGGGCTGATATGTTTCATCACAAACGAAGGTTGCTGGACGATCGAAACGTTCGAGATCGCTTCCTGATCGAGCGCGTTGTTGATTCGCGATTCTTCCAGTTTTTGAGCATAGATGCGGTGGTTGTTGTCGGCGATGTTGATCCGTCGACGAAGTTCGGACGAAGTGAGTTCGAACGAGTTGACCTTTTGCAGTTCTTCATTGAGTTCTTGTTCCACGGCCCGCAACGCGTCGACTTTTGCTTCGAGTCCGGCGATTCGTGATTTTGCGGTCAGCAGCGATTTATGGACATCCTGTCGAACCGGATTGACCGCCATCACGTTGTGTTCCCGCTCCTTCTCCTGAGAGGCAAGAATCATCTTGGAGGCGTTGAGTTGTTGACGCAGGGTGACGAGTTTCGGATGGACCGATTTATATTTCGATGCCAGATCCTTTTCGCGGATCTCCAGTTCGTACAACCGATCGCGCATCTTATCGTTCGCTTCGTTGGCGATTCCCCGCGTCGTTTCGGTTGCCATCTCCTCGGGCAAGCGTTCCATATCGGCCATGAAATCCAACAGACTCGCCCGCGCCGAAAACAGCTCGGTGTTGGTATTGATGATCTCTTTTTCGACGCTGGTGATCTGTTCCTGCAGCGATTGCTGCTTGCCTTCGATCGTGAGCACGACCATATCGTTTTTGGCCTCGCGCATCGCGTCTTCGTAATCGCTGACCATCTTTTCGTGTTCGGCAAAATTTTCCTCGAAGAACTTGTACGAGCCGGGCGACTTGTACGCGTTGAGGTGCATCTTGTTGTGGCTCTCTAGAAACTTGGTCGTCAGGTCTTGCGCCAACTTGGGCGACCGGGCCCGGCAAACAACCGTGATCGTCGTCGACTTTTTGGGTGAATTGATTTTCGTGTTCTTGATCACGTAACGGACCGCCAACTCAAATCGCTCCTGTTGCTCGACTTGCTCGGGCGTCATCTCCCCCATATCGCCCCCCTCGACGGAGGATTCGGGCATTTGGGGCAGCATGCCCATCCAATGATCGATTGTCTTTTCGATCCAAGAATGCTTTTCGAGGATTCGATCGGCACCGATGGCGGTCACCACATCCTCGGCCAACTGACGACTCTGCAGCATATCGGTAATCGAATTGATCTCCGATTCGCGGGATTCTTGAATCGAGATCGTTTGGCCGGTCGTCGCGGTCGTATCCATCGTCACGCTTCCCCGCCCCAACCGCACGAACATCTTCGCTTCGGATTCGAACTTTTTGGGAAACAGCACCACTGCGACCAACGACAATCCCATCACCAACAAGAATGTAAACGCAGCTCGCCAACGATATTCGATGACTGCAGCCAAGATATCAAACAATGTCAGCGGACTGTCAGCAGAAGTGTTGCGGCGTCTTCGTGCCATCGGAAAGCGTCCTCACCCCACCCTTTCAGGAGGGTCACATAGAAACGATTCGGAGAATCAAAGTAATTTGATCGATTGTCTAGAATAAACACGCGAATGCTTCGTGCCTCGCTGATCGACAAAGATCATCCCAACTTCCTGATGGCCGGTTCCAGTTTGATAGATCGATCCGATTAATTCAACGGTCGAAATCGCCTTCCCCCCCTAAAAACATTAGGCATTCTGGCTCCTCAAGCTGCCGCAATCGATGGCTATGAGGGGCCAGAATTGTCGCTGTGGAGGGGGGCTTCGAATCGATGCTAGCAAGCTTCGACGGCGAAGCGGGCCTCGATAGCAAGAGGATCTCGCTGCGACTCGTCTGGCCTTGCGTCGCCTAAATCTCTAAATATTGAATTTTGGCTGGCGCGGCGTCCACATTTTGCCGAGCCCCGACAGCCGGTGACCGCCACGAAGTGAAGGCGGCGATCGGGCCGTAGCGATTTTGCACAATCATCGATGGATGGAATCATTGTCAGCATGAACGGAAGCCGACATCGTTTCGCGATAACGTTTTGGATCGCTCTGCTGTGCAGCGGTTCGGCGGTTGCGCAGCGAGTTGCGTCGCTGGCCCCCGATACCTACCAATCGCAACCAACGCCCGGAGCAATCACTGCGGCGCTCAACCAATCGCAAGCGCTCGCGTTTGATCCCTACCAGACCTCAGCGGCTCAGGTCACGGGGCTCCCACCGCTGCCGTTTGCTCCTCAGACGCTACAACCGCTGGGAATGACCGCCCAATCCGCGGTCTGGCAGTGGCAACTGTTGCCGAAGGATTCGATCTATCCGGTCTATTTAGCCGACGAAAAGGCCTCGCGACTGGCAGGCCGGTTCACGCGTCCCGAGGGAGACAATCTGCTGCTCGATGGGACGTTGGGAGGCCGCTTTGGCCTGTTTCGCTTCGGCGATCGTTCCAGCGGTCCGTTCCGCCACGGGATGCAGTTGGATATCGAAGGTTCGGCGCAGGTGCGGCTGGACATGGAGGAGGAGGCCGACGTCCGTTCGGTCGACTTTCGCGCTGGCGTTCCGTTGTCCTTCGGCTTTGGACGCTGGCAAACTCGCGTTGGATATTACCACTTGAGCTCGCACACAGGCGATGAGTTCCTACTGAAAAACCCCGACCACGATCGATTGAACTTTTCCCGCGACGTGCTGTTCGCCGGAGCTGCTTTTTGGATCACCGAGCGGTTGCGGACCTACGGCGAGGTCGGCTGGGCGTTTTATTCGGACGTCAGCGAGCAGTGGGAGTTCATGTTTGGTATCGAATACATGCCAACCGCCCCCACCGGTTGGCGAGGTGCTCCCTTTGCCGCTGCTCACGCCCATCTCCGAGAAGAACTCGACTACGGCGGCAGCCTGACGCTACAGGCGGGCTGGGCGTGGCGGGGCCGCGACGGGGCGTTGCTGCGGTTGGGCGCCGATTTCTACGAAGGCAAGAGCCAGCAATGGTCGTTCTTCGACAAATACGAACCGTTGATTGGATTTGGAATGTGGTACGACTATTGATCGGTCGGGCCGATCGCGTTGACCAATCCCGAGGACTGACAGATACTGACGACAAGGGATTCGATGCGGCACGTCCTGCCGCGGACCTGATCGGATCCCAACACGAACACTTCGAACCGCCTTTGATTGCTGGAGCATCCCGCGTCTGATGACCACTGCCGAAACACCTTCCCTGGAATCCTACTGCCTGGATGTTGCCCAGCGCGCCCATCGTGCGTCGCGCCAGCTGTCGACGTTGAGCACCGAAATCAAAAACCGCTGGCTGCTGCAATCGGCCGACGCGCTGCTGCAACACGAAGCGGAGCTCCAAAAGACAAACACTCTCGATTTGCAAGCTGCCCCAGGGTTTGGCCTGACCGACGCGGAAGTCGATCGGCTGCGATTGACCAGCGACCGAATCGCGGCGATCGCCAAGGGGCTGCGCGAAATCGCTGCGTTGCCCGATCCGATCGGCCAGGTGATCGAAGGCTTTCGCCGCCCCAACGGCCTGCAAATCATCAAGCGCCGGGTACCGTTGGGCGTTGTCTTTTTCATCTATGAAAGTCGCCCCAACGTGACCGCCGATGCTGCCGCGATCTGCGTCAAAAGCGGCAATGCGGTGATCTTGCGAGGGGGCAAAGAGGCGGCACATTCGAGCGCTGCGATCGTGGAGATCCTCAACAAAACCGCGGCCGAAGTCGGGCTGCCAACCGACGCGGTGCAGTTAGTCAGCACCGCCGATCGCGACGCGGTCGGCCACTTCCTCGGGATGCACGAACTGATCGACGTCACGATCCCCCGCGGCGGCGAGAGTTTGATTCGTCGCGTTGCGAGCGAAGCGACGATGCCCGTGATCAAACACTACGACGGCAACTGTCACGTCTACGTCGACCGCGACGCGAACCTCGATCAAGCTGTCGAGATCACCGTCAATTCGAAGTGCCACCGCATGGGCGTCTGCAACGCCTGTGAATCACTGCTGGTCCACCGCGACGTTGCAGAGGCCTTTCTGCCGCAGATCGCTGCAGCGTTGGCTCAGCACGACGTGGAGATCGTCGGCGACCCGCAGACATGCAAGTGCGTCCCCACGGCGTCGGCGGCAACCGAAGCCGACTGGAGCACCGAATATCTGGGCCCCAAGATCAGCGTCCGCGTGGTCGACGACCTGGAATCGGCGATCGAACACATCAACCGCTATGGTTCGCATCACACCGACGCGATCGTGACCAAGGACCTCGCCGCGTCGGAGCGGTTTACCGACGCGATCGACAGCGCCGCGGTGATGGTCAACGCGAGCACTCGATTCAACGATGGCGGCGAATTTGGTCTCGGCGCCGAGATCGGCATCTCGACCGACAAATTCCACGCCCGTGGACCGTGTGGATTGACCGAACTAACCAGCTACAAATATGTGGTTAACGGTCAGGGACAAGTCCGCAGTTGACTCCTAAAGGGTAGGGCCCGATCGAGGCGGGACCTGAGTTAGCGGGGATCAACGGAACAGTTTATCAGCCAAGGAAGGCGACGATGTCCGACGAAATACTGAGCCAAAATCAAGTCGAAGATCTAATCCGCGCGATGGAATCCGAAGGAAGCGGTCAGCCGAAAGCGGCTGCACCGTCCTCCCCCGCGGCAAACGTTGCCCCGCGATCGACGTTGTCGGCATCGCGTTTCAACGATCCGAAATTGCGGCCGATGAATTACGACTTCAAACGCCCCGAACGCGTCGGCAAGGAGTTGATGGGGGCGATGCGGTCGCTGCACGAAGGACTCGGGCGCGCGTTTAACGCCAAGCTGTCCGGGTTGTTGCGCAGTATTACCGAAGTCAAATTGGTCAGCGCCGACCAACTGACCTACAGCGAGTTTGTCTACAGCCTCGACACACCGACCTGCTTCTGCGTGCTAGACGTCAAACCGCTCGAAGGGAACTGGATCCTCGACATCGCCCCCACACTCTCGTTTGCCGTTGTCGATCGGATGCTCGGCGGAGACCCACAACCCAACGATTTGCCAAATCGCGCGTTGACCGAGATCGAACATCGCTTGATGGCTCGGGTCACCAAGCTGTTTCTCGACGGCATGCAAACGACGTGGCAAAGCGTCGCGGAAATGGAGCCGACGCTGCGATCGATCGAAAGCAATCCACAGTTGGTCCAAATCGTGCCCCCCAACGAAGTGATCGTCTTGATCTGCTTTGAAGTCACGATGGGAAAAAATCGTGGGATGATGAACCTGTGCATCCCCTACAACTCCATCGAACGCTTCAGCAGCCAATTGTCGAGCAAAGGCTGGGGCGGCTACTCCAGCAATCCAGCGACGCCCGAGTCGAAGCAGGCTCTGGAAACCCAGCTCGATTCGGCTCTCGTCGAACTAACCGTGACTCTCGCGCGATCCAAGATCAAGACCGGCGATCTGTTGAGTATGGATGTCGGCGACGTGATTACGACCGAACATCAGATCGATAATCCATTGGAAGTTGCGATTCAAAGCGTCCCCAAATTCAAAGCGACGGTCGGAGCGCTGAAGGGGAAAAAGGCTGTCCGAATCCGCGACCACATCGACCTGCGTCCCAAGCCACCCGCGGCCGAAGCGGCGAAGTCGTAGCGAGCTCTTCCCCGAAGGCCCTGGGCAGGTGGAGTCGGCGGCGGCCGAGAGCGGCCCGTGACGGAGTCGCGGGGCCACCTTAATGCAGGAATCGCGGCGCCACGGTATACAAAAAAAGCCAACACCGCGGGGCGATGTTGGCTTTTTGTTCGAGCGAAGGAACGATCAAGCTTCGATCATTTCCTTCAACGCCTTCAACGGGCGAATGGTGACCTTCTTCGATGCTGGCTTAGGTTGCAACCAGATCTCTTCGCCGGTCGCTGGGTTGCGTCCCTTGCGCTTTGGTTTGGCAGGAGTTTCGCGAACGGTTACTTTGCAAAGACCGGGAATGGTGAACTGGCCAGGCCCCTGGACTGCAGTAGCAACTTCGGCGCTCAGGGCGTCGAATACCGCAGCGATGTCTTTCTTCGTCAACTGAGTCGACTCGGCGATTGCGTTGAAGATCTCAGTCTTGGTTGGAGCTTTTCCTATCATGAATGGTCCTTTCTATCGATAGAAGGTGTTTAAATACGTTTCGTAATGTTTGCTACCTTTACGGGAATTGGCAAAGATTACGTCGGGAAGTCCTGTTTCCGCAAGTCGCTGCGTCACGGAAACCCTGCATTTTCCAGCTTTTTAGCATTCCGAGCATCGATTTACGCGGAGATCGACGCCACTGCGAGAAAGACCCCACCCGACAGAGGGGAATTCCGCGTCAAACCGCCGCTGAGCCTGGATTCTGCAGTATTTCGATCCCGCAGTGCCACAGCTACCGCAAAGACTCTCGGCTCAGCTCAAATCGCCCATCTGAGCAAACACGAGGTCGTTGACGACGGTTTCGTCATCGTCCTCCTCGTCGTCGCCAGAGAGATCGTCGGAGGGCTGCGAATTGGGGGCCTGTTGTCCCCAGATATCGGCCGACCCGAGCGGCAAGACCATCGCCGAACTGCTCGCCTCGCCCTCGGCAAAGACGGCCGCCGCAGTGCCGCTGGCCGCCGAAGAACTGCTGACAGGTGTGAATTCGGTCGCATCGGGCGTATTAACTCGGAGCAGCATAAAGTCGCCCTGCTGGCCACGCATGTCGACAGCTTCCGAATCGACGTCGAGCGCCGAAGAGGCCAACGCGTTGGAAACGGTAGCCGTGACGATCACCTGAGACCCATCGTCGCTCAACACGACCGCCGGATCGGTCAGCCCCGTGGCCAACTTGGAGACCTGCAGATTAAAGCCTGGAGCATCACCATCTTGGACAACCGCCAAGACGACGCTCTCCCGCGATGTGCTGCCGAACCAATCGCGGATCGCGATATACGATGGATGCATCGCGCCGATCTCGATCGTCGGTGCGGTGTAATCGCCATCGTCCATATCCGATTCGATCGTGAAGACTTGGTCTTGTTCGGCACCAATCAAAAATGGAATCGCTGGAACCGTCAACGTGTAGCTGCCCGGTGCCTGATCGGCAAAGGTGAACGTGCCGGCGGCATCGACGGTCACCGTCGAATTGACTGCGTTGCCAAAGTCGTCGGTACCGGTCAGGGTCACGTTGAAACCAAACGCGTTCAAGAACGTGCTCTCGACGGTAAAGTTGAAGTCGCGTGGCACATAATCGAGCACATTGAGCGTCACCGTAGCTGTCGCTTCGCCGCCGTTGTTGTCGGAGATCGTATAGGTGAAGGTCTCGGTCCCGGTGAACGTTCCGTTGGGTGTGTAGACCAACGATTGATTGTCGGAACTGATCGTCAAAGTGCCAGTCAGGTTTCCTGCGTTGACCGAAGTGATCGTCAGCGTTTCGTTGGCATCGACCCCGATCGTGTCGTTGTCCAATACGGCCAACGTCGTCGCCCCCGCTGATTTGCCAACCTGGAATGTGTCTGCGACAGCCACGGGCGGATCGTTGACGGCAGTCACGGTAAACGTGATCGTTCCGGTTCCGGTGTCGCCGTCATCGCTGCGAATGGTGTAGGTGACCGTTTCGGTACCGAAGAAGTTGGCAGCCGGAGTGTATTGGACCATGCCATCGCTGGTGATCAGCGCGGTGCCACCGTTGGAGGTCGAAACGATCGATTGCAGCGAGATATTGGTTTCATCGGGATTGGCGGCCCGGTCGCCCGTCAGCACGTCAAACGACGCCGCTGCGGCATCTTCGACAACGGTAAAGGCATGCGTTCCAGTGCTTAACGCGGAAACGTTGACCGTCACCGTGGCGGTGCTTGTCAGCCCACCGGTCGTCCGATCGCTGATCGTATAAGTGAAGGTCTCAGTTCCGGAGAAGTTGGCTGCCGGAGTGTACTGAATATGATTGCCGCCAGAACCGATGGTGACCGTTCCACCAGCGCTTGTGGTTCCCACCGAAACGACTCGCAAAGTCTCGTTCTCATCTGGCGTGATCGTGTCGTTTTCCAGCACTTCCAACACATTCCCGGTGCTGCCGCGATTGATGTTGTCGATCGTATCGTCGACCGCAGTCGGAGGATCGTTGACCGGTTGCAACCCGACCGAAACCGTCACGGTTTGGCTGGCACCATTCTGATCTTCCACCGTATAGGTGAACTCGTCGGCTCCGTTGATGTTCGCCGCGGGAGTGTACGACAACGAATCTCCATTTCCGACGATCGTCACCGTGCCGCCATTGACCGGCGTGCTGGTGCTGACGATCGTCAGCGTCGTCCCGGATGTCAGCAATTGATCGTTGCTCAATACATCCATCGCGTTGTTCGAGCTATCTTCGTCGAAGTTGAAGATGTCGTCCGCGGCGACAAAAGTCGAAACGATTTCGATCGATGCGCTACCAAAGTTTACCTTCGACGGCTCGAGTTCATCGTCGCTGCCGTGGACCAGTACGTCGGTGCCGTTGCCGTCGGCCGGATCCCCGGTGAAGACCAACGTCCCCGCATTCGAGGCGCGGAAGTGGACCGAAACCAAACCAGCCACCAGGCCGGGAGGGCTGGTGGAAAACGCACCAAGTTCATCGATCAAGCCTGGGGTCGCTGCTGAGCCAAGCCGAGCGTCGTTGAAGGAAGAGGTAAACGTGAAGGGGGATTCGGCGATATCTTCCGGCGTGTCGGTCGGATCGATCGTCAGTTTCGTCCCCACCGGTTCGGCCAGGTTCTGGTTGTAAAGGATATCCAAATAGGCTGTCGCCACACCCTTGAGCGATTCGAACGTCCGTTCGTCGATCGCGGTGATGTTCAACAGGAATTCATCCCCGCGCTGCAATTGAGTGATCGGATTGCCCGCCAGATCGGTGAACGACATCTCCAACGTGACCGTCGTCTCACTTCCCACGTTGACACTATATGAATTGTCGCGACTGTTTCCCGCTTGGTCGGACGTCGTGATCGAGAACGTCTGATCGCCCAGTTGCGACGTTGTTGGAGTCCAAGAAACCACGCCGGACTGCGCGTCGACCGTCATCCCCGCAGGCCCATTGGCCAAGGAGTAGATCAGCCCGGTCCCTTCCTCGACCTGCGCCAAATCGATCGTGTACAGCGAACCAACAGTCGCCTGAGTCGCGATCTGCGTCGTGATCGCGGCAGGAGCCGAGGAGTCGTAGACGACGGTGATCGGTGTGGTCGCCGCGCTGGTCGTCCCGCCGCTGGTCTGCCGCGCCGAGATCGAATAAGTGCCGTTCCCGTTGGCTGCCAATTGAGTCGTCGTGATCTGAGTCGTCGTGCCGGTGGCGACTGCCGATCCGATCACCGTGCTGCCCGACAACAACTCGACTGTTGAACCAGCTGTGGTGCCGGTGATCGTGAACGTTGGATTGGTGCTGCTGGTGATCCCGTCGCTGTTGCTGACGCCGGTGTCGCTTGCCGCATCCAGGCTGACACCTTGCAGCGCCGATGCCTGCACCGTCACGCTTAGGGTCTGCAGATCGAAGGCAGTCGAATCGGCTTGAGTCACCGTGCTGCTGGCCGCTTTGACACCAACCATCACGTCGAACGTACCGACAAAACCGGCCGGCGGCGTCACGGTAACTTCGCCCGTCGATTGGTTGACCGACGTGGTGTAGCCAACGGTGCCGACGTTAAACGCAGCGTAGGTGACCGCATCCCCTTCGACATCGCTGCTGGACAATTGGATCGTGGCGGCTTGTCCCGCGGTCGTGGCAATGTCGCTCAGATCACCCAGGAACGGCTTGCCGTTGGAGTTCAGTTGATTGTCGGCGGTCACGTTCACCGTGATCACTTCCGACGTCTGGTTCCCGTCGCTGTCGGTGACAGTGATCGTGACGCTCACCGGGCCGGTCCCGTTGCCGGTCGGATTCAGCATGACAACTGAGTTTTCGTTGTCGGTGAAGATCGACGCTTCTTCGATCGTGATCTGCCCGAAAGCGTTTGCGAATGCGGTGGTCAGCCGGCCGCTGCTGTCGGTCGGAACCTCGCTGATCGCTTCGCGGACCGCTTCCCCTTCGACCAATTGCCCGAAGATCGAGTGATTGAAATCGAGGTGGCGCGAGTCCCCTTCGGTGATAAAGAACTGCGAATCGTTGGTGTCGTCGGTGGTCTTGGCGTACGACAGGATGCCCGTCGCGTTGTGCTGCAGATCCTCGTGGAATTGATCGTCGAAGTCGGGCAGGTCCGAACCGCCAGACCCCAGCGCTAAGGGATCGCCAGCCTGCAGGACAAAATCGTCTAAGATGCGATGGAACGTGATCCCGTCGTAAAATCCGTCCTCGGTCAATTCGATGATCCGCGACGTCGGCCGCTCGGCCCGCTGTTCGTACAACTCGAAGACCATCTCGCCGTAATCGGCGATCTTCAGTCGCCAGCTGCGATTGCCGCTGACCACCGAAGCCTCCAACAGATTCGGATCCGAACTGGTGACAGTTACCGTCAACGGTTGCCCATCGGGATCGTAAGCGTCGATTGGGACATGCAGCGGAGATCCGATGCCGACGCTCTGATTGCCGACGGGGACAAAGCTGGGAGTTTCTCCCTGCGGGATTGCGATGCCACTGCGTTGCGAGATATCGGCCAGCGACAGAACCCCTTCGACCTCGGTGCCATCCTGGAATCGCCAAGTTGGGAAACTGGAGATCCCTTCGGCGGTGCCGGTCGCATTGAGGCTGTGATCGGGGTTGGTCACTTCGACAAACGGTAGATAGTTCTGACCGTCTTCGAACAACTCCTTCTGCTCGGTGCAGTTCGGGCACCACGCCGCTCCGAAGAAGACAACTCCGCCATCGGAGAGCGCTTTGGCAAAAGCGACAAGATCGGGGGCCGCTTCGCCTTCGGGAGTTGCTTCCCCTTCGGCGGCGGTCGTCGACATCATCGCGTATTGAACCGTTTCGTCGCTTGCCGGTGCGATCGGTGGCAGCAGATCGACGTCGCCTGCCATCAACTGCCGATGCTCCAACGGTTCCAGCCGCAAATAACGAGAACCGCTGCTTCGCGCGTCGGATTGCCCGATAATGGAATGAATCCAACGGCGCAGACGAGACTTGCTTTGTGGCTTGCGAGATTCGGACGATCGTTTTGTCATAGCAATCAGCAGTTCAATCAGGAAAAAATCCACCAGGGACGAGCGAATTCAGGTCGTCAGTGCCGTCCTCCAAGCTTAATACAGGACGGAAATACCGAACCGCGCAACTCACCCAATCTCACTCAATCGGGAATTTTCTTGCGACAGGACCAAAGGGATCCTCTCAATCCCTATTCATTGCGTAGTTTGCGCAATCGGAACTGCACGATTTAGTCAGCACATTCCGACCTGTCATGCCGCAAAAGAGATGTATTTCTGACGGGATTGGGCGCAAAAAGTTCCCAAATCACGCCGGCGACAAGGCCTTCTCAACGGCCAGCACGCCACGTCGCGTCCTCATTCTGACGACATCTCCGATCAGCAAAGGAGCCCGTGCAGTGGCGACGCACGGCAGGTAGAAGCCAGGGACGCAACTCCCTGGAAAATAAGATGATGTAGCACGCCCAAGCCCAGTCGCGAAGCGACGACAGGTGAACGAATCGCATCTGATGCCGTCGCTTCGCGACTACGGTGGCACGCTGTTTCTGTGAGAACCAGGGACTTGCGTCCCCGGCTATTACATGTCGTCGCTTCGCGACTACTGCAGTTCCGAACTTCACCCGCTCGGAAGAGGCGGGAGGGTCGAGTCACGAGCCTTCAGCGAATTTTTTTCGGTGAGGGCGGACGGCGCCGCTTCCACGACGCAGTACTACAATTAAGAGCGTCCCCTCGCCGAACGACGCTTCGCTCGTTCACTCCTCTCCAACAACCGATGCTTTCGGGCGATGCAAGCAATTGCGGCTGCATGTTGGCCGATCCCTCCAATGGCCGTAGAATCTACAAGTTCGCGGCAACCGCCGAACTTCGAAAACGTAAAACTTTCCAACACGGATGAGGATCATGACTCGCACGCTCTGCCTGTTCCTAACGCTCGCTCTTGCGACCGTATCGACCACGCGTTCGGTCTCCGCCCAGACCAAACTGCTGTCGGGGATCGACACAACCAATTTCAGCGACACCGTCACTGCGGGGGCTGACTTCTACGAGTACATCAACGAGGGTTGGTTAAAGAAACATCCGCTGCCCGGAGACGAATCGAACTACGGCGTCTTCACGATGCTCAACGATCAGACCCAAGAAGCGGTCCGCACGATGATCCAGGAAGCTGCCGAGGCGACCGATCGCCCCGCCGGATCGGACGCTCAAAAGGTGGGCGACTTCTACACGTCGTATATCGATATCGAAACGCGTAACAAGCGAGGCGCCAAACCGCTGGCGCCGCTGTTGAAACAAATCGAGCAAGCCGACACCAAAGCCAAGCTGGCCGTGCTGATGGCTCAATTGTCGCGGCAAGGGATCTCCCAACCTGTCGGTTATTATGTCTCGCCCGACGCCCGCGATTCGGCTAACTACACCGTTTACTTCTCGCAGCACGGGACCACGTTGCCCGACCGCGATTATTACTTGGAAGACGATACGATGTACGTGCGGGTTCGCGAAGCGTTCCCCGATTACATCGTCAAACTGTTGACCGCTGTCGGTTACCCCGATCCCGAAGCCGCCGCGCCGCAGATCGTCGCTCTGGAAACCAAGCTGGCGGAAGCTCAGTGGACCAAGGTTGCCAACCGCGATCCGATCAAGACCTATAACAAGGTCTCCAGCGGCGACTTGGCCAAGACGCTGAAGCATCTGCAATTCGAGAAGTTCGCCGAAGTCACCGACGTCGACCGGATCGAAAACTATGTCGTGCGGCAGCCGAGCTTTCTCGAAGCTGTCAACGAACTGTTCGACCAAGAATCGCTGCAAGTATGGCAAGCGTACATGGCGTTTCATGTCGCCGATTCGCTGGCGCCAGTCCTGAGTTCTGATATCGAAAAGATCCACTTCGATTTCCACGACACCGTGATCAGCGGCGTGGGAGAACAACAACCGATGTGGAAGCGAGGGGTCGAAGCGACCGGCGGCACGTTGAGCGAACTGGTCGGCAAACTGTACGTCGACAAGCACTTCACGCCCCAAGCCAAGCAACGGATGACCGAACTGGTCGAGAATCTGAAAGCTGCGTTTGCCAAGCGGATCGATCAACTAGAATGGATGACTCCGCCAACCAAGCTGCAAGCTCACGAGAAGCTGTCGAAGTTCAGAACCAAAATTGGTTACCCCGACCAATGGAAAGACTACAGCAAGTTGGAGATCAAGCCGGACGAACTGTTTGAGAACGTGATGCGAGCCGCCGAAGTCGAACATGCTCGCGAGGTCGACAAGCTGGGTGGACCGATCGATCCGCACGAATGGCACATGTCGCCGCAGACGATCAACGCCTATTACAACCCCGTCATGAACGAGATCGTTTTTCCGGCGGCGATCCTGCAACCACCATTCTTTAATCTGGAAGCCGACGACGCTGTCAATTACGGCGGCATCGGATCGGTGATCGGCCATGAACTTAGCCACGGCTTCGACGACAAGGGAAGCAAGTACGACGGCGATGGTAACCTTCGCAACTGGTGGAACGAAAGCGACCGCAGCGAGTTCGAAAAACGGAGCCAAGGGCTAGTCGAACAGTTCAGCCAATACAAACCGTTCCCCGACATGTCGGTCAACGGCGAACTGACGCTGGGCGAAAACATCGGCGATCTCGGCGGCCTGAACGTCGCCTACACCGCCTACCAAATGTCGCTCGAAGGCAAGCCGGCTCCCGTCATCGATGGACTCACCGGCGATCAACGCCTGTTCATCGGTTGGGCCCAGGTATGGCCACGGCACTACCGAGAACCGGAATTACGCCGGCGTTTAGTGGTCGACCCGCACTCGCCCAGCCGATACCGAGTTAATGGAATCGTCAGCAACATGGATGCGTTTTACAAAGCGTTTGACATTAAACCAGGCGACAAGATGTTCATTCCGGCCGATCGCCGCGTGAAAATCTGGTAGTCCTCGGGCTACGATCCCAGCCCGTGCCCGCTGTTTCGACTGCAAGCAGCGGTGCACATGCGCCACCCCACCTGAAGCGACAAGCGAGTCGAAGTGACCGATTCTGCTTGCTTGTCGCCGTCGGGAGCGACTATAATCAGACGTTCCCTCCTACCCCCATCCCGCCCATGCCTACCTACGCACTTCCGCTTTGGATGCTCCTTGCCTTATGGCTGACGGTGCAGAATGTTGCTGCACAACCTGTCAGCTTTGAGCTAGAGGTCCAGCCGATTCTCGCTGCTCGCGGTTGCAGCACCGGTCCTTGCCACGGCAAACAGAACGGCCAAAACGGTTTCCAGTTGTCGTTGCTCGGCTTCGATTCCAATTTCGATTACAACGCGATCGCTCGGGATGCCCGCGGCCGCCGCGTCTTTCCGACCTCGCCGCGCGAGAGCCTACTGTTGCTCAAAGCCACCGGCGAACTGCCGCATGGCGGCGGTAGAAAGATGGACGAAAATAGCGACGAATACCGAACGCTGCTGCGTTGGATCGAATCGGGCATGCCGCGGAATCTGCCCGAAGAACCGAACCTGGACCAGGTGACGGTCTCGCCGACGCAGAAGTTCCTGAAGCCAGGCGAATCGCTGCCGTTGGTTGTCACCGCTCACTACAGCAACGGCACGCAGCAAGACGTCACCGCGATGGCGATGTACCAATCGAATGAAAGCGCAACCGTAGCGGTTGGCGACGACGGCGTCGTGCGAGCTGGTTCGCTGCCAGGCGAAGCGGCGATCATGGTCCGATACATGAACGTGATCGCGACCTGCAACGTCGCGATCCCGTTGGCTGGCGATGTCCCCGACGAACTTTATGCCGACCTGCCACGCAATAACTTCATCGACGATCACGTCTGGAACAAACTGCAGTCGCTGGGGATCACTCCCTCGGCACCGGTCGACGATGCCAAGTTCATGCGTCGCGTTTACACCGACATCATCGGCCGCTTGCCGACCGCCGACGAAGCGACAGCGTTTTTGGACGACCCCTCGTCGACCAAGCGTTTGAATCTGATCGACGATCTGCTGCAGCGTCCCGAATATGCAGAGCACTGGGCGAACAAGTGGGCCGATCTGCTGCGGCCCAATCCGTACCGCGTCGGAATCAAGGCGGTGCTGAATTACGACCTCTGGATCCGCGAGCGTTTCCGCAACAACATGCCGTGGGATCAGTTCGTTCGGGAACTGCTGACCGCCCAAGGAAGCACGTTCCACAACGGTGCGGTGACGCTGTTCCGCGATCGTCGATCGCCCGACGAATTAACAACGATCACGACTCAGTTGTTCCTGGGCATCCGACTGGAATGCGCCAAGTGCCACCATCATCCGTTTGAGAAGTGGAGCCAACACGACTTCTACAGCTTCGCCTCCTACTTCGCCGGCTTAGGCCGCAAGGGCAGGGGAGTGTCGCCGCCGATTTCCGGAAGCGAAGAGATCGTCTACGCCGCCAAGAAGGGAACCGTCAAACATCCGACGACCGGCGAATCGCTGGAGCCAGCTCCATTGTTCGGGACAGCTGACGTTGGTGCCGACGACAAAGACACCCGCGTCGCGATGGCAGCTTGGATTACCAGCCCCGAAAACGACTACTTCGCTCAAACGATGGCGAATCGTGTTTGGGCTGACATGATGGGCCGCGGAATCGTCGAACCTGTCGACGATTTGCGAGCGACCAACCCGCCATCCAACGGACCGCTGTTGGAAGCGTTGGCCGATCATTTCCGCGAATCGGGCTTCGACATCCAAGAGCTGATCCGAGCGATCGCCGCTTCGGCTGTCTATTCGTTGGACAGCGTGCCGAACGAGCGAAACGTCGGTGACACCCGCAATTTCTCGCGTCGTTATCGCCAACGATTGCGAGCCGAAGTGTTGATGGATTCGGTCGCCGAAGTGACAGGTGTCGAAGACAGCTTCACCGGCATGCCAGCCGGCAGCAGCGCCAAAGAGATCTGGACCCACCGGATCAGCTCGCAGTTCTTAGACGCCTTTGGCCGCCCCGATCCAAACCAAGATCCACCCAGCGAAAGACAGGAACAGACGACGGTGACGCAGACCTTGCATCTGATGAATTCCAAAACGATGCAGGCCAAGATCACTTCCGATTCGGGCCGTGCGGCCGAACTGGCCAAGAGCGATCTGACGCCAGAACAGGTCGTCCGTCAACTGTATTTGTCGACCTACAGCCGCTTGCCCGACGAAGTCGAAACCAAGTTTGGCGTCTCGCTGTTTGCAGGTGGTGAAACCGATCCGGCAGCTCGCCGCGATGCGATTCAAGATTTGATGTGGGCTTTGCTCAACACCCCCGAGTTCATGTTCAAGGATTAGACCAATGACGCGCTATCAAAATTGTTCCGGTGTGACGCGACGCGATTGTCTGCAGGTTGGCCTGGGCGGATTCTTTTCGCTTGGCCTCTCAGGTGCGTTGCGCGCCGCGGACGCATCGCGGTTGATCAAGCAACATCAAGCCGATGCCTGCATCCTGGTCTGGCAAGACGGTGGCCCATCGCACTACGAAACCTTCGACCCCAAGCCCGACGCGCCGGTCGAGATTCGCGGCGAATTCGGCACGATCCCAACGGCGATCCCTGGGGTTCGATTCTCGCAGCACATGAAAGCGACCGCCAAGATTGCCGACCGTTTGTCGATCGTGCGATCGATCCGACACGACCAAGGAAATCACGGCGCGGGGAATCACTACATGATGACCGGCTCGCCGCCGCGAATCCCTGTCGGCTGTGGCGCGTTCGTCAGCTTCCATCCCAGCATGGGATCGGTGGTCTCCGCCGAGGTGGGAGCTCCTGCCGGGATGCCCGCCTATTTCTCGATGCCCAGCATGTCGCGCAGTGGTGGCCCGAATTTCCTCGGTGCGAAGTACGCTCCGTTTGTAGTTCCGGACAATCCGAATTCGGACAACTTCCAAGTCCGCGACGTCGCCTTGCCCAAGGGCCTCTCCGAAGCCAAGTTCTCCAATCGCCAATCGATCCGCAGGCAGATCGATGCACTCAAGCGGTTCCGCGACGAAGCAGCTGCCGATCCGTTGGTCGCAGTCGATGAGTTCTACGATCAAGGTCAGCAGTTGATGACTTCGCCGCAGGCTCAAAAAGCGTTCGATATCCACAGCGAACCCGAAGAGACACGCGCGAAATACGGCCGCAATTCGTTTGGCCAACGGGCGCTGTTGGCGCGTCGTTTGGTCGAAGCCGGCGTCCCCTTCATCACGCTGTACGAAGGTGGCTGGGATCACCACCGTCAACTGTTCAGTGCGTTCGACAAGAAGCTGCCACCACACGAACAAACGATCGCCGCGTTGATCCAGGATCTGGAAGAGCGCGGTATGTTGGAGCGAACGTTGGTGATCGTGTTGGGCGAGTTTGGCCGCACGCCGAAGATCAACAAAGATGGCGGACGCGATCACTGGTCCAATGCGATGAGTGTGATGTTCGCCGGTGGCGGCACGCCCGGTGGCCAAGTGATCGGAGCGACCGATCGGCAGGGGCATTCCGCCGTCGACCGCGTCCTCGCCCCCGAGAACTTCGTTTCGACGGTCTATCGTAAATTGGGAATCGATCCCGACAAGATCGTCCACACTCCCGAGGGTCGGCCGATGACGTACGTCACCAATCCCGAACCGATCTCCGAATTGATGTAGCCCGACCGACGCCGAAAGTCCCTCCAGCATGCGAACTCTTGCCCTGATCCTGGCTGCCAGCCAATCCCTTTCCGCGCTCGCGGCCCCGCCGAAAATGGACAGCCTGTTCCCGGCGGGCGCCGGTCGCGACGCGGCCCGAACCGTCACCGCCGCCGGCTCGTTTTCGACCTGGCCGCCGCAGGTCTGGATCGATCGCGAAGGGCTGACGGTGACGCCCGCCAAGGACAAGGGGAAGCTGGAGATTGCCGCCGCCTCCGATGCCGCAGGCGTCTATTTCATTCGACTGTTCGACGCCGAAGGGGCTTCGGTCGTGCGACCGTTCCTCGTCGATTCGCTGCCGGCGGTCGATGAAGTCGAGCCGAACAACACGCCCGAACAAGCTCAACCGATCGATGGCAATGCCGTCGTCGATGGCGTGCTGCACAAATCGGGCGAAGTCGATCGATTTGCGATCCCCATGAAAAAGGGGCAAACGCTTGTCGCATCGCTGCAGGCCCATAACCGTCTGGGGTCGCCGATGGATGCGGTGCTGCAAGTCGCCGATCCGCGTGGATTTGTCGTCGCCCAAAACGATGACAACGTCGGCAACGATCCACAGATCGTGTTCGAAGCTCCCGCCGACGGAACCTACAGCGTCGGCCTGTTCGCCTTTCCCGCGACTCCCAACAGCACGATCAATTTCTCGGGCAGCAAATCCTATATCTATCGACTGACCCTAACGACCGCCGGTTTCGTCGACCACTGCAGCCCGATGGCGATCGACACGGAAACCGACAGCGCGATCCAACTGCACGGCTGGAACATCCCCGAAACCGCCGCGAGCGTGACGCCATCGGCGATCCCCGGCGAGCGCCAGTTTATAGCCCATCCCGAACTCGCCTCGTTTGTCGAAGTCGTCCGATCGAGCATCCCGGTCTTCGATCCGGCAACTCACACCGAAGGCGCACCGATCGCCTGGCCCGTGGTCATCTCGGATCAAATCTCCGCGGTGGGTGAAGTCGACAAGTTCGCCTTCGACGCGAAGAAGGGGCAGACGTTGCGATGCCGCGTCGAATCCGATTCGCTGGGTTACCTGCTGGATCCGGTCGTTACGCTCTTTGATGAAAAAGGCAAACAGCTGGCGGAGGTCGACGATTCGAGCGGCCGCCGCGATTCGGAACTGCGGCACACGATTCCTGCCGACGGACGCTACGAACTGACCGTCCGCGATCTCTATGGCAATGGCGGGCCGCGGTTCGCATACCGAATGACGATCGACGATTCACCCCCCAGCTTCGCCCTGACCGTCGCCGCAGATTCGTTTGTGGTCAAAGGGAAAGAGAAACTGACCCTCCCGATCACCGTCGCTCGCGAGCGGGGTTGTAGCGACGAGATCGCGGTCTCGATCGAAGGGCTGCCCGAAACGTTGACCGCCACGACGGCAACGTCCGCTGCTAAAGGAGCGACGGCAAAAGAAGTGAAGCTGGAAATCAGCGTCAGCGGAGAAGAGAGTCTTGCGTTCTCTGGCCCGATCCGAGTCGTCGGCCGAATCGCTGGCGATAAGCCACGGGAAATAGCGGCGACCTTCACGGTCGCCGGAACCGAGCAAACGCTCGACCAGATCTGGCTGACCGCGGTCAAGCCATAGATCCGATCGCACGAAACGGGACGCGTCGCTACTTGCCTTCGAGATCAAAATCGAAGGTGTTGTCTCCGGCGACCACGTCGACCGTCAGCTCGCTCGCCTCGTTGTATTTGGCTGGCAACCTCTCCGGGCGCGCTTCGATCGATGGCCCATCTCCTTCGGAAATGACACCCTGCCGCGCGGTGGTAATGCGGACCGTGTGTTCGCCTACCAATGCGCCGTCGGCATCGTAGGTGAACATCATGTTGTAGTTTCCATCAGCATCGGTCTCACCAACCGAAGGGCGTCCATTTTCGGGAGTGAATTCGATGCTGGCACCTTCGACAGGTTGCCCGTCGATCGTGACGGTGCCATGAACGGTTCCCAAGGGAGGCAGCCCCGAAGGGCCGCAGCCGAATGTCGCAAGAGTCAACATTGCCAACAGTCCGGTCGCCACGATTTTTTTACAGTTCTTCATCGTTCAAATCTTTCAGTCAATCCAAGTATCTAAAGAAAAAAGTGCCCGCCCTGCGATAACGCCACAAGACGGGCACTTCAGTATTTCAAAGCGATCCAATGCCGGAGGTTACAGCGACGTTGGGACGCCGTCCTGCATACCGATCAGCGCTTCCATCACGCTGTCGACAGTCCATCCGCCGCCGTTGTTGCCGTTGCTCAATTCGACCGTGTCAGAAATGAACTTGACCGAACCATCGGCCGCCGCAAACTGGGCTCCTCCTGGATGCAAGCTACTGAAAGCCATCTTCTTCGTCGAACTGGCGTTTTCGCTTGGTGTCATCACCACATTGATCGGATAGCGAGCACTACCCGCAAGTGACATAACGCCTTGATTCGTTGCCGTATTGTCTGGGTTGTCACGAGCCGTGGGGCCGCGCGAGAGATTGTCACGCGCAACTAACATCATTCCTCCCGACATCCGAATTCCTCCTGCGCGGCTGTGAAAACGTTCTCCAATCATCAGCGTGTTGGAGGTACCGTCGAGGATGTCCCGGAGGCCCGCTGTCGGTTCTCCCTTAATACCGCGGGAGAAGATCCCAATCGCTCCGGTCAGTCCATCGATCATGTTCGAGGCCCGTTTCATACGCAGATCCGCGATATTCGAAGCGACGACATAATTCGTGACCGCCACTCCGGTATTCGTATCGTTGATATCATCGATGCAGTATCCCGCGTCGACTCCCGGTTCATGAACGGCTGGTCCAGTCGACGATGGGCAGCGATAGCCGTCGATCGGATTTTGAAACAGCTCCGGATTCGTGGTGATCTTTGCCCGCGCCTTGGCGGTTCCAACTTCCAATGCGTCATAGCGTGGTTGTTGCTCGATAAACGGCAGCAGGAACGCGGACCACGCCCAGTGTCCACCATCGTCGGTGACCGCGGTGTCGTGGATGTACATCGGCGGTAACACCTTGTACGTGTCGTGGTAGTTGTGCATCGCCAAAGCTTGCTGCTTCAGATTGTTGCTGCACTGCATCCGGCGAGCCGCTTCGCGTGCCGCCTGAACGGCCGGCAACAGCAATCCCACCAAGATTCCAATGATGGCAATCACCACCAATAACTCAACTAATGTGAACCCTTTGCGTTTCATAGATCCAAATACCAATGAAAGGAGAGAAGCGTAGAATCGCGGGAAAGAATGATGTCAGACATAAATTAGCCACCCGCGAGCAGGGCAATACGCTACCATTACAACCACTCAAGGGCAAGATAAACCCCACAAACAGTCATTACGACTAAAAAAACGCAACCACAAAGGTGGATCAATTCCCCTCACGCCATCGTGTGATATTCCCCCCAAGGCTTACCCTGTAATCGAGAAAGTGGCCAAGATTCGGGCGTTACCAGCGAACACGCAATACACACCCACCGGAGAAAACCATGTCGGACGAAGAGCGAATCAATCCTGATCACCTGAAAACGCGGCAGCTGTTACGGAAGATCGGCCCTCTCATCTTTGGCGTCGGCGTGTTGTTCACGATCGTCGGGATGGGCAGCTTCTTCATGTCGTTTGGTAGCTTTGGATCACCACGCTATTTCTGGTGCTGCTTTGTCGGCATGCCGCTGATGTTCGTCGGCAGCACGATGAGCGGGTATGGATTTATGGGCGCGATCACGCGATACCAAGCGGGCGAGATCGCGCCGGTCGGCAAAGACACATTCAACTACATGGCCGAAGAAACCCGCGGTGGCGTGCAAGCTGTCGCATCGGCGATTGGCGCTGGCCTGAACCAATCGGCCCGTCAGTCGTCCGTGGCGTGTCCCAGCTGCGGAACCGCAAACGACAGCGATGCCAAGTTCTGCGATTCCTGTGGGACCGCGATGTTGTCGACCTGCGGATCGTGTGGCGCCGTCAACGACAGCGACGCCAAATTCTGCGACCGCTGCGGAACTCAACTCTCTCAAAACCGCTAAGACGAAGACCGCCCCTCCATACCAGCACGAAGCGCAAGCGAGTGATTCCCCCCCGCCATGCCAGCACGACGCGCAAGCGAGTGAACGGTTGTCACACACGGGCGATCATCCCACCGCCGTGTTTCGCTCCGCAAAAGGTCGTGCGTCAAATGAGACGTCGTGGCGGTTGTTGGTTGCGTTTGCAATCACGAGTTGACTCGATTGGGTCGTTTTTTTCACTCGCTTGCGCTTCGTGCTAGTATGGATTTTCGCTCGCTTGCGCTTCGTGCTGGTATGGTCAGTGGCGAGCTTAGATCCCGTCCCCCTCATTGTCGGCCGCGGGTGCGGGAGCTTGTTTCAATAGCGATTGAAACTGATCGCGGAGCTTTTGCTGCCGCTGAGCCAATTGGCGGATCGCCTGCTGCTTGTAATCTCGCTGCGCCTCGTCGCCCGGCTCGATCGCTTCGACCGCCGCGGTTCGATCCAACAACCATTGCTGCAGCCCCAACAACAGACGCAAGCTGGCCATCGAAGGCTGCCCATTTTCATTGTCGTCCGGTCCATCCTGCTGCTGTTGCGGATCTTGCTGCGACGAATCGGTCGGTTCGTTCCCAGGCGGCTGACGCATCTGCTGTATCACCGCTTCGAGCACCTGTTCCAACCGCGCAAGCGCTGCCCCAGCGGCGTCGATCACAGCCGGTGATTTATCGTCCCGCGCAAGCATGGCAGCGACGCGGTTCATGTCGTCGGCGGCACCGGACATGACAAAGTCGAACCCGGCCAATTCGGCTACCATCGGCGAGATCGCTTGCACGCGTTGGGCCAGTTGTTTTTCAGTGGCAGCCAGCTCGCCGAGCGCTCCCGATTCCGCAGCTTCGATCCGGGCGATCAACGTCCGCTGGTTGGCCAAGATCTCTTCTAACTGCTCGATAAACGCCCACATTTTTTTCCGCTGTTGATCGGCGTCGACTTGTTTCTGCATCTGAGCCAGCTGATCACGAGCTTCGTCCAACTGCTGCTGAGCGGTCTGCGACGATCGCTGGGCCGATTCCCGATCACCCGCTTGCAACTGCTGTTGGCCTTGTGATTGAGCTTCCACCGCTTGGTCGATCCGATCCGCCGCTTGCTCAGCTCCCAAACGCTCTACCTGCTCACGCAACCGCTGAGTCTGATCGGCCAGCTGTTTCCAATCATCAGCCAACTCGGAAGGTTCCTCCTGCGGATCCTCCACGCGGCGACCGATCTGCTGCTGCTGATCGGCTGCGTTTTCCAGTCCCTCGGCCGCTGCCTGGATCGCGTCGGACAACGATTCTTCGCGGCTGCGATCGCTTCCCTCCAGCGCCGCGCGGGTCGACTGCAACGCCTGCTCGATCTGCGATTGTTTTTCCATCGACTGCCCCAGCCGTCCCGACTTCAAATCCTCGGCGCTCGACCGCATCTGACCGACCACTTGATCCTCGTTCAAACGATCCGCAGCGCGTTGCAATCGATCGGCAAACGGAGCCTGTTCGTCGGGTAGATCCGATGCAGTTTCGGCGATCTCCGCCGCCAAGCGTGCGGCTCGCCGCGACAGTTCTTGTTGCGAATTGCCAAGCGTCTGCTGGCGCGAGTCCTTTGCCGAATCGTCCGCTGCGTCGAGATCAGCAGTTTCGTTTTGCAACCGCTGCTGATCCGACAACAAATCGTCCAACTGACGCGACAGGTCGCGAACCGCATCGCGTTTCACAAGCTCTCCAGCCAACGACTCCAACCGATCGACGACCTCCTGTTGCTGTTGGCCGATCCGATCTAATTGCTGCTTCAGTTTCGAAGTCGCTGCCGCGTCGCGTACCTCGTCTTCCATCGCGTCGGCGGCGTTGGCGATCGCATCGACGATCTCGCTGGAATTTTCGTCGGCCAGTTCCGTTAGCGCCGCCAACAAATCGCCAAGCCGCTGAGAATCGGCGTCAACGAGCCCGTTGTTCTCGAGCAGTTCGACGGCTTGTCTGGCGAGATCGATCGCGCCGCCGGACTCTTGCAGCGTGCGACGCGATTGCTGTTGCGTGGTCGCTGCAAAGTCGACACGCTCGGCTGCCGCGGCGCGGTCCTGATCGGGCTTCAGTTCCGCCGCGGCGGCGAGAACTTGATCGCGAGCGGCCCGTTGTTCGACGGTGGCGTCGCGCATCTTTTCCACGATCGTGTTTTCATTTTCGGCGACCTGTTGGCGAATCACCGCTTCGGAAACGATCGCCAACGATAGCGTCGGGCTGACGCCTCGCTGTCCCTGCTGGTCGGTTGCCCACGCTGTCAGCTCGATCGTTTCGCCCGCTTGCAGCTTCCAATCCGACGGCTTGAACAACGCCGTGCCGTCGGCCGTTCGTGCGATTTCCGCAATCGATCGCGTTGCAAAATCGGAAGCTTCCGCCGCGTCCTCCGCAGCGGATCGGCCGGGTCGATTCCATCGGCCCCCGGTTTCGGTCATCCCAAAGTCATCCTCCGCGGTCCAGTTCAACGCAAGCTCTCCGCCGGGAGTGACCATCGAAACGCGGGTCGATTCGGACCAAGCGACTTGCGGCGGCGAATCGGCAACGACACGAATCGTCCACTGCTGGGCAAAGCTTCCCGGCAGCCCGTCGCCATCGGTCCATTCGACCTGAAACTGGCAATCCTCGGTCAGTTCCAGCAGTTCGAAGTTGACGGTCAGTCCATCGGCGGCCAGGTTTCCTTCGCCTGCGACACTCGAATCGGGCGAGTTGCTGGCCGACTGCCGCAGCGTCGCTTCGGTGATCGGTTTGGAGAGGCTCAGTTCCAATACAGCCCGCGTTCCACCAACGACATCGAACCGCAGAGCTTCGATCGTCTGCTGTGGTTTGCCTGCATATCCGGGAGGCGTAAGCGTCCACTGATTGCGCGTGATTTCAGGCGACTGGATAACATCAACCGTTTGCCAGTCGAGCGTGTCGTCGTCCCCTCCGGTCGCGCGGATCTCCAATCGGGACTGCACGTTCTCGATCCGAGCGACTCCGCTGTGCCCGGCCTGCTGCAGCGCAAGCCTCTGCGTCCCGGCGGGCGTTCGCACCAACACCACCGCATCGGATGGAAGATCAGCTTGCGGATCGCGGACGACAACTTCCAAGCTGTCTCCTCGATGGACCACTTGGGGCAACGGATCGATCTGCAAATGATGGCGTCGCGGCCAATCGAGTTGTCGCCAGGGCTGAGCCAGCCGAGCAGCGGCGTGCGAGACGGTGGCAGAATCCTGGAACCACAGGCCGCTCAAAACGGCAGCGATCGCCGCGGCGGCGGCCAACGCCGCGAGGGTTGGCCGGAGGTTGAGTGCCGTTGCAAACGATAAACCTTGCACATCCTGAGTCGTGCGATCGATGACGGCGGCTTCGAGGTGGCTTTTCGAAGGACGCGGCGACTCGAGAAAGTCGATGCTACTGCTGAGCCGATCGCCCAGTGTGGGAAAGACAGCTTCGATCTGCCGGGCGACATCGGTCCCTCGCAGTCGCAGCCGGATCGCGGGGATCAGCCAACGCCAGGCGAGCCCGACCGCAGCGGCGACCAGCAAGCCAGTCGAGAGCCAACGCCACCCCAAGCTACGGGAGCGGACTAGCCAATCGATTGTGCCAAGCCCGATCGCCAACAGGATCAACGACGCCGCGACGATCGCGATCGCACGAATCAATAGTAAACCGTGGGCCTGCCAGGAGAGCCCTCGGACGCGACGCAGCAGCGGATGGGCGGTGGATGGGTGATGCGATGGAGTGGTCGACATCCAACGGGCCTCGAGGGTTGGGAGTTCACGTTTTCAGTATACTGCAAGTCGCCCGGAGCCCGATCCCCGGGGGAAGTGAAAACCAAGCTCGCCTAGCAAATCCGCTGGGCGACAACTACGATCAGATTTTGGCCCGCCGTCTCCCCCTGCAACCCGCATTCAACCATTTTGAGCGAACACGCACCCGCTGCTGCAAAATCGTCCGCGTCGCCGAAGCCCGACGATTTTCACCCGTACCCGTTCTACACTCCCAGGTTCTGGCATGGGATGCGAACCGCTCCCTACTGGAAACTGCTCCGCGACGGGCACTTCAAAATCCAGCCATCTCGGCTGGCGATGGCGGCGATCATTTCGGGGATCGCGCCGATCAACGACCTGATGGCGGCGGGGCATCGGTTGGTCCACGGCCGACGAATCGACAACACCGAACTGGCCGGACCGCCGGTCTTTATCGTCGGTCATTGGCGCAGCGGCACCACGCTGCTGCATGAGTTGATGGTCCTGGACGATCAATGGACATTTCCGACGTCGTTCCAGTGCTTCGCGCCGCACCATTTCCTGTTCACCGAATGGCAGTTCAACATGTTTGGCAGCTGGTTGCTGCCGAGCAAACGCCCGATGGACAACATGTCAGCCGGCTGGCGTTTGCCGCAAGAAGACGAATTCGCGCTGCTGGTCCTCGGCCTGCCATCGCCCTACCGGCGGATGGCTTTCCCCGGTCAAGCTCCGCCCGACATGAACTATCTCGATTGGACAAACATCTCGCCCGAGGAACATCGTACGTGGGTGAACGGACTGCGTGGGTTCCTCAAAGCGTTGACCTACAAGACTCCGAAGCCATTGGTTTTGAAAAGCCCCACCCACACCGGGCGGATCGCAGTCTTGGCGGAGGCTTTTCCCGACGCCAAGTTCATCCACATCACGCGCGACCCACGCAACATCTTCCCGTCGACGTGTCGCCTATGGAAATCGTTAGACGTCTCACAATGTTTCCAACGGCCCAACTACGACCACTTGGAAGAATATGTCCTCGAGTGTCACGAGCGGATGTATCGCGCCTTCCACGCCGGGCGGTCGGCGGTCGCCGAGGATCAGATCATCGACATCCGATATGAAGACCTCGTCGCCGATCCCGTCGCTCAATTAGGCCACGTCTACGAAAAGCTGAACCTCGGCGATTTCGACGGCAAGCTGAAGCCACAGCTGCAGGACTGGGTTGAAAGCCAACACCGCAGCTACCGCACCAACAAACACTCCCTGCCGGCGGAGCAAGAGGCGGTGCTCAAGGAACGTTGGAGCGAATATTTCGAGCGGTATGGATACCTGTAAATCACTCCGTCGGAAGTTTTCCCGGGGCGTTGCCCTGGGCTGACGTGGGACCGGCCCGTTGGGCCTGTGGACCGGGTTGGTTGGCCTTGTTTTCCCGGGGCGTTGCCCCGGGCTGACGTGGAGCCGGCCCGTTGGGCCTGTGGACCGGGTTTGTTGGACTCGTTCTCCCAGGGCGTTGCCCTGGGCTGACGTGGGGCCGGCCCGTTGGGCCTGCGGATCGGGTTGGTTGGCCTTGTTTTCCCGGGGCGTTGCCCCGGGCTGACGTGGGACCGGCCCAGTTGGGCCTGTGGAAATGTGGCGTGATTCGATTGCCACGTGCGCAGTGACGAAACGCGGGAAATACGCCCGTTGGATGCAGCCGAAATCGGTGGTTTGACGCCCCAACGGGGGCATCGTTATGTCAGCCCAGGGCAACGCCCTGGGTTTGGAAACGGCCCATCGCCCGCAAAGCCCCAACGGGGCGGTCCTACGACACGCCGTGCCGGTTGGATGTAGGGCCGCCCCGTTGGGGCTTTGCATCGTTTTGTTGGCCTCGTTTTCCCAGGGCGTTGCCCTGGGCTGACGTGGGGCCGGCCCGTTGGGCCTGCGGACCGGGTTGTTTGGCCTTGTTTTCCCGGGGCGTTGCCCCGGGCTGGCGTGGGACCGGCCCAGTTGGGCCTGTGGAAATGTGGCGTGATTCGATTGCCACGTGCGCGGTGACGAAACGTGGGAGATACGCCCGTTGGATTCGCCGAAATCCGTGGTTCGACGCCCCAACGGGGGCATCGTTATGTCAGCCCAGGGCAACGCCCTGGGTTTGGAAACGGCCCATCGCCGGCAAAACCCCAACGGGTCGTCCCTACGACACATTGGGCCGATTGGATGTAGGGCCGCCCCGTTGGGGCTTTGCATCGTTTTGTTGGCCTCGTTTTCCCGGGGCGTTGCCCCGGGCTGACGTGGAGCCGGCCCGTTGGGCCTGCGGACCGGGTTGGTTGGCCTTGTTTTCCCGGGGCGTTGCCCCGGGCTGGCGTGGGGCCGGCCCGTTGGGCCTGTAGACCACCAGGGCGCGAAGATCCGCCCCTGGGTCTCAACGCAAACCTGCTATTTCGCGGCGCGACGTTCTTTGGCTGCGGTGGCTAAGCGGTCCAGCAGGGTAACGGTGTCGTCCCAGCCGATGCAGGCGTCGGTGATGCTTTGGCCGCGTTGTTCCGGCTTGCTCTGTTTGCCTTCGACCAGATTGCTCTCAATCATCACGCCGATGATCCGCCGATCCCCTTCGCTGACCTGATGGCAGATGTCGCGGCAGACGTAAGCTTGGCGTTCGTGGCGTTTCCGCGAGTTGGCGTGGCTGCAATCGATCATGATCCGTGGATCGAGACCGGCTTTCTCCAACAACGCCGCGGCATCATCGACGCTGGCGGCGTCGTAATTTGTGTGCGTGTTGCCACCGCGCAAGATCAGGTGGCAGTCTTCGTTGCCGGTGGTCTGGAAAATTGTCGAGCGGCCATCTTTGGCGACCGAGAGGAAATGGTGCGAGTTGCGAGCGGCACCGATCGCGTCGACGGCGATCTGCACGCTGCCAGCGGTTCCATTTTTGAAACCGACAGGGCAGGAGAGTCCCGAGGCGAGTTCGCGGTGCCCCTGGCTCTCGGTCGTCCGCGCCCCGATCGCTCCCCAACCGACGAGATCGGCGATGTACTGAGGGCTGATCAGATCGAGGTATTCGACGCCGGCGGGAACGCCAACTTCATTGATGTCCAGCAACAACTTCCGGGCGGTCTGCAGCCCCTGATTGATCTCGAAACTGCCGTCGATACGAGGGTCGTTGATCAGCCCCTTCCAGCCGACGGTGGTCCGTGGTTTTTCGAAGTAGACCCGCATGATGACCAACAGATCGTCGCTCAACCGTTGCTGGGCCTTTTGCAACTTGGCAGCGTATTCGATCGCCGCGTCGGGATCGTGGATCGAACAGGGGCCGACGACGACAGCGATCCGATCGTCGGTCCCCTCCAACGCCTGATGAAATTGCTGCCGGGCTTGATAGACCGTGTTGGCAGCGGTTTCGCTGACAGGAATTTCTGCGATCAGGTCGGCGGGGGAGCGGAGCGATTTTTGGTCGCGGATTCGGAGGTCGTCGGTCGTCTGGGTCATCGGGATTTTTGCATTCGTTTATCAAGCAACCAAAAAAACGATCTGCACCAAACAGCAGGCAGACCGGGGGAGGGGGGGGAGCCGAGCGTCACTCTAAACTCCCCTGCAGTGTTGGTTTAAGTGTAATTGGGGCCTTTGGTCAATGGCGGGCTGTCGACCAAGAGCTATCTTTCATCAGAAGGACACAAACCAGGCGGGTTTGGTTAGCGGGGAGAAAAATATCTTGAATCTATCTTGAAAGAAACCGCCAGATTTCGATACGCTCCCCCGATGCCCCATCTCCGGGGCCTCCTACCAATCCATCAACGCACGAGGCAAGGATGCACGGCGTTACGCTCCGAATGACACTCTGTTCGGTAACATTATATACCCTGATTAGCTCGACCGGTTGCCGAACCGCCGTCCCTGATCGTTCGTTGCAGGCGGAGGTTCAGCCAGCGACGGCCCCCTCCGACGGGCTGCTGTCCTCGCTCGCGCAACGATTCCAGGCTCCGCCGAATCAACAGTCGCAGCCTTCGGGCACAACGGCTGCCAGTGCGCAACAGCGAAAACCGGCCGCTCCATCCAGCGCCAGCATGACCGCCGCTGACGCGACGCTTGCCGACAACGAATCGGATGAGTTGATCGAAGCGTTCAGCAATGCGACGCCGGAAGTCCAGGCTGCCGCCCGTCAACAACTCGCCGCAGTGCGGAACATGCAACGCAACCAAGCGGCCAAGCCGGAAGCCGAAAGCGCTGCGGGCCAAGTTACAGCCGGGCAAGTTCCCCCCGGACACGTTGCCAGCTCTGCCAACCCGACGCCCGCCAAGGAGATGAGTCTCCCGAAACCGGGGCAAAGCAAGCCGATCGCACAAGCCGTCGGTACGGTTTCCGCCCCACCGACCGCTGCGACCGCTCCTGTCCAACAAGCGACTGCAACAGCGTCGGATCAGGAAGCGCAAGCGTCTGTCGCTTTTGCGTCGCCACCGCCGGCCGAATCGCCAGCGGATTCCACCGCTCCCGTCGAAAAGGTCGCTGCGGCAACGCCCGCCGCCGCATCCGCGGAACCGGAAACCAAAACGATCCAATTGGAAGCCGAAGTTCCCGCGGCTCCCGTCGCTGCGAGCACGAACCCCAAAGAACATCTCGAAGCGCTGATCAAACATTACGAAGAGCAAGAGATCTCGCTCGACACGCCCGGCGGTCTGACTCAACTGGCCAAACTGCGGATGCTGTATTTGTTGGCCGACAAGCCGGATCAGGCGATGGAAAAGGTCGACCAGCTGAACGCTGCCGAACAGGACTATCTGCGTTACCAGATGATGACGATGTGGAGCATGGTCGATCCCGATGGATCGCCCTCGCGAACCCGCCGTTGGGAGAAAGCTCTCGAGAACCTGCGGCTCGCATCGGGTCATCTGGCCGCCGCGACCGAGTCACTGGACGTCAGCAGCATCGCTTTCTGCACCGAAGTCGAAAGCTACGGCCGGATCACGCCTTTCAAGGATTACAAACTGCAGCCTGGCCAACAGGTGATCCTCTATTGCGAGATCGACAACTTCGCCTCCGAACGACTCAGCGACGGCTACGAGACCCATTTCCAAGGCAGCTACGACCTGTTTAACGCCGATGGCGTGCGGGTTGCCGAACAGGTGTTGCCGGCCGACAAACAGAGCTGCAACAACTACCGCCGCGATTATTTCATCGCCTATCGCTTGTACCTGCCCAAACAATTGGCTCCCGGTCCGCATCGCATTCAATTGACGATCGAGGACCTCAAGGGGAAGAAGTTTGGCCAATCGACGCTCGACTTTGAGATCGTCGCCAAAGCGGAAGCCCCAGCGAAATAGCAACGCTGGCGGCAGCAAGACGTCGACGCCCGGCGAGGCTTACGCCGCGGGTGTGTCGACCGACAGATCGAACCGGCGAAGCGCAATCGCGGTGATCCAAACCGACGCGGCGGCGCTGGCCCACAAAATCGCCAGCCCTCCGACTCGATAGACGATCGATTGGTAGTCCTCGCCGACAAATTGGCGGATCCCCATCGTCCAAGCCAACAGCACCGCGACGCCCAAGACGAACAGCACGCCTTTCAACGTGAAGACGAGCGTCGTGCGGATCAGCACCTCGATCCCCTCCTGACCAATCCGCTGCGGGAAGGCCAGGAAGATCGCATTCTCCAAGGCGAAGATAAAAACAGTCGCCGGGATCAGGACTAGCATCGACAGCATCAGCTTGGTCGGCTCGGGAGTTCGCGTGACCGCGGTCACCGCCAGCACAACCAACTGAAACGCCAGACAAGCGGCGATCGGCAACGCCAGCTGACCGATCGTGATTCGAAATTCGGAGATCGGCAACTGTCGCAGCGATAGGATCCGGTCGAGGTCGCGGCGGAAATCGATCTTCAATGCCGGCGGGCCCAACAGCAGCGTGTAAAAGATCAGCGATCCGACCACGTGCAATAGAACCGGTTGATCGGCGGGAAGCACCCAAATCGGGAACGTCGAAAAAGCAGCCGGAACAAACAAGGTCGCCAAAACTGTTAACCAATAGCCACGCATGGTGACGGCATGCCGCGCCGCCAAGGCTCCGGTCCCGCCCAACGACGCGCACGCTGGCAGACGCCGGCGTCTAACAAACGCTTCGATGTGTTGTTCTGCTTGCGGGACTTCAACAGGTTGCTTCGACTGGATCTCCGCATAACTCTCGCGATGCTGACGCAATTGGGCTGCGGTCATCGTCCGCTGCAGCCAGATGACAATCGCAGCCAAACCGGCGATTTCTAACAGCCCGACCGAGATCCCCACCAGAACCGTCAGGTTCCAGCGACTGGCGATCGCGATGTCGGCGAGGTAGCGCAGCGGATAACCGATCGCCCGAGCAACGGGCCCTTGGCTGAGGTCGACCAGGCCGCCGAGCATCAGGTTGGGCAACTGGACCGCTGGCATGCCGAAATCGGGATCCCAGTTCGACCAGACGCTAACGCCAACCGTCGCAGCGATCGCGACGGCAACGGAGGTGACGCCGATGCGAAACCGGAACAACGCTCCCTTGGACAATCCCGAACATCCGATCTCGATGATCATCCGCGTCAGTTCCAGGATTCCCAGAGCCATCAACAGCCCCAGAAATGTCAGTTCGATCCGCGAGGAATCGGGCAGCAACACGACGGTCAGCAGCGTCGCTTTGAGGACGGAGGGTCCGATGCCGCCGGCCAAGCGGTAGCCGATCAATTGCGTTGGCGACAGCGGAGCGGTCAAGAGCAGTTCGCGCTCGGGACGCGACCACACGATCCCGGCCAACTCGCTGCTCCAAACCGCGCGCAACAGATGCCAATAGGCATACAGGACCAAGCCACTGGTGATCCATAACTGCAATCGCTGGGGATCGGCGGCGGGGCGCATCAAGATTCCCAACAACGCCTGCCCGGCCCACAGCGTTCCCAACAGAACAGCCAGCACTGTCAACAGGATTCGCCGGGGCGCAAGGATCCGGCGTTTCAAGCGGTTCAATTTGGCAACCGTTCGCATCTGCAGCAACTGTCGCAGACTGCGCGGGAAGCAAGCTTCTAAGGTCAACGCGTTCATCCGCTTGCTCCCACCGGCAGCTCGCAAGCCGTCGCGGCGAAGAACGCTTGTTCCAACGACGCCGGCGTTCCGGCCGATTCGAAGCGAGCTTTAAACGCATCGATCGATCCACAGAACTTGGCGCGGCCCCGTTCCAACACCAGCACATCGGTGCAGACCGATTCGATCATCGCCAACAGATGCGAACTGATCATGATCGCTGCACCATCGGCCGCTCGCTGGCGAACCGATTCCAACAGATTGCGAATCCCCGGCGGGTCCAACCCCGTCATCGGTTCATCCAACAGAATCGCTGCTGGCGAATAGAGGTACGCGCAACAGACGGCAAGTTTTTGTCGCATCCCGCGGCTGAGGGCGCTCGCTCGCTGGTCGACCTTCTCGATCAAATCGAAGGTCTGTAACAAACCTTGTGTTTTGGTTTCGGCATCGGCGACGCGGTAGACCGATGCGAAGAAGTCCATGTGTTGGCCGACGGTCAGGTCGTCGAACAATTGTGGATCGTCGGGGACATACGCCGTCTGCTGCTTGACCGCGATCGGATGCTGTTCGACATCCAGTCCAGCGACTTCCAATCGTCCGCGGGTCGCCGGTATCAGTCCGCTCAACGCTCGCAGCGTCGTCGTCTTCCCGGCGCCGTTGGGCCCGACGAGTCCAAGGACTTGGCCGGGCAAGACTTCAAAGGAGAGACCTGCCACCGCGATGGTGTCATCGTAGGCTTTGTGAAAATCAAGTGCGCGGATCATAGGTATCGCTGGGCTTTTTGAGCGGAGGCATCGACGGCTTCGAATGGACCCGCTGCGGCCATTGGCTCGCCTGATGCAACGTCGCCTCGTGCGAGCGAACAAGACCGCCGCGTTGTCCAACGAAGATCTACCTTGCAAACCCGCCAGCGAAAGAGAGAACCGATTCAGAACCGTGGCAGTCCCCCGCGTGGGGACTGCCTTCGGGTCGGTTTGCGACACCTGTAACGATGTTGGCGACAACAAGAGATGCCGCAGAGCGGAAGTGTTACAGGTGGAAGAGGTGAGGAAGAATTAGATCTTCGTTACGTCAGCTTCCCAAGCTGGGTTGTACTCGCGTCCCCACATAGCCGTCTGTTCCTGCGGCCCTTGAACGTGGCCGTTGGTCGGATCGGAGATGACAGGTTGGCCGGTGCGATACGCGATCACGCCCAAGTGGCACATCATCGTGCTGCAGTGCCCACCGGCGATTGGTTGATTCAGGGTGGAAGCATCGCCGCTGCGAACCGCATCGACGAAGTTGGTCAGGTGAGCCAGCTGGCCGTTGTTCTTCCCCTTCACCTCTTCGACCATCTTGTTGGCTCGATTGAACAACTTGTAGCCACCGTTGCTGTCGACTTCCATCGAACCCTCGGTTCCGTAGAACGAGACAAATGGGTTGACGTTGTGCTTGTTGCACGAAGTGCCTTGCCAGGTGATCTGGCTGCCATCGCCAAATTCAAACGCGACAACTTGCGTGTCGGGAGTGATTTGATCGTCGTCGTAGCAGTAGCGGCCGCCGGAGATCGTGGTGCGAGTCGGATAATCGACTCCCATTCCCCAACGACAGATGTCCAACGTGTGGACGCCGTTGTTGGCCAATTCGCCACCGCCCCAGTGCCAGTTCCAGTGCCAGTTGTAAGGAACGACGTTCGATTTGTATTCGCGGTGCGGGGCAGGGCCTTCCCAAAGCGCGTAATCGAGGTTTTCTGGCGGTGCACTCGGTTCTACCTTTCCGATCGAACCGCGTTGGTTGACATAATAGCCGCGCGACAGGAAGACCTTGCCGATCGCTCCGGATTGCAGCTTTTCCATCGCTTGGATCATTTCGGGAGCACTGCGGCGCTGCGTGCCCACCTGGACGACGCGGTTGTATTTTTCAGCCGCCTCGATCATCCATTCCCCTTCTTGGGCGTTATGGCTGGCTGGCTTTTCAACGTAAACGTGCTTGCCCGCTTTGCAGGCCATGATCGTCGCCGGGCCGTGCCAATGGTTGGGAGCGGCGCAGATCAACGCGTCGACTTCTTTGTCGTCCAAGATCTTGCGGAAATCGGTGATCGCCTCGGGAGACGTGCCGGCGATCTTGCCCAGCTTTTCAGCGCCCGAAGCGAGCCGAGTGCTGTCGACGTCGCAGATGTATTTGATTTCGACACCGTCCATCTTGGCCAGGTCGGTGGCAAGCGACATACCGCGTGAAAGGCCCATCACGCCGACCTTGACTGGCTTGTCGGCGTCGGCGGCAGAGGCTTGCGATTGCGCCGCGGTGGCGGCAACAGTGGTCGCAACGGAAGAGGCAATAAATTGACGGCGATCGAACATGCGGGATTTCCTTCGCAAGAGGGAGGAGATTTGGTGGGATTAAAAGGCGGGTAGAGTAGATAACTCTGTTCTAAGATAACGGATCGACAAGGGGTTTGCTGGCGTTTTTTCAGAAACATAGACAAGGTTTCCCCACGTGACTCCGGCCTTGACCCTTTGATTCGGTGCGGTGTACTTTGACAGCTCTTGAAAATGTTGGGATTGCTGCGCAAATACGGCTTTATTTGCTAGCGGCAGGCCGGTTTGGCGACTGCCGCCGCCCCCACATATGATGTAGGTTTCGCTTCGCCTTGAACGGTGGCATCGATTGCTCACCCGAAAGGTTCCCTTTAAAAGCTCCAGTCACGAAAGTAGCACCACTATGACAGGCCCACTGTCGATTTTTCGTCGTAATCAAAAGGCAATGGTCGCGGCCTTGGCCGGTTTGGCCATGGTGGCATTTGTCGTCCTTCCAGCACTCCAGGTTTATCTGGATTCGACCCGCGGCGGCGTTGGTGGAAGCGAAGCGGTCGCCACGATTGGTGGTGAAGAAATCGACATGGCGAAAATGAATCGCTATGTACGCAACCATCAGATGACCACCCGCTTCCTGGCCGATCTGGCCCAGCAAGTGATGGAAAAAGGGGGCCGCCCTCAAGTTCCCGGGTTTGTCGTCGATCAACAAGGGAACGTGCAACGCGTCGGCATCTCCAACCAATTGTCGTTGGACAACGCCCTGCGAACCTACCTGCTGTCGCGTAAAGCGAAAGAGATGGGATTCGATCTGGATGACGGTGCAATCGATCAATGGCTGCGTCTGTATGCCAACGACAAAGTCAACGAAAACGACATGTACGCGCTTTTGTCGCAATCGTCGGACAACCAAATCGGCCGCTACCAATTGGCAAGCGTCCTCAAAACCGAACTGCTAGCCAATGCGGTCGAACGCGTCGGCCAAACCGGCATCGCTGCGGGAGCTCAACCGCTGACATCCCCCGGCGAAAGCTGGGAGCTGTTCAAACAGATGAACCAACAAGCGACGATCGATGCCTATCCCATCCTGGTTGCTGACTTCACCGACAAAGTTTCCGACGACCAACTGCCCGAATCGGAAGTCAAAGCGTTGTACGAAGAATACAAAGACACTTTGCCCAACCCCGATTCCGCCACTCCTGGATTCCGTCGCAACTATTCGGCCAACGTCGAATACCTGACCGCTTCGTTCGACAACTTCTTGGAAGCGGAAAAGAAGAAAATCAGCGACGATGTGATGCGTGCCGAATACGACCGCTTGGTCGCTCAAGGCCGATTCAAAGTGACCGTCACCGAAGAAACACCTGCAGAAGAAACGAAGACCGAGAAGCCAGCTGACGCACCGAAGGCCGAAGCACCTGCGGAAGAGCCAAAGCAGGAAGCAGCGGACAAGGCCGAAGCGACCGACAAGAAAGAAGAAGCCTCCGAGGATCAATCTTCGGCAACCCGCCGTTCAATGTTCCGTTTAGCAGCATTCCGCCCGCAAGACGACGACAAGGAAGAGGCGGAAGAAGAAAAGCCTGCTGAAGAAAAGCCGGCCGACAAACCAAAGGCGGAAGAAGACAAACCGGCTGCTGACGCAAAGGAAGAAAAGGCCAAGCCAGCCGAAGAGAAGAAAGCCGAACCAGCCAAGAGCGAAGAAGCACCAAAAGCTGACAAGCCGGCCGAAGAAAAGCCAGCAGATGCCAAGCCGGAGATGAAGGCGGAAGAAGCCAAGCCAGCTGAAGAGAAGAAAGCTGAACCGGCCAAGAGCGAAGAAGCACCAAAAGCTGACAAGCCGGCCGAAGAAAAGCCAGCAGATGCCAAGCCGGAGATGAAGGCGGAAGAAGCCAAGCCAGCTGAAGAGAAGAAAGCCGAACCGGCCAAGAGCGAAGAAGAGCCGAAGGCGGACAAGCCTGCTGAAGAAAAGCCGGCCGACGCCAAGCCCGAGATGAAGGCTGAAGAAGCCAAACCGGCTGAAGAAAAGAAAGCCGAACCGGCCAAGAGCGAAGAAAAGCCGAAAGCAGAAAAGCCTGCTGAGGAAAAGCCGGCCGACGCCAAGCCCGAGATGAAGGCTGAAGAAGCCAAGCCAGCTGAAGAATCGCCTGCGGCTGAGCTGACACCACCGGAACCAGCGAAGACTCGCGTCCAAACGTTTGAAGAAGTGAAGGATCAAGTTGCCAGCGAACTGGCGCTGCCGGCGGCACGCGCCGCGATGCAGAAAGCGATGGCGCAAGCCGAAAGCGAAATGAAACGTTACTTTGGCGCACGCATGCTGTGGCAGGGAGACAAGGACCAAGGAAAGAAAGTTGGCGAACCACCTGCCTTCAGCCTGAAGGAACTGGGCGAGGCATTGGGGCTGCAATACGGCGTGACCGGAATGCAGGATCCGATCTCGGTCGCCGATCAACCGATCGCCAACTCACAAACCCAAGGGATGGGATTCGGCGGTGGCGATTCGTTTGCCAGCCTGATCTACAACAACCAATTCCCGAACTACACCCCCAAGCGAACCGACAGCAACCCGCCGGGATCGGCTTTC
The DNA here is from genome assembly GCF_007741475.1 of Rosistilla ulvae. Taxonomy (NCBI): domain Bacteria; kingdom Pseudomonadati; phylum Planctomycetota; class Planctomycetia; order Pirellulales; family Pirellulaceae; genus Rosistilla; species Rosistilla ulvae. The sequence continues at coordinate 891,654 of NZ_CP036261.1, read as the reverse complement.
GTCTTCTGGAAGACCGAACAGCGCGAGCCGTTCACTCCCGAATTCGATGAGATCGAACCGGAAGTCAAAGATGCGCTGCGATTGCAGAAGGGACGCGAATTGGCAAAAACCGAAGCGGAAGCGTTGGCGAAAAAGTTGAACAACGCCAATGCGGAATCGATTACGACCGAAATCCCTGAAGCCAAACAGACCTTGGTGATCAGCGACGCCGGACCGTTCACGGCGATGCAAGGCTTTGGATTGAGCGTTCCAGATCTGGACCGCGTCGGCCCCGACTTCATGAAAGCTGTCTTCTCGACCTCCGAGAAAGCGTTTGGTAGCGCGGCGAATCAACCGGAGAACACGTTCTACGTCTTCCAGGTGAAATCGACGTCGCCCGACATCGAAAAGCTCCGCGATGACTTCATGGAACCAGCTCAACGGATGCGACTGCGACAGTTCGCCAACTTCCAAGCGGGCCAGCTGTTCCGCGATTGGTACGCTTCGCTGGAATCCGAGATGGGCGTGACTTGGGAAAACCAAGAGTAAGCCGCGCCACCTCAGTCGCGAAGCGACAATAAGCAACAGCCTGGGACGCAAGTCTCCCAGGCATTCCGGCCCCGGTCGCCCCACCTCAGTCGCAAAGCGACGACATGCAACAACCTGGGACGCAAGTCCCAGGAATTCCGTCCCCGGTCGAGCCGTCTCAGTCGCGAAGCGACGGCATGCAACAGCCTGGGACGCAAGTCCCAGGAATCCCGGCCCCGGTCGCCCCACCTCAGTCGCGAAGCGACGACATGCGAGCTAATGCCCTCGCTTCGCGACGGCTAAACGCGTGGATGCTCCGGCACCTGGGACTCGCGTCCCAGGCTATCGGATGCCGTGGCTTCGCCACTGCTTTCTAAAACCCTTTGCGGGTGCTAAAACCGGAGCGTTTGGGAGTTGGCATTCTCGGCCGGCTTGTCGTTCGACTGGACGATCGCGTCGACGACGTAGGGTAGCTCATCCTTCGCGATCCGGCCCGGCGTGCGCTTTCGCGGAGCGCTGCTCCCGCGGCGTGAGCCATCGTCTGCAACAGGATCTGCCCCATCGGTGAATTCGCTGCATTGACGACTCGACGCGAGTTTTCCTCGTACCAGTTCGGCGCGGTGTGCTGGTGGCGACGGATGTGTTGCCACAACAGATCGGGGCGCTCGCGGCCATCGGCTAAACGGCTGAGCGATTCGCGGATGTTCAGCTTGTCGTCGAAATAGCTCCGCGAATCATCGAACCGCGCCCGCTGGAACTGCTGGACCAGATAGTCGATCGATTCGGCGAAGTCCTCAGCTTCTTTCAACTGCCGGCGGCGAGCGTCGGCAGCCTTCTGGAACTGCTGGATCTCTTCGTCGAGATGTTTTAAACGCGCGACCAATTGGTCGTCGATCGGATCGGGAGACTGCGCCGCCCGCTGCTCCAAAGTCAGCGTATGGGTCTGTTCCAACAGCCGTCGATATTTATCGATCGCCTCGGCGTAATACGGCCCTTCGCTGTCCAACAGCTTGTCGATCTCGGCGCCGTTTGCGTTGGTCTGCACAACCGTCTGTTCCAGTTGCTCCAACAGATCGTCGCGTTGGTCTTCGCGCGATTCGATTTGATCCAAGACCTTGTCCAGGCCAAGTTCGGCGGCGACCTTCTGCTGCGATCGCTCCAATCGATCCAACAACTGGTTGAGCGCATCGCGTCGCTCGGCGATCAATTCCCGCATCTTGCCGGGCACTTCGCTCAAGAACTCATAACTCTTCCGCGCCTTGGGATAATCGATCAGCCGGCCAACCCAACGATCCATCCGCCGACGCCAGCCACGGGCTGTGTATTGCGGCGTTCCCATCTTTCGCTTGTGCAGATACTGAAACAACCGACTCCGCTGATACGCGGGCAGCTTGGCGATCACATCGTGTTCGACCTCAGCCAAACTCGATTCGGCTCGCTGCAGATTGATTTCCGCGATCGCCGCTTTGTCGGTCAGTTGTTGGAAGGCGGGATCGCCCGACAGCTGTTCACTGAGCTGTTTGCTGAGCGAATCACGCTCGCCATAAATAGCGTCCAACTTGCCGTTGAGCGTCTGCAGTTCGCCGCGCAGCTGCGTTTGGACCGCCTCCAACCGCTGGTGCTCGGCGACCAATTCACGATGCCGAGCCTCTTTCCGCAGCAACACATCCTGAATCGCCGGGCGGATCTCATTCCAGACCTGCCGCACCGTCGTCTGACTCAGCTCGGGAAGATAGCTCTCCGCCAATTCGACCAACGTCTGCCCGCGCTGACCGACCAGGTCGTCGGTCTGCTGCAGGATCTCGCGATGCTGCGATTGCAACGCGTCGCGCTGACTCTTGGCATTTTGGATCGCGCGAGTCATCTCGCGAAGCACTTCGGAACCGGAGGTTGGCATAGATATCCTGCGAGTGGCTACCAGTTGGTAATCTGAGCTTTCCGCTGCAGCTTTTCGCCGCTACGCGTTGGGATCTGAACCCGTTCCTCGATCTCGCCGCGACGCTTGACCGCAAACAAGGTTTCGTTCAGCACGCCATCGGACACTTTGTCGTCCCGCAATCGCTCGTAGACATCTTTGGAAACCCGTTCGGCCCAACGAGCGACCAACTGCTCTTCACCCGTTTCGGCGTTGCGGATCGATTGTCGCAGCACGCGTCCCTCGGGCGAACGCGTTTCGACGACCACGTAATATCCGGCCAACCGCGTCCCTTGATCATCGGTAAAGTCGCGTTCGAAAGCCGACATCTCGCTGGCACCCGAAACGATGTGAACCTCGTACTGCTTTTGCATCTGCCCCCACAACTTGTTCAACCGCTCGTGAGCCGCCGTGGCAGCAGCAGGGTTCGCCGCACCAGCCGCTTGCACCTCAGCCATCAATCGCGACGCTTCGGCGGTGGCATCGGGATCCAACGAAGCCGATTCGATCTGCTGCAACAAGACCTGCGATTGTTCGACTTGCAACGCCGCAGCACGCTCCGCCCGAACCGTGGGGCTCAGTGGTGCCCAGGGTGACAGGAATGCATACCAGGTGACCGCAAGAGCGACCGTCACCGCAGCAGCCCCGGCGGCGACGCGTCGCCGCATCACATAGACGTGAGCCAACAGCGATTCGAACCCAAACTTAGGCTCTTTCAACACGTGCATCGTCTCGAAGTATTGTTCGATCGCGGCATCCACCTCCGCGTCGCTGACCTCTTCGCCGGTGACCTTCGCCGATTCGATCAACTTGCGGCGGATCTGGGTCCGAACCTCGTCGCGGCGCAGCGCGACTTCGGCCGTCTGGCGGTCTTCGCGCATCTGCCGCGCGACTTCCAGCACGCGAAGCATCTCGGGCAACGAAAGCGAAGCGGCGTCGTCGGCCGGCGAAGGATCGTCGGTCGCCGCTTGTGCAGCGTTGGCGGAGGCGTTTTGTGATGCATTCATGGCTGTGATTATCGTAGCCTAAGACGACGGCTTGGCAACGGCCGCCTCTTCGACAATCCCGCGGACGCTGGGCCACAAAATGATCGCCTCGACGACCATCCAGGCTTCCAACAATAAAGTCGCACAACCGATCACGATCACGACCCAGTTAGGCGATTGGCCCTCGGGAGGATTCAACCAACCGGGCAGCTCGATCATCATCGCCCAAGCTGGCATGATCAGCATCATGATCATCGGGATCACAACAAACCAAACCGGGATCCGGCGACGCCACAGGAAGAACGAGATCACCAAAAACGCCAAGCCGGCCAACAATTGATTGGTCGCACCAAACAGTGGCCACAAAATCAAACCGCCTTTGCCCGCATTGGCCAACGTCATCTCGGCTCCCGGAGCCGGTAGCGCCGCGATCGCCAGAGCCAATGTGATCGCAAAGATCGTCGCGCCGTGTTTATTGGTCAGCCAGGTCATCGGGTTGGCCGAGACCGCAACCTCTTCGCTTCCCGATCCGCGAACAAACGTCGCCGCCAGTTCTTGCACCACGTACCGCTGCAACCGGCAGGCGGTGTCCAATGTCGTGCCAGCAAACGAAGCGACCAAGACGCCCATCAACGCGACTGCGATCCCCGCGGGAATCGACAGGGCTTTTAGAAAGTTCGCCGATCCATCGACAAACGCGCCCACTTTGGCTCCCAGCCCTTGAGCCGATTGCCACGACTGGTAGCGGGCTTCATAAGCCGCCGTGCCGGTCACAACCGCTCCGCTGCCAAGCTTCTCCGTCACGCCCAAACCAATCCCAGCCACACAGGCCAAGATCACCAGCGTTGCCAAAAAGCCTTCGGTCAACATCGAACCGTAACCGACGAACTGAGCGTCGCTCTCGCACTTGATCTGTTTGCTGGAAGTTCCCGAGGAGACCAAGCAATGGAAACCGCTGCAGGCACCGCAAGCGATCGTGATGAACAGGAAAGGGATCACCGCCGGCGCTCCCTCGGGGTTAGCTCGCACCATCGGCGCGGAGATCTCAAGCGGCACGCGAGCGGCTCCCTCGGACAACGGTGCTCCGCCGATCAACCCAGCCACGACCAATCCGACCACGATCAAACCAAGAGCGGTAATCAACTGCAGCGAATTGATGTAATCGCGCGGCTGCAACAACATCCAGACCGGCAGCACCGACGCGACATACGAATAGACCAACAGGATCAGGACCCATGAGATCACCGACCACTCGGCCATCGCTTGGTTCAACGTCCCCAGGACGCCCGAGTTTCCGTAGATCAGGGTCGCGTACATCGTGGTCAACGCGATCAACGACGGCAGCAACAAATGCACGTTCTTGCGATGCAACCAAACGCCGATCGCCATCGCGATCGGGATCTGCACCAAGCAGGGAATGATTGATGCCGGATATTGCTTGAAGACCGCAGCGATCACCAAACCAAAGATCGCCAACACGATCGTCAGCGCCATGAACAGAATCAACAGGAACAACAACCGCACGCGGCGATTGAGTACCCGACCGGCGACGTCGCCAACGGTCTGCCCCTTGCTGCGGATCGAGACGACCAATGCTCCAAAATCGTGCACCGCACCGACAAGGATCGATCCAAACAGAACCCAGACCAACGCTGGCAACCAACCCCACATCACCGCGATCGCGGGCCCCACGATCGGACCGGTCCCGGCGATCGAAGTAAAGTGATGGCCGAACAGGACCGAACGATCGGTCGGCACAAAATCGCGATCGTCGTTCAATTCCACGCTGGGGACGACAGCATTGTCGTCCAACTGAAAAATCTTCCGCGCCAACCAACGCCCGTAGGTGTTGTACGCGATCAGGTAGGCCACCATCGTGCCCAACGCTATCAATAGAGTCGTCATTCTTGGTCCGTAGTTTCAAATACTCGTTGCAACAAGGGGTGTATTATTCACCAAGTCGCGGAGTGATGAAACTGGTCGACCTGGAACCGACAGCGGAGCGGCTAAAATTCAGCGCTGTACTTGCTGGTCATCACCTGGCGAATCTCAGCGGTCGCCCCATCGATATCCTGCCAGATCTGCTGGACCGAACCCGCACCACGCGTTCGCTCTTGGCCTCGAATCACTGCATCGGTGCGTCCCTTTTCGCGAACCGCCGCTTGGGCGCCGCCCACGCTGACCGAATAGCCTTGCGTTCCATAGCCATAGCCGTCGTATCCCATCCCGGCGCGGTATCCGCCCCACCCCGAAGTGTACCCGTACGACGTGGGATCGTTCATTCCCGTCCGTACCGACGATCGCATCCCAACACCTTTCATCGACATCTCGGCGCTTCGCAACATGCCCGAGATATCGCGGCCATATTTGAGCAGTGCCGGGTCGACATTCAACAGCGGCAAACCGTCGATCTTCCGCGCGTATTTGTCGTACCAGATTGCCGCCTGACCAAACGTTTTGACGTGGTCGGTTTTGGGTTTGTCGCGGAGATCGTCCAACAGCATCGAGACGCTCTTGAAGTACTGCTGCGACGCGATGCGAGCGGCAGATTCTTCGGAATCAGATCCCGACGCAGCGGCATCGTTGACCGCATCCCCCAGCGTGCGCGGCAGTTCCAGCACGCTCATCACCCGACGTGTGCCAATGGCCGACAGCTTGCCGCGCAGAAAAAACGTGTTGCCGCTAACCGAAGGGGTCCAATCGCGAACGTCGTCAAGCATCGCCCCTTGGCTGCTGAAGATTTCGATCATCAGCGGCTTGCCCACCTTGGCCAAGATTTCCGGCGAAGCTTCGAAGTCGACCCGGATCGCTCCGATCGTCTGGTCTTCCAAAGTGATTCCGAGCGTAATCCCCTGAACACCGCTGATCAATTTAGCAACCGCGCCGACCGAAAGCCCCGAATCTTCGAAGGACTTCAACGTTGGCAGCGTGCGAGCCACAGTCGCCTCGGATACCAAACCGCTCAGATCCATCGCCATCACGATCGGCGTCCCCACTTTGGCAGCGTAAGCGAAGGCCTGCTTCAGATAGGGCGTCATCGTCTCCCCCGCGTTGAGATCGGTCGACTTCAGCCAACGGTTAACATCCTGGCGGTTTGCAGGCATGTAGGCCCCCAACAGATTGGATTGGAGCTGGACGACATAGTGATCGTCGGGCAAACGGGCTGCGCTGCGGCCGGCGATGTTATCGATGCTGCCACCAAATCGCGTCGCCACGGTCGCGACGTTCCGCTCTCCGCTGAGTTTCATCAGCGCCAGCTCCCAGACCGATTTGCCAAATTCCAGATCCGAACGCCCCGCCAAGATGACTTCGGTCGCGTCCGACGGCAGCGCCGAAACGCCCGCGTCGTAGGCAGCTTTGCGCCGCGCCGCCCAGCGCTCGCGATCCGAGACCGGGGACCCAAACGCTTTTTCCGCATTGATCAAGATCAACGTGTTAGCATCCGCGGGAATCCGATATTTCATCCCTTCGAATTGAGCGTCGGACTTCGAAACCGCCAACAGCGAGAGAACCAGAGACAACAAGAGAAGCGAGCGATTCATGAGGTATATGCCCAGTCAATCCGATCGATGCAAGTAGAAATGGCTCGCGACAAACTTTGGAGTGGATACGAAATCCCTCGATGCGGCCAGCACAGGACCCGGATTATAGTTGCTGAGCGATTGGGCGTGTTCGATGAAATCAGAGTTCTTCATCGTTGACGACGGAGCACAAGCGAGTGCGGAAGTCGCGATTCGCGGTCAATCGGCCAGCGAAGAGGAGTCGGGCGAACTGCCATCGCTGGACAACATCGCTGCCGCTTTGTCGCTGCCAGGCAGTTCCAACTGCAAACGATTGACCACCTGCTGCTGCTTTGCGGGAACAACCACGCCACAGCTGACGATAAACTGGATCGCTTGATCGATCGTCAGGTCCAAATCGACAGCCTCGCTCTTGCGGACGGTGACAGTAAACCCGGTCACCGGCATCGGCGAGGTCGGCATCAAAACGCTCAACACCGGCTCGTTCGCCGCAGCGCTGATATCCGCCATGCTCTGACCGGTCACAAACCCAATCGACCAAATTCCCTTGCGTGGATATTCGATCGCGACGACGCGGTTAAATTCGATATCCCGTTCGCTGAAGACAAAATCGGTGACCTGTTTGACCGAAGAATAGACGTTGCTGACCACCGGCACGCGGCCGATGAATCGATCCATCGCGCGGACAAAAAATCGTCCGATCCCGTTGGCAAACATCCGCCCCAGGAAGTACAGCAGGACCAGGAACATCAACAAGAAAAACGGGACGACCACCGTGCGCGGCAGGTAGACCAATTGAACGTAACGATGCCAATACGCGATCGCAGTCCCTGGCACCGACTCAAACGGGCCCAAACGATGGAGATTCTGATCGACGTACGAAACGACATATTGAGGAAGAAACTTCTTCCCCGTCGGATCGGCGACAAAATTCCTATCGACTGGTTTGACGTCTTCGATCTCCTGCAGATTCCAAACCAAAACGTTGCGAATCCCCGCTTCCAGCGGCGACAGCACGTAGTTTTCAGTCGTGGTCCAGGCCCATACGAACAGCAAAATCGTCAGCAACGGCGGCATGACGATCCCCAGACCGTGCAGGATTGCACGGCGAAAAGTTGTCGCTGTGCTTGGCGACACCGCTGGCGATAGCTCGTCAGTGTTCATTGGGTTCATGCGAAATTGCTGGATTTTTTGCGTCAATATGAGGAATGCTGGCGTCCGCCGCTCGCGATCTCCGATCGCATCACGGCAGTCTTATGTCATAGCTTAGGTTTTAATAGGTGACCGATATGACAAAAGTTCATTGCGTCAGCGGGCAAACTCAAGATAGCTTAGTTTTTTCCGACGCCGCGCGCAGTAGCCGCAACGCAAACTCGCGTCGCTCCGGCCGCTAACAACACCCGCGTCACCTCGCACATCGTCGATCCAGTCGTCATGACGTCGTCGATCAACAGATAGCTGTGGCCGTTGGGGTGATATCGACGCCGCAACGCAAAAGCATTCAAAATATTGGCCGCTCGCTGATCCGCCACCAACTTTCCCTGCTTGGTCGTCCCCCGCACACAGCGAGTCGCCGCATGCACCGGGCGGCCCAACACGCGGCCAACCTGTTTCGCCAGCGTTGCAGCAGGCACCGTACCACGCCCCAACCTGCGTCGCCAATGGGATGGAACGAAGGTCACAATCTCGGGGATCGAATCCATCCGGCTAGCAATCTGTTCCCCTAACAATCCTCCCAACGCCATCATCAACGGTTCGTGAATGAACTTCTTCCCCGCGATCACAGCCTCCCGCATCGCTCCCTCATAACGCCCCAAGACAACGACTTCGGCAAACGGCAGCTTCTGCTTGAGACATCGATTGCAAGTCGGTTCGCCCAACCGCATCGGTTCCATCGGCATCCCACAGCGGCGGCACCAGTGTCGACATTTTCCGCGGACCGCGTCGATGCAAGCATCACACATTTCGATCGCCCCCGGATCGACCAACGCCCCACCACACAACGTGCAGGTCGGCGGATAGACCATTTCGAGAAACGCCCTGGCGATCGACAGCGGCACGTGCGACCAAGCGCTATCGCGCCGCAGGCCGCCCGCCAGTGCAGCCCGTGGTGATCTATCGCCCGCCATAAATGGAAACTTCCGCTGGACCGCCACGCGTTTCTCCCGCTTTGCGGATCAATCGATCACGCCCCCCCGGCGTGCATCTGAATAGAACGCGAGAAGCCCGCCGCGGATCGAACCCGCGACGAGAACTTTTAGGATTGCCAGTTCGGCTGCGTCGCGATTTCCACGACGTCGCAACGGGGGGCGGCCGAACCCGCAATGAAAACTTTTGTCATTACCACAGCGAAGCGACAAATCTGGGGAATCCTCTTCCCGACAGATTCGTTAACATGAATTCCTTCCACTTCACTCGATCCGAAATCAAACGAGTTTTTCAGCGAATGAACCTCCACAACTCCACGCACGAGCAACTTCTCAGTCCCCGCGGCACCCGGGCTTCGGAACAACCGATCAGCCAGTTGATGTCTGCCGCATTGGCCAACCCAGGAATCATTTCCTTGGCCGCGGGATTTGTCGACAATGCCACGCTGCCGTTGGAGTTTGTTTCCGAAGCCGCTCAAAACGTACTCGGCGACACCGCGACGGGGCGGTTGGCGCTGCAATACGGCACCAACAACGGGCCGCAGGAACTTCGCCAAGCGATCGCGCGGCGGAACTTCAGCAACAACGCCGACGATCTGGCCGATCGGATGATCCTGACCGCCGGCAGCAACCAATTGCTGCACCTGGTCGCCGAATGTGTCTTCGACGAAGGGGACATCGTGCTCTGCGCGGCTCCCACCTATTTCGTCTTCTTGGGGCTGTTGAAGGATATGGGCGTCCGCGCCTTTGGCATCGAAGCGGATGACCAGGGGATGATCCCCGAATCGTTGGACCAAGGCTTGCAGCAGTTGGCGGACAACAACGAGCTACACCGGGTCAAATCGGTCTACCTGATTCCGTATTGCGACAACCCGGGCGGCTCGACAGTCCCCGAAGCTCGGCGGCAAGAACTGATCGCCGTGATGAAAAAATGGCAGCAGCAATCGCCGATCCTGCTGTTGGTCGACAACGCCTATCGCGACTTGCGTTATTCGGGCGAAGACATCCCGACGCTAACCGACCTTGGTGCCGACCCTGAATTGACCGTCGAAAGCGGGACCTTCTCGAAAAATTTCGGCCCCGGAATCCGCGTCGGTTGGGGCGTGATGCCGCGTTGGCTGTTCGATTCGGCCCGTCGCTTCAAATCGGTGATCGATTTTGGTTCGGCTCACCTAAACCAACAACTGATGCTGAACATCTTGAAATCGGGTCGCTTCGACGAACAGGTCCAGCGACTGCAGACCGCTTATGCGGGCAAGTTGCAAGTCATGTTAGAGGCTTGCGATACGCACTTGGCAGGAATCCCAGGCGTCGAATATCGCCGACCGATCGGTGGCCTATACGTCTGGCTGGAACTGCCGCCGGGCGTCGATGCCGGCTCCGATTCGCCACTCTGGAAACAATGTATCGAGCGCGGCGTGTTGTATGTTCCGGGCGAGTTCTGTTACCCAAGCGAAGGGGCCGCGGTGCGGAAGAACACGATCCGACTCAGCTTCGGCGTCCAGCCCGAATCGCAAATCCGCGACGGCATCAAACTGCTCAGCGAAGCGATCACCGCCATCATGAACCCCGCCAACGTCTAAGCCGACGTGGACCAAAGCCGCTCGCATTGAATAGAGAGTTCGTCGCGAACGCAACTCTCTTCAATCGAAGCATTGCCTGTCACCAGATTCGCGTCACGCCGTAGCCATCGAACATGGTGTCGCTGCTGACGAGCGAAAGATGATCAGCCAATGATTGTGCAACCATCAGGCGGTCGAACGGATCGCCGTGATGTTTTGGCAGCCTCGACTGGATATCTGAATAATCGACGGTGATCGGCAGTGTCGTCGCTCGTAAATCGGTTCACGCTTGGTTCATCCAGGTGCGATAGGGGAGCGAGAGCCGCAGTTTGCCAAGCCCCACTTTGATACCGATTTCCCAAACTGTCGCCGCACTGACAAACAATTCATTGCTCGGATCGGCAACTGCTGCGAGCGCATTTGGGCTGAGCAAGCGATGCTGATCGACCCACCAAATCACCGCGTGGGAATCGAGCAACACTCTCACGGCATGTAGTCCCTCAACTCATCCAATGGCGCATCGAAATCATCCGCCATGTAGGTCACCGTGCCAGCAAGCGTCCCCGGCTTGCGCGGGGTCGGTGGCGGCGGTGCATCTGTTGCCGTCAGACAAGCAACGGGCTGGCTTCCGTCGGTAATGATCAATGCCTCCCCGGGTGCCATGCTGTGAATCAATTCGGCAAGTTTGGATTGAGCGTCTTCGATCGATACAGTAGCCATCGGCGGTACCTCACTTTTTCTGGCTTGCATATGCATTCTAGAGCAGACGGCCACAGCGATCGAGATTTTCCCAGCCAAACGCTTAAGCAACCGAGAGTTTTCGGCTGCGATTCAAGTGGCAAACTTAACAGGAAGGTTCACTTACCCTTGTTGAGACTCTTCCGCTGGCGGCGTCTTGTTTTTGTCGGCCCCTCGCCACCAGCCGATCAAACCGCTCCAAGCCTTACCGATCAGGGTGCCGTTGAGTAGATCTTGGGTGAGCGTCGATTTGGTATCGTCGAAGTTGTTCCAGATCGCTTCCAGATAAGGCTGGCTCGATTCGGCCAACGTCGTCCACAAACCGCGGACCTGGATCTCGGTCAACGCGTCGGCGTAATGCCCGACGATGTGTTGATCGATCAGATTGCCCGCGACCACGACTGACGAGAGCGCCCCCTGAGAGACCAACGACAGGCGGTTCATGCTGAACATCGTCATCGTCGTGGCGACATCGAAGACCGACGTCTCCGCCTTGGTCGCCGCCGTCTCCATCTCCTGCCAGATCCTTTTGATCTCAGCTTGCGGAATCGTGGTCGTCGGATCGATCCGGTTCAGCGCCGCGCGAGTCCTATCGATCGTCTGCTGCAAGCCTTCCAGATTGATCGGCGGCGCGTTCAGCGCATCGGCACCTTGGACGCTGGTTTCCTGCAGCGCGTCGATCAGATCGGTGACGTGATCGATCGTCGATTCCTGATCGATCAATCCCTTGCGTTTCAGTTCTTCACTCAACTGACGCATGTAGGTGCTCGACCCGTACGCGACGTCGCTGATGATCGCCAACACCGTCATCGGCGACATGTGCAGCGTCGCCACGCCGGCAAAATCGAGCATCCCGCCGACGGTTTGCCGAGCGACCAGCCCTTCGGCTTGCGCCTCTTCGGAGGCGGGTTTGTGCGAGACGACTCCGCCGACATCGTGGATCACAAAATCCAACGACTGCTGGACAAAGACGCGGTAGCTCTTGGACGATCGGAACGCGGTGGGGATCAACCGCGCGGCCGATTCGCTGGCCAATCCGCCGACCAATGCGGAAACCGTCCGCGCCGAACGCTCCGGCAGCGACAGACCAAACAGCAGCGTATCGATCAGGCTGCCCGAGGGTGCAGACTCGCTACCCTCCGCCGCCTGCCCCTCTGTTTCGTGCAATACGCTCGAGTCGTTGACCACATCGTGCCGTTTGTTGCCATCGGCATCCAAAGAGGAGAGTGGATCGGTTGGCACGGCATCGGCTCCTTAAAAACATGAATCGTTGGCAGCGAGAGGGCAGGGGCGAGCCAACAGGCCGTTGCAATGCATCTCGTCTCCGCCGCAAACCGAACGGTCCTACATCCCAGATGATCCGTCCAAAGGACACGTCCCACCGGTTTGATAGGATCAACGACGAAGTCGGAATGAGCATCTCCGAAATCATAACACGTCGATTCGATGACCGCAGCCAAGCCGTCGCCGAAGAGACGCGACAAGGCTTTGCCGCACACGAGCCGTGGCTAATTTCGGATTGCTTGCAGAACGCTTTTCGCCCCCGCATGTTGCGGGTCGATCAACAGCACTTTCGACAGCCAGATTTCCGCCTGTTCACGCATGCCGCTTTGTGCCTGGGCGAGCCCCATGCCGAAAATCGCGGAGAGATTATTCGGATCGATCGCCAACGCAGCTTGGAATTCAGTTTTAGCCCGTGCCAGTTGCCCCGCATCGATCAAAATGTACCCCAGATCGGCGTGACGCTGCGGCACCCGTGGCTCTAAATCCGCAGCGTTTTCGAAATGCGATACCGCCTCGTCGATCGCACCTTGCCCAGCTAACAAGAGCCCCAAATTTTTATGACTGTCGGCGTGCTCGGGAGTAATCGCCAAGGCTGCATGATATTCCGCAGCGGCCGCGTCGATTTGGCCCAGATCGCGGAAGGTATTTCCAAGATTGAAATGAGCAGGCGAATGCTGCGGTTCGATCGCAATCGCCTTCTGAAACAACTCGAGCGCCTGCTCCAATTCCCCTCGGCGATACATCACGTCCGCCAGTGCGCTTAACGCCCGGACATTATTGGGTTCTTGCTGAAGCGCAAACTCGAAACTCCGCTGCGCAGCGTCAAGATCGTTCTGCCGAAGCTTTGCGACGCCTGACATGACTTGCGATTCGGCATCATCCCCCAAGATTTCACCCGCTTGTTGAGCAAGCCGATCCGCCTCTTCGACCTTCCCCGCCCAACTGAATACCTTTGCCAAGTTTTTCAGCGACACCGCATGTTTCTGTGGATCGATCTGCTGTTTGCGGAGACCTGCAATCGATGCGAACTCACTGGCATCCCAGCCGGTGTGTGGAGCGACGATTCCCGCGTCGGCAAGTCGATCGACGATGTTCTCCGCCAGGAAGGCGTGTCCATCAATCGTTGGGTGAACATGGTCAAGAAACCAATCGGCCCCTGGAATTTCAAATTCCGATCTCGATTCCAGCAGCGACGGGAAATCGATCGTCGCAACCTGATTTTCGTTGCCCACCTCTCGAACGATCTGTTGGATCTCTGCTATCGCACGAAGCGGGCAGACATCTTCCTGCCTGGCGCGCAAGAACGCCTCACGTGCCGCCGCGACCTGGTCGACTCCTAAATAGGCATGACCAAGGTAATAGTAGGCAGCGGCATAAGAGGGGTCCATCTTGGTCGCGCGTTCCAATAACTCGACCGCAACATCTGGCTCCCCATTGTCCAGAGCCGCACGCCCGCGGTCGAACAACTGCATAAATTCGCGTTGTTGCGACGCAGTGATTTCGGCCGAATGCTCGCTCTTAAATGGCGAACAGTCTCGCAGATTGTCGGCGGGGACAACAAGCAAAACACGGACACCAGCCTCTTCCGCCTTGGCTAGAATACGTTCGAGCGTCGAACGGAAATTTGCAAGCACCTCGGCCCGCCACGGGGGATCGCGATGATAGGCTGCGGGACCGATCGAGCGATCCAAAATCGCATCGACCTCACCGGACAGGCTCTGCTGATTCTCGTCCAGCGAGGCGGGCTGGACCAATTTTTCCATCGCGGCCACGGTCCGCAATCGCCGCGCATATTCAGCGAATCGTCGCACGGATTTGGGAACCGACAGCAGACGTTGGTAGGTCCGATCTTCTAGAAATTCATTATGGCCCGTATAGATGACGAGCATATCGGGCTGGTACTGAATCAGCTCATCCAGCAGCACCTCCACGCGATAACTGGCATAGCTGATTCCTCCCGCATTGATAACTTCCCAATCTTTGGAGCGATCGATGGCGGGAAGATACTCTCTCAAAAAACCAACAAATGACGTTTCGTCATCGTAGGGTCGGCCATAGGTTGTCGACCCGCCCAAGCAAAAAATGCGGTAGGTATCGGGGCTTTTCTCCAACGCAAAGGATTGAGGGTTGAAGAGATCTAAGCGACTCTTGTCTATCGCCAGTCGTGTCGCTCCGTCGGAATCAACCGACGCGACAAAAAGAGAGGAACCCGACGTAAACCCCAGCCTAGATGAGCTGGGAGCCACACCAAAGGCCATTAGAATAAGCTCAAGAAACGCAAAGAAGCTTATAAAAACACCAACCCCAAAAACCAGTTTGCGAGAACGGGATATTCGCATACATGGTTTTCGGGGTTGATTCATCGTGGCCCTGGGCACAGACGGTAAAGTTTTCCTGCCGCCTATTTTAGCTAACGGTGGCGATTCGCGTTAGTTCTCAACAACATCCGCAGATGTCACTTCAACCACAACGCCATCTCCGCCACCCTCGGGAACCACCAGCGTCTTCTGAAGCGTGATGTAGGTTTCGTTCGATTCAGTTACGCCGGCAGGTACCTCGCCGACACTCTCTCTCTCCTTCCCAGGGACCGTGACGGTCACTTCAAAATTATATGAACCAGGCACAGGCCCTCTCTCCGCAGGAAACGCAAACTTTCCATTTTCAATGACGGCCGTGACGTTCGGTGATCCCGTACCGGCTGTCGCACTTGAACCGCGCATCCACCCATTGCGGTTTACACCCCCGTCGACCGAAACCGTTCCCGAAAACGGCACGCGGTCAAACCCATCCCCACCACAGCCTACCGAAAGGCTGAAAAATGGCAGAAGCACAAGCAGCACGAAAAGCCCACAACGGCCATCCAATCGATTAAAAATATTCTTCACGCTTGAAGATTCCATCTAGTGAGAAACAGAAAACACGATTCATCAATCGATACGAAATGCTGACACACATCAATGCATGCCAACATATTACAGTTCGTGCAAAGAACTCAACCAACAAGCACAAACGGCCAAACTACGGCAATTGCACTGGGTTCCCATCCTCTTTATTTGCCAATCGGCGATACGTTGTTAGGTCCAATGTCTCAGACAGAAAGTGAACCGAACCATCGACCAATACAAACTGGGCTCCACCGGGATGAAGAGAAGTGAAGGGAACCTTCACGTTGTACATATCAGCGCAATTTGGTGCATCGACATTGATCCCCGCGCCGGCAACTCCTAGTGCTGAGGATGCCCCTCGGTTTGAATGCGCAAGCAAGCTCTGAGCTGATGAGACGTAGAGTGTCGCTGCCCCTGTGATCTGTTTTTTACCACAGAGACCATTATACGTCTCATCCGCTCTTTCTCCCACGAGAAGCACGTTGCTGGTTCCGTCGGTAACATCGCGGAACCTATCATCGCTATCGTTATAGAGCACACCTTTGCAACCACGTGCATCCATGCTCAAATTCAACCCACCACCACCGCCGTCGTCATCCGCAACTCCAGCGTAGTTGGAGGTCGCCACGTCATACGTTGTCCCGTTCAATGCTTTTACTCGATATATACCATGAACGTTGACATCTTCACCGGTATCCGATGGGCAACGGAATCCAGCCACGGGGGTTGCAACTACAGCGCGCGCTGTTGCGATGTCCATCGCTTCCGCAGCGTATCGACCATTCACGTCAATCGCATCAAAGGCATTCTGCAACTCAACAAACGGTGCGATGTAGGCACTCCAGTTGTATTGCGCCATATTTGATTGAAACGGCGTGCCACTGGGGAGCTTGTGGCCATACTGCTGACCTCGCATGTCGAGTGCGTGCCCATAATCATTCTTTAGTCCCATGGGAAGCTTCTTGAACGTATCGTGATAGTTGTGCATCGCGATGCCGATTTGCTTCAGATTGTTGCTGCACTGCATACGGCGTGCGGCTTCGCGAGCCGCCTGAACCGCGGGCAGAAGCAGCCCCACTAAAATGCCGATGATGGCGATCACCACAAGCAACTCAACCAGCGTGAAACCGTGTTTCTTCTTCGCAGCCATAAATCAGCTCCTCAACATCAACCGAACATGAACGAGAATAATGGGAGGGGGGGACCACCGACGCTTCTTACCTAAAAGACAACGCCAAAGACGCCACCACCTCCGACGGAAGAACAACCGCCACTGCAGTTGTACTAAGGTGTGATGAAGCTGTCAATAAATCACCCCCCCCAATCGCGAATCAGAAGAACCGTCCATCGGGACGGAAGGGCGGCGTGCGGCTCCCCGAAGAGAGAGGGGGAGGGTGCGGTCAGAGGACCGCACCTTGCAGGTGGCTGCGGTGGCGTCGCTTTACAACGGCTGGATGGCCGACAGTTTCAAGAGGCTGCCGGCGCCGGTGATATCGCTTGCATTATTCTCAATCACCGCCAGTATCATAACGTTTTGGTCTTGGTAGGGCATCAGATCATCCAACAGCCCGAAGACAGTGATCGGTTCGGCACCAGCCGCTTCGCCGATATATCGAGCCAGTTGAATGGAATGGTATCCAGGACGCGATTGAGCTTTTGTCTTGCTGCCCAATTTGGCGACCAGAAAAACGCCATCGCTGCCGCGCTGCGAAGACGCCAACCAATGGGGTGCCAGGCCGGCCAACGACATCATCAGCTCGCGTTGTCCTCCCAACTCTTCCAGCAATTGCGCCGCCTCTTTTTTCGGCTGTTTGGAAAACGGGTTGTCGGCAACCGCCGCAGCCAGTTCTGCCAAACCGCGATAGAGCGAGTTCCGGTTCACATTAAAATCGGCACTCTCCTTTTCGGTTTCGATCGCCACAGCCAACGCTTCACGAGCGGTTTGCAGTCGCCGTTCGCCCAACGACGGTGCCGGCTCCGGTTCAATCGTTTCGGGCGCCGATGCGGTCTCGTCCTCCGTCACGGTATCTTCGGCGACACCCTCTGCGGCGGGCAGCTCGATCGATTCCAGCAGCTCGCTGTTTTCGTTGTCGACCACAAACTCGGTTCCACCGAAATCATTATTCTGTTCCGCGCCGAGGGGGACAAAATCGCTGTTGCTACCCACACCCGACGTGCTGCGACTGCTTGGCGGCTGGAACGGCAAGAACTTCGGAAACTTCTCGGGGAAGCCGAAGTAGAGAATCGCCAGTGCGCCGCCGATTCCCAACACGCCGCCACCAAACCACTGAACCAACATCTTGATGATCGAAGGCTTTTTGCGACGTCGGGCCCGCGGTTGCAGCCCATGCGCCGACATGTCGAAACCGGCCGCATCGGTCATCGGCGAATCGTCATACCCCGCGTACGCCTCCGACTCGTATCCCTCGGGCTCGACCACAGCCGCGGCATTCGCGTTTTCATCACTCCATGCGTTTTCGGCGACGATCCGCTCGCTCGGTCGATCCACCGCGCCGACGCTGCCCGACGACGGTGAAACCAGTTGGAGCGGCGGAGCCAATTGCTCGGCAAAAACACTTAATGGATTGGTCTGCCCGCACCAAGGACAACTCACTTCCGCGTCGCTGGCCGCGGGCGATTCAGGCATTCGGACGGGATCGTTGCACTCAGGGCAAACAATCTGCACCAACAGACTCGCAACCCGCGAACGCTTTGGAGCCGCGGGAACGTCCGTCGACGCAGCCTCGCTCACCTGCAAATCGTCGTCCGCTTCGCCGTCGTCGACGTTCTCGGCCACTGGCTCGCGACCAAACTCCGTGAAACCGAGCGACGTTCCAGCGTTGTCTAGTTCGACGTCAACCGGTTCGTCGCTGTCGGCCAATTCTTGTTCGTCAGCATCCAAGGTTTCGTCCAGCTCTGCAGCCGCTTCCCCCTCCACCTCGGTCGCCGCAATACTCGATGCTTCGTCGGCTTCGATCGAACCGAACTCCACGCTCGGCAATACGATCTCTTCCTGATCTTCGTCGCTGGCTTCGGCAACGCTTGACGGCTCGATCACAAGTTCCGGTTCGGACTTGAAGTCCATCGGTTCGGCTTCGATTGACAGTGCGTCGCTATCGTTGTCCCCCGATTCCAACTCCATCATCGGCAGCGATTCATCGGCCACATCTTCATCGGCGACCGGCGCAGTTTCGGTCTCGGGCTTCGCTTCCATTTCGATCGGTTCGACTTCGAAGCTGGGCAGTTCTTCACTGCCATCGTCGTCCAATTCCAGCTCCATCGTCGGCAGCTCTTCATCGTCAGCGTCGGCCGATGCGGCTTCGGTCTCGGACGTTGATTCCATTTCGATCGATTCGGCTTCGAAGCTTGGCAATTCTTCGCTGCCATCGTCGTCCGATTTCAGATCGATCATCGGCAACTCCTCATCGTCCGCGTCGACTGGGGCAGCTTCGAAGCTCGGCAACTCTTCGCTGCCGTCGTCGTCCGATTCCAATTCGATCATCGGCAGCTCTTCGATATCGTCATCGAAACTGAGCAAGCCGAGCTCTTGCTCTTCCTCCACCGCGGCATCCGCTGGAGTATCAGCGATGGTTTCCCCCTGCGAAAATTCCTCCTGGGCATGTTCGTTAAACGCCACTTCGGGTTCGACAGCTTCCAGCACCGCATCGGGCCCAGCCGGCAAAAATTGATCGACTTGGTGAACCGCGCCGCAGTGAGGACACTGCAGCGTCATGTCCGGACTGGCGTTTTCGGGCAATTGAAGCGATTGGGCGCAGCCGGGGCAGTGAACGACATTCATGTTTTTCGACGCAGTCTGCAGGATTTCGGAATAGAACGGTTCTTCACAAGGCTTGCCTCGCCCCCATGACGACCTAGGCCGCGGGAGAGCTGATTCAAGCTGCAAAGTGGTTAATCGGAGTATGCTTACGGAAAGGGGCATTGTCAGCCCTTTGCTTGCTCAGCCGAAAGCAAATTGGCTGATCTGCCTACGAAAGATGCAACCATCGCATCAATCGTAACGATTCGCCGATCTATCGTGGCCCATCGAAACCGCCCTTTTCGCAACTTTTACGGGCCGCCCCCTCAATCGGCATCGGATGTCAACGACTCCAGGATCTTGGGACAGGCTTGCTCCAGCATGTTCAAGACAAACTCAAAACCTTCCTCGCCACCATAGTAGGGATCGGGAACATCGCTCGGCCAAGAATCGTCCAGATAGCTACTGAGCATTTCGATCCTAGCATCCGAACCGCCATCGAGCGCGTTCAGGTCGCGAGCGTTATCGGCATCCATGGCGACGACGAGATCGAAGGCTTGCAGATCCGCAGCCGTCACCTGCCGCGCTCGACTCGTCAATTCGAGCCCCCGCTGTTGAGCGGCGGCTCGCATCCGACGATCCGCCGCCTTCCCGGTGTGGAAGCCGATCGTGCCGGCCGAATCGATAGTGATCTTATCGTCCAAACCCTCCGCTTCGACCAACCGCCGCATCACTCCTTCGGCCGCGGGTGAACGGCAGATATTGCCCATACATACAAACAAGATGCTGCAAGGTTTCAAAACGATCGCTCCGTTGGCTGCCCCGCATCGCAGGGCAAGAATTCGGTTTCGGGAAAGGGAGAGGCGACGACGGGCCTCTGCGTGAACAGACATCCCGAACGTGCCGACGCGATGAACGACAAGTTTACGCCCGCCGGCGTTCAGCACCTAGAGTGCCCCAACAAGCTAGTGGTTTGTCAAACTTTGATTTTCGGACTGATGGTAGTGGACGAGGTCACGAGTCCCCATAATCTCTGCCGCGAAAGGACTCGTGACCTCGTCCACTACCCTAAATTTTAGTGTTAACGCTGCGTTAGCAGACCGGCGACGATTTGATGACACAGCCGGCGCGTCGGTTGGGGCTCCCGACCAGGTATCCACACGCCGCGCGACCGTTATACTGGCGGCCATGGAAGTCATCACGTTGCAATCGGGAAGCAGTGGCAATTGCGTGTACGTCGAAACCGACGGAGTGCGGTTGCTGTTCGATGCAGGGATCAGCGGTCGCCAAGCTCAAGAGCGACTGGCTCAACACGGCAAAGACATCCACGACGTCGATGCCTTGATCATCTCCCACGATCACAGCGACCACACAAGTTGCATGGGCGTCTACCACCGCAAATTTGGCCTGCCGATCTATTGCACGCCTGCGACGCACACGATCGTCGATCGCCGCAAACGCTTGGGGCGTGTCTCCGACGTCCGCCATTTCGATGCGGGACAGACGCTGTGGTTCGGCCAGGTCTCGGTCGAAACACTCTCGACGCCACACGACGGTGTCGACGGCGTCGTCTTCATCATCGATAACTCGCGTCGCCGATTCGGGATCTTGACCGATCTGGGACACGTCTTCGATGGGCTCGAAGCCGCAGTCGCCTCGCTGGACGCGGTCCTGATCGAAAGCAATTACGATCCCGACATGCTCGCCCAGGGTCCCTACCCGCCGGCGCTGCAGGAACGGATCAGCGGCTCCGGCGGACACATTTCGAATCTCGAAGCGGCTAGGCTGCTGCAACGCGCCGACAGCTCGCGATTGCAGTGGGCCTGCCTGGCGCATCTGTCGGACGAAAACAACGCGCCCGACGTCGCATTGCAAACCCATCGCGATCTGTTGGGCAGCGAGTTCCCCGTCTCGTGCGCCGATCGCTATCTGGCGACCGATCCGATGAAAGTCGAAGATCCTTGCGAAGGGATAGTTGCGGCCAGCGATGCCGATGACGACTTATCGACAACCGATCGATCGCTCGATTCCATTTCGCAGCCGAGTGCGCCCGAAAACGCACAGTCGAGCAAGCGCAAGTCGTCCCGCAAACGGATCGCAGCGGGATTCAGTCAGCTGACTTTTTTTGACGACGCTTGCCACTGAGTCGGTGATGCTTTTCGTCGCGCGTCAGATGTCCCCAACGCAGCGACTCATCCTGCTCGTAACGTTTCCCCAGCGTGATCGCCGTCAGCGCCTTGCACATCTCAAAGCCAAGGTAGAAGGCATGCGAAGCGTCGACCTTTTCACCCTGCTCGGTTGCCAACAGAGCTTCAAAGATTTCAAACGGATCGTCGCCGACCAGGTGCAGATCGCGAGAGACCAGCCTGATCTCGTCCGTCTGAGCGAACAACCGGAAGTTGTTGTCTTTGATCTGATCGGCCAATTGCTCGGTATGTCCGGCGGGCAGTTCGTTTAAACGCGGATCGCGCAACATTACCAACGCATCGCTAAGGTTCTTTGGCGGAATCCGCTCTTTGCACGCCGCATAGACCATCCGCCGAGCCAGATCACATTCGGCAACGCTGCTGCGAGCCCAATTTATCACCTGAGTCGTCAACACGCTTTGAATGCCCAGTTCCTGACAGATCCCCAGCAGCAGAAAGTTAACGCCGGCGGAGTCGACGTCGGTCAGTTCGCTTAGATTTCCGATCCCCATCATCATCGCCGCGTCGGGATGCCGCCGCCGTGTTTCGATATAGCGATTCAGACTTGCGGCAAACCCAAATCCGATCGGTTCCAAGATCGGATCCAACCGGATCGGCACGTTCCGCTGCGTCAGATATTCAGCCGTTTCGTCCATCGTTTCGATCGCATCGGGAGTGTCGGGAATCACGACCACCTCGGTTCCCCAATCGACTGCCATCTCGCGGTTACTGCGATTGACCGAAAGGACCAATTCGGCACCGGCGGCGCACGCATCGGCCGCTTCGATCGGATCGAGCGTATCGATCGAGACGCGCAAGCCGAGATCGCGCAACATCGGCACGACTCGTTTGATTCCATCCCATCGCTGTTCGGGATTGCATCCCAAGTCGATGATGTCGGCGCCGCATGCGGCATAGCCACTTGCGAGCGCCAAAAGCTCGTCGATTTGACGACTTGGAGCGTGATTAATTTCCGCCACAATTTCGATATCGAAGTCGTTTAGCGATCTTTTTTTATTAGAAAGCGAAAAAAAATTTGGCAGATCGCTGAGGTCTTTTGGCCCGCATTGGACGGGCACATCCAACATCGCATCGATCTCCGCCAGCCCACGAACGCAATAGCCGGGCAGGATCACCGCGGTCGCTTGCGCCGGTACATCCAAATGTCGAGCAAGCCATTTTGGCGTAATCAGTGCAGCCACAGTGATCGGCATCACACCGATCGAATATTCGAATCCAACGCGAGCCGCAACAGATTCAACAACCTGTCTCAACGAGTGTTCGGCAAGGCGGCCGGTAATGAAGTGGTAATGGCAGCCCAAACCATCGTTTTTACTTGCGTTTTCCATTTACCTATCGTGCGCAGCAGGGCCTAAAAATGGCAAGCGCGATCGCAAAAAGATCGCCACAATTCGTGAAGATTCTCTCTCGAATCGGGCACGCCAAGAGTGATTGTTGGCAAGTCGAAGCGAGCGACCGCAAGAGGCCGCAGCGCGACACTGGCATCAACACCGAATCGCGGTTCTCGAGCGACGCGCCACAACCGCCGCACGTTGCGGCGGAACAAACAATCACAACCACCCTGCAGTCGCAACAGCGAAAGGGTTGCGATCGCGCGAGTCGAACGCGCAGCGGCGGCAGTAAATTTTTTCGCGATCACTATTGACCAAATTTTAAACGAGCATAAAAAAGCGTTCAGGAGAGACTCAATAAATGGCAAGCGCCGCGTGCGGCGAAAGTCATTTGTGGCCGGGGTCTCTCTTTTTTTATGCGCCGATGGAACGATTGGCTCAACACTTCCGAAGCTTCAGATAACCCCAGGTTTGCAGCGGAAGTAAAACCAACCAGAACGAAGCCGCGTAGGCACAAGCGATGCCCCACGTCGAATAGAAGTAACCCGCCAGCCAAATCGATGAAGCCGCAATGATCATTGCCGGGATCATGATCATCAATGGCGGAAAGCGACGCGACAAGATGTAAAACGATTGAATCGCTGACAGATGGTTTGCCAGGCACCCCAGCCCTAAGATCGCGACGATCTCAGGCGACACAAAGCGGTTCTCGAAACGGGGATCTAACCAGGGCAGCAGCATGACCAATAGGGTCAACGCGATGAAAGCCAACACCAGCAAGGCGGAGGAACTGATCGCAATCTGCTGCCACATCGTCCCCGCTTGCTCCCGTTTGCCAGCCCCGTGCAAACTTGCGGCAACCGGGTACTTGGCTTGCACCCAGGCCATCGCAAGCATCTGGATTGCTGCGGTCGCGGTTAACGTCATCCCCAATCGTCCCGCTTCAGCGCTGTCCTTGCTGAACCACAGGATGATCAGCACAAAACATTGAGTGGTGACGTAATAAAGCACGCCATTGACGGCGACCTTCCACTGAAAGGGAACAACGTCTTTCCGCCACGAAAACTCGGCAGATTGGCCCACCTGAGCCAAGATCGGCCGGAATACCGGTCGTCCATACACGGCAACCAAGTACCCCGTCCACAGGGTTTGCGTTGCCGTTGCGGCGACAACACTCCAAATCCCCAGCCCCATCGTCAAGCAGCCCCAGACGACCAAACTGCCCGAGAACGCCTGCAGCAAGCGGATCCGATAGACCGTTTCGCGCAGCCCGATCCCTTCCAGGATTGCGACATTGGGGGACCAAACGACCGTCAACGCGGCACAGGGGAGCACCAGCAACAAGGGCCACTGCCAGGCGACCGGATTGGTGAACTCCAAATCGCTCAACACACGCCACCCCATCACCAGCGCCACGACGCCATAGACCACACCGGCTGCGGCAAACCACCGTCGCGATGACCGCAACAGTTCCGCCATCCGCATTGCCGCGCGTTGCCAAGCTTCGCTTTCAAAGGCGGGAGGAGCATGAACGTTCAGCGACGTGGCCTCGTGTCCAGCAAACGTAATCAGCACGCTCAACAGGCCAAGTTCGAAGAATGCCTGAATCGTCAGAAAACTGAAGATTCCGTAATAGACGCCCTGTTCGTCGAGCGACATATAAATCCCGATCAAACAAATCGTCAGCGGCCCCGATACAACCTGCCAGATGCGGGCCGCGAGGACCCACAGCAAAGACCGATCGAGCTGGAAGCGATTCGCCCAGGCTGCCAATCGGCGATTCATTTTTAAAGAAGGGACGGGACTCATTCGGGCGGCTGAGCTTTCGTGGGTGAAGCCATCAAGTACTCGGCCAGATCAATTAGCTGTTCGCGAGTGAGTTTCAGATGCAAGTTGGCGGGCATGATCGATTGAGGTTGCTTTTGCAGTTCATCCACCTCGTCGCGACGGATCGTCCGATCGATCCCTTGTGCCGTTCGAATGGTGACAGCATCCTCGGTTTGGCTGATCAGCACCCCCGACACAATCTGGCCGTCGGACGACAACAACGTGTGCGTCTCAAAGCCGTGACTGATTGCCGCGTTAGGCGTCAGGATAGCGGAGTAGAGTGCCGAAGGGGAAAGTCGCTTTCCAATGTCGGTCAAATCGGGACCAATTTCTTTTCCCATTCCGTTGTGCCGATGACAGCTGGCGCAGTTTCCAGCATCACGAAAGACGATAGCGCCCGCAGCCGCGTCCCCTCGTTCGTTAATCAGTTGATCCACCAAAGGCATCGCCACCGCTTCAACGGACTCCGGCGATGCCAACCTTTCCGCAGCAGCGTCTGCGATCGATTTCACCGGAGACGCCAACAACCCATCGCGGATTGAAACTTGGATCGGGGCCGGCAGTTCATTCGACTGAAGGTGTTTTAACAAAGCCGCTTGTCCGTCGGTGCGCGCCGCCAAGCCGTCCGCTGCCGCAATGCGTAGCTCCATTGGCAAAGTGGCCTGCAACGCGAGCGGCATCAGGAGCGAGACCGCTTGCTTGCCAGCAGTCAAGCTGACCAAATGGATCGCTTTGGCGGCACGTTCCGGTTCGGACGATTCCATCGCATCAACCAGCGGCTGTGCCGCGTTCAATTTGAAAAGCACCTCGGCCGCACGGACACTTAAGGTGCCGCTTGCATCGTCCAGCAGACGCGTTGCAAGTTCATCCGCGACATCGATGATTGCGTACCGTTCAATCAGATCGAGCGATTGGGATGTGTAAACGTTGGATCGCACAAAAAGCAGCAAAGCGTCCGTCGCCACGGCGGAAGTGGAAGCGTCGCGGGCATTGAGCCTGGCAAAGACCTCTTCTGGATGGACGTCGTAGCCCTGATCCACCAGACTTCGCAGCGCGAGTTGTTTCGCAATTCCAGAATGAAAGTCGAACGCACGCAGAAAGCGAGCATGTTCCGAGCGCGGAAGCTGTGGCGAATTCAAGATTTCAGCCAGCAGGCTACAGGCCTTGCGGGCTCGCGAACGCCAAACAATGTTTCGCCCCGACTGGTTGTTCCAGTCCGTCCCCACCGCGGCCAACCACGCTTCGAAGCAAGCGTCCGCCTTTGGATCCGATCCAATTCCCAACGCTTCCAGATACCAACGATCCTCTCCATCATATTGCTGGGCCAGCTCGGCCCAACGGGTTGCCGCAGCGGAGGATTCGCTTTCACGCAAGGCGATCGCGAGCTCGCGACGCACTTGCGGCGAAGGGTCGCGGAACAACGACGGCAACGCATCACAAACGTCTCGATGCAACTGACGCGCTAGCCGGATGCTTACGATGCGAATTCTGGGGTCGGGGTCCTGTGCCGCGTGAGCCAGAACCTTATCGGCCTGGTCGGGCAGATTCCCCAGATACCAAATGGCCCGGGCACGATGGATGGGATTATCGGATTGGGCGAGTTCCCAAAGGGGCTCCACAGCGGAAGCCCCAAAGCTTTGCAACGCTTTCCAGGCCCGATAGCGAGTCGCGGCATTGGGATTCGTCAGGGCGACCACCGCTGCGGGAACATCGTCTAGCTGCAATGAAGGGATACGATAGCTTCCATCGTGGTCGGCGGGCGTGATCCGAAACAAACGCCCCCGTTGGGTGTCAGCCATCATGTGACCGCCGACTCCTGGATCGTACCAATCGGCGACCAAAATCGATCCGTCGGGAGCCACCTTGGCATCGGTGGGGCGAAACCATGGGTCTCGCGCCCCCAACAACAAGTCTTGGCCCTGACAACGGAACCCCGCCAGATTCGGCTCGACATCGTAGGCTCGGCAAACATTCACCCCCGCATCGGTATGAATCAGATTGCCCAACAATTGCGGCAGAAGCTCTCCCTCATAACACGTAATCCCCGCCGGGGCGCCGCCTCCGGTGTGCAGGAGGCTGGGGACCACACCAGGGTCGTCTAAGTGCCAGTGTTGACGCGGTTTCTCATCGCTCATCCCCGTCCTTTCCGTATGCCAACCGGCCCCGGTCATTTCATCCCGGAAGCCATAGTTACCGAATTCCAGAACATAATTAAGACGCACCGAAGCGTCGCCGTCGTCGTTATCGGACAGCCACATCGAGCCAAAAGAATCGACGGCCACCATCCAGCTGTTGCGCAAATTCCATCCGAGCGTTTCAAAATGACTGCCATCGAGATCGCATCGAAACAGCATCCCTTCTTGATAAGGAAGATGTTCGGCCGAAACAAGATTTCCGGCTAAGTCCACGATCGGCTTGCCCTCCTTATCCTTGATTTGCCGGCCCTCGTTTCCAAAGTTGAAGTAAAGCTTGCCGTCCGGACCAAACGAAACCGCGTGAATTCCGTGGTCGTGTTGGACTCCAGAAATGCCAGAAAACAAGGTCTGTTTCTCATCTGGTTTGTCATCGCCATCGGAGTCGGTAAATCGAATGATCTTGTCTCCAGCGGACACAAATACGTGCTCCCCTAAGACGCAGACTCCATGGGGTGAGTTGATATCCGGACCTTGGTAGAAGACGCTGTGTTTGTCAGCAACCCCGTCCGCATCGGTGTCCTCGATAATGACGATTCGATCGCCTTGTGGACGGGCATCTTCGTGATGCTGGCGGTAATTGGCGATCTCGCACACCCAAACGCGGCCCCGGTGGTCGATGTCGATACTGGCAGGATTGATACACTGAGGTTCGGATGCAAACAACGTAGCGGCCATCCCCGCCGCGATATCGAGCCCTGCGATCGCCTGCAAGGGCTCGCGCATCGTGGTATCGATGCCGGGATCCGGCATGGTCGGCTCGGCGAAACGCTTCCAAATCAAAACCGGCACGACCGCGAGCCCAATGAGCGCCGAGACCGCGAGCCCTATCCGAAGACGTTTGTTGTGTAGCCAGTGCATGGTGCTGCTGTTTTGCGGTCGATTGATTCGATAGGATAGACGGAGCGAGAACGACGATCGAAGCTCCGACGGTTGCCGATTGAGGCGTTCCGAAGCGTATAATACCACGTCTCTCACTTTGGGGAGTTGTGGCATGGAGAGTGGAGATGACGAACGTTCGGGTTGCTTTCTTGATTGCCCTGACTCTGCTGGCCGCGAGTCAGGGGGGATGCAAACGCGCCCCAGAAAAAACCGTTTCCGAATTGCCTGAAATTAGCGACCTTCCAGTGGTGGAGCTTCAGCACACGGCCGCTTGGGGGATGTTCCGAGGACCAGGCATGGAGGGACACGCTCCCGATCAGCCTTTGCCAACCTCATGGGGAGAAGACGAGAATGTTGTCTGGGCGAAGGACTTGCCTGGCCTTGGTCATGCCTCTCCCATTCTCGTTGACAACATGGTGGTGTTGCCGACGGCGATCGAGGAACAGGAACAGCAACTCGTGATCGCGCTGGATCGGTCCGATGGTCGTGAACTGTGGAGACGCGTCATCCACGAGGGGAACTTTGTCGACGAGAGCCAGTTGCATCTAAAAAGCAGCCAGGCAAATTCAACGTTGGCCTGCAACGGCAAGCAAATTTTCGCAGTGTTCTTGAACGATGCGAAGGTTGTTCTCTCGGCGTTGGGGCTTGATGGTGCATTGCTTTGGCAAACCGACGTGAGCAAGTTTCAATCCAGAAATGGCTTTGGCGCCTCACCCGTGCTCTACAAGTCACTCGTCATCTGCCCAACGGACAACAACGGCGGCGGAAACATCGTAGCGATCGACGGTGCTTCGGGCGAAGTTGTTTGGCGTACCGACCGCGGTGCCCACAACACCTATTCGTCAGCCAATGTTTGCTACTTCGGTGAGGACCGGGAGGCTCAGCTGCTGATCAGCGGAGGAGAGGGAATCACGAGCTACGATCCCGAGACGGGGAAGATCAATTGGGTCGCCCATTCCGAGTGTGACGTTACCTGCGGGACGATGATTTGTGGTGGCGATTACACGTTTGCATCAGGGGGCGTTCCCGGGAACGAGACGATCTGTTTAGATCGCGTGGGGACAACGATATGGACGAATCAGGTGAAGGTCTACGAACCCTCACTGCTGTATGTCGAAGGCTACCTGTACGCGGTCACGGACAACGGAATTGCGTATTGTTGGAACGCGTCCAATGGAGAGGAGTGCTGGAGGAAGCGACTGGGGAAAAACTTCAGCGCGTCCCCTTGGACCTGCAACGGGCTGATCTATGTGACCAATGTTGTTGGTGACACGATTGTTTTTGAAGCCAACCACGATGAGTTCAAAGAGGTTGCGAAGAACCACCTAGGCACCGATTGCTTCGCCTCTCCCGCGATCGATGAGGGCCAGATCTACATGCGTGTGGGCGTCGAGGGTGACAACGGTCGTCAGGAACGACTTTACTGCCTCGGCGACAAGTCTTAGCCGCTCGGGAAACCTCGTTTCCGTTTTCGCAATCTCTTACGAACTTCGATCTAAAAGTTGATCGATCCGGGCTTTGTAGCGTTCACAATTGATGCGGATCGAATGCTCTGAACGCACCCAGCGTTGGGCCGCCTCGGAGCATCGCTGCCAGGTCGCGGCATTCTCTTTGAGTTCACGAAGCCGCTGGGCGGCAAGGTCGAGGTCGTTGTCGGTCCCCCACCCGGCTCCGGACGCCGCCAGATAGCCGTCGAAATCTTCGAGTGAAACAACGGGCGTACCCGCTGCAGAGGCCTCGAGGATCACATTTGGAAAGCCTTCAAATTCGGCTGCACCTGTTGATAAGTACGCCAAGGCGTTGTGGTAGCGTTTGGGCATTTCGGCGTAGGGCACAAAATCAAGGATCTTTACGTTGTCGGGCACCGCCTCGCGAAGCTCTTGTTCAACAAGCACGCTCCCTGGATTGAGGATCATTTCAAACTGCAGATCGGGGCATCGTTTCGCAATTTCCAAGCATAACCAAGGCCGCTTGTGCCAAGTATCGTACCGGCCAATCCACAAGACAGGACCCTCCGGATGAACACGTGGCTTCGACGGGGTCCATCGATCGATCCTGATCCCTCCCTTGATGACATGGGCTTCCAGATTCAACGTCTTGCGCACCTGATCCCGCTGGCACTGGGTCTGACAGATGATTGCCGACGCCAGGCGTAGCGTCTCCTGACGAGCCTGAACGGTCTCCCCGTATTCGTTGCGTGTTGAAACTTGCATGTCGTCTGGGGAGGAGGGAGCGTCCGCGTTGGAAACGATGCACGCGATCGATTTGGCGCCGACTTCATTTGCTGCGCGAATGCAAGCCAGTTGGTCGTTGCCCGTGCCAAACACTAAGCAGATAGCTGGATCGATACGGCGTATGTGTTCCGCAATGCGGCTTACAATCGGGCGACGATCTCGAAACGGACGCGTGACAGCGAGCAATGGAACCTGCCACGCCAATCGCAACAAGGACCGGAAGCGAGCCTGCTTGAGAGCTTGCAGATTCAGACTCTGCGACACCTGAAGCCGGGTGTTCTTCAGCGGGTCCAGGATGGTGTGCAGTTCCACATGATCCACGACCGCGTTGGCTGGTCGTCGCGATTCGCTCACAAGGATGGAGATCGCGAGGTCGTCGCTAGTGGAAGCCAGCGTCCTGGCAATCGTCCACATGCCCGACTCGAGCCCCCCGACCGTTGTTCCCGACCTTCCTTGAATCGCCGGATAGGCATTGAGACCTAAAAAACAAACCTTTTTCGCTGCGGGCATATTGGAACTGAGAATCTGGGGGAGTAACGAGCAAATGGCGGTTCACGGGTGCGTCAACTCCCTGCCCTTTTGCCTCCAGCAAGCCTGGAATGCTATACTAAACAATCTTCTATGTACCTGCTGCAGAAATCTCATTTCGGTTTGACGTCAATGCTGTTACCCACTCTGAAACGAATGGTTTGGAACCCTTGGGCTTTCAATCTGGTCGTCATACTGGTCGCATCGGTAACGATAAACCTGCAGGAAGCGTCTGCATATTCGCCTGAACATCCAGACGTGGTCCGCATGATCGATCGCGGAATCGCATTCCTGCGTTCAAAAGAGAAGGACCATGGGCACCACCCCGAAGGTGCCAAAATGTTGAAGGCCTATGCAATCTACAAGGTGAATCACGATCCCGACGACCCGCTGGTCCGTGAGGGGGTGGCAGCCGCGGTGGCGTACATCGAAAAACAAACGAAAGCGAAATCGGTCGACCACTACATGTCGTACGCTGGCGCGTTCGCAATGCTGCTGTTGATCGATGTCGACCCGATTAAGCACCGATCAGCGATTGAGCGGATGTCCCGCTACTACTTGGGGTTGCAAAAGCCACACGGCGGTTTCGGGTACCCCAATGGTCCCGAAGGGGACAATTCACAGAACCAATATGCAGTCCTGTCGATGTGGTCGCTGCGGAAGGCAGGCTTCAAAGTCCCCCCTGAAGTCATGGAACGGCTGGCGATCTACCTGCTGCAAACGCAAGATCCATCGGGGATGTGGGGCTATTTTGGAATCATCGGCAACCGCGGCTTGGTCCGGCAGGAACGAACGCGGATGTCACTGACCTCCGCATGCGCTGGCAGCCTGTTGATTGCAGGCGATTTTTTTGACTTCTACAAAGACAGGGCGCGTCGCAAGCAGAAAACCGATGACGACAGTGGCTTGCCCCCCGCATTAACAATCCATGACGAGAAGTCCGAGCAGGCGGCCGCTGCGGTAAAAACATCGCAACTGAAGAACCCAATGATCGAAACGGCCGTTGGGCGGGCGATGAATTTCTACAACAAAACAGCCTTCAAGTTCTCCAACTTCCCCAACTCACTGGGGTTCTACTACTACGCGCTCTACGCTCACGAACGCTTCATGAGCTTCGTCGAGAACTCGCGCGGCGAGTACGAAAACGAGCCAGCCTGGTACAACCAGGGGGTCGAAGACTTAAAACGCCACCAAGACCCCAACGGGGCGTTTGGAGGAGTGGCTGCTCGCAAGGCAGGCATGTCCCCCCACCTTTCCGAAAGTGAAAACACGGCCTTCGCAATCCTGTTCCTGATTCGCAGCACCAAGAAGGCAATTGGTCAGCTGAGCACGGGAACGATGCAGGGCGGGTACGGGCTTCCCAAAAGCACCAAGGGGATGCAGTCCAAGGGGGGCCAGTTGATCGATGCTCCTAAGGCGGGCAGCGTTGGCGGAATGCTCGATTTGCTCGAACAGGGTGGCGACGATGTCGACGACAAGGCGATCTACGATTCGTTGATCCTGTCGAAAGATCCGCAGGAGCGAGCCGACCAATTGAAGCGGCTCAAACGCATGGTCAAAGGCGGCCCCTACAAGACCCGCCGCGCTGCCGCTCGGATGTTGGGCCAGAGCAGCGACATGGACATCGTGCCGACACTGATCTTCGCTCTGACCGATCCCGACAAAACGGTGCAACGCGAAGCTCGCAACGGCTTGCGTTTTGTCAGCCGCCGTTTCGAAGGCTTCGGCCTGCCCGACGACCCGCCCCCCAAACAGGTCGAAGCTGCCGTGAAGGCCTGGAAAGAGTGGTATCTGCTCTCGAATCCCTCTTACATCTTCCTGGATGAGGGCTGAGCCTCGCGAACCAATGGAGCCGATCGATGCGGATCTTGATCCTGACAGCCGCCGTGACGATGCTCGCCGCCCAAACCTGCTCCGCGCAGGTTGTCATGCTGCCGACGTTCGGCACGTTCCAGTATTCGGGATCGGTCTTGGTTCCCGACGGCGGATCGGCTCATCTGGGCAGCATCGGTCGGTCGGCCGAAAGCAGCCGCAACTCGGGCTGGGGATCGCGAGCGACAGGCCGCTCGATCTCTCGCGGCACGATGAGCGCCCACGTTCAGATCATCGACTTGGCCGAGATGGATCGCCAATTGCTAGGTGCCGAACCGGCGGAGTTCCTGCGTCAACAGAAGGCCAAAGAAGCGGCCAAGGTTGTCCCGCCGAAGCCGATCGATCCGGTCGAGGCAGCGAAACAGCTGGTCCGCGACGCCCGGCGATGCGTGCAAGAAGGCCACCTCAAGGCAGCCGATTATTATTACCGCCGCGCGATCGGCGAACTGCCGAGCGATCTCGCCGCGATCGCTCGGGCGGAATATGAACGGTTCAAGCAGCAAACCGTACTCGTGGCCCGTCGCGACCAACCGTAGAGCCGTCGCAGGGAATCCTTGGCAAGCTGCTGCTTTCTCATAGGCACTAGCCACGCCAAAGGTGTGCCAGCCATTAGCCGGTGGTCGAGCGATAGCGAAGACCACCGGTAGGAAGCAAGAATCGAACTATCGACCCCGCAGGCGGTCGCAGCACACATCGCATGAGCTTCTGCGACCGCCTACGGCGGTCAACGACGCGAAGGACACCGCAACCGCAGGTGGCGCTACGCTTACCTGCGGCTAATTGCTCAAATCCCTGACGGGATATTTATGGGTGCTCAACCGCATCGGCAAGATCCACGACGATACTAGCGCGGCAGCCTTAAGCTTGCTGCTTGCTGGCTGGTGGAGTCGTTCGCAAGTACAGCTCTTCCAGCTGCTTCTTGTCGACTTCGCTTGGCGCTTCGGTCATCATATCGGACGCCTTCTGCGTTTTCGGGAACGCGATGCAGTCGCGGATGCTGTCCAGATTGGCGAACAACATCACCCAGCGATCGATTCCCAACGCGATCCCGCCGTGCGGTGGCGCTCCCAGTCGCAGCGCGTCCAACAGGAACCCAAATCGCTCCTTCGCCAGTTCAGGCGAAATCCCCAGCAGATCGAAGACCTGTTGCTGGATCCCCGAATCGTGGATCCGGATCGTTCCGCCGCCCGCTTCGCTGCCGTTGATGATCAGATCGTAAGCGATCGCTCGGCAAGCGGCCGGATCCTCTTTCAGCATCGGCAGATCGGCGGTCCGCGGCGCGGTGAACGGATGATGCATCGCGACCCAACGGTCCTCTTCGGCATCGTGTTCGAACATCGGGAATTCGATCACCCACGAAAAGCTCATCGCTTCGGGATCGTACAGCTTCAGTTCCGCACCCAATCGCTTTCGCAAACCGGCCAAACCGCGGCAGGTCACTTCCCACGAATCGGCAAGGAAGAGCAGCAGGTCGCCCGGTTCCGCTTCAAATCGTTGGCCGATCGCCTGCAATTGCTCCGCTTCCAGATTCTTGCTGATCGGCGACCAGAGCGATCCATCCTCTTCGACGCGGAACCAAGCCAAGCCCTTGGCTCCAAAGTCCTGCTTGACGTATTCGGTCAGTTCATCGATCTGGCGACGCGAGTATTTCGACGCGGCACCCTTGGCGTTCATGCCGCGGACCTTGCCTCCAGCGTCGACGGCACCGCGGAAGACGCGGAACTCCACATTCGCTGCGATATCGCTGATGTCGACGATCTCCATCCCAAACCGCAGGTCGGGAGCGTCGGTTCCGTATTTGGTCATCGCTTCGTCCCACGTCATCCGTGGCAACTTGGCGGGCGCGTCGATTCCCAACACATCCTTGGCGACCACGCCGACCAGACCATCGATCATCCCGATCACATCGTCCATGTCGACAAACGACATCTCGAGGTCCAGCTGCGTGAACTCGGGCTGGCGATCGGCGCGAAGATCTTCGTCGCGGAAACATTTGGCGACCTGCACGTAGCGGTCGAAACCGGCGACCATCAAGATCTGCTTGTACAGTTGAGGCGATTGGGGCAGGGCGTAGAATTCGCCGGGATGAACGCGGCTGGGAACCAGGTAATCGCGAGCTCCCTCGGGAGTGCTGCGGCCCAGGATCGGCGTTTCGACGTCGATGAAGTCGCGATCGGCGAAATAGTCGCGCATCAGCTTGATGATCCGGCTGCGAAGGACCATCGTGTCG
This sequence comes from Rosistilla ulvae, assembly GCF_007741475.1. NCBI lineage: Bacteria > Pseudomonadati > Planctomycetota > Planctomycetia > Pirellulales > Pirellulaceae > Rosistilla > Rosistilla ulvae. Next base: position 857,049 of record NZ_CP036261.1, on the reverse strand, counting down.
AGCATCTTGGTCCGACGGAGATCCAAATAACGATGCTTCAGTCGCAGATCTTCGCCCGGCAGATCTTGCTGCGACGGAACAAAAGGAGCCTGCTGGCAGCTGTTCAGCAGTTCCAAATCCTTGGTCCGCAGCTCGATATCGCCGGTCGCCAGCTTATCGTTGTGCTTCCCTTCCAATCGCGCCGCGACGGTCCCGACGACCTTGATCACCGATTCATTCGCCAACCGACCGGCGGCGTCGACAGCTTCCTGACCGCACTCGGGGCCAACAACCACCTGGGTGATTCCGTAGCGATCGCGGAGATCGATAAAGACAGCTCCGCCGTGGTCCCGCGTGCTTTCAACCCAACCGCAAAGTGTGACTTCAGTGTCAATATCCTGCGACCGAAGCTGGCCGCATGTGTGCGAACGTAACAATTTAGTGACCTTTTGAGGCGTTTTTGAAATGCTGGGAGGGTCCGGAACGCGTCCGGCGAAAACGATCTAGACGAGCATTTTACTTGCGATCCTCTGGCCGGGAAGGTCACCACCGAAACAACCCGTCGGGGCAGGGGATTGACGGTGACGCGCCGTTGTCGGATCGGCAGAGCCACCAGAACCGCGTTACAGCAGGTGCTTGGCTTTGATTTCCAGATACTGATTCACCAGCGGAGCGGTCATCTGTTCGGGAAACAGATCCATCGCTAGCACGCCGGAGTGTTTCATGTCCTGAATCACTTGATTCCGCCAACACAGGATCTCCGCCGCCGCCGCCGCACGATACAACCGCTGCGGATCGCTTGACGGATGATCGGCCGCGTCGAACAACTGATGATCTCGCAACAGAATCCCCAGCGGCAGATGTTTGCCGACGAGATTCGACAGGTAATCGGTCACCTGACCGGCGTTCACCTCGTCGATCACATTGGTCGCCATCACGACAAGCGATCGCTGCTTGCAGTGATTGGAGAGATACAAAAACGCCTTATCGAAGCGAGATTCGAAAAGCTGAGGGAACTGGTTGAAGCCGGCCTGCAGCAGTCGATTCATCTGCGCCTTGCCGGTCCGAGGCGGGATGTAGGCGTGGATCCGGTCGGAGAAGCAGAGCATGCCGACGGCGTCGCCGCGAGCCAACGCGACGTGAGCCATCATCAGGAACGAATTCAGCGCGTGATCCAACAGCGTCATCCCGTCGTGCTCGTTGGTCATCATCCGCCCGCAATCGAGCATGAAGATCACGCGTTGCGATTGGTCGGTTTGAAACTGGCGAACGGTCAGCTTGTTCCGCCGCGCGGTCGTCCGCCAATCGATGTGCCGATAATTATCGTCGCGGGAATAATCTCGCAACCGCTCGAAATCGTTGTCCTGGCCGATCCGCCGCGACTGCCGCACGCCGATCAGACTCAGTCGATCCTGCCGCGCAAGCAGGGCGTAATCGCTCAACTGCTTCATGTCGGGATAGACGTTCAGCTTCGATTCGCACGGCAGCTCGATATGCCGCCGCCACAACCGCAGCCCGCTGACGACTTCCAGATAGACCGTCGTCAGTTCCGCCACGCCGCGACGCAGCGGCGTCAACCGCCGCCGAAACGTCAACTGGCTGCGCGAAGGCAGCAGCAGCGGATGCTGTTCCGGACTGCTGAGAAAACCCTCGGGAAGATCATCCCGCACGCTGCCGCGAAGCGATCGCGAGCCGCGATTGATGACAGTCAGATCGACCGAGGTCGGCGCACCGATCGACGCGGTCCGAACCAATTGCCGCTCCGCCGTCAGGCCGCGCGATCCGGGCAACATCAGATAATCGACCAAGCCGACCAACAGGATCACCGCGTCGACAGCGATCACCGCGTAAGCCCATGCGTCGGTCAACGTCACCGCCAGACTGAGCGCCGCCGGGATGATCAACAGCCCGATCCACAACCGACTGGGATAGGTCTTGCGAACCAACGCGACGATCACCAGCGGCAGCAACACCACAGCCAACAACAACCAAGGGTAGTTGGCCAGATGGCCGATCGCTTCGGTTGTGGAATTTGGCATTCCTGCGTTTGTACCTATTCAATAAAACGAGCCCGACGAATTCGCCGCAACAACAGAGAACCGGACGCTAGCGCGTGCCGGCTGATACCTCAAACGGAACCTGTTGCGGGCTCATGCGCCCAACCAATTAAAAGGTGTGCAAGGCGCGTCCATCGACGCCCAACGCCGCTTCGTGCAACGATTCGGAGAGCGTTGGGTGGGCGTGGCAGCAGCGAGCGATATCCTCGGCGCTTGCGCCAAATTCCATCGCCGCCCCGGCTTCAGCGATCAGATCGCCCGCGCGGGCGCCGATGATGTGAACGCCCAACACGCGGTCGGTCTTCGCATCGGCCAAGACCTTCACGCGGCCTTCGGTCTCGCCCAGCGTGTGAGCGCGGCCGTTGGCACCGTAGGGAGCCATTCCCTTCTTGTATTCGACACCCGCTTCCTTCAACTGCTCTTCGGTCTTGCCGACCGCAGCGATTTCGGGATGCGTGTAGACGATCGCCGGGATCACATCGTAATTGAAGTGGCTGCCCATGCCGGTCATCCGCTCGACGCAGACGACTCCCTCTTCCATCGCTTTGTGAGCCAACATCGCACCGCCGATGCAATCGCCCAGCGCGTAGATTCCCGGGACCGAGGTTTGGTAGTTCGCATCGACTTCCAGGAAGCCACGTTTGTCGGTCGCCACGCCGGCGGCATCCAATCCGATCTTGTCGGTCGACGGCACGCGTCCGGTCGCCAGCAGCACGCGATCGGCTTCGATCGTCTCGCCCGCCTTGGTCTTGATCACGCACAGATCGCCTTGAACCTTGGCCGATTCGACAAACGTCGACATCTTGAATTCCAAGCCCTGCTTGGTGAAGGTCCGCTTGGCGATCGACGCCAGTTCGCTATCGATCCCTGTCAGGATGCGATCCAAGGCTTCGAGCACGACAACCTTGCTGCCCAGTCGATTCCAAACGCTCCCCAGTTCCAGCCCGATGTAGCCGCCGCCGATCACAACCAACCGCTCGGGGACTTCGGGAAAGCTGAGCGCCATCGTGCTGTTTCCGATCCGCACGCCATCCTCTTCGATCGACGGGAACGACATCGGCCGCGATCCGACGGCGATGATCGTCTTGGCCGCTTTGACGCGAGCGGGCGTCTTGCCTTCGATCTCGATCGTGTCGGAGCTGATGAAGCGACCGCGGCCGTTGTAAGTCGTCACCTTGTTCTTCTTCAGCAGCATGTTGATGCCGCCGGTCAGCGTGTCGACAACCTTCTCCTTGCGGCTCATCATCGTCGGCAGATCCAACTCGACGTCGCCGATCTTCAGGCCGTGATTGGAGAACGACGTCTTGGCGTCGTGATACAGATGGCTCGATTCCAACAGCGCCTTGCTGGGGATGCAACCGACGCGGAGACAGGTCCCGCCGTAGCGTTCATTTTCGTCGATGCAGGCGACATTCATTCCCAGCTGAGCGGCCCGAATCGCGGCCACGTAACCACCGGGACCACCACCCAAGACAACCAAATCATGCTGCGCCGTATTCATTCCAATCCTATCGATCCAAGAGCTGTAAAATTTTTAACAAGTTGAGTGCGGGCCGCGCGCCCGTGGCCTCGCGACGCCGTCGCGAGCCCTCCTACGCAAATACCGCCGTCGCGCAAGGCTTTACTTTATCGCCGATTCGAGTCCCGCGTGCGACCCGGCAAAGTAAAAGCCAGTCTATATAAGAATAGACAGCCCGCCGGGCCAACCGTTCACCGCAGTCTCATCCCTACCGCACCTAAAACGTACTAAAATGGAATCGTCCTCCACCCCAAACAACCTTCGGCAAATCCTTTGAACAACGCGGCCTCTCCCTCGGAAAACTCTCCCAGCCTCGCCCGCCCCGGCGAACTGATCTCGGTCATCCGCCCCGCGATGGCGACGGAGTTTGAGGTGCTGATGCCGGCCGACGTCGATCGCGAGGCGCCAGAGATCGCGTTGGAAGCCCTTGAATGGATCCGCACGCTGGAGGGAATCTTTTCGGTCTATCGCTCCGACAGCGACATCTCCAAGCTGAACCGTGAAGCTGCCGACGGCCCCGTCCGTGTCGATCCACATCTGTTTAAGATCGTCCAGCAAGCGATCGCGATTTCGGAAGCAACCGCCGGCGCGTTCGACATCACTGCCGGTCCGCTTGTCGACGCCTGGGGCTTCACCAACCGCAGCGGCCGCAAGCCGAGCGACGACGAACTTGCCGCGGCGCTGCAGGCCGTCGGATACAAGAACTTGGAACTCGACGCCGAAGAGCAAACGATCCGCTTTAAACAACCGGGGATGCGGATCAACCTCGGCGCAATCGGCAAAGGGTACGCCCTGGACCAAGCCGTCGCGATGCTGGTCACCTCGGGCGTTGAAAACTTCCTGATCCATGGCGGGCAGAGCAGCATCGTGGCCCGCGGCAGCCGGCGGCCGGGCGAGCCGGGCTGGCCGATCGCGCTGAGCCATCCGATCCGCCCGCAACGCAAGCTCGGCCGCGTGTGGCTGCAGAACGAATCGCTTTCGACAAGCGGCTCGGGGAAACAGTTCTTCCACTATCGCGGCCAACGACTCGGTCACATGATCGACCCGCGGACCGGCTGGCCCGGCGGCGACCTGCTGTCGCTGACTCTGATCGCGAAAGTCGCTGCGGAATCGGACGCTCTGGCGACGGGGCTGTTCGTCGACGGGATGCAGAAAGCGACTCAGTTCGTCGAAGCCAATCCAGGGCTGGGAATCGTGGGGGTCGCTGAGGTCGATCGCAGCAGCGAAGTCGAAGTCGTGGCGGTGGCGATCGCCGACGAGCGCTGGGAACCGTTCCAGCAGAGCTCGCGCGACCTAGACTAGACCTGCGGCAGAAAAGCTCTCGCCGCCACTTCGCACCACGCTCTACGAACCAGGCAAACGCAAATGAACCTTGGCAACGATTCCACGCCGCTCGCGACGCGCCCGATCTGTTCGGATCTCACCGTCGTGGCGATCGTCGGCCTGGGAATGGTCATCTTATTGATGGGCTTCATTGCCGGTGCGATCGTAAATCGAGGCCCCGAGTCTTGGTTCATCTTTGTATTTGTCGGAACGTTGGTCAGCTGGAATGCGACCGTCGCCACCTGCTGCCTAGCCAAGGGGCCACGCCTGCCGCTCCGTTTGGTGTTGCTTGTCGCCACCATTTTGTTTTCGACGGCAACCTCGTCGGTCTTAGGCCGCGATACGATCCAATCTTTCGCTCCCTTCTTCTTGTCGACGGCAATGCTCGCCTGGCTGCTAAGTTTTGCTGCGGGCTTTCCCGCTTGGCGTCTGGCAAACGATCCCGATCCGGCGACGCGATCCCAGTATTCGATTAGCGGTCTGTTGATCCTCACGACTTTCCTTGCCGTGCTGTTCACGCTCTTCAAACAACTGGCTCCAACGCAGCGTGATCTGACAGCGATGACAATCCTGGGTGTCGGCGGGACAGCGGGCTGGTTATTGGGATGTTCGTCGTTTTGCCATCGCACCCATCGGTGGCCACTGGCGACGCTCGCCCTGCTGGCGTTGCTCTGCCTCACGTTCTGGACACTCATGACCAATTACGACTTCGGCCAACCCGGAGGGGACACCTTCGAAGTCTGTTTCGTCTACCCAGCGGCCAGCTACAGCATCCCCGCCATCATCGGCCGCATCCCCCAAAGATCGCCCACACCAATCGACGAAGCCCTGGCAATCGACGCCTGATACCGCTGGCGGGCCTTGCCTTAGCAGCCAGCCTCTCGATTCGCCTTCGCTTTCGCCAAACCGAATCCTTCGAGGGGCTTCCAACTCTGCCAGGAGTACGGTTTCCAACCGACGATTGTCGATCGGGCCCCAACCCTCAAATCGAGCTGAAACGCCTCCGCCCCAAGCTCAAGGGCTGCGATTTTCGCTTTCCGGCATGCCGATTGCACATCTATCGCCTTGCACTTGGCTCTGCCAACTTGATTTGGAAAGGCGATATCATGGAAAAAACAACCCGAAACAGCCGCAGCAGCTGGATGAACCGGAGCTCAACGCCCACGGCTTGGCGGTATCCCAACGACAGCGAAGGGATCGCCGAGTACTTTGCTGCGGTATCGCGAACCGAACTGTTGAGTCCGGAAGAGGAGGTCGAAGCGACCCGCCGGATCAAGCGAACCCGCAATGCCTACCGGCATTCGATGCTCACCCAACCGGCGATGATCGGTGCGGTCGCGGGTTTATTGAGCGATGTGGTGGCCAGCAATCGCCGGGTCGATTCGATCATCGATGTCGCGTCTCACGATAGGACACGTGTCGCACTTTTGCGGCGCGCTCTTCCCGTCGCGGCCCAATCGCTGCTTCGCTTTGAACACGAGAACGCGATCGATCAGAAACGACTTCTCGCCCTCCGGACTTCTCAAAAGCGACGGGCGGCCGCGCGGCAGCGGATCCGCCATCGGGTCTGCGTCTGCCGACGTCTTGTCAACGATCTCCCGCTTCGCTTACCGATTCTCGAACAAGCTTTTGAAACGGCGACGGCGAGAAACCAATCCCCCTCCATCCGCTCGGTTCGATTGCGAGCCAAAGGCTTGCGACGGTCGCTGCAGTCGCAGAAACGCGAATTCATCAGCCACCACCTGGGATTGGTGATCCCCGTTGCCAAACAGTACCGCGGACGTGGACTCGGCTTCTCCGACCTGATCCAAGAGGGGAATGCGGGACTGATGCGGGGGATCGAAAAATTCGATCCCGATCGCGGCTTTCGCTTCAGCACCTACGCCACGTGGTGGATTCGCCAAGCGATCTCGCGATCCGTGGCGATCCAAGCCCGCTCCGTCCGCGTCCCTTCGGGCGTGTTGTCGCGGATTGGCGACGTGCGACGAGCCAGCGAACGATTTGTCCACGCTCACAATCGCCAACCGACAGTCGAAGAGATCGCCCGCCTGACGGGACTGTCGATCGCCAACATTCGGCGAACTCAGGAAGCGATGCGAGAGATGGTCTCGATCGACGACACGTCGGCAATGGCACGACAACCGATCGCCGAACTATTGATCGACGAATCTCAAACGAGCGACCCGAGCCTGGCGTTACAGCGAGAGGAACGCGATCGGAAATTGAATTCGATCCTGGAGGCGTTGCTGCCGCGAGAACGACGTGTCATTGAACTGCGGTACGGAATCAAGGATGGCAGTCCCAAGACGTTGCTGGAAGTGAGCGAAGTGTTGTCGCTGTCGCGCGAACGAATTCGCCAAATCCAAACCTCCGCGATCACCAAGATGCGCGACGCCGTCCAACGACGGGACAATTGAGCGTCGAACGCCAACGGCGCGGCAAAGCCTCCCCCAGCCAGGCGGCTGGTCTACAGCGGCGTCTCGACAAACAACAGGCCGCTAGCGCGACGCAACTGCAAAATCGCCACGTTGTACCGGGCCAGCGAATTCAGATAATTTGATTCCGCCGTTCGCAGACGGTCCTGAGCTTCCAATATCGCTTCGATGCTGGAATTGCCACCGAGCACCGCCAGCTCTTCGACAACCTTTTCGGCCGTCTCGGCTTCGAGCCGCATCTGGGCAAAATTCCCGCGCAGCTTCAGCATCGCGTCTTTGACATCCAAGCGAACCAGATCCATCACAACCTCCAGTTCCTGCGACGCGCGAAGCTCGGCCACGGACGGCTGTGGAAACCGCGAACTGGCCAACTGGTGCTGCGATTGCGGGCCCAACGATTGAAGATGCTGAAGGACCGCTTGGACCTCGGCCCGTTGCGACATCGCCAACTCCAATTCGGTCGATTCGCTGCGTTGCAGATCGCATTCACAGGGAACGTCTTGTGGCATCAATTCGATATCTTTTTGCCAGCCGGGAACGCTGACCAAAAACGCCAATTCGTTCTGAGCCTGCTTCAGCGAGATTCGGGTCGAATTGACATCCGCGCGGCGTTGGCGAATCGTCGCTTCAACCTTTACGAAACGCTGGCGATCACGCTCCGACGCATATTGCCCAGAGGACTGTTCGTACAGCGCCAGCGCCGCGTCGTGATGCCGCTGGCCGATCGCGACGAGGCCTCGCAGACGATAGACGTTCCAATAGGCATCGGCGATCTGCAGCAACATATCGGCAGTTTTCGCGCACGTATCGCTGCGGCTGGCTGCCGTCCGATGGCGAGCAATAAAAATCTGTTCGGACATCAACGTCGGATCGCAGCCCGGCGTTTGAGGCCGGCCGTAACGCAACGTTAGGCGCGACATCCCATATCCACCCGTTTGCGGCAGCATTCCATCGAGCCGCACGATTTCCAAGAGGGGCGAGTGCTGCAGGGCGATCGTGATCAATTGGTCCAAATCGACGGCCACCTTCTGAGGATCATCCAAGTGGCAACCAGTCTGCACTTGATCCTGCCACCACGGCGACCATCTCGCCCAGACGGCTCCGGGGGCTGGTGCGGCCTGGCCTCCGATCGGCTCTTGAATCACGTGTCCTTTTGCTCCTGGAGACTCCACGGCTGATCCGCCGCGGGGCTCCGTTTGCCGAACGCCCAAATCGATCGGCTCCGCCTGCAGCGGTTCCGATGGAAGCATCTCACGCTGAATCGTTTCGGATTCGACAGTCTCCGCCGGCCCATCGCTTCGCAGCGTCTGAGGCAATAATTCGCTCAGCACCCGTGACTTGGGCTGCGAAGGGGAGGGGCTGCGTCCCAAGCTGTCGCTTTCGATCTGCGGCTGCGGCGGTTCGATGCCGCCCGTGGCGGGCGGCTCCTCCGCAGCGGCGCGTGGCAATTCACGGCTTTGGGGCGCAGCGTCGGCCGGTTCTTGAAGCGCGTTGCCTCCTCGACCAGGAATTTGCAACGGACGATTCTCGACCGCAGGCTGCGGCACGGGCAGAACCGCTTCATCGGCCTGCTCGATCGCCGGGACTGGTTTCTGATTCGTTTGGTTCGCCGCAGCCGATTCCTTGCGGATCGAATACTCGCCTTCCAACCGATGGGGAACGACAACATGCGGCGTCGCTAAATCGTTGACTGGCGGCAAACGCTTGGGTTGCGGCCGCGATACCGGTGGTGGGATCGCTGGACGCTGCCGGTCGGGAACTTCTTCGACCAGAATACTGCCCGCCCGCGGTTCGCTGACAACCAACGGATTGATTCTCTGCGGGCCCGATTTGTCTTGAGTCCAAGCCAGCGTCGCCCCGGCGATCACCAGGATCGTCGCGGTTGGAATCAGCAGAATAGAGTGGCGCAAAGTTGCCATGGGAATCACGACCTTCAATCAGCACGGAATCTCGCTGGACGCTCTCCAGGCGACGCATTCAAGAATCGCGGCAGCTATCGAACCACCCGACCTGAAGCGTGGCAGCACCGGACATGCATCCTCTTCGATATCGGAACAACCGATCCAATCCGGCCAAACGTTATCGGCCCGAAGTTACGATTTTCCTGAACTTATTTGCCAGCATCAGCGCGTGATGCGAAGTTCCAAATCGCCGATCGCAACGGTCAAGGGCAGGGCGTTTTCAAGCGTTTGCCCCGGCCGGACCCAGGACCGAAAGCCGACCTTGACCGCGACTTGGGAAGAGAGATTTTCCAGCTGAACGCCGGCCGCCGCACACGAAAGCCGCAGTTGCTTGCGAGAAACCTGCACATTATCGAGTGCCGCGATGATCAATTTTCGCCCCTCCGCAACGTGGACCTCGCCGAACGGGGGCGGTTGCCCGACCGATTGACGCCCAACTTCCAAGCTGCGGTGAAAGCGAGTCCGCACCAACTCGGTTTCGCCCCGCACGACCGAGATCCAACGATGCGGGACCTCCTGCTGAACTCGCTGAACCAACCCTTCGATCACCTGGCGAGACAGACAACCGAAACGACGCGCCAGATCCTCCAGCGTTGGTGGCTCGGACCATCGCAATCGAACCCGGTATTCCTCGCTCAGCAAGTCTTTTGACAACTCCTGGTGATCAGCCAAACCAGGCAGCAGTCGGCAATAATCTTCGACCTGCGGTTCATTGGGAACCACAGCCCGATCGCAATCTGGCGCCGGCAAAGGGAATCGCCAACGGTACTCCAAATCGATCATCACCAGCTCGGCCGCAGTGTCGCGCGAGAGCGCCGGATCGCACAACAGGCGGTCGACTTCCGCATAATGCCGTTGCTGCCAAGCCGCTTCAAATGCCGCGAACACTGCGGTTTCATCGATCATGCAACCATTGCCTGATTAGTGCTTTGTTGGCGAACCATTTCTCGAGAGGCGTTCTTGCACGAACTTCCCCGCGGCGCGCAACCGCCGCATCATCGCCAAACCGAATTGACGACGAGCATGCCCGTGCAGGTTCGCTTGCCAGACCTCGGCGGTGTCTAAATCCATCGCCGTCAACCAACCGCCGCCGAAACAATAAGTGTCCAGGCAGACCAGGTGCCCGAGATCCAACACCTCCAGATTCGCTTGCGGCGTATGACCGACGAAAACCCGCTTGCCGCTGATGTGCGGCAGCGGCGCGACCGGCGACAGATGCTCCCAAAACAGATGCTGTTCGCCCAGTCGATCCATCGGCTGGTCGGGCAGGTAGGAGGCGTGGACGCAGATATTCTGCTCGTCTTCCCAGTAGGCGCCGCAACACCTCAGAAAATCGATGTGAGCTGGAGGAATGTGCCGCAGCGCGCCGCCGTAACTGGCCAGCGTGGCGTTCCCACCACACATCATCCAGATCTTGTCCTCCATCCCACCACAAACGACCCCCATAAACATGATCTCATGGTTACCCAACAATGGCACCAAATTGCACCGCTGCTGCAGGTCGATCAATTGGTCGATGACCCCGCGACTATCGGATCCGCGATCGATGTAATCGCCTAGAAAGACCAGCGTATCCTCGGCCGTCGGGTTGATGTTTTCCACCAACGTTCGCAGCGCTCGGCTGCAACCGTGAATATCTCCAATGGCGATCGTGCGTCCCGACATCGTGTTCGACTCTCGGGGCTAGTTCATTTGGGAATCGACATCGGGAGCAGACGGGACCGCTTCGCCGATGATCGAGCGTCCGACGCGTTTGACCAACGATTCCCACAACGGCTCAAAATCGCCAAAGACCTCGTCCGCAGTGGCATCGCAGATCAACCAACCGCCGTATTGCAGTTCGGCTTCTAATTGGCCAGGCCCCCAGCCGCTGTAGCCAGCGAAAAACCGGACCCTCGCTTGGGGGCGATTTGCCAACAGGATGATCGACTCTTGTTCGCTGCTCACAAACAATCCCCCCTCGCAATCGAGATCGGCCAAGTTGGCATCTTCGTGCAACGCACACAGCGGCCCCTCGACGGGCCCCCCAAGATAAACCAAATCCTCGCGAAGCGCGGTGCTGCCCATCGTCGACTCAAGCAATTGCTGCAACTGCAGGTCGCTGGGACGGGTGAGGATCAACCCCAACGCACCATCGACATCGTGCTTGACCATAAAAACAACGGTCCGCTGGAAATTGCTGTCGGGCAGATAGGGGGACGCGAGAAGAAATTTTCCGTTCATCAGCTGCGTCATCGGTCGACTCGCTCAAACGTATCTTTCCACAAACAACCAGCCCACGACCACCCGACGCCAAATCCGACCAGCATGTTCGTGGCCCCTTTGGTCAGCGTACCATCACCGCGCAGTTCGTCAATCAGAATGGGGATGGTCGCCGAGACGGTATTACCGACGTCGCGGAGCCGAATCGGCAAACGGTCTTCGTCGACCCCCATACTGATCCGCAACTGTTCCAACATCTTAAAAGTCGCTTGATGCAGCAGGAACAAATCGATGTCGTCGGTCGACAGATCGTTGCGTTGGACGATCTCTTCGATCAATTTTGGAACCGCGCCGACGGTGAAATTGATCAAACTGGGGCCATCCATATAAAGACGACTCTTCCAACGTTTGCGATGTCGCGGCTTATGAGCATCTTCGGGGGGGCGAGCACCACCATCGGCGACTAACAAAGTGTCCGCTCCACTCCCATCGCTGCCGAACTGGAAGCCCCACAACGACTTTTCGTCGCTGGCTTGGACCAAGGTCGCCGCCGCGGCATCGCCGAAGATTGTCCGCAGACTGCGATCGTCGGAATCGATGTATTTCGAATAGGTCTCGGCGGTTATCAGCAAAATCCGCCGGGCAACCCCCGATTGGATCAAACCGTCGGCCATCGCCAAACCGTAGACAAACCCGGAACAACCCAAGTTGTAATCGATAGCGCCGCAGGTCGATGACAGCCCCAGTCGCTGCTGCAGCAGACAAGCTGTCGTCGGCAGCGGGTAATCGGGGGTCTGAGTGCAAAGCATTATAAAGTCGATCGATTCGCGATCGATGCCGTGCTCTGCAAACAGTTTTTCCGAAGCCTTCACCGCCAGATCGGCTGCGGTCTCACCAGGGGCGGAGATATGCCGCTGCATGATCCCCGTCTTTTCCCCGATCACCTGCAGATCCCAATTGGGGTGTTCGGCTTGCAAAAAAGCGTTGGTTTCAACGCGTTCGGGCAGATGGACGGCGATTGGTCCGATTTGGGCGTAAGGCACGTGGAACCTTCGTGAAACAGGCAGACTGAACCAGGCGGGACAAAACGCCCAAACCGCGGCACAAAACTAGCATTCACCGCAGCGATGCCCAGCGTATCACGCCATTCTCCCCTCCGGCAACCGGTCGGCAAATCGCCACGAACCGTTAATCTGCCTTTTTATCCGCTACAGTTTACCACCGGGCCTTGCACGGGATCGCGGGAGTTCTATAATTCCCCTCATGTCACAGAGGTGTTCGCGACGAAACAATTCGTACAGCATTCCCACTGAGACGCTGAACACGCAAACGCAAGTGTTGCCAACAACATCACTGGCTCATCCGGACCACGGAAACATTCCATGGAACCCGAGCCCGACGTAAGACGTGTTCAACATTCAGAGTAAAGGAATTTCCAGGCGGGTGTAGCTCAGTTGGCAGAGCACAACGTTGCCAACGTTGTTGTCGTGGGTTCGAATCCCATCACCCGCTCTTCTACTCTCTTTTTTCTCTCGAGAGGCCCCCAACGGCATGTCCACAACCGACGCCCTAAGTTCGTCCGAAACTACCGAAGAAACCAAGCTGACGCTGACCGTTGCGGTCGATGCGCCACAGACTTGTCTTCGACACGTTGTTGTGACCGTCTCTCGAGCCGATGTCGAACGCTACCTAAAGAACGCCTACGACGAACTGGCTCCCGAAGCCAGCGTTCCTGGCTTTCGCGCCGGTCGCGCGCCGCGCAAGCTGCTGGAAAAGCAGTTTAAGGAACGCGTTGCGGACCAGGTCAAGGGCCAGCTGTTGATGGACAGCCTGGGACAAGTCACCGAAGAACAAGCGTTCTCGGCGATCAGCGAACCCGACTTCGATTTCGAATCGGTCGAACTGCCCGAAACCGGCGACTTCCGCTTTGAATTCAAGGTCGAAGTCCGCCCTGAGTTCGACACCCCCGAATGGAAGGGCCTCAGCCTGACCGAACCGGACGAACAAGTCGACGACGAAGCAATCGACGCATCGATCGCTCGCGTGATGACCCGTTACTCGAAATTCGAAGCAGTCGACGACGCTGCCAAAACTGGCGACCAATTGCTGCTGACCGCGACCTTCCGTCATGACGGCGAAACGCTGTCGGAAATGGAAGAAGAACGCGTCGAACTGGGTTCGGGCCTCAGCTTCCCCGATGGTCGCTGCGAAGAATTCGGCAAATTGATGGAAGGGGTACGCGAAGGCGAAACCCGCACCGGCAAGGTGACTGTCAGCCAGGAAGCCCACCCAGAACTGGGCGGAAAAGAAATCGAAGCCGAGTTCCACGTTATTGAAGTCAGCCGCAACGAAGTGGCCAAACTGACCCCTGCGGTCTTGGAAGAACTGGGCGATTTCGAAACCGAAGCGGAACTTCGCGAGTTCATCTCCGAAAGCCTGCAACGGCAGATCGATTACCGCCGCCAACGCTCGCTGCGAAGCCAGATCACCAAGACGCTGACCGAAGACGCCAACTGGGAATTGCCTCCAGATCTCGTACGCCGCCAAACGCGACGCGAACTGGAACGCCAAATCCTGGAAATGCGACGCAGCGGATTCCAGGAAGAAGACATCCGCAACATGGCCAACATGGCGCGTCAAAATGCACAAACCCAGACCGAAGCGTCGCTGCGAGAACACTTCATCCTGGAGAAGATCGCCGACGACCAAGACATCGATGCAGCACCAAGCGATTATGACGATGAAATCGCGTTGATCGCCGAACAGAGCGACCAGCCCGAACGCCGCGTCCGTGCTCGCCTGGAAAAATCGGGCCAAATGGATGCCCTGCGAAACCAGATCGTCGAACGCAAGGTAATCGAAATGATCACCGCCGACGCGACTCTCACGAAAGAGCCTGTCGAAAAGTCGGGCGACGCAAGCGGAGCCCGCGACTTCTCGGTCGACCACAGCTTGGTTCGCGCCAAAGAAGAACTGCCCGAAGCGAAATACGACGACAGCAACAAGGGCGAGGCTTCGGAAACGCCAACCAACAAGTCGTAGCGATTGCGGCGATTGGCGATCCGCCAATCACAAAACCAAAATGAATCAAAGGGACAGGTTTCGGCCTGTCCCTTTTTTCGTTGATCGCTTGCCTTCGATACCCCGCCGCAACTCCGATGCTCCGCCACCGAAGCATCCACGCATCCAAAACGGCTTGCGGCTTGAAGATGCCGCGGCGTCGCTAGCACCCAGCGAATCGCCGATCCCTTACAGCCCCGAGCCCGCTTTTTTGGGACGACGCCGAGCGACACCCGTCTCGGCTGCGGCATCCGCTACCGCTTTGGCGACCGCGGCGGCAACACGTCGATCGAAGACGCTCGGGATGATGTAATCGCTGCAGCGCTCATCGTCGGTGATGATGTCGGCGATCGCTTTGGCCGCCGCGACTTTCATCGCGTCGTTGACTTCGCTTGCGCGAACATCCAACACGCCGCGGAATAAGCCGGGGAAACACAACACGTTGTTGATCTGGTTGGGATGGTCCGAACGTCCCGTCGCCATCACCGCGACGTGCCCGTTGGCAAGCTCGGGGCGAATCTCTGGATCGGGATTCGCCATCGCAAAGACGATCGGATCGCTGGCCATGCTTTTGACATCGTCGACCGTCAGCACATCGGGAGACGAAACGCCGACAAAGACGTCGGCCCCCTGCACGACATCTCGCAACGATCCCCGCCGGCCATCTTTGTTCGTGACCGCTGCAAGTTCATCCTTCACGGGATTCATCCGCGTCGTTCGTCCTGCAAAGATCGCTCCCTCGCGATCGCACACAATCACGTGCTCGGCTCCGGCCAACTGCAACAACTTGGCGATCGCCGCCCCGGCTGCACCTGCACCGTTGATGACAATCTTGACTTCGTTGAGCTTCTTTTGAACCAACCGCAACGCGTTCTCCAGCCCCGCCAACGTCACGATCGCCGTCCCGTGTTGGTCGTCGTGAAAGACGGGGATATCCATCGTTTCATTCAACCGCCGCTCGATCTCGATACATCGCGGCGACGAGATATCCTCCAGATTGATCCCACCAAACGTCGGCTCCAAACGCTGAACCGTGGCGATGATCTCTTCGACATCCTGCGTCGCAATGCAGATTGGAAACGCGTCGACGCCGCCGAACTCCTTGAACAACATCGCCTTCCCCTCCATCACCGGCATCGCGGCTTCGGGACCAATGTTTCCCAACCCCAAGACGGCCGATCCATCGCTGACGACGGCGACCATATTTTTTCGGATCGTCAAGCTGTAAGAGGATTCGACGTCCTCATGGATCGCCATACAAACCCGAGCCACGCCGGGAGTGTAGACCGACGAGAGGTCATCGCGACTTTTGATCGGCGTCTTCGCGACGACTTCGATCTTCCCGCCCAAGTGTTTCAGAAACACCTGGTCGGAAACCGTCTGCAGTTCCAGCCCCGGAATTGCCTCGAGATGCTCCGCGATCCGTTGCACATGTTCCGCGTTCGCGGCGTTCACACTGACATCCCGCGTGATCCCCCGCCCGCTGGAACTGACGATATCGATCGCCCCAATCATCCCCTCCTGCTCGCCGATCGCGGTTGCGATCCTGCCCAACATGCCGCGATCGTTTGCATAGGTAAGTCGAATCGTCGCGGAATATGAAAAGGTTTGGTCCATTTGGGTTTCCCAAGGATCGTGCAAAAGCAAGAGGTTGGCGCAAACAGTTGCACCACGGGCGCGTAGACTAGCAGATCGAACCTAGGGAAGACGAGAGCAGCCCAAGCCGCGAAGGGAAGCCGCAGTTCCGTGAGGTATCAGCTAGCGTCCGGCAGTCCCGACCTCAGACGCTCTTCTCTTTCCGACGGGCTTCGATCTGCTTGAAGTTGTACAGCTTACCGACGCCGCTGCCGGGACAGATGTCGCAGGTCTCTTTCCAAGCCGCCTTGTCCTCCAGCGTGCTGTCCCAAAACGGCCAGGTGCGACACTGAATCGGCCGCGATTCGTAGACCGAACAGCCGCGGGTATCGGGATCTAAAAAGATGCAATCGCCATCGGAGTATTCGACGAGACTTTTGGCGGCACCGACGTTGCGGACGAACTTGTGCTCGAAATCGTCGATCGTCATCTGCATGTGCGTGGCCAGCGCCGCGATCTCGTCGTCGTTGACCCACACATAACCCGGCTCGCCGCTGCAGCATGCGCCACACTGCGTGCATTCAAATCGCAAGCCATCTTTGTACCAAGGTTTTCCTGCCATCGATCTTCGTCCAAACGTTCCAATTGAGCCGGCGATGGAATCCAGCCGGCAGAGTTTCTTTTTAAGTGGTTTTAAGTCGTTAAGCTTTGCGTTTCATTGGCTCACTGGCCAACCAACTGGCCGACGGCATCGATCGCGCGGTCGATCTCGGCTTGCCTGGTGAAGCGTCCCAAGCTGAACCGCAACGTCCCGGCCGACGTCCCCAAAGCTTCGTGGATTCGCGGCGAACAGTGCAAGCCGGCTCGCGATTGAATTCCAAACTGAGCGTCCAAAACTCCCGCCGCATCAGTCGGCTGCCAACCGTCGATCGCCACGCTGACGACCGCGACATGCGACCGCGCCCGATCGCGAAAGACCTCCACGCCCGGCAGCGCCGCCAAAGCATCCGCCAACCGATCGGCCAACGGGCCGCTTGAATCTTCCGTTTCGTTTCCGGCGGACCAACGCAGCGCCGCCAACAATCCAGCGATCGCCGGCACGTTCAAGTTACCCGCTTCGTGACGTCCCGGCATCCCAGCGGGCATTTCCATCCGATCCGAATCGGTCCCCGTCCCGCCATACATCAACGGCTGCACCTGGGACTGAATCGAATTTTCCAGATACAAAACTCCCGTCCCCAGCGGTCCCAAGCAACCCTTGTGCCCGGGACTGGCCAACATGTCGATCGCCATCGCCTGGACATCGATCGGCAGATGGCCAAGCGACTGCGCGGCGTCGACCAAGAACAGGGCAGGGTGGTGCCGCACGATCGCTCCGATCGCGGCGAGATCCTGAACCGCGCCGGTCACATTCGACGCGTGCGAGACCGCGACCAACCGCGTGTCGTCCCGGATCGCCGCAGCGATCGCATCGGCGTCGACAAATCCAAACCGATCGCAGGGGACGACGGTCATCGAAACGTCGCGGCTTTCCTGCAACCAAGCCAGTGGTCGCAGGACGCTGTTGTGTTCGATCTGCGTCGTGACGACATGATCGCCGCGGCGCAGCACGCCCTGAATCGCGATGTTCAACGAATGAGTACCGTTGCAAGTCAACGCGATCTCCGCAGCTTGAGCGTTGATCATTTGAGCGACCGCAGCCCGGCAGTTGGCGACCACTTGCTCTGCCGACATCGCTGCGGCGTAGGCACCGCGTCCGGCGGCCGCACCAACTTCAGTGATCTCCGCCGCGATCGCCTCCGCCACTCCCGGCGGCTTCGGCCAGCTGGTCGCTGCGTTATCCAAATAGATCCGTTGGTTCATGGATGCACCCACTCCGTCAGCCCATCGGACCAATGCTCTTGTTTCCAGATCGGCACGTCCGACTTGATCTCATCCAACAGCCAAGGGATCGCTTCAAAAACCTCTCGGCGATGCCCACTGCTAGCGGCGATCGCGATGCTCGCCTCGCCAAGATCGACCCGTCCCAAACGATGGATCACAACGACGCGTTTTAATTGCCAGCGGTCCGCCGCCGCATCGGCTAAGCGGCGCAGTTCAGCCAGCGCCATCGGACGATAGGCATCGTAGACCAGATAGTCGGTTTCTTTGTCCGCCGTTCGGCGGCGCGTCTTCCCCAGAAACAGACAGTGAGCACCGGCGTCGAGATCCGACAGCGATTCCAAGATCGGTTCGTTCTCGATCGGCCCATCGACCAATTCGACAACAACTCGCGTTTCGGCTTTCCGTTGCACGCGTCAACCTCCACTGACTGGAGGGATCAACGCCAGCTGAGCACCGGGCGCAATCAAATGCTCCGCCGCCACGTACTGCAGATCGACAGCCAACCGGCAGGCGGGCAAAAGACCTTGCAGTTCCGGACATCGCTGCCCCAGTTGCACCAGCACCTCGCCAGCGGTTGCGCCGGCGGGCAGCGTTATCGTCACCGAATCCGATCCCACCAACTCCTGGGCGGCGGCAAACATCGCCACTTCGATCGTGCTTGGAGAATCGGTCATCGACGAAAAACAAGGCTCAGGAAAAATGGAGACAGAAGGGCAGGGGACCTCGGGACGGACGCCTGTCTATATAAACTTCTAACCCAAAGCGGTCAGAGCGGGAAGCCGCCCATAGGCGTAGGCCATCACCTTGATCGGATGCAGCGTCGTCCGGTTGCTGCCGTGTTCGATCTGGTTTTTGCAAGCGCTACATTCGGTCGACGCCGCTTGAATATCAGCCTTCCGCATCCCGCTGATCAGATTCCAGCCGATGCGGACGCTGTTGCGGAAGTTCTCCCGTTTCATACCGTACAGCCCAGCCATCCCGCTGCACCCCTTCTCCATCGATTGAACGCGCAGCCCGGGGATCAGATCCATCAACTGCTGAGCCGGCTTGCCCGAATCGATAGCGCGAACATGGCACGGCTGGTGATAGGCGACGCTGGCGGCGACCGGGCGAAAGTCCAACGACAGCTCGTTCCGCAGATGCATGTCCCACAGATAGCGGCACGAATCGTAAGTGTTTTCGGCGACCAGGCGAGCGTCTTCGCTGTCGATAAGGTTGGGATATTCGTGGATCAGACAAAGCGCTGCGGTCGGTTCGGTCGTGACGATCTGGTATCCCTGACGAACCGCTTCGGCCAGGATGCGAATATTGTGAGTCGCCGCGTGCATCGCCCCTTTCAGATCACCCGCCGCGATCCGCGGCATCATCGACGAATATTGATTCGGCGGCACGTAGACGCCGACGCGATTGTGCCGCAGCACTTCGACAAGCGCTTGGCCGAGTTCGGGGTCGTGCCAGTTGGCGAAGTAGTCGACGAAATAGGCGACCTTGGGGCCACCTTTTTGCAGCGGCCGCGTCAATCGTTTTTTCGCCGCCCAACGCATGAAACTGAGCTTCGCGTAGGGAGTGATCCGGCGACCTCGGGCCAGCCCCATCGTCCGCTCCAAAACCCAACGCCAACGCGGACTCTTCAGCACCCAGTTCGAAACCGTTGCTACGCGGCTGGCCAGCGGCGCTATCGATTCAATGCGAGTCATCAAATAATCGGCGACCGACAGTCCGTTGGTAGCGACGTATTGCCCGCGCAGCTCGTTGACGATCTTCGGGATATCGACCGACGCCGGACATTCGATTCGGCACTGATGGCAACCGAAACAGAGATCGGTGATCTGTTTGACCTCGTCGGTCGCCAACGCATCGACCGACAGCTCGCCGGCCAAGACCCCGCGCAACAGATTCGCTTTCGCCCGTGGCGACGCCTCTTCGATCGGCAGCACGCGATAGACAGGACACATCCGCTCACTCGGTGCCAGCGTTTTGCAACGCCCACAACCGTTGCAGTTGCGCGTCGCCATCTCGATCGGCTCATCGTTCCACGACTGCAGCACCGGCAACCGCGGCACGATCGGCTCGGCGACCGAATCGGCATCCGACTCCTCGTCCGGCTCCGTCTCTTGACCGATCTGAATCATCGCCGTCACGTTGCGGAGATTCTCATCGGGCCCCTGCGATGGCAAACCGACGACCTTGCCGGGATTCAGCAAACCGGCCGGATCGAAGGCCCGTTTGACAGCGATCATCGCCGGCCACAGCGATCCGTATTGCCGCGGCAAGAACCAACTGCGACTTAGCCCCGCGCCATGCTCTCCGCTGATCGTGCCGCCAAACTCCAAGACCTTCTCGAAGATCGACTCGGCCAATTCCCGCAGGACCTGCGGGCTGCCGGGATCGGCCAGATCCAAGAACGGGCGGATGTGCAGATGCCCGTGCCCGGCGTGAGCAAACATCGTCGCGGTGACCTGATGCTCTTTTAAGATGTTCTGCAGCTCGACCATCAGATCGGGAAGCTTGGCAGGCTCGATCGCGATGTCTTCGATGATCGGCAGCGGACGCGTATCGCCGCGCAACCGATACAGTCGCGGGATCACACGACGCACGATCAGCCAAAAGAAATCGCGCTCGCGGCGTTCGACAGTCATCCGCGAACCAAAGGCCAGCTTTTCCTGCCGGCACAAACAATCGTTGAGGTCGCGCAAACGAGATCGCAGCTCGGGCAGTTGTTCGTCTTGGAACTCGACCAACAACATCGCCTCGGCATTGCGAGGGATCAATTGCTCGAACCGCGGATCGGTCTCCCGAGCGATCTCCAACAGTCGCCGATCCATCAGATCGCAAGCCGCTGCGCCACGCCCGGCCGCCAATAACGCTCCGCGAGCAGCATGCTCCAAGCGATGAAAGAACAACAGCGAGACGCCGCGATGCGTTGGCATCGGTTCGGTGCTGACCGTCGCTTCGGCGATGATCCCCAGCGTTCCTTCGGCCCCGACCAACAGACTGGCCAGGTTCACTTGATCTCCCGTGACGGCAAGATCCAACCGATAGCCGCCATGATTGTGAGGGGATCCAGCGCGAAGCTTTCCCAATTGCTCCGCATGCCGTTTGGCGATCCCGGTAACCTCATTGGCCAACCGCCCTGCGATTCCCCCCGATCCGTGGTGATGGCTGGAAAATTCAGCGATCTCCCCCGTGGCGGTGACCACTTTGATCGATTGCACCGTGTCGCGAGCCGATCCGTAACGGAGCCAATGGCTGCCCGAAGCATCCAAAGAGAGAACGCCTCCCATCGTCGTCACGCTGCGGGCCTGCGGATCGGGACCGTACAGACGACCATGCGTCCCCAGTTCGCGATTCAATTGAGCTAACACCACCCCCGCCTGCACGCGGATCAATGAATCGTCCAAGCGGTACCAACGTCGCATGTACCGCGACATATCCAGAATGATCCCACGCCCCAACGATTCTCCCGCCAAACCGCTCCCGGCGCCGCGGGGATGGATCGAAAGATGGTGCTCGCGGGCATATTGCACACACGACGCGATGTCATTCATCGACCGCGGGCGAACGATGCCGGCGGGCTTCAATTGATAGATGCTCGCATCGCTGGCGTAGATCTGCCGATGCACATCCTCACACAGCACATCCCCTTCGATGATGCCACGCAGATCGGCTTGCAATCGTGTACTGTCGGCGTCCATATCAAACCGTCAACTCTCAGGGGCCAGGATCTATGCAGTCAGTTTCGACTGAACGGCGGCGGAAATCCTGACGAGAGCGATTCGTTTTCCGGCTCCGAAACTTCAACTTGCTTCTGCGACGGAGCGAGTGCCGCGATCAGCTTTCTTGCCCGCTGATCGACATCGAGTTCGGCCAACAATTTCAACTTCTGCGAAACGGGAATACCAACGGTGTAGGCGATGATGTCGCTGACGATCCCCAACGGCATCTGGCTGTCCAACAATTGGCTAAAGTTCTCCTGCGCGAGCGCGGATTCGGGAATGTATTTCCGAAACTCCTCCAACAACGATCGCTTTAACAGCGGACGATCGGCAGCGGCTTGCGGCGAATAGACGTCGTCCAACACCTCGACCTTCGCCATCCGATAGGTCTGGTTGGTGACCACTTCTTGCAAGATCCGCACCCGCCGAATCCCTAGCAACAATATATTGTGACGCTCGTCGTCGGTCGGCGTATGCGAAACAATCCGCCCGATACAGGCGAATTCTTCCAACGCCGGACGGCCTTCGTAATCGGGCTCCCAACCACTGGCCAGCGTCGCCATTGCGATCAATCGGTCCGATGCCAAGGTATCGGTCAACAAATCGCAGTAACGCGGCTCAAAGATATGCAGCGGTTGCATTACATGCGGAAAACTGACAACCCCAGGCAGCGGGAACAGACGAACCGTCCCATCAAAATGATCGGGCAATCGCGTCAGACTTTCGATATCGGACATTGTTTAATCGCTGTCCCCAGACACTGCCCCTGACCAACGACCACTACGAGAGTGGTCGCATAAAAATGAAAGTTCCCGCTAAGCGAGCGTCGTCGTCGATCAATCGTTCGACGAAAACGACATCACCAACTGCAGGATATACCAAAACAGAAGTGCTACCGAAGCAAACAGAGCCAGCGACGCGGCGACATATTGATCCGTTCGGTAATGGTGTAGCACGTTGGAGGTGTCATAGAGGATGTAGCCCGACGCAACGGCGACCATGATCACCGAGAAGAAGATCCCCAACGAGAAACCGAACATGATGCCGCAAACGATCGCTCCCATCGCGACCAACCCGGCCATGAACAGGATCTTGCCCATCCAGCTAAGGTCGACGCGGGTCACAAAGACAAACGCTGTCAGTCCAAAAAAGACGATGCTTGTCAACATTCCTGCGATCACAGGTGTCTGGGGGTCGAATCGCATCGCGATGTACAACAGCGGCAAAAAGACGATCGCCTGACCGACGACGTACAGCGACAGCCCCATGTACTGCATCCCCGGCGACGCGCCGCTCTCGGCCCAACGGCGAGCCATCCAACTGACCGCCATGAACGCCCCTAAGACGATCAACCACCCATAACCGGTAACCATCCGCGTGACGATCATTTCCATCGTGTTAGCGGGAACCGCGGTCAACAGCAGCGCTTCGATGCCGACAAAGCCCAAGACGGCTGCGGCGAGATGGAGATACGTCTTGCGAATGAAGCCGGCGCGAGCCGATTCCTCGGCAAACGCAGCCATCATGTTGCCGCCCATTCCCGCTTGGCCAGTCTCAAATTGATAGGGATTCGTTGAACTCACGCTACGCACTCCACAGGGTTTATTTAATCGCTCTTCGATACAAAATCGAAACAAGCACTTTCAGTTGCTGTAATCGCTTCATTTATTCTACGCGGCCCAGATCGGCGAGAACACTGCCACCGCAGGAACCATTGGAAGTGTACCACATACATTCTCCGGTCCCCAAGGATTCCTGTTTTGGAAATCGGGTAGGTTTCGCCCGGCCGATTAGTTGACATCGGGTCCCCGGATGCCTGAGAATTAACATCTGCGGTCAACGCTTCCCTCCCACTCACCTGGCCGCCGACCTTCTCGGAGCAAAGATCGCATGATTCTATCGGGCGAAGAAATTAGGTCGCGGATCGGAAAACAGATCGTCATCGAACCCTTCGACGACGACAAACTGAACCCCAACAGTTGCAATCTGTCGCTGCACGACGAACTGCTGGTTTACGAAGAGGTGGTGTTGGACATTCGGCAGCCGAACCGGTATCGGCGACTGGAGATCCCCGCCGATGGTTTTGTGTTGCAACCGGGCTGCCTCTATCTGGGGCGAACGTCTGAGTGGACTGAAACCCGCGGCCTGGTTCCGATGATCGAAGGCCGATCGTCGCTCGGGCGACTGGGCCTGTTCGTCCACGTGACCACAGGTTTTGGAGACGCCGGATTCTGCGGCTACTGGACCCTGGAGATCTACACCGTCCAACCGATCCGAATCTATCCCGGGATCGATATCTGCCAGATCATGTACCACGAGATCTGCGGCGATGTCGAAGAGTACTGCAGCAAATATCAGAACAGTCGCGACATCCAACCGAGCATGATGTATCGCGAACTCGGCGGCAGCGAATCCGACCAACAGCTCGAACTCGACTTCGAATCGTTGGTCCGCGAAGCGATCTCGTGAAACAAGCCCCCCCCTGCGGTGGAAGAGGGAGGGCAAATCAGTGTTTCAAACTGGAACGCCCGAGGGAATGGTAACCCGACGCGTAAGCGAGGAATTCACGCGGTGCCTCGCTGACGCGCCGGGTTACCAAGAATGCCCATGGTGAAAGAGGGAAATCACATCACCGAGAAGTAGTTATCGACGGCAAAGTCGAAGTATTCATTGCACAATTCGATCGGTTTGCCGTGATACATGCAGTAATTGCGGACCTGCAATAAGAGATCCCGGGGTTGGCAATTGCGAAACGGACGATTCACCGGCAGGTAGTGCTTCTTAATAAGGTAGTCGATCGGTTCGGGCTTGTACGGGATCTTGGTGACCTTGCACATGATCTCGAACAGTTTGCGAAAATCAGCTTCGGCAGGGTTGGTCACCTCGATCTTATAAGGGATACGCCGCAGAAAGGCGTCGTCGACAAGATCTTTCGGCTCCAGATTGGTGCTGAAAATCACCAGCTGATCAAACGGCACCTGGATCTTCTTGCCGCTAGCCATATTCAGATAGTCGTAACGCTTCTCCAGCGGAACAATCCAGCGGTTCAGTAATTCATCGACCCGCATCCGTTGCCGCCCGAAATCGTCGATCACCAACGTGCCGCAATTGCTTTTCAGCTGCATCGACGCTTCGCTGATATTGCTTTCGGGATTCCGTTTGACTTCCAACATGTCCATCGTCAATTCGCCCCCCGCCACAATCGTGGGCCGCTTGATCCGCACCCAGCGTTTGTCAAACGCCGAATCGCTCAACAGCCCGCCGCCGCTCTCTGGCATCGCCAATTCATGATTCATCGGGTCATAGACCCGCATGATTTCGCCGTCGACAAAGATCGAACGTGGAATCCAAATGTACTTGCCAAAGGCGGACGTGACGCGTTCGGCGATGCTGGTTTTGCCGTTGCCGGGATACCCGAACAAAAACATCCCACGACCGCTGTTGATCGCTGGCCCCAACCGCTCGAGCATCCTGGGGTTGATCAAAAGATCCGAAAACGCTCTCAGCAGGTCAGCTTTCTGAGGCCGCTGCCCTTCGACGGTTTGGTGCTTCACGCTGGCGACATATTCGGACAGGAGCACCGGGCATGCACCATAATAGGTGCAGTCCTCGACATACCTGCGGGCTAGATCGCGACCGCTTTCCGTCAATATATATAGATAGTCCCCCGTAGCAGTCGACGACCGGTAAGCGACCGTCTGCTCCATCTTCATTCGATTGAGCCCCGGCTCGACGAGCCGAAACGGCAACTGCAATTGATCTGCGATCGCCCGCCCATCGGCTTCACCGGCGTTCAGCAAATACCGCATCGTGATCTGTTCGAGTAGCGTTTCGGAGATCCGCGATTCACTCAACGACCGGATTTCGCCAGGCCGCCACGGTTCGTCACGACTCGGTTCGAAATTAAAGGCGACCGCCGGACGCGATGGCTGGGCCGGGGCACTTGCCGGCGACTGACCTCCGTCGGGAGGCCTGGCCACCCCTGCGGAGTCGACCTTCGGCGGGGACGACGATTCAGGAACCAAAGGAGGCGGCTGACTCGCCGCCCCATCGGACAGTCCATGGATTTTTGCCAGCAACGCATCGAGCTTGCTGTCAGAATTTTGCTGCCGAGCTGTTGAAACCACGTGCACTCTCCAAAGATTTGCGATCGCAGGGCGACAATGCCTGATCGCAACCCATTCCGCCATGCCGGACCACCCAAAGGCACCGACAATCGATACAGCGAAAACTACTTCACAAAAATGCACCAAGCAAACTTAACAACTCCGGTTCCGATCGATGACCTAGGTTATTTCACAAAGCGAAACTCCTGGAACGGCACCGCCGCTTGCCCAACCGGCACACCCCGCAGAACCAAATCCCGCGGGAGCCGTTCCGGAATTCGCATGTGACACGTGATTCAACGCCCCGATTCACAGAGCACCTTCGTTTGAGCACTGCAACGACGCCCCCAACCACCGATCGACTCAAAAGCTTGGTCGATCGCGGCCATCTGCAATTCCCACTCGCTCCGGAAGCCCAGTGGCTGATCCGCAACGGTCACTTCGAAACCGCCGATCTCGACGGCCTGCTCTCGCGGATCGCCCCCGATTCGCCATTGCACAACCGCTTGCTCGCCTGGTGCAATTCGCCGTTGTTCAATTGGTCCGCAACATTCACTTCGCTGCACGCGGCGGCTTTGGTGATCGACGCCAACCATCTGCTGCGCCTCGCCTTCCTGGCGACGATCCGCGATTACTATTCCCCGCCGCTGACGATCGGCCGCTACAGCCGCGACGGATTATGGAAACACGGCATGGCGGTCGGCGTCGTCGGATCTTTCATCGCTCGAACATCGGGGCAGGCCAACCCCGCCGACTTATTGCTTGCTGGTGCGCTGCACGACTTCGGACTGTTAGTCTTTGAAAAACTAACTCCGCCACGGTTTTGTCGTTGGCTGGCCGCCAGCCGGGGAAAAGTCCCGGGGCGTCAAATCGAAACGATTTGGTTCGGAACCGACCGAAACACCCTCTGCGAAGCGATCCTGTCACAGTGGGGCTTCCCAAACGAGATCCTGCAAATCACGCAACCGCCGTCTCCCCGAACCAATCCCAACGAACCGATCCCAGCCGCCAACTGCTGTCTCGCAATCGCCGACTATCTATGTAGCCGAGCCGCGGTAACCGCGACGGGGCATCACGAAATTGCCGTCCCCACCGTCAAAGTGTTCGCTGAACTGGGTCTCGATAAGGATCTTTTGCGGATCGTCTGGGCCAATCTGCCAACATTATTGGACGGAAGCCGCGTCTTCGAATAACTCGCAAACAAACTTCAAAACGGTTCGCTAGGCAAATTGCAGGCCCAAACGACTCTTACGCACAAATTTCGCCAAAATCTCTTAAACGCCCCTTGTCCATACAGCGAACACCCTGTAAATTTCTGCCATGCCAACGAGGGCAGCACAGAAGCGAATCACGAAACGATCACTTCCGAGCTACTAACTCTCGCTGACATAAAACAAAACACGAGTCAAAACTTTCTTGAAAGTTTTGACTCAAGAGTCCTCAGGCTCTTGACGATAACTTAAGTAACAACTAAGATATTCGAATCACCTGACTCACACGAGTCAGCACTGAGACAAAACCTTGATCTTTGACAATTTGGTTGGTGAAACTCTTATTGAGTTCAGCTTTGAGACCGTTAGTTTTTAACTAATGGCGAAAAGTTTTTGCCGGGATGACCAACCCGGCGAGTTCAGCTTAAACTACTTTGGTTAGCCACGATCGGAACTTCGGTTCTGGTCTATGCATACAATTGAAGGGTTTGATCCTGGCTCAGAATGAACGTTGGCGGCGTGGATTAGGCATGCAAGTCGCGCGACAAGTCTAGCTTGCTAGATGGAGGAGCGGCGAAAGGGAGAGTAACGGGTAGATATGTGCCCTTGAGACCAGGATAGCGTTGGGAAACCGGCAGTAATACTGGATAACATCTTCGGATCAAATGGTGTGATTCCGCTCAAGGATCAGTCTGCTTCCTATTAGCTTGTTGGCGGGGTAATGGCCCACCAAGGCTGAGATGGGTACCGGGTGTGAGAGCATGACCCGGCTCACTGGGACTGAGACACTGCCCAGACACCTACGGGTGGCTGCAGTCGAGAATCTTTGGCAATGGGCGAAAGCCTGACCAAGCGACGCCGCGTGCGGGATGAAGGCCCTCGGGTTGTAAACCGCTGTCAGTTGGGAGGAAATGTATTTGAGTTATCTCTTATACTTGACCGATCTTCAGAGGAAGTACGGGCTAAGTTCGTGCCAGCAGCCGCGGTAATACGAACCGTACGAACGTTATTCGGTATCACTGGGCTTAAAGCGTGCGTAGGCGGCCTTGCAGGTCGGGTGTGAAATCCCACGGCTCAACCGTGGAACTGCGCCCGAAACCGTGAGGCTTGAGGAAAGCAGGGGTGTGCGGAACTGATGGTGGAGCGGTGAAATGCGTTGATATTATCAGGAACACCGGTGGCGAAAGCGGCACACTGGGCTTTTTCTGACGCTGAGGCACGAAAGCTAGGGGAGCGAACGGGATTAGATACCCCGGTAGTCCTAGCCGTAAACGATGAGCACTGGGCTGGGGGGACTTCCACATCCTCCCGGCCGTAGCGAAAGCGTTAAGTGCTCCGCCTGGGAGTATGGTCGCAAGGCTGAAACTCAAAGGAATTGACGGGGGCTCACACAAGCGGTGGAGGATGTGGCTTAATTCGAGGCTACGCGAAGAACCTTATCCTGGTCTTGACATGTTTAGGAACCTCTGTGAAAGCGGAGGGTGCCTTTCGGGGAGCCTTTACACAGGTGCTGCATGGCTGTCGTCAGCTCGTGTCGTGAGATGTCGGGTTAAGTCCCTTAACGAGCGAAACCCTTGTCTTTAGTTGCCAGCGGGTAATGCCGGGGACTCTAAAGAGACTGCCGGTGTCAAACCGGAGGAAGGCGGGGATGACGTCAAGTCCTCATGGCCTTTATGACCAGGGCTGCACACGTCCTACAATGGCGCATACAAAGAGAAGCAATACCGCGAGGTGGAGCAAATCTCAAAAAGTGCGCCTCAGTTCGGATTGCAGGCTGCAACTCGCCTGCATGAAGCCGGAATCGCTAGTAATCGTAGGTCAGCATACTACGGTGAATGTGTTCCTGAGCCTTGTACACACCGCCCGTCAAGCCACGAAAGTTGGGAGGGCCCGAAGCCGCCGAGCTAACCCGCAAGGGAGGCAGGCGTCTAAGGTCAGCTCGACAATTGGGACTAAGTCGTAACAAGGTAGCCGTAGGGGAACCTGCGGCTGGATCACCTCCTTTCTAAGGATTTCTGATTTACATTGGGTGACCTCTGTATTTCATACCGTGGATAACGATCTCAAGCTATCAATAAGAGTCGCCTCGCAAGAGGCACACCACCAATAGTCACAAAGACCCGCTTAGGTTTTCGCCAACCTGAGCGGGTTTTTTCGTGCGCTGATCGTATCGATCCGTCGCTCCAATGGTCTTTCCATTGGTTGCGTCGCCCGCATCGTCGGTATACTCCTGCGATCTGGCTTTTAGGATCGATTTGAATCAGCATACACAATCACCCGCTCAGGCTTTCATTAGCCTGAGCGGGTTTTTTCGTGCGCATCGGACAAACCTATCGACGGCCGCGTCCCTTCGAGACCCTACTTTTGACGCTGCGGTTGCCTTCTCCGCCAATCATTGGGGGCCGAAGGAGTTTTATCTTCGATTCCGCCTACTATCATGGCTAATCTTGGGACGATTGGGACAACACTTGGATGTAGGCACCGATGTGCCTTGATCGACTTGCCCCCCCCCTCTACCTATTTGTGGTCGCGGTCCTGGATACTCAGCGTCATTTACAGTTCGCCGAACGCGTGGTTAAAAATCAGCAACGCGTCTATCGGTACATTGTGTCATTGGTCCCCAATCGGGCCGATGCAGAGGATTTGTTTCAACAGACTTGCCTCACACTTTGGGAGCAATGGGATCGCTACGACCCCGCTTTGGATTTTGTCCCCTGGGCCTGCGGTATCGCTCACAATCATGTTCGTAATTTCTATCGCAAACGCCAGAATTCTCAGCTTCATTTAGCCCCCGACGTGATCGTTAGCTTGTCGACCGAAAGCATGAAAATGGAACGGGGATCCGACGAACGGATCGATGCTATCGAGAACTGCTTGCAAAGAATGACTCCTCGAAATCGCGAGGTACTTGAAAGCTACTATGCCGGACGATCTGTTGCGGAAATCGCCGGCCGCTCCGCGACACCCAATGCGATCTACAAACAATTGGATCGAATTCGAACGGCGCTGCACCAATGTGTCACCGCACGTTTGGCAGGGGAGGGCCCCCAATGAATAATCCATCCCGATGGCAAATTCTTGCCAATGCGATGATCAACGGTACAGCGGATGGTTCGGATGCCGCCGAATTGTCAGCCCTGTTGCGGAACGATCCCTCTCGACAGAGAGAGTATTTGGAATATTTGGATACACACGCGGCGTTGAGTTGGAAATTTCGCGATGCCGAAATGGCGGCTGAGCACCCACAGCCTATTCATCCAACCCGCAGTCGTGGGGATTGGTTGCCCTGGGTGATCGCGATCGCTGCCACTTTCTTCGCGATTCTCTCTGTTGCCTCGCATTTATTCCCAATTCGCCGGGAGCGTTCATCTTTTTCCGCGGTGGAAAAACAAAATCGCCCGGCGGAAGAAGAGAAAATCTTGTCCACGGCGCAGCCGATGGCGATGTTGATGGACCAGGCGGGTGCCCGCTTCGAAAAAGGTCGCGCTCCCACCGGAACTCGCTTCCAACAGGGCGATTACAAATTGCTGGAAGGTGTGGTGCATTTGCGTTTCACCAACGGATCCGATCTCGTCGTTCAATCCCCTTCGGAGTTTCGGATCGAAAGTCCACAACATTTCCGCTTGGCTGCGGGGCGAGTTCGGGGCATGGTCCCACCAACGGCCAAAGGTTTCACCATCGTTACCGCCGAAGTCGACTTTGTGGATGTCGGTACCGAGTTTGCTGTTCGGGTCGATGACGGTGGCGAAAGCATGCTGCATGTTTTTGACGGGCAAGTGAATGTGCTTCGTACCAGTGGCGAACTAATGAGGAGTGTTTTTGGTGGCGAATCGGTGCGCTACCAAGACGGCAACCTACTCGATAGCGAGATTTTGGATCTCGACAGCTACCAGACTCCCGAGCACATCGGTTTCATGCGATGGCGCGAACAACGTACGCAGATGCTGCAAAATCCGGGGTTAATTGCATGGTATCCCTTTGTCAAAGAGGCCAATGGATCGATCCTCACCAATATCGTTCGCTCCGAAAAGGTCCCCGATGGACGAATCGCCGGAGCGCGTTGGGTCGCGGGACGCTGGCCAGGCAAAGAGGCGCTGTTGTTCGACCGCGATTCGGACTTCGTTCAACTGAATATCCCGGTTGAATCGCCAGAGATCTCGGTCGCAGCCTGGATCAAATCGGATCGATACGAAAATGAGATGAATGCGATCCTGAACTCCAATGCAACCCATCGCGGCGGCATGCATTTTCAATTGACCCGGTTTGGGCTCCCCCGGGGTGGAATTGTCGGTTTCAACCGAAGCGATTACCGCTGGGTGGGGAATCCGGTGCCGCAAAACAAATGGTGTCACGTCGTCTCCATCGCTTCGTTCCCCACGCGAAAACATTCGATTTATGTGAATGGGAGCTTGGTGACCGAATCGATGTTTCGCGGCGAAGTCGAAGAAGAACGAATTTCATTGGCGCATTGCCGGCTGGGCAATTGGTTGCCTCCAGCGACGATGAACAACCAACCCTCACGGTCATTCCGTGGCCGAATCGATGACTTGGCGATTTGGAATCGGGCCCTAACGCGCGAAGAAATCCTGGCTCACGTCCAACGTGGCCGCCCGAGTTTATTATGGCAGCCCGAAAACCCAACACTTAACGTGGAAGTGCCCGCTCTACCTCAAGCGGCTCGCCATCCATAGCAAACACTTACGAAGTACCCATGAAATACCTGATCTCCACCTTTGCGATGGCCTTGTTGTTCGCATCGTTTTCCGCCGCCGCGGATTCGCCGAACTACGACGATCACATCAAACCACTGCTCCGCAAGTATTGCCTGAAATGTCATGGCGATGACGACCAACAAGCGGACATTAATATGCAGTCTTTCACCGGCGTGATGCGTGGCGGCAGCGGCGGGGCGTTGGTCGTGGCGGGACGATCCAGCCAAAGTCTGTTGGTTCAGATCATTACCGATCCCGATCCCGCGATCCGCATGCCTCCGGAAAGTCCCGCAATGCCAGATGCTGAGGTCCAATTGATCCGGCAATGGATCGATTCGGGCTTACGCGAATCGGCGACCAGCAAGTCGATGACCAAATCGCGAGACATCAGTTTCCAGCCGGCCGCGGGTGCCGGCGGCCGCCCCGAATCTCCCGCGATGCCCGAAGCGCTGCCGGAGATCTCCGTTCCCAAGCTAGTAAATCCGTTGCCCGTGTTGGCGATGGCCGCCAGCCCGTGGGCACCCTTTGTCGCCGTCGCGGCGCAAGACCATATCCGGTTGTTCAACACCGAAACCGAAAAAGAGATCGGCAAGTTGCCGTTTCCCGATGGCGAACCACACGTGATCCGGTTCAGCCGCGACGGAAATCTGTTGATGGTTGCCGGCGGACGGCCCGTCGAATCGGGACGCGTCGTGTTGTTCGATGTGAAGACCGGCCGGCGGCTGGCCGAAATCGGCGACGAGATCGACGCGGTTCTAGCCGCAGATATCAGCGCCGACCAAACCTTGGTCGCGTTGGGCGGAACCGGCCGAGTTGTGAAAGTCTATTCGACGAGCGATGGGAAACTGCAACACAAACTGGAAAAGCACACCGACTGGATCACATCGTTGGCCTTCAGCCCCGAGGGGCATCAATTGGCAAGCGGCGACCGCACCGGAGCGATTCATTTGTGGGACGCTGCCAGCGGCGGGATCCTATTAAATCTGTCCGAACACAAAGCGACGGTGACCTCGCTCGACTGGCGCAGCGATGGCAAGTTGTTAGCATCCGCCGGCGAAGATGGCTCGCTGATCTGGTGGGATGCCGGCGACGGTTTTCCCGTGGTCAATCGTGGCAAAGCACACCCACCGACACGTCCCGTCGACGTTCCCTACGGCGAAATACCCAACGGAATCCTTTCGGCACGGTTCGACGCCAGCGGTAACCTAATCTCCTGTGGACGCGACCAACACGTGCGGACATGGAAACCCAACGGCACTCCGCTGGGATCGTTCAAACTAACCACGGGACTGCCGATTAGCGTCGCCGCATCCAGCGATGCGAAAGTCATTGCCGGCGATCTAACCGGAAACGTTCACTTCTGGCCGCTTTCGAAATAGCTCACTCCTCGCGTCTTCCAAACCTTGCCCAGCGAAGCCCCAACAAGGATTTCCCTATGAACAAAACACTCACCTCTCGACGCAAAGTTCTTCAAGCCGGCGTGTGCGGCGCGCTGGGATTGTCGATGGCCGACATGCTTCGGATGGAAGCTGCCGAAAGCAAAGCGTTCACTCAAGTCGCTGGACAAAAACGCGAAGCCAAAGCGCTCAGCGTGATCCAACTGCACTTGGGTGGCGGTCTCCAACAACAGGAATCGCTCGACCCAAAACCCGAAGCGCCGATCGATATCCGCGGCCAGTTTGGCGTGATGAAGACCAACACCGGCGACATTCTCAGCGACACATTTCCCCGCACCTCCGCGGTCGCAGACAAGTTGACGGTGATTCGCAGCGTCGTCGGCCGGATCCCCGATCACCAACAAGCGACTTATCATCTGTTCACCGGATACACCCCCACCGCCGTGATCGATTTCCCTCAAATGGGCAGCGTCGTTTCGCACGAATTGGGCAAACGTGGCGAGCTTCCACCCTATGTCGCGATCCCAAACCAGAACGCCTTCGCTGGCGGAACTGGTTTCCTCAGCAGTACTTACGGCGCGTTCGAGACCGATTCGGACCCGGGCGCCCGCGGATATCAGGTCAAAGATTTCTCGATTCCCAAAAACGTCTCGATGGAGCGTTTTGATCGCCGCCAATCGGCACGTCAGATCGTCGAACAACGGATCCGCCAATTGGAAGCCGACCGTGGCACGTTGGACACGATGGACGATTTCTACAAACAAGCTTACACCGTGCTCACCTCGGCCCAGGCGCAAGCCGCGTTCTCGTTGGATGATGAAACCGAAGAGACCCGGCAACTTTATGGCAGCGATGTCGTGGGGCTCAAAGGCCCCGACAACCGCTTCCATCCCAAGGGGTTGGCCGAACGATTGATCGTCGCGCGGCGGTTGGTGGAGTCGGGAGTTCGTTTCGTTACGGTGAACTACGGGGCGTGGGATTGTCACGTCGATGTTCGCAGCAACACGCTGGACCAGATGCCAGCACTGGACGCCGCGATCGCCGGCATGGTCACCGACCTGGATCGTCGCGGTCTTCTAGACACGACGATCTTCTGGGTCACCACGGAATTCGGTCGCACGCCGAAGGTCAACAGCGACGCAGGCCGCGACCACTGGGCCCGCTGTTATTCGAACCTGATCGCCGGCGGTGGATTTACGCGCGGTCAGATGTACGGTGTCAGCGATGCCACCGGTGCCGAACCGGCTCGCGATGCGGTCCCGTTGGAAAATCTGCTGCATACGATCTACCACCAACTGGGAATCGATGGTTCCAAGGAACTGTTGGCCTTCGGAACCCGCCCGATCGAAATCGTCAAAGAAGGCAAACTGGTCCACGGCTTGCTCGCCTAGCTGCACGTCGAGTTCCGATCCCGCAAGTTTGGCCATCGCCAATGTCCGCAATGTCCTGGCGATGCCCCCGCCCCCATTCAATCCAACGACCGAACCATGCATATTCTCAACCGAACGCTTGCCATCATCGGATGCCTGATCGTCGCGCAACAGGCGTCCGCCATGACGAAGAACCTCGAAGGAACCTCGCCGCGCATCGGCCAGCGTGGAACGACCGTCGATGT
Organism: Rosistilla ulvae; assembly: GCF_007741475.1. NCBI lineage: Bacteria > Pseudomonadati > Planctomycetota > Planctomycetia > Pirellulales > Pirellulaceae > Rosistilla > Rosistilla ulvae. The sequence goes on along the minus strand of NZ_CP036261.1, from coordinate 822,297 downwards.
GACGATCGTTGGCGTTTCGATCGGCGATCCCCGCGAGATCATTTTCTACAAACCGGGCATCCGCGCGGTGAACGTTCGGACCGCCGATGAACCGCCCAAAAGACGCGGTTTGATGCACGGGGGACGGATCGAAGAAGCTGTCGTTTGTCAGTTTGAAATTGCGGAGGACTGCCCGCTGGGCGAGCACCCGTTTCGGCTGTTGACGGCGACCGAACTGACATGCATTGGCACTTTCCACGTCTCTCCGTTTCCAATCATCGACGAAGAGGAAACCGAACACCACAGCAACGACACGCTCGAAACCGCAAAATCGATCACTCCCAATGTCTCCGTTTTGGGACTTCAAGCGGGCGGGCGGCGCCCCGACGTCGACATCTATCGCGTGCCAACCAAGGCCGGCCAACACGTCTCGGTCGAACTGGATTCGGCCCGGATTGCCGACGTTCATTACGGTGATGCGGAGTTCGATCTGGCGCTGCGGATCCTCGATGAAAAGGGGAAAGAACTGGGTTCCAACGACGACAACCTGCTGCACGTGCAGGACCCGATTTTGTCGATCATCGCCCCGCGCGAAGGCTTTGTCTTTGTCGAGGTGACGCGTTCGGCGTATAAGCCATCGACGACGACGTACTGCTTGCATGTCGGCAACAATCGGCGACCGATCCTCGCGTTTCCGCCAGGCGGGCCGGTGGGAACCAAGCAGGATGTCGTTCTACTTGGCGATCCAGCCGGCAGCTACAACCATTCGGTTCAGGTGCCCGAGACCGAAGGGTTGTTCGATCATTATGACGGTGGGCCGTCGCCGATCAAATTAAGTGCCAGCGACTTCCCCAACCTGATCGAAGATGCGACCGCGGACGTGACGGAAGTTCCGCAACTGCCGATCGCGATCAACGGGATGATCGATGCACGCAATGATCGGGATCAATACCGATTCACTGTCAAGAAAGGGGAACCGCTGCACATTCGGCTCTTCTCCGCGACGCTTGGTTCTCCGATGGACACCAAGATCGTGATTCGCCCGATCGGTGACGACGGGACGCTGGGCAAAATCGAATTGGAAGCCGACGATGCAACCTTGGAAGAACGCGGCACCTTTGGCACCAAGTACCGGGCTCGCGGTGGGCAGACGTCGGTGCTGGATCCAAGCGTGCTTTGGAAACCGGCCGCCGATGGCGAATACCAGCTGGAAGTCTCCGATCCCAGCGGCAATGACGGCGAATTGGGAGTCTATCGAATCGAGATTCAACCGCCGCAGACGATCGTGCAAACGATGTTGGCTAGCGCCACGTTCGACTGGACCGAAAGCATGCGTGTCTCCGGCTTCGCCATCCCGCGCGGCAACCGCTGGACCGTTAACGTCTCGTTGCCCAAAGGCCAATGGAACGCATTCGATGGCCCGTTCGAATTCATCGCGCACGGATTGCCCCAAGGAGTCCGAATGGTCTCGCCTCCACTGAACGCCGGTGCGGGGAAGTGGCCGGTGCAATTAATTGCCGAAGCCGATGCTCCGCTGACCGGAGCGAGCTTCACGTTGGAAGCCCGGCCGATCGATTCGGACGCCACCATCGACACCCGTTGCCAACAAAACGTTCCGTTCATCAATCACTCCGGCGGCGATGCCTGGCGTGCGGTGCGAGTCGATCAATATATGATGGGCGTCACCGATCCAGCTCCCTTCTCGCTTGTCGTCGAAAGCCCCAAGGTCTCTCTGGTGCAAAGTGGCGAACTGAATATCGATGTCGAGATCGTTCGCCACGATGGTTTCGACGGCCCAGTGCTGCTGGAAACCGGCTACGTTCACCCTACGATCAGTTCATCGCCACCGGTGATCATCCCCAGCGGTTCGAACTCCGGAACGCTCACCCTGGCGGCAAAAGGGCGTCCCCCCTTGGGCAAATCGCCGTTGGTCGTGATCGCCAGCACGATCAACGATTCGATCAAACCTTACTTGGGCCCCGGTCACATTCGTGTCTCTTCCGATATTCTCGAACTGGACGTGAGCGCTCCGTTTGTCCAATTGACAGCCGATGTCCAATCGGTCCGCCGCGGGGAAACCAAACCGTTTATTTGGAAGGTGAAGCACCAAAGCGAGTTTGAAGGGGAAGCGACCGTTCAATTGCAGGGACTTCCTAAGGGAGTGAGTGTTGTCGATCCGCAACCGACGCTGACCAAGGACTCCAAGGAACTGGTCTTCCAATTACAAGCGACCGATGAAGCGCTGCTGGGCAAGGTCGGCGGACTTCGATGTCAGCTGTCCGTCCCCGTCGCTGGGCAGACGATCGTGCAAGGCGCAGGCCAAGCCAGCTTGCGGATCGACCCCAAGCTGTAACCACACAACAACAAAGCGTCCTGCCGACTCAGATTCGAGTTGGCCCGCCTGCGGCACGCCCTCAGTAAAACGAAACCACCGCGTTTGAATTGGCGACCTCCTCCGATTCCCTCTCAAAAAAATCAACGATGAACATTCAACGCACACTCGCATTCAGCATTGCCATCCTGACCACGTCGCTGCTGCAGGCCGCTTCGCCCGAAGTCCCCAGCTTTCGCAAGGACATCATGCCGATCCTGTTCCGCACCGGCTGCAACTCGGGCGCTTGCCACGGAGCGGCTCAAGGGAAGGACGGTTTCATGTTGTCGCTGTTCGGATACGACGTCCGTGGCGATTACCACCGGATCACCGGGGAGATGGTCGGCCGGCGATTGAATTATGCGATCCCCGAACAGAGTCTGCTGCTAAAGAAAGCAACCGGCGCGGTGCCGCATTCGGGAGGCAAATTGTTCGACACCGACAGCCCGTATTACGAAACGCTGCACCGCTGGATCGCCGCCCGAGCTCCCGATGATGAAGGGGAGGTGGCCGAAGCGGTTGGATTGGAACTGTCGCAAGATGCGTTTGTGTTTGAAACATCCGGCGCCGAATCGTCGCTGCGCGTGCTGGCGAACTTCAGCGATGGAACGCAGCGCGACGTCACTTCGTTGGCGCTGTTCCACAGCAACAACGCCAGCGTCGCCGACATCAATTACGACGGTTTCATCACTGCCGCTAAGCCGGGGGACACCAACGTCTTCGCCCGCTACAGCCGCTTTACTGTCGGTGCCGAAGTGATTGTCTTGCCTCCTAGCAAAGGCTTTCAGTGGCCCAATCCACCTGAAAACAACTACATCGATCACCTGGTTTTCGACCGACTGCAGAAGCTGCGGATCGTCCCATCGGAGCTGTGCGACGACGAGACATTCTTGCGCCGCGTGACGCTCGACCTCGCCGCTCGGCCGCCGACGCCCGACGAATACCATGCATTTATGGACGATAACGATCCGGGGAAACGCGAGAAAAAGATCGATGAACTGTTGCAAAGCGATGAGTTTTCCGACTATTGGACGACGCTGTGGAGCGAACAATTGCGGATCATCGGCGGCAACTACGCTCCCGTGGGAACCCACCTGAAAGCGGCGACGATGTTCCAAAAATGGATCCGCCAGCAGATCGCGTCGGGACGTCCGTTAAACGAATTTGTCGCCGAGATGGTCGCGGCGTCGGGGAGCAACCTGACCAACGGCCCTGCAAATCTCTACACGATGCTGCAGCATAAACCGCGTTTTGAACCGAAGGTCTTTGCGGCCGATTTCTCGCAGGTCTTCCTGGGGATTCAAATCCAGTGCGCCGAGTGCCACAACCATCCTTTCGATCGCTGGACCCAAGACGATTACTATAGCTTCGTCAGCTTCTTCTCCGGCGTGAAACGCAAGCCGGGGGTCGAACCTCGCGAACGGCGGATCTTCTACGACACATCGGCTCCCCCCGCCAAACACGTCGTCGATCAACGCCCGATGCCGCCCAGAGCGCTCGGCACCGTCGATCCAGCCGAACACGACGGCGATCCGCGGCAAGCCCTCGCCGATTGGCTGACATCGCCGGAGAACGAAATGTTCAGCCGCAACCTGGCCAATCGCATCTGGGCACACTTCCTGGGACGCGGGGTGATCCAACCGGTCGACGATATTCGCGTCAGCAATCCGCCGGTCAACGCGCCGCTGTTGGATGCGTTGAACGATCGTCTTGTCGATTCGAACTTCGATCTTCGAAGCCTCGTCCGCGACATCTGCAATTCCCGCGTCTATCAACTGAGCACCACGCCAAACGATTCGAATCGCTTGGACACCCGACAGTTCTCGCACATGCATCTGCGACGACTGCGAGCCGATGTGCTGTGGGATACGATCAACGATGTCACCGGCATGCCCGGGACGCCCGACGGACATCCTCAAGGAACCCGAGCGGTCCAGTCGTTTCCGGTCTCCGGAGGATCGACCGAACGTCCAAATTTCGGTGGCGACTTCTTTAAGACGTTTGGTCGTGCGGGGCGCAATTCGGTCTGCGTCTGCGACACCAAGACCGAACCGACGTTGTCGCAAACGTTAAACCTGAGCGTTGGCTCGACGGTTCAAGGGCGTCTGTATGCCAACGGACGATTCCGAAAGCAGATCGCCGATGGCGAAACGCCGGAAGAAATCATTCAACAGATGTTCATCACCGCTCTCTGTCGCCAACCGACCGCCGAAGAGATGTCCGGTTTGCTGGGTCTGATCGGCGATCAGAAGAAAGACGCCCACGCCTACGAAGACATCTTCTGGAGTCTGCTAAACTCAACCGAGTTCATCTTCAATCGCTAAACCGCGAGATCCCCATGAATCCCAATTCAATAGAGTCTCCCAAAACGTCGACGATCTCGCGCCGCGGTTGCTTGCAAAGCGGTGCCGTTGCGTTGACCGGGCTGTGTCTTGGCACCAGCGACGCAGCCGAAAGCGATCCGCCGCTGGAGATCATCGATTGCCATACGCACTTCTACGATCCAAGTCGGCCACAGGGAGTGCCTTGGCCCGGACCGGGTCCGCTCTACCGAACCGTCTTGCCGAAACATCTGCGTGAGCTGAAGCAATACCGGCCGGTGACCGGGACGGTGATCGTCGAAGCGAGCGCATGGGTGGAAGACAACGCGTGGCTGCTCGAATTGGCGGCGGACGATCCGTTTGTCCTAGGGATTGTCGGCCGGATCGATCCCGACCAACCCGACTTCGACAAACACCTGGCTCGGTTCTCCGCCAACCCGCTGTTTCGTGGCATCCGGATCTCGGTCGGGCTGTTGAAAAAGCAGCTCGAAGCCAACGACCTCGCGGCACTCAAAGCGCTTGCCGACCGCGGCCTGGCACTCGACGTCAACGGTGGCCCCGAGACGCCTGCGGTGATCGCCAAGTTGGCGCGGCGGCTGCCCAGCCTGACGATCGTACAGAATCATATCGGCAACGTCCCGGTCACGGCCGATCGACCGCCGCAGGGCTGGATCGACGGGATTCGCGCGGCTGCCGATCACGACAACGTCTATTGCAAGATCTCTGGTCTCGTGGAAAGCGCGGCCCATCACAGCAAGCAACCGGCCCCGAAGGACCTGGAATTCTATCGCCCCTACCTAGATTTCGTCTGGAATGCGTTTGGCGATTCGCGCGTGATCTATGCTAGCAATTGGCCCGTCTCGGATCGCGGGGCCACTTACGAAGATCTGCAGCGGATTGCGATGCAATACGCCGCAGAAAAGGGGACCGCGGCGACCGCCAACTTCTGCTCGCTCAATTCCAAGCAAGCCTATCGCTGGAAAGAACGTCCCGGACGCGGCTAAACGGCCGCAGGAACGCCTCCGGCCCACCTCCCCCGCTGGCTCCCCATACTTCTCCGGAGTGGCTTCTAAGAGCGACAGCCGACCGAATGGGGCGGGGCTGTGACAATTGAGAAGTGCTAGCAGTCCGATTCTCAAATAAACTTCACCACGATCTTTACGGCTTTGTTGAAGTTTGCGGGCTGGAGAGCCGATTCGGAGAGTATCGGTTGTATAGATCGTTTGGATCTTGCGATCGGTCGATCTTGACGGCAGGTTCGGTTGCGTCTACACTTCGCTTTACTAAGTAGCGTCGTGCAAAGGACTTACAACGCTGAATCATCCGTCTTGGGGATCGAGTTTGTGACCAAAAAAGACATTGTCAAAACGATTTCCGAGGAAGTCGGGCTGACTCAACAACAAACCAAGAAGATCGTTCAAAAGACGTTCGATGCAATCATCGATTCGCTTGTCAAAGAGGAGCGGATCGAACTGCGGAACTTTGGTGTCTTTGAAGTCAAATTGAGGGCTGCCCGAAAGGCCAGGAACCCCCGTACGGGGAAACAGGTGAGTGTGCCGGCAAAGTATGTCGTAACATTCAAGCCAGGAAAGGTGATGGAGTCGCGTGTTGCCGAATTGACAGCTGGTATTGTTGAGAACCTCCTATCCGAATCCGAATTGGATTCGCCAGGAAGCACCGACGATAGTTTGAACAAACCGGCCAATCCGACAACACACGATGCCTTCGGAGACCGCTCCGTTGGCTGATTAAGATTTCGAGATGTAGTTCGATCGATTTCCTGCGTAGCGATTCCGATCAGATTCGGATCCGAACAACGGACTTCCACGGCAGACAAAGACGTTCACGGAGGAACGGCGATGCGACGTTTATTTCAGATTACCGCCCTGGCATTGTGTCTTGGACCTTTGGGCGGCTGCTTTCTGCCAATCTATTCGGCGCGGCCTGAACACCGTGTCAAACAGTTGCTGTTCACCTCCGAAGACCTTCGCCAGGTCGTCGATGAATGGGAACGCTTCTGGTTCCTCGACCAACCAAGTCACATGACGCCAGTCCGCGTTCACGGCGGCATCATCTAGTCAACGCTTTTGCAAGCGTTTGACAGATTGGTCCGCGCACTGGCAAGCCTTCCGATGCCGGTGCTATTTGCTGAGGATTTCCAGCGCGGCCGCAACCATGGTCCGCAGCCCCGTCGTCAACGTCGGTTCGATGTCGGGGTAATAAAGACTCGAGTGCAGCGATGGGGGATTGGTTCCTAATTCCTCGTAGCGTTCCAACCGCCGTGCTTCGACCGATCCCAGCCGGTACATCAAAATCGGCACTCCCGCCAGGCCGTAGCGACTGAAGTCCTCGCCTCCCATCGACGGCGTCGGCGTGCTCACGTTCGCTTCGCCCAACAACTGCTGAAAGACCGTGGTGATCCGCGCGGCCAGCTGATCGTCGTTCCTCAACGACGGTGTCCCTTCGGCGACGCTGATCTTCGGTTCGGGAGCGGCAAAGCTGACGGCAACCGCTTTTGCCTTCCGCTCGATCGCGGCCAGCAATTTCTCGCGGACCTTGGGATCGTACGACCGCACCGTCAGCTGCAGATGGCAGCTGTCGCCAATGATATTGTGCTTCGTCCCACCATGAATCGATCCGACGGTGACCACAGCCGGATCCAAGGGCTTGATTTCGCGGCTGACAATCGTCTGCAGATCCATCACCAGGGCGGCAGCTTGAACGATCGGATCGATCGTCGTGTGAGGCGCCGAACCGTGGCCGCCGCGGCCGATCATCGTGATATCGACGCTGTCGACGTTTGCCATCGCAAAACCTGGCAGCGTTTCCACCGTCCCCGCAGCAACATCGCCTCCCACATGGAGCGCGATCGCAAAGTCGGGCTTTTTAAAGCGAGTGAACAGGCCATCTTCGAGCATCGCCTTGGCACCCGCCCCGCGTTCCTCCGCCGGCTGGCCAATCAACATCAAGGTTCCCTGCCACAGATCGCGGTGGCTGGCCAGGAACTGAGCGACGCCAACGAGGTTGGTCATGTGAACGTCGTGGCCACAAGCGTGCATCACCCCGGTATCCGTACCGTCGGTGTTTTTGGTCGTCACCTGCGACGCATAAGCCAATTGCGTCCTTTCGACCAACGGCAATGCATCCAGATCGGTTCGCAACATTAAACAAGGGCCGGGGCCATTTTCCAGGATCGCAACGACGCCAAAACCTCCGACTTCCGTCGTCACCTCAAACCCAGCCTCGCGCCACAGCTCCGCGATCCGTTTTGAAGTTTCACGTTCTTGAAACGAGAGTTCCGGGTGCGAGTGAAGCCATTGATACTCTGCAACCAAGCTTTCCAAGTTGTTTTGAATCCAAGTGTCCACCACTCCCACAGGTTCTTTCGCACAAATTGGCAAAACGCAAACGGCAAAAACGATCCCACTCAACAGACGACGACACACAATCAGACTCTCCCAATCGAGGACTTCCAAACCCACCGCCGCAACCCAATTCGAAACGGTTCCGGCCATTTCACACACGCGTCAACGATCTCGCCTTCGTTGCCATCATCCTAATGCAGCCCGATCGAGAAAGACAGCGTCGCCCCGCTCAACGAGCCAATTGTCGCGTTCCAAACATAAAACGCATTCTCCGTTGCCCGCGTTGAACCACACGCCGACACATCGCAGAGATCCCAGCCTCGAATAGCGGCGGGAAGCTCAGGAAACGGTTGAACAATTTGTAATTAGTCGAGAGCGTTTCTCCGGCGGCTTACACTGCCAGCAGGTCGCGTGTCGGCCTCCGGCCTGAGAAGGTTTTGAGTGCGGTTCTGGACCCCGGCGGCTTACACCGCCAGCAGGTCGTGTGTCGGCCTCCGGCCTGAGTAGGCGACGGTTGGTTGTGGCCGACTGGACCGGCAGAGCCCGAAGGGCGGAACAGGAACTGCCGGTGGTGTAAACCACCGGTTCCAAGATCGCCAGACACAACAAAGCCTGGAGGGCGACACAATCAGAAGCCCATGTGTCGGCCTCCGGGTTGGTCTCTTCCTATTGAATCCCAAAGTGCCATGGCGCGTGAGTTCGATCTGGGGCTAGCCCAAGTGCGCCTGGACAACGCTCGCGACAGAATCCCGAGAAATGCTCTTACGTTGGCAGTAGTCCGATGCCAGCCAGACCACCAAGTCTTTTGCTCCCTTGCTTGCGTTGCATGAATTGCAACACAAAGCGATGTTCTCCAGCGTAACGATGCGAGCGTCGTTTACGATGTGCTCCCAGGTCGCAACGCGTTTTCGCGAACCGCCATTCGCGTCCGCTTCGAGGAATGCAATCCCGCAGTAAACGCACGCCTGATCACGTTCGCGAATTACCGCCTCCATTTCGAGAGGAATGCCCCAGCGGTTCATTTTTTGTTCAGCGAAATCAAAGCGTTCAGGACTCTCAAATAAACCGGCCTGTCTAAAAGAGTCCTGACACCCTATTTTCTCTGACACCTTATTTTCTCCGCCCCTATGCGGTTTTGCGGGTGTGGAGCAGTTCACCAGCCTTGATGGGCCGCACATCGTCGGAACCGACGGTTACAAGCGCAACTGTCTGACCACCACCATCAACAAATTCGACTTCGTATCCTCTACCGCCCTTGTAGACGTGCACAACGGTCCCCACATCGCCGCGAGTGAGTTTCTCGTGAGGCGGATCAGCATCAAGGACAACGAGCGAGTGTTCGGCAATCATGGCAATCATGGCAATCATTCAGGATACGCAGTTACCAGTCGTGGAGGATCATCGTCCTCGACGATCCAGACAGTCAAAACGACACCGGGGCGGTGTTCGGGCCGCCCAACAGTCCCCAACGCCTTGTATTTTACACCAAAGCCAGTGGTTTCGGTATCGAACGTTCGGCTATTTCGAGCGATGGCAAGTAGATCGGCGGCAAGGTGGTGCGATTCTTCGCGGTCGTAGCCAAGCGAGTGAAACCAGATCGCCTTGGAACCACCGTCAGGATGCGCCGGATTGAGAAGGTAGTCGCGTACCTTCGCGTCCTCCACTACGGCTCGTTCGGAATCAGGTATCGGCATGAAAGTTTATGGGCGAACGATGTTTCTCACCCGAACGTTCGAGCATGAATAAAGTGACATCCGCTTTGCTCTCAGGGCGGGAACCGGGGAACTCAAGCGTTGAATGAGGGACCTGCTCTCACTGGTCCGCGGGTTACCTCTGGTCAACTTATTCTCACCAGATCCCCGACCGAAACGAACTATCCTGCGATCTCGGAGGCGACGTTCTCGTTCCCAGATCACCCAGGAAAAACGCCACCCTTTTGACGGACCAATTGTGACGAATCCGACTAGGCCGTGCAAGCATCCTCGCTCGTCCCGCTGGGCGGTTGCGTGCTTGCGCTCAGGGGAATTAGTCGGTGCTTGTGCAGCGTTGTCCTTGAGAACCGGACGCTAACGCGTGGCGGCTGATACCCCAAACTAAAACAATGCTTGGCGCAGGCTCAGACAGTGATTTGCTCTGACGCCGGTGCGGTGACAGCTAGTTCTTGGAGCGCGGGGAGGCGGCGAGGTCGTTGTCGCGGACGCGTTGCATCGTCTTGGCGAATTCGGAGCGCATCTTTTTTAGCGTCGCCGCGTAAGCTGGATCGTCGACGAGGTTTGTGTATTGCAGGGGATCGGTTTGCATGTCGAACAGCTCTTCGCCTCCCGAAGCATTCTCGCGGTAGCGGATGTAGGCGTACCGCTGGCTGCGGATCAGATAGCCCTTGCCGTTGACGCTCAGCGCCGTCTCGCGAAGCTCCAGTTCGGGATCGTCGAGCATCCCCGAGATGTCGATCCCCTGCAGTCGATCGGGAACTTCCAAACCGCACAAACTGGAGACCGTCGGGTAGAGATCGATCAACTCGGTCAACGATTCGCAAACCGCGGGCTGTTTCCCCGGAACGCGGATGATCAACGGCACCAAGACGGATTCTTCATGCAGGCTGACCTTGGCCCAGAAATCGTGTTCGCCCAGATGGTAGCCGTGGTCGCTAGTGAAGATCACGATCGTGCGATCGGCAATCCCCGCCTGCTGCAACGCCGACATCACCTTGCCCACTTGAGCGTCCATGTAGGCGACCGAAGCGTAATAGCCGGCGACAGCTTTGCGTTGCCGCTGCACGTTCATCTTCATGTTCTTGCTGGTTTTGTAATTGATCCCCAGCTTCGGGATGTCGTCCCAGTCGCCAGCCACTTTTTCCGGCAACTCCATCTCCGCTTCGGGAAACGGTTCGTGATACGACGCGGGAGCGACAAAGGGAACGTGGGGCCGGACAAATCCAACGCCCAGGAAAAACGGCTCGTCCTTGTGCTCGTGAATCAACTGGCACGCCTTCTCCGCGGTCCGCCCGTCGCTGTGGACCAAGTCGTCGCCATCGGCTTGCACGACGACAAACGTGTTGCCGCCGACCGCCGGCTTCTTGCCATCGGGATTGTTTTCCAGCGTCTCCCCTTTGCCCGGAGCCCGCCATTCGGGGCCCTGGCTATTAAAACGCTCGGTCCACGAGATCGGATCGTCGGCCCCGTCGTCTCCTTTTTCGATCCCGCCGGGAACTCCCATGTGAAAGATCTTGCTGACTCGCGAGGTGTAGTAGCCGAAGTTCTTGAAATGCTGAGCCCATGTGGCGCGGTCGCCGATCGCTTTGCGAGGACTGATGTACCCCAGGATCCCCGTCGCGTGCGGGTAATAGCCCGACATGAACGATGCTCGCGAGGGACCGCAATAGGTCCCCTGGCAATAGGCGCGGGTGAACCGAGTGCCAGAGCTAGCCAAGGCGTCGATATTCGGCGTCTGACAAACCTCGTTGCCGTAACACGACAACGCGTTCAACGTCAGATCGTCCGAGATGATAAACAACACGTTTAATGGACGCCTCGCCGATTCGGTTTGCCCGCTGGCCAAATCGTCCGCCGCAACCAAACCGCCACACAACACACTGCAGATGACAACGCCAGCCATTCCGATCCGAACAAGACTCATCCGCACGACCACCCTATTAACGACAACAAAACAACCAAAGGACACGACACGATTCGCACAATCTTCACACACCGTGCACGCCTGAATTCTCGTGGATCGTTTAGAATAGACCACCAGCCAGGAGCCTTCTAGTTTAACCGCGTGGGCATCGCCCCGCGTTTTTAATGCCTGCGAGGCTCGCGGCTTAACCGAAAATTTCATCGTGACGTGCTTCGCACCTCAAAAAACTCGGGGCATCCCTCTCTCCATGACCTTCCTGATGCAAATGACTGTAAAACCATCGACCGCTCGTTTCGTGGCCAGCGGACTGCTAGGCCTTTGTACATCCCTCGCGTTAACCAGTGCTGCCTTGTCACACGAAGGTGTCGCCGGCCATTCGCACGATCACAAACATCCGGCCAACGACAGCTTCTTCACCACTCGCGGCAAAGCCCAAGTGCTGCCGCTGGCCAAAGAAGAAGACGTCTTCCACTTCGTCGTCTACGGTGACCGAACCGGTGGCGTCCCCGAGGGGCTGAAGGTTCTGGAACAAGCTGTCGCCGACACCAACCTACTGTCGCCCGATCTAGTGATGACGGTCGGCGATCTGATTCAGGGCTACAACGAGAAGCCCGAATGGATGCGTCAGATGGCCGAATACAAGGAGATCATGAACCAACTGAAGATGCGTTGGTTCCCGGTCGCCGGAAACCATGACGTCTATTGGCGTGGCAAGGGTCCCGCACCGGCCGGCCAACACGATTCGAATTACGAACAGCACTTCGGCCCGCTGTGGTACACGTTCCGCCACAAGAACGCCGGCTTCATCGTCCTCTACAGCGACGAGGGAGATCCGGTCAGCAACAAAAAAGCTTTCAACGACGGCAAGCTGCAACAGATGAGCGAGCAGCAACTGAAGTTCCTCGGCGAAGCGCTCGAACGGCACAAGAGCCTCGACCATGTCTTCGTCTTCCTGCACCATCCACGCTGGACCGGTGGCGGTTACACCGGAACCAACTGGGACACCGTACACGGCATGATGAAAAAGGCGGGGAACGTATCGGCTGTCTTCGCCGGGCACATCCACCACATGCGTTTCGACGGCCACAAAGATGGCATCGCCTACTACACGCTGGCGACCACCGGCGGTCACCTTTCGGCCGAGATCCCCGGCGCCGGATACCTGCATCACTTGAACATCGTCACCGTTCGGCCGGACGATATCTCCGTCGCCGCGCTGCCGGTCGGCGCCGTGATGGATCCCAAAGAGTTCACGCCCGAGTTCTTGGCTGAAATCCAAGCGGCTCGCAAAGTGCGACCGCAGATCACCGCAAGCGATCTGTTGTTGCAGACCGACGGATCGGCTGCGGGGCAGGTAACGGTGAAGCTGCACAATTCATCGCCACGCGAAATGCAAGTCACCGCATCGATCGATACCGCTTCCCGCGACTGGCTCAGCTCGCTGGATCACGACCACCTGACGTTGGCGACCGGAGCGACCGAGACCTTTATTGTCAAACTGCGCCGCGTCGCGGATCCCCAAGCGACGTGGACGATCCCACGGATCACGCTGGACCGCGTCTTCGTCGGCGAAACCGCTCGCATCCAACTGCCCAGCGTCTCGACTCCAGTTGAGCTCGATCTGGCTGCGGTCCCCGCCGATTATTTCAGCAACCAAACCGACCACTGCTTGGAAGTCAAAGGCGAACAGTCGGCTGCCCGCATCGCCAGCGACGCAATCGGACTGCCCGATGGTCCTTTCACACTGGAAGCCTGGTTGAACCCAAGCCGCAGCGAAGGGATGCAAGCGGCGGTCACGAAGACCCAGCAGAGCGATTACGCGATCTTCTGCGACGAAGGAGTGCCGCAGTTCGACCTCAACCTCGACGGCAAATACTACACCGCCGAAGCCAAGGAGAAGCTGCCCGTTGGAAAATGGACGCACGTCGCCGGCGTCTTCGACGGCAAACAAGTCCGTCTGTTCATCGATGGCAAACCGATCTCCGCGGTCGACGCCAAGGGGAAACGGAAGAAGAACAAACATCCGCTGTACGTCGGTGCCGATCCAGACAACAGCGGCCAACCGACGCGTCCCTTCATCGGCAAGATCGACGAGGTTCGCTTGACCGCGGGAGCTCTTTACAGCGAAGCCTTCGAACCGGCAGAGCGACTGGTGCCTTCAGAAAAGACGCATCTGTTGCTGCACTTCGATCGGACGCTCGGCCCCTACGTGCTGGACCACAGTCCTCGCGGCAGCAAAGCGAACCTGGGAACCAAGTCGACGCTGACAGCTCGCTAAGCAGAGCCGAATCTTTCAGATAGTCAGTCCCGGAGGGGAGGGCAGGTGTCGCCCTCCGGGCTGCTCTCTTCTTGCTGGGCGGTGCCTACCGGTGGTTTACACCACCGGCAGTTCTTGTATCGGCCTCCGGCCTGAAGAAGTGGCTGTCGGAATGGTGTGGCCGCTAGCGGTTCGATCGACTGAGCCCGGAGGGCGGCACATCCATTGCCGGTGGTGCAAGCCACCGGTTCCAGACTCGACGGCCACAACAAAGCCCGGAGGGCGACACACTTAGAATCCCATGTGTCGCCCTCCGGGCTGGTCTCTTCTTGCTGGGCGGTGCCTACCGGTGGCTTACACCACCGGCAGTTCTTATGCCGGCCTCCGGCCTGAAGGCATTCTGTTGCAGGGCTCGCCCCCGGTGGCTTACACCACCTGCAGGTCGCGTGTCGGCACACGAACTCGTAGTAGTCCGTGTAGTCCTGGATTCCGGCGGCTGACACCGCTGGAAGATCTTGTGGTGGCTTCTGGCCTCGCGAAAGTTCCTGCTCGTATCAAAGGGAACCTGGATACGCATCCATACCGCGCCGTGGGCAAACCAAATAGCCCCAAATGGTCCGACGCACAGGCGAAAACCGGCCAATCGATGTCGAGGGGCACACTCGATGCAAAATATTTGACACCCTCTCAACAAAGTTGCTACACTCACCGCACCCCCCAACAGCCAAACCTCAAACACCACTCGACCAGACTTCGTCACCGCAGCCCCCAGCGGAGAAGAGGACGAGAAGGCACCCACCCACACTGCAAGTTATGTGACGCGCGTCCAATGCGCCTCATCCTCCCGCTCACCTCGTTTCTTGTTCTTTCCCTACCTCCTCACTATTGGGTCCTCCCATGAGAAGCTTTCAATTTAAACGAACCAACGGATTCACGTTGGTTGAATTGCTGGTGGTCATCGCGATCATCGGCATCCTTGTTGGCCTGTTGCTGCCTGCAGTCCAAGCGGCTCGCGAAGCAGCGCGCCGTATGGAATGCAGTAACAACACCAAGCAGATCGGCTTGGCGCTGCACAACTATCACGACACGTACAAAAAGTTCCCCCAAGGGGCCCGGCACGGCCTAATGAATCCCAATAGCTGGCGATTTTCCCTGCTTCCATTCATGGAACAGCAAGCGATTGCGGATCTTGCCAGGGCTGCGGAAGCAGCGGGCACAAAGATCAACTTTTACCCGAAGGGCAATGCGGCGCACACACTCGCGGATTACAACATTTACACCCAACCGCTGATAAATCTGATCATTCCAGCCTACGCTTGCCCCTCAAGCGCCGCGCCGGAGATATACACGTACTCATCTCACTTCACAAACACAGGGACACAGCGAATCAACTACACGGGAATCATGGGAGCATATCCCGATCCCGCCGGCCGCACGAGTTCAGCCTACCAAACTCAATACTCGAGTTTTGCAACCAATAACGGCAGCCTGTTAATCAACGAACACACAGCTTTCCGCGACATTACCGATGGAACATCCAACACGGGCATCGTTGGCGAACAATCTGGCAACCGCCGATTTCCGACTCGAACCGCAAACTACCATTCCGGCTGGTCTGGCTATGGTTATTCCGGAACCGTTGCGACCTGGAACGCTGGTGCCGCTTCGCAACACAGATTCGGATCTGGAGTCACGGCGCTCTACCATTCCCCAAACCCCACCTCACTAGGCAGCGAAGCGAATGCGGACTGGGACAGCAACACGCCACTGACCTCCTACCACCCCGGCGGTGTTCAAGTGCTTCAGGCTGACGGATCCACACGATTCATGTCCGACACCGTCGCACTGGAAATCGTGCTGAAGCTTGCTACACGTGACGATGGACAGGTAATTGGAGAATGGTAATGGTTTATTTCAACAAAACTCGATTCCTGAGATTGCTCGCCTCGCTGGTCCTGCTGGTCGGATGCGGAGATAGCGATCCCCGCCAGCCCGCGACGATCAGCGGCCAAGTGCTGCTCGATGGCACTCCATTATCCTCAGGCAACATCCAGCTCACTTCACCCAAGACGGGTGAAAGCGCCGCTGTAAATTTGGACAATGACGGCCGCTATTCGGTCACGTTCCCCAAAGCCGACATTGGAGCTGACTACGAAGTGACAATCGGGCCTCCCCAAGAGGAGGAACTGGACGCAACCGCGCTAGTCGAAAACCCACCGGAAAAGGTTGTTAACTTGATTCCCAAGAAGTATTCAGCTCGCACCACCAGTGGACTGAAGACCACTCTCGCAACGGCGGGCGAAAACGAGTTCAACGTCGAACTGACAAGCGAGCCTTAATCGGAAAACGCTGTCACGGCAGGGGTGACCGCAAGTTGCCCCTGCCGGTATCTCATGTAAACCGCACGTACGAAGACCGTGCGGTGGCCTCCGGCTTGCAGGTCGGTGGTGGGTGTTTGGACTGTTGGATCCCGGAGGGCGGAACAGGAACTGCCGGTGGCGTCAGACACCGGTTCCAGGATCGCCCACCACAACAAAGCCCGGAGGGCGACACACTTCAACTCCCATGTGTCGCCCTCTCGGCTGCTCTCTTCTTGCTGGGCGATGCCTACCGGTGGCTTACACCACCGGCAGGTCCTGTGTCGGCCTCCGGCCTTGAAGGCATTCTGTTGCAGGGCTCGACACCGGTGGCTTACACCACCGGCAGGTCGCGTGTCGGCCTCCGGCCTGAAGGCATCTGCGCGGAGTTGGAGGCCGGTGGTTTACACCACCGGCAGTTCTTGTGTCGGCCTCCGGCCTGAAGGGCATTTGGTGCGGACGTTTGGACCGAGGGAGCCCGCAGGGCGAAACATCCATTGCCGGTGGTGTGAGCCACCGGTTCCAGGATCGCCCACCACAACAAAGCCCGGAGGGCGACACACGTCAACTCCCATGTGTCGCCCTCCGGGCTGCTCTCTTCTTGCTGGGCGGTGCCTACCGGTGGTTTACACCACCGGCAATTCGTGTGTCGGCCTCCGGCCTGAAGACATCTGCGCCGTTCTGGACCCCGGTGGCTCACACCACCGGCAGGTCCTATGCCGGCCTCCGGCCTTGGGGAGGCGACGGGGGAGCTGGTTGTGGCGGTTCGGCGGTTCGTTTGGCTGAGCCCGGAGGGCGGTACATTAACTGCCGGTGGTGTAAGCCACCGGTTCCAGACTCGCCGGCCATAACAAAGCCCGGAGGGCGACACACTTAGAATCCCATGTGTCGCCCTCCGGGCTGCTCTTCTTGCCGGGCGGTGCCTACCGGTGGCTTACACCACCGGCAGGTCCTGTGTCGGCCTCCGGCCTGAATACATTTGCGCGGACTTGGACACCGGTGGCTTACACCACCGGCAGGTCTTGTGTCGGCCTGCGGCCTTAGAAGGATCTCTAGAACAAAGCTGCGGTTGCTGCGGCTTCCGCGATTTAGGATCCGGCGGGTTCGGCGCGGCGTTGGGGGCCGGCGATCTCGGGGCCTTCGTGTTTGATCTGGTTGTGATCGTCGACGAAGATCAGCCGCGGGCAATGCGTTGCGGCATCGTCGCGATCGTAGAAGGCGAATGTCGCCAGAATGACTTTGTCGCCGGGGTAGACGTGGTGCGCTGCGGCACCGTTGGCACAGATATCGCTCGAACCGCGAACGCCTTCGATCGCGTAGGTTTCCAATCGCGAACCGCGCGTCACGTTCCAGATCTGGATCGATTCATAGGGAACGATCCCCGCGGCTTCCATCAACTCGGGCGGAATCGTGATGCTGCCTTCGTATTCCAGATCGGCTCCCGTGACGGTCGCGCGATGAATCTTGGCACTGAGAAGTTTGCGAAATGGCATGGCGAGTCAATAGTCCTACGATAGAAATGCGGCCAACGATTGTTTGGTCTCGGCGGCTCGCAACTGCAACTTTCCAAAACCACGCTCGGCGCCGATCGCCATCGCCGCGTCTTGATGTTCGGGAAAATTGGTAATCAACATCACGGGGATCGCCTGGGTCTTCGGGTCGTTTTTCAGTTGCCGAATGATCTCCATCCCGTCGCTGTAATCGCGATCCAGCTTACGATTGACGGTGATCAACGCGACCTCCTGGCGGCCCAGGATCTCCATCGCATCAGCCGCTCCATGGGCCTGCACCACACGAGCGTCGAAGTTGCCTTCGATCAGCGTTCGGATCGCGGAATGATCCGGGCTACAGTTTCCAATATCGAGAACGGTCTGCATGATGTGCGAGATTCCAGGGCAGGGGGGAGGTTATCCAACCGACGAGCATGCAATGTATTGCTTGCATCCCAAGCTGAAAATGCCGGCTGTCGATCGTCTGACGATTTTAAACCGGCACCGGTGCAATGTATTCTTTGCATCGATGGGCATGTTGTCCACGGCAAAGCCAGCCCCGGGGAAGCATTCGCCACGAAAAAACCCGGCTGCGAGCAGCCGGGTTGTGCGGGATTAACTGTCGAAAGCTGCCGCTTTATTCCTTTGGCGGAGCGATCGCAAACAGCTTGTCCTTGGTGCTGATATAGATCACGCCATTGGCGGCGATCGGCGTGCTGTAGACGCTGGTTCCCATGTTGATCTCATCGATCGGTTCCTTGTTGTCCTTGCCGAGCTCGAAGATCGCCACGTCGCCGTCTTCGTCACCGATGTAAACATGGCCATCGGCGATCAACGGGCTGCCCCAAGCTTGAGCCAGCATGTCGTAGGTGAAGTGGACGATCGGTTCGCCATTTTCGGAGCCCTTAGGATCCAAGCAGTGCAACATGCCCGAGAAATCGGCCACGTACAGCAGATCGCCTTGGATCGCCACGGTACCACAGCTGCGGTGCATCTCTTCTTCAAAGTCGATCTCGCCGTCGCCGTTCTGATCGAACGATGCGTAGTGCCAAACGACGCCCGAGTTCGGGTTATCGATCGCAACTTCGCCATCCTCTTCGATAACAGCTTGCAAACGACGATGCGGGATCGGGACACGCTTGTCGCCTTCGATCTTCATCGCCAATTCCGAGCTGATGTCGCCGCGTTTGGTCGGATCGATACACCACAGGTGACCTTGGCCTTCGCCGTGCTCGGGATCCTGACCGACAGCGACGTAGACCAGACCGTCGTGAACGACAGGCGTGGCGATGATGTTGTTACGCGTTCCGGCTCCGCCCAAGATCCACTTCGAAGTCTTGGGGTTGGCGTCAAACTTCCACAACAGTTCAGGATTGCCATCGCCACCCTGATCGGCTTTGAAGCTGTAGACCCAGCCGTCGCCGCCAGCAAAGATCGCTTGGACAACGCCACCGAGTTCCGCCACGGTTGGGCTGGACCATTGGCCGTGAACGATGTTCGTTCCAGGCGACTTGTCGGTCCACAAAACCTCGCCGGTGTTCTTGTTCATGCAGATGAAGCTTGGCGCGTCGGGGGAGGGGAGGACAATGTGCGATTCATCGACACCGTTGCTGGTGTTGACGAACAACAGGTCGCCGTAGCTGGTGACCGAGCAGCTGCACATGTTGTGCTGGCTGATCCCCAGTTCTTCCATCATGTTGTAAACCCACAACACGTCGGCCTCTTCCTTGTCGTCGGCGGTGATCGTCTTGAAGACGCTCAAACGCGGGCCGGCAACCACAGCTTCGAGATCGCGAGCAGCGCCGTCGATCGTCGCTTTGATCGACCACTTCTTGCCAGCGGCAACGGTTGTGACTTCGGCAGCACCTTCGATCGGTTCGCCATGTTCGGTCAACAGATCCAACAGAGCTTGCGTCAGTTCGCCCTTGTCGAGTCCGGCAACGGCTTCTTTAAACTCGGGCTTGGCAACAGGCAGATCGGCGACGCGTCCCCGCTCGCCTTTGACTTCGCCATCGTCGCTGCCGTCATGAAAACCCTTGGTGTCCAAGCAGCGGACTTCGCCGCGGCTGGTGACGAACCACAAGCGATCGCCTTCGACCAACGGAGCACAACAGATGCCTTGCAGCGGCCAGTCGTGGACGCGGCCGGTGATCAGTTTTTCGCTGCTGTGCTGCCACAGAAAATCACCCGTCTCTTCGTCGAAACAGATCAAACATCCGAGGTCGACGTCACCGGGATAACGCTTCAGGTAGCCACCGCTGTTGTTGGTACCGCAAAAGACGCGGCCACCGGCGACGACGGGGTTGCCGTAGGTTTGGCTGCCCAATTTCGCGAACCATTTGATGTTCTCGGCATTGGTGCCGTCCCATTCACCGGTCCGGCGATCGAACTTGCCAATGTTCCAAGACTTCGCGATTCCCTTGACGTTGGGAGTGTTGTTACGCAGACGCGTTCCGGCCCACTGCGGCCAATCGCCACCCGCTTCGAGAACGGCGGCAGGATCGTCGCTCTTGCCCGCCGGTGCGGCAGCCGTCTTGGTCGCCTTCGGTGCAGCAGCAACCATCGCCGCTGGCTCTTCCTTGGCTTCAGCCACGGGGGCTTCTTTTGGTTCAGCCGCTGGTGCTTCTTTGACTTCAGCAACCGGCGTTTCCTTGACTTCGGCCGCAGCAGGTTTTGCGGCGACAGGAGTGTCGACAGCCTTCAACTGCATTTCAGAAGTGGCCTCGTTGTCGTCGGCCGCCGCGATCGGTGTCTCCGCAGCCGTCACGTTGCTGTCGGCGGCGGTCACGTTGCTGTCGGCCGCTGTCGTGTTGCTAGAGACCCCAGCTGGATCGGTCGGCTTGCGACAACCACTCATCGACGTTGCGGCAAAACTGCCACTGATGACAGCCAGTGTCAGCATGCACCAAGTTTTAATTTCACTGTTCATTTTTTAGAGCCGTGGGGCGGAGGTATTTTGTTTTCCAGAAAGGTTCGGTGAGACGGACACTTTGCCCGTCGTGAACGCCCCCTGCCTGCAGTGCTCGGCAAGCAGGGGATCAATGGGCGGGATCATGGCCGCCGCGGATTACTGTTCGTTTGCGGTGACTTCGATGTTATCCAAGTACAACTCGCAGACTTTGGCATTCCCGTACAGACCAGGACTGCCCGAGAGATTTGGCGAATGATCGACCGCGGTGACCGTCCATTCGCTTGGTTCCTTGTCATCGCGAGGCCAAACTTTCCCCTTCAAGACGGCAACCTTCTTGCCATCCTGCTCTTCGATGCCAGCTTGCAATTTCATCCGGTACCAAACGTCGGCCTTCCATTCGAATGGAACCGTTTTGGCCATCCGCAGTTGAGCGTACCAGGTGCGAATCTGCAGCTTCTGGCTGTTGCCTTGCAAATCCAAGGCGTAGCCCATCGCGGTCAACCCGATATCGGGCAACTGGGTTCCGACTTGCTGGCCTTTGACATCGGCGGAGATCGTGTAGTTGGCGAGATCCCAATGTCCCATCCAACCGCGGCTGCGAGCTCCCTTGGGAATCGTCGAGACCTTGACCAAAGCTGGCGATCCGTCGACTTCGCGGATCACGTGGCGATAGCGAGCGCCGACCCAGGTGACCGGGGCGTCGTCGAGTTCGTCGAAGGTGAACTTCCAGGGCAGGGCAGGGACCACGCGAACTCGCGAGCTGCCTTGCAGATCGCCAACCGCTGCAGTCACGGTCGCCGCGTAGTGCGAACCGTTTTGGTCGGCGGCGTCAAATGTCGTTCCATCGACCGAACCACCACCGACAACGGTCAGCTTCGGGTCGGATGCCTCTTCGATGAACTGGCCGTTCTGGTTGAACAGACGCACTTTGTAGTCGATCTTCTCGCCCGGACGAACGATCGCTTCGGCGGGGACAACTTGAACCCAAGCTGGCGTCTTGTCGTCGTTAGCCATCTCTTTGGCAGCTTCGGGAGCTGGCGTTACGCCCGGCTTCGCTTTTTCGTCAGCGATACAATAGATCCCCGAGGTGCCAACGAAATAGATCGCGCCATCGTAAACGATCGGCGAAGCGTAGAAGGCTTCATTGCTGATCCGGCCCTTGTCGGTGATGTCGACTCCCGCGTCGGAGAGTTCCATAAAGGCCCAGCGGCCGTTTTCGGTGACGGCGTAGATCCGACCGTCGGCGTAGACCAGGCTAGCCCATTGCTTGCGGTCGCCCAGGGCAACACGCTCTTGAATCATTTCGCCCGTCTTGGCGTCGACGACCCACAACTTGCAGCGATCATCGACAATGTACAGTCGGTCGCCGATCACCAGTGGTGAACTGCGATTGAGGATCAGCCCCTCCATCTTCCAAAGCTCTTTGGCCTTGGTATCCGAACCGGTACCTTCGATCTCGATCGCCGCTAGAGCGCCCATCGAGGTCCCTTCCATATTTTCTTCACCATGGCCGGCATAGACACGGTTGCCAACAACCAATGGAGTCGCAAACAGACCGCGACGCGAGAACTGGTAGTTCCACAACGTCTTGCCGGTGCGAGGCTGGAAACCCCAGACCGCACCATCGCCACCGCCGACGACCATCTGCAATTGCCCGTTGATAACCGCCAGGTTCGGCGCGCTGTACGAGGTGTCGTCGGGGAGATCGCGGGTTGGGCTGAACCAAACGATTTCGCCGGTTCGCTTGTCCATCGCCAGGAAGCGATGGTTTGGCTTGGCCGCATCGCCCCAGTTAATGATGATGCCGCTGATGATCACCAGGTCTTCGTGGATGATCGGAAAGTTGGTTCGTCCGCCGTAGGTGCTCAACATGCCGAGGAACTCGTGCAGCGGAACGCTCCACTTCTCCTCGCCCGTCTTTCCATCGAGACACATAAAGATGTCGCAGACGCCCAACGCATAGACGTTGCCGGTTTCCGGATCGGCGACAACGCTGGCCCAACCGACGCGGGTGTCGGGGACATCTGACATCCAGACGTTAAACTTGTGTTCCCAAACCGTCTCGCCTGTTGCGGCATCGATGCAAACGACGCGTTCGCCTTCGATCTCGGTGCCGGGATCGGCGCGGGTGATCAGATACAGCTTGCCGTCCATCGCGACGGGGGTGCTGCGGCCGGCGAGGTCATCGCGGTGCCATTTCAGGTTGCTTCCCTCGCCTCCATCGGGATCCCAGGTCGCCGGCAATCCGGTTGCCGAACTGGTTCCGTTGTAATTGGGGCCCCGCCAATAGCTCCAATCCGCGGCTTTGGGGGCTTGCCCGAAGGCAGCACCTGCCAGGAGCAAAAGGGTCGGGAGGATCAATAGGTATGTTCGCATCATCATTGTTAAGAGCTTGGTGTTGTTGGAAGCCTAGGTGGGTGTTTTGAAACTGCGAAACAAGAATCCATCCAATCAGCCGAATCGAGAGTTCCGCTCCTGATCAGCGGGGCATCAGTCAAACCATTCGTCGTTGGGATCAAACTTGGGAGTACAGAAGATGATTACCTTCATCTTGCCGACCGCGCGATGGCGGGTGCCAGGGGAAATCAAGATCGCTGTGCCGGGACGGACCGGGTGGGATTGGCCGTCGAGTTCGATGAAGGCATCGTCGTCGCATTCTTGGACGACATACGTTTCGGTCAAGGTCTTATGGTAGTGGACTTTGGCGGTTGCAGCGATTTCGGTGAGGTGGACAGTTGCCGGAAACGACTCAACCTCCGCAAATGCACGACGCGCCGTACCACACGGACAGGGGGTGCCGGGCAAATCGGGCAGATGAGCCACCACAAAGGCAGGGGCTTTTGGCATGGGAGAGTCTATGCGCGGTTGGAGGTGGGGCAAACGTGAACGCGATTTAGCGTACGGAACGCATTTTATACGTACCGCCGACGCTTTTCCATGCGATAACCGATACGGTCAGAAAAAGTCGTCAAACCGGCATTCCTTACGTATCCGCCCAACTTCAGCATCCTGCCGAAATTACCATTCCGATGTCAAGAGAACCCGATCTCCCGGTCGATACGGTAAGTGACGTGTTACGAGTCCAGTGCCTTACCTCGCGTTGAGGCCTCCTGAGACAACAACTAAGGCCAGTGCGAATATCAGACTAGTGGATGGTCTGAGCTGGTCTAGAACCTGAACAAAATTGAACTCACTGGTCTCACCATCCCTAGGTGGGACTGTCAGTGGCAGTGCAAGCAGAACGAAGTCGGAGGGTTGGCGTTCCATTGGAATGTTGACCTCTAAAGTGCTAGCCGGCCCATCAGGGCTTGATCGGCGGCGACTTCGTCCGCCGACCGTGTCCTTGGCCGCCACTTTCCGTGTGAGTGAAAACTAGGTTTCAAAAAACGTCGAACTAACGTTAGGAGACGTGGTGCAATGAAGCGTGCAATCCTGTCGACGACCTTGATTATCGGAATGAGCATCTGCTCGCAAGGTTTCGGATTTGACCTATTGGACCGCATGTTGGGACTGAAGTGTGGTGGTGGAAGCAGCAGCTGCTGTGAAACTGGCTGTGCAGACGTTTGTGAACCAGCATGTGGTTGTGAAACTTCTTGTTGCGAGTCGGTTTGCGAACCAGCTTGCGGTTGCGAAGCCTCTTGCTGCGAAGCTGCTTCCTGCTGCGAACCAACCTGCGGAGTTGAAACTTCGCTGTGCGGAACCTCTTGCTGCGAACCAGCTTGTGGTTGCGAAGCATCTTGCTGCGAAGCATCTTGCGACAGCAAGTCGTGCTTCGGTTCGAAGAAGAAAAAGTGCTGTGGCCTGCTGTCGAAGCTTTTCGGCGGATCGAAGAACAGCTGTGATTCGTGCTGCGAAACTTCGGCTTGCTGCGAACCAGCTTGCGGATGTGAAGCTGCTGCTTGCTGCGAACCAGCTTGCGGATGCGAAACTTCTTGCTGCGAATCGGCTTCGTGCTGCGAACCAGCTTGCGGTTGCGACCCATGCGGAAAGAAGAAGAGCGGTGGCCTGTTGTCGAAGTTGTTCGGCGGCCTGAGCTGCTGCAAGAAGAGCGACTGCGATTCGGCTTGCGACAGCTGCGGATGTGCAGCTACTAGCTACGCTGCTCCAGCCGCACCAGCTTGCTCGAGCTGCAACGGCGGAACTTCGGTTCAAGTCGAAGCTCCAGTAGTTGAAGACGCTGCTCCAATGCCACCAGCACCGGTTGTAGACCCAAGTGCTTACTTGAACAGCAAGCGTCGCGTCATTCAGGCTAGCACCCGCTACGCTCGCTAATGCGAGTAGGATGCTAGATCCTTCAGACGTGATTCGATAAACGGCCCGGTCAGCTTCGGCTTTCCGGGCCGTTTTTTTTTGCGCCGAAAGCAATTCCCGTGCTGTTAATCGTGCAGGCCAAATTCGGTCCCTTCGCCAAGCGCCTCGGCAACCTCTTCGCGTTCGATCTTCGCGGCGATCACAAACCCCCGATCGGTCAACGAAAAGTCGCGGTACAGGTGATGCAGCACCAACCCGTGGCGACACAACTGGCAGAAGGCTTCAAAGAACCGGACCGTCACCTGTGGCTGCTCGCGATTGCGAAACGCGATCGTCCGATGCTCGTCCTCTTCGATATAGACGGCCAACAACCGCGCGGTCGCTTCAAACGCGGTGTTCACTCCGCGGACTTCGATCACGCCTCGATTGCGAGCTGCGTATAAGATCGCTTTCGCTTCGACACTCAGCGGAGTCTTGTCGCGGGTTCCTTCGACCATCGCGCGGGCACACAGTTGGGCCAACGCGACCAACGTCGGCGCCCCGTTGCCGAGCGCCTCCCAGCCGCCTTGCAGAGAATTTAAATAATCGGGCGATTCGGGCAGGTTCATCGCAAGTTCCAGGTTTGAAGAGAGCTAGCGCGTCGCATCGATAGGATGCTAGCAACACGGTTCGTATTGACCAATTTTTCGGCTGCGAATACATGTGTCTATTTGGGACGATCCCTCCTGCAACCCTATCACGCCCCCATGAATCGATCAATCTTCTTCTCTGCCGGTGAACCGAGCGGCGACAAGCATGCCGCACGTTTGATCGAAGCGCTTCGCGAGCGCGATCCGAAGCTCCAGTTTCGTGGATTCGGCGGCAGCGAGATGCAGCAGGCCGGGTGCCAGACCGATTTCGAACTAACCCAATTGGCGGTGATGGGGATCGTCGAGGTTGCTCCGAAGGTGGCAGAGTTTTATCGCGTCGCCCAGCAGGCCAAACAGATCTTTGCCGAAGGGGAGACCGATGGCGTCGTATTAGTCGATTTCCCGGGGTTCAATTGGCACGTTGCCAAGCGGGCCAAAGCCTGCGGAATCCCGGTCTACTACTACCTGCCCCCCCAGTTGTGGGCCTGGGCCCCCTGGCGGATCCGCAAGGTCCGCAAGTACGTCGACAAAGTGCTGTGCGTGCTGCCATTTGAGTACCAGTGGTACCGCGATCGCGGAATCGACGCGGAATACGTTGGACACCCCTTCTTTGATGCCGTCGCCAAACAACCGCTGGACAAAACAACCCTCGATCGATTCGATGAGATCAAAAGGTCGGGAAAGCGGCTGGTCGCCGTGTTGCCCGGATCGCGACGCAGCGAAGTCACGAACAATTGGCCTTTGCAGCTCGAAGCGATCCGCCGACTGGCCAAGCGCCATCCCGACGTGCGGTTCCAAGTCGCATGTTTCCGCGACCGACAATGCCTCTGGTGCCGCGAACAACTAACCGCCGAAGACCAATCGCTGCCGCTGGACTTCTTCGTCGGCAAGACCAGTGAAATCGTGGAAGCCGCCGAATCGGCGATCATGGTCTCCGGTTCGGTCAGTCTGGAACTGATGGCCCGCTCGACCCCCGCGGTCGTGTTGTATCGCGTGGGGCGGACCATCAAATGGCTCGCTTCGGTGCTCGTTTCCACCAAAAGCATGACGCTACCGAACCTGATCGCAGAAAAGACGCTGTTTCCTGAATTCGTCTCTGCCGGGGATCCCGAACCGGTGATCGGGGAGGTCGTTGCCGCGGCCGATCGAATGCTCAGCGAACCCGAATATCTAGCCGACCTGCAACAGCAGTTGCAGACGTTGCGCAGCAAATACGCGGTCCCAGGCGCTTCGGAGCGGGCCGCCGACCAGTTGATCCAATGGATGGGCGAGCGTCGATCGAGCGCGCTTCGCCGCGCCGCGTAACATACCAGCACGAAGCGCAAGCGAGTGTCACAAGACGGCACTCCATTGAGCCCCCATACCAGCACGAAGCGCAAGCGAGTGACGAACAAAATCACTCGCTTGCGCTTCGTGCTCGTATCTTGAGCGTAGCGAAAGACATCGAGACTTTCGGGCTGCGACGGACGCCTCAATGAGCCCGATATCGGGCAGGCCGCGAGCCCCCATACCAGCACGAAGCGCAAGCGAGTGACGAACAAATCACTCGCTTGCGCTTCGTGCTAGTATCTTAGGCGTGAGTAAAGAAAATTCACTCGCTTGCGCTTCGTGCTCGTATTCTGGACGTAGCGGTAGTCGTCAACGGCCTGTCGATTTAATCAGCCGTTTGGGCGTTAGCCCCGGTTCAAGCACCGCTAAACCGGGGCTAACGCCCAAACGGCTAATTCAAGAAGTTCGCACGCTATTAAATCAACAGCCCGTCAAGACTTTCGGTCCACGGCGGGTGCCCAACGAAGCTCTTGACGAGCTCCGCTACGTGGCCCCTGGGAAACGCTGATTAATAACGTCCCTTGGAGACGTCGGCGGCGGATTGCTGAGCCAAACGGGTGCCGCTGGCGGTCACTCCGCCGACGCCGCTGACGATCTGGCGGTTCATCGACGCGATCCGCTCGGCAACCTGAGGCTGCATGCTGTTCAGGTCGTAACTGCGTTGGTAATCCTGCAGAGCCTGCTGGTAATCCCCCGCCGCTTCGCGGATCTGCCCCAAGGCGAGCCAAGCGCGAGCATTGTTTCCGTCCTGATGAATCGCATCCTCGAGAAACTTCTGAGCGGTCTCTCCCTCGCCAAACTCCTGGTACAGCCGCGCCAACTCGATGCGAGAATCGGCAAGCTGGGGCTGGCTGGTCGCCCAATTTCTCAACAACGCAAAGGCGCGATCGGGACGATCGGTCTCGACCAACAAAACGGCCAGCCCGCGATGGCAATCGACATGCGACGGCTGAATATCGAGACATTGGTTGTACAACGATTCGGCCTGGTCCATCAAAGCGCGATCGTTCCGCTCCTTAGCCAACCGATGGGTGGTAGCAGCCAAATTGTAATAGCTGTCGGGATTTTTTGGATCCGAAGAGATCGCTTGTTGAAACTGCTGCAATGCGGCGGAGTACTGACCTTGGTCGTACAGTCGAACGCCCTGGGCGTTTTGCCCGCTGGCAGCAAATTGACAGCCGGAAAGCGACAACGCGAGTAATGCAGTAGCCAATAGTTGGCACTTTAGTTCGGTTTTCCAGAAGGAGTGCATGATGTGCACCTTTGTCTACTTCGGTTTTGGAGGGAATTTGTCGCTAGTTACGGGGACATTACCAGCCTTCGTCCCATCGCGGCAAGGTCGTTTTGGAACCCAATGGATCAGGACCGCCAAAACACCCGCTCGGGGGGGGCTGGTAGAGGATCTGCAAAGCCACGGAACTTTCCCAGAGTCGCAAGTATCCAAACCGAAGCGTTCTGCGAAGCCTGCATATTTGGCACAAGCGGTTAATAAGCAGACGTGGAACAGGGTATCGCATTGATTTTCGTTGCACTGACGGCCGTCTCAACTACAATCCAGCCAATGCGGCATGCTGCTTACGCAAATTGCCCAGCTTGTCTATTTTGGCACTCGGGACCGCCGTTATCCGCACTGCGAAATGCTCCGAAAGTCCATGCCAACATAGGTGTTGTGCCTAAATCAGAGGGCCGAATCGTTCGGCCCATAAGTTGTTCGCCCGAAAGGGTTTACGAAGAGGTCGGTGAATGGCTATCCGGAAAACTGGATCGTCGGTGAATGACAATTCCAACAAGTCCCGCAGAAGCGATCGGGCCGCAAAGCGCCAACGGCTCAACAGCCGCCGGTCGCTGCTGGAGACGCTGGAGGGGCGGCAATTGCTGGCCGCTGGCCCGATGTTGGTCGGAGTCCAGCCGGACACCGGTGATTTGCTGGAAAATCTGGATGTTTTGACGACATCACCGCGTGAGATCACGTTGCGATTCGATGAATTGGCATCGTTGGATCCCGCTTCGCTCGATGCGATTAAGATCATTCGCGCTGGCGGGGACGGTGAATTTGCGTCCGCATCGGCGGTCACCGATCTCGGTTCGTCCGGCTTGGTCGAGATCACCTTTGAAGCGGTGCAATCCGGTTCCGCGGGTGACAGCCTGGAGATCGTCTTTACGAAGGCCAACCGGACCGACAAGACGCTGCCAATCGTAAGCGTGGTCGGCCAACAGATCCAAATCGAACTGAATTCTAACCCCAGCCTGGTCACCCGCGCTTCGGACATCCAGTACGGGATCGCGCAGAATCCCGCTGCGGCGGCGTTGCTGCGCGTCGCTTCAGTTAGCGGGCAGACCTTCTTCGACGTCGGCCGGACTGCGCAACAGGGTCAGATCCTGACGCTTCAGGGATCCGATCGCGCTCAAGCGACCTCCTCGCTGGGAGCTGCCAACACGCAAGTTCGCTTCACCGCGACCCAGAGCGGCGTTGCCGGACAAAACTTGGGGATCGATGTCCGCGAATCGTTCCGCGTCGCTGGGGCACCACCGATCGTGTCGGTGCTAGGCGAGCGAATCGAAGTCTTGATCAACAGCAATCCAGCGTCGCGGACAACCGTTGGCGAATTGGTCACGGCGATCAACAACCACCCGTCGGCCAAGTTATTGGTGACCGCGGCACAGGAGACCGGTAGCCCGTCATCGACCATCGGTCTGAATCTGAGCCTGTTTTCACCGATCGAATTCTCGTTGCAAAGCGGCAACTTGGATGTCGAAATCGTGCCTGGCTATGTCGGTTTCGTCGATGCGAGTCAGCGCGAAGTCGTCTTCCGTTTCGCGGAGGATTTGCCGCAAGACGAATACCGCATCGAGATCGATGGCAGCAGTGCCAATGCGTTGCAGAACGAACAGGGAGACAAATTCAACAACGGCGTCGACGAGACGATCCAGTTCACGCTCGATCTGGCTCCCACGATCGAAGCGGTTGTGCCACAGCCGATCGTCAATGGTCAGCAACTGCGCGACCAGATTTGGGTTTACTTCGACCGCAACGATCCCTTGGACGCGGCGTCCGCACGCAATGCGGCGTTGTATCAACTGATCTCCACCGCAGGGACCGAGACGGGGGCCGACGATCAATCGCGGACTCCACTTTCGGTCAGCTACAACCCAGGCACCGGAGTCGCCGTTCTACAGTTCTCCGACGATCTCTATTCGCTGTTCCCCGGAACGGACGTCAAACAGCTCCGCTTACGCGTCGGTGAGACCGATGTTCGCGGAACCAGCCCCACCGTGCTGCCAGCGGTCGTCGAACCTGGCGACAGTTTTGCCCAGGCTCGCGATATTCGCAACGACTGGATCGTATCGACCGATACGATCTCATCGGTCGTGATCGAAGGGGCGATCGCCAAGACCGAATTCATCAATGGCGTTCCGGTTTCGAACAACGAATACCTGATCGATTTCCCAGGTGGCGATAGCGCGCCAGGGGTCCAGGAATTCCGCCCCGAAGACGCTTCGATCTACAGTGCTCCCCAAGCCGATCCGCTCGATGGCATCTCGACCTATTACTACAACTTCTTCGGGCAATTTCGCGGCGACGACCCGAATTCGATCTTTGTCGACGACGATCGGGTCCTGTTCAACAACATCACCGAACAGCAGAAGCAGCGAGTTCGCGAGGTGCTGGATCTGTACAGCCAATACCTGGGCGTGCAGTTTGTCGAAAGCGCCGACATGGGGCTGCAAATCGCGGTCGGCGAGACCTCCAGCACGACGACCGGCTGGGAGGTTTCGAGCGATCTGGGCGTGATCAATTCGCGACTGGTCGACGAATCGGACGACGATTTGTATGGCCAGGAGTTCTTCCAATTGGCCAATGGAATGGTCAAGGATCTGATCGGCGTTTCGGACTTCCTGTCGCCAATCAGCGCCACCGCCGATCCGCTGTATCCGTCGCCACGCGACATCATCGAGGGGCAATACGCATACCGCCCCGACAGCACCGACATCGATCTCTACAAGTTCACCGTTCCGACGGCGGGCGAAGTCACGATCGAAACGGTTGCCGAACGTCTGTCCGACAGCGCCAGCCTGCTGGATACCAACCTGCGACTGTATCGCGAACTGTCCAATGGATCGATCGAGGAATGGGCGGCCAACGACGATTACTGGAGCGAAGACTCCGAGATCACTGTCGATCTGCCCGCTGGCACGTATTTCATCGGCGTCAGCGCCAGCGGCAATGACACCTACGATCCGATGATCGAAGATTCCGGAATCGGCGGCCGCAGCGAAGGGGCTTACGAATTGCGGATGTCGTTCAAGCCCGACATAGAAGCAACAACGCCCACCGTACCAACGAAGATAACTGATACCGACGACATTGCGCTCGATGGCGACAACGATGGCGAACAAGGGGGGGCATTCGATTTCTGGTTCGAATCGGCAGCCTTCACCGACACCGTGTTTGTCAAAAAAGATGGCGGCACGATCACCCCC
Source organism: Rosistilla ulvae (assembly GCF_007741475.1). Lineage (NCBI taxonomy): Bacteria > Pseudomonadati > Planctomycetota > Planctomycetia > Pirellulales > Pirellulaceae > Rosistilla > Rosistilla ulvae. The sequence goes on along the minus strand of NZ_CP036261.1, from coordinate 790,919 downwards.
GTCGTCAACAATGCAATCAGCGGCGTAGCTCAAGGGGCCGTCACCACGATCTCCAGCGCGATCTCGGGCGTTGCATCGCAGGGGACCGACATCATTCGGATTCTGCCAAGCGGCGATGGCAACCTTGCAACGACGGGGGACAACCTTCCCTATCTGATCGGATTCGATGATTTCGGCCGACCGCTGGCCGATGGATCGAGCTTCCAAGTTCCCAAAGACGTCACGGTGATGATCGATTCGGGGGCGATCTTGAAGCTCCGCCGCGCAAGGATCGGCGTCGGCAGCAGCAGTGCCGTGGTCGATGCCAGCGGCGGTTCGCTGCAGGTTCTGGGAACTCCTTTGTTTGTTGGCGCCAACGGCAGCCAAGCGACCGCGACTCCCGTTTCGGGCGACGTCGTCTTTACATCGATCGCCGACGACACGATCGGTGGCGATCAGAGTGGCAATGCAGCGCGACAGGGTGATTGGGGTGGAATCGATTTCCGATCCGATGTCGACAAAGCGGACGAGAGCCGGATCAATTACGAAGCCGAAGGGATCTTCCTGAACGTCGTTCAATACGGTGATTTCCGATATGGCGGCGGCACGATCCTGGTCGAATCGAAGCCCGAAGTGATCAGCCCCGTCGAACTCTCCGAGACGCGTGCGACGATCGCAAACTCCACGTTCTCCTACAGCGCCGACGCGGCAATCGAAGCGTCCGCCGACACGTTCCAGGACGACAAGTTCACGTTGCTGGAAGGGCAAGCGGCGCCGGACTACACCCGCGTTGGCCCCGACATCTACGATATCCAATTCATCGACAATACGATCAATGGGATGTTCATTCGGTCGCAGACTCGCGACGGCCAGGGAGTTGAGAAGCTGACGGTCCAAGCCCGTTTCGACGACCTGGACGTTGTCCATGTGCTCGCCGAAAACTTGGAGATCCAAGGAACTCCTGGCGGTGCGTTGGTCGAATCGGCCGCTCCGCCAACACGAATCGTTCGCCTGACAGCAACCGCCGGAGGCACTCTGGCGGCGGGTGAATACAGCTATCGCCTGTCGTACGTGACGGCCAATGGCAACGAAAGCCCGGTCTCCAACGCCACCGGTTCGGTGATCACCGACGGTGCCAACGGATCGATCCTTCTGGAACAATTGCCGACCGTTCCGGCTGGAGAAGATTTTGTCGCCCGCCGACTGTATCGTTCGGTCGATGGCGGCGATTACCGATTGGTAGCGACGCTCAACGGCAGCAGCACCGATTTCGTCGACAACGGTTTGACCGCCGGAACGTCGATCGACGTCAATCGTCCCAACGTCGACGACGTCACGCTGACAGCGATCGCCGGTGGCGATCTCCCAGCGGGTCAATACGAATACAAGATCAGCTACGTCGATGCCAACGGAAAAGAACTTTCGGTCTCCTTCGCCACCGAAGCGGCCTTTGTTCCCGGAATCGATATCGACGACAACGCGATCCAATTGGACAACCTGCCGACGTCGCTCAACGGCAACGTCGTGTCACGTCGCGTCTACCGATCGTTTAACGGCGACGCGTTTCGCATGATCGCCGCGATCCCCAACAACACCGCGACCCAATTCACCGACAGTGGATTGGTCAGCGGAATGACGTTGATCGAAAACCTGCGTCCACGCATGGATGCCCGACTGGCGATCGATGCAGGCGTCGTGGTCAAGTTGTCGGGCGCGTTCATCAAGGTCGAACAAGGTGCCCAGTTGATCGCCGAAGGAACCGACCTGAAGCAGATCGTCTTCACCAGCTTGGACGACCAACGCTTTGGCCGTGGTGGAACCTTCAACACCAACCAAGCGAACACCAACACCGTTTTCGATGCGAACGACCTGACGGGCGACTGGGGAGGGATCTACGTCGGCCCCGGAGCGGAAGCCAGCCTCGACCACACCCGCATCACCGGAGCCGGTGGTGGCGCACGGATCGATGGCAAGCTAGCCTTCTTCAATCCGATCGAAGTTCATCAGGGTGAACTGCGTTTGACCAACAGCCGCTTGGAACAAAGCGGTACCGGATTTGCAACCGGCGACAGCGATCGCGCTGGTCTGCAGACTCACAATCCCGCGGTCGTATTTGTCCGTGGCGCCCAGCCGATCATCGCGTCGAACACGTTCATCAACAACGATGCGGTCGCGCTCAACTTCGACCTCAATTCGCTCGACAATTCGTACGTCAGCGATCTTGGAACGACCACCGGACGCCTGGAAAAGGTTCTCGGCGCCAGCCTGGGGAACCAGGGCCCGTTGGTCTTCGATAACGTATTGGAAAACAACGCCTACAACGGCATGGAAGTTCGTGGCGGCGAATTGGCTGCTGCGGGTGTCTGGGACGACAGCGATATCGTGCATGTTGTCCGCGGCACGATCTCGATTCCGAACCACGAGGTGTATGGTGGCTTGCGTCTGGAAAGTGCTCCAGACCGCAGCTTGGTTGTCAAATTTGATTCCAGCATCGCCCCGGCCACGATCATCGCCGGTGGCGATCTGACCGGATCGGCCGACCAATTTAACGGCTTGGCCGATCGCGTCGGCGGTGCGTTGCAAGTGATTGGGCAACCGGGCAAATCGGTGATTTTGACCTCGATCTCCGATGACACCGTTGGATCGGGTTTCGACACGCAAGGGAAGCCGCAAACCGACACCGACAACAGTCGCAACAGCGACATCGCCAACGCGATATCGCTGCTGCCAACAGGCCCCGAGGTGGCGCGTGGCACGATCATCGACAACGATGTTCTGAATACCGTACCGGGACACTTCTCGTTCCAACCCGTCGCCGGTGGCGGTGTCGGGGCCACTGTCAATGGAGGATTTAATGAAGTCACGACACAGGGTGTCTCGACCTTCTTCCAGCAACAAAACGCGCTGTTCGATTATCTCAACTACATCGATGTCGGAGCGGACGGTGCAGCGGTCGAACTGGGAACCACAACGATCACAACGCCCACGACCTTGCTAGCCGATGACGTGGTCTACAGCGAAGGAACGTTTACCGGCGAAAACGGCCTGATCACTTGGCGAATCGAACAATCGTTCCAAGATGGCTCGCCGACCCTGATCACAAAACTGACACTCGATAGCGACGCGCCGCTCGGCGATCTACGTTTCATCAACTACTACGATCCAGTCATCGCCAGCGATTCGGGCGACCTGTTGTTCACCGAAGGTACTCCCGGGACCAACGATTACCGCGTGACTGTCCTCGATGGTGATGAACGCGTCGGTTTCCGCCACTACGGAACCTTCGAAAACGGGACGGGCCTTGTCGGGGCGAATTACGAAGGCTGGATCGCCGACGAATTCCCCGACCTGATCACCGCTCCGGAATTCAGCCTCCCCTTCACACCAGCGGGAACAATCGACACCACGTCGATTCCGTTGACGACAGTCGCCGATCTGCCAGCGCCAATCTACGGTCCCGCAATCACCACGACAGCCCATGCCTGGTTGGTCAACCCAACCTCCACCAGCGTCACGATCACCGCGGCCTTGGAATTGATCGAAGACGAATTCGACCAAACCGTCGGGTTGGGCAAACCGGGCGACTGGGACGGGATCGTGATCCGCGAAGCCGCTTTGGACCGGAATGTCGAAGCCGCAGTGGAACAGGAAGGCGACCTGCCGCTGAACCGCAACGACCAAATCGAATTGGCACAATTCTTGGGCGAACTGGCTCCCACGGTCAAAGCGGGCAGCGAGAACCGCCGGATCGGGTTCCAGGTCTATGGCAACATCGATCAACCCTCCGACGTCGACGTCTATTCGTTTGATGCCGAAGCAGGGACCGAGGTCTGGTTGGAGATCGATCGCACCGACAGCTCGCTCGATTCGGTCCTCGAACTCGTTCGTCTGCTTCCCAATGGAAGCGATTCCGATAGCGACCAGATCTCCGATAGCATCGTGGCGATCTCCAACGGTTCGATCGTCGAAGCTCTCGATTCTGATCTGATCATTCGCGATGAAAACGCCGGGACGTTCGAGCGAACGGTCAGCAATGGCCAGGTGAATTCGTTGGACAATTCGATGTTCTCGCCTGCCTCCACATCCGCCTTCGACACCCCTCAAGACCTTTATTCCACCAATCCACACGACCCCGGTTTGCGAGTCGTGTTGCCAGGTGAAACCGGTGAAGTCTTCACCTACCAAGTCCGCGTTCGCAGCAGTAATTTGCAGCTGAACGATCCGGTATCGAAACTCTTTTCGCCCGAGACCGGGGCGAAGATCGACGCCGGACAATACGACGGTTTGACCTCGGGTCCTTACGAACTGAGCATCCGCTTGGCCGAAGCCGACGAGACCGCCGGTTCGTACTTGAACCTTGTCGACATTCGTTATGCGACGACGGGTGTGACCGTGATCGGTCAACCTTTCAATTCGCCGCTGTTGGGCGATGCGGTTGAATTCATCGACCAAAACGGCGACGACAACAACGACACGCTGGCGACCGCCCAACCGCTGGGCCCTTATGGTACGCAAACCGATCCAAATTCGAGCGACCAATTGTCCGTGGCCGGTGCGATCAGTTCGGCGACCGACATCGATTGGTTCGAATTTTCGATCTCGGGCGTAACCACTCAAAGCGGCCTGGAGAACTACGTTTCGACGATCTTCGATCTGGACTACGCCGATGGCTTGGGCCGGGGCGATTTCTCGATCTGGGTCTTCGACGAAACCGGACAACTGATCCTGACTGGACTCGACAGCAACGTCGCCGACGACCAACCGGGCAACCCCAATTCGTCCGACTTCACGTCGCTCTCGCGCGGTTCGACCGGCAACGCCGATCCGTTCATTGGGCCCGTCGAACTGATCGGCGAAGGAACCTCGCAGACCTACTATGTTGCGATCAGCGGTATAAACAACATGCCGTCGGTGCTGGATCAATTCACCACCGCTGCGGCAACCAATCCTCTGGTTCGTCTGGAACCGGCCGAATCGATCATCCGTATCGTCGAAGACCACGTCGGATCGATCGGTGGCAGCACCGCCGCCCCAACCGTGTTGCAGACGCTGCTGTTCGACCCGGCCACCGCTGCGACGGGGCTGACGCTGAACGATCTCAAACTGTACGTCAGCACGGGCGGATCGACGGACAACATCCGCTTGGTCAACGCCTACACCGGACAGCAATACGGAGTCATCGGTTCGACCACCGGCCAAGAGTTCAACGACATCGCGATCCGCCCCAACGGCGACATCTTTGGTTACAACTCCAACGGCGTCGTCGACGATGCTTCGTGGCACTATTACAACATCGATACAGGGTTTGCGAACACGACCGACCTGACGCCCACCGGGACCAACCTGATCACCAACGAAGCGCTGATCGCGGTCGACGCGCAGGGCAATGTCACCGCAACGGTAGTCCCATCCGATACGGGCGTGACGGTCAACGCGATCAGCTTCGATGCAATCAATGGATCCGAACGAGGCTTCATCGTTGGCGATCGCGGCCCAGGTGTAGGTGTCGACCAGACACAGAATCTGTTGTGGCAGTTCAACCCAACCACCGGCCTGATCCAAGGCATTGGCGGGGCGACGCTGGTAGCGGCAGACACCGGTGGATTCACCGACCCACGCGAACGCGGTTACATCGAAACGGGCAACCCGAACAATCTGCCAAGCACGCGATTGGGTGTGACCGCGGCGAGCGTAGCCAATGCAAACGGCTTCGTGGCACCAAGCCTCACCGATGGCGTCAGCTTCACGATCCGCGACTTTGTCAGCGCCACGTCGATACCATTCCAGTTCGACCTTGGGTCGGCAATCCAGATCAGCAGCAATGTCAGCTCGGGCGTCTTCTTGCGAGATGGCGAGACGATCACGATCGGCGGCCAGTTGTTTGAATTCGACACGGGCGTGCGGTTGGACGTTGTCGGCACCAGCGATCCGTTGAGCGGTGGCGTCGAAGAGGGGTCGCGTGTGACGTTGACCAGCAAATCGACCGGGCTAGCCTACACGTTCGAATTCGACAGCGATGGAATCGATTTCACCGGACGCGACTTCTCGCGCCCCGATCTGTTTGCCGTCGATCTGACAACCGCGATCACCGACGGGTCAGCGGCCAGCGTCCTGGCCTCGGCGATCAACGCTGCGGGAGTTGGGATTCGAGCCACGTCATCCAACACGGGCGAAATCGTGTTGACGGGGACTGTCGGCACCGCACCTTCGACCGGGCTAGGAATCACTTCGCTGGGAGCCGATGGCATCACCAGCACCAACGCCACAGCGATCGTGATCGACGACGACCTTTCGTCAACGGATCTGACACAAGCGATCTCGTCCGCGATCCGCGACAGCCAAATCGCAATTGCCACCGCGGGAACGCGAATCGACTTTACCGACAATCCCGACATCGACCTCGATCTCGACACACCGCTGGGTGTCGGCGCAGCGATTTCGATCGTTGGCACCGCCAACACCGCGGGCGGCCCGACAGTGATCCCCTTCGACGTCGATGATACCGCCGCAGAGATCGGAACTCGAATCGTCGATGCGATCCAAGCCGCTGTCGATTCTGGCCTATTGACCAGTGTCAGCGCAGCGGTCGACGGCAACACCGTGGTCTTCAATGGCGCCAACGTGTTGTCCGCTAACAATCCGTTGACGGTTGCCGGCATCGCTCCTGGCGGAACGGTCACCGGCATCGCCACGCCGAGCGAGATCGTCAACGGCGTCGTCACACCAGGTGCCGACCTCTACGCGGTCAGCAACCAAGGCGGTTTGTACCGGATCGACTCCCAATTCACCTCACCAGCCCAGGCGTGGTTCGTCGACAGCATCGGCGCTTACGTGGAAACCGCGACCGATCTGCTGGGGATCAACTTCACCGGCCTGAGCGCTGGACCAGAGAATGTCGAGGGTGGCAAATACGCCGACCTATTGTTTGGTATCACCGGCAACGGCGACATCTACGCATTCAACACGCGTGGTGAATTGCAGCCAGTCTTTGCCAACGGCAGCTCGCGGATCTCGACTGGAGTCTTCGGAGCGACCGGCTTCGACTTCAGCAACCTCGATTACAACCTCTGGCACGTCACCGGCGATACCTTCGCTGGCAGCCCGACTCCGATCACGCTGCCTGGGCACGGCATCAACTCAACGTTTAACGACACGCGGAATTCGTCGGCTGGCGGAACCAGTTGGTACTTCGGCTTGGACGATGCCATTTCCACAGGCACTCTCAACGCGCGGACAACTCGCGTCGATGGCAGCACGGTCAACGGAACCTACGACTTTGCTGGCGGTGCCCACGGCGAGATCGTCAGCAACGCGTTCAGCTTGGAAGGCTACAACTCTGCCGACCTGCCGACGTTCTACTTCAATTACTTCTTGGAAACCGACAGCGATGGCGATCGGCAGTTAGAAGATTCGCTGCGAGTCTATCTGGTCGATGAAAACGGCACCGAATACCTGCTGTCGACCAACAGCGATTCGGCCACTGCAAGCGTCAACAACCCGAATCTTTCCGACTTAGAAATTCAGGCGTTGGATGAAGCCCAAGAGACTTTTGACAACACCGGAACATGGCGACAAGCCCGCATCCCATTGGATGAATACGCGGGCCTCAAAGACCTGAAGCTGCGATTTGAATTCAGCACTTCGGGAAGCCTCGAATTTGGCCAAGCCCAGCTGCAAGCGGTTGCGGGCGAAGACATTCTCGATGGCGATCGCTTCCGGGTCAGCGGCCGAGATTACGAATTTGTCCTCTCGCCACTGTTGGTCATTCCCGATGGCAATCAGATCGTCGAAGGTGAAACGATCACCATCGACGACGTGGTCTACCAATTCACCACCGATGCGACGACAGTCGCCAGCCCCTTGGTACCGGTTGAGTACAGCGTAACGCAGACGGGTGATGAAATCGCTCAATCGCTTCGCGATGCGATTGCCAACTACACGAATTCGACAAACGTCGACTACGACACCGACGCCGACGCGTCGCAGGTCAACGACAACTTTGGCACTGCCAATCCTGTCGATCTACCTGGTGCGATGACCACGGTCACCTCGACTGGATCGATCGGCACTTCCGACGGCAGCATCAGCAGTCTCGATGTCGACATGTTGCGATTGGAACTGGCCGAAGGGCAGACCATCCTGTTGACGATCGACGAAGTCGCGACCGCACCGGGATTGAACCCGATCGCCCGACTGTTCAACGATCAAGGGATGGAACTGGAGCGTGAAGTCTCGGTCGACGGCCAAACGGTGATCACGTTTGAGGCCCCTGCCGACGGCACCTACTACATCGGTATCAGCGGTGAAGGAAATGGCAACTACGACCCGACCAACAATCTTAGCGGACGGGCGTTTGGCAAGAGCGGTGCTTATTCGCTGAACATCGAAAGCACGCGACCTTACGACATTCGTGTCACTGGCAACCAAGTGATTTTGAACGGCACCGGCGACGCAGAGTTCTCCGCGTCCAGTTCGATCCAAGTGACGGGCAACGACGGTGCCAGCGGAATCCCCGTATTGATCAACCGCGACATGACGCCAGCCGAGGTTGCAACGGCGATTGCCGACGCGATCAGTCAGACGCTGGGCGACGGCCAGATCGTGACACAACAAGGTGCCGTACTGACGCTGCCAGGACTGTCGATCAACAGTGCCGGCCCATTGAGCATTCCGGTACGAACCGGAGACGCATTTGGGGCCCCGACGGTTGAGATGGCTCGCGACAACGACCACCGCGGCGTCTATCTGGACGATTTCATCATCGGCTTCCGCGAGCGAGGTGAATTTGTTACCTCCGCCGGGGTGTTTAATGACTTTGTCGCGAACAATGGTTTCGATCTCGATGGCGCCGACTTCGCTGTCACGCAAACGGGCGAATACCAACTGGAAATCCGTGGTGCCAGCGAATACGTACTTGCTGGCTTCCCCACCGAACCGGCCACGCTGTTCCGATCGTTCGACACCAACGACCGCCTGGTCCAAGGCGTCACGCTGGAAGCGATCAGCGCGACCGATCTGGACGCTGCGGCAACCGCTCTCGAGGAACTGATTCAACTTCGCAACAGCGATCCAACGCTGTTAGACATCGATACCGATACCCGCCTCAGCTTCACGCTCAACGACGGGCAGACGACGATCACCTTTGAATTCGTGAACGAGAGCTCGGGAATCGAACCGCTGGAAGGCAACGTACCGATCTATTACAACACCGGCGTGGTCAATCCGATCAGTGGCGAATCGGTCCCCGATTCGGCTGCCGACATCGCCGCGAAGATCACCGACGCGATCAATTTGCCTGAGGTCCAAGCTTTGTTGGATATCAGCGCACTCGGTTCCAGCGGCGAAACTTCGGCCGACGCGGCCGCCATTGGCGACTTCCGAATCAACCTGTCGGGCAACGTCAACATCACCGAAAACCTCTCGCAACTGTCGTCCCAAATTTTGGGCGACTCGCGAAAACCGGGTACCGATGAACTGCCTACCGTCTCCCTGTTTGGCCAACCGACGCAAACCTTGGCATTCGATCGCCGCGGCGACGCGAACACCGGCAGCGAAGAACAGGGTGTCATCAAGATCGAAGGCGTATCGGTTTCGTACTCTGCCAACTTTGGTATCGAATTGGACCACGGCAACGACGTGGGCAAGTTCAAGTATCCAAAGAACTTGGTCGAATTGAACTCCTATGTCGACGCCGCGGGCATCGTTCACGCGGGGCTGGCACCAGGCGTTGTCGTGCAAAGCAATCTGCTGGCATTCAACGATGCAGGTGGCATCAACGTCGTCGGGATCGACACGGCCAACGGTTCTCAACGATCGATGATTGCATACGACCGAATCGTCAACAACACGATCGTCGGCGGCACGATCAGCCCAACGTCGACTCCGGAAGAGGCGACCTATGGCGGCACCGTCTACTCGCAGGGAAGCATTTCGTTTGCTGATGTCGTTGTCCAGTACGACCCTAGCACAACGACCCCGCCAGCGCTGGGGCTGCAGATTTCTGGCAACAGCCTGGGCGTCCCCAACTACACCGGCGGAACCGCCGAACCAACACCTAACGCAGGGCAGGGGGCCGTTTCGCTTGGCGGCGGTGGATCGATCACGGTCCAATTTGTCGACAACCGATTGGTCGGCAGCGGCGACGCATCGCCCGATCTCGAAATCTTCGAAGTCGGCAATGCCGAACCGGTCAGCGTCGAAGTCAGCATCGACGGCGTGAACTTCGTCAGCGTTGGCACCGCGGTGGGTGGCAACAACCAGATCGACATCGACCGCTATGGCTTTGGCCCCAACGATCGCATCTCCTTTGTACGGATCACCGACCAAAACTTTGGCAGTGCGGCGGATCAAGCTGTTGGTGCCGATATCGACGCCGTCGGAGCAATCTCGTCGGTTCCTGCCGATCAATTCGTCGCCGGGGGTACGGGCATCGAACTCTCCAACGGCGTCAGCCCGACGCTGTTGAACAACGTCTTCGTCAACAACCGCACCGCGATCGATGCCGCGGCCAACAACGTGCCGGATCATCCCGTCGTGTTGGGAGCCAATACGTTCCAAGCCAACACGTTCAACTTGAACGACCCCAGCCAGACCCTGTTGGACAACGTTTTGGCTCGCTTCGTCGACGCCTCCACAAACCTGTTTGTGTCGCCCACCGAATCGATCTTCATCCCGTCCCAGGGATCGGATCTGATCGACAGTTCGATCAACTCGTTGGATGATCGTCCTCAATTGCAGATCGTCCGCGAAACCGTCGGCCTGCTTGCCTCCCCCGTCCTGGCACCTAACTTCGATGCCAACGGTGCCCTTCGTATCGACGATCCAACCCACAATGTTCCCGGCGGTCAGGGAAGCCTGATCTACAAGGATCGCGGGGCCTTCGATCGGGGCGATCTGGCGCCGCCTCGCGGCATCGTTACCACGCCGCTGGACAATTCGCGAGACGGGTCCGATATCGATCCGCTCTCCGATTCGGTCCAGATCCTCCAGTCCAACAAGAACTATTTTGAGATCTTGCTGGTCGACGGTGGCGAACCCGCCAACCCACGCGGTGGCGTTGGCATCAAAGACAGCTCGGTCACCTCCAACGCACTGCTGCTGTTCAAAGACAATGTCCCATTGATCGAAGGCGAAGACTACATCTTTGCCTACGACACCTCGGGCGACGTGATCCGACTGACCCCATTGGCAGGACGTTGGGAACCCGATTCGGTCTACCGAATCGAATTGCTCAACGACGCGCAAGCGGTGTTGAATTCGCTGCCGACGTCCGACTACACCGACGGCGATCAGATCCGCTTGATCGACAGCACGTCGATCGAAACCCCGTTCGAAATCGAACGTGGCATCCTCGTCACCGTTCCAGCGTTGGCTGGCGACTTTGCCAACGTCAACGATGGCGACACCTTTACGATCTTCGATGGCGTGACCGAACGCACCTTCGAATTCGATACCAACGGGGCTGCCTTCCCTGGAAACATTGCGGTTTCGATCCCGCCGAGCACCGACACCGGTGAACCACAATCGGTCAATCAAGTTTCCGCCGCGATCACCGCAGCGATTCAGATCTCGGGACTCAACGTGCAAGCGTCGGATCTCGGTGGCCAAGTGCAATTGTTCTCCGACAACCGTCTGACATCGGTAAGCACCGACACCTCGACACTCACCGCCGAGGGCAGTGTCGGCGTTTCGACCGGATACGGAATCCAGATCCCCAACACGCTGGGAGTTGCCGAAGGTATTACCGACGGTCAACAGTTCAGCGTTCGACGTGGCGACGGACGAATTCGATTCTTCGAAATCGATCTCAACGGCAGCAACATCAACACCTCCGCAACGCCGATTCAAATCAGTTCGACAACCGACCTGACGGCGATCGCGATTGCGATTCGCGATGCGATCACGCTGTCCGACCTGGGTCTGAACCCAAGCGTAGCCGCCGGCGGACAAATCCTTCTGCCCAAAGCAGCCGACGTCACGATCGATTTGACCGACAGCGTTCTCACCCAAATCGGGCAACCTGGCGACGAAGCGGCAATCCCCATCGTGCTGGAAGGCAATCTGACCAGCAGCCAAGTCGGCGAAATCATCGTCGCAACGGTCCAGGCGGCCGATCTGCCTGGTATCACGCTTCGCGTCATTGGCGATCAAATCATCGTCAAGGGTGCCCAAGCGGTCTCCGGAGCGGGTGCCGAACGCGTTCAAGCGATCATGGACAACGCGGGTAATACGCTGGCATCGAACGATCCGGCAACCGGCACCACTCAGTTTACGATCTTCGTTTCCGACGAAGCGGGACTCGACTACGGTGACGCCCCGGACAGCTACGGCACGCTGGAAGCGAGCGATGGAGCTCGCCACACTGTCACGGCCGGGTTCTCCTTGGGTGCGACCGCAACGCCCGAAAGCGACGCGCGACTGGGTGACGATGCATCCAATGCCGATAGCGATATCGACGATGGCGTTGCCTTCACCGCGACCTCGGTCCTGACTCCATCGGGAACCGCGACGCTGCAAATCGACCTGACCAATACCGCCGGCCTCGACGCGATCCTCGATGCTTGGATCGATTGGAACCAAGACGGCCAGTTCTCCGACAGCGAGCGATTGAACTGGAACCCCGGTCCGATCCTGGCCAGCAGCGGCGGAATCCATCTGCAGGACGGAACCAACACCTACTCGATCGAAGTTCCTCACACGGCTCGGCCTGGCACCACCTATGGTCGGTTCCGTTTGAGCTCGACCGGCGTCTCGTCGCCGGTTGGCAAAGCGGCAGACGGAGAAGTCGAAGATATCGTCGTCAACGTGCAACAAAGCACGCACCAGAATCCGACAGACGAGAAGGATGTCAACGGCAGCGGCGATATCTCGCCAATCGACGTGTTGCAGGTGATCAATGCTATCGGCCGCTATGGTTCGGGGCAGATCACAAGCAACATCCCATCGTTCCCCTATATCGACGTCAACGGCAACGGCCAACTGGAACCTGTCGATGCCCTGATCGTACTCAATTACCTCAACAACACCCCAGCCAACGGCGAGGGGGAAGGCTTTGGATGGATCCCCGCAGCCAACGGTGTGTTGACGCCTGAGTTCATGGATTCGCAGGATGAACCGACAATCGCCGACGCCGAACAACTGACGCCGGCATCGACCGCCACCGCCAGCGGCAGCGTGTTCGATTCCGCGGCCAGTGGCACGCTGGACGACGTGATCGGCGAACTGGCGTCCGAGCAAGCCAAGGAAGAACCCTCGGCAATCGATGACTTCTTTGCCAATATCAGCTTCGAATAGGGAGTGTTGTCGGCAGATCGCGCAATCGGGAAATTCCTCAGATGAGCTAGGACCCGAGCGCGATGGGCGGTTTCCGATTGCGGAGAAGTTTATTTAGAAGACGGAATCTTTTTGTCGAAGGAGAATCTAAACGTAGGGATTTCGTCCTTATAGGTTAAATCTCGAGTTCATCTCCTTCGCCCCCTCTTCTGTCTGCTGTCGACATGACTTTTCCGCTGCGATCTCCGCTCCGCCGCAAATCGTGGCGGCGGTGTGCGCTTCGGTTGGAACATCTCGAAAGCCGGCAATTGCTAGCTGGATTGCCCCTGGGAGCGGCGGCAAACGATACAGCTGAATATATGCTGGGCCGCGTTGCGGTTACTCCTGTATTCCTGGAAAGCGATGGCTCGATCGATACCAGCACTCAGGACTGGTCCGAGGAGGAGATCGCCACGACGCTCGCCAAAGTGGCCGGCGGAGTCCAGTGGTGGGCCGACACCCTCGACCAGCTCGACAGCGTCCATACGCTGGAATTTGTCATCGACGACAGCTTTGCCGAGACCCCGTTCGAGACACCCTACGAACCGATCAATCGCCCGTCGGACGATTATCCGATCTGGATCACCGACTTCCTACTGACCGTCGGCTATGACGGCAACGGTTCGTTGGAACAAGGAATCCGCGACTTCAACGACGCCCAACGGCAGAAACTCGATACCGATTGGTCGTTCACCATCTTCGTTGCCGCGGCGGAAGAATACGATCAATTCCCCTCCAGCGGCACCTTTGCGACAGCATTCGCGCTCCCCGGTGGACTGTTTTTCGTCACCCCGGCCTCCCGTCCGACATCGACCTATGCGCACGAAACAGGGCACATGTTTTATGCCTTGGACGAATACTCAGGAGGTGCGTCGGCAAATCGAACCCGCGGCTATTACAACACCACCAACCTCAACGCGATCAGCGGCAACCCCGAGCCTGGCTTCGTGCAAGAGCCGAGCATCATGTCGGGGGGCAGCAGTCTACAGACCGCGTTCGCAAACAACACCAGTGCCGCCGAGACGCTGGCCATGGTCGGCTGGCAAGACAGCGATGGCGACGGCATCTTCGACGTCCTCGACGTTCCGTTGGCCCTCTCTGGCAGCGGGCGATTCGATAGCAACACCAGCACCTATCGATTCGAAGGGGAAGCGGCGGCGCAAGCCCTGCCGAATCAAAATCCGACGGGCTTGCAAAACGATATCACCCTGAATCAGATCAGCCGGATCGAATACCGGATCGACGGCGGCGATTGGCAGATCGCGTCGTCCCCCAACACCCCCACAGCAACACTCGACTTGCGGATTCCGATCGAAGATCCGTTTACCGAGATTCAAATCCGAGCGATCGACCAACAAACGGGGGTAACCAGCAACCTATTCACCGGCAGGGCCGATGCCCCCGCGACGACCAACACCACCGCGGCAATCGCCGGACACGTCTGGCTGGACCGGAAAAACGATGAGATCTTTGATCCCGCAGACCCTGGAATTGCAGGCGTTTCGGTTCAAGTGATCGATTCATTCGGAGAACCGGTTTCTATGAGCCAAGGAGTCGAACCGGACGATTTCGACGCCGGGGTGATTGGCGCTATTCCAGGCGTGACGCTTTCAGCCGTTGGAACGTCGTTGGGCCCCAATCTGTTTGCATCGACCTCCGATTTCGCATCGACCGGCCAACTCGTTTTCAGCGCACTCGATACGCAACAATTCCGTCGCTCCGAATCGTGGTCCTCGTCTCGTGAACAACTCTTCCAAGCAACGTTTGACGAACCGGTCAGCCACGCCTGGATCGATGCGACCGCGTTGACTCAGTCGAGCATTGGACGCATCGAGGCTTATGATGCCAGCGGTCAATTGATCCATCGGATCACCAGCGACGCGATCCCGCTGGGCGAAAGCATAACGCTTGCAATCGAGACCGCGACGGCAGAGATTGCATCGATTCGAGCGTTTGGCCACGCCGAAACATCAGTGGCATTGGATAATTTACGATTCGGTACGACGACCGCCACTAGCACCGATGCCATGGGAACCTTCTCGCTGCGTGGTCTGCCGGACGGACAATATCGCCTGCAAATTGAAAGCGACCGCCCCGAAATCTTTGAAATCGAAACTCCCGTGATCGAAGTCACGGTCAGCGACGGAGCGATCGCACAACCGCTGACGCTTCGCGCCACCCAATACAACAGCCCCTGGCAAAACCCGACCGATCGGTTCGATGTCAACGCCAACAACACGATCGAACCTCTCGATGCCTTGCAAATCCTTAACGAAATCAATCGCAATGGCAGTCGCGAATTAACCACCGACGACATCGGAGCTCGCTATTTCGATGTCAACGGCGACGGTCTGATCGCGCCGGTCGACGTGCTGAACGTCATCAACGAGATCCAACGAACCCGAATGTTCGACGGCGAATTCCAGGCCAGTACCGGGGACAGTCAATCTGCAAGCGACACCGCGCCAGTCGGCTCGTCGGACACAACGTTGAACACACTAACGCCCCCGTCCCCTGTGGCGGCTGGCGAGCAGGCTGTTCCGTCGTCTTCCAAGACTCGATCCGATCGCGAACGGGCGACCGACGAAATCTTTGCAGCCTTCATCCCCGCGTCGGCACCGCTGACCGGCAGCGATCTCCCCTTCCGATCGAGGCCCTCCCAACCTGGCGCGGCCTTAGAACAGGATAAAACGGAAAAAACCGAAGAAACAAACGATTCGCGAGACTCCCTAGAAACGGACCTCGAATCGCACAACTCCCTAATCCAACCGCTATAAAAGTAAAACATATTCCCAAATTCGGGGGAACTATAACGGTTTTTCAGGTTCTAAGTTTTGTTTCCACACCTCGACGTACATTCTAAGTAACCAAGAAAACTTGCTAACGCCGACAAGCTGAATAAGATAGACAAACTTGTCACGCCCGGTGGTCCTTATTTGTTCCCCATACGGAATAGAGTCCGGCGACAACAGTAGAACCCTCGATGACTTGCCGACCACTTTCCGTGCAAGTTCATTCGTGTGCAACATCGTAACTAACGAACCACGCTTCTCGCAGACCAAACAATAGGAATGGCGATGAACCAACTGCGCCAACGGTTTTTGAAGTCACGCAAAAAAAACACCCGCCGCCAACGGCGACAATTGTTTGGAGAGGTGCTGGAAGGGCGGCGATTGCTCGCTGCCGACGTCGTGGTTCCGATGGATGGAATGAATCCACATCACAACTACGTCTTCGGCACCGATACCAACCGCGACTATCAAACCACCGCTGTCGATGCGTTGATCGTGATCAACCGTCTGAACAGTGCCAATTCGGCGTTCAGTGGTGAACTGGGATCGACCAACGACGATGGCGTCTTCCCCGACGTCAATAACGACGGTTTGATCACGCCGATCGATGCGTTGAATATCCTCAATACGATCAATCGCGGCGAGGGATCTCTCTCACCGATCCTCGAGCTTTCGCTGGACGTCTCGCAAAACAATCAATCGCTGCTGCGTGCCGACGGTGATTCGGTGAGCGACAACGAGATGAACACTCGCGATTTCACGCTGACGGTCGGCGAGAAGTTTAACCTAGAGGTTCGCTGGGATCACTTGGTCAAAGATTTCGGCCAGCAACCGCTGGGGGCGTTTACAGTTTACGCCGACATCTTGGCGAGCAATAAGGACGCCTTTGCGCCGGTATTGAGCGAGACGCAGATCATTACGATCTCGGAAAATCTGGTGGATGGCGGTGGCGGTGGCTTGGAATTGAGCTACCCCGGAAGAACTCCCGTCTCTGTAAGTTTCCAAGATATCTCTGATCATGGTTTCGAAGGGCCCCTGTCCAGCGCGATCGAGGAGGCAGGAGGATTTGAAGAAGGGAGCATCAGCGTCTTCCAAAGCACGGCTCGCACCTCGCGTGCGAACAGCGAAACCGGCGTTGGCGATCCGTTTGTCTATACAATTCGGTACAACGGAGATACCGAAGAGAATATCGACATTCCCAAGTTACAGGTGACGCCCAAGATCACCGACGGCAGCGACAACCTGATGGACAACATCACCGCATCGGTCGCTGAGATCCCCGTCTATCTCAACAACAACGAAGCCGATGGCCTGAATCCCGACGCCTTCCGCTTCAACATCGATTTCCGGTCATCCAACCTCAACGAGATGGCGCTCTACCCGTCGAGCCCGAGCGGGAACTACACGCTCGATGGCGACGGGAACCCCGACGGCGACGACGTGATCTTCGACGAAGTCGGCGGTCTTTCGAACAACATCTCCTCGGGCGGTTTGCCATCGATCGTGAGGGGAGTGGCAAATGCACTTCCCTACGACGGACTCGATTTCGAAGCGTTTAGCATCGAATTAATCGTTCTCGAGCCAGCGGATGACGTGACGTTCACGCTGAACATGCCCGATCTGATCGGAAACCAATTGACGGTATTCGGAAACGACGATGCGTTGACCGAGGATGGTCTGGTTACGATCGATACATCCGAGAACGGAAAAGCGCTGGTACGCGGTACCTTTGTCGCCGCTCCACAAGACATCACGATCGGTGCCGATAGCCTTTCGGTCGTGGAAGACACTGCCAAAAACATCGATCCGGTCGCCAACGATGTGGAGATCGAAGGGGGCGTGTTGACCCTGAAATCGACAGGTGGCTTTACTCAACCGACCAACGGTACCGTTACTCGAGTTGGCACGTCCAATACGCTAACTTACACCCCAGATCTCAACTACAACGGTCCCGACAGCTTCACCTACACCGTCGTCAACAGCGAAGGTGTCGAAGCGACGGGCACTGTTTCGGTCACGGTCTCCGCCGTCAACGATGTCCCCACCGCAGTCAACGATTCGGGCATTGGACTGACCACTCCTGAAACCGATCCACTGACAATCACCGCCGATCGCTTGCTAGACAACGATCTCAAGGGCGCGGACAACGAATCGGATCAGATCTTAAGCGTCACCAACGCCTTTTCAACAGCGTCGACCAAGGGGACGGTTTCGTTCAACCCTTCGACCAATGAAATCCTTTACACGCCCAAGAACGGTGAACTCGGCAACGACACCTTCTCCTACACGATCAGCGACGGCGCCGGCGGATCCGCGACGGGGACCGTCACGGTTAACGTGACCGACGTCAACACAGCACCGATCGCTGGCAACGATACGATTGCAGTGACCGAAGATGTGCCGCTGACCATCGACGTCTCCGATCTGCTTGCCAACGATTCGGACGACAACAACATCTTCAGCATTGAAAGCGTCAATGCCGGAACCGGGGCATCCGCTGGCAGCGTCGTGTTCAACTCCGGTGCAGGCACGATCACCTACACCCCCGCCGCGAACGTCTTTGGCACCAACGCCGATTCGTTCACCTACACCCTGACCGACGGCGTGAACGAAGCCGTCACGGCGACCGTGCGAGTGAACATCACGGCGGTCAACGACGCACCTGTCGCGACCGACGACGCGTTGACGGTCGACGAAGGGCTGACCCCGCGAACGCTGGATGTGTTAGATAACGACAACGCGGGCCCCGGCGAGGGAACTTCGGTCACGATCACCGACGTCACAGCACTCCCTGCGGGTGCCGGCACCGTCGCGATCGCTAGCGACGGCCAATCGCTGATCTACACCGCGCCATCGGCGAACTACGTCAACGCCGCGATCAACTTCAGCTACACCATCCAGGACAGCCAGGGACTCTCAGCAACCGCCGATGTCACGTTGAGCGTTGTCCCGACGGTCCGCCCTCGTGCGATCCCAGACGTCGTGAACATCAACGAAGACGCTGCGGCGATCGAAATCGATGTGCTGGCCAACGACCTCGGTAACGTGGGTGAATCGGTAACGCTCGAATCGATCGACACCACTGGCTTCCCCGCCGCCGCAGGGACGCTGGAGATCGACGAAAAAGACCCCAACACGAAGACCGATGATGTGGTGGTTTTCACTCCGGCGGAAAACTACTTCAGCACCAGCGGCTTGACATTCACCTACACGATCAGCGACACCAGCGGAAACGATTCCGAAGCTGCGGCGATCGGTGCCAACACCGCGACCGTCACGATCAATGTCGCGTCGGTTAACGACAAGCCAGTTTTTGTTGCGGACGCATTGTTCGAAATCGACGAAGACGAAACCTTCACGCTTCCAGCAAGCGTCCTGGCAAACGATTCGGCAGGCCCAGCAAACGAGCAGCAGACCCTCTCGATCTCCTCTGTCTCGGCCACCTCCGCTGCGAACGGCACCGTCACGCTTGCCGATGGCGTTGTCACCTTCCAACCAGCTGCCGACTACCACGGCGACGACTCGTTCACCTACACGATCAGCGACGGCGTCGACACGACGACAGCAACAGCCAGCTTCTCGATCGCTTCGATCAACGACGCTCCGAACCTGCTGCCCGTCACCCAGCTGACCCAAGGTTCCGAAGCGATCACCTTGGACAAAAGCACCTTGCTGGCGGGAGCAACTCCGGGGCCAGCGGATGAAGCGAGTCAAACGTTGACGATCTTTGCCGTTAGCAACGGCGGGGCAACCTCCGGCGGCGGCAACGTCGTCCTCAACGCCGACCAATCGATCACCTACACGCCGCCAGCCGGCTTCTCGGGAACCGACACGTTCCAGATCTCGGTTCGCGATAACGGCTCGCCAAGCGAAATCGCAACCGCAACGGTTTCGATCACCAACAACGCCGCTCCTGTTGTCCGCAACGACACCGTCTCGACCTACAAGGGCCTGACCAAAACGATCCTTGCTAGCGAACTGTTGGCGAACGATTCGGATGCCGAAGGCGATCCGCTGACGATCACATCGATCACCCAGCCGTCGGTTGGAACCGTCGAGCTCAGCGAAGATGGGCTGTCGATCATATTGACGACCCCAAGTGAATCGGATGCCGATTCGACTCAATTCACCTACACCGTGACCGATTCGTTCTCCGAACGCGTCGGTACCGTCGACGTGGCGATCCTGCCGTTCCAACCAAGCACGATCACCGGATCGGTCTATGTCGATCAAGCCAACGGATCGGAAGCCAATGGCTCCCAGGACGATGGAGAGATCGGACTGGGCTCAGTTCACGTGACTCTCTGGCAAGCGGGCTCGCCTGTCCTTTCGGTCCTCTCCGATGCCTACGGCAATTTCAAATTTGAGAATGTCGTTCCGGGTGAATACACCCTCACCTACGAGACTCCAAGCGGCGTCAACGATAGTGCGACCAATCCCGACAGCATTCCAATCTCGATTGGCCCTGCGGGTGGAGAGGAATTCACCGGCATCTCCTTCACCGCCGACAGCCTCAGCTCGACCGCTGGCAATACGCTCGATCGCTACATCGGTAGCTACCTGATGGCACTTCAACGTGCCAATAGCGACCTGTCCGATGAAGATATCGCAGCCCTGTCGGAACAGGGAATCGTCTTCGGAATCGACGGCGACGACGAGATATCGTTCATGTTCGTCAAGGGAGGCACCGGCTTCCAGGACGCTGCCGCGATCTCGGCCACATTGAGCGACGATGGCAGCCAGCTGGAACTGACCAAGCTGTACGCGGATGGTCGCGTTTCGGTCCCCGTCGTGATCCCACGAGCGTTGTTCATCTCGATGGAAGATCCCGAAACCGGTGACACCATCATTCGCGTCCTGGGCGATGTCGCCTTTACGCCGAAAGTTGAGATCGGAGGGGAAGCCAGTTTCGATGACTACACCGAAGCTGTCGACGATTACTTTGCAGGAACCTAGTCCTGCGAAGGTAGTTTGATATCGACCAAGTCAGCTGAACCATTGGTACTGACCGGTCGGCTCAACAGCGTTCTGATAGTGTTCGATCCGCTCGGGCTGATCCAGCCCCGGCGGCCACCAAACGGCGATCACATCGATCCGCGCCCGGTGCTCTAACAATCGATGGCGTTTCAGAAACGAAAGAGCCGCACGCGTCAAACGCCGCTCTTTGTCGGCATCGATCCGGTCGGCGGGATGCCCGCGATGATCGCTGGTCCGCGTCTTCACCTCGACAAACACCACCGTCCGTTTGTCGACCGCCACCAGATCGATCTCTCCGATTCCCTGGCGATCGTTCTGCG
The DNA here is from genome assembly GCF_007741475.1 of Rosistilla ulvae. Classification (NCBI taxonomy): domain Bacteria; kingdom Pseudomonadati; phylum Planctomycetota; class Planctomycetia; order Pirellulales; family Pirellulaceae; genus Rosistilla; species Rosistilla ulvae. Next base: position 769,540 of record NZ_CP036261.1, on the reverse strand, counting down.
AGACGATTCGATAGCCCAGCTTGCGAAGATAACGCTCCGCAGCCTGCTCGCCACGCTCTCCCAGGGGACGACTGAGATCGATTTTGCCAAACCGCCAGTCGTCGAATCGACGCATTAGTTGTGCAATCACAACCACGATTCTACAGCGTCCGGTAACGCGACTGCGCAGCAAAACCGCCCAGTCGATGAAATGTCAAGCGATGGAAGGCTCCATCCGACTGGATGGAGCAGGGTAGGGCAGGGCGGACGGCTCGCGTACCGACGCCGGCTTAAGAATACAGCCGGATCGCTTTGATGATCTCTTCGAGATCGTTGGGCAACGCGACAGCTCGGTTGGCGAAACTGGCCCGCTGCACGCCACGGCTTCCCAAGACGTCGTTAAAGACCGCCTGGTCAGTCGTGTGATAGGCGACGGTCGCCGTGGGATCTTTCAACTGATGCCCGGTCAGGATGCAGACGACGCGGTCGCTCGGGGCGATCACCCCTTCGCGGCGAAGCATCTTCGCTCCGGCAACGCTTGCTGCACTGGCCGGTTCGCAACCGATTCCGCCAGCGCCCACCTTCGCCTTGGCGTCGAGGATCTCTTGGTCGGAGACCTGCCGGACGACGCCATCGCAAGCTTCCAACGCACGCAGACACTTCTTCAGATTCACCGGGCGATTGATCTCAATCGCGCTGGCGATCGTGTCCGCCTTGGCCCCATCGCGGTCCATCTCGTCGTAGAACGCACGGATCGGATCCATGTCGACATTGCCGCCGTTCCAACGGACGCCGCGGCGTTCGTACAGTTCGTACAGCGTGTCGGCTCCCGATGCGTTGATTACCGCCAAGCGTGGAATCCGATCGATCAGCCCCAGTTCCTTCAGCTCGGTAAACGCTTTGCCAAACGCGCTGCTATTCCCCAAGTTGCCGCCGGGAACAACGATCCAATCGGGCACTTCCCACTGCAACGCTTCGAGAACGCGGAACATGATCGTCTTCTGGCCTTCCAGCCGGAAGGGATTCACGCTGTTGACCAGATAGATCCCCAGTTCATCGCTGACCTGTTTGACGCGGATCATCGCATCGTCGAAGTCGCCAGCGATCTGCACCGTTAACGCACCATACTCTAAGGCCTGACTGAGCTTGCCGTAGGCGATCTTGCCCGATCCGACGAAGATAACCGCCTTCATCAATTGGCTGACCGCACAATACATCGCCAACGACGCGCTGGTGTTGCCGGTGCTGGCACAAGCCGCTCGCTTGGCACCCATCATGTGAGCGTGAGTGAAGGCGGCGCACATGCCGTTGTCTTTGAAACTGCCCGACGGGTTCATCCCCTCGTACTGCAGATGCAACTGGCCAGCGTTCATGCCGACGTATTGCCCGACCGATTCGGCCTGCTGCAGCAACGTCTGCCCTTCGCCGACGGTGACGATCTTGTCGTCGGGAGCAAATGGCAGCAATTCTTTAAACCGCCACACGCCGCTGAACCGCAGCGGATCGTGCCGCTGTGTCCAGAATTGCTCGAAGTCCTTCAACTTTGTCGGAACCGTACCGCGATCCCAATCGTAGATCACGTCGACCAGATCGCCGCATCGATCGCAACTGGTGCGCACCGACTCCGCCTCGTAGGTGGCGCCACAGGAGGGCGAGATGCACTTCTGAAACGCGATTCCTTCGGTCTTGCGATGCGATGGTTTCGTCTGGAGCATGATAGCGTGATTCGATTGTGTGTCGGCGGATTGTGTAATTCGGGGGACTTTGCCAAGTCATCGGCCCCAGACTATAGAATAGATCGGTTTTTCTCGTTTGTCGCTAGATTGGCATCGCCAGACCTGCTAATTGAGACCAGAAAATTCGATTTCCGGTATGCTGTTTCAAATTCGACGAAGCAACAGGAACCGCAAGACAAAAAACGAGTATTCTGGTGGAGAAAGCGACAATGCTCAGTCCAAACGGCGATCCGCAGGTGCTAGCAAACGCTCCCGCCGACCGCTCCAATCACCCACCCCAATCGCGTGACGGAAGCCCCTTGCCGCACTCCAATCCCCTGCCAGCCATCCCCACCAACCGCTACATCACCTTCTTCGCACTGGCAATCCTCGGCGGAGTCGCCGATCTGTGGACCAAGCAAGCGATGTTCGCATGGCGTGGGCTGCCCGGCATGCAGCCGCCGCATTGGGTTGTCGAAGGCTATGTTGGCATCGAGACCGCCGTGAATATCGGCGCCGTCTTTGGCATCGGTGCCGGCAAGGGACAGCTGTTTGCAGCGATCTCGGTCGTCGCGGCGATCGCGATCTTCATCTTTCTGTTCGTCAAACGAGCCGCCCACCAGTGGCTGCTGACCATCGCCCTGGGCTGTGTGATGGGAGGCATCATCGGCAACCTCTACGATCGGCTCGGATTGTGGTGGGAACCGGGAATGGATCCGCGTTGGCAATCGGGAGTCCGCGATTGGATCCTTTTCCAAGCCAGCGACACGCTCAAATGGCCCAACTTCAACATCGCCGACAGCCTGCTAGTCTGCGGCGCGGCGATGCTGATCTACCGATCGTTTTTCCCCGTCGATGAATTCGACGACGACAAACCAAACTCTCAAGAAGATTCCAACGAGGCACCCCGTGACAACAACTCCTCCCAGTGAATGGTCCGCTCGCGATGAAGGTCGTGTTGCAGCGATGATCGATTTGGCCCATGCCGCCGGCCAACTGACGCTCAACTTCTTTGGCGACGCCACGCTCGCCGTCGATCGCAAAGGAGACGCCTCGCCGGTGACCGAAGCCGATCGCAGCGCAGAGCGTCTGATCCGCCAACGGGTCGCCGAATCGTATGGCGACGATGCCATCCTGGGCGAAGAGTTTGCCGACACGCAGGGCAGTTCGGGCTACCGTTGGATCGTCGATCCGATCGACGGCACGAAGTCGTTCATCTGTGGCGTTCCACTCTATTCGACGCTTGTCGCCGTGGAGAAAGATGACCAAGTGATCGCCGGGGCGATCGTGATCCCCGCCTTGGGCGAATCGATCGTCGCCGCGATCGGCAGTGGCGCGTGGCATTGCCGCAACAGCGACGCCCCTTGGACCGCGGCCCACGTTTCGCCGTGCGACCGCATCGAAGACGCCGTCTTCTTGACCAGCCAAGTCGACAGCTTTGCCAACCGCGGCGCAGGAGCAGCCTATGACAGCCTGCAATCGGCAGCATCGATCACTCGCAGCTGGGGCGATGCGTACGGCTACCTGTTAGTCGCCACCGGCCGCGCCGACATCATGGTCGATCCGATCGTCAACCCTTACGACGTCGCCGCCGTCCAACCGGTCCTGACCGAAGCCGGCGGCCAATTCAGCGACTGGAAAGGCAATCCAACGATCCGCGGCGGCGACGCCTTCGGCACCAACGGCCACCTGCACCCCCAAGTCCTATCGCACCTCGGTTCGTGAGTTCTCCAGGGTGCCACTGGCTATGCCAGTGCAGCGGATCGAAGTCCTGAACGTTGCACAGGCTTGCAATCTGATCAACGCCCCCCAAGAGCACCTTCGGACTCAGCAAACACGGGCATAGCCCATGCCACCCAGAATCCCAACAGGTCACCACACAGGGTGCCACTGGCTATGCCAGTGCCTCAGGAACGAAGCCCTGAACGTTGCCCAAGCTTGCAATCCGACCAACGTCACCCAAGAGCACCTTCAGACTCAGGTAACACGGGCACAGCCCGTGCCACCCACAAACCCAACTGGTCACCACACAGGGTGCCACTGGCTATGCCAGTGCCTCAGGAACGAAGCCCTCGACGTTGCACAAGCTTGCAACCCGACCAACATCATCCAAGAGCACCTTCAGACTCAAATAGCACGGGCACAGCCCGTGCCACCCCACAATCCCAACTGGTCACCACACAGGGTGCCACTGGCTATGCCAGTGCTTCAGGAACGAAGCCCTCAACGATACACAAACTTGCAATCCGACCAACGTCACCCAAAAGCACCTTCAGCCTCAGATAACACGGGCATAGCCCATGCCACCCACAATCCCAACCGGTTGCCCAGGGTACCACTGGCTATGCCAGTGCCTCAGGAACGAAGCCCTGATGCTTCACAAGCAACCGACAACGACCTGTCCAAACTTCGAAGCAGGATTGCACGGGCATAGCCCGTGCCACCCCACGTTGCAGGAACTTTCCACGGCAGGGTGCCACTGGCTATGCCAGTGCTTCAGGAACGAAGCCCTAAACGTTGCATAAACTTGCAATCCGAAGAGCACCTTCGGACTCAGCCAACACGGGCATAGCCCGTGCCACTCACAATCCCAACCAGCTAACACACAGGGTGCCACTGGCTATGCCAGTGCCTCAGGAACGAAGCCCAAATGCTTCACAAGCATCCGACAACGACCTGTCCAAGCTTCGAAGCAGGAATGCACGGGCGTAGCCCGTGCCACACCACCTCACAGGATCGTTGCATGACAGGGTGCCACTGGCTATGCCAGTGCTTCAGGAACGAAGCCCTCGACTTTGCACAAGCATCGGCCGAGCCGACTCAATCCACTCGAGAAAAATCGTCGAATGCTTGTGGCGGCAGACGAGCTATCGTAGGCAGGTTAGAACACTGCTGGAACATTGGCTCTGCGTGGTAGTAGCGAGCACTGGACCATTTCCAATCGATCGCACGTTTACACAGACCACGTGTTACGGGGTTTGTATGAATGTAGTCAATCGATGCAGCGATCGCTTTCGCGGAATAGATGTTTCGATCAAATCCAGGACCTGCCTGCCAAAACCGAAAGCACTTTTTCCCTGGACGTTCTTGGACCGTCAATCGTTCGAGCAACGAACTATTCCGGTCGATCAAGATCTGTTTGATTTGCCGAGAAAACGGCTGCTTCATCGCAGCCAGAAGCAAACCGATATCGGGTTCGGGACAAAGGGGCAATACAAGCAAATGCACATGCTCCGGCATGAAAACAAAAGCAACAAGTTGGAACCGATGCTGTTCACAAGCGGTTTCCACCGACCGCGACAAGTGCATCCGCCAAGCATCGTTGGTCAACAGCGGCATCTGGTGAAAGCACGAAAACGTCAACTCGTGAAGGTGGCCGGGCTGATGGTAATGCTTGATCTTTTTCCGATGTGGTTGACCGACTATTTCCATCATACGAACATCTCCACCAGAACCGAGAGTGGACGAATGAACGGACCTGAGAATTCGGAAGTGAAACACTCCTTCCACGCAAGACGACGAAACCGAAACCCTCGATTCAACCATATCGATTATAGAAGACGGCCCATACCAACATCACCCACAACAAAAGGTATGCACGGCCCCCTCTAGTGCAAACGGACGTAGAGCCAACCGACTCACGAGTTACCGGTGCTTCCTGAACGAATCCTCTAGGGTTTCACCAAAATTGAACGTCGACCAAAACAAATCCTGGAATTGACTGCACGGGCATAGCCCGTGCGACACCACGTTGCAGAAACGTTCCACGACAGGGTGCCACTGGCTTTGCGAGTGCCTCAGAAACTAAGCATCTCAACGATGCCCGAGCTTGCAATCCGACCAACGTCACCCAAGAGCACCTATAGACTCAGATAGCACGGGCATAGCCCGTGCCACCCACCAACCCAACCGGTTGCCACACAGGGTGCCACTGGCTTTGCCAGTGCCTCGGGATCGAAGCTCTCGACGTTGCCCAAGCTTGAAATCCAACCAACGTCACCCAAAGAGCACCTATAGACTCAGATAGCACGGGCATAGCCCGTGCCACCCACCAACCCAACTGGTTACCACACAGGGTGCCACTGGCTTTGCCAGTGTCTCAGAAACGAAGCATCTCAACGATGCCCGAGCTTGCAATCCGACCAACGTCACCCAAGAGCACCTATAGACTCAGATAGCACGGGCATAGCCCGTGCCACCCACCAACCCAACTGGTTACCACACAGGGTGCCACTGGCTTTGCCAATGCCTCGGAAACGAAGCCCTCGACGTTGCCCAAGGTTGCAAACGGACCAACGTCACCCAAAGAGCAACTCCAGACTCGGCGAACACGGGCATAGCCCGTGCCACCCATAATCCCAACCGGTAACCACACAGGGTGCCACTGGCTTTGCCAGTGCCTCAGAAACGAAGCATCTCAACGATGCCCGAGCTTGCAATCCGACCAACGTCACCCAAGAGCACCTATAGACTCAGATAGCACGGGCATAGCCCGTGCCACCCACCAACCCAACCGGTTGCCACACAGGGTGCCACTGGCTAATGCCAGTGCCACGGGATCGAAGCCCTCGACTTTGCACAAGCTTGCAACCCGCCCAACGCCATCCAAGAGCACCTTCAGACTCAGATAGCACGGGCACAGCCCGTGCCACCCTCAGATAAGGCAACTTGATTGGCAACGGTCGCGTCACTCCTCCGAAGCCACAACTTTCCAGCGGCCCCAGAGGCTTGGGGTAAGCTCCGCCTCGCTCGGAACGTCGGCGGTGATCGCTGTCGCTTTGTTCGACCAATAAACACGCTGTGTCGTCTGACCGCCAGCACCTCGCAACACGCCCAGGTCGGCTTGATACGTTTGCCCGGCGGTGGGCTGCCAGTTCAATCGCTTCAACGGAATGCTGATCTCAAAATTCCCCTGCCCGTCGGCGGCCAACTTGACGTCGCGGCTGACATCTTCCACAACGTCCAATTCGATCGTCCGCCAGGGACTGCTGAACCCAACCGGCTGTTTCGTGCCGGGGACACGCGCCCGGTATAACAACGCTCGTGTCTGCCCATCGACTTGCGTGACCAGCAGGCGTTGATCCCCAGGGACCGGCGATCGGCGATCGGCTGCTGCACTGGCATCGGTGGCGAGCATCAGATCTAAACATCCCCCAGTCTTAAAGAGTGCGTTGGGCGTTTCGCCCGAATTGACCAGCAGATTCTTTTCGGTCGTGCGCCATGCGGCAAACAGATGCGAATCGGTCAACGTCACCGCCGCGCTGACTTCATAGGGCCGGGAGTCGCTGTTGAAGTTGGCTTTGATACCCCGGCGATCGATGAACGCCCAATCGGTCTCCGCCGGCCAATCGTCAAGATTCCCATCAACCTGCGGCGGCGTCCGCCGCAACGGCACCTCCACCGTCCCGCGACCGCGTTGCTGCTGCCGCTGCGATTCGACTTCCGCAAACCATTGCCGAGCCTCCTGCAAATCGTCGCTGCTCACCTGCAAATTCTGTTCGGGCAACCGCTGCAACGTTTCCAAACCGTCGACGCGGACGAGACTCGTGCGTCCACCATCGACCAAAAAGACCTTGCCATCGGTGGTCTGCGTGATGCTGGGCCAGAAATTTTCGTCGTGCAGCGAAACATCGGTCACGTCCATGTTCCGCTGAGCGATCGGAGCGGCCCAGTTCGGCCGCGTGCGGATGTCGTGGAACAACGTGCCAACGAACAAACCGTCGGCGGTGAACAGGTACATGTTTCCCATGTTCCCGTTGACGCAGAACATCGGCCCCGCGTTCCCTTGAATCCAACCTCCCAACAACCGCGTGTGACCGATGACCATTCCAGGCCGATCGGGAACGGCGGCTTCATGGCTGGCGTGCAGCCCCGGCCAGGGACTCGGATAACTCCAACGCGGCTGACCGTCCCGGCCCCCTCCCAAACCGTAAGGCGAAAACGGCTCGGGCGCATTGGTCTGGATCGTCCAGCCTCCCGGTTCGGTCAGCGATTGATTACCGCCACTCGATTGTGGCCGCCCAGCCGCCGGGCCGAGCGATTCGGGCTGATTGATGTCATAGCGAGGCAGTCCCGCCGCATCGATCGCCGCGGCAATCCGAACGTTGCGATCGCCATACCGCGCCACGACGACTGACAGATCGTTCATCACACAGACGCCACGACAACTCTCGGCGACAAACTGCACCTCCTCCGGCTGCGGCCTACCTTCGCCGTTGGCATCGGTCCAAGCAAAAGCGACCGGCGTTGCGTCGCGAGGCCGTTCCTCCGCTGGCTTCGAGCCCGCGGGCCAACGATCGTGGAACTCAGGCTCGCGAAGGACGCTCCAAGAACGGGCGTCGCCGACGGCCGCAACCAAACGGGTCAGCGGCTCTTCATCGAGCCACAGGAACGCGACGTTATCGCCATTGGTCGGCGTGTGGGTATAGCAACTGGTGAAGTAGCGTCGCCCTGAGGAAAGGGCAGGGTAGAGGGGCGTGTCGGGGGAGTACGGTCCATAGTGTGCATCCAACAGCGGGCTGGGCAGATGGAACACACGAGTCAGCGAATCGGTTCCCGCTTCCCAATCGAGCTTAAACTCCATCCCTTTGTAATAGAACCGCGTGGGATCGCGTGGATCGAGCGCGCCGCCGCCGCCATATTCCGTCGGTCCATAGAAGGCTCGCTGCAAACTGCCGTCTGCACTCCATAACGAGACGCGTCGAGGATGGTTCGAGGACTCGGCAACCCACAGCCGACCTTGCGTATCGATCGCCAAGCCGTTCGGATCGTTTATATGCAACGGATCGTAAAGTCCCGCGGCGGGAGCCCCCGGTCGGCCGATCGTCCCCATCAACTTGCCGTCGGGCGAAAAAATCTTCACCTGATGGGATTGGCCTCGATCGGAGATAAACATCCGCCCGTCGGTCGCGATGGCGACGTGACGAGGATCTTCGAGCCCATCGCCGATGATCGTTTGCGGCTCGCTGGCAAGAGTCTCCAAGCGGACAAGCTTTTTGCCACTGAGTACCAGCAGACGACCGCGATCGTCGAATGCCAAACCGCGAGGATCGTCCAACGCGATCCGCGAGGCAATCTTGCCCTCTGCCGAGTCGACTATCAACAATTCGTTCTGCCGCACCAAAGAACAGACGAGCGATCCGTTGTGAGCTGCCAGACCGCCCAACACAAACTGCTTCTCACCACCGTCAAAACCTTCCAACTCGGGGTAGGGCAGGGGGGCGTTGCTGCGATTCTTCGGATCCTTCCCCAACACCAGCTTAAAGACCTCCGCGTCTTGCAGCTTCCGCGTCTTCGCCGTCAGCCGCAACTCACCTTCCCAAATCGACCCGACATAACAGAGGTGATCGGCAACCGCACCATCCCCATTGTCGACCGCCAACGTCGGCGCGCCGGTCCAATGCCCGCCGACCCAATGTTGCCCGCCCAGCTTGGTGCCATCTTCGCGCAACCACTGCAAACCATGACCACCTTCGGCCACGTACGCCCCTATTAACACCAACGGCTCTCCGTCGGCGGTTCGCGAACCGGGAACGACCGCCATGCTGCTGGGGGGCGTGTGCGTCGTCAGCCAACAACCTGTATTGTCCGCCGTTCGCCAAGCCGGTTTGCCGGCGCTGTAGATACTGAATTCATACCGCAGCTGCAGCGGTTTTCGCCACAGTCCACGCACGGTGTAGGTTCCCGGTTCGACAAACCGCGTTGGAATGTAGTAGACGCCGTGGCGAGCGGCTTCGGGATCGCGAGTCAGATCGTCGCTGCCATCCCACCAGGCAACGTTCTCGCCAGCAGGGTAGGGCGTCTCGCTGACCAAATTCCGCACCCGTTGCCCGTTCTGATCCTCGATCACCAAGGTCACCAAACCGGCTTCGGGCAGATGGAAGCGAATTGGAATCGGGGGCGGCACTTCGCTGGCTTGCGGCAACACAAGACTCGCCAGGTGAGCGTCGTCGGCCAGCGGAGCAATCGCCATCAGCTCGCCCAACCAAACGCGTCGCCCATCCTTCACCTTGCTCTCCAGGTGCGAATGATTCGCCTTAGCCCCCTCGACGATCCGCAGCCGAATCGCGCGCGTTGTGACCGTTTTGTCGAAGGGGACCCAGTTTGGCCCCAGCCCCATCGGATACAACGGATCCATCTCGCTGCGACCGCCCACTTTTTGCCAATCGGTTTCGGCTGCATCGAATGGTTGCGAGTCGGCCGATCCACCAAAAGCGTCGACCTCTAGCGCGGCGAAGCCTGTCCACAACAGGCACAGTCCGTTGAGTGTGACCGGCTTGGGCCACGCAAGCGTGACGGTCTCTTGATTTGTTATACAGATCGGCTGAGCCGCCCCTTGCTCGCCGTTGTCCCATGTCTTCCACATCCCATTGTTCGACCGATCGACCAGCCGCGTCCCAACGTCTTCCCGCGCGATCGATTGCACGACAGCCTGCGGTGCGACATTGCCAAACCGCTCTCGTTCGATCCAGACACCGCCGATCCAGCCCGCCATTTCGGGATCTCCCGCCGCGGGCGTGTGGCTGAAACGAAACGCCTGGGTCTGCGTCCCCGCTGGCAGTAACCAGACCGCATAGCCCTCGCGATCGACAGGTTCTTGCGACGCGTGGCCGTCGATCAACCGCTCCGCGACAATCCACTGCGAATCGTCGGCCAGGTTGCCGGGAGAGGCCACGCCCGGCTTGAGCACACTGAGCGTTCCGCCACCACGAACCAAGACGCTGCCAACGCGGATCGGTTCGGTCAATCCAATCCTCAGATGTCGCGGTCCCGCAGCGCGTCCCTGGCCGAACTTCACGCCTTGCCAATCGGGACGATGGCGAGCGCTCCAGACGAGGCTGCCGGGTCCCTGTTTCGCTTCGGATTCCGCAATCGCCGACTCCTGCCCGTCGACCCATTGAGCAAACGCATCGCGGTCCAGTAGATCGCCACCGACGGGCGAACCGATCGCGAGCGCACCAGCCTGGGAAAGCAAGACAAAACTTGCGACAGCAGGGAAGAGGAACCGTGCAGATTTGGACATGAACAACTTCGGAGAGGGAACCAGATTGGCGGAGCAGGCGGGGGGGAGCCAACGCTCCCGAGAACACCCTCCAACGGGTGACCCAGTCACCCAACCAGGATATTCGCAGCCACCGCCCGGTCGCAACAAATGCGACTGCGCAGTTCGAAAGATCTGGCAAAATAACTTGCTGGCTAGCGGACCGCTACGGCGCCGCAGCGGCGTCGTCGCGAAACCGTGCGGCCGCAGCCAAAGCGCGGCCGTGATCGGGGTTCAGATCCAAACACTTTTGGTAAGCCTCCAACGCCGACTGTGGATTGCCTAGCTCTCGCTCGATCTCCGCCAGGTAGAACCAAGCTTGATCGAGCGACGGATCGGCATCGATCGCCCGCTGGGCCGCCTGTTTCGCCGGTTCCCATTGGTTATTCCAGAACGCCTGCTTCGCTTCCAACAACCCGGCCTGACCGAAATGATAATCGCGTCGCGCGTCGTCGTTCTTCTGCTGGTAGGCGTCGGCCAGAATTTGGTGCAGCGGGATATTGGGAGACATCTCGCTGGCGCGAATCCACAACGTAACCGCACGGTCGATGTCGCCATTCAACTGATACGCCGCCCCTTCCAATTGCAACATGTCGGGACTGCTGACCCCCAGCTCTTTTAAGCGGTCGACGGCGTGCAACATCTCCTCGGCGCGACGCCGCTGAAACGCAACCTCCGCCATGCTGATCAGGATCTTGCTCTTCTGGCTCAGCATTGTTGGTTCGACAACATCCCACATCGACTGCAAATGCTTCGCCAGCAGATCCATATCCCCCGACGCCAGCAGTTCGTTGTATTCCTGCAGCTTCCGAGAAATCCCCAACCGCTGGTTCAAAGGAGTCACGAAGTTGGTGCTCATATCGATAGGAATCATGTACCGCGACCGCTGCAGCACGTCGGCCGCTTGAGCTGCCAATGCCTGCTGCCCCTTCGCTTCAAGAGCCTGCAATCGCAACGCGTTGAACTTCAACGACAGTGGCGTTTTACCAAGCTGCATCTCCAACAACGGCAAAGCGCGGTCGACCTTGCCGTCGCGAACCAACAGCTTGGCGTATTGGTAGCTGGCGGGAGCGAAACCGACCTGGCTGGCAAAGCTGTCGATCGCCGCCGCAGCATCCTCTTCTCTCAGATAATTCTTGCCAACTTGATACCGACAATGTTCGACCGACCCGATCAATCGCTTTGACTTGCGTTCAATTTCCGATGCCTTTAAATACGCTTCGCTGCTCTCGGCGATCCGCCCCGTTCGGTCCAAGCAGAAGGCCAGTGAGAATTGAGCCATGTAGTTGCTCGGGTCGATATCGACAGCCGCCCGAAACGCATGTTCCGCCTCGCCGTAAAAGCCTTGTCCCAGCAAGCCTTCGCCGAGAGCCTGCCATTGCTCGCTCCCTCCCGCAGTCGCTTGATCGGCGAGCTGTTGGAACTCCGTCGCCAACAGCGGATCGTCCAGCGTCACAGCCGGCAGCACAACATGATGCCGCCACAAGCGACGCTTCAGGTAGAGCCCGCCAATGACGATCTCGAGCAACAAGACAACGACCAGAAGCTGCTTGAAACGTTTCATTGTTTTGCCTCGCTGCGATTCAACCACGCACTCACGCGCCCCACCCGCTGAAACGGTTTCCGCAGGTTTAATGCCCCCGCCACGATATCGTCGCTGCCATCGCCATCGAGATCTCCGGCGGCGACGGTGACCAGATGGATCGGATCGCTGGCGATCTGCCAGGTCGTGAAGTTCTGTTGGCCATCGTTTTCCAGCCAAACAAGACTTGCCGTATCGGTTCGGTTCCAATTGTTCGTCATGCTGGCCAAGACGACGTCGAGATCGCCATCGGAATCAAAATCACCGACGTCCGCCGCGTAGGTCCCTCCCAGATCCGCGATGCGACGGATCTGAAACGTCCAGTCGCCTTGGTTCTCAAACCAATAACAACCGTGATAGGGCTGCGGATAGGCATCGAGATCCTCCAGGTTGTCCCCCGCAGGCAAGATCAGATCGGGATCGCCATCCCCATCGAGATCGGCTTGCACCAACCCCGCACTGCCGAGATCGTGATTGATCGTCATCCACAATCGGCGTTTCTTGAATTCGCCATTGCCAAGATTCTCAAAGCCCCACAACTCCTCTTCGTCCTGCGTGACGATCGCCGCGATGTCCGGATCGCCATCGCCATCGTAGTCGGCGATCGGAACGTGGATCGTCCCCGGAGCGGTGTGCAACAGGTGATCGCGGAATTTCAAGTGACCGCGATTCTCCAACCACAAGACCGAACCGCGAGAGTATCCAAAAACAGCCACCGCGAGATCGATATCCCCATCGCCATCGAAGTCGGCCGGCTGGACATCGGCGACGCGCCGCACGTCGTCCAAGATCACGTGCCGCCGATACCCCTCGGGCGTCGACTCAAACAACTCCACTCGCCCGATCACACTGTCGTCGGGCATGATATTTCCCAAGACCGAAACGACCAAATCGAGATCGCCATCGGAATCGATATCGACAACTGTCGCGTGGGCAGGGGCGGCGACGTCGCGCACCAAAACCTCTTCGCGCCACTTTCCATCGCGCAAGCGAAACAGCAGCACCTGATTCTTCAGTGAATCACAAGCGAGCACGTCGACGTTTCCATCCCCATCAAAATCCAAAATTTGGACGTTTGTAATCTGCGGCAAGCCCTCCGACGCAGCGTCCAAAGAGATCATTTCGAATGGAACCTTCGACGCAGAATAAGCGGTTCCCCCCTGATAGACGACCGGCAAGGGACGAATCGCCCCCCCATGCCGAGAAACCACCATTACCACAGGTGGAATCGCGAATATTAATATTAGAAAAACCACGATTTGCTGCTTGGGAGACATCGTCAACATTAAGTTTTCCAACGATCCAGTTTTCAAGACGCTTCACGATTTGTTATGCGAAAACATTGCGCACAACGCTTCGATCACCGTCCTGCGATTCCACACAACTATACAAAACGGCTCTACAAAAGTTGATACATGAAGTGATAATCTATAGAGCAGATCCAAACATTCTCCTAACCCTCGTATGAAAGTATTCTACAACGTGACCGACCTCTGGCGATTCGTCGACTCGAAGAACACAAACACAGCCTCTGTTTCTATTTTATTGGCGACCCTACTGCTGATCGTTTCCGCTGGCTGTGGTGGCGGCAGCGGCCTGGTGATGCCTGAGACCGGTGAGGTCGAAGGGATCGTCACGATGGATGGTCAGCCATTGCCCAATGTCTCCGTCGTTTTTCAACCGCAAGACGATCCCCAGGCGCGGGCTTCGATGGGAGTTACCGACGAACAGGGACACTACACGCTGACCTATCACACTGACAAACAAGGGGCGTTGATCGGATCGCACAAGGTCAGCATCACCACGCCAAGCGACGCTCCCGATCCTTCGGGGCAGGCCAAGGATCCGATCCCGGCAAAATACAATTCAAAAAGCGAACTGGTCGTCGAAGTCCAAGCAGGCTCCAACGACATCCCGCTCGAACTCACTTCGAAATAACCCCCACCCGCAAGCGATTGCAGGAATACCGCGGCGAGTCGATTCGATTCGACAGCTGCAGGTCCGCGCAGTCATCTCGGGGTTTCCTGGACGATCGCAATCTCGCCTTCGTCCGTTGTTACATCTACTTCTTCCACTTCAGGAATCGACATCATGACACAGAATCCACAGCGACGAAGCCGTCCCGGCTTCACATTGGTTGAACTTTTGGTAGTGATCGCCATCATCGGGATCCTCGTCGGCTTGCTTTTGCCAGCCGTCCAGGCGGCGCGTGAGGCAGCACGCCGGATGCAATGCAGCAACAACATGAAACAGCTTGGCCTTGCCCTGCACAACTACCACGACACCTACCGGGTTTTCCCACCAGGATGCATCGACAGCAACCGCAAGACGAACTCCCCAACCGACGCCCTCAGCAATAACAATGGGCTGGGGTGGGGCACTCTCCTGCTTCCATTCATCGAACAATCCCCGCTCTACGACCAAATCGGCCTCGAAACGGGGAGCTTTGGGCGATCGTGGCAGGACAAAAACAACGACGGCACGGCAAACGACCCCATCGATTCGGCCAAGGTTGTGATCGACGCGTTCGTCTGCCCATCGGATCCGATGTCAGGCCTCAACTCCGACAAGAGCGGTTATGGAAAATCGAACTACCTGGCGATTGCAGGCCGCTATGCAGTGCAAACCGACGCAAACGGATCCCCATTGGGCCAACGCAACGGAATGTTCTTTGAGAACTCCAACCGTAAGTTCCGGGACGTCATCGACGGTACCTCCAACACATTGTTCATCTCCGAGCGAACGACCCAAAACGACAACGCCAATTCGACGCAGTGCGGTGGATCGCCTTGCAGTTGGGCCGGAGGTCTGTGGATCGGTCCGCGTATCGTCAGCAGTTCCGCAACCTGGCACACCGGGCTCTATTTGTTTGATGTCGCCAACGTCGGCGGCTACGACACCGGCTACAGTTTGACCCACGGCTTCGGCCGCAGCAGCGCAACGTGGGGTGCCGACTGGAACGCCAAGGGATGTCACCCCGGCGGAATGCAAACGACTCTAGGGGACGGTTCGGTGCGTTTCGTCACCGAAACGATCGACTTCGACCTCTACCGCAACCTCCACACGCCGCAAGACGGAAACGTGATCGGCCCGTTCTAACGCCCCCCTTCTTTGGCGCCACTCGCTTACGACGGAGCATGCAGCCATGCTCCGTCGAGTCCGCTCCGAACCAACACGACAAAAACGGACAGGACCCTTTTTTTTTTGGGGGGGGGGACACAAAACCCAAGGGGAAGGCGTCGCCTTCCCCAACCTCTTCGCGACGCTCTCTCTGTCGCACCGGAGTAACAGCGTGGGCGAGCCCTTGAGCGCATCGCCTGGAAACACCGCGCCCGTTTCGTCGTCACCACACTCCCCAAACGGAACTTTTGTCGATAGCGGCAAGCGTTCTAACCGATCCCCCAACGCATTCTGACGGCACCGAATTTCACATACTCCGCGCTCCCCCTTTCTCCAAAATTGACTGTCTAGCAAGAAAACCCAACCAAGCAGCAAAAACAACAAAACCACAGGTGGCATGTGGTGAATTTAAAATTACAAAAACTGGAATTTATTGTTTCGGGGAGAATGACAACATTAGGCCTCCCAACGGCTCAAGTATTCCAGAGCAAGCGACGCACTCAAAGGGAGATTACTGCGCACAACGCACCCCACACCGTCCCCTGCTTCCGCTTAACTACTCAGAAAGGCTCTACAAAACCTGACACATGAAGTGATAATCTATAGACCGAGACAATCTTTTCTACTCACCTCTGTCATAGGTATCTACAAACGTGACCGCAACTTCGCGAATCAGCCACATCATGAAGATGAGCCCGAGATCCCTAACAACACCCCCCCTGGCGGCAGCAATCATAGCAATCATTTCTGTGGGGTGCGGTGGAAATGGCTTGAAGATGCCTGAAACAGGAGAGGTAGAAGGAACCATCACATTGGACGGCATGCCACTACCCAATGTATCTATAGTTTTCCAGCCTCAGGGTGACGCGAACGCCCGCTCATCGATGGGGGTTTCGGATGAACAGGGGCGCTACACGCTGAGCTACCACGCCGACAAATCGGGTGCACTGATTGGATCTCATAAAGTGAGTGTAACAACGCCAACCGATGCTCCCGATCCATCGGGACAAGCCAAAGAACCGATCCCCGCAAAATACAATTCGAAAACCGAGTTGGTGGTAGAAGTCGCAGCAGGCTCCAACGACATCCCACTGGAACTCACTTCCAAGTAGCCACTTCGGCCAGCGCGACCACCCAGCAGTGAGTACCGAGTTGGCCCGCATTCCTACACGCTTTTCCTATTCTTAACGTGTTCCTTTTTGTGGAGATCTTTAATCGTGATGAAACGCAATTCTCAACGAAGCCGTGACGGCTTCACACTTGTAGAACTGTTGGTGGTGATCGCCATCATCGGCATCTTGGTCGGCTTGCTGCTGCCCGCGGTACAGGCGGCCCGTGAAGCAGCTCGCCGGATGCAGTGCAGCAACAATCTGAAACAGATTGGCTTGGCGATGCACAACTACCACGACACGTACCAGGTCTTCCCATCGGGCTGCTACGATAGCAATCCAAAGACCAGTTCGCCTGGAGACGCTGCCAACAACAACAATGGTTTTGGCTGGGCGACCGGCTTGCTGCCCTTCATCGAGCAATCGGCTTTGCACGATCAAATCAGCAACGAAACCGACGGTTTTGCACGCTCCTGGCAGGATGCCAACGGTGACGGTTCGGCCAGTGATCCGATTGCTTCGGCATCGGTGATCATCGACGCCTACGTCTGCCCATCGGACCCGATGTCGGGAATCAACACCGACAAATCGAGCCTTGGCAAATCGAACTACCTTGCGGTCGCCGGACATTCCGCCGTCCAACGCGATGCAAACGGCAACGGCAAATCGACCCAGAACGGCATGTTCTTCGAAAACTCCGACCGCCGCTTTCGCGACGTGACTGATGGCACCAGCAACACGCTGTTTGTTTCCGAACGAACCACAAAAAACGATCGCGCTGACTCGCTCCAATGCGGTGGCACCGACTGCAATTGGGCCGGAGGAATCTGGATCGGGCCGCGGATCATCGGCGCGAGCGAAGGCTGGCACACCGGCCTGCGATTACTGGATGTCACCAACGTCGGTGGCGGCAGCCTGACCTACGGCTTCGGACGCACCACCGCCAGTTGGGCAGACGACTGGACCGCCAAGGGCTGCCATCCCGGCGGGATGCAGGTGACGTTGGGAGATGGATCGGTTCGGTTCGTCACCGAAACGATCGATCTGATCGTTTACAAGAACCTGCACACGCCGCAAGACGGCAATGTGATCGGCCCCTACTAACGTTCACGGTCCGGACACGTATTTGAAGTCTGCAGGGCGTCGCGAACGACACATCGAGTGTTGGGCGTGACGCCCTTTTTCGTTTCTCGACCGCTGCATTGCGAAACAGCACCGGATCGCGGCAAACATGGTAATTGAGCCGCTCGCAATGGCCTCTCCCGCCCCCTCCTGCCGGCCGCGTGCAATCACCCCAACTTTGACTAGAATATCCCCATTATCCTTTCCGCAACGCCTTCCTGAGCCCCGCGCGATGTCAAAACCCAATCTGTCCGTGACACGGATCCCTCGATGCCTTGCCGTCTGGTGTGCGATCGCCTGGCCCGGTGCCTTGTGCGCCGAAGAGGTCGAGATCGATCGGTTTGAACGAACGACGGTCTACAGTGAACTGACACAGCCGATGGAATTGGAGATCGCCCCCGACGGGAGCATCTTCCTGATCGAAATCGCAGGTCTGGTCAAGCAGATCGATCCGCAAACAAGCAAGGCAACCGTCGTCGGAAAGCTGGAGGTCACCACCGCTCAGGAGAATGGTTTGATCGGCATGGCGTTGGATCCCAACTTCGCCGAAAACGGCTGGATCTACCTGCAGTACTCTCCACCCGATTTCTCGGGGCAACATGTCAGCCGGTTCGATTTCCGCGATGGCCAGATCGATTTGGCGAGCGAGAAGTTGATGTTCAAGTATAAAGAACAGCGACGCGAGTGCTGCCACCACGCTGGATCGCTGGAGTTTGGTCCCGACGGAAACCTGTTCATCGGCACCGGTGACAACACGAATCCCTTCAAGGATTCGCAAGGCTTCGCGCCGATCGACCAGCGCGAAGACCGGGGACCGTGGGACGCTCAACGGACTGCGGGAAACACGAAAAACTACAACGGCAAAGTGCTGCGGATTCGGCCCGAGCTCGATGGCAGTTATTCGATCCCCGACGGCAACCTGTTCCCCAAAGACGGTTCGATCGGACATCCCGAGATCTACGTGATGGGTTGCCGCAATCCTTGGCGGATCAGCGTCGATCAAAAAACGGGATACCTGTATTGGGGTGACGTTGGGCCCGATGCCGGCAGCGACAACGATCGCGGCCCTCGCGGCTACGACGAAGTCAATCAAGCCAAGGCGGCTGGCAACTTCGGCTGGCCTTACTTTATCGGCAACAACTTTGCCTACCCGATGGTCGATTTTGCCAGCGGTGAAATCCACCCCGCCCAAGACCCTCGCAAACCGATCAACGAATCGGTCAACAACACCGGCAGCAAAGAACTTCCACCAGCGCAGCCGGCGATGATCTATTACCCCGCCGCGCCGTCGCCGGAGTTTCCCGAAGTCGCTTCGGGCGGCCGAACCGCCTGCGCCGGGCCGGTCTATCACTACGACGCCCAATCGAAATCGACCACCAAGTTTCCTGCAGCCTATGACGGAACGTTGTTTGCGTTCGAATGGTCGCGGCACTGGATCATGGCCGTTCATGTGGACAAAGACTCCAACGTCGAGCGGTTGGAACCGTTCCTGCCCGAGATGAAATTCGCCCGCCCGATCGACTTGCAGTTCGACGCGGCGGGAGCGTTGTACGTGATCGAATACGGCGAGACCTGGGGCGTCAATCCCGACGCGCGGCTGGTCCGAATCGATTACGTCCGCGGCAACCGTTCTCCCGTGGCAGTGGCCAGCGCCGAGAGCACCGTCGGCCGCGAACCGTTGATCGTCAAACTGTCAGCCGCCGATTCATACGACAAAGATGGCGACAGCCTGACCTATCAATGGACATCCGTCCGTTCAGGCGTCACGCCTCCGGTACGGAATCCGATCGCGACGACGGCGACGGCCGAAGCCAGCTTCGCCGAACCGGGAGTCTATACGATCGAATTGACGGTGACCGATCCATCGGGCGCAAGCAGCAGCATGTCGCTGCCGGTGATCGTGGGGAACGCGCGACCGGAAGTGAAGTTCTTGGAACCGCAGAACGGCGACTTCTTCAGCCCCGGCAAACCAATTCGTTACCGATTGCAGGTACGCGACATCGAGGATGGGACGAGCGATTTTGATGAAGCTGAAGAAGAGGGATGGCACTTGATCGAAGGGCTTGCCCCGACGCGGCTGTTTGTCGAAGCAAGCGCCGTCGCCGATGAAGGTGCCGCGGCAAACGTTCCTCCAGGCCTCGCATTGATCCGCAAAAGTGATTGTCTGAACTGCCATGCAGCGAACCGTCGATTGGTCGGCCCCAGCTTTGTCGAGATCGCCACCAAATATCGCGACCAGCCGCACGAGATCGAAAAATCGGTAGCTCGCGTACGCCAGGGATCGACCGGCGTGTGGGGCAAGATCGGGATGTTGCCACACGGGCAGCACACCGAAGCCGAAGTGCTGCAGATGGTTCAGTACGTCTACGCAGCGACCGCCGACGCCTCCGCCCCAACCGCTCAAGGATTCAACAACGAATTGGTCGCCATCGAGACGCCCGGCAAGATGCGACTCGAAGCGACCTACACCGATCTGGGGCGCGATGAAATTCCCAAACTGATCGGGACTGCGGAAGTCGTTTTGCGCAGCCGCAACTTGCAAGCCGAATCGGCCGACGAGGTCTCCGGTGCGCGCGAGCTCGGATCGGGCAAAGCCGAAGGAAAGAAGTTCATCGGCGCGATCAACCACGATGCGTTCTTAAAGTTCAACGATATTCCACTGGATGAGATCGCGTCGATCGCCGTCCGCGTGACAAGCGCCGGGGCAGGGGGGACGATCGAAGTCCGCCGCGGCAAGGTCGACGGCCCGCTGTTGGGCAGCGCGTTGGTGGAGGTCAACGGCAGCTGGGACGCGTTTGAAGAGAACCAGATCGCGATCGATCCCAGCAGCGGCCGCGATGCACTGTTCATCGTCTTTAAGAACGAAAAGCAGCGGGGCGGATTGATGAACATCGACTCTCTGCGACTCGAGTAGCCGCCCGAGTCAAAAGTGCAGTTTCTCGCCGATATGGCGCACAGCCGCAGGAAGACTGGTCTCTTTTAAAGTTCAAGCGACCAAGTCTTCCCGTCCAAACCTTTTGCGGAGCGCCCCGATGAACACGACACCGCCCCACGGCGAAACGAGCCAGCGTCGGACGATGATCCCGTGGTCGTTGAAGCTGGCCTACACGGCGTTTACAGCCGTCCTGACCGTCTACTATTGGCGAGAGTACGGGCCGACCAACTTCCTGTACTTCTGCGACATCGCGCTATTCCTGGCAGTGCTGGCGGTCTGGACCGAAAAACCGATCTACGCCTCGATGGCCGCCGTCGGAATTACGATCCCTCAACTGCTGTGGCAGATCGATTTCCTGGGGGCCTTTGCCGGAGTTCGCGTGGTCGGGATGACCGATTACATGTTCGACGATTCGATCTCGTTGATAGCCCGCGGACTCTCGTTCTTCCACTTCTGGCTGCCGATCCTGCTGCTGTATCTCGTCTGGCGATTGGGATACGACCGCCGTGCACTGATCGGCTGGACCATCATCGCTTGGGCGGCGATGCTGATCGCCTACTTTGTTTTGCCCGGTCCGGGCGATCCCCTGGCGTTCCCCAACCAACCGCACAACGTGAACTACGTCTTTGGTCCCGACGCCGACACGGCGCAGACCTGGATGCCCGGTTGGGTGTGGCTCAGTTGCCTGATGCTGGGCCTGCCAGCGATGTTCTATCTGCCAACGCACGCAGCGTTGGCGTACTGGGACAAACAAACTCGACGCGCAGACGTCACCCCCGCATCGGGCAATCGTATGACGGCAACAACTTAAGACTTAAGTCTTCTTCCCACGCCACACCGGCTTCCGCTTCCTAGCGTTAGGGTGATGCTTGACGGTCAAAGAATCGTCCGCCTTAAGGTCCAATTGCTTGGTGTAGGGGCGGTTGGTCTGCCGGACAACGGTTGCACGCAACGAATCGTTTTCCCGCAGGTGCTCCTGGTTGATTTCAAATTCGACAACCATCCCGATCTCTGGCAGCATGTTGCGATCGCTCTCCCAAACCGACATGTGAAAGAAGACGTCGCCACGAAAATCCTCACCGCTGATAAACCCAAAATTCTTCACTGGGTCGATGTTGCGGATTTCTCCAACTCGCTTTCGCTGGATGTATTCGTCGTCGTATCGGATGTTCAAAGCAGGGGTCTCGCATGACAAGCTGTCGATGGCGGGCCACATCCCGCCGATTCAAACCGCATTCTAATTCAAAGCGGGATGAGGCGGAATGTGCTTTGCACCGACCAAATGGGCGAAATGGAGGGCTGCCGATTTTCGCGCCAGATCGGCCCACATCAAATCGTCCGGCTCAAATACCGCCTCGGGGGTTGCGGGGATCACACGCCAAAGATCAGCCGAAAGCTGCGACTGAAGATCTTTGACCGACCACTGCACATGCCCCACGATCAAGCGGCAGGGAAGGCTCGCATCGGTCAACAGACGCTGCATATGCTGCTGGCTGGAGGCCATGTAGAGCCCCTTCGCAGTTTCCAATTCCGCCAGATCAGCGCAATTGTGGAGCGCGAAAACCGGACCGGCATGCGGACCTCCGAAATGAAGGCTCCGCTTCCCCGACGGTGCCAGCAAAGCACCTTGCGCAATCTGAACCTCGCCAAACAGGGGGCGATTCAGCACCACCCCAATGATGTTCTCCTGGTCGTGATGCAACAGCAGACAGACGCTTCGCTGGAACAGCGTTCCGTCCAACGCAGGCGCCGCGACCAACAAATTCCCAACGATTGAATAATCCATTTTTGCAGCAAAATTCGAATTACTGGGCCTCGAAGAATGGCAAGCCTGTCAAACGGGCAGGAGCCAGAATTACCGAGAGCCAGATGTCGCAAAAAGTGGACCAATTACTGCATAGAGGCCAAAATTTGGCACAGCGCAAAAAAAGAGGGTCATGGAAAGGCCCTCCCTGCCCGTCCATGACCCATCAATCGCTGGAACGATGGCACCGTTCGTTCCACCCTCCCAATCCATGGTACCTTTGGTATCGGCAAACCCGGTCAGCGGGCATTGAAAATTCTGGGCGAAAGCTGGAAATTCGTCTAATTCGGCTGTTAGCGAGCAACCCCAGGGCGTCCCAGCTGGGCCTGTTGAACAGCTGAGTTGTTGGGTGTGGCACAGCACTCCCCCGGGGTCGGACAGACTTCGGCAGAGACCGGCTCAACCGCACACGCCGGGGCGGCGGGACGATACATTGTTGGTCCATCGAAACATTGCGGTGGAGCGGGGGGAACGCGGCTGCGTCGCAGCGCCAAACTCTGCTTCATCTTCTCGGCTGGGTAGGTTGCCCACAGGCCGCGATGATGAGCTTCCGCACGGTAGATGCTCTCGATCGAACAGCCTGTCAACGGATCGGCACCGTTCGGTGGCACCGGCACGCAGGGATCGGCTCCAAAAAAAGCCGCCATGCAGCATGCCGTTTCGCATCCATCCTGGCATTCAACACACGCTTGCGGGCATGTCGACGCCTCGCAACCACAGGAAACGGCCTCCTGATCGGACAGAATCTGGTTGAAATCGACTGCCATTGCCCCTCCGTTGGCCGAGGGCTCGAGCACGGATAAATCCGCGGGTTGCGGGACCGGCTGCTGCATCGATTGAGGAATCGACGGGGGCACCGATTGAGGCTGTTTTGTCGCCGGTTGAATGATCCGGATCGCCGGAGAAGATGACTGTGCTTGGGCAGGTGCCGGGGACGTCTGAGCCAATCGGTACGTCCGCTGTGGACTCATTTGCCCCCAGACCGACGAATGCATCGCACAAAGAACCAGACCCGCCGTCAGAAGCTTCGCATGCATCGTTAGCATCCTTACATCATCCCAAACGCCAAACAAACTTACCCGTAAACACCTAGCCATGATGGATATCGGGTAACTGGCCCGCGCAGACAACGCCGATTGGCAGGGAACGCGTGAGTTATCGCATTGGACATCGGGTCAAACGCATTACAGCGATTGCGAGTGCCCCAACGGGACGACACCCGCCGATAGAGAACGCAAACTCGGTGCCAGACGTTACAACCCTTCGGACGCGGGCGCTACTGCTGTCCCAAACTCTGCACCGATTCGAGCAAATGCTCGCGGAGAATCTGTCGCCGCTGGGGCGAATCGAGCTTATCGCCATTGAGTTCGGTGACATAGAACACGTCGACCACCTGATCCAGATGGGTCGAGATCTTCGCAAAATTCAGGACGACGCCGAGATTTGCGAGCGCTTTGGCGATCGTGAACAGCAGCCCTGGACGATCGTAGGCAAATAGCGAGATGATCGTCGAGCGTTCGGAAGTTTCGTTGTCGAAGGTCACTCGGGTCGGCAATTGCTGCAGCCCCGTATCCTGCTTGACCGCGGCACGATTCCAACGCCGACGGAAAGTCGGTTTCGGAATTTCATCGGCGGCCAAATAATCGACGATCGCTTTACAGACTGCGTTGCGGCGGGCGTCGGACGTTTCCACCGCCTCGGGATCGTTGACAAGGAATCGATCCCAAGCAAGGTTATCGCCGACGGTTTCGATGTCGGCTCGCAAGATCTCCAACCCCATCCCCGAGAGCGCCCCGGTGATCCGCGAAAACGTACCGATCGGGCGATCGTCCTGCCGAATGATCACCGTATATTCCAACGCATAACTGTCGGGAATCGAGCGTGGGATGACGACGGCAACACGATCGGCGCTGCTCAATTTATCGGCCAACATCAACTCTTCCAACAATTCGTCGGCATCGTGATGTCGCAACATCGAAGGGGGCATGTTTTTGACGCATTCAAAACTCAAGGCCGACGCGTGAGCTTTTTCCAACGCGGTCAGCAATTGGTTCTTCGTTTCCAACACCGCGATATCGGGATCGTCGGGCAATTCGCCGGTGCGGAAGTAACGTTTGGTATTGTCGTAAAGCTCGCGCAATAGATTCAATTTCCAATCGGTCAACACACCAGGCCCGACCGCCGTCAGGTCGGCGATTGTATGCAACACCAACAGATCCAATCTCTGCGGTGTCCCAACTTCCGACGCAAACGTCGTCAGCATATCGGGGTCGTTCAGGTTGTGCCGAAACGCGGTGTGCGCCATCAACAAATGCTTGTGAACCATCCACCCCAACAGCTCGCGATCGTCTTCGGACATGTGCAACAGATCGGCCGTCTGTTCGGCGATCCTTTTGCCCACTTCGCTGTGGTCCTCGTCGAACCCTTTGCCCAGATCGTGGATCAACAGACTCAAATGCAGTCGAGTCTTATCCTTGATCGCGCGATAGATATCACCCGGCCAATCTTCGTTGTCGATTAGATTCGTCGCCGCTTCGACGGCCCGAATCGAATGCGCGTCGACGGTAAACTTGTGATACTGGTTGAACTGCAACAACCGCCGGGCGTGCTTCATCCCCGGAATGATCTGCTCCAACACTCGCAATTCGTTCAAGCGACGCAGTAGATCGGCCAACCGCCCAGGCTGGCTGATCAACGACAAGAAACGTTGCGTCGTCTCCACCGTGGGCGATTCCGGCTGTCGGATACGCATCGCGGTTCGAATCGCTTGCCACGATTGATGTCGAATCCGCAGACAGCGTTGATTAGCGATATCCATCAGATGCAGCACTGCGGGAACGCTGTTCGCGACGCGTTCCAACGCCCGCGGCTTGATCCAAATGTGATACGGCCCGGCTTTGAAGTCTTCATCGACAGTCTTGGAAAATGCCCGATCGATTGCGGCACCAAAGATCGATCGGTTGCGGCAGGTGTCGCGAAAGTGCGACACGGCATACCGCACTTCACCGGTATGCTGAAAGTAGTCTCGCATGAACTCTTCGACCGGCAGCACCCCGGTTTCACCGTGGTAGCCCCAGCGGTCGGCGATTTGAATTTGCAAGTGCCGATCCAAGAGATCTTGACTCTGTTTGCCCGACATGAAATGCAGCTCGTTGCGAAGCCGCAGCAGAAACGAATTGCCCCGTTTCACATGGCGATAATCATCTTCGTTGAAGAGCCCCAGGTCGACAAGTTTTCCGATGTCGGTCTCGCCCGCGTTTGCGAACCCCAGCCAGCGAATCATCTGCACATCGCGCAACGTCCCCCGCGACCGTTTCACGTTGGGACGCAACAGATAAGATGATTCGCCCCACTTTTCTCGCTCCTCCAATCGGGCCGCGATGATCCCGTTGGTCAGCCGGTTCTTGCGCCGCATCGCACGCTGCCGCAAGGAATGAAAGAAACGCTCGAAGTGGTCTTGGTTCCCCGCCAGGAATCGCGCCTCACATATCGACGTGAAGACGGGGATCTCCTTCCAGGCCCAAGCGTAAGTTTCCGCAGCGGTGCGAGCCGAAAACCCGAGCACATAACCAACATCGACGATATCGCGGGAAAGCTGGCTGATCAGAGGATTGATATGCTTTTCTGCCGCCGCGGTGTGCAGCAACATCAGGTCGATATCGGAAAACGGAGACAGAACCCCACGGCCATAGCTGCCGTGGGCGATCAAGACCAATTGATCCGCCAGATGTTCCAACTTGGCGTCGTGCAGACACTGTTGATACACGTCCAGCACGATCTCATCGGCTAATTGCGACAGGGCGGCGGAGACCTGCGGTCCGGGAGAGCCACTGTCGTGCTGAATCCGCAGCTTCTCGCGTTCTACGAGCAAGTATTGCTTCGAGCGCTGAACCACCTCGCGCACAGGCGTCGAACCTACCATATCAACCCAGCAGCAAGAAAAGACTTGCACCCCAAGAGAGCAAATGCTGTGCGACCCGCCATCACACGAAATAAACTTCGTCAGCGATCCATCGACTACAGCGCGTCTTCGCCCCGTTCACCCGTTCGGATGCGGATCGACTCTTCCAGATTGGTAACAAAAATCTTGCCGTCGCCGATCTGACCGGTTTGTGCGGTTTCCAAAATCGTGTCGACGACCGTCTGCAGGTTTTCGTCGCTGCAAACGACTTCGATCTTCACCTTGGGAACAAAGTCGACGGCATATTCGGTGCCGCGGTAGATTTCGGTGTGACCTTTCTGCCGCCCGAAACCGCGCACCTCACTAGCTGTCATGCCGTGAATTCCCTGCTCGGTCAATGCGTTCTTCACATCTTCAAGCTTGAAGTGACGGACAATTGCTTCGATTTTTTTCACAATAACGTTCCTTTCGGAGCCAGCAAGCCAACGATTCTCTGGGCGCACCAGATCCATCCCAGGCGGCCACACTGGCTAAATTGTAACATCGCATAGCCCGCCTTGGCGATACCTCGCTGGACCCACATTTCTGGGTACTATTTCGATGCATCTCCCAACCAAATCGGTTCGCGGATCCCCGCCCGATGATTGATCGCGCGGGCCACGACAAACAGATAATCGCTCAAGCGATTCAAATAGACGACGACCGCCTCGTAGCCATCTTCCGGATAGGCGTGACAGAGTCCGACGACGTGTCGTTCAGCCCGTCGACCGACGGTTCGAGCATGATGTACATTCGCTGCCGCGATGTCGCCCCCTGGCAGGATGAAGTGCGTCAACTCGGGAAGCGACGCCTCGTGAGCGTCGATCCAATTTTCAAGCCGCGCGACATCCTGTTCATCCACCAAACGAATCGTCAATCGTTCGGGCTGGGTTGTTGCCAACCGGGCTCCCACGGTAAACAGATCCGCTTGCACCCGTTCCAACTGTTCCGCGATGTCCACATCCAAGGGATGCGAGCGGACGATCCCCAGAACGGAATTCAATTCGTCGACCGTCCCAAAGGCTTCGATCCGCAGATCGTCTTTGGCAACGCGTGGCCCAGCGAACAATCCGGTCTTTCCGGCGTCTCCGGTACGTGTATAGATCTTCATTTTGCTTTGTTCTTCGTATAGCATCCTGGACAGGCCAGCGCGGCGGCAGGACGCATCGGTGTTTCAATTTGCGGTATCATCCCAAACGGGATCGCGTCCAGTTCTCCATGCAACCGCAAGCCAGCGCTCGACGGCTGATCGGCCTCGGTACCAAAACAGATCTGTCCTAGGCGCGGCGGAAACCGACGGGGCCAGTAATCCTTTCACTCTATCACGCAAGGCAAGGCCCTCGAAGCGGCCGCAAAACGTAATGATCCAAGCCGCTGGTTATCTCGTGTTTCGCAATCACCCACGTCGCCAATTCCTGTTGATGCGGCACGCCGACCGCTGGGACCTGCCCAAGGGGCACGTCGATGCGGGGGAATCGATCCTGCAAACCGCTCGCCGCGAATTGTTGGAAGAGACCGGAATCGGGCCGGAAGACTTCACGCACGCCGAGGACTTCTGTTTCCAGATCCAGTACCGCGTGACAAGTCGCAAGTCGGGCAAACCGAAAGACAAACAGGTTACGATTTTCCTGGCCCAACTAAAAAGGGACGAGATCCAGATCGTGCCGACCGAACATCCCGGCTTCGAATGGTTCGATTGGTCGCCGCCACACCAGATCCAACCCGCAACGATCGATCCGTTGCTCGCATATGCCCAAACCTACTTCGATCGGAACAGGGAAACAGCGACTTAGCGGACGCGCGATCAATCTTCGATCGCGACGTCGACCTGGCCCATCACTTGCAACACCGGCAACAGAGATCTGTATTCATTGCCCGATGCCAAGTCGGACGAGACGAGCATGATCCGATCCGCAAATTTCGGCTGTTCTGCCAGCGTTGCATCCAACGCAGCCCAACGGTCCCCCGTCCAAATCAGCGTCCACATGTGGTACGCCATCAACGGTTGCGACTGACCTTCGCCAGGTGGCAGCATCAACAATCCGGCGGCTACTCGCGATGGAATGCCCGCCGCCCGACAGAGTGCGGCCAACAGAATCGCATGTTCGGTGCAATCCCCTTCGGCTTCGGTCGCGACCTGGGCCGCGGAGAGAAAGCCGCGGGAGAAGTTCTTTTTGCGTACGTGCCGATGCACTCCCAATCGCAGCGTTTCCGCCTTCTGGTCGAGGCTTGCATCTTCCGAGACAAGCAAGCTTTTCACCATTTGCCGAATCGTTGGATGATCGCTTTGGATCAACGAATTGGCGATCTCGTCCGCTTCGCCAACCGGCTCGCTATCGGACGATTCCGCCCCAAACGGATCACACACCGCCAGCAGCGAACGATCATCGACCGACGTGATCGTCTGACTGGGAGACGATTCGAACAACGCAGCGGGATCTTGCGTCCGATGTTTGATCCGATAAGTGATCGGTGACCGCTCGCCGATCGACGCCCAATCCGCGTCGGACTGAACACGGATCGCTGTGGCGGACAAGAGGTCGTTCTTGGGCGTCCCCACCTTGGTTGCCGTATCGCGATCGGTGCGGTAGGTCGCAAAGTCCAGGGCAGGGGTGTAGGTCTTCAGCACTTCCCCCTGATCGTTCGCCCACAACAACTGGGTCAGCACGATGCGATCGTCAACCTTCACCGTCGATTCGATCTCTAACAGCTTCTGCGAATCGCCCGTCAGCATCGCGACATTGATCACATCGGTCGCTTTCAACCGGATCGTTCCGACGACGTTTTGAACCGGCAACAACGACTGCAACAACCGCTCCTCCCCCGACTTCATCGGATTGGCTCGCAGCGATTGCTGCGTTGCAAACGGCCCGCGGTACTTCGCATCCCAGGGGATCGCATGCGTCTCTTTCTGCTCACCACGGCGGACCGTGACATTCATTTGGTTGTACCCCACCGCGCCGCGGCTGATCACGATCTCCCCTCCGCGACTCAGCTCGCTCTCGAATTCCTGAAACACCCCACTCACGCTCTCCAAGCTCGTCTGCTTCAACCACTGCTGAACCACCTGCTTACCCCGGCGAATCTTCAGCTGCTCCTCCATGCTGTAACGGACGTAAGCATCCCCACCCCCAACCGGCTCCACTTTTGTGACGCTGAAGCCCACTTGTTCGCGTCCCACCAGATAGGCATCCCAGCGTTCCAGATCGCGGTCGACAATCTTCGCCGGCGGTTCGACTTTCAAATCGCTCGGTTCGTCGTCGCCCTCCGCCACCGCGGGGGCGGCCACCACAGGCGTCGATGCTTGCCCCGCCTCTTCAAACTGACGGATCTCACCTTTCGCATCGGCACCGATCGCCGGCCTTGGCGGAACTCGATCGCACCCAGAAAACGGAACCAAAGCAACAACCGACAACAGACACAAAGACCAGCTAGGCAACATAACCAAACGGCGAAAAAAAGTTAGCGATGAGTGATCCATGCGTCGTGTGTGCCAAAGGGGAGGAAAGGCGATCAATACAAGTGCCAAAACCGTCATGTTGTAACGATTGTGCTGGTTCTGCGAGCCCAGGCGGCGACCTGGCGCGATGTTACCAACATTAATCAATCTACACGATTTAAGGATCGGGCGAATTTTGGGGTTTCGCAAAAAAATACGACAGAAGAAGCATTTGAAGATCATCATCCCCCGCCGCGCAGGTGACCTAACGTTGGGTATCAACCAAACTGATCCACCCATGCCGTGTCCACACGCTGACGTGCGGGCACGCAAACGATGAGAGATATTATGGGCTTTCTGAAGCGCATCCTTCGCACCGGCGGTCCCGACACCACGTCCAAAGTGGCTTCGCCGGCCAGCTTCCAACAACTTTCTGAAGATGAACTGCGCACTCACCTGGGCATTGCCACCTACGGAGCATTTGAATTGACCGACGCAATTCGACCCTCCTACGACCTGCAAGTGGTGCCGCAGCAAGGGTTCCGCCGCGATGAATATGTCGACGATGCCTCGTCGACCAAGGTGCCGGTTTTGATGGGTGCCGTCTCGCGAAACAACTTGATGCATCTGTTCATGGACCTGATCGAATCACTCGGTCCGGTTGTCGATGTGGTGCTGGAAACCAGCCACCAATCGGGACATGGACACAACGATTTGTATCGCGAACACATCGACATGCCCGTCCTGAAAAGCACCCTCTGGGATTTCGAGGACCTGTTGCTCAACGATGGCTGCACCGGGATCGCGATCGTCAATCCACGACGCAAGCAGGAAGTCCAGTTCGACGAGCACAAGTTGTTGATCACGTACGGCGATCCGTTGAAAGACTTTGAAAAGTCGTTCATCGCGCACGACGTCTACCCCGACGCTGACATTCGTTTTGTCACCGAAGCGGAACACGTGCACAGCAGCAACGAAAAGTACCAGCACCAGTTCGAAGTCCTCAAGACCCGTCTGGGCATGGATGATTCCTGGTAGTTCGTTTGCCAGCACAGGGTAGGGCAGGGCGGATAAGCAGGGTTTCAAACCGAGGTACCATCCGCCATGCGATGGCCTCCGGTTCCCTCCGGCAACGCCGCGCTAACGCCTGCCAGCCAACTCGGCTGAGCACTGCCGCGCATTAGCCCCAGCAAGGGGCTTCCGCGGCGTTTCCCTCCCCAGAATTCCTCCGCTACAATCTCACGCATGGACTGCGATCTAGAGACGACGATTCCCGAGTGGATCATCGAGCATCCCGAGACGATGCCCGTGTTCGACCAACTCGGGCTCGATACCAGCTGTGGCGGCAAATCGCTGCGGTACGTTTGCCAGCATCGAGGGCTTAACCCTTCGGAGGTCCTACAAACGCTCTACCACATGATCCGCACGCCTCCAGAAGAGCGAGAAGGCAGTCGCCGGCGCGATGCTCCGAATTGACGACGGCCGACTTCGGCAATAGGCTAGCGATTGCTAGATCTTGCCCGCTTCTCTCGCCTCGACTCATTCCAATCATGAAGCTCACGACGCAAACCGATTACGCTTTGCGAACGCTGATGTTCTTGGCGACACGAACCTCCCGCGCCAACGTTGCCGATGTCGCATCGCTGTTTGGGATCTCGGTCAACCACGTCGCCAAAGTCGTCAACCTGCTGGCGCGGCATGGCTACATCCGCAGCACCCGCGGAATCGGCGGTGGCATCGAGCTGGCACTCCCGCCAAACGAGATCGGTTTGGGCGACGTGATCCAAGCGATCGAGGGAGACCTGCACCTGCTCGCCTGCGTCGGCACCGATCGCGGCTGTGCGATCGACGCATTCTGCAAGCTCAAAGGCGTCTTGGCGGAAGCCGAACGAGTGCAGCGAGCTTACCTCGACACGGTCACGCTCGCCGATGTCGTCCCAACCCGCCAACAGCTAGAGTGCATCGAATGATCCGAAACAATCGCCGCCGAGAATTCGGCGACGATTGATTCGCTTGCGGTTTAGTGAGCCGCCGGTTCCAGCGACGACTCATCGGCATTCGGCTGGGCCTCCGCCGGAATCGTCGGCACCGATTGATCAAACGCATCCATCCGAGCGACCTGCACCGTTTCGACGGCAAACGTCACGCGATGCTTCAGTTGCACCTCGCGACGCAGATAGCTCATCATCTGTTCGCATGCCTCTTGGGGAGCGATGACTTCGATCCGCACCATCGGCTTCGGCTGACCTGCATTCTCAAGCAGTTCGTGGCGGCCCGCCCCCACACACTGCATCGACGTAAACCCGCTCGCTCCCAAGCGGACCAACGCCGCTTCGAGCATCGCTTGGTTCTCGAGCTCCGAGACCACGGTCAACCGTCGCGCGGTCCACAATCCCTTGCGGCGAGCCGATTGCGCGTGGCCAGCAAACGGTTGATGCGTCTCGAGCCCGATGGCGGTGAAGGTCAGCCCCTGCTGCTCAAAATCGCTTTCCATCTCATGCAACTTGTCCATCACCGTGTGATCGACCAATTGCACACTCGATAGATCCAGTTCGACATTCTTGCGTTCCACCAATCCCAGCCGTTCGATCTGCCGACGAATCGGGATCCAGTTGCTGAAGACAGCGGAATTGTAAGCGGTCAACCGCACCGTCTGGCCATCGTCTTCGGCTAGTTCGATCTCCGGTTTGAACAGCGAACGCAGCGAGACACCGTTGGACAGGTGGATCACAACCTTGGTCGCGATTCCGATCGCGATCCCGATCAACAGATCGGTTGCCAACACCGCGACCAGCGTGACGACAAAGATCACAAGTTGCTCGCGGCCGATCTTCCAAACGTTCATGAATTCGGTCGGATGGGCCAGGCGAAAACCTGTGTAGATCAGCATCGCAGCCAACGCGGCCATCGGAATCCGGTGCAGCACCATCGGGATAAACGCGACGCAGACCAACAGGAACATCCCGTGCCAGAAGTCGGCGAACCGCGTGCGGGCTCCGTTGTCGATGTTCGCTTTACTACGCACGATCTCCGAGATCATCGGCAACCCGCCGACCATCGCGCAACCGAGGTTGCCGATCCCCACCGCGACCATGTCGCGATCCATGTTCGTCTTGCGTTTCCAAGGATCGATGATGTCGATCGCCTTGGCACTCAGCAGCGATTCGAGGCTACCGATGATGAAGAACATAAAGACCCACTTCCAAGCAAACGGCTGCTGCAACGCGCTGAAATCGGGGGTCGTCAGGGAATCGAACATCCCAAAGACGCGGTCGGGCATCGCAACCAGATAGTTCTCTCCCAACTGATACTCGTGGTTTTGCAGCGTATACGAGTGGGCGTGCATCAAATCGAACGACATGCCCATCGGAATCGCCACGATCAACACGATCAATGGCGAGGGCAAGACCTTCATCACCGGAAACTTCCGAACGACCAAAGGCCAGACAAACATGATCAACACGCTCGTCAAACCGATCGCGGCGATCGCCGGGTTCGCCGTCGCGATGAACTCCGGAATCTTCCGCAGCAGTTCCAACGGACCTCCCGACGCGCTCACTCCCAGCGCCACCGGAATCTGTTTGGCGATAATGATCACGCCGATCGCAGCCAGCATTCCGTGGACCGCCGAGATCGGGAAGAACTCGCCCAAGATGCCCGCTCGAAAGATTCCAAAGAAGACCTGCAGCACAGCCGCTGCCACGCCCACAGCCAACGCCGCGCGATAGGCATCCATGTCGGTTTCGGTCCAACCGCCAACCGTTCCATCGCCGCCAAACGCATTGATGCATCCGATCGCGATCACGATCAGACCAGCCGCTGGCCCCTTGATCGTCAGCTCCGAATTGCTGATCAACGTGGCGACGACCGAACCGATGATGGCCGTAAAGATACCGGCGATCGGCGGATAACCACTGGCGATCGAGATTCCCAAACACAACGGGAGGGCGATCAGGAAGACCAACAGCCCAGAGATAAAGTCGTGCTTAAAGTAACGCTTGAAACCCTGCAAATTCCCGCAGGGGATCTCTCGGTCGGATGCAACAGGCGCGCTCATGGTATCTGCTTTCGTAAAAAATGTGTAAGCCATATTTGAACGCCGCGGTTTCGGTCATCCGCCGCGTCCGCTTCGATCTATTCAGCTGAGTGTTTGCCGATCGCCACCGTTTCGATCTCCAATTCGCCGACCTGCTGCTCGGTCATCGGATTGGTCTGCCGTTGCCGGGTGAGTGCTTCGGCGGCGTGATATCGCGACGCGACGCCCGGCTGCGGCACCAGACCGCCACCGAGAATCAACAGCGTCAGAATCAGTACCGCCACGCGTTCGGCGGGGCGAGCATGCATTGGCACCAGAGTCCGGTTGTGGTGTCCGGTAAAGACGCGGAAGTAAGCCATCAGCAC
The DNA here is from genome assembly GCF_007741475.1 of Rosistilla ulvae. Classification (NCBI taxonomy): domain Bacteria; kingdom Pseudomonadati; phylum Planctomycetota; class Planctomycetia; order Pirellulales; family Pirellulaceae; genus Rosistilla; species Rosistilla ulvae. The sequence continues at coordinate 735,354 of NZ_CP036261.1, read as the reverse complement.
GGTGATTCCACAAAGCGCCGCAGCGATCACGACCATCGTGCCAACCAGTGGATAGACATCGACCGCCCCTTCGATCAACAACTCCATGCCGACAAACCCAACCGTCGCGGGAAACCCAATCGACGCCAAACCGGTCAACAGAAAGAAGCCCGACAGCATCGGCATCTGGCGAGCCAAGCCGTGATAATCGACCAGCGACACCCGCGAGATTCGCGCTTCGATACATCGCAGCGTGATCCCAAAACCTGTCAGCGATAGTCCCACCGACAACCACATGCACAACGCCCCGGTCAAACCGATCGGTGTGACAAGTTCCAGTCCGACCAACACCAACGACGATTGACTCAACAATAAATAACAGAACATCCGCCGCGCCTCGCGTTGAACCAACGCCATCGCCCCGCCGTAAACCGCTGTCACCAACGACAGCACGGCGATACTTTGCAACGCCCACGACGGAGCCATCGGCAACACCAACCGCATCACCGCATAAGCCCCAACCAACGGCGTGGTGAACAGGATCGCTGTCCCGAAGGTCGCCTTCTCAAACAGGTCGGTCATCCACAGGTGCAACGGAAAGATGCCGCTGCGCAAAAGCGCCGCCGCGGTCAGCAACGCGCCGGCGATCAAGGCCTGTGTCGAGGAGCCGTCGGAGTGGCTTAACCAAGCGAATCCCACGACCAACAGCAGAGCAAAGACTGCCATGTGAAGCACGTAGATCCGCGTGCAACGCTGCCGACTGCGAAGCTCCAGATAAGGCGGGATCGTCGCGGCGATCAGCAGTGCGATCAAGGTCCAGGATGATCGACAGCTGAACGTCGCCAGCACCAGCGACTCGGAAATCAGCGTCAGCTTCAACGAAAAGCGTGGCGCTTTGGTCCGCAGCGTCGACATCACGGTGACCAGAAAAATCAACGCAGCCAGAGGCAACTGGAACGCGCTCAGTTCATCGACGACAAATATATCGCGTTGAAACAACCAATCGAGGAACAGCCAATGGTCGTGCGCTTCGAACGACCCGATCGAGACAAAGTCGACAAGTTCACCGACGGTCAACGCTAGGGTCACCCCGCAGATCGCAATCGCATGCTGCAGAACGCTTTCGCGGTTGCCAAGCAGGTGAATCCACAAGGCTCCAAATAATGGAACCAGGATGGAAACTTCGATCCAAGGAAAATGGAGTTCAGGCATTTGGCGGTTCGACAGGTTGAAGATTGATCGAGCGGATGAAGGCAACAGGAATCGGATACGACGGTGAATCAGCGGCGACTGGACGCCGCGGTCGCTCAAGCGACGTTCTGCAGATCCTCGGGATGTGGTTCGACGCGATCCGATTCGCGCGATGGCTCATGAGAAATCGAATCGGTGATCCGCCGCTCCAAGCGATCGAACCAGCCAAACGTTTGCAAAAACGGCCGCACGATCCACTTGTCCAAGGCGAGGTCCATGAAACCGCGATCGTATCCAAACCGATAGCACCACCGCTGCACGCTCGCCGGCAGCGAGGCGGCACCAGCCCAAGCCTGGTGCGGCAAACGTGTGCCGATCTTGTTTTCCAATTCGTTGTAGTCGCGCAACAGCGTCGGCGCTCGCAACAACTGCATCGTTCGCATGCAGGCGTGGCCGATGATGTGGATCAACGCCAAGTAGCGAAGGCCCAATCCGATCTCGACAACGATGATTCCAACTTGTGTCAGCGAAGCGTAGGCCAGCGAAACCTTGATATCGTTCTGCACGCGAGACATCACCGCACCACAAGCTGCCGAAACGACGCCCAACGCAATCACCATCAACTGCAGCGTCAGCGAAGCGTCCAGGATCGGGCTCAAACGCAACAACAAAAACGCTCCCAAGTGAACCGACAGCGCCCCGTAGAAGATCGCACTCGACGGCGTCGGTCCTTCCATCGCTCGCGGCAACCAGCCGCTAAAGGGAAACAGCGCCGATTTGCCCGCAGCCGCCACCAGCAACAACGAACCAACCCACAACGCCTCCGTCGAACTGATTGCCGCGGTTCCTTCGGGCCACACGCCCGAACTCATCAAACCGCCAAAGTCCCCCTCGCCACTCAAGTGATGCATCATCAGTGCGGCGATCAAAAATGCAGCGTCCGACAAACGGTAGATCGACCACACCCGCTGACCATTGCGAACCGGATTGACGCGTTCGTGGAAGTAGGCGACCAACAGGGCCGACGACAGTCCCACCAGTTCCCAGCCGACAAACAACGCTTCGATCGTGCCGGCCAACGACGACAACACCATCCCGCAGAAGAAGACGGCGTAATACAAAAAGAACCGCCGGTACCCCTCTTCACGATGCAGGTAGCGGCGAGTGAATGCGCCGACGACGCCACACAACACACACGACAGCATCAGGAACGGGATGCTCAACCGATCGAACACGAACTTCAAATGAAAATGAAATTCCTGCTCCGGGATCGACACCCAATTCCCTAGCTCGATCGGAACGTAACGGATCCCGGTGGCCAACATGATCACCAAGATGCCGATCGCTGGCAGCAACGAAAACAGCACCGCAGCCTGAGTCAACCGCGAGATCGTCGCCTCGCTCAACTGCCAATTGACCAACGCTGCCAGCCCCAGGATCGCCAGCAGGATCGCGGGACTTGCGACGACCGCGGTTCCGAGTGCCTGAAAAGTCGTGTCGAGATAATTCATAGTGATTCGCAAAGACGACAGAAACGGGAATGATTGGGATCGATCGGGGCTTGGACGGCCGCGATGTTATGCAGGCTTGGCAGGATCGGAGACCGAGGCAAAACCAAGATGGCCACGCTGTCCGCGGTACCACTGGATCGACGAATCGACCACCGGCAGTTCGGTGGATTCAGGCGTATACGGTTGGTACTTTCCTTTGACGTAACGCAGCAGCGTCGAGGTCTCCGGATCGATCAGTGCCAACTGCACCCACGCCCCTTCAACCAGTCGCGCGATCCCAGGGTTTGCGGCGATGATCTTATCCATCTTCTCGGGCGTCGTTTCGATGACAAACAAGATCCGCACCGGCTCGTGAATTTCGACCATCTGCTGCGACAGGCCCGGCCGCAGATCGCTAGCCGCTCCGGTCATCACGCCTAACATCGATGCAACGTTATGCGGCAGCTTCGACCCGCATCCGTAGCCTTCGGTATCGACGGTGGAAAAGTAATATTCCAAGTTAATGCCGGCACAAACGGGGATCGCCGCCTGCAGGATCCGCGTCAGCACACCGACGTTTTCGTCGTCGACCGCCGGATCGTATTCCGTCAAAAAGACGCGGCGATCCATGAACAGACCGCGTGTCCAATCGCGGCGTCCGACGGTCACCAAGGCATTGGTCGCGTGGTTGTATTCGGGCCGTGCTTGCGACAGATCCTCGGCTCGCTGTTCGACATGTTCCAGCGCCGCGGCGGGACTCAGATCCAACGGCGCCGATTCAAACCGACGCGATCGTTCGTGAGCGTTCCGCGCCCGCGTCTCATTCACACTCTGTTCGATCCGCCGAAACAAGGGCCGATGGGTGCGAGGCAACAGATCCAAATCGTAGTATTCGACGGCGTCGTTGCAGGTGTTGTGAAACGCGCCGACGAAGCGAACGTCTTCGGGAATCTCGATCCCCTGATCAGCCACCAACCGCCGCACTCGCGGATCGTTTGCCATCGTCGCAAAAGCGCGAGCGTTCGGGCCGCCGCGACCACCGCTGCAAGCACCGCAGTTGTAAGCCGATTCATGGGGATTGTTCAGACTGCCGCTGCCGTGCCCAAAGAAGAGCAGGATCGGTGGAAAGTTGTCGACGCACCCGATGTCCTGAAGGATCCGGACAACGATCCCCGCCATCTCATCCAGACTGTATCCCAACGCCTCGGGATCCGAACCGGGCTGTTCCGCAGTCCGTTCGATATGCAGTTCGGTCGCTGGCGGACGAACAAACGTTCCGACCGACTCGCGAATCCGCGACGTCAACCGCGGGGCAAGAATGCGAGCCACCATCGGGAACGTCGCCACCGCGCCGAAGATGCCGGTCACCCATCCGCCCAACAGCGTCCGTGAATTGGCATGCACCTGATGCGTGAACCAGCCGATTTGACGCCTCCGTTGAGCCCGCCGCTGGCTGTCATCGACCGCCGAAAATAAAGGCTCCTCGCGAACGTAGTGCTTCGGCGTGACGATCGCAGGGCAGAGCGGCCTGTAGTGCGCGTGGTCGGCTCCCTGGTAATACATCGCCACGGCATAAAAGCCAGCCGCCGACGCGGTTTCGCATTCCGGATCGACCTCTTCCAGATGGCGTCGGAACGATTCCTCGCGATCATCGATGCAGAAGATCGCCACAAAAGCGGGCTTCGCTGCGGCGGGACGCTCCGCGGTGCGACGCCGCGCCGAATGGAGTGCAAGCGCGTCGAGCGCTGCAACTTGATAGTGACGTTCGTAGGCGAGATGAAGTATGCGCCGCCGCGCTGTCGAATCGAACAACCCGATCTCGCGGACCAAACACGCCCATTGCTCGCCGGTCATGCTGACCAAGCTCTCCGGCGTCCAACCGCCCGCTTGAGCCAGCTGGAACACGGTATAAGTTCGTTCGTCGATCGAGGGTCCTCGTCGACCGGGCAACCGCGTTTCGGCAAGTCGACGAATCTCCGACATCTGCCGCGTCCCGAATTGCCGCTGCCCCAGATCGGCGATCGCCAAGCGTTCGAGAATCAATCGAATCGCCAGATATTCGTCGAGCGATCCCGCTGGAATCGGATGAGGCAACCAGGGCGTATTCGCTTCGGTCTGCCAGATCATCCCCGCCCAACCACGCAGCGCCAGCAGCGTTGCACACAGTTTTTCTTCGACGTCCGCATGTGGAACCTCCATCGCTTGAAGCGATTCGGCGATCGAGGCCAGCGGATCAAATCCTCCCGCCGCAATCGGCTGCAGCGTCGCTCCGATCCCTTTCATCCAGGCGGGTTTAACGGCCATCGGCTGAAGGAACAGATTGGCAAACGCTACCGCAAATCCCTGCTCACGATCGGGGAGACTCCAATCGGCGAGGCCCTGATCTAAGAAGCCGCCGCAAAATCGGATCAACACTTCATTGACCGACACATCGATATCTTCACCGGTAGCCGCCAACAGCAGATCGCGGAGACGTACGGGAGCAACAAACTCGGGCTCTGGAAGATTCGCCGCCTGCACTCCGTCGCGGCAAACCTGCCACAACAGTCTCAACACAAACGCTTCCCACTGCGGATCGGTCCACGATTGAATTCGATTATCGCGAGATTGATCGATCACCGAATCGACCACCGCGGGCAACTGCGACGTCGATTCGCTTACCGCACCATCGCGGCGGGAAAGATCGCGATGCCGCATCACCCAGCTGCGCGTTTGCGCGATCATCTGCTCGCGACGCTGCGGCGAGATCTCCGCTTGGAACCGCTTCAACAGATCGGTCTCGGCCAGCAACCAATGCAGCTCGGCATCCGGAGCGGAATGCAACGTCATCTGCAACATCGCCAGCTGCAACGTATAACGCGTCCCAAAACTGGCGACCAATTCGTCAGCCCCTTCGTCCAGATCGTCCATCAAGACCTGGCGAAGATCGTCGACCGAGATCCGCCCGCGGTGCAGTTCGCTGCGATAGCGATCTTCCGCCAGATAGGGCTCGCATCCAAACCGCTTGCCCCCCTCGATCACCGCCTCTTCAAACGGCAGATCCTCCATCGAGTGCAAGGTGTTGTGATGCACGAAGATCGAAATCGGACCCTGTGCGGGGAGGAAATGGATCGCGTGGTCGATCGCCTTTCGCAAACTATCGGGATCGCAGCGACCGGATCCGTTGCCGTCGGAAGTTTCCGCTGGCGACAGAATCGAAGTTGCATCGTGCATCGAAGAAATTTCCTGAATCGCGTGGGAGAGAGGCGGGAATCGAGGCAACCGTGTTGCAGCAATCAACCTAATAAAGAGGGGCCCCACGGTTCAAAAGCAACGGTTATGCCAATCACTGAAAAATCACGCAGGATTCAGCAAAGTCGGTATGAGACGCGAAAAACCTCTCCATTTCTAAGACCCGCCCATCCAACGACAGATTGTCGCAGCAACACCGGCGGAGGATCCCTGCAAGCCTCTGCAGGCGGATGCAAAAACTTGCAGGCCGGGGCAGGGGAGGGGGCCGAGGCCTGTTACCTCCATTTGCTCCGGCGGGAACTTATAATCTCCGGTACTCGGCCGGCCGCACCGCCGGCTGCGATCCCCGTTCCTTCGCGAGTCTCTCCCCCAATGATTCGACACTCACTTCCGATCGTCGCGTTGGCCTTGCTGCAATCCGCCGCAGCACCGCTCCACTTCGCCTCCGACGCTGCGGCTCAATCACCGCCGGCGGCGGCCGACCGGGCGATCGCCGCTCACCGCGTGCAGGCGTCCCATCTGCCCAATCCAGTGCAGATCGGCGACAAAGTGATCTCTGGCGGGCTGCCCGAAGACGAACAAGCCTTTGCCGAACTGCGATCGCTGGGAGTCAAGACGATCATCAGCGTCGACGGCGCCCGGCCCGACGTCGCGATGGCATCGCGGTTCGGGCTCCGATACGTCCACCTGCCGCACGGTTACAACGGGATCCCATCCGCGCGAGTTCAAGAGCTGGCGAAAGCGGTTCGCGATCTCGAAGGGGCGATCTACATTCATTGCCACCACGGGAAACATCGCAGCCCCGCCGCGGCCACCGTCGCATGCGTCGCTGCTGGGCAGATTCCAGCCGGCGACGCCACCGCGATTCTGCAGCTGGCTGGAACCAGCCCGAATTACCAAGGACTCTATCGCGCCGCCAAATCAGCCCAGCCGATCGCCACCGCCGAACTGGACGCATTGCAGGTTCGCTTTGAAGCGCAAGTCAGCCCACCGCCGATGGTCGAACAGATGATTGCGATCGAGCAGACGCACGACAACCTCAAGCGGCTAGCCGCCGCCGACTGGAAAGTCTCCGACAAACATCCCGACCTCGACCCAGCTCACGAAGCGCTGTTGATGCGGGAGCACTTCACCGAGATGCTTCGCGATAGGGACGCTCCCCAGTCGCAAGCTTTCCAGCAATCGATCCGCGACAGCCGCGATGCAGCGGCGGGGTTAGAAGCTGCGATTCGCCAGGGCTTGCCCAACGATGTGCGGCGACAATTCACCGATCGGATCGAGGCAAATTGCAAATCGTGCCATCGCCAATTTCGCGACATCCCGCTGGCTCCGTGAACGACTCATTTAGAAGTCGACCTGAGCTCGCATCGCAAAGATCCCCGCTTCGCTGTCGCCGTAGATCGGATTATCTAACATCGCGTAGATGTAGTTGAACTGGAACTTGGTGAAGGGGTTTATGTACCAATTCAAACCGGCTGTCAGATCGTTAAGCGTACCGCCGAGGATATCGTCGTCGGTGAGATCCAGATAAGACCATCGCCCGGCGACTTCCCAAGCTCCCAAACCACCGCCTCTACCGACGCTATGATTTGGCTTGACGCGGCCAAACACGCCCCCCTTGCTGTTGTAGGTCCGCGATTCGCCGGTCAAAAAGTAACCGACTTGCGAATAGGCTCCCGTGAACCCAACAGTCGATTGACCGGGGCGATCGACGACGACGAAGTAGAACTCGCTTTGCGAGTAGAACGAACCGAGAGCTGTCGCAAATTCGACGTTGAACAGATTGCTGTTGTTCGCTTGAAATATGCCGGTGTCGACAAAGGGTGGCACGAACGTGGGAGCGGCCGCGGGCACTCCGCCACCCGTTTCGAATATGCCGACCTCGGGCTGACTGCGATACTGGAAGCTGTCGTTCGATGGATCGACAAAACTGTATCCGCCGCCAAGATGAACCAATCCGCGACCGGGGCCATTGTTCATCAACAGACCGGTCAACCGAGCCGCCATGCCATAGCCGCCGTTGTCGCCGATGTTGCCACCGTTGAAGTCGGTGGGATACCGGAAACCCGAAACCGCCCAGGTCATGACTTCATCGCTGTCGCAGCCATACAGCGTCGCACCGATCTGGCGAAACGGCAGGAAGGCGAATGGCAAACCGCGTTCGAGAAACGTCATCTCTCGGACGCTTGTCAGCCCGTCCATGCCAAACGGTTGGCGAAACTGACCGATCCGCAGGTTGTTCGATCCGACCACGTCATCGATGTCCAACCAGACATCCATAAAACTCGGACGCCCGGGAAACCCGAAGTCCATCTCCAGCATATAGCTGACGTTGTCCCAAGCCTGCCCAGTCGCGGCCAGTCGGGCGCGACGAAAATCGGCGCCGTCCTGGATGTCTCCGCGAACCGGATCGCCGGCACCAAGCGTCGTGCGGTTCGCTTCGTCTTGGTCGAACCAAAGCGCATCAGTTTGGATCAGTCCCGTGACTCGCACCGAAGGAAATTTGGGCTTCGCAATCGGATCGGGGCTACAGACCACCGGCGTCACCGCCCCGGCACGCAGTTCATCGATCTGCTGCTGCAACCGCTGCAGTTCCCACTGGATGTTCGATTCGCTTTCGACCTGCGGCTGGTCGGTGACAGCTGGCAAAAGAACAGGCTCTTGCGCATCGAGCGTCGTCAAACTGCCAAGCAGCACGACACCCATCGACGCCAACACCGCGCGGCACCATCCACGGCCTCGTGTCGCTTGTTCTAAAGGGTATCCCATAACCGCCACTCTCCCTTCCATTCGAACATCTGTTCCCACCCACCCATGGAGAACATACGACAAATTTCGGCGAGCCCTACCAGGCGGCTGAACCGACAAAAAGCCAACCGCTACAACCCGCCCAAAGAGCACAGCGTCGAGCCAAAATTTGGCAGCAATCGTGCAATTTGCTGCAGGCAACATCGCAGACACCCCTCCCCGAACATCGCTTCGCTCGTTCGACCCTCCCCAACAAACTGCGTTTGGGGGAGGGTGAATCGCCCGGCCTTCACCCGCCCGGCGAAGCTGGGAGGGTCGAAGAACGAGCCTTCAGCGAGTTTTTCGGGGAGGGCTTAACAACGTGGAGAAACGCACAGGAGTGACTCAACAGACGCTCCTCCCCGAACATCGCTTCACTCGTTCGACCCTCCCCTTCAAACTGCGTTTGGGGGCGGGTGAAGCGCCCGGCCTTCACCCGCCCGGCGGAACTGGGAGGGTCGAAAAACGAGCCTTCAGCGAGTTTTTCGGGGAGGGCTTACCAGCAGAATCAACCGCCCAGGGTTCGACTCAAGTACGCCCCCTTGCTGAGCGGGCGCTACCAGAACCTGCGATTTACAATCCGCATGGTTGGGAAACCAACAACGATGCCTTATATATGAAGCATCCGCTGCAGCGCCCCTTCACAATCCGTAGCCCGCTTTTCCACCGGGCCGATCCGCTCGAGCCACTCATGTTTGAAATTCAAGATGGACCAATTGGCCGCGGGATCCGGCGGATTGCTGCGGGGCTGGCCGTCCTGAGCCTGACGTCCCTGCTGCTGACCGGCAAGATCCTGCTGGACGTCCATCACGAACATGAGATCATGGCCCGCTTGGTGCTACATCTCCCACCCAGCGATGCCGCGGCGGCAGAGGGACTGCTGGGCGAACTGCGTCTCGATCGGATGCTGACGATCCTGCTGGTCGTCAATCTCAGCGGCACCACGATCGCTTTGGCGCTTGTCGTCCGCGGCTATCTGAGCAGCGAACGCTCGCTGCGAGCCGTCAAAGTTCTCGCAACCGACATTCTCGCCAGCATGGATGCGGGTGTGATTACGACCGATCGCAACGGGAGGATCAGCAGCACCAACCCGCGGGCACAAACGTTGCTCGGCAGCCCCGACAACGAAGGCGTGGGACAGTATCTTTCCGACCTAGGTGATGAACATGCTCTGCTCGATTCGATCTGCAGCGAGGTCCGCACCTACCACGATGCGATCCGCGACCGCGATTACTGCGTGACAAGCAACGGCCATCGGCAGACGCTTCGCGCCGGATGCACGCTGTTAAGCAATCAGCAGGGAGAAGATATCGGCACCGTGCTGCACGTTCGCGATGTCACCGAAAAGGCGCTGATCGAAGAACGGCTGCGTCGGATGGAGCGTTACATGGGACTCGGGTCTCTGGCCGCCGGACTGCAGCATGAAATCAAGAACCCACTGAGTGCCGTCTCGATTCATATCCAATTGTTGTGCGAACATCTTGCCAGCGAACCGTACGATCCGGAGGTCGCCGAACTGCTGGACGTCCTGCAGACCGAAGTCCAGCGGATCAACAATGTCTTGGACGGATTCCGCAACTACGCCTCGATGTCGGAGATCGGTCGATCGGCGGTCGATGTCACGCTGTTGATCGATAAACTGGTTCGCCTGCTGCGACCTCAAGCCGACCAGCAACAGGTGAAGATCAAAATTGAATCGCCCCCCGAAATGCTCGGCTTGATCCAAGCCGATTCGGTTCGCTTGGAACAGGTCTTCTTAAACCTGGCTCTCAACGCGATGGCGGCGATGCCCGACGGAGGTCTGCTGCGATTCCGCGTCGGCCAACTCAACGACCAGATTCGCATCGACATCGCCGACACCGGCAACGGGATCCTTCCAGAGATCCAATCACAAATCTTTGATCCCTATTTCACGACCCGCAGCGAAGGGACCGGGATGGGGCTTGCGCTCTGCGACAAGATCATCCGCCAACACGATGGCAGTATCGATTTCCGCACCAGCCCCGATGGAACCGAATTCACCGTGCTGCTGCCTCGAGGTACCCAGGAATGAAAACATCGGACTTTAGCGTTCTAATCGTCGACGACGAACCCAACATCCGATCGGGTCTGGCCAAGGGCTTGGCTGGCGAAGCCGATCGCGTCGAGACCGCCAGCGACGCCGAAGCGGCGCTCGACAAGTTCGAACAGTCGACTTATCAGCTGGTGATCGCCGACGTCCGCCTGGGCGGCAAGATCGACGGAATCGAACTGCTCCGCCAGCTTGGGCAAACTCATCCCCAGACCGCCGTGATCGTGATCACCGCTCATGGCACCGTTGAAACGGCTGTCGATGCGATGCGAGCCGGCGCGTTCGACTTCATCTCCAAACCATTGGACCTGAACCTCGTCCGGCAACAGGTTCGCAAAGCGCGGCAGCACCATGCGCTGCGGATCGAAAACCAACAACTGCGCAGCCGATTGGCCGACGCCGGGCAGATCTCCAACATCCTTGGCACCTGCGCCGCGATGCAGGATGTGTTCCATCAGATCCGGCAGGTTGCGACGACCGAAGCGACGGTGATGATCCAAGGGGAGAGCGGGACGGGGAAGGAGCTGATCGCCAGAGCGGTCCACGATCTCAGCCCCCGCGGCGATGGACCGTTTGTCGCCGTCAACCTCGGTGCGATGCCCGAATCGCTGCTCGAAAGCGAACTGTTTGGCCACGAGAAGGGATCCTTCAGCGGTGCCTCGCGGCAGAAACCGGGATGCTTCGAACAGGCCAGCGGCGGGACCCTGTTCCTGGACGAAGTCACCGAGATGTCGGCCAAGAGCCAAGTCGATCTGCTGCGAGTGCTCGAATCGGGCCAGTTCATCCGCGTCGGAGGTGAACAACTGCTTTCAGCCAACGTGCGGATCGTTTCGGCGACGAACAAGTCGGTGCAGGCGATGATCGAAGAGGGGACCTTTCGCGAAGATCTGTTCTATCGCTTGAACGTGATCCCAATCGAAGTCCCGTCGCTGCGGCAGCGCCGCGAGGACATCCCGCTGCTGGTCGAACACTTCTTAAAACACTTCTGCGATCGCCACGGGCGTCCGATGAAACAGATCTCTCCCGAAGCGATGCAGACTCTAGTCGCAGCAAAGTGGCCAGGCAACGTCCGCCAACTGCGGAACGTCGTCGAACGGATGGTCGTCACCCACACCGACGATCTGATCCACGATCATCAACTGCCCCAGGAACTGCAACTGCAAGCCAGTTCCAACGCCCCCTCGGCAACCGCTTGCACTTTGGCCGAAGCTGTCGAGCGGTGCGAACGCGAGACGATCTCCGCGGCGATGGCCGCTTGCGATTGCCACCGCGAGAACACCGCCAAGCGGTTGGGCGTCAGCGTCCGCACGCTGCACTACAAGATGAGCCGCTACGGGCTGCACTGACAAACGCGCCCACGCAACTGTCGCGTTCAACCGCCGGGTCCATCGAGCCGCAAGCTCTCGTCGACCTTCGGCTGTTTGGCGATCCGCTTGTTCAGCGTCGCTTGCCAGTTGGGCGAAAGCGTTGGCACCGCGGCCAACTCCGCCGCCGCCTCGAGATCCTGCTTGTCGTGATGCATCACGCGATTGGCGGCAGCGACCGTCCAATCGTCCCACTGCCGTTGCTGCAGTCGCAACCGCATCCCCGGCCCGACCAATCCCTCTTCGAGCACACGAAAATACCAACCGGTTCGCCCCGTCTGTTGCACTTGATATGCGAGGTCTTTGATAGCCCAACGCTTTGCCAATTTCCAGCACGGCTGCCGCGGCTGAGAGACTTGAACCACGGCATCGCCAACCGACCAGACGTCGCCGATACAAACATCGGCTTCGGTCAGATCGGCGACGGTAAAGTTCTCACCAAACGCGCCGGCCCCCAAGTCGTCGATCCCAAGCGTTTCCCGCCAGACCGGAAAATGGGCGGCGGAATAGACGCAGACCGCTTTGTGAGGCCCGCCATGATTAACGAGATCGGCTTGACCATCTCCTTGCAGATTGGTCGTCCCCAGCCACAACGGCTCACGGATCGGTTCTTTCCAGAACCCCGTCGTCCATTCCTTATCGGCCGTGATCGTCCGCGGCAGCCCCACTTGCACCGACAACAATTCGGCTTGCCGCGAACCGTTCATCGCTGCATCCCCTCGAGGACAACTCGCTTTTCTTCGATAAAGCGGACGTGATGCTGCAGATGCCCCGCGATCTTTTCCAACAGCGCCGCGAGCGTCAGCGGGCCGTCTTCATGATGGTTCCCGATACGTTGGAAATCGGCGTCATCCAGCGTTCGCAAGATTCGCGTCACTTGAGCACGGACCGCTTCGACCAACTGCAACTCCTCTTCGGCGTCGCGCTGGTCATAAGCCAGCCCCGCGGCAAACAGGTCGGGATCGCCGCCGAAAAACGTTGGCTCGTCCTCGGCGATCACTCGCTTCATCCGGTCGGCGTAGACCAATTCAAAGTCGGCGATATGGCAGAGCACCTGCCGCGTCGACCATTTGCCCGGTATCGGCACCGCATCGAACTGCGCCTCCGAAAAACCAGCGACAGCCCTTCGCAACACCGCACCGCCGGCAGCGTATTCTTCGATCAACGGATTCAACGCCATGCGATCTCTCCCTAGGTTCCCAAGCAAAATTTCAGCAGCCAAAATCGCATCGACTCACCAAGCAGCACCCAATCCGCCACGAGGGCCGGGGCCACGGGTTCACTCCTGCGTTGCCGCAGCGTCCAACTTCAGCGGCATCGAAATCAACAGACCGGCTGTCCGATCGTGAGTGCTGGTGCGATGTTTGACATGACATTTTAAACACTGTGAGGCTAAGCGGATCGAGCCCGCAAAGCGATACCGATCTTTCTGCACGCGATCGAAATAGGGTTTCCCCGCCGCCAACGCTTTGACCGCCGCGTGTTCGAATTCATCTTCGGGGCGATGGTCGACGTTCACAACATCGGTATTCACGACCAACCATTTCATCTCGACCTGAAAGCTGTCGGCCATCGCGTGGAAGACGTCCTCCAACGATGCCGACGGAATCGTGTGGGCATCGTCCTCGTCGAACAGATCGCGATGGACGACCTGCAGCGTGCCATGAATTGTTTCGTGCAACAGCGTCGCCCGGCTGCGAGCTTCCACTAAGGAACTCGCCACGGCAACTCGCTTGGAAGCCGGATCGGCCTCCGGCTGTTCGGCGCGAAGCGTTACCAGCGAGCATCCGATGGCGAAGAAGACTCCAAACGCGGTGACTCTGTATTTCATCGTGTGGTACCAACAAAAAGGCGGGGCAGGGCAGGGGGGGGCGTGAACAGCAGCAGCGGACCAGGATCGATCGCCCACCGACAAAGCTGCAAAAACCATGCATCTTTCTAACTGCCACCGCCGCAAGGGTCAACTGAAACCTATGTCACAGATTGACGCAGCGGCGGTTCCGCATTGCCAGCGACTCCATCGCGACCCCGCCAACGCTAGCAAATACTTGTCCTGGCGCAGCGATTCGCCAGACCAAAGGGTCTCGTGACCGCCGAATCGCCGACGATCGCAGCGAATGAACTTGACAGCGTTTGGACTCGATGGGAGATTCCCCAACGTATCGCTTCAATCACCGTGACAAGGATGTCGTTGGATGGACGAGGAACTCGCTTTTATTGATATTCACTGCCATTTGCTGCCGGGTATCGACGATGGCGCGAGGGACTGGGACGAATCGCTCGCGATGGCAAGGATTGCTGTCCAGGATGGCATTCGTTGCTCCGTTTTGACTCCGCATCAACTGGGACAATATTCGCTGACAACCGGCGATGAGATCCGACGGTTGACCGCCGAATTCCAAACCCGCCTGCAAGAGCAAGAGATCCCGCTGGTCGTGCGCCCCGGTGCCGACGTGAGGATCGATTTGGATATGATCGAACGCTTGGCTAGCGGCGACTGCGTCTCGCTGTCCGACCGCAGCAAACACGTGCTGTTGGAACTACCACACGAACTCTACTTTCCGTTGGAACCCGTACTGGCCAACTTAAAGAAGCTGGGAATGGTCGGGATCCTTTCGCACCCCGAGCGGAACGAAGGGATCTTAAAACGCCCCGAACTGATTCCACCGCTGGTTCAGGCAGGTTGCCTGATGCAGATCACCGCCGACAGCCTGACGGGTGTCTTCGGTAGCGCACCGAAGAAGTTGAGCGAATGGTTGCTGCAAAATGGGTTAACCCATTTCATCGCTTCGGACGCTCACGGCACGCGGCGACGCAAGCCATTGATGCGGCGCAGTTTCGACCGCGCCAGCGAACTGGTTGGCGAAGCGTATGCCACCGCGATCTGTTGCCACAATCCGCTGGCGGTCGTCAACGGGAAGACCGTCGCCAAACTGCCGCCGATCAAACGCCGCGGCTGGATGGACCGGATCCTGAAACGACAGGCCGCTTAACGGTTCCCACCGCCTCAAATCCTAAACGACTCCCCCGACCGACATGCACGCCGACGGTGATCGATTGAATACAACCAACCTTCTCCGCCTGGTGCTAATGTTTGCCGGGGTGTTGTGCGGTGGTGTCGTCGATGCCCAGACGAGCACAGCGAATCGGTGGCCGTTCGAAGCGCAGATCGGCCAGTTTGCGCTCCATTCAGACTTCAACGTCGCCGCCGATCCGCAGATCGTCGCCCAACTGGGATCGTTGCAAGCGGATCTAAAGAAGACGCTGCAGATCGAGATCTACCCCGAACCGATCCACTTGATCCTGTTCGAACATCAATCGAACTACCAAGGGTACATGCAGCGCTACTTCCCCAACGTCCCATTTCGTCGAGCGCTCTTTATCAAGCGACGCGGGCCCGGCATGGTCTTCGCGTACAAGAGCGATCAGATGCACATCGACCTGCGGCACGAGACCTCCCATGCGCTGCTGAACGCTTCGCTCCCCTACGTCCCGCTGTGGCTCGACGAAGGTCTAGCGGAATACTTCGAAAGCCCCCCGACAGACGCTGCGCGACAGCACATCCACCAAGCGAGCACGCGGCGGAAGGCTTTTTGGCGACAGGTCCCCTCGATCGAATCGCTCGAAGCTGTCGGCGATCTCTCCGCAATGGGGGCGACCGAATATCAAGAAGCGTGGTCCTGGGTCCACTTTCTACTGCACGAGAGCGACCAATCGCGGGGCGTGCTGATTCGTTTTTTACAAGAATTGCAAGCCCATTCCCCTCCGGGGCAACTGAGCCGCCGCGTCGCAACAGAGCTACCGGACTGGAAATCTCGCTATCTAGCTCATTTCCAACGTTAATCGACAGCCCGACAAGGCATCCATAACAGCAGCGAAGCAAACCTTGCCCCCAAAGCATCGCCCGCCAACGGTCTCCTTCTCCGCAATTCCCTCCCAAGGACGGGAAATCCGCACGACGATTGGAGACGCGCCTTGAATCGCGCCGATCGCTGGCAATTCGTGCAATACAGCAGACTTTGCACGACGTGGTATATAAAATAAGTAAGGCTTTACACGATAATGAACGAAGATTCGCTGAGTACGATTTGGCTCGGGAGCCGTTCAAACGTAGAGAGAAGCAAAGCAATGCACCCCCCACACCTGGGACCCACGACGGGACGTTACAAAATGACTTTATGCCCACAAACGATTACGCGAATCGCAGTGGTCTTGGCCGCGCTGCTTCCAGCCAGTTGGGCCTGTGCGCAATCGAACTTGCCCAGCCAGACTCAACTGATCAACAAGCATATCCAACAGGGTTGGATCGATTACGAACTGAAGCCATCGCCGGCATCCCCCGATGGAAAGTGGTGCCGCCGCGTCTACTTGGACATCATCGGCCGGATTCCAACCCCCGCGGAATTGGACGCGTTCCTACAAGACAAAGGGGCCGACAAGGACCATCGCCTGGTCAACATGCTGTTGCATGACGATCGCTATACCGAAGAATATGCCCGCAACTGGGCGACGGTTTGGACCAACATCCTGATCGGTCAAACCGGCGGCAATGAACGGAATTCGCTGACCAGCCGACCGGGGATGAGCAAATACCTGCGAGATTCGTTCGCTCGCAACAAGCCCTACAACGACATGGTTTTCGAACTGGTCACAGCGACGGGCAGCACCAAACCGGGGACCGAAAACTTCAATGGTGCCACGAACTTTCTGGCGATGAAGGTCAACGAGGACCAAGCGACATTGGCCACGTCGTCGACCTCGCGAATTTTCATGGGACTGCAGGTGCAATGCACGCAGTGCCACAACCATCCATTCAACCAATGGAAGCAACAGAAATTCTGGGAGTTCAATTCGTTCTTCCGACAAACCCGCGCCTTGCGTCGTTATGCCGAAGGAACCCGCGACGTCTCGCATGCCGAATTGGTCGATGAAGATTTTGCAGGGGAAGCGGGTGATCCCTCCAAAGCGATCGTCTTCTACGAACTTCGCAATGGCGTCACCCGAACTGCCGGCCCAGTCTTCATGGACGGCACCGAAGTCGACGTCAGCGGGTATGTCAGCGATGTCAATCGCCGCGAAGCACTCGGCAAGATGATGATCGAGAGCGAGTTCATGGACAAGATGATCGTGAATCGCATGTGGGCTCACTTTATGGGATATGCGTTCACCAAACCTGTCGACGATTTGGGACCGCACAACGTCGCTTCGCATCCAATGCTGTTGGAAGAACTGGGGGCCGAATTCCGCAAAGCCAGCTTTGATCTAAAACAATTGATCCAGTGGATTGCGCTCAGCGAGCCGTATCGATTGAGCAGCCAGACCACCCGATCCAATGCATCGGACGATCCACAACAAGGCGAACCGCCGAAGTTCACCCACTTCTACCTTCGCCAAATGTCGGCCGAACAACTGTATCAATCGCTTGTCTCGACAAACAAGGCGAGCGCCCGAGGTTCCTATGAAAGCCAAGAGGCTGAACGCAACCGGTGGTTGCAACAATTCGTGACAGCGTTCGGAACCGACGAGGGAGATGAATCGACATCGTTTAACGGATCGATCCCTCAAGCCTTGATGATGTTCAACGGCGACCTGGTCCGAAACTCAACCACGACCGACAGCGGCAGCTTCCTTGGCGACCTGGCTCGCGAAAACATGAAGCCAGGCGACAAGGTCCACCGTCTATTCCTCGCCGGAATGGGACGACGGGCATCGCGCGATGAATTGACAATCGCCAATAAATTGCTGGCTGCCCGCAAGGGAGATCAAGCGGCGATGCTGCAAGATATGTGGTGGGCGATTCTGAACAGCAACGAATTCATCATCAACCACTGATTGAACCAGTGGGAAGGCTCAACGCCTTTCCAAGTCAACGAAACAGCGGCGTGTCTTGGCGACACGCTGCATCGAACACCGATCCAACAATAAACACAATCGGCTCGACGGCCCCCCCGCCGAAATCGCCTTACTTTTACGCAGCCCCTCTGGAGAGACCCGATGTTTAACAGCCAATGGACCACGCCCGCCGGGATGACTCGCCGACACTTCATGAGTCACATGGCAGGCGGCTCCGCAGCGATGGCGGGCGCGGCATTTACGCTGGGGCAAACACTCAAAGCCAACGCCGACGTCCTGAAAAAAAATCGCAAGTCAGCGATTCTGTTGTGGATGGGGGGTGGCCCGTCGACGATTGACATGTGGGATATGAAGCCAGGCGCCCCCACCGGAGGTCCGTTCAAACCGATCAGCACATCGGGCGACGGGCAGATCTGTGAACACATGCCGTTGATGGCGAAACAGATGCATCACATGGCGGTCATCCGATCGATGAGCACGCGTGAAGCGGATCACGATCGCGGTCGTTACTACATGCACACCGGTTTTGTTCCCAACCCCAACATCGATCACCCCAGCTACGGCTCGGTGCTGGCACACGAATTGATCGGGCAACGCCCCGAACTGGAGATCCCTCCTTTCGTGACCGTTGGTGGTGGCAGCGCTGGCCCCGGTTTCTTGGGGATGGCCTGGGCTCCGTTTGCTGTGACTAGCAACGGCCAGATCCGCAACTTGCAGATGAAGCTGGAACAACAGCGTTTGATGCAACGGATGGCGGCGTTGGATCTGATCGAGAAAGACTTCGTCAAAAAGAACCGTGGCACCGCAGCCGAAGATCACCAGAAGGTCCTGAAGAAGACTTTCGACCTGATGTCCAGCGAACAGATGCAAGCGTTCAAGGTTTCCGAAGAACCCGAAGCGGTGAAAGAGCGATACGGCGCAACCGGCATGGGCATGGGTGGAGGCGGATTTGGCCAAGGCTGCCTGTTGGCACGTCGTTTGGTCGAAGCGGGCGTTCCGTTTGTCGAAGTCGACTTGGGGGGCTGGGACAGCCACAGCGACATCTTCAACACGCTAACAAACCGGCACCTGCCAGTCCTCGACAAGGCGATGAGCGCGTTGACCGAAGACCTGGAGCAACGCGGGATGCTGCAGGACACCGCGATCATCTGGATGGGTGAATTTGGCCGCACACCGCGGATCAACCAAAACGCCGGCCGCGACCACTTCGCGCGAGCCTGGAGCGTGGTTGTCGGCGGCGCGGGAATCAAGGGAGGCATCACCATCGGCGAGACCAACAGCGACGGTACGACTGTCGAAACCGAACCGTTCAGTTCCGAGGATCTGATGACATCGGTCTGCAAAGCCTTGGGGATTTCACCCGACACCACGTATACTGCCAATAACCGACGCCCGATGAAGATCGCCGGCGGTGGCAAAATCATCAAGGATCTGTTCGTTTAAGGCCAACAGATGAAAGGTATTTGGATCTCGCACAACCAGGAGGTTCAGAAGGTTTCAGTAAGCGATTGTGGATAGATCGGCAGTGTCGCAGAGAAGCGAAACTGATTTAAACCCGCAGGAATTAATCACTCGCCACCAAGCTGGCGTCTGGAGATACCTGCGCTTGCTCGGTTGCGACAACGCGACTGCCGACGACCTCACTCAAGAGACCTTTCT
This sequence comes from Rosistilla ulvae, assembly GCF_007741475.1. Classification (NCBI taxonomy): domain Bacteria; kingdom Pseudomonadati; phylum Planctomycetota; class Planctomycetia; order Pirellulales; family Pirellulaceae; genus Rosistilla; species Rosistilla ulvae. The sequence goes on along the minus strand of NZ_CP036261.1, from coordinate 715,729 downwards.
GACCATTCTGCGACGTCCACCGTTTAACCAATACAGTGATGAAGCGACTGCGGCCTACCTACGGCGAATCGCGAGAAACCTGTTCATCTCTTTGAAGCGTCGCGACAAGCGAATGCACCTGGTCGCCGCGGTCGAATCGCTCGATGCGGTCTGGGATCGCTGGATCGGCGCCGAAGAGGATGGGGAGGAGTTTGTCAGCGCTCTGAAAGAATGCCTTAACGGGCTGACCGAAAGAGCCCAACTGGCACTCCGAATGCGATTTACCGACGATGCGAATCGAGTCGAAATTGGTGATAAATTAGGGATCACCGAACATGGTGCCAAGAATTTGGTACAGCGTGCAAAGCAACAACTAAAAGAATGCGTTCAAACCAAACTGACATGAACGACCCAGCCGACGAACGTCTGCTGGATACGATGCTGAGCGAGGCCCTGGGGGAATCTGCGCCCCCCGATGTCTCGGCCCAGGTGCTTGCGATCCTGGAAGCCGAACAGAGCCCCGTCGTCGGCTTGCCACAGATCGACACCACACCTACCACCAAACGCCGCTCGGATGCTTGGCTCCCTTTGACACTGGCCGCCGCGCTGCTGATCGCCGTCTCCGGTTACCTCTGGGAACGAAGCCACCAACGGCAGCCCATCCCCGGCGATGCATCGATCGCGCAACACGACGCCCCCACCGCCGCTCCCCGACCGACGAAAAAGCAAGCCGTTGCGGCGGCTGACCCTCACAGCGACATCGCTCCGACAATCGATGCACCGACGGCAGAAACGATAGTCCACGATGCGGCGCCACGCGGCAATTTTGAAATCGGAATTAAGGACGTTCCGTTTGGTACACCACCAGCCAAGACATCCCCGGCCCCCACGTCGACACATGTTGCCGACCGCCCCAAGATGGATCGCTTGCCCTCCGAAGAGATCATTTCGCGAGTCGATGAATTACTGGCAGAGGCTTGGCAGCGGATGGACATCCGCCCGCAAAACGAAGTCTCATCCGATGAATTGATCCAACGGCTTGCGACAGTCGTCGCTGGCCGCTCCACGGCAGAGGTGCTCGATACCGAAGCGGTTCGTAACCTGCTGGCTGGCGATACCAATGCATTGATCGATCAATACATTGACGACCAACAGACATCCAATCACCTGGGAAACCGCTGGGCCCAACACCTGCTCGGTGAGGCCGCCTGGAATCGGCTCTCGGCAGCCCAAAAGTCGGAAGCGGGCAAGCTGTTTGCATCCACCTTCCGTGGCGAACAAGCCTTCGATTCCCTCGTCCAAGAACTGCTCACATCCGAAGGCTCCTCCTCTCCTGAGGACCCCGAGTTTAAACCGGCCACGCTTTGGATGGCTGGCCTGGCGGGAGCTTCCGCGATTCCGTTGACCAATCAGTTTTGTGATGTCCTGCTTGACATGGATGTCGCCTGTGGACGCTGCCATGCACACCCGCTGGAAGGGAACGTCACGCAGCGGAACTACTGGAATCTAAACGCCGTCTTCCAGACAGGCGTCCAGTGGCAATTGGGGCAGCAGGGGGGCTTGAAGATCGCATTGGACCTTCAACGCGACCGCTCCCAAGATGCCGTCTTCTACGAATCCGAAGACGGCCGCCAATTGGTCGCATCACCAGCCGTCGTCGGCGACTGGATCGGCAACACAACAACCTCCGACGGGCCAACAAACCTTCGCGACCTGGCCGCTGGCATCGGGCACAGCGACCAACTGGCGCGTGCGACGGTCAACGGACTCTGGAAAGTCATCTACGGCAATCGCATCGTCGGTCGGACCAGCGACCCGCTTGCACCGCCAGCCGACGAAGCCTTCGTCGCGGCGAGAAACCTCCTGGCACAACAACTGCAAGCTTACGATTACGACCTCGGCGCGGCAGTGGCTTGGATTATCGCGGCACGCCCGATGCGACTGCAATCGACACTCTCCCCCTTCGACCAAGATTCGCTCGTCGCCACCAAGGCGCTGCTGAATCGGTCAGAGATTCAACAGCGTGCCTTCGCCGGCTTCACCAACGAACCACGCGACTGGTCGTTCGAGGAACTGGTCGCCGCAACCGAGACGTTCAACCGCGCCAGCGGAAAGGGATCGCTGGTTGCACCATCGGGCCTCTTAGCTCAAGCGACCGACAACGGTTCCGCCGCCAAGCCCAACCAAAAAACGAAAGCCCAAATGCGGACCGAAGCCCTCCGCCGGGCATTCCCCTCCAGCCTCGATTCCAGCAACCTGCCTGCGGGCTGGCTGGCGGCGTTAAGCAAAAATGGTGGCTTTGACCAACAAGTAAAACATCTTTTCTATGTCGCAGGAAACCCTCACACCAGCGACCAACAGTTGGAGGCGGCGAAGCGAATCCGCCGACTCACCGACAGCGACGAAGCCGCTCTAAATCAGCTCTGGTGGGCGATCCGATTGAGTGACACGGGACCGTAAAACCGACGATTTCCAACAGGAAAATCGCCGCAAAGGCTCACTAGACTCGCCTCACGCCAAGCCGATCTGCATCCCGCTGCCAAAACGAATCGGCCGCCTTGCCTCGGCCCAACTCCTCCCCGCCAACCGCAACGGGGCCTATTTGCTATCAGCCGATCGAACTTGTGATATCTTGAACCCTGTTCTACTATGAACACCGTGGATCAAGGTTCGCCTGTCCGACGCCACGTGTCTTTACCAAATCGGAATTCAAGTATGGCTTCAATGACGTCTCCCCAAACTCGCTTTGCCCGACCGCTGCTGCTGTTGGCCTTCTGCACGATCTCATTCATCGCCCCGCAGGCAACACGCTGCGATGCCGAAGATCTGGTCGCCCCCACCAAGACCGACCAGAATGTGGCGAAGATCGTCGCAGCCTTGCTGGAACGTCGACACGTATCGCGTACCGCACTCAACGACGAACTGAGTACCCGCGCGATGGAGTTGTTCCTGAAGGCGCTCGATCCGATGAAACTTTACTTCTACCAATCGGATGTTGATGAATTCAGCAAGTACAACTTGACGATCGACGACATGGTCAAGGGAGGCGACCTCGATGTCGCCTATGTCGTCTTCAAACGTTTCCTGCAACGCATCGATGAACGCGTCGCGGTTGCTGAAACACTGTTGACCGAAGATTTCGATTTCACCGTCGACGAATCGATCGTCGTGGAACCCGATGCGGCCCGCTATCCAACATCTCCTGAAGAGGCGAAGGACCGTTGGCGTCGTCAGATTAAATTCAACCTGCTGGTCGCCAAAGATGAAGCCGTCGAGCGGAAACGCAAGGCGGAAGAATCGGGCGAAGAATACAAACCGACCAAAGAAGACCTGGAAGACCCCAAAGCCAAACTGCTGCGTCGTTACAAGCGAAACCAAAAGCGTTGGCACGAGACCGATTCGGATCAACTGCTGGAACTGTTCCTGACTTCGGTCACCACCAGCTACGATCCGCACACAACATTCATGTCGCCCAAATCGCTCGACAACTTCCGCATCATGATGCGTCTGAACCTGGAAGGGATCGGAGCGGCACTGCGTGAAAAAGATGGCCACACCGTCGTCTCGCGAGTGATCCCTGGTGGAGCGGCCGACAAGCAGGGCGAACTCAAAGCCGACGACTATATCGTCAGCGTAGGGCAGGGGACCGATGGCGAAATGGTCGACATCGTCGAAATGCCACTGGACGACGTGGTCGAACAAATCCGCGGCCACGCTGGCACGATTGTCCGACTGGGCATCAAATCGGGCGGCACCGGCGAGACCAAGATCCTCACGATCACGCGTGCCAAGGTCGAACTCGAAGACAGCGCTGCTCGCAGCCAGGTCGTCGAGACCGACGGCGAAACCGGCCCCAAGATGAAAATCGGCTACATCAGCCTACCAAGCTTCTATCTGGACATGGAAGCCGCTCGCCGCAATGCCCGCGATTACCGCAGCAGCACCAAGGACGTTCGCGACCGCTTGAACGAATTCAAAGACGATGGCATCGCCGCGGTTATCTTGGACCTGCGGATGAACGGTGGCGGCAGCTTGACCGAAGCGATCAACCTGACCGGCCTGTTCATCGACCAAGGCCCCGTTGTCCAGGTGAAGGACAGCGATGGACGCGTCACTCCCTATGCGGATGAAGACAGCGGCGTTGCCTGGGACGGACCGTTGGTCGTACTGACCAGCAAGTTCAGCGCAAGTGCCAGTGAAATTCTAGCCGGTGCGATCCAAGACTACGGTCGTGGAATCGTTGTTGGCGACGTGGCAACCCACGGGAAAGGGACCGTACAAACGCTGATGGATCTTGGCCAAGAGATCCTCCACAGCAATCGCGCCCCTAACTTCGGCGCTCTGAAAGTCACGCTGCAGCAATTCTACCTGCCCGATGGCGAAAGCACGCAAAAGGAAGGCGTCAAAGCCGACATCATCTTGCCTTCGCTGACCACGCACATGGATGTTGGCGAAGCGGATTTGGAGTACGCACTCGAGCACGACCGCGTCGAAAAGACGAAGCATCGTAAATACAGCATGCTGGGCAACGATGTCTTGAATACCGTCCGCACCGGATCGGCAAAACGGATCGAACAGTCCGAGGACTTCGTCGACCTGTTGCGTCGTATCGAATCGTACCAACGACAGAAATCGGAGAAGTTTGTCTCGCTGCAAGAAGACAAGTTCTTCGCCCGACGCAAAGAACTCGATTCACAGAAGGAAGAGGAGAAGCAATTGCTGGACGCCGAGATGCCCGACGATGAAGTCTTCCGCCACAACTTCTACAACGACGAAGTCTTGAACATCACTCGCGACTACGTCGAAGCGCTCAAGCGTCAGAACCTGGCACGCGCCAACTGAACGCAAGCTAATTGATCGATTCATCAACAGGTGGTGTCCGCTTTACCAGCGGACATCACCTGTTTTCTTTTGCGCCACGCTACCGACAACTCGACCACTTGGATTGACCACAACGGGAAGAACGCCGCCGGATCCGCATCAAATCTATCAGCGCGGTGCGACCAGGATGGCATCGACGATGACGTAGTTCTTCGCCTTCTCGATAGCCACTTCGACCGACGCCTTCGCCGGGGAGAACGAATACGTTCCCAAGCTGTTCCAGACACCGCCATCGCGTCCCTGATCGACGCGGACCGTCTTCGTCCCATCGTCGTGAGTGATCGCAAACGGAACATCCTTCGCGCGTTGTCCTCGGGCACTCCACATCGCAAAGATCTCGTAGGTTCCCTCTTCAGGCACGTTCAAGTCGAAGCGAACCGCGCCACCAGCTGATGGATCGAGAACGAGATAGCCGTCGCCATGCCGCTCGGAATCGCGGTCGCTCGACCTCCATGGCCCCGTGACGGTCACTTGATCGCTGCTGCCGGCATCCACAATCGTATCGCCAGCTTTCGGTTGATACGGCGGCGGGACGGCCAGCGTTTTATCGGGCATGGCCAATGCGTCGAGATCTTCCAGCTTGATCTTCAGCACTTCCACCGTCTGCTTTTGCGTGGCGAAGGCGACCAACAGATGCCCGCGGTGTTCGATCACATGGGGATAATCGACGTGCCGCCCTCCAGCGAGATAGCCCATCTTCTTGAAGACAACACCGTCGTCGCTTACCGATAGAGCCAACGGATCGCGTTGCTTTGGATGTGGATTGGAGACCAATACATAGCGACCATCCGCCAACTGAACTCCGCTGAACTTCGACCGCGCATCGGGAAAATCGGTGCGGTGCGGCCGACTCCACGTCCGGCCGCCGTCTTCGGAAAACGATCGGTACAGGTATCCGCTGCGACGATTGTCGCGGAACAACGCCGTCAAACGCCCACCGGGCAGCACCCACCAATACGGCTCTTCGGCCGCCAATTCCTGACTCGTGCCAAGCACAGGAAACGAATCCCAGTCGTCGACCGCATCGACGCCACCGACTAAAAAATCGACGCCACGTTTCTTGTAGTCCCACGTTCGCCGCGACATCATCCAATCGCCACCGGGTAATTTTTTGGGCGGGAAGTTGTTGATGGCGTTTTCGTGCACTAAGGCATGGTCGCCCCAAACACCCTTCTGAACGTCCCAGCGGAATGCCCGCAACTGGAGACTTTTGCCGAAGAAGCCCGCTCCTTCGTCGAGCGAACAGAGAGCGAGCAGCTGGCCATCGCGCTGCCAGAAGCCACGCGAGATCCAACGAAAGCCTTTGCTGCTGCGCGTGTTGTAATATTTGGAACCCTTCCCCGATCCCGGCGGTTCGGGCGTTAGGTACCATGGCTTGCTCCAATCGATCCCGTCCATGCTGGTCGCGTACGAAACGCGTTGACCAACACGATCCTCAACCGCTGGACCATCGCTCCACATCGCCCAATATTTCCCATCGTGGAAGGTCAAATAATTGTGCTGATGCACCCCCTTCGATTTCCGGACATCGCTGATCACAACATGCTGCGACGGTATCCTCGGCAGGTTGTCGAAATCAATTTGATGAGGATCGTCTGGAACCCAGTCGCCCGAGAGCATCACAGTGGAATACTCCTTGGCGACAGGTTCATCCGCTCGAACAATCGAAGCCATCAGCCCCAAGACGAACAACAAAGGAAAGGCTGCACAGCGAAACATCATGACAAGCAACTCCAGGTGAGCAAAGGGAGAAGGGGGGGGAGTCATGATGATATACGCTGCAGGGCCGCGATGTGAAATCGGCCGGTGATTCTCCTTCGATTCAGATCGGGGCGACGAGGAACGAACCGCAACGACAACTTCGCACAAGGTTTAGCCTCGCTCGAAACTACTCGACACCCGCTTCAAGCTTCTTCTTGACGTCTTTGGAAAGCTGTTTGGCCTTTTTTTTGACCTGAGCTTCATCGCCCATGGTTGGATACTGTTGAACAAGCGCGGCTTCGCCCATCAGTCCCGCCTCTTCAAGCCCCATGGTCAGCCCCGTCAGCATTTCTTCATCGAACTGCCCCGTGGCGGCAATTTGATCGATGGTCGCAACCAATTGAGTCTTCTCGACAGGAGCGGGCAGCTCCACAACTTCTTCGGCTCCACATCCGATGGTAAAGGCGAGAAGAGACACAAATACAAAACGCATGATCGATTTCCTTTTGATGTAAATAGAGCCGTCGTTCCCACCAGAGCCGGGAACGACGGCAGTGAATTTATTGAGAGCAGACGAATCGATTAGTATTCGCCTAGCGGGTTTCCGTCAGCAATCGAAGCCAAGTCGCGGTAGGTGATCAGGTCAATCGTTTCGCTGATGAAGTGAGACGATCCATCTCCAAACGCAAACTGGACTCCGCCCGGATGGGCACTGCTGAAGTTGTAGTTGCCAGCCTTACCATTAAGGCTGTAGTAGACCGACGCGTTGGCGATCGCATTGTTGTGGTAGTACGTACCCGCAGAATAGGCGCCGATCCAAATCGTCCCCTTTTTCACAAAGCCGCGACTCGCCTGATCGACGGTGCTCCGCTCGCCAATGATCATCGCATTGCTCAGCCCGTCAAGCATGTCACGAAAGCGAATGAAGGAGTGATCGTAGAAGGTTCCGTTTGCACCACCCGAAGCAATGTAGTGTGCCCCCCCCACGCCGGTATAATTCGACTTACCGTATCCACCGAGATTTTCATTGATGCCACGCGAAGGGTCGGAAGGGCAGACGTAGGAATCCAAAACCATCTTGGCGTATGGCGTCGGAACTGCCGCGGTGCCAGTGGTCATTTCAGGCAACGTATACCAAGTCACATTGTACGCGCCCACGCTTTTCATCCCGTCGTAGACGGCCGATTGCTCGATGAACGGAAGTAGATACGTCGGCCACCCCATGCGATTCTGATTGGTCGAATCATCGATCCATCCTGGCGGCAGGGAGTTATATGTGTCGTGGTAATTGTGCAAAGCCAGGCCCATCTGCTTGATGTTGTTACTACACTGCATCCGACGCGCTGCTTCGCGTGCGGCCTGAACCGCCGGCAACAACAGACCAACCAAAATGCCGATGATGGCGATCACCACCAACAATTCGACGAGCGTAAACGCGTTTCTATTCTTAGTCGTTTTCATGTTTCACTTCCGAAAGGAGAGAGAGTTTTTCTGCAATGAAGGACAGAGCAAGAAGTGCTTCCCGATACTGGAACTGCGGCAAGTCTTGCGAGACGCCATCCGAAGCAATTCTTGACATGTCGTTTAGTCGCGATCGCCGTGTCCCGTTCGCATTCCAGATCCAACGATGCACCTCAGAACCGACGAAGCACGGCACGAAATGGACAATCTATCCGGACACCATCTCTTGTCAATTTGCAACGGCACCACCAGCAAGAAGTTCACTATTTATTAACGTTTCCTGCAACGATGGCGTTATCCATAACACGCAGCAGCTAAACTCGCACCAGACCAAACCTTGCAAAACGAACAAGAGCGGACTTTATATCCAACACACAGCGAAGTGCGGGGCGCGCGCCTCCTCAAGTAGCGTATTTTTCGATCCGAACAGCAGCGACGCGACCAGGCCCCACCACGAAAAGACAGGATGTCTCGCGAGCTAGACCAACTGGATCGCCTGAGTTAGCAGACGGTCATCGCCATCGACCTGGTCCGCTTCAACACGCAGATAGACATGTTCTTGCGCCGACGACTTCCCTTCGGGCAATGCCCACGAGATCGACTCACCCGCTTGTTCGTGAACGACTCCCTTCGCCGACAGGACTCGCAACTTGCTGGGACCGCCCGAAATCTCCACATCCAACTTCCCATCGGCTGAACAATGGAAGCGTTTGAGTTCCAAAACACCATCCAAAGAAGCGTAGAAGTTGCCGTTGCGATACGCTCGCAAACAAGCCGCTGGCATTTCGCTGGCGGGAGTCGCCGCATCGACTAACAACACATTGCGGCCTTGAAACGCAGGATCGGAATTGTGGGCGTGATCGGAAACGGAGAAGCCATAACAACGACGACCGGTTGCCAACACGGCATCCCATTCGTCCAACGACCAACCCGTTTGACTGAGAAATTCCGCGGTGCTATTCCAGATCTCAATTCCCATCACGCGCGGATCGAAGTCCAAGAATTCCATTATTTGTTTTGGCGAAGCATGACTCCACTTCGGATGGTTGATCGTGATCCCGCCACCATCGGCAAACTGCAGCCCATCCAACATCCGCCCAAACGCCTCTCGCCACGGCATCCCCGTCCCCATCGCATAGCCGTGGTTGTTCAGTTTGTAGTAACTGCGAACATCAAACGTTCCACTTGCGAAGTTCGATCCGACGGCATTGAAGTGACCGTTGCAATCGGTCATCGAATGATGTTCCGCATTGGGACACAAAATGACTTCGGGAAGAATCTGCGTGAAGCAAGGCTTCTCCGATTGGAACGGCATCTTCTCCTGCATCGCAGTGGGAAGTTCATCGAACCAACCGGTCTCCGGATCGCGGATAATCTCGTTCCACGCGAACTCCCGCTCGACGTAGCCTTCCCCCTTGAGTGTGCAGAAGTCCTGCCCAACCTTCCACTGCCCAATCTGCTCGGTAGGAGCACAGGGAGCCGACGGGTAGTAGTTGGAAATCGCCAAATGCGTCAGCCCGCGACGACAGAGCAAGTCGAGCGAGCGTTGCGAGCGACAATGGGCATGCGTCACCGAACCGATCCGCCGACAACGGTCCCAATCGATCTGCGCATAGGGCTGGTCTTCCCGCGCGGCCGAACTGGCACCCCAACTGGAGCGCGGCTGCAAAATGCCAACTCCGGTTCCGACGGCAAGCGATAGAAAGTTCCGGCGGGTCGAAGCAATACGAGGCAATGAGGGCATGTTGTCTTTAAACTGAGGGAGGCAGTCTTGGGCGGGAAACTTCAGGGGACCGAAAGTTCTATCAGCCATAGTGCCTCAATGGCAACAATCGCGACCGCCAGTCACGACAAAATTCGCTCACTCTTAACCTGTCCTTCGCGAACCGCCCCGCGAATCAACATTACTCACCAACACGCCGAGAACAGGCGAAACGGAAACCAGTCAGACTATCGATACTCTCCAGACTTTAACAAAAATCTGGTATCCCGCGCGGCGACACAAGAGATCGGGGCAGGGCAGGGTGGTACCTTCACGCCATCCGATCGCGGGCAAACTGGCTGCGATCGGCAGGCGGAACCCCGATCGCGAGCGAGATGACTGGTAGGAAACAGACGCGCCTAAGCAGTCGCCACCAGGGGCGAGGTTAGATGCAGTACTCGATCGTCTCGGGGCTGGCCACGCGAATCGGTTTTTGCTTGAGGATCGTTTGGACGACCGCCATCGCTTGCTGGCGAAGCTCGGGAACGGCGATCGTTTCCCACAGGGTCCCCTTCAAGATCGGACCGATCGCATACAGAAACGACGACGGGCGATCATCATCCCCAACCACCGCAAAGTCATCGGTGACGGCGATTCCCATGTCCATCGAATCCGGCTTGGCGATGCCGCGATCGAACAGGGCGCGATACAGCGGAATCTGTGAATCGGAAAACCGCGACTTCGGCCCGGTGCAATTGATCACCATATCGCCATGAATCCGATCAGGACCATCGCCGCCGGCAGCCAATTGAACTTCGATCGATGTCTCCCCCGCATCCAACGATTCGATCGTGGCGGGAAGGATCGTCAACTGTCCACAGTCCAACGAATCAGTGACCGCGTCGTGGATCGGCCCGGCAATGCGATGCCGAATGACATTCCAATCGGCCGCATAGTCCTTCAAGAATTGGCGTTTTTCATCGATCGAAAGATCCCGCCATAATTGCTGCGTCCGACTGCGCAGCTTGTCGACAGCGATCGCGGGGTTCTGGCTGGCACCACGCAACCGCTGACAGTCCTGACGGATCAGGCTGACCAACTCCTTCAACGATCGCGTCTGGCCGTCGTCGGGGATCGAGGTCGGCCAGGCGATGCCACGGAAGTGACGCTGAGGCAGCATCCCATTCCGCGAGATCGCGGTGATCTTGCCGTTCCATCCTTTGTGCCGCAGCGTCACAATCACGTCGACGGCGGTCAGCCCGGTCCCCAAGATCACGATGTGCTTGTCGTCGTCGGGCAGGTTTTCGTGCCACGCTGTCCAAGGATTGCCGCAGTAGCGACGATCGTTGGCCAGTTTGCCCGATCCGGGCAGCCCAGCCGGCGGTTGGTTGCCCGTTGCCAGCAGCACCGATTCCGCTTCGATCGGATCGCCATGCTCCAACATCACCACACCGCCGTTTTCGCCTCGCGGCTGGATGTCGACGGCGGAATCCTCGACGACCTGACACTCAACTTGGCTGCGAGGATCGGCTCCGCCCAAATAATGCGACGCCAGCCCGCGAACATAGTCGCCGAAGATCCGCCGCGGGATAAACGTCTCTCGCAGCACATCGTCGCTGAGCCCGTCGTAATCGCAGCGCGATCGCAACCAATCGAAGAAGTGGCTGGGGTGGTCGGGAAACGCCGACATGTTCCGCGCCGCAACGTTTAACAAATGTTCGCCGCGAGTGGTTCCATAGGCGGTGCCGCGACCAAACGGGCGCCCCGAGTTGATGATCACGACGCGTTGAGGCGTGGTGGCGAAGCGAGCGAGATTGACGGCCGCCAGCGTTCCGCTGAAGCCGCCACCGATGATGGCTGTGGTTTGCATGGTAGGCATAACGTGGGGCAGGGCAGGGGGGGGTAGAAAATCCCAACGGGCGACCGAAAACCGGAGCCTCGCAGGGCGCTAACGACCGATCCGCCAAAAATCGGCAAACAACGCTTGATCGCCGATTATTTTATCCATAAGATTTTACTGAGTCAACGTCTTTCAGCGTCTCCCCCACCCGCGATCGCCCCCCTCCTGCCTACGAGCATCCAACCGATGGACGACCTGCGTCACGAATTAAAACGCTGCCAACCCTTTGCGAGCGTTGCCCAAGAGGCGATTGTCAGCCTGGCACGAACTGGCGACCAACTAGACAATCAACTGTCACAATTTTTCCGTCCTCGCGAGTTGACGTTTTCGCAATACAACCTGTTGCGAATCCTGGACATGGAAGATCGCCCGCTAACCTGTGGCGAAATCGGTGACCGGTTGGTGCAAATCGTCCCCGCCGTCACCGCGCTGGTCGACCGTTTGCTGCGCCGCGATCTCGTCACGCGCGAGCGATCCGAAGAGGACCGGCGGACCGTTTATGTCGCGATCACCGACGCGGGCAGAAAGCTTGTTCGTCCCGCCAGCGAGGAGCTTCGCGAATTTGAAGACAACTTGATCAACGGCCTCAAACAGAAGGAGCAGAAAGAACTGATCCGCTTGCTGCAATTGGTTCGCGCCAGCATGAACTGCGCCGCCAAGCAAAGAGCGGCCAGCGGCAACCGCCAATCGAATTAAGCGATTGCGTTTAAGCTGCAGTCCCCAAAGCTGTCGGCTTCCCCCACCATTCTCCCACCAACGACGAAAGTATTCACGATGAGCAACGAACCAGGTTCTCAACCATCCGACAACGATGCCGCCCCCGACGGTGATGACACGGTCACGTTGCCGCCGGAACGCCACAGTTTATGGACCGACATGCGGACCGCCGAAGATTGGTGGGCGATTTGGTGTGCCGCACTTTTGTTGGTCTTTGCATTTGGTGCGGTCTGGCTGGGTCGGCCCGATGGGCTGGCCGAAAGCATCGGGATGGGAGAACCTTTGGAAGTCGTGAGCCCTCTGAAGGCGTACCTCTCCAAACCGGGCTCCTGGGAAGCGGATCCGCTGGCGTCGCTCGATGGCAAACTGATCGGCATCGGCGGCGTCTTCCTCGTGCTGGCGGTCCTGTGCGGTTTCGCGATGTGGTGTCGCGGCAAATCGGCCGCCGCCTTTCTGGCAGGGTTCCCGATCGTCTTCCTGCTCGCCACGCTGGCCTACGTGCTGGCCGGGCAAAGCGTGCTCAAAGCGTACAACCTGGAATACGCGTTGTGGGCATTGCTGGTCGGATTGATCATCAGTAACACAATCGGCACTCCGGCATTTCTGCGGCCGGCGATCATGACGGAGTTCTTCATCAAGACCGGTTTGGTGCTGTTGGGAGCAGAGGTCTTGATGAGCCGCTTGTTGGCTCTTGGCCTGCCCGGCGTCTTTGTCGCCTGGGTCGTAACGCCAATCGTCTTGGTATCCACTTACATATTCGGCCAGAAGGTTTTGAAGATCCCATCGCGCTCGTTGAACATGGTGATCTCGGCCGACATGTCGGTCTGCGGCGTCTCCGCGGCGATCGCGACCGCGGCCTCGTGCAAAGCCAAAAAGGAAGAGCTATCGCTTGCGATCGGCATGTCGCTCAGCTTCACCGTGATCATGATGGTCGTGCTGCCCGCGATCATCAAAGCGACGGGAATGAGCCCGACTCTGGGCGGTGCCTGGCTGGGCGGGACGATCGATTCGACAGGCGCGGTCGCCGCCGCCGGTGCGGTGTTGGGTGACGAAGCGTTAGAAGTTGCCGCGACGGTGAAGATGATCCAGAACATCCTGATCGGCGTGACAGCCTTTTGCGTCGCGATCTATTGGGTGACGTATGTCGAACGCGATCCGTCGGCGCCCCGCGTGGGAGCGTCGGAGATCTGGTACCGATTCCCAAAGTTTGTCCTCGGCTTCGTGGCGATGTCGATCCTGTTTTCGGTACTCTATTCGACGATGACCGCCGGCCCCGAATTGATCAACGCGATGATCAAAGGCTCGACCAAAACGCTGCGTGGCTGGCTCTTCTGCCTCGCCTTTGTCAGCATCGGGCTGGAGACCAACTTCAAGCAACTCCTTCCGCAACTCAAGGGTGGCAAGCCGTTGATCCTTTACGTCTGCGGCCAGACACTGAACCTGTGCCTGACCCTTCTGATGGCCTACCTGATGTTCGAAGTCGTCTTTGCCCCTGTGGTTGAACAATGATCGGTCTAACCGACACCAAAAAGCTGCTGTCATTGGTGCTTGCCATCGCTGGCGTCGCGGTCGTTTGGCTGGTGATCCTGCCAGCCTACGCCCGCCAACCGGCGATGACGAAGCACCTGCAGTGGCTCGACGATCAAGGAATCGACCCCAGTGCGATGTATTACACCGAACTGGAAGTCATGGAACAGATTTTACAACGGCAGCGAGCCGAACAACTTCTCGACAAGGCGTCAGATGAGCAACGATAACGCGAGCCCAGAGAACCAGAACGCCAACGCCCAACCCGACACCGGCTTGGATCGAACGTTGATGGCGGAAGAGCGAACCTGTTCGGCATGGGTCCGGACGGGGCTGGCATCGATGGCGACGGGGCTGGCGATTGCCAAGGTGATGCCCAACGCTGAACCGCGATGGGCCGTCACCACCCTGGGAATGATCCTCGTATTCGTCGCCGTCCTCTCGTTTGCGATCGGATTTGTCGGATACGCTCGCGGCATCAAATATTGCCAACCAGCGGCCCGCAACGCGATGCCGTTTTGGGTGCTGGCCGTCTTCTGCAACCTGTTGGCAGCCGCCGCGATCCTGACCGCCAGCTTCATCCTGCAAGACGAACCGGCATCGGGCTCCACACCTGGAAACATTCACCTGCAACAACCACCGACATCGTTGTAACGGCGGCCCTCAGCCACACCATTCCGTTGCACCTGCGCAAATCAGCCGCCACGCGTTAGCGTCCGGTTGCCAGGCGGGGGAGGGAACCGGACGCTAACGCGTGGCGGCTGATACCTCAATTTGAAACACTACCAGTCCGGCCGGGTCTCGCTCCAATGCTAAAGACATTTGATCAAGCCTACCAATTTGTGCTAGCTCACAAAGTCTGCACGGTCTTTGGCAGCCAATGCTCGAGTTACCCGTCGCTGTGGGACAACACCGACCTACCGGAAGCAAAGCCCAAGGAGGGCGGATGGAGCCCCAAGGTCAAAGCCGTCTGGGACTGGAAGACTCGGATTCCGCAGACCTATCCCGAATCGGTCTTCTACGGAAAAGTGCCCGGTGGCGATGCGGCGTTGATCGAGATGCAGTACTTCCGCGAGGTCCATTACCCCGCGGCGTTCCAACCGGTCTGCGAATTGGATTCGCTGGCACAAGAGATCTACCAATTCATCCGCCTCGAACCCGACTACACCGGTCCGCTGCGAAAGCGAGCGCTCGAAAGGCTCGCATGTACAAAGAGCCAATTCGACACGGCGATGAAGAAGCTGCAGGTCAGCCTGAACATCGTCCGCTCCAACGATCCCAAACTCAAAAACGACTTCTGGTTGCCGATGCACGAAGTCCACCTGGACATCGTCCAACAGCATCAACCGCCAAGCTAAACCTCATGAACGGGCAACCGAACTGAAGTCCCCGGCTTACAAAAATCCACCCTCCCCAAGCGCAGCTTGAAGGGGAGGGTCGAACGAGCGAAGCAAAGTTCGGGGAGGGGAGTTGCGAGGTAAATCGACGGCGTTCAATCCAGCGGTCAAACCCTCCCCGGAAAACTTGCTAAACGCTCGTTTCCCGACCCTCCCAGCTCCGCCGGGCGGGTGAATTAACGCAGCGATTCATCGGCGCTAACCAATATCGACCAACTCGCGCAGCAGCGTCGTGGCGTAGGTTCCTTTGGGAAGATCGAACCGCAGCACGAGCGTCGAATCAGTTTCCCAGGTCAGTTCGGCCGACAGCGGTCGCAGCCGCATCACACGCCGCTCTTGCCGCAAATTGAACTGAGCCAAACCGGCCAACAGATCGGGATAGGCAGCGACGAC
The DNA here is from genome assembly GCF_007741475.1 of Rosistilla ulvae. NCBI lineage: Bacteria > Pseudomonadati > Planctomycetota > Planctomycetia > Pirellulales > Pirellulaceae > Rosistilla > Rosistilla ulvae. The sequence goes on along the minus strand of NZ_CP036261.1, from coordinate 700,071 downwards.
TTGCTCTTCCATCGCTTTGACCGCGGCTTGGCTCTGCAGCTCCCCTTCGCCCCATAGCGGAGCGGTTAACTCAAGAGCTCCCTGCCGTACTCGATCGGCTTCATCGCCATGCAGATTGTGCGGCAGGACGAGGCTGCGATTGTCGGCGAACCCAAACACGTCGCCCGACAGCGGCGTATCCCATGTCCCGTCGAGCACGCGATGGCCGACACAGGCGTTGAACAGATAGCTGCGGGCGGCGGACAACAGGATCCCACGCAGCATCCGATCGCGGACTTGGATCTCGTCCTTGAACCATCGCAGCGCCTGTGGCACGTTCCCACCGTCGCGGCCAAATCGCTGGGTGCCGAAGTAGTTTGGAACGCCACGGTCGATCATCTGCTGCCATCGCGCGGCGGCAGCTTCTCTGGAGAATTCACAACCTCGCAAACGGATCCAAAAGCGATTGCCATCGTGCGCGCCGCGGTGCAGCTTGCGCAAGTGGCGCACGATCCGCAGCACACGCACTCCTTCGACAGTTAAATCCTCAACCGAAGGGGACGGCTTTCCAGGCAGATGCAGACTAAACCATTGCCGCGTTACTGCCTCTTTATCCTTCAATCCGCAATGACTGATCAACCGCTTCCGCAGCCCCAGTTTGGTCGCCAGCTCCGACGCGACATCGTTGGTATTGCGATGCCTCTTCTCCATCCAAACAAGGCAGTGCTCCCCTTCGCCCGATGGTTCGAAGCGAAGCAGTTCTTCGACCTCAAAGTCTTCCGGCTGCGACTTGAAGATCACCGAGCCCAGCGGAGGACCGAGCAGACGGGGAGGATCGATCGGATTCATGGCGGTCCATTTCAAAACACTATCGGTTGTCATGATCGCTGTCGCTTGCGATCTCTTGCCGCGGCTGGCCATGGACCAGAAAACTCCGCTCGCCCCGCGTCACATAGACCGCGTCTTCGCTCAACCGCCCACACAGTTCGATCAGAAAAATGATCAGCCGCTCGAACTCCGCCTCGCTGCCAAACGAGACCTCGAATCGCTCCATCACGTCGTGCACCAACTGGCCATTGAAATCGACCCAATAGCCTTTAACGGGAGTCGGCGAATGCGTGTACGCGCGGTAGCGATCCATCATAAAATCGTGAGTCGCCGTCCGCGCGGTCTGCGTTCCCTCGTAATACCTCGGGTCGTCCAACTTGTGCGACGGAAGATAGAAGACAGTCACCTTGCCCAGCTCGTAGAGATGCGACAGCGGAGAGTTGGCAGAGTCGTCAGCGGGTTCGGTCATCGATAGACTCTTCAACAACAAGCAGTCGGGGCAGGGCAGGGGGGGGGATCCCAAAGAAGAGATTATAGTGAAAACTGGCGTTTCAGATACATCGCACCGCGCATGCCATCGCCCAACTTCACCCGCCTGGCGCAGCCGAAAGGGTCGAAAAACAAGCGTTTAGCGAGTTTTTCGGGGAGGGCCTACCGCCAGGATCAAACGGCGAGGAATTGCATCACGGACTCCCCTCCCCGAACTTTGCTTCGCTCGTTCGACCCTCCCTTTCAAACTTCGTTTGAGGGAGGGTGAAGGGCTGCGCAACTTCACCCGCTCAGCGCAGCCGGGAATGTGAAGAAGAAGCCAGCTGTCTACGAGATCTTGAACGTCGTCTCGACGTTGCCGCGCAGGACTTGCGTGCCGAACTCGACAGCTCGCTCTTCGCTCCACGATCGATCGATCACGTAATACTGCTCCAACACCTTGGCCAAGATCTTGCGATACATGTCGAACTTCGGTGCGACAAACTCCAGCTTGTAGGCGTCGCTGTAATATCCGATCTGCTTGGTTCGCGGAACCGCTTCCAAGCGATGCGCTGCGTCGCGTTCGATGATGCTTGGCGTGTTGCTGTACCACCAGTGTCCGTTGGTGACAACGTTAGGGAAGATCCAAGCGTAGCTGGCCAGTTCCTGGTTGGTGACGCTCGCCAAAACGCTGATCGGGAAGGTGACCCGCGGGAAGGCGTTCAACAGTTGTTGATACTGGATCAACGAGACGCGGCTGTCGTAGAGGTCTTGCCCCTGGAAGACGCCCGTTGGGTAGACGCCACGATTGACGCCGATCATCAGATCGAAAGGCAATTCGTATTGGTCGCACATCTCGGCCAAGGTCCAGAAGATGCGGTGGCTGAGCGCCCGCAGATGGCTTTCGTCGGAATTGACGCCATCCTTTAGCACGGCATCCAGCGCCGTTTCGACGCGGCCGTCGGAAACCGGTTCGGGAGCAAACGATGGAGGAATCGAGATCGCACACGCGCGGGCGTTGTTCGTCGTAAAGTGTTCGAACAGCACGCCGATCGCTTCCCGCAATTCGGTCCAACTGCCAACCGAGACTTTTGTCGCGGCTTCCAATCGCTGCCGCACCTCGGGTTTGCCAAGATGGAAAACCAGATCGTCGGTCCGCAGGCAAGGAACATATTTAGCGGTGTCGAAGCCGGCCAAGGGGTCGTCGAAATCGTTGGTCAAAAAGACCGACTTGACGTTGCTGCGTCGCAGCACCTCGTCGCTCCAACCCGCGTCGGCCATCTGCGCCTCCGACGAATCAAACAACGCCTCCCAGTTCGACGCGTCCAAACGGTCGCCTTCGAAACCGAAGAACCGCTGGCAAATATCGATCAACCAACTGTATTGGATTGTGTTGTCGATCGGGCCAATGCCTTCGATCAGTCGGCCCACTTTCTCCTTCGCCGAGATCGCGGGATCTTCGATCTGCTCGCGTGGCATGCCGGCCGAGTGGGCCAATTCGGTGTAGTAGTGGTAACCCAAGATATCGACCAGCGTATGCGAACCGGCATCCAATGGGTTGATGTGCGTATGCGGGTCGATCAGTTCGACGCTGGCAAGTTGTTGATAGATTCGCTGTCGTAGTTCGCTGGTCATAAGTCTTGTTCGGCTCGCAAGTTGGGTTCAAATACAAAACGGGGCAGGGCAGGGGGGGGCGATCGGATATCACCGCCGCTCAATCCTCCGCGCCAATCCGGTCGATGGGGATCGGATGTTCGGTCGTCGCGGGCCACGACGGCTGTTTGCCCAGCGCCCGCTGGAGAGCTACAAGATAATCGCAGCGATCGATTTCGACAGCGCCAAAGGCGAGCAAATGGGGCGAGGTTTGCTGAATGTCCATCAATTCAAAGCCGGCATGGCGCAAGACCGCGACCAGCCCACAGACCGCCGCCTTCGACGCATCGCTCTGCAGATGGAACATCGATTCGGCCGAAAACGCAGCTCCAACGGCGATCCCATACAGTCCACCGCAGAGGGTTCCGTCGCGGTCGTAGACCTCGATGCAGTGGGCGTCGCCAGATCGATGCAGCGACGAGATCGCGTCGAGCAAATCGGGGCACAGCCAAGCATTTTCCTTGCGATCCCCCACGCTGGCGCAATGTTCCAACACGCTGTCGAAACAGCTGTTCCAACGGAAACGGAAGTGTCCAGCTCGCAATTTCCGCAGCAAACGCTTGGGAATCCGCACGTCATCCAGAGGCAGGATCGCTCGCGGATCGGGGCTGTGCCAACCGACAAACCACTGGTCGGCCCAACGGCACGGCCAGGGGAAAATTCCGTGCCGATAGGCGTCCAACATCCGCGGTCGATCGAACCGGGGGTCAATGGCAACCAAACCGTTACGATCGGCGCTGGAGGGGGGAGGGAAAAAGTGAGGCTTCGGCGGATTGGCCACTTTTTATGTCGCGGGCTAAAGATTTCGTTACAATGAGACGCAAGGCGATTCGCTCGCGGATCGGCAATCTTCTCCTATTCAGCAGCCCCAAACCGTTTGGTTGAGGTGTGAAGCGATGAATCACCTGGATTTCGACGTCGAACCGGCCGAATATTCGCGTCCCGCGGACGCCTGGCCCCAGTCTACACCTTCGCCGAAACCACCGAAAGAAATCCCTCCACTGCGGAACCAATCCTCCAGCCCCGGTGCGGCCCAAGCATTGGTCAGCCTGGTGATGCTGGGCGTTCTGCTGCTGGCCACCCGCTTCCTGGTCCCGACGCTGGTCGAAGAGATCCGGTACGCATGGCATCGAGGGGAACTGCGAGCCGAATATGAATCGAGCGGCGAGGGGCTGCGAAATGTCTCGATGAATTCGCTAGCACAAGCCTATCAAATGGTCACCCAACGCGTTGGCCCTAGCGTCGTCCACATCGACGTCGAACGCGACCTAACCGAACAGGAACGCGAACTTGCCGTCGCCATCCGCCGCGGGTCGGGGATGGAATTGCCAGGCGATCAAGGGAGCGGCGTGATCGTCGACGACCAAGGCTTTGTCCTGACCAACTATCACGTGATCGAAGGGGGTTCGGATATCCATGTCGGTCTCAGCGACGGACGCCGCGTTTCGGCAGAGGTTGTGGGGATGGACGCGTTGACCGACATCGCGATCTTAAAAATCGAAGCCAATGGCCTGCTGCCCGTTCGCTGGGGCGACAGCGACAAATCGGAAGTCGGCACGCCGGTCTGGGCTGTCGGCAGCCCCTTTGGACTCGACCGCACGGTCACCTTTGGCATCTTGAGCGGCAAGCATCGAGCGACCAAAGCGGGGACGCGGTACCAAGATTTCATGCAGAGCGACGTCGCGGTCAATCCCGGCAACAGCGGCGGCCCGTTGATCAATTCCGCTGGCGAATTGATCGGCATCAACACAGCCATCGTCGGAGAGACCTATCGCGGAGTTAGTTTCTCGATTCCCAGCAACGTCGCCAAGCAGGTCTATGAGCGGCTGAGAAGTTCGGGCTACGTCAACCGCGGCTGGTTGGGCGTGGCATTGGACGAAGTTCCCGAATCGCGACGCCACGGCGACGATCCATTGATCCGAGGCGCGTTGGTGCGAGGGCTGGCCAACGGCAGCTCGCCCGCTCGCAACGCTGGCATCCTGCCCGACGACATCATCATCGCTTTTAACAGCCAACCCGTCCGCGACATGGGCGCATTGATGCGGATGGTTGGCGACACAACCGGTGGTTCCACCGTCTCGATGGAGATCTATCGCGGCGACAGCACGCGGCTGCTGGATGTCGAGATCGGAATGCGTCCGGACGACCTGAAGCGATAATCCAATCGATCCGCATCTCGCTGCGATCGTTTTCTTGCGGCCACACACCGCCGATCATTCCCAGTCGTCGAGAAGATCATCGGGCAGCGGTTCACCGCCGCGTGGTGTGATCAAGCCGCGAATCTCCCCCGCCGACAGCGACTCGCTCAAGAAGTGATCGCGTCCGTCGCTAGTCGCCGCCGTCGCGCCTCCTTCATGATTGCCACCGATCTCCACGCCATCCTTCCCGTTGATCGCGGGAACCATCTTGGCGACGTCCAGATCGGCTGGCTGAGTCCACAGCAGTTCGCTGCCCGCCATCGGGTTTGCGGGCCGCGCGACCTCGACGACCAACAACGTCTGATCGGGTCGGTCGATCACATCGCGTGGGCTCAGCGGTCCCGACGCGGGGAAAAGCGTCCCCGGGCCGGTGATTAACATGTAATTGGGCTCGCTCCAGACATTGCTTCCCACTGCAGGAGATCCATACTCCGCCGGCCGACTGTAAGCGAGCGCCATGTTCGTCTCGGAACTCCACGGCTCCGCCAGATTGAACTGACCGTACAGCGACTGGTGGCCAAGATAGGGAAGGAGTAAAACGCGCCAACTGTACATCGGCTTCCCCGCCGCATCGGTCACCATCGGAGTCGGATAGGTTCCATAATCATCGGCGTACGCGTTCAGCGCCGCCGCGATCAAACGAACGTTGTTGCGGCAGGCCCCGCGCAGCGAATTCGCACGAATCTGAGCGATCCCGGAAACCCCGTAACGAAACATCAACATCCCGCCCGCCAACACAACGACCGCCCCGACACAGATCGTGGCGATCAACCGAATCGGCCGACCGATCGATTTCCGCGGTTCCATGGCGATGCTGCCGGTCTCCTCCTGAAAATCGGGGACCGTGATCGGTTTACCGCACGCCGCGCAAGCTCCCGCCTGACCGGCGTACTGCGTTTCCACCAGCGTCTGCGTTTGGCAATGGGGACAGGTAAAGAGCAGCGGCATGGGAACGGCAACACAAAAAGGATGAAGCAACAACGGAGCAGGGCAGGGCGGATGTCGCGTTTTGCCCTACAATCAGCCCCCGTTATTGTATCGACTGAGGCCGATCGGTTCATCGCCACCGCAATCGTGAAGAAAAGGAAAGAGACATCGTGCGAGCTGTCATCCAAAGAGTTTCGGAAGCATCGGTTACTGTCGACGACCAAGTAGTCGGAGCGATCGAGCTTGGGTTCCTGGTCTTGCTGGGAGTCGAAAATGGAGACACCGAGACCGACGCGAACTATCTGGCCGACAAGACGATTGGGCTGCGAGTGTTCGCCGACGCCGACGACAAGATGAATCTGGACATCGCGCAGGTCGGCGGCAAGTTGTTGGCAGTCAGCCAGTTCACGTTGTTAGGCGACTGTCGTAAAGGTCGCCGCCCGGCGTTCACCGACGCCGCCGATCCCGAGATCGCTCGGCAGCTGTACGAACACTACTGCCAACGTATCCGCACCGCGGGAATCGAAGTCCAGACAGGTATCTTCGCCGCCGACATGCAGGTCCACTTGGTGAACCAAGGCCCCGTGACGCTGCTGTTGGACAGCCGCAAACGTTGGTAGACGGGAAGCAATCCGCAACACCACCGCGTGAAGTTCGTCAAACGCCCGGCCATACAAACCGCGGGGCAGGGCAGGGGGACAGGCGAAACGACGGGAAGCCCAACTACTTCGTCAGCCAACCCTTGCGATACAGATAGGCCAGCAGGCCGCCCGCCATCAACGTCATCAACCCCAACGCAAACGGATACCCATAGGTCCATTGCAGTTCGGGCATATTCCATTCCGATACGTTGCTGTCGAAATTCATCCCATAGATCCCGGCGACAAAGCTCATCGGAATAAAGATCGTCGCGATGATCGTTAGCACTTTCATCACATCGTTGTTCCGTTCGCTGAGCATGGCGAAGTAAAGCTCTCGGAGTTCGGCACAGGTTTCGCGATCGGTGTCGGCCGCTTCGATCAAATGCTGCAAATGGTCTTGGCAATCGCGGAAGTACAACGCGGTATCCTCCTCCATCCGATAGCCCACATCGCGCAGCACAACATTAATTGCCGAGCGATGCTGGTTGACGACTTTGCGAATCAACAACAGATCGGCGCGGATCGCATGCAACTGCAGCGGCAGCGATCGGTCGCCTCCTTGCTGCAACACCTCGGCGGCGTCATCCAACACTTCGGCATACCGGTCCAACAACGGAAAGTAGCCATCGATGACCGCGTCGATAATCGAATAGGCCAGGTAGTCGGAATGCCGCTCGCGAATCCGTCCCGCAGCGTTGGCGATTCGATGGCGAACCGGTTCCAAGCAATCCCCGGGTCGCTCTTGAATCGTGATCACGACATCACCGATCAGAAAGATGCCTACCTGTTCGGTATTAAACCCGCCTCCGTCGATCGGCATCCGAGCGACAAAAAACATCGTGTCGCCGTAATATTCAAACTTGGCATGCTGATGAACATTCACGACATCTTCCATCGCCAACGGATGGATATCGAACAGCTTACCAAGCTCTTCCAACATCGCGACATCGCCGACACCATCGATGTCGATCCAGGTCGTGCGGCGAGCGTGTGCTGGCGTGGCACCATTGCCAGGAACCGTCGGCGCCAACCCAGCGTACGATTCGGGCGGCTTGCGATGCGACACCCAATCGACCAACTCAGCCACCGATTCGACAACCTTATCGGTCGACGAATGTTCGTTGTACTGGATCAGACGAATCTGCCCTTTGACGCTCCCCGGATGCGATTCCAGCGCTCCCGGAATGCCTCCGACGACAACCCGCGGACGCGACATCCGCTTCGATAGCTTGTCGATCGATTCGAGCATGATGTTTCGCGCGGCCTGCAGTGACACAATCGGATCCTAGAATGGGCAATGTAAACCCTAATCTAGGCGACCGAATTGCGAAACACAATTTCCATCTCGGGGCAGGGCAGGGCCGTTAACTGGCTGCGCTTAGCCAGATTAGCCGCCACGCGTTAGCGTCCGGCTCCCCTGGACAACCGGACGCAAACGCGTGGCGGCTGATACCTCAAATTGAAACCGTGATTTGCACTGCGGGGCAGGGCAGGGGGGCGATAGAAATTCCTCCCCCGCCGAATCAGGCGGCGCTCCGCTGCTGCTGGACATCGGGCAGGATCGCCTGGAGCGTTTCGACCGATTTGATGTGGAGATCGCGTTGTGGGAAAGCGATCTCGATATTCGCTTTCTGGAATTCACGCGTGATCGCCAAATTCAATTCGTTGACGACATCCAAGTAGACATCCCGCTTGGCGATGAAGACTCGCAGTTCCAGGTTGAGCGTACTATCGCCAAACGATTTGAACAGCGTCGATGGCGCTGGTTCACGCATCACATACGGACACTCTTTCGCCAACCGCAACAGAATCCCCTGTGCCTTTTTGACGTCGGTGCCATAGGCGACTCCGACCGGCAACACGACGCGGCTGACCGGATCGGTGAGCGTCCAGTTGATGACGTTGTCGGTGATGAACTTTTTGTTGGGCACGATCAACTCGCGGCGATCGAAATCGGTGATCGTCGTCGCCCGCATCTGCATCCGCGTGACGTTCCCCGTCACATCGCCGACGGTCACCAGATCGGTCAATCGGATCGGACGTTCGAACAGGATGATCAATCCACTGACTAGGTTTGCAAAGATCTCCTGCAAACCAAAACCTAGCCCCACAGTCATCGCAGCGGCTAGCCACTGAACGCTGCCCCAGGAGAGTCGGATGATGTGACACGCGAACAACAGCCCGACAAGCGTCGCCGCGTAGCGAACCAAGATCGCCACTGCCTGGCGGCCTCCTTGTTCCATCGGCAACCGCTCCAACACCACAAACTCAACGACGCCCGGCAAACGCCGACCGACCATCATCGTGGCCACGACGACCAACACAGCCATCAAGACATCGGTCAGTGTCGTCGGGACCGTTCGGTCGCTCAGCTTGATCGACTCGCCGCCCCCCGAATCGACAACCGTTTCGGCGACCGATTCGATGTTCTGCCACAGCACCACGCGGTCCAACACTCGCAGGGCCGGAAAGACTTCCGACCAAATAAACCATCCGGCGCAGACCAACAGCATGATCCCCGCGTACCGCAACAGGTCGCGGAATTCGCTGTCGGCCGATGCGTGCATCGAAACTGTCGCAACCGGTTCGGGCTCAACAACCACGCTCTCCTCGGACAGGCTCGAATCGATCACCAACCGCTCCTCGTCGTGCCGTACCGCCGCCGGAGCATCTCGCAGTGCGCGGTTGTATCCAATCACTTCCAACCATCGTAGGGCGAGCGAATAGAGGACGATCGCCGCCACCACCGCAGCTCCCGTTTCGGCCAAACGGCCCGACAACTGATAGGCAGAGAAGTGATATCCGACCAGCGACAGGATCGCAAACGCCAGCGGTGCGCCAGCGACGGCGCACCAGATCGGCTTCTTGAATCGCACCACAAGCGATTGCGGCGAATCCGCCGACAGACATTTCATCAACGGCCCGCGAGGTCGCACCAACCAACCGATCTGCAAAACAAATAGAGCCAGAATCGAGATGAACAACAACCGCTGCGAGCTTTGCTGGTCCGCCAATTCGCCGAACTGCGACAGCAGCAAGAACCCAAAGATCGGTGTTCCGACCAGTGCTGTGATCTCCAACGTATTGCGAACCGACGCGGTCGCCCGCTCGGGCCAACCAAACACCTTCTCGCCGACACCCTCGCTGCGACACAGTTCGCGCAACAACTCGCAGCCCAACAGAAACAGGATCATCGTCAGACAGGCGTCGCCGACAGCTTGCGTCCATTCGGTCGATGCCGCCGCGGTCCGCAAGCGATATCCGACGACCAACAGCAGGGCAGGCCAGCGAGCCGACAAGACCACAGCGATCATAAACGCAGCGGCGTAGCGCGAGAACTTCGCCTCTTGACCGGCAGCCGGCGGATCGGACAGATTGCTTTGCGTCTGCCGCAAGCGAGCGCGGAAGATGATCAACAGGATCACAAACGCCAACAGCGAAAGAGCGGCCGCGGGACGTCGCAACAGATCGACCCCTGCAACACGCAACACCTGTCCCCAACGAACGGGATTGACCAACGTACCGAGCCCCTGAATTCCGGCCCGCACATCCTCTAATTCGATCGCATCGCTGCTGCGAATCCACAACACGCGTTGGTTCAGAAACTCGCGAAACTCCTCAACCAATGCTTCCAATCGGTGATCGACAAGTTCCAGTTCATTCAAATCCTGCAGCAGCGTATCCTGATCGGGGATCGCTTTGGCCAGCAGATCGCGGCGGTCGCGGAGCACGCGTACCAGGACGTCGATGACTTGCTGACGATCGTAATCTCCCAACGACGCGTCGAGCGAATCGAACATCTCCGCCGCCGCTTCCTCAGGATCGGCGACGGCGCGCCGCATCTGTTTCCATTCGGTCAACTGCAGATGCGCCGCCGGCATCTCCGCTTGAATGTATTTCGTTCGCTCCTCGAATTCCGACATCCGCGGCAATTCGCTGCGTTGCTTGCGCAACAACAACCCGGTCGTCGATGTCGTTCCCGCGTGCTCGACCTTGTCGCGCAGCGTCTCGAAATCCGCCTCGTACTGCTGGATCTTCTCCTTCAGTTCTTTGATCGTTTTCGTGACGCGTTCGATCCCCGCTGCCGTGGCGATCCGGCGCTCTGCGATCTCCGCATTCTGTTCAGCCAACGACTTCAAAGCCGGATGCGATGTCTCGGCGATCCGCCGCGCTTCGGTCGCTTGACGCAGCGACTCCTCTTTCCGCCACTGGTCGATCGCCGTCTGCCAACGCGCCAACATCCGTTTGCGACCATTCAGATTGCGCTGCGCCAAATCGTGCTCTAACGGCAACAACGTCCCCGTCTCGTCCAACCGCCGCCGCTCCAACTTGGTCGTCACCAACTGCTGTTGCCGACACTGTGATTTGGCCCTCAGTTCCAAGGCTTGCACGTGAGCGTTTAAATCGGTACCAGTTGCTGCCGCAGCCTGCTTGGCGTTTTCTGCGATCTTCTGTTCCAGTTCGACAACTTCTTTTGCCAGATCCGCCAGTCTCGCGGTCCGCCCTTCAAGCTCTTTCCCTTTAGCTGCAAACTGCGCTTCATCCGCTTCCACCTGCTGACGCAGCGCCGCCAACTGGCTCTCCAGTTCTGCGATCGTATTGCCGCTTGGGTTCGCTCCAAACTCGGCATCGGCAGGCTTCTCGAGCGCCGCCTTGGTCTCCGCGACAAGATCGCCGATCGTCGGCAGATAGGCCTCGATCTCCTGCTGACGCTTCCGCGACGCCTCTTCGCTGTCGATCCATTCCTTCGCTTTGTTTATTCGCTCGGTGCAAGCTTTACGAATCTCCTCCGCCAGATCGGTCGTCGCTTCGATCGCCGCCAACTCCGACGCCAGTAACTCGCGCGTCACCACCGCCGTCTCGAGCGACGGCGACTCATTAAAGCTTGCTGGCACCACGCGCTGCGACTCCACCGGTGCCGCGACAGGGACTGCACCCGGGGCTACAACAGGCATCGCGCCCGCTGGTGGCACCGGCATCGCTGCGGGTACGGCAACGGGATTGCTTGCAACGGGCGGCATCCGCCAACCGTTCTCAGCAGGCTGCGCTACGGCCAGTCCAAGTGGACCTAATAGACAGCAGCAAACAAATCGAAGCGGAGTATTGAAACGCATTGACTTTGATAGCGGGAGAAGTGTGGGAAGAGATGAGAGACCTCTGCTCAGGCGCACACTATCAACCCTGGAGAAGCGAGGAAAGTCGAATTCGAGTCGCCCGAATTGGGCCCGCCAAAGACGTATCACGCGCCCAGGCTTCGACTTGCTATATTGAGTCGTTGCCACGTGTTTTTTCCACAATCCAGCCCAAGAAACCGAAAATGAGCGCCGCGGAAACCCAGAATTGGTTCGGCCACGATATCGCCCCGGGAGAGTCGCTGAGCACCGAATTGGTGGTCAGTGAAAGTTACAGCAGCCGAAACGTTTCGATTCCAGTCAACATCCGCCGCGGACTGCAACCAGGCCCGACCGTCTTTGTCACCGCCGCACTGCACGGCGACGAACTCAACGGCACCGGAGCGATTCGGACAATGCTATCGGACAAGGAATGGTCGCTGCAGTCCGGCACCGTGCTGATGATTCCGGTACTGAATATGCTCGGATTTGAACGGCACTCTCGCTACCTGCCCGATCGCCGCGATTTGAACCGCTGCTTTCCCGGATCGGCCTCGGGGAGCATGGCCTCGCGACTCGCCAAAGTGATTTTCGAATCGCTGATCGCCCGCTGCGACTTCGGCATCGACCTGCACACCGCGGCGGTCCGGCGGACAAATTTCCCCAACGTCCGAGCCGACCTCTCCCATCCCGATTGCCGCCGCATGGCCGAAGCCTTCGGATCGGGAATCATCTTGCAAACCAAAGGCCCCAAAGGCTCGCTCCGCCGCGAAGCGACTCGCGCCGGCTGCCCAACGATCATCGTCGAAGGAGGCGAGGTCTGGAAAGTTGAATCGTCGGTCGTCGAATGCATGACCCGCGGGATCTTCAACGTGCTGATGGAGCTGAAGATGATGTCGGGCGAACCGGACATTCCCGACACCCAGGCGACGATTCGCGAAACCAAATGGATCCGCGCCGAGCGAGGCGGCTTCCTCGCGATGCACGTCTCGCCCGGCGACAGCATCGTTAAAGGACAAGCGATCGCCACGAACAGCAATCTGTTAGCCGAAGACCAAAACCGGTTGGAGGCTCCCTTCTCGGGAATCATCATCGGCATGACCACGCTGCCCGCCGTCCAACCAGGCGAACCGGTGGTCCACATCGGCCGATTGTCGAACCCCAAATCGGTCCGCCGACACGAAAAACAAGTCGCCGGCGACGAGGTCCAACGAACCGCTCACGAACACCTGGCAACCAACATCCAAGTCGTCGACGCTCCCGCCGAAGACAACAACGAAAACGTCGATTGAGCCAAACCTCAACACAGCCCCAGCCCAGTCGGAGCAGGGCAGGGCAGACAAAAATCTTGCCCCCCCCACACAACCTCCAGCCCACGGGCATCGCCACCAGTCGCGAACGCGACGACATGCAACAGCCCGGGACGCAAGTCACAAGTACGCCGACGCCACCTCAATCCCAACCCAGCAAGTCGCGAACGCGACGACATGCGATCGCCCGACGGACCAGACCAAAACTCATGCCGTCGCCTTCGCGACTTCTAAACAACATCGTCCACCGGATCTGAGACTTGCGTCCCAGGCTATCAAATACCGTCGCCTTCGCGACTGCAGAACACCGCAACCAACCGGACCTGGAACCTACCACATATCGTCGACTGCGCGATTCACATGGCCGGCACGACCACATGGACCTAATGCCCCGAACGGCAGCAAACTCCAAAGCAAGCCAGCGCCAGCCCCAGGCACACCGGAACCGCAGCCCAACTTACCACCCTTGGCTACTCAACAATTCCGCGTCTCCCAAAACACGGAGCAGGGCAGGGCGGTTTATAATCGCTGGCCTACACAACTCTTGCACATTCACTAATTGCGGAACCGACCGGCGGAGGCTCCCAGCATGTCACGATTTTCTTCATTCGCATGGGATCTCTACAAACAATCCGACGAAGGAAAAGAGGCGATCAGCCGGCCATTGATCTCGCACCTTCAACAACTAGCGGAACTCGATACCCCTCAGAACTTCGAGCACGAACTCCGCTGGATGCGGCAGTACAACGACAACCGCGACAACACTTTCTTCGATGAGCCGATAGATATTGCAACGTTCATCAACCAGCTAGTGCGTGACGTTGAAATCCCATCGCAAGACGCAGCAATAAATCTATTTGAAGAGATCGTCGACAATGGGATCGTGATTGAGTTCGACGACACTGATTCTTTCTACTTTTCAATACTTAACGACGCAAAAGGCGAGGACGAATCCAAACGATACTACTCGGAGATCTACACGCTGATAGCTCATATTTCCGCAGGGCTTCACATGCGATGGCCAGAACTTTTTGCACCCTATTTCTTCAGCTATCGCTTCGATCAGTTTTCAACCATCTGCCGAAACTACGGAATCGAACTCCCGCCCGTTCCGGGCAAACGGCAAGAACGCGAACGCGCCATTTATTACGCACGCATCAACGAGCAACTCCAAAAATTCCGAACCGCACACGGACTAACGCCCGCCGAATTCAACGCTTTCCTTTACGACTTCGCGTTTAAAGATCTGAAGCTTGCAACACACCACAACGAGCTCCCGGCAGCGTCTCGCGTCTGGTTTGTGATCGGCGGTCGCGGAACCCACGAAGATTTCGACTTCGTCGACAACGCCCAACCGACCGACGTCTCCTTCTGGCAATGTGGAGTAGAAACAAGACCGGGAGATATCGTCGTCTTGTGGTGCTCGTCGCCTCGCAGCTGCGTCCATTCGATCTGGCGAGCGGTCGCTCCCGGCTTCGTCGACCCGTTTTTTTATTACTATTCAACATCGCGGATCTCTCGCCCCATCAAAATCCCCGACATCCCATTCAGCGAACTATCAGTCCACCCAACATTCGCGGACACCCCAGCGGTTCGCGCGCGATTTCAAGGTCGCGGCGGGAAACCGATCCCAACATCGCAATACAACGCTATCCTCGAGATGGCCGCGGATAAAGGATTCGACACATCAATCCTCCCGTCAGCACCCGCAGACCTGCCGACCCTTGACCTCAATCTGAAAAACGAACGGGACGTCGAGACACAACTGATCGAACCGCTCCTGGAAAGGCTGGGATACGCGACGCCGGACTACGTTCGTCAACTGACGGTCAAAATTGGCCGCCGAGAACGGATCATCCCCGATTACGCGATTGGACTTCGAGCGCACAACGGCCAGACTACGGTATCGATTCTGATCGAAGCTAAACTAGATATCCTCTCGGAGCGACAACGAGACGTCGATTTCCGGCAAGCACGATCCTACGGCAAGGTCCTTAACGCCCACCAGATCCTGCTGGCGGCACGCCAAGGAATCTGGCTGTACAAAAACGATCTCGGCGACTTCGACAAAGACCGCTTCGAGTTCTGGAACTGGATCGAACTCGGAACCGCCGATCGATTCGCCGAACTGCGTGACCGGATCGGCAAACCGGCGGCGATGGCGAAATCTTCCTGAGCTCCAAAACAATGGAGCAGGGCAGGGGACTGAATTTTTTTGAGACCACTATGCCCGGCGATAGCAAAGATCCCGTTGCTAGCGCCAGCCCGGTTGCGGCGAGGGAGATTGCGGCAGCATCCACGGCTCGGCCATCTGTTCGAACTGCGGCGCTTCGGGGAGATGCTGATGCAACATGAACGAGTGGTCGTGATAGACCATGTAGACCAAGATGCCAAGCTTCCCGTAGACCGAGACGTTGGCCAAAAAGTTGTTGCCCCAAAATTTCATCGCCGTCCCAAACGACTTTTTGAAACGGAGCCCAGTGACCCCAAACTCGATCGACCAAATTTCATCCAAGACCAGATGGACCATGAAGCCGAGGAAGACTCCCATGCTTTTGTAGATCCGCACATCCTCCTCCGCACAATGCAGCAACAGATACGCGATCAAGCCGACCGAAACGGCCGCGGGAATGCTGTGCCACATCCCGCGATGAACGGTGTACTTTTTGAAAACTTCGACGAGGACAAATCGCATGAAGGCATAGACGACGCCGGCCACCGCAATCATCGTCTCGCGCCGCAGGCCCAAGTCCTGCAACCGATGGAGCAACATCATCGGAACCACAGCCGATGCGAACATCGCCGTTTCGCGCAGCGGTACCCCTGAATCGCTGTCCAAATCGGGCAGCATCCCGCTGACACTGCACAGGCCTCCGGCTAACAAGCACGATTCCAGAGACATCCCAAATTGGGTTGCTCCCAGATAACCGTATCCGATGCCGACGACGGTGCTTCCCGTCATGTGTGTCTTGAATCCGGCCATGCTATTAAATAACCGCGATCGCCCCTCGCTGCCAAGGCCGATCTGATTGATCTTCGCCCGCGGCGCGGACCTACGTATACTTGGCACCTTTGCTTCTTCGCCGCTCGAAATCCCCAAATCCACCGATCATGGAAACCTACGACATCATCATGCTGATCGCGCTGGCTGCCGCCACGATCCTCGGCGCGATCAAAGGCTTCGCCTGGCAAGTCGCGTCGCTCGCATCGATCTCGCTCAGCTACTGGGTGGCGATGCGTTTCCGCGAACCGTTCTCGCAACAGATTCATGCCGAGCCGCCGTGGAATATGTTCCTGGCGATGTTCATCCTGTTCACAGGCACGATGATCGCGATCTGGATCTTATTCCGAATGCTATCGCGCACGATCGACCGCCTGAGACTCCGAACCTTCGACCATCAACTCGGCGGAATCCTCGGACTGGCCAAGGGCGTGATCTATTGCATCCTGATCACGATGTTCGCGCTCTCGCTGCTGGGCGATTCGGTCCGCACGCAGATCGTGCAATCGCGGAGCGGATACTACATCGCCAAGCTCCTCAGCTACAGCGACAAAGTCATCCCGGCCGAACTGCAAGAGATCGTCGGTCCGTACCTGGATCGACTGGACGAACAATTGCGAGCCGACGGCAACGCGTCGACCGGTCCGGCGCAACCGTTGCCGTGGAGCGACAATGAATCCGCGGCCGGCGCGATCGTCGACGCGGTGCAGCAGAATCTGCAACTGCCCAACGACAGCGAGAACCTGATTCCAGCCGAGCTGCTGACGCCCAAATTCTTCGACCAGCTCCAGCCATAACCGCTGGCCCCAGTCGCTGTGGAATTCAGGGCGGGGGAACGTGCGATCCTCAGAACCAGAATGTTCGTAAAACCCAGGGAAAACGGGGGCCTTAATACAACATAAGAGGCATTATCGGACGTTGCGGGGCGGTTTCTAAGGGCCTGAAAACCAGGCCCCACCCCGGCGAACGCCAGCATCTGCGGCGGTCGCACCAAGGACTTTGCTTCCGAGCCGCGAAGGCGCGGACGCCCGGAAGATCAGACAGCCGCTTCGGCCGCCTCCAGGAAGACGCCCATCCGGCGAAACTTCTCGTAACGCTGAGCCAGCAACTCTTCGACCGGCAGCGATTCCAATTGAGTCAGCGTCCGCGTCAAATAGCTACGCAGACGCGAAGCCGCTTGATGATGATCGCGATGCGCACCGCCCAGCGGTTCGGGCAACACGTCGTCGACGACGCCAAGTCCGGGCAAATCCTTCGAAGTGAACTTCAACGCCTTGGCGGCCTTCGGCGCGTGCTCGTGGCTCTTCCACAGAATGCCCGCACAGCCCTCGGGACTAATGACGGAATAATACGCGTTCTCCATCACGGCCACGCGATCGCCGACGCCGATCCCCAAAGCGCCGCCGCTCCCCCCTTCACCGATCACGACGCAGATGATCGGCGTCTTCAGCCGGCTCATCTGGAACATGCTTTCGGCGATCACTTGAGCCTGGCCCCGTTCCTCGGCACCGACGCCGGGATAGGCACCGGGAGTGTCGATGAAGCAGATCAGAGGCAGCCGATATTTCTCGGCCATCTTCATCTTGCTCATCGCCTTGCGATAGCCTTCGGGATGGGCGCATCCGAAGTGGCACGCGGCGCGTTCCTTATAGGTACGGCCTTTCTGATGCCCGGCGACGATCACTTTGAAGCGATCGATCTTCGCAAACCCGGTCAACAGCGCCCGGTCGTCGCCGAACTGCTTGTCGCCATGCAGTTCGACAAACTCGTCGAACGCTAGCTTCAGATAGTCGTTCGTATACGGACGGTCTTTGTGCCGCGCGACCTGAACCGTCTGCCACGGATCGAGATTGGCGTAGATCTGCCGCAGCTCTTCATTGATCTGTCGTCGCAGGTTTCGGATCTCCGTCTCCGCGGCGTCGCTGCGATCGGTCTGCTTCTCGATCGCAGCAAGCTGCTGCTGCAACTCAGCCACACTTTTCTCAAAGTCCAAAGTCGTGCCAGCATCCATATCTTCGAGTTCTCTTTTTCAGTTGATTTTCGATCGGCCGCACGGGCCGCGCTCTTTCCATTGCAACGCAGCGCTTGCCGCCACGACATTTAATGTTTCAGCAGGTCCTCGGGCGACTTGAATCCCGACGCGACATCAAACACGTCCACATCCAACTTCTTGGGCTGTTTCTTGAACAACCGCATCCCACGAACCAGCTTCAAAAATTCCCACATCGATTCGGGCCGATGCTCTGGCTTCTTAGAGAGCATCCGTTTGATCAGATCCGCGAAATCTTGGGAGACGTTTTCGTTGCTGGTCAACGGCGTGGGGATCGGGGCGCTGAGATGCTTGTTCAACAAATCGTTAGGCGATTCGCCCGTATACGGCGGCTTGCCGGTTGCCACTTCGTACAACACGCAACCGTACGAATAGATATCCGACCGCTCGTCCATGTTCTTGCCGCGAATCTGCTCGGGCGACATATAGCTGCGTGTCCCCTGGATCTGCGATTTCTTGCCGAACAGTTTCGACAGCCCGGTTTTCTTCTTCTGCGAGATCTGGAAGTCGATCAGCTTGACGACCCCTTCCCGGCTGACCAGAAAGTTGTCGGGTTTGATGTCGCAGTGCAGCCAGCCCTTGGTGTGCATGAAATACAAACCTTCGGCCGACTGTTCAACGACCTTGTTCAGCATGTAGGCCAGCGAGTCGGGCCCGTGCCGCAACGCCTGCTTCATGTTCAATTCGCTGAACAGTTCCAGCACCAGATAAGCCGACTTCGGATCGGTCACAAAATCGTGGATCTTGATCAACCGCGGGCTCGGCCCGACCTGAGTTGCGACGTCGTATTCGTACTTCAGCCCCGCAACCTCCGCCTTGTCGCCTCGCAATTCATCGCGAAGCACCTTCAACGCGTACCGCTTCTGGTCCGTCTCATTAATGGCTTCCCAAACCTGGCATGCACTGCCCATTCGGATCAGGCGTGTCAATCGATAGGAACCGAAGAAGTCCCGGGCCTTAGCCATACGGATTCTCGCTGCGAGATAAGATGAGTCGATTACGAAGAATTCAAGGAAAAATCCTTCCCGGACAATTCATCTTATTCACCTGCTGCCGATTACGGAAGATCATCGGGCTGCGGGAACAGGGCAAATCGCGGTTTCGATTTGAGGCATCCGCCGGCACGCGATAGGCGCCCGGTACCATCGGACAAGTCCACGCTAACCTGCCTAACCACAACGACTTAACATCCCTGGCTGAGGAAAATCGGGGCCCCCCTGCCCTAGCCCGCCCGTCTAGCTAGCGAGCCCCCAGGCAGCCCTTCGTCGCCTGGAACGGGCGAATCCCCCGGACAGATCAGTCCAAATTGAAGCCTTTTTCGCCCTTTTCCAGCTGATCAAACGGATGGACGTCGGGAATCCGAGGTGACTTTTTGAACAGTGTGATCGCCCGCAACTCCTTCAAGAACTCCCACATCGACGCCGGACGGCTCTCCTTTTTCTTTGCCATCATTTTTTTGATCAGCTCGGAAAACTCCGGCGACACATTGGGGTTCCCAGCCAGTGGACTAACGACCTGGCCCGTCAGGTGCTTATTGAGCAGCTCGGTGGGGCTGGTCGCGGTATAAGGTGGCTTGCCGGTCACCAGCTCGAACAAAGTACAGCCATAAGAATACATGTCCGAACGTTCATCGATTCCCTTGGCCCGAATCTGCTCGGGGGACATATAACTGCGCGTCCCTTGAACCTTCGGCTTGTAGAACATCGCCTTCAGCCCAGTCCGCTTCTTCTCGGCGATCCGATAATCGATCAGCTTGACGTCCCCCTCGCGAGTGACCAGGAAGTTGTCCGGTTTGATATCGCGATGGATCCAATCCTTGGTGTGCATGTAATACAAACCTTCGGCCGATTTCTGGATCATCTTCTGGAGCATGAAGCCGTAGGCGTCGACTCCCATTCGCACCAGATTGCGGAACGAAGTCTCGCTAGCCAATTCGAAGACGTTGTGTGGGATCCCGTTCTCCACGCCGTGATGGAAGGCCTTCAGGACCAGCGGGCTGTTCATCGACGAAGCGACTTCGAATTCGTTCTTCAGCGATGCGATCTCTTCTTTGTCATCCTTGAAATTGTCTTTCAACAACTTGATCGCAACACGATTGTCCGACGCATCTTCGACAGCTTCCCAGATCTGCGATGTCGCTCCGTTGCGGATCAAACGGACAAGTCGATATGGGCCGAGGAAGTCGCGCATCTTCGCCATGGTGGATCACTCACAAGTCAATGAACATGTTTACATTGCATCTTCAGCGATCACCGCCAGCGGAATCTGCCAGGATCTGCTGATAAATTTCTCTCAAACGGCTTGTCATTGTTTCGTGTCGGAACGCGTCCGTAAACCGTGCCCTCCCCTGCCCTCCTAAATCCGCACGCATTTTTTTGTCACCAACCAGTTCCACGATTCGGTCGGCCAAGCGATCGATATCCCCCGCCGAAACCAGGAACCCCGTCTCGCCATCGATCACAACTTCCGGAGCGCCATCGATCGCGTAACTGATCACCGGCTTGCCGGCGATCAACGCTTGAGGCAACGCGCGGGCAAGCCCTTCGCGATACGAAGTGTGAACCAACAAATCCATCGCTCCCAAGTACTCGGGGATATCTTCGGGCGGCACCAAACCGGTGAAGCAGAACCGATCCTCCAGCCCCGCCTGGCGAATCTGCTGGGTCAGTTCGTCTCGCAAAATCCCGTCGCCGATCAACAGGAATTTCACGTTTGCGTGCGCCTTCACCACGCTTGCCGCCGCCTGGATCAGATCGGCGTGTCCCTTCAGATGAAACAGTCGAGCGATCTTGCCGACGACAACTTCATCGTCGCGGATCCCCAGTCGCTGGCGAACGGCCAAGCGATGCGTGTCGGCCCAAAGAAACGGATCGACGTTCATGCCGCTATAGACAGTCGTGCACTTCTCCGCCGCGACAACTCCCGCGTCGGTCAGCAATTCCGTCATCGCATCGGCAACCGAAATCAAGCGATGGCATTGCCGGGCCGCTCGCTTTTCGCAAGCCTTATAGAACCAGCGGACCGGCGGCGATTGATAGGGATGAAACGGGGCACCGTGAACCGTATGCAGAATCGCCGGAACGCCCAGATCGTGCGCCGCCTGGCGTCCCAGGATGCCACCCTTCGCGCTGTGCGTATGGACGACGTCGGGCTGAAAGTCGCGTAGGGTTTGGCGGATCGCACGCAGCGACTTCCAATCGCGAACCGGATCGATCGCGCGGACCAAGTCGGGCAGCAGGATCACTTTCAAACCTTCCGCCCTCCCCTGCTGCAACAGATCTCCTTCGGGACCGAGACTGGGGCCGGTGATCAAGATCACATCGTCACCATAGATCCGTTGCAGATCCAAGCAATTGAAGAGCGTATTCTCCTGAGCTCCGCCCACGATCATCCGAGTAATTACATGAGCGACACGCATCCGACACATTCCTTTTCTAACAATCACACCATCCGCAAACGAACTCGCCAACAATAATCCAACCGCCCGTCCCGCGAAACCAACCGCCCACGAAATCCAACCGCCCACGAAATCCAACGTCCACGAAATCCAACGTCCACGAATTCCAACGTCCACGAATTCCAACGTCCCAACGGGACATCCCTACGCCAGCCCAGGGCAACGCCCTGGGAACCGCCCCATGAACATCGACGCGAAGCCACAACGTGGCGGCTCTACATCACCGACGCAACGCAAATGGCGATCAACGTAGAACCGCCCCGTTGGGGCTGGCATTTCATTTTGGTCCGCTCCGTTTTCCCAGGGCCTTGGCCTGGGCTGACATAACACCGACCCGTTGGGTCTTTGGAAAATACAATCCAAACACGCAAACACCCGACACGACCGCAACGCGGCCGCACGAATTCCAACGTCCCAACGGGACATCCCTACGCCAGCCCAGGGCAACGCCCTGGGAACCGCCCCATGAACATCGATGCGAAGCCACAACGTGGCGGCTCTACATTTCCAAGACAACGCAAATGGCGATCGACGTAGAACCGCCCCGTTGGGGCTGGCATTTCATTTTGGTCCGCTCCGTTTTCCCAGGGCGTTGCCCTGGGAACCGCCCCGCCAACATCGACGCGAAGCCACAACGTGGCGGCTCTACATCACCGACGCAACGCAAATGGCGATCGACGTAGAATCGCCCCGCTGGGGCTGACATTTCATTTTGGTCCGCTCCGTTTTCCCAGGGCGTTGCCCTGGGCTGACATAACACCGACCGGTTGGGTCTTCTGAAAATCGGGTCCTTCGGGATCGGCGATTCGCCCCCCTGCCCTGCCCCGCGTTCGAACGCCTGCTACACGATCTCAAACGTTTGCGTTCCGGACGGCTTGCCGTTGATCTGTAGAGTCAAATGATGCGTTCCTGGATACAAGGTGTAAGTCGTCGCGTTGGCTCGCAATACATGACGCTTCCGAACCGTTGTCGATTCACCTTTGCGCAGCTGCAACGGTTTGAGTTTATGAACCTTGGGGGAGAGCTTTCCGTTGGCCTTGACGAAGTCGATGACAAAATCGACCAACAACGACTCTTCGCGATCCGCGGTGATCACAAACGAAAACTCGACAGCTTCGCCCGGACGGATCTCGTCAGAAGCCAATTCAAATTGGCTGACCTTGATCTTCGGGTTGGCATGGAAGCCGAGAAACTGCAGCGCGTCGACATCCCCCTGCTTCACTAACGTCCGCAGCGCATGCCGATTCATCCAATCCAGCTCCGCCGGATCTTGAGCCCCCTGCCCTGCCCAGCTGCGCAACCGCTGCAACACCTGATCCGGATGCGATTTGGCGATGTCGTTCAAATGATTGGCAACCGATCGCGTGACATAACGGGTCGGATCGGCGTGCAACGTATCCAACAACGGCAGCGGCTCCAGCAGATCGATCGTCAACCGCTTCGACCACGGCAACTTGGGACGCGTCCCCTCGCTAACCAATCGGCGAACGTGATAGTTCTTGTCGGTCGACCATTTTGCCAACTCCGCCATCGTCGCTTCGGGATGCTCGTTGATAAACGTGCGGATCGCATCCTCCATCGAGAACCGCTGCGTCAGCTGCTTCAATGTCTTCAGCGACAGCGGCAGATGCTTTTTCGCAGTTCCGTTGCGAACCACAAATTCCCCCAACGGGGCAAAGATGAAATCGCCAAAGTCATCGTCGGTCTTGGTCGGATCCAACGGCGGCGGCAGCGAGGCGACCAAATGTTTTACCGCCGCGTGATAATCGCTCGCCAAATGTTGTTCTAACATCTCGGCGATGTGTGTGATCCGTTGCTTTAGCTCCAGCGACTTCAGCGACCGCATCGTATCGCGGACAAATCCCGAAGCGTCGAAGCGATCGTCGGCGGCATGCAACAGCCCCGCCAGATATTCGACGCGTTCTCGATTGAACAGATGATCCTTCAGACTAAAACCGGTACCGGTTCGCTCCTTCGCCATCGCTTTGCGATTCCTTTCTGTGATGAATAGATAGTTCGAGCGTCTCGGTTGGAGTCGTGGCTTCAGCGGACGCGAGTTCAACCTCATCGGTTCGGCTAAAGCCTACCACTCCAACAACCATACTCGTTCGGCTGAAGCCTCGACTCCAGCGCTCGTGTCGGCTAAAGCCTTTGACTCCAGCGCGATGCTTGATCGACGATCGAGAGCGAGGCGTCGATAACGCGTCGACGCCATGCGGCCGATCGAGGACAAAAGCATTCTAACAATTCCGCTTTGGCGCGACGCTGCGCCTCGGTATCGCGAGGCCCTTGAAAATGGTAACGGTTCTCGCGACGGAGCGCAGCCAGGACGCGCAACGGACCGTACGTCCCGAACTCGGCGAGTGCAAATCGATACGGTCGATCGCCGAATCGATCGACGAACCACTGCCCCATCCCGCCGCGGACCGAATAAGCGGTTCGCTGGTGCGTCGCTTCGAATTCGAGCGAACGATCCGGGAACGCATCGATAAAAGCCGACGCCGGTGCCGCGTCGCTGACGACCGGCATCAACTGGCACTCCGCAAATCGCCCCAACCCACTGTGCAGATCGATATGAACAACCGACGGCGCGTCGCCGATCCAACGGGCGCAGTGGTCGCGCACCACGACCATCGACGCGGCGGGCTGTGAGCCTCCAAAAAACAAGCCGCTTGGATATTCGTATTGCCCGCCAGCGACAGCCGACTTGAGCGTTGGCATCCCGTGACGAGCGATCAACGCCATCGCTTGCATCTGAAACGGCACCTCCCATCGCGTCGCTGGCGATGCGGGATTCAAAAACCGGTCCAATGCCCCGTATCTGACGGGCGATCCTTTATATGTCTGCGGAGCGATCAGAAAATTGCGGTTGACGTCGATGTTCGCTTCATCGAAACGACGCAGCTGATCAAAGCCAAACGGATTGATCGCGTGAATCAAGACGAAACGCAAACCACGATCGGGCGGTTGCTGGCGGAATCGATCCAACATCGCCAACAGAACCGCCGATCCAAAGAAGCCTTCAACTCCATGCACGCCCGACGAGACAACAACCGCCGGCGCATCGGCGGGGCCAAGCGTGGCGACGTCGATCGTTAGACCGCCCTCCCCTGCCCCGCTGACCTGATACGAATCACAGCTGGCCCCGATCGCATCGGCTGCGATTCGGAAACGTTCCCGCGATTGCATATACGACGATGAAAAGTAGTCTTCGGCCATCGCGAGTTCTCTTAACGGGAGCCAGTCCCGTCGACGATGCGGATCATAAATGGAAGCAGCGTCAGGTTGGCGATGCTGCTGACGACCAAGGTGATGCTGACCAGTACGCCAAACGTCGCCGTCGGAATGAAAGGGCTGGTCGCCAACGTGGAGAACCCGATCGTCAACGACAGCGTCGCCAAGATCACCGCGATGCCAACGGTTTGATAGACGCTGGCGATCGATCGCTGCACGCCGTGACCGATTCGATGCCGACGGTACGCACACAGAAAATGAATCGATCCATCGATCGAGATCCCAATCGAAACCGCGGCGATCATTGCGGTCCCCAGATTGACCGGCGTTCCCCAGTAGCCCAACAACGCCAGGACGCCGAGAATCGGCAGCATGTTCGGCAGCATCCCGCAAACGGCCAGCTTCAGCGACCTGGCGACGATCCACAACATCCCAAACACGCCCAACGACGCGACCCCGAAACAGATCCACTGATCGGCAACCAGCCCCGAGACGAGCCCCGTCAACAACACGTAATACCCCGTCACCTGCGGATCGCCCGCCGGCCGCCCCTCTTCAAAAAACGCTTTCCAACGATCCGAAGCGGTATGCTCACCAACGGTCTGCCGAACGCTGGCGATCAATTGCTGCTTCGTTTCCGCCGGAACTTGCTCGCTGCTGCGGATCATCATGCGCAACATCGCCGGCTTACCATCGGTCGACGGTCCAGCGACCAAGGCATCGATGAAATATGGCATCGACGCGCGCATGCCAGCGATCCGCAACGACGGCGGCGCGATCGCAAGCAGCGGCGAAGAACTGGCCGCTTCGTCGGCGTCGGCGATACTAAAGACTTTGCTCAACCGCGCGTCGGGCTGGTCGCCGATCGCACGCAGCCGATCTTCCAACTCGCGCACGCTGGCCAGGTATTCGCTGGAAAGGAGGTCGGGAGCCGGCAACAAAACATCCCACACCCCGGCTCCACCAAGATCCGATTCAACGATGCGGTAATCGATCGCAAGCGGATGGTCGGCGCGAAAGTTCCGAATGAAATTAGTCTCGATCGTCAGCCGCCCCAGCCCCAGCGAAATCCCAATCGTCAGCAACACAAGCGCGGCGAGCGCGATCCTCCGATGCAGCGTCAGCCAATGGTAACCGGCATACATCGCGTGCCGCACGCGGCGGTTGGTCTGCCGCGGACGCGAGCCTCCGCCGGCCGGTCCTATCGAGGCCAAGCCGGGCACAAACAAAACGATCGCGACCAATACAACTAAGGCTCCGATCGCCATCATCCATCCAAAATCGCGAATCGGCCCCACGTCGGATACCGACAACGCGGCGAAGCCGACCGCATCGGTCAGGCAAGCCCAAGCGATCGGCCGCAGCACACCGCGCAGCCCCAACACGGTCGCTTCAAGTCCCGACCGGCCACGCAGCCGCGCGTTGCGGTCGGCCACCGCAAGATGAATGATCGACGCTACGGCGATCACGGTCACCACGGCGGTCAACATCGAACTGACAAGTGTTAACTGAAGACCGACTAAGGCGACCAAAGCTCTTGTGCAGACGACTGACCAACAGATCACAACGACTTGCACCAGCACCCAGCGAAGCGAGCGGAACATCACAAACATCGCGACGGACAACAGCGACAGCGTCACCAATCCCAAGCGCCGACCATCGGCTTGGACCATCGAAAAACCTTCGCTCACCAAAACCGGCTCGCCGACCAGACTCGCCGGCTGATGTTCGGCGGGTAGCGTCGCCGCGATTTCGCGAAGTCCAGCGACCGCGGCGTCTTGGCCATCGACTGTTGTGCGCTGCGGGTCCAACATCACGACCAGTGCGGCATAGTCGCCATCGTCGGAGTGCGTGTAGCCGGCAAACAGTTCACGAAACGCGGTGGCTAATGAATCGTCGGCCAGGATTTGCGGAGTGGAATCGGCGGCGAAGAACAACGCGGCCGGACGCATCTTGGTCAGGGCAACATCGACTTTGGCGAGACTCAACACACTCGCCACCCCCGGCAGCGCTTCGATCCGCTGCGTCAACTCTCGCTGCAACTTCAGCCCTGCCCCGCTGCGATCGAACAGATCGGCATTGGGATAGGTCAACATCGCGACCTCGTTGCCGCCGAAGGTCTCTTTTAATTGTTGGTAAGCCTGCGCCGCCGGATCGGCTTCGGGAAACATCCGCTCGATCCGCCGATCGAACTGCAACCGTTGATCGATCGACCAAGCCAGCGCAAAAACTGCGACTGCAATCACCAGCAACAGATAGCGATTGGAGACGAGCAAGCGGGGAATGTCGGGCGCGGGGAAGATCATGCTTTAAAGCGTATCGATCGCCTGGAGTGTCAGCAATGCGATCGGATCGCGTCGCCCGACGCGTCTACTAGCACCGCAGCGCGACACCCGTCAACGGGCAAGGTGAAGCGGAAGTACGATTTTGCAGAAAATAGAATTTTGCGTTTTTGCTATTCGATTTGTCGCTGTACTTGGCAAGCCAATCCTCGTTACAATTGAGTTTGACGAGCACGCGTCCACACGAGGCCACCCCACGGGAACGATTAACCGATGACAACACAGACACCCGTCAAACGTGCCAACCTCCCCACGGCCTCCCCTCCTCCGTCGGCAAACGAAGGGGCGTTGCAGGATGTAGCCCAAAAGATTGTCTGCGACGCCCATCGATCCCCTCGCGAGTACATTCGCCGTGCAAACACACAGCAACAAGGCGAATAGCGCCGTGCCCAGCCGGTTGCTGCGCCGCCACATCGGGCTGGAAACCGAATACGCTACGGTCGTTCAAACGCCAGCCGACCAGGAACATCCGCCATCGCGACGCGAGGTTTACGATGCGGTCTGCAAGAGCCTGACGCAATCGGTCCCGACGGCCAAGGCGAGGTTCGATGATTGCCGATTGTTCCTTGCGACCGGCGGTGCGATCTCGCTGGAATCCTGCTTCGATTGGATGGACCAACCGGGCGGATTGATCGAAGGAGCGACTCCCGAATGCAGCAGCCCACGCAATCTGCTGGTCTGCCAACGCGCTCAAGATCGGCTGTTCGCCGACGCGGTCGCCGAATGCGACCTCCCCGCTTCGGTCTGCTTGCTGAAAAACTCCCGCGATGCCGAAGACCATGTCTACGGATGCCAAGAGAATTATTCGGCCGACGTCGCCAGCGGCCCGATGCTGTGGGCCTACCGCGCCGGGATCCTGATGCTGATCCCGATGTACATGCTGTACGTCGCGATCTGCCTGACACTAACCTTCTTAGGCGTTTCGCTGCTGGTCTCGCTGAAGAGCGTCGGCGCGATCGTTCGCGGCCGCCGCCCCTGCCTGGAAAGCCTGCTGGACATTCCCAACTGGTGCATCCGCGCCGCCGCGGGACTGCTGCGAATCGTTCACGCTCCGCTGACGTGCCTGCTGTGGCTGGTCGCCCGCTTCACCGCCTTCCGCCAACAACGCCAAGGGCTCACGCCGTTCCTGATCTCGCGGACGATCCTCTGCGGTTCGGGACATTTAAATGCTCGCGGCAAGTTCTCGCTTTCGGGCAAAGCCGCCGCGATCAACAGCATGGTCGGCATGGGCGGTTATCTGAACGAGCGGCCGATTTATGTCTTCGGTCACTGGTTGCAAACGATGTGCAGCGAATCGATCATCTCGCCCCGCTGCCTGCTGGAACTGCTGGGGCGACGCCAGCGACTGCAGATCGGATTGGCCGATTCGAACGTCGCCGATGCGGCGGAGTATTTAAAAGTCGGCGCGACAAGCCTCGTCCTGGACATGATCGAAGCGGGCTACGCCAAGGGGCTGCCCAAGCTGAAGAAACCGCTCGAGGCGCTGCAACAGATCGCCAGCGACTGGAGCCTGATCGCTCGCGTGGCGACCAACAGCGGTCCGATGACTGCGTTGGAGATCCAGCAAGCCTACCTGCACCGCTGCCGCCAATTCGTCTTCGACAGCGAGGAACCGGCCAACTCCGAAGCCTGGGACATCCTCGAACTGTGGGAACAGATGCTCGACGCAGCCGGGCAGATCCGCGAACTGCCGGTCGACTACGAACCGTCGTTAGCCAAGATCGACTGGGCCTCAAAAAAGTGGCTGATAGATCAGATGGGGAGCGATGCCAGCCTGGCGTCGCGGAAAAAGGTCGATCTGCGGTACCACGAACTCTCGCCCAACGGATATTACCACCGTTTAACGGGAGCGGTTCCCTGCTGTTCGATAGTCGAAGTCGACGAGATTTCCAGCGCGATGCGGATGCCTCCCAAAGACACCCCCGCGTCGCGGCGAGGCAATTTAATCCGCGAATTTGCTGGCTCCGAGACCGCCATCTCCGCCTCTTGGTCGCACGTGATCATCGGCAGCGGCAAGAGTCGCCGGACGTTTGCGGTCAAACCGCCCCGGCGTCCCGCTCCTCTGACTAAACGCGACCGGCATTGACGCCAGCCGAAGATTGAGTAATCTTTTGAATTCTTATCCAATGCGGATGTGGTGGAACGGCAGACACGCTAGCTTGAGGGGCTAGTGCCTTCACGGGCGTGCGGGTTCAAATCCCGCCATCCGCACTCATTTCTTTCAGGCTTTCGACGAAGGCCGCCGTCGGGGCAGCAGCGACATCGCATGCTCGAGCTCCAACGGACGCGGAGGATCGATAGCGATCGATCTCCTCTCCCGCACTCTCGACCTCGCAACGGCAGCAATCAAGCGAGTAAATCGCGATCAAAAATCGGTCCGCTGCCACGATGAAATCTGGCCAGGGGTGATCGTATCTTCGATTCGACAACGCTAGAGTTTATTAGAGTTGGGGCAATGACAAGCTGCGATTGATCCAACCGGGCTGGCCCCCTACCCTGCCCCAACATGCTTACTGTATCCGCTCTCGTTCATTCCCCTGATGCGCCGTGAATAAACCGGAACCGTTGCCAGAAAATCGCTTCTTCAACCGCGAACTCAGTTGGCTTGAATTCAACCAACGCGTGTTGGATCACGCCGATGATGAGAACAATCCCGCCCTGGAGCGGCTGAAATTCCTGGCGATCACCAGTTCCAATCTGGACGAGTTTTTTATGGTCCGCGTCGGCGGGCTGATCTTGCAAAGCCGGCGTCCCGAATCGTTCACCGATCCGTCGGGGCGGAGCACCGCGGAACAATTGTCCGCGATCCGCACGCGCTATCGCAAAATGGTCGACGACCAGTACCGGATCCTGCTGGAAGATATCGAACCGACGCTACAGGCTCACGGCATCGCACGGGTCACGATGAGCGAGGCGGGAGAGCAACATCAAAAGACGGTCCGCTCGGTTTTCCAAACCCTGATCCAACCGGTCCTCTCGCCACAGATCGTCAGCAGCGGGGAATTCCCGCTGGTCCAAGTGCTGACCATCCAGCTGTGCGTTCGCTTGAAAGGCCTGACCGAAGAGACGCCTTGGGATTACGCGATCATTCCACTGGGCCGAGCCGTGGGACGCGTGGTTACGCTGCCGACCGAAGGGGGCTACGCCTACGCCCTGCTGGAAGATGTCGTCGCTCACCACATCGACGAGTTCTTCAACGGGCGTGAAGTCGCCGAATGCATCGCGTTTCGCGTCACTCGCAACGCCGACATCGCGATCCAAGAAGACTCCGCACGCGACCTGATGGTCGGGATGGAAGAACTGCTGGAGAGTCGCCGCACCTCGGGCTGCGTTCGTCTAGAAATCGACGAGCGCGTGAGCGAAGAGATGCTGCAGTTCTTGAGCGACAAGATGGATCTGTGCGATCAAAACATCACGTCGATGCGCGGCCCACTGGACCTGACCTACCTGTTCCAACTGGCTGGACTGAAAGGATTTTCGGCGCTCCGCGATCCGCACTGGGCTCCGCAACATTCCCCCGAGATCGATCCCGCCGAATCGATGTTCGACAACATCGCCCAACGCGACCTATTGCTGCTGCACCCCTACGAACAATTTGACCCCGTCGTCAGGTTGATCCAAGAGGCAGCGGAGGATCCCGACGTGCTGGCGATCAAACAGGTGCTGTACCGAACCAGCCGCAACAGCCCGATCGTCGCGGCGTTGATGCGAGCGGCGGAGCGAGGCAAATACGTCACCGCGATCGTCGAACTGAAGGCCCGTTTCGATGAGGCCCGCAACATCGAATGGGCTCGCGAAATGGAAGCCTCCGGCGTGCAAGTCGTCTACGGCGTCCGAGGACTCAAGACGCACGCCAAGATCTGCATCGTCGTCCGCCGCGAAACGCAAGGCATCGCCCGCTACGTTCACTTCGGCACGGGAAACTACAACGAAGCAACAGCCGCTCTCTACGGCGACGTCAGCATGATGACCTGCAACGAAGAATTTGGCGCCGACGCGACCAACTTCTTCAATTCAGTGATCGGAGCCAGCCAGCCACAGCAGTTCCACCAATTGTCGATGGCCCCGACCAGCTTGCGAACGCGCGTCTTATCGTTGATCGAAAACGAAACTCGCCGCCGCGCCCAAGGCCAACGCGCGGTGATCGTGGCGAAGATGAACGCGCTTGTCGACAACACGATCATCGATGCCCTGTATCGCGCCAGCCAAGCGGGCGTGAAGATCAAACTGAACATCCGCGGCATCTGCTGCCTGAAGCCGGGCGTCCCGGGGCTCAGCGAAAACATCGAGGTCACCAGCATCATCGATCGCTTCCTCGAACACGCGCGAATCGCCTACTTCCACCACGGCGGCGACGAAGCTGTCTTCATCAGCAGCGCCGACTGGATGCCTCGCAACCTCGACCGCCGCGTCGAGCTGTTTGTCCCGGTGCAAGATACCGCCTGCCGGCAGAAGCTGCTGCAGTCGCTGGACACCTATTTCCAGGACAACGTCAACGCCTGGCAACTGGGACCCGACGGCGTCTACACACGCAAAACGCCGACCAAAGGCAAGCGTTTCCGGGCTCAAGAAGTCCTATACAACACGGTCGTCGCCGAAGTCAAAAAGGCGGAACACGTGCGGCGGACACACTTCGAAACGCACCAAGCCGAACCGAAGTAGTTCAAGAACCGCCCAAACGATGGTCGCCGCAAGTCGCCTTTCGCTCCGCGAAAGTGCGTCCCCCTCGCAGGTAGGCGCGAGCGCACTTTCGCGGAGCGAAAGGCGACCATCCATCACGCCCGCGGACTAGGCCAGGCCGTCGCGGACCGTTTTCAGCATCGCCGCGAAGACGAGTTCGTTCTGATCGAAGTCGCGGTTTTCCGCCTGCATCTGCACCAACAGCACGTCGTCCTGATACTGCATCGCCAGCAGCCGTGAGGTGATCACTAGGCTTTTGCAATAGAACTGCATCTCCACCCCCACCTCCTCCGGAAACGCTCCGTCGGCGGCGTAGACCTCCGACTCCACCTCATCGTATTCGGCGTCCATCGCTAGACACGCTTGCTTGAGAATGTTTTCGTAGTCGTTGCGCCCCCCAAACCGGTTCAACGAGAAAAACATCCCCGTGGGGCTCTCGACGACATAACCCTCGCTGTCGCCATCGTCGACCGGCCCGGTCAATTCCCAATTGTCGGGGTACATCAACTCAGTCCCCAAGAAGTCACATTTTTTCGGCACTTTTTCTAGCTCGCCTTCTATCGCTGTGGCAGACCATCGGTCTGGATGTCGTTATTGCTGGGGTACGCCTCGATCGCGCAACCCTTAGCTGAGAACACAATAAAGCGTTCATATTAGCTCAGACGGCCGCGAATCGTAACGGTGACAACCGCTGCAAATCAAACCGCTTTGCTAGCGGCAGCTTTTCGCGCCAGCGGATCATCGCTCCAGCCAGCAGACCTTGCTCCTCCTAGCCTCGCTTTGTTATGACCCCCAATGATTCCCACCGCGCGACGCGTGTGGCACAGCAACCTATCGAACCATCGCCCCGCGAATCCCGACACTTATCCAGACTGCACATGCGGTTGAGAACTGCCATCCTCCTGATCTTCCTCTGCCTGGGCTTCGCTCCAGGTTGTCGGGCAATCCGCCGCACTGTCGACAGCCGGCAATCGATCGAAGCCCGGCGGATGTCGCGTGAGGGACTCGCCGCGATCCACCAGAATCGCTGGGAGGAAGCGGAAAAGCTGTTCGAAGCGGCGCTGGAACTGAGTCATTCCGACGACCGCGCCTACTGGGGATACAGCGAAGTCCTGTGGCAGAAGGGGCAGCACGCCGAAGCGATCAGCCACCTGGAACAGGCAGTCCGCCTGTCGGCCGGTGCGCCGGAACTGCGCGTTCGACTCGGCAACATGTACTTGGAAGAAGATCGCGTCGACGACGCGGCAACCCAGGTCGCACACGTGCTCGAATCGACTCGCGACATGGCCACCGCCTGGGCACTGCATGGCGATATCCTCGTCCGTCAAGAGAAACTGGAAGCCGCCTTGGCCTCCTACCACCGCGCGATCTCTCTCGACCGCCAATCCCCGCAGGTCCGGCTAGCGATCGCCGACATCTACAGCCGGCAACAGCGGCACGATCGGCTGCTGGCGACAGTCGACCAACTGGAAGAATCGACAATCCCAACCGAACAAGCGGCACAACTAGAAATGATGCGAGGGATTGCGATGCGGGAACTGGGACATCCCGACAGCGGTGCCCAACATCTGCAACGAGCGATTGCGTTGGGAATGAGCGGCCGGGAGGTCTATCACGAATTGGCCAAGACGGAGCTTGCCAGTCGCCGATTCGCTGCGGCGAGCCACGCGATCCGCAACGCCCTGCAACTAGCTCCCGACGATGCCGAAAGCCTCTCGCTGGCGCAGAACATCCAACAAGCCCAAGCCCGACTGGCCGCCGATACCGCCAACGACGACCTGACTCAGGAGCGTTGATACACGGCGAGCCACAACAGCACACCGGCGGCAAAACCAGGTTTCGCTTAAGGCATCAACTGGCATGCCCTAGCGTCCGGTTCTCCCAGGCAAAACCGCCGCTAATTTTGCCTGGTCTACAATCGTGAGGTATTGTTCCTTGTGTTCTTGTGTGACCGTCCCTCAGAACGCTGCCGAAGCCCCTGCGGCCGAGGCACGCTTATTGCGTTTTGGACGGCAGAACCAGATTGCTCGTTACAATCGAAAGGGGCCCCATGCAGTCAACGACCCTCAGCCCGCCGGCAGGACCAACCAACACCTTCGTCGACCGTCGCAGCGCACCGAACCCAAACGCTTCGGTTTCCGAGCGTCGCCAGTTCGTCAGCTCGCACGACGGCCTATCGGATGAAGCCAAAGAATTGGCGCTGGCGATCGACAGCTACAAACTGCAGCACCGCCGCCGCTACATCACCTTTGAAGAGATGCTCTCGGTCGTCAAAGGCCTCGGCTACTCGCGATAGCTCGCGTCCCACGCGCTCTCTCACGCCCGGGCGGTTTCAAACCGCCCTGCCCTGCCCCGAACTCCAGTCGCGGCAACGCCGCGCATTCACGTTCGTCATGCCGCGTCGCAAGACGAGGAGATTTTGGTTCAGCAGAAAACGTGGAAGCCTTGAATGCGGCACGCGGTCAGCTATGGCCCAGTTGCTGGATGACCGACTGCGTAATGCGATCGCTGTAGGCGTTCAGCTTCCAATGCTCCGGAGACCAGCCCGCAAGAAAACGGTAGAAATCGGCCCAGGCGAACCGGTACAACGCACGCCATTCGCGTTCCAGTTCCGCGACATCTACTTCGATTTGGCGGACGGCGATGGCATCCCGTAACGCATCGAAATAGACATTCAGGAACGCAGCCTCCTGGGATGCCGCGTCGTCTGCGCTCAAGCAACTGCTGACCAGATAAGCGACGTCCTTCATGCCGCAGCCGCGACCGACATATTGAAAGTCCACCGCAGCAACGCGGCCACAGTCTCTGTCAGAAAAGCAGAAGTTCGCAACTTTGGCATCCCCGTGAACCAACGTCTGGAACCTTGCAGCATTTAAACGGCGATCGATCTCCGGTGCCGACGACTTCAGAGGGCCGGCCGGCAAGGCGGTGAGTTCGTCGGGTCGTGTGTCCAAGTGCCAGTAGGTGCCAATTGGCCACAAGCCGCTCGCCGAGCTTCCCAGAAACGTAGCGTGGAAGTTTGCCAGCCAAGCCAGACAGGCGCGGAGACCATGCTGGTCGAGATCGTTTTTGCGGCGATCGAAACCTTGAGCGTCGAGATCGGTGAGCACAATCACCCAGCCGGCTTCGTTTGCTTTCTGGTGAGCCGCAACAAGGCCGGGGACCTGGCACAATGGTCCGCATTGCCCCGAGTACTTCTCGTAGAATACCTGCTCGACTCCGTAGGAACGGACTTTCCGCAAGTGCGACGCATCACCTCCCCAGCCTCGACGGTTTGAGCGTGCCCTAGAGACATCGATGTGTTTGATGACCACGAGAGTTGGCTCGCCCGATCCGTCGTCCTGGAGTCCTCGCAAGAGAGCACGCTGAATCACACCGTAGCCACTCCAGAGGCTCTGGATCGGTTCACCAAGCTGAACGGATTGTGCGCCGGTCATTCGCCGGACGATGTCGGAGAGCGTGTCTACCACGGTTCAAAAATCTTCGCGTTGCAATGAGGTCGCGTGACGGTCTTCCAACGTTCCAACTTCGCTGCAGTCTTTCACAAGGAGCAACAAACATGACTTCCTACGAGGAAGCGAGAGGAAGCCGAACGTCGAGCCCACTGTACCGAACTTTTCGGCCCGGATCGACCGATATCGCTTCGAGGCGCTCTCAAGCGCTACCAGCAGAGCGCCGCTGCGCTGTCTGCCGCTACCATCGTTGTTGGAACGTGGCACGAAGTGCGGGGAGCAAGAAGGGGACACCCACAAAATGTTGTCCATCACCTTTGAAGAGATGCTCTCGGCCATCAAAGGCCCTCGGCTACTCGCGACAGCTCGCATCCCAATCGCTCCCCCACACCCGGGCGATTTCAAACCGCCCTGCCCTGCCCCAATCTCCAGTCGCGAGGACGACGCCCATTCACATTCGTCGTGCCGCGTCGCAGGACGAGGAGACTTTGGCAAAATGATATGTGGCACGAGGCGACGCCTTATCGACTTTGAATCAACCGTGACGAAGAGACTCGCCACTCGCAATCTTTGTTCTGCGAATGAGTCGAACCGCTGAACGAGCTGGATGTGCAACCTGTCGCATTTTCTGTCGTTTCGTTGACGAACTGGGTATAATTCCGTTTATGACCAACATGAACGAAATCTTGACCGCCGCGCAGTCGTTGCCTGCATCGGATCGCGCCCAATTGATCGCAAACCTTTGGGACAGCGTTTCTCCACTTGACTGGGTGCCCCCCGATTCGCAATGGATTACCGAGGCCAATCGACGTAGCGACGCTTTCGACGCGGGTGAAATGACCAGCACGCCATGGGCTGAAGTGCGCCAGCGCGCTCGACGCAAGGCTGGCCTGGATGGCTAACGTCACGATCTGTTCGGCGGCAGAGGACGACTACACGGAGTCCCTGAAATGGTACGCCGAGCGAAGCATTGAAACGGCAAACGATTTCGATGCGGAATTCGATCGGGCGTTATCACAGATCGCGGATACTCCCGAGCGGTTTCTCAAAGTGCGACTCTCGCCATCGCTACTTTCTGATGCGGCGATTCCCGTTTCGGATTATCTTCCGGATTGAGGGAGCCGACATTGCGGTGATCGCAGTCGCCCACGGATCGCGGTCTCCCGACTACTGGACTGACCGGTGAGATAACGACTCTTGCAAATGCACCTGCTTATCATTCTCTGCCTAGCAGGTGCTCCGCAGAACGAGGCAGTTGCGTCTCCTGTCGCATTGGATGCCGATGCACCATGACGGGGCGGAACAAAACTTCGGCAGGATGATGGGGGCAGAATAACCAATCGCACGAGGCGAAGTCTATTTGCGCTGCAGCTTCCGCGAAGAACAACTCTCACTCCCCCCGCTTTTCTCATTCTGCCAGCGTTCCCGCAGTCAGCGAGACGATCCGCAGAGCGATGGCTGGGGGAGCCCCGACGCCCGCGTGGTAATGCGTGTTGTATTAATTCTCCAGAGCGCGAACCCGCCCTGCCCTGCTGCTGTCTTGACCGCGGGGCTTGCCTAGTCAATAATCGAAGCGGCCTCCCGTTCCACCTTATTTGCGACGTCTTCCCAATGACCATCCAACTGCACCTCCTATCGCTATACTTGCGACGCGCTGCCAAGGGCGAGTGCTAGGGGAACGATTGGATTCGCAAAACCGCGAACGTAACAAATCACCAAACCCCGTGGCTCGTCGATGAGCCACGGGGTTTTTTTATTGGACGAATCCGACTCAGCATTTCCAGGACCTTTTCCATGCCAGTCAACGATAACGAATCGACCGAAACACGCCACATCAAGATCTTCGACACGACGCTTCGCGACGGCGAACAATCGCCCGGCGCGAGCATGAATCTGAACGAGAAACTGGAAGTCGCTCAGATGCTTGTCGAATTGGGCGTCGATGTGATCGAAGCCGGTTTTCCGATCGCGTCGCCTGGCGACTTCGAAGCTGTCCGCGAGATCGCGCAAACAGTCCGCGGCGCCACGATCTGCGGGCTCGCTCGTTGTGCCGAAAAGGACATCGACCGCGCCTGGGAAGCACTCAAAGGAGCCCCACAGCCACGGATCCACGTCTTCTTGGCGACCAGCGCGATCCATCGCCAGTTCAAATTGAAGATGACAACCGACGAAATCGTCGAACGGGCGATCGCGGGCGTCACGCGTGCCGCCAATGTCTGCGACGACGTCGAATTTTCGCCCGAAGATGCAGCCCGTACCGAACCCGATTTCTTGTGTCGCGTCGTCGAAGCAGCGATCACCGCTGGAGCGACAACGATCAACATCCCCGACACCGTCGGTTACACCACTCCGACTGAATTCCATGCTCGGATCAAGATGTTGATCGACCGCGTGCCCAACATCGACAAAGCCGTCATCAGCGTCCACTGCCACGACGACTTGGGAATGGCGGTCGCCAACAGCTTGGCTGGAGTTCAAGCTGGTGCCGGGCAAGTCGAATGCACGATCAACGGGATCGGCGAACGAGCCGGCAACTGTTCGTTGGAAGAAGTGGTGATGGCGCTCCGCACCCGATCCGACTTCTACAAAGTCGACACTCGGATCAACACCCAACGTCTGGTTCCGGCGAGCCGATTGGTCAGCAGCACCACCGGAATGTCGGTCCAACGCAATAAGGCGATCGTCGGCCGCAACGCCTTCGCTCACGAATCGGGGATCCACCAAGACGGGATGTTAAAAGAACCGACCACGTACGAGATCATCCGCCCCGAAGATGTCGGCTTCGCCAAGACCGACCTCGTGTTGGGCAAGCACAGCGGTCGCGCGGCGCTTGCCGATCGCGCTCGCCAGCTCGGGTTCCAATTGACCGGCGAACAATTACAAGTCGTCTTCGAACGCTTCAAGGCGTTGGCTGATAAGAAAAAGGAGATCTACGACGGCGATATCACTGCGTTGATTCAACAACAGATCTCCGGCAACAACCAAGCCCAGTGGTCGCTTGTCGATTACGAAGTTCGCAACTCGCGGACCAGCACGCCGACCGTGAAGCTGACGCTTCGCCGCGGCGACGAAGAACACTCGGCCGAAGTCAACCAAGGAGACGGACCGATCGACGCCGCCTTCTGGGCCGTCGAACAGATCACCGGCATGAAAGTCATGTGCAAGGATTTTCAAGTCCACAGCGCCACGCTGGGTCGCGACGCGCAAGGCGAAACGACGCTGGAGATCGAATATAACGGCAAGACCTATCGCGGGATCGGGGTTAGCACCGACACGGTCGAAGCGACGATCCTGGCGATGCTCAACGCCGTC
This sequence comes from Rosistilla ulvae, assembly GCF_007741475.1. NCBI lineage: Bacteria > Pseudomonadati > Planctomycetota > Planctomycetia > Pirellulales > Pirellulaceae > Rosistilla > Rosistilla ulvae. The sequence continues at coordinate 661,428 of NZ_CP036261.1, read as the reverse complement.
AATCGGATCGCGGCGGAGACCGAAAACGCCTCCTGACGCGGATGCCAAAACGGTGAATGGCGAGTCGCCTTTCGCCTGGCAATACTAGCACGAAGCGCAAGCGAGTGGAGATTCAACACTCGCGGGTGTTTCGTGCTCGTAACAGATTCAACACTCGCTCGCGCTTCGTGCTAGTAACAGGATAGAAGCGACCGTTGACAGCCGCGGCAGGACAACACGGCTTTGATTCCCAATGCCACTGTAGATATCTATGCGTCTGTTAATCGATGGATACAACCTGCTGCACAAATCCGACCTGATGGGAACCGGTCATGGAGCGGCATGGCTGGAACGGGCGCGGCAGCGATTGATCGATACGATCGCTGCCTACTTGGAACCGCAAGACCTTCCCCAAACGACGATCGTCTTCGACCGTCACTCGGGAAAACAGATCGACGCCCACCAGGTCGACTCCAGCGGAATCCAAATCCTCTATGCCGTCGACCATCCCGAAGCGGACGACTTGATCGAAGACCTAATCGCAAAGAGTTCGCACCCCAAGCAATTGACAGTCGTCTCGTCGGACCATCGGCTCCAAAAAGCGATCGACCGTCGCGGCGGGAAATCGGTCGACGCGGACATCTGGTACGAACGACTGCTCGCTGGCCAAGTCACTACCGGTGCGAAGAAAAACAAACAAGGCCGTGGCAATCGGCAGGCCAAGCGAGGCAAATCGCACAAGCCCGACAGCCCGCTGACCGACGAACAATTGGCCCGTTGGCTGGATCGGTTTAATGCCGACGCGATCCAAGACGAACTCAGCTCGCTCGCCGAAGAACCATCGCCAATTCCCAAACCACGCCCCCCTGCCCTGCCCCAGCCCAAAGCAAAGCCAGCTAAAAAAGCAACCAAACAAAAAACGCAGCCCAAGCCACCCAAGAAGCCAGCGCCGCCGCGGAGCAAAAAGAAGCAGCCTGCAACGAAACCGGACGACCTCAGCAAACGCAAACTGCAGCAAGAGAACTACAACCCCTTCCCCGAAGGCTACACCGACGACCTCTGGGATGAATGAGACAACACGCCGCGGGGGAGTCGAGACTTCCGTATTTCAAAATCTGAAGCTTGCATAGCCTGCAGTGCCAACCAGCCGCGACCTATCGCAGAAACACTAATCCGTTGCCGGCGTGTCTTGAGTTACCATCACCTTTTCGAGGATCAAGCGAGAAGATTTCAGCATCGCCAACTTTGCTCCAGGCGGTGGCTTGATGTCAGTTTTGGTGGCTCCTTCCTCCATGTCTCTGTCCCAAAACAAGTGCGTGTATCCCAGGTCTTTACCCGTCATATCGTAAAACGAAACGGTGACTTTCCCAGCGGTTTTGGAGTAGCCTTTTCCCTTGCAATGAAAAGAATACCTGGCTTGATCGTCCACGGCGAAAAATGAACTTCCGCCGCTCGTTCCACATTTCAACACATTTTTCCCGTCGGACCGAACGTACAGCCGCCCCTCCGAACCTGGATCCCAACCGCTGAGATTGAACTTGCCGTATCGAAAATCGGGGTTCCCATTCTCCGTCCCCTCCGACGTCTCTCGCTCGAGAACGATCTCATCGATCCAGACCTTCCGTCCCCGCGGCAACAGTTTCAATTGCAGCGTTTCAGCCTCGGGTGGTGCATAAAAGACGGAGATGAACTCGTGCAATTGCCCCGAGATGATCGAGATGGGATCGGTCCGCATCCGAATTCTTCCATACAACAAAAAGGACGTCTCTTCACCATCCTTGTCGAAGAACGTCAATTGGCAGGCAGTGAAACTCTTGCCGCCATTCTTGGCAAGGATCTCGGGCAGCCGGTCGTTGGTTTCGACGGTGTCGGAATCGTCGACGGCTGCTCGAATCATGAGCTTGTATTTTTGTAACGCTTGCACGCCGATCGGCTTCAACGCGCGAGCGTCAACATCACCGCCGATGACGAGACAGCGTTGGTTATCAAACACGGGCTCTACCGCCAGCTCATCGACCGGGGCGACGAAGTGCTGGAGATCGTCCGCGTTGTCGAAGGGAATGCTCAGCAGAGTTTGTGCGTGCGCCGTTGCGGCTCCCGACAATAAACAGAGTCCGGCGAGTTGTAGGATCGTTTTCATGGGAGCGAATTTCAGTTGTAATTTCAAGATGAAGGCGTCTGCACAACAGCGAGACAGTACGGCCCGCGAGACGAATAACAAACCGATCGCATGACGCAGGAATCAGCGGTCGACTGGGAACAGCTAATCAAACTGAAACGGACTGCGCAACAGTTTGTGCTCGGTGAAGATGCCGCGACCGTCGTAAGTGCTTTCCTCGCGTTTGGCACTCTGAGGATGGACGACCCTGCTGAACTTGCCATCGATATCGATGCTGTCCCGATCCGCGCCGATATCTTTCAATGGAACTGCCAGCAGCACCGACCAACGCCCTTCGCCTCGATCATGCTGTGTACGAACCTCGTTGTTCCAGGCCGACTCCGCCGTGTTCCAGTTCTTCAACAAATAAGTTCCGCAATCCTCACCGACCGCCCAATAGTAGGTGTCGGCACCGGACCGAAGCACAATTTCGACGCGATCCCCCTGCGGGAAAGCATTCAACGGTTGCGAGGCAACCGTCGCCGGATCGTCATTCGCAAAAGCATCGATCTTGAAATACAGATGATCCTTGTCCCGCATCATCGCAACGGTTGTTGCGTACTGCGCCGGCGTATCCTCAGCGAGTGGCTCTGCATTAGCGATTCGCTTGAACCCGCTGATCTCATGAGCCTTGTACCAGTGTTGCGAATCGTACTGGTTCCATTGCTCGGTCGATTCGGGAACCAACGGAACTGGCAGGCGATTGAGTCCGGCAGCATAGTGGTCAAACTTTTCGAGAACTCGCTCGACCAACTTTTGAGTTTTTGAATCGGTTGCAAGCGTTCGGGCTTCTAACAACGCGGCCCGCGCACGCTTCTCAACTCCAGGATCGACGATGAACTTCTGGAACAATTCCGCAGCCGGCGTGTGACAATTCACCGTCGTGGGATTACTGGAATCGTGCCATGAATCGTTGATGATCTGGTAGAACTGCCGCATCAGTTCGGACGCTTCGCGGTAGGTGCGAGTGATGTATTCATCCCGCAGTGCCGCCGGATCCAACGTCGGGTCCCATTGCAGTTTAGCGATCGCCCATTTCTCGCAACCGTCTACATCCCAGTTGCTCGTGTCGGTCGAATCGACAGCAAATCCTTCGCAATGTGCGTGGATGCCCCCCATCTCGGCTAGCGCCTTGTAGTCGGGCCCGGCCGTGTCGGCCAGCGCATTGAAACCTGCGGTGTAGTAGTAGCCAAAAAATCCAAACCGGACTTCTTGCTCCTCGCTCCACTGTCGCATCCGCCTGCCCCAAACAGCGCCCGGCCTGGAGGGCTGTTCCAAGATGGGATAGCGTTCGTTTTTCGTCGGGTATGCAGCGAAGTGAGGCACGATCGCTGGATGCAGCTTCACCTTGGGCGGCTCGGCGGCAAAAATGTAAGCGTGCGTATGTAATTCGAGGTCGGGATAATCCTTGACCAACTCTTCCGCCATCCGATTCAGCATCATGTAATTGCGAGTCGAAAAGAAAAGCGGATCTTTGATACTGCTTGTCGCTTTGGGAGCCAATTCACTGCCATCGGCTAACCGAATCGGCTGCATGCACTCGGAACAACTACAGACCTCCCAATTGTCTCCCACTCGCGAGATTAGAAACTCGAGCTTTCGGCCCGGGACGCTTTCCAGCATTTCGCGGGCGGCGTCAGCCATGACCTTAGGAACGTCACTGTGCGTGTAACAGGGCTGACGCCACATGTTGCGCAGGCGGTTGCCGTTGACCAGCGGGTATAGCGTTTCGTCCTCTTGCTTCAGCCCCATGAAACTCCAAATGTAGCCGCCTCCGGCGCCGATCGTCGCTCCCGACAACCAATTCAGATACTGGAAGCCTTTCCCTAATTTCATCGGCGAGTTGCCGCCGTTGCGGCCGATCCAGTCGTGGCTGATCACGGGATTCCGATCGCCACCGGGAAAGGAAATCTGACGCACCTTAAACGCGGGTCGGGAGATTAGATCAGTCTGCGAGAATTCGATTTCGGGTACATGTGAATATACCGCGACGAAATCCGGATGCGGCCGCGGCCAGATGATGTCGGTGTTTTTCTCTAGCAGCGCATGAACGCCAAACAACGTCCCGCGTGGGTGGCTTCCAAATACATGGATCCTGTTTCCGCTGCGGCGGATGGCATATCCATCCGATCCGGCCAGATAGTCGATGTCGTTTTGATATTCCTGTGCCCACTTGGCCCCAAGCAAAAACTTGGTGTTGTCGCGTTGGGAGGGCTGCGCGAGCAGGACCAGCCGTTTGCCGGTAATCTCCCGGATCCAATGACACAGCTCGTGAGCCGCCCGAAGCTCGCGTGGATCGGCTCGGCTGTCGAGCACAACTTCGCCAGGGTACAGCGGAAGATCCGTCTCGTCCGCGACAGCGTCGGCATCAACTGGCCGCAGCCCCACACCCGTCATCGTTTTTGTTCGGTAAGCAGGGATGTGGTCAAAGCTGGTCTGATACAACAACCGAAGATAGGCCGCCTGTTCGGGAGTCTTCAGTTCGCGGTGGCGGTTGTAGGGAGCCGGCGTTAGAAGATGCATATCGGAATCGTAAGCCAAGACGTAGTTTGGCATCGCCGCCCCAGCGTCGAAGCGATAGTCCGCTCCGCCAACCACCGGAATGCGATCGGTCAACGCATAACCGTTGTGCTCGATCTTTAAGGCTGTCTTGCCGTCGACTTCGACAAAACGCGTGTTGAGTGTTTCCGACCAACCGGAATAGTTTCCGGCCCCTTCGCTGAAATCTCCGTTCACAAACAAGCTCTCCACCGTCACCGCCTGCAATTGCACGTCGCTCACTCGTGGCAGTTTCCCTTCGCCGCGAACCGCAAGATTAACCGTTGTTGCATTGGGGACAGAGCGAAAGACATGAACGTAGCGGCTTTGCTCGGGCGTGATCTGTTGCCACGCATCGTGGTGACTGCCCGCGTGCGGGACATCCCCATGTTCATCGATCGTGTCGAGTAACCAAGTAGCCGATTCCCCACCCGCCTCCGCGTCGAACTGCAAGCGATAACAAGTGTTCGGCTCGACCGCCAAACTTGCAACGATGGTTTCATCCGCCGCCACCATGTTCGCCAACAGGCAACCGAATAAAGCGGCAAGAAAGGGAATGCGTTTACGCATGATCTAATCCGTGGTGTGACTGCGTTTGTTCGGGAGAACTGCAGTTTTTGGGCGATGCGATCTCAATTCCGCACAAGCGAATCGCCGATCGACGGCATCATCAAAGTGCAACCGGAGAGAATCGAGAAGGCTAATCGAACGCACCAGTGATAGCAAGCCGCAAAGGACCGCAGCCCCACGCTAACCGCCGACGAAGGGCGAGTTCCTTGCCACAGAGCGAGCGAGGGCCCCGTGTCCGCCTTTGCTTCCGACACAGCGTTACGTCGCCTCCATAGCGCTGGTCAAAAACAACGGCCCCCTTCAGCGCGCCGGATTAGGTTCGCTTTACCCCGCCGCAAATCATTTTCGTCGCGGAATAGCAAGCGTCACGCTGTAGTCGCCCGAACCGTTTGGCGAGTCGCAGATGTACAGATCGAAACCGTCGGGCGTATGTTCCAGTGCGATCACGTCGCGACCTTTTCGCTTGGCGATCCATGCCTTTGACAGATCCAAACGAGTTCCGAAATCACGCCACGGTGCCGGTGTTCGATCCAATTTCGTCCAAGGTTCACCGTCGAAGAGAACACGACTCGGGGGCTGCCAGCTTTTGTGTTCGTAACGCACGACACGGCGAGTGAACCGGATTCGCCCACTGCCGTCAAAACGCCCCGAAATTCGCAACAGCTTTGGTTGCGCACTGAGGGCTGCATCGAATGCTGTCGCGTTGTCGCTTCGTTCTGGTGAAGTGCCAACGCCGTCGAGCGACTGTGCGCCGTAGCTCAATCCAGTGGCCACGATTAGCCACAACATGATCTGAAGAAACGTCTTCATTCCAGTACCTTTCGATTCGACAAAACGAGTATGCGATTCATCATCCATCAACCGATGGCATGGACTTGACACATGACCGAAGGCGAATGGAAACCAACATTCAAATCAACTTCTGGGGCAGGCACGAATCGCTCTCCTGTTGCCAATCAAACTCCCTCGATCCGCAGCGTCATCTGGTTCGTGGCAATTCCCGGCGTTGCTCACCGGACGCTTCGACTCGTATTAAAAAAGGCTCGGCAGGCAAATGAATCGAGACAACAACGTCCCTGGATAAAACGTGATCCACGCGGACCACCATGTCATATCATTCAACCACCGCATCTCTTCGTTTCTTCAACCTTCCATATCGGTTCTCGCCTATCAGCCACACTTGCAGCTTCCCTTTGCCTTGAAGCATATCTGCAGGAATGACAACTTTTCCCGCTTGCCGTTCTTGATCGGAAACAAACACGTTGTGTTCTTCGTAGCTGTTTGCGTCGCTCTTAAAGTACACAATGATGACGTCCATGTTTTCGGAGTCGATATCGATCTCCCATGTTTCCCCTAGGGCTATCGCATCGACGGGCATAGTGAAATCAAGATCACAAACAGCGAATTCGCACACCTGGCTGAGCGAATCGTCGTCCATCACGCAGTGCGCAGTGTAGTCGCCACAAGTTGAAAACGAGAGTTCGATGACACCCTTTCCGGGCCGGTTGATTGTTTCAACGACAGTCTCTCCCCGTTTAACAACAAGAGCTTTCACGCCCTGATCATCCCTGTCCATGATGTTGAACTTAACGTCCTGCCCTTTGTGGTAAGGGACCCAATCCCCGAGGTCGAGAAGCAAGACGCGGTTGATCTCTGGCGATGCGGAATCTTCGCGGTAGTTTGGAAACAGAAAGGATTCCGCTCGATTGCCTTCGCGCCAGGCGTCTAAATCGGTAATCCGCAACAACTGTCGCCCTCTAGCGCGAACATGCGAATTGAAGTTCTTGACGCTGCGGTTGTTATTCCGAGTCGTTTGGGGCCAGCTATCCTCGACACGGACGTGAGTTACTTTACCATCGGCGTCCCTGGTGAATCCTGTTATGAGTTCTACGTGTGAACCACCACCTGCTGTCGCTGGCGGCGTGTAAATAACGTCGCCCACTTCCGCGGTTTGAGCCGACGGCGAATCCACAACCCGAACTCCGTTGCGATGCGGCGGGCCATGCAACCGGCTCACATACCAGATGCCGCACTGCAAAGCATAGCTGGTATAAGAAGAACAGACCTTCCCATAGTAGCACTCTGCGTTGCTCACCTTTCCACGCAAATTTTCGGTGTAGAGCACGCTGCGGGGATTCTCGACTGCCGCCAAAAATGTCTTGAGAAAAATGTCGTATCCGACATAGCGTCCCACAGATTTGACACTTGAATAGGGAACACCGGTGTATTCGACTCCTTTTTCGAAATACCCTCCTCGCTTCGGCATTCCACTGGCGACGGGACTCCATTTCACTCGCGACATGATCCGCGCGTTCTCGACAACTTGTGCCTGCCACGACACGCGACTGTCTGCTGCTCTTGCGTTGGGGTTTGCTTCTTCAGCAGATATAACTCCATCTGCACCGATGCAACTCACCCAAATCAAGGACCAACAAGCAAGACACCGGTACTCAAAGATCATCGGATGATTCCTAGTGGGTTTCAAATCACGCATGCCCGTGGCGGCGAGTTGTCGCCCGTTGATGTGGAGACGACTCCTATTGATTCATTCGCGAGCTAATTCTAACTCGCCAAAGCAACACGTTTCAACTCGGACGTATTCGTCGACAGGTTAAACAGTGTTTCAATAGGAGGTATCAGCGGGCACTCCGCTCGCTAGGCTCGCACCGTTTGACCAGAGCTATATGCAAATCGCCGGTCCTTCGGCCCTCGCCGGAGAGACAGTCTTCCCATCCGAGGCTCCGTGCTGAGCCCACGCCCAACCTTTCCTGCGGCTCGCGCCGTAGGCTTTATGCGGCCGGTGCTGCCGCGGTTTTGTTTCGGTCTGAGCGTCAGTTGCTGGGACTTCGGTGTTGCTTCATTCAACCCGCGGCGTCGGGTTCGGCGATGGTTACCGACATGCCGTCGACCAAGCGTTCGCCTGGATTGACAACGATTCGGTCGGTCGATTCGATCCCGGTGGCGATTCCCAACACGTTCCCGTAGTCGGCATCGACGTCGACCGCTCGCAGCTCCACCAAGTTCTCGGCGTTGACCGTTGCGATCTGCGAACCGCTGGCGTTAAAGATCAACGCCGATGCGGGAATCAACATCGGTGGATTGGGACGACGCACCGGCAGGCGGACCTGCACGTACGCTCCTGGGAGCAGTTGGCCGTCGGAGTTGTCGAATTCGATTTCGATTCGCATCGTGCGGGTTTGCAGGTCGAGCGATCGCGCGGTGCGGGCGACTGCGCCGACGAAGGTCCTGTCCGCCATTTCGCGCACCAACAGCTGAGCCTGTTCACCGGGCTCGATGTTAAATGCGTAGATCTGAGGAACGTGCACGACGCCCCGGACACGGTCGGTTGAGACCAAACGAAACAGGGATTGAGCCTGTCCGCTGCCGGAGGTCACCAGCTGACCAAGATCGATCGAACGCTCGACGATCGTCCCGGCGAACGGCGCGTAGACTTTCGCAAACGACTGTAATTCCTTGATCCGTTGCAATTCAGCCATTCCGGCAGCGATGTCGGCATCCGCCACTTTCACCTGGTGTTCGGCGACCGCAAACTCCGCTTGACTCTCATCGTATTCCTGACGCGAGGCGGCCTGCGACTGAAGCAATTCATCCAATCGGGTCAGCGTATAGCGAGTCAGCTCCAACTTGGTCTCAGCCACTTCCCGACGCGCCTTGAGCTGTTCGACATTTGCCAAAGCCTGCTGCAACTGCTGATCGACCTCGGGCGTATCGATTTCGGCCAACAGTTGGCCCTGTTGGACGGTGTCACCGATGTCGACGTGCCACCGCTTCAAGTAGCCACTGGTTCGCGCATAGATCACCGTCTCTTCGAGCGCTTCGATCTCGCCGGGGAAAGTGACTTCGACCGTCTCCAAGGCCGGCTTCGGCAAAACGATCTCCACGATCGGCAGCATCGCTTTCTGCCGCTGCACCGTCTCGACAAGCGTTTGCTGGCGATGCGTCTTGGGCAACCAGCCGACAAAAAATGCGGCGACGATCATTCCGGTTAGCGCAAGGATCAAGAAAGCCAACTTCCACGCCGGCACGTTGGGCACCGGAGCGGGATCGCCGATGTCGTCGATCGTATCGGCGTCGATTGTTAATGTGTGTTCGTTCATGCTTTCCCAAATTCCTCGATTCGATCCAGATCTTCGATAGCTCGCGGTGGTTTGACGCGAATCAAGCTGTACATAACGGGCACAAAGACCAGCGTGGCAACGGTTGCCATCATCAGTCCCCCGATCACCGCGCGTCCCAGCGGAGCGTTCTGTTCGGCACCTTCGCCAATCCCCAACGCCATCGGCAACATGCCTAGAATCATCGCTCCGGCCGTCATCAGGACGGGGCGAATCCGCGTCACGCCGGCCGCCCAAGCGGCATCGTGCGCGTTCTTGCCGAGTCGCCGTTGATCGTTAGCAAACGTGACGACCAGAATGGAGTTTGCGGTGGCAACCCCAACGCACATGATCGTTCCCATCAACGACGGCACGCTGATCGTCGTCTGCGTGACAAACAGCATCCAAATGATGCCGCACAACGCTCCCGGCAACGCCATCAAGACGATCAACGGGTCGGTCCACGATTGAAAGTTGACGACCATCAATAGATAAACCAACACGATCGCAAACAGCACGCCGTAGGAGAGTGCGGTGAAGGACGAACGCATGCTGTCGACTTGGCCGCGAACCTTCAGCGTCGTCCCCCGCGGCAATTGATCCTGGAATCCGGCCAGCACGCGATCGACCTCCGCCGCGACGCTCCCCAGATCGGTCCCTTCGACATTGGCCAGCACATCCAGGCTCGGTGCCACGTTGTAGTGGGTCACGTTGGTTGGTCCAACGCGGCGCGTCACCTGAGCCAGGTTGCCCAACAACTGAGACGCATTGGCATCTTCGCGCGACGTGATCGGAGTCGCCGAAATCGCGGCAACCGAAGTCACCTGGCGCTGTGGCGATTGAACGACCAACGGATACTGAATCCCCTTCTTCGGATCCAGCCAGTAGTTGGGAGCCGCTTGTTTGCTGGAGCTGAGCGAAACCAACACATCGTTGGCCAGTTCACGCTGCGAAATCCCCAACTGACTCAAAAGGGTTCGATCGGTTTCGATCTGCAACTCCGGAGCGTAGGGCACCTGGTGGATCCGCACATCGGCCGCACCCGGGATCTCTTGCAGCTGGTCGCGAATCTGTTTGGCGATTTCATAATTGGCTGCCAGATTCCTTCGCGGTCCCACCAGTTGGATATCGACGGGGGCCGAGAGTCCAAAGTTCAGGACCTGGGTGATGATATCTGGCGGTTTGAAGAAGAAGATCAATTCGGGAAAGCGGCGCATCAACTCGCCACGCAAATTCTTTTTGTAGACGTCGGTTGGCGCATGCCCCTGCCCCAGCGTGATCAGAATCTCACCGTCGGCCGACGACATCAACGTGCCATCGCTGAGCGCCAGATTGATTCCACTGTTCGGAATCCCCATGTTGTCGATGATCGATTCGATCTCTTCGGCCGGGATGACTTCGCGAACCGTATCGACCACGCGGGCGAAGTGGCGTTCGGTCTCTTCGACGCGCGTTCCCGCAGGGGCTCGCACATGCAACCGCATCTGCCCCGAATCGACCGAGGGAAAGAAATCCTGCCCGATCATGGGCAACAGCACAAAGGACCCGAGCGAAAAACCGAGGAACAGCACCGTCACGGCGATGCGATGCGCCAGCAGCCACGACAAGCCACTGCCATAGATCCCCCGCATCCATTCAAAAGCGCGATTGAAGACGTGGTGAAGTCGCATGAAGAGCCCGCTTCCGTCTGCCGAACCATCGGCCGTCACATAGCGGTCGACCTCCGCAGCCAACAGATAGCGGGTCATCGTCGGGACCAACGTCCGACTCAACAGATAACTAGCCAGCATCGCGAAGACCACCGCCATCGCCATCGGCACAAACAGTGCGCGGGCGGTTCCGGTGATAAACCAGACGGGCAGGAAAACAATGCAGATGCAGAGTGTCGAAACAAGCGCAGGCATCGCGATCTGTTGTGCTCCATCGAGGATCGACCGCGTGAGCCCTTTCTTCTGATGCAGATTGCGATGGATGTTTTCGATCTCCACCGTTGCGTCGTCGACCAGAATACCAACGGCCAAAGCCAGCCCGCCCAAGGTCATCACGTTGAGCGAATGGCCCAGCGCGCCCATGACGGTGATCGAGGCGAGGATCGCAAGCGGGATCGAAATCACAATGATCAGCGTGCTACGCCACGACCCCAAGAACAACAGAATCATCGCTCCGGTCAGCCCCGCGGCGATCGCCGCTTCGACCAACACGCCGTGCACCGCATTGCGAACAAAGATCGATTGATCGGCCAACAGCGTCACCTTCATCGCTTCGGGCAACGTGTTCAACACCGCCGGCAACCGATCGCGAACTCCGCGGACGATATCTAACGTCGATCCGCTGGACTTCAAAATCGGCTGCAACACGCCGCGTTTTCCATCGACGTGGACGATGTTCCGCTGCGGGGCAAAACCATCGCGCACCACCGCCACGTCGCCGATCGTGATCGTTCGATTGCCAATCGATTTGATCGGCAGTTCGCTGATCGCCTCGACTGCCTGGGTGCTGCCGTTGAGCCGGACGTTCATCTCCTGAACGCCGATCTTGACCGATCCGGAGGGAAGGATCAGATTCTGCACGTTGACCGCCTCGGAGATCTCTCCCGGCGAGATGCCCCAGGCGTGCAGTTTTTCCGGATCGATATCGATCATGATCTGACGCACTTTGCCGCCGTACGGCCAGGTCAGCTGCGCACCGCGGACCGGCGCCAATCCAGGCCGCATCGTGTTGATCGCCAAGTCGTACAACTGCTGTTCGGTCAGCACATCGCTGCCGATCGACGCCTGCACGATCGGCACGTTGGCCGCGTTGTACCGCATCACCAGCGGCGGAAAAATTCCCGGCGGCATCGACTTCAGCGACTGCTGCGAAGTTGCGACGATCTGCGAAATCGCCGCTTCGATGCTTGCCCCTTCCTGCAGGAAGACCTTGACGACGCTGATCCCGTTGAGCGACTGGCTCTCGACATGTTCGATATCGCTGACGGTGGAGAAGAGCACCCGTTCAAAGCTGCCGACGATCCGCTTCTCCATTTCGTCCGGCGGAATCCCCTCGTAATTCCAGATGATCGCGACGACCGGAATATTGACTTGCGGAAAGATGTCGGTCTCCATCCGACGAATCGAGATCACGCCGGCGATGGCGATCAACATCGATGCGACGACGAAGGTGTAGGGGCGCATCAGCGCCAAGCGGACGATCCACATGACAGAACAGTCTCAGGGTGGCAGGTCGAAATTCAGGTGGGATTTTTTGTGGATCGCCGATCGCGATCCAGCGGTGGGTTGGGGAGGGTTTGGCGAAGTCGGCTAGGACGATGTCTCTTGCGCCTCCATCTCTTGCGTCTTCAATTGTGCGGCGGCTTCTTCAGCCCAAACGGCGGCAAAGGATTCGGAATGTTCGCGCAACAATCGCCCCGCTGCGTCCCCATCACCGCGTCGCAACGCAGCGACGATCGGCCGGTGTTCGGCGGCGCGTTCAACGATCGACGGCATCTTGCGTATCAAGTTGATGCGGATCTTCGCTTCAAAACGTAATGAGTCCCAGGTCTGCAGCAGGACCATGTTGTCTGCCGCGACCACGATCTGGCGGTGGAAGTCGAGGTTGTGCCGGGCGTACCCATCGACATCCCCATCCGCCGCGGAATCACAAATCCGATCGACCTCTCGATCCAACGGTTCCACGTTGTTTTCTAATCGCGAGCCAGCCAGTTCGGCGGCGCGTTGTTCCAGGATCGCGCGGACCAGATAGACCTCGGTCATCTCCCGCGCGGTGATCTCGCGAACACGCGTCCCTTTGTAGGCTTCCGAATGAACCAAGCGGAGCGCTTCGAGTTCCCGCAGCGCCTCACGAACTGGCGTTTGGCTGGTGCCAAACTCTTCCGCAATCGCCAGCTCGCGCAACCTCTCTCCCGGCTGCAGCGAACCGTCGTAAATCCGGCCCGCGATGCGATCGCGAATCACGTCGCTCATACACTTCCGTTCAAACATCCGCCCCTCGCCTCACAACAGATCACAATTCCTATATTATCGATAATCGCATAAACCTCAAGAGAAAACGTGAAAAGCGGGCAATAAGCGCGACTATCACGGCAGCTGCGATACCATTCGCCGCTCCCCTCGCAGGCCTTGCGGCACCGTGATTCACCTTCGACATAGGCAGAAGGTCGCATCAAGCCCCAATCCGCCAAAGCCCCCCTGCCCTGCCCTTCCGTAGATTTTTCCCGAGCAAACTTGCGACGGGCGGAAACCAGAATCACCGCCACGAGGAGACTCTGGTCCGGTCCATCGTTTTTCGCTCACGAGCCACGTCGCCATCGATCGCTTGCGAGAAATGGCTGTTCTTGTTCCCCTGCAACGTCTGAGAAAACCGAAGCACGGCTGCGCTACAGCGATTCCCGAGCCAGGCCAACGAGACTGGGGGCCAATGCATGACGCACCCTTCTAGGGGCGTGCAAATCACACAAAATGGAAGTAAAGTGAAACACATCCCCATCACATCGTTTAAGCAGCCGCTGCGTGCACTACGGTCTCACGCTCCCGATCGCTTCGAACTTCGTGAGATGTGGCAACCCGATGGACGCCAATACCGAGCCGATGCGTGAGCTGGACTGACGGAAGCAGGCAAATCGAGACTCCGTTTTTATTGCAATGCAGAGAACTTACTTTCCAATGACGAACCAATTCATCGAACCCCATCTCGTCGTTCCTCCCACCTCGAAGGTGCCTCGCTGCTTCATCGCCACCCTGTTGTTCCTCGCTGCCGGACTTGGCTTAGAGAGTGCCGCCGGCGGGTCGGAACCGTTTGAAGCCTTCCTGGAGACGCATTGCGTGCGGTGCCATGGCCCTGAGAACGAAGAGGGGGACGTGCGGATCAACCAACTCTCTCGCGATTTCAAGTCGGGCATCGACAGCCATCACTGGGCGGAGGCGCTCGAGAAGATCAACAGCGGCGAGATGCCCCCCGAGAACGAGCCGCAGCCAACGCTGGCGGAGATCTCGGCATTTGTTGCGAAGCTCGACGCGAGGCTTAAAGAGGGACGGGCGGCGCGGATGGCGGCCCGACCAGCAGTGGCACATTATCGTCTGAGTCGCAAAGAATATCAGAATACCGTCTATGATCTGCTCGGCGTGCGCTATGATCCCACCAAGCCGGGCGAGTTGAACGAAGATACGCTATGGCATGGTTTTGAGCGCATCGGGTCCGAGCTTTCACTCTCCCCATCGCATATCGATCGCTACTACCGCGCCGCGGAACTCGTCCTCGACAGGGCCTTCCCCGCTACCTCCAGCGAGACACGCAAAGTCCACAAGACTGCTGCCGAATTGCGGTACCGCGGTGGCAAGGCCCAACAAGCGGCGTTGGACCGATTCGGCATCAAGCGGCCGCTGCGGTATCTGCTGTTTCCCGGCAATGTCCAGAACGCGCTCTCGTCCAACTGGTTCGGAAGGACGGGGCCGGAGCACAGTGGGCTGTACAAAGTCCGCATCCAAGCCAGTGGAATCCGGCCGACCGATGGCCAGCCGGCCCATCTGAGCATCGGCAAGCGGACGGGTGAGGAGACGGTGGATGGCCTCATCGAGTTTGACCTCACCGCCCCGGAGGATAGTCCGCAGGTTTATGAGTTCGAGGTGTTTCTCGAGATGCCCACGAGCCTGCACTTCTGCGTGGTGGCGACCGATGTAGTGGACCGAAGAGCCGGTGCCGCCTTCCGCAATGCGCTCAGCAGCCGAGGCGGTTACATCTTCACACACAGCAGCGAGACCCTGCTCCTGAATCCGAACGCTCCACAGATGTTCGATGACAAGGGGAACGGCATCTTCTCCACCGTGCTCCTCGATTGGATCCAGTGGGAGGGACCACTTGTTACGGAATCTGAAAAGTCACTGCGCAACGATCTTGTCCCTCCCGATGACGCGGCGCCCGAAGTGGTCGCAGCGCATCTTCAACGCTTCGCCGAACGAGCCTGGCGGCGGCCGGTGAAAACGGAAGAGCTGGAGGCATATCTGCAAGCCTACCGCTTCGAGCGAGAAGCAGGAGAGAAGACGGCCGACGCCTTTCGTGTCGCGATGGTGGGCGTGCTGACCTCCAGACACTTCATCTACCTCGTCGAGGGCGAACCGGAGGCTCGCGAACGCCTCAACGACTGGGAACTGGCCTCCAGGCTCTCGTATTTCCTTTGGAGTTCGATGCCCGACGATATCCTATTCAACGCTGCCCAAGCGGGCTCCCTGAATGGTGATGGGCTGAAGCAGGAAGTGGACCGGATGTTGACGGACGACAAGATCCATCGCCTGGTCGACGACTTCTCGCGACAGTGGCTGCAACTGCACCGCGTGGGAATGTTTCCCCCTGACAAGAAGCTCTACCCCGTCTACGACGCGTGGCTCGAGACGAGCATGCGATCTGAGCCGATCGAATATTTCCGTGAGATGTTCGCGAAGAACCTACCGATCGACAGTTTCATCGATTCCGATTGGACGATGGCCAACGCCCGGCTGTGCGATTTCTACGGACTGCCGGAACCCAAGTCGGGCGGCTTTCAGCGCGTCGCGCTGAAGCCCGAGGATCATCGCGGCGGTCTGCTCACGATGGGGGCGGTACTCGGGCTGACCTCCGACGGCACTCGCCATCGCCCGGTCCACCGCGGCGTGTGGGTCAGCGAATCGATCTTCAACAAAACGCCCCCGCCCCCGCCAGCCAACGTGAGCGCCATCGAACCCACTCCGCCGAAAAGCCCTAAGGCCACCCTTCGCCAGAAGATCGAGGCGCATCGCAGCGACGCCAACTGTGCCGCTTGCCACGCGAGAATCGACCCCTTGGGACTCGCCTGGGATAACTACGATGCCATCGGCCAGTGGCGCACCCACGAAAAGGCCGCGGCGGGCCTCGGTGAGGATCCCAAGATCGATTCCTCCGGCGTGCTACCTGGCGGCCGTTCATTCGAGGATTCTGTCCAATTCAAACAGCTGCTGCTCGAAGACCGCGACCAAATCGCGCGGGCCTTCATCGAACACCTTTGCACCTACGCTCTCCGCCGCGTCCTCACCGTGGACGATCAAGAGGAAGTGGCGGCGATCCAGGCGGAAGCCAAAAAGCACGACTACCGTGTCAAAGATGTCGTCCGAGCCGTGGCCCTGTCCAACCTGATCCGCAAACGCTAACCAACCAAAGTAATGAGAATCCTATGAGCAACTATCTTTCCCAATCCTGGCTGATCGACCGCCGCCATGCCCTTCGTGCCATGGGCAGCCTGATCTCCCTGCCCCTACTGGAATGCATGATTCCTCTGCGGGCGGCTGAAAAGGAAACCGCCTCGCCTCGCCGCAGTGCCTTCATCTATCTCGCCAACGGCGTCCATTCACTCAACTATCAGATCACCACACCGGGCAAGAACTACCAGCTTTCCAGGTCGCTCATGCCTCTGGAGAAGCATCGCCAGGTCATCACGCCCATCAGCGGCCTGCATCATCCGGGTGCCCTCAGCCATCACCACAACTGCATCTCCGTCTGGTTGACCGGCGGAAAGCTCGGTCCTTCGGATCGGAACACCATCTCGGTGGACCAGAAGATGGCGGAGGTCACGGCGCAGCACACCCGTGTCTCGTCGATGGAGGTCGCCATCACTCAGGATTCCCTCGCCTGGACAGCCGACGGGGTCCGGCTGCCTGCGATGCGTCGTTGCAGCGAGATCTTCGCATCGATGTTCGAGGAACCGAAAGGGGGCAAAACTGCCCAACGGAGAGCCTTGCGTCGTAAAGGGAGCGTCCTGGACGCCAACCTCGCCGAAGTGCGCCGTCTTGAGAAAAATATGGGATCGGCGGACAAGGGACGAATGGACCAATACCTCAGCTCCATCCGCGAGGCGGAGATCCGAACGCGACGGGCCGATGCGTGGCTCGACACGCCGCTGCCGGTCGTTTCCGACGCGGACCGCAAACGCACCAACCGCGATATTGCCACCACAATGGCAGGTGATTATTTCCGCACGGTCTACGACCTGATGGTGCTCGCCTTTCAAACCGACGTGACACGCGTGGCCACCTTCAGCATGGGAGGTGAAGGGGATGCCATCGCGATTCCCGAAATCGGCATCACCGAGTCGCGCCATCAACTGAGCCACCACGGCGGGGACGCAGGCTACATGGAAAAGCTGACCATGTATGACACCTTTGCCGTAGAGCAGTTCAGTTATTTCCTCACCCGGCTCGCGGAGACCAACGACCTCAACGGCAAGCCGCTCCTAGACTCGACGATGTCACTCTTCGGCAGCGGCATGTGCTATGGCCACAGCCATGGAAACGCGAACCTGCCGCTGGTCCTTGCCGGCGGGTCGGATCTCGGGCTGAAGCACGGCAGCCACCTCGACTTCAATCAGTCGGCGGAAGACTTCAAAGGCTACGCGCTCGGAGCCGATGGAGCGCTCACTACCAAGCACTATCAGCTGTGCAGCCGTCCCGCGAACCCGAACGCCCACATGAGCAACCTGCTGCTCATGATGGCTCAGCGGATGGGCGTGGAAATCGACCAATTCGGCGACAGCAATAAGGTGATCGAAGTATGATGCGTTTCCTCAATCCAACCCGGCCCGCGGCCCTCTGCCTCAGCCTCTCCCTGTTCACAATCGCCAGCACCGCGGACGAGCCGTTCCGCCCCGAAGCGGGAACCTTCCCTGCTTTGGAAAAATCGCATTCCTACCGGGGCGAACTTGTCTTCGTGGATCATGCCAACCGCCGCGGCAGCATCCGCGTGCAAGGGTCGGGCATGTTCTTCCGCAACGACCCGCACCCCTTCGCCATGCTCCCCTACGGTATCGTGCGTTATCACGACGCACCGGCGGATCTGCGCGACATCCCGTTGGGTACTGTGCTGCACGTTCGGGCGTTTCTTCCGCCCGACCCTACGATATCTGCCGTGCCGGTACTGCCAGTCAACAACAAGTCAAAAGACGCGAACCACAATCGCGGCACCGGAATCGCCCCCGCCGAGAACCACGTGCTCCTTCTGGAAGACGAACCCAGTCACTGCCAGCGCGAGGGATTGGTTTGGAAGCTCAAAGAAGTGGACCTTAAAAACAGCGAGGGGATGATCGTCGCACGCCGTGAACCGAAGGAAGGGAGTGACGAAAACGCCACGGAGGAATCGATGACCTTCGACGCCGCCACTCGCATCTGGCGCGGCCGCGAATGCCTCTTGGTCGAGGATTTGATCTCCGAAGGCACCTGGCCCACCAGTGGAAAGAAATCGCTCGATGGTCAGACCGTCCTGCTCGGCATTACCTGGAAGCCGACACCCGACGGTGTGTTCACGCGATTCCACATCTCGGACATCTGGTTGGACGACGAGGCGATGCAACGCGCTGCCCGCAATCAAACCGAAACGCACAAGGCTTTTATCCGCAGTCGCTGGATGCCCGCTTGGATCGATGCCGTCGAATATGGAAAGTTCGGTCGCGCCAAGGTGACGGCGACCTTGTTCGGCGGCATGGACGAATCCCTCTACGCCGATTTCAAAAAAGAGGCCCCCGCCTTAGTGAATGCGGTCGAGCATACGCTGAAGCACACCCACGGTGCCTACGGCCCCGCGCACATGGCCTCACGAGGATCCATTCTGGAGGTTACGAAGACGAGCAGCGACGTGCCATTGGGCAGCAGCGGCATCCAGATCCATTTTGAGACCGACCTCATCATCGAAGGCATCCGTCCAGGCAGAGTCGTCCGTGTCCGCCCAACAAACTGGCCCAAGGTTCAGTTGCCGCGTGAGGAATACCTCAACGATGGAGCCAACATGGAAGAACGCTTCCCGACCCCGGCGATCTTCCCCAAATACTAACCCTGAAAAGTCGCCCGTGCTGCCTCCCCTCAGAGACTTAGGTTGCCACCGTTTTTCTATTCGCCGCCACTCGACGGGCCCATTGCCGAGCGGCGGAAAATAAATTCCCCGGCGATCGTAGAACCGTTGTCTCCACTGTTCCTGAACATCGAGGACAAGTTTTCTACTCCGGTAAGTTTCCACCTGCCGCTCGCCTTGCGATCCCGATCTGCACACATGTTAAATTTGAACTCGAATCCTATGCACCCCACCCTCACATCGCTCGCGGCCCTCTACATCAGTCTCTCCTTGCTCGCAAACGCCGCCAGCGCGGACGAGCCTTTCCGACCTGAACCGGGAATGTTTCCCCCTCTGGAAAAATCACATTCCTACCGCGGAGAACTCGTGTTCGTGGACCATGCCAATCGCCGCGGCAGCATCCGCGTGCAATCGATCGGCGTGTTCCGCAGAAACGCCCCGCACCCCTTCGCCATGCTCCCTTACGGCATCGTGCGTTATCGCGGCGCACCGGCGGATCTTCGCGACATCCCGCTAGGCACGATCATGCACGTCCGGGCCTTTCTCCCGCCCGATCCCACGATCTCCGCCGTACCGGTGCTTCCGGTGGATAACCGCAAGAAAACCGTCAGCCTCAGTGGTGCCGGAATTGCTCCCGCCGAGAACCACGTCCTCCTGCTCGAAGACGAGCCCAGCCATTGCCAGCGCGAAGGCAAGGTCTGGAAGCTCAAAGAAGTAAACCTCCAAAACAACCAAGGGACGATCGTCGCCAGCCTCGAAGCGAAGCAAAGCGATGGCGGTGACGCGAGCATGGAATCGATGACTTTTGACGCCGCCACCCGCATCTGGCGTGGTCGTGAACGACTCAGCGTCAAGGATTTAATCGACGAAGGCAGCTGGCCCGCCAGCGGCAAAAAATCCCTCGGCGGTCAAGCCGTCCTGCTCGGACTCACCTGGAAGCCCACCCCAGGCGGCGTGTTCACTCGTTTCCATATCTCGGACATCTGGCTCGACGGCACCGCGATGCAACGAGCCACCGACAACCAAAACGAAGTACACAAAGCTTTTATCCGCAGCCGCTGGATGCCCGCCTGGGTCGATGCCGTCGAGTACGGCAAGTTCGGCCACGCCACCGTGACCGCGACTCTGTTTGGCGGTATGGATGCCTCCCTCTACGCTGATTTCAAGACAGGTATCCGAGCGCTGATGAATGCGGCCGAGAATACGTTGAAGCATACCGAAGGAGGCACCGCGGGGCCCTCACAAATGGCCGCGCGAGGCTCCATCCTCGAAGTCACGACGACGCCCGGAGACGTCCCGCTAGGCAGCAGCGGCATCCAGATCCGTTTTGAGATGGACCTCATAACCGAAGGGATCCGCCCCACGCGAGTCGTCCGCATCCGCCCTGCAAACTGGCCCGACGTCCACGTGCCACGCGAGGAATACCTCAGCGACGGGGCTTCTAGCGTTAACGAACGTTTCCCCACCCCAGATATCTTCCCGAAATACTAACTGGGCTTTTGTTATTGATTCTTCGTTCCTGCGTCCGACTCCACTTACACGGCTGACCGGCAGATCGAGGCGCTTTGCATCAAAACCGATCCACCTCCCCTGCCCTGCCCCACGCTCTGACGTTGCTGCCGACGCGGTGAGGCGACTCGATTGCCCCCTTGTTGCTTGCCCAGATTGCAGCAACGATCTAAACGACCGCCGCCCCCTGCGGCGAACATCTCACTCTACAATGCATCCGCCGAGCGTAACTGCGATCCACCGCGCGATCGCATTGGCCGCGATTCACCTCCCCAATCCTCAACGCCTGCCATGTCGAGCTCGACTGAATCCGCCACTCCCAATTCGACCGACGATCTCGATAACGCAAACGGCGAATCGTCACGGCGGCTGCCCAAAAAGAAGACGCGAGCTGAAAAACTGGGCCGGTCGACGGTGATGCTGCTGCGACGGATCCATCTCTACTCGGGGATCTTTATGTTCCCCTGGGTGCTGATGTATGGGTTCAGCGGTTGGATGTTTAATCACCCGCGGATGTTTACCGCCGACGAAGTTACCACCTATCACGCAGCAGATCTCGACGACGGTCTTTTGACCGACCTGACATCCGCCGAAAAGACGGCGGCTGCGGTGGTCGAACAAATCAACCTGCAATCGTCCGAATCGCAGGGCCCCAAGCTTCGCATCACGGACGATCGGCGACCGCTGTTCAGCGGCCACCTCGAATACAACGTCAACACACCCACCGCCAAACACCAACTGGCCGTCAACCCCGTCACCGGCGACGGCGAAGTTCGCACGACACTTGTCGACGCCGAAACTGACGACGCGGCAGATGATAAACCCGATCCGTTGGCAGAGGTCTATCGAGTCGAGATCCAGCCAAATGTTTCCGCCGATATCCAACGCCAGATTCCCGAAGTGCTCGACCAACTGGGGCTGCCCTCGAACCGCGCCAGCCTCGGATATCGAAAACTGAGCGTCGTCTTCTCGGCCGAAGCCGATGGCATCCCCTGCATCGTCAGCTACAACCTGGCCGATGGCAGCGTCAACAGCGTTCGCGAGGACGACCGGCCGCAACTGACCAAAAAAGCCTTCTTGCAACGGATGCATCTAGGGCGAATCTACACGCCGGTCGTCGAGATCCGATGGCTGTGGGCACTGCTTGTCGATGCGATGTTCGTCTCGATGGTCTTCTGGGGCTGTTCGGGCTTGCTGATGTGGTGGCAGATCAAACGAACGCGTTGGCTGGGGATGGGCCTGCTGGCGACAAGCATCCTGCTGGCCACCTTCGTCGGCCTGGGGATGCACGACCAAATGACCAGCACCGGCCCACCAAAGAAGATCCCAGCAAAACAAACCACAGTCACCGATGTGTCAGGAAAATCGGACTGATGCGCAACCGAGCGTTCAGCGCAAACGTAGACGCTGGGCCCTTGTTACAATAGTTGTCGACAGACCAGCAAACAAACCACAAGTCGACCCTATAGCCCCACAGGAAAGAGAGAACTGATGACTCACCGATCCTTTCTCCACACCGCGATAGCAGTGATAGTTACCATCTTGGTCCAAACGTCGGCGCGACTGGAAGCCCAACAGACGACAACCGAAGCACCCGCCACGATTCCGTTGCCCGCAGGGATCAACGACAACTTCAAGGATCCGGAACTGAACGTCAGCGAATGGCTGGACCGTTTTGAAGTTGAAAGCCGCGAGGTCTACGCCGGGCGAAAAGCCGTCTTGGCAGCGTGTGCGATCCAACCGGGCGAAAGGATCGCCGACGTCGGTGCGGGGACCGGTTTCTACAGCCAGTTGTTCGCCAAGACGACCGGCTGGGACGGATGGGTCTACAGCGTCGACATCGCGCCAAACTTCCTACAGCACATCGCCTCCCGAGCGACAGCCGACGGTATCGAAAACCTAACGCCGGTGCTCGGCACCGACGTATCGATCCGCTTGCCTTCCGAATCGGTCGACTTGGTATTCATCTGCGACACCTACCATCACTTTGAAAAACCGATGCAATCGCTGGCGTCGATCTACCGTGCATTGAAACCCGGCGGACGATTGGTCCTGATCGACTTCGACCGCATTCCAGGCAAATCGCGCGAGTTCATCCTCGGCCACGTTCGGGCTGGAAAAGAGGTCTTCCAAAGCGAAGTCATCGCGGCCGGCTTCCAGTTCACCGATGAAGTCGAAGTCGATGCGTTCGAAGAAAACTATCTGCTGCGATTCACCAAGCCGAGCAAGTAAGAAGCGACGCCTTCGGATGGTCGCCTTTCGCTCCGCGAAAGTGCGCACGCCGACCGCACTTTCGCGGAGCGAAAGGCGACCATTGTTCTATTCGGCCAAGGCGACTTGGCGGGCTTGCCGCGTCGCGCGGCTCTGCATCTGCAGGCCGCCGACGATGAAGACGGTCACGCCGGTCCAGACGAACAGAAAACCGATCAGCTTGCTGCCGCCAAACGCTTCGCCCAGTAACACGACTCCAACAAACCACTGCAACGTGGGACCCACGTATTGCAGGATCCCAATCGTTGTCAGCGTGACGCGTTTGGCTGCGGTCGCAAACAGAGCCAGCGGGGCGATCGTGAGTGCTCCACCGATGATCAACAGCAACCAGGTGACCGGAGAGTAAGGTTGTGCGCCCGGATCGGGGGACTGCAGCAACAGGAACGCCAAGGCGGCGGGAAACAGCAGCCCCGTCTCGATCGACAATCCTTCCAACGGCGGCAACGTCGCCTTCTTTTTCAGCAGACCATAGACTGCAAAAGCAGAGGCCATCGCCAACGCGATCCACGGCATCCCCGAGCCCATCATCACCATCACGGCGACGCCAACTGCGGCAAAGCCGACGGCGATCCACTGAAATGGCTTTAAGCGTTCGCCCAACACGACGACTCCAAGCAGCACGTTCAACAGCGGATTGATGTAATAGCCCAGAGAGGCCTGCAGCACTTGGCCGCTGCCGACTGCGTACATGAACGCACCCCAGTTGATCCCGATCATCGTCGCTGTCGCCGCGTAGATCGCTAATTTCCGTGGCTCACGAAGCTGCAGCAGTGCGCGACGCAGCCGAGGCATCGCGATCGATAGCGTCATCAACAACAGGAACGACCAAATCACGCGATACGCCGTCAACGTAGCCGAGGGAACGTAATCGAGCAGGTGCCAGTAGAGCGGAAAAAAGCCCCACATCATATGGGCACCAACAGCGCACATCGCACCGATCCGCTCGTGACGCGTCGACAAATCGCACTCTTCACCCTGCTGCTCGTTCAACCCGTTTTCCTCTTTCCCTTCATCCCTCTTCCCGTTGCATTCAATGGATCCTTGCCGATCGCCAACCCGCCGCTTGAGACAACGTATCGGGCGATAGGTTCGGTGGCAACGGACACCATCTGGCGGCTGGCCCCCTGCAAATGGGAGCACAAAGTTGCGATGCCCCGCCCTAGCGACATGCCCGCGAACCGATGCCACTGGCCCAGCCTACACGCCCGACCCGCTTATGAATATGTGCCCGAGGGAATCGAAACGGTGGAAGCATTTCCATTGTTCAGGACGCATGACGAACGGGCTAAATTCGCGTGAACAAACGGTTGCCGCGAGGGAACGTCTTTCGCTCGAAATTTGATACTAGCACGAAGCGCAAGCGAGTGAATCAATGTGTGAATGTGTTCCCATCACTCGCTTGCGCTTCGTGCTAGTATGGGCAATGCAGATTCAAAGTTTCCTCAAGGCGATCCGCCGAGCGTAACCCAACGTTGTTCTGCCGATGACGTCTGCCCGGCTTCGGCCAGCGCCACCCCGTCGACTCCGCGACGCAGCGTCCAAGGAAAGGGTTCGTCCGCCGCAACGTGCCGCAAAAACAACTCCCACTGAACCTTAAAGGCGTTGTCGTAGGTCGTCGTGTCGGGCAGCTTCTGCCATCCACTGTGGAAGTCGATCGGTTGTGGGATGTCGGGATTCCAAACCGGCCGCGGCGTCGCAGCCATCTCTTGAACCCAACAGTCTCGCAATCCAGCGACCGCCGAGCCCTTGGTCCCATCGATTTGGATCGTCAACAGATCGTCGCGTCGCACCCGCGTCGCCCAAGAGCAATTGAACTGGCACGTGATCCCGCTTTCGGTCACAAAAATCGCATACGCCGAATCGTCCGCAGTGCAGGGATAGGCGTTGCCCACCTCGTCGATTCGCTCGGGCAGATCGATCGTCGCGTGAGCCAGAATGCGATCGATCGGGCCCAACAGATCGCCCAGCAGATACTGCCAATGACAGAACATATCCAACATCATCCCGCCGCCGTCCTCGCGACGATAGTTCCACGAAGGCCGCTGCGCCGGGCGATCGGGATCATGGCCGGTGAAGACCCAATAACCAAACTCGCCGCGGACGCTGAGGATGTCGCCGAAAAAGCCTTCGTCGCGGAGCGCTCTCAATTTGCAAACGCCCGGCAACCACAACTTGTCCTGGACCACCCCATTTTTGATTCCCGCCGATTCACAAAGCTCGGCCAATACCATCGCCTGTGACACATCGACGGCGATCGGTTTTTCGCAATAAACCGCCCTGCCCTGCTGAGCCGCCTGGCGGACGATCGACACCCGCATCTGAGTGCTCGAAGCATCGAAGACGATATCGACTCGGGGATCGGTCAGGACGGCGTCGACATCGGTCGACCAAGCGACCTGCGTCCCGATCTCTTGGTCCGCCACAACCTCCGCCAAGTGTCGCAACTTCGTTTCGTTACGTCCAAGCAGAATCGGCGTCACCAGAATCATTTCTCCGTTGGCAGCGCGGACGCCTCCTTGACGCATGATCGCCAAAATCGAGCGGACAAAATGTTGATGGGTTCCCATCCGCCCGGTAACACCGTGCATCGCGATCGTCAGGTTTGTCATCACGCCGACCAACTATTGAATGCTAGAGCTATCGAAGAACGAAACCGACCGATCAGTCTTTATCGGCTTGCAATACGGAGACAAACGCCTTCTGCGGGATGTTCACGCTGCCGAACTGCTTCATCTTCGCCTTACCCTTCTTCTGCTTCTCTAACAGCTTGTTCTTTCGCGTCACATCACCGCCGTACAGTTTGGCCGTAACATCTTTGCGGTACGGTTGGATCGTAGCTCGGGCGATGATCGTGCCGCCGATCGCACCTTGAATCGGGATTTTAAACTGGTGTCGTGGAATCGCTTCGGCAAGCTGTTCGCAGTAGTGCAACGCTCGCGTCCGAGCCTTTTCGCGGTGGACCAAATAAGAGAGTGCATCGATCGGTTCTTTGTTGACCAAGATCTCGACCTTCACCACGTCGGTCGTGCGATATTCGATCGGCACGTAATCGAACGATCCGTAGCCGCGGGTGATCATCTTCAACTTGCCATAGAAATCGAACAGCACCTCGCCCAGCGGCATCTCGCTGACCACTTCGACACGTCCCGCCGACAGGTAGTTCATCGTCTGCGATTCGGAGCGATGATCTCGACACAACTCCATGATCGGGCCGACATACGCCTCGGGCGTCAGGATCGTCGCCTTGATATAAGGTTCCGCCGCCGACTGGATCTTCATCGGGTCGGGCCAATAGCTCGGGTTGTCGACTTCCAACGTCGAACCGTCGGTCATCGTCAACTGATACTTCACCGAGGGAGCGGAAATCACAAGCCCGATGTCAAATTCACGCTGCAACCGTTCCTGGATCACGTCCAGGTGCAACAAGCCGAGGAAGCCGCAGCGGAAGCCGAAGCCCAACGCAGCGGAGCTATCTTTTTCGTAAGTCAACGCGGCGTCGTTGATGGCAAGTTTGTCCAAGGCCTTGGTCAGGTCCTGGTATTCGTCGGTGCTCATCGGATAGACCGACGAGAAGACAACTTGGCGCGCCGGTTGATAGCCAGGAATCGGTTCGGTGGCTGGGCGATTTGCCAACGTGATCGTATCGCCGATCTCGATGTCTTGAACGCTTTTGACTCCCGCGACGATGTAGCCGACTTCGCCCGCGCTGAGCTGTTTGCGAGGTACGAGTTTCAGTTGGTTGTAGCCGAGCTCATCGACTTTGAAGTCGCGATCGGTATGCATGAAGTGGATGATATCGCGCGGCTTGAGCGTCCCTTCCATGACGCGAACCTGCAGGATCACGCCGCGGTATTTATCGAAGTGGGCGTCGAAGACCAGAGCTTTCAGCGGCGCCTCGGGGTCGCCGGTGGGAGCTGGTAGATGTTCGACGATCCCAGCCAACACGTCGTCGATCCCAACGCCCGTCTTGGCGGAGACGGGAATCGCAGCAAACGGATCGAGCCCCAGATCCGAATCGATCTCCTCGCGAACCCGATCGACATCGGCGGCAGGAAGATCGATCTTGTTGATCACCGGCAACAGATCCAGATCGTATTCCATCGCCAGGTAGAGATTCGCGACAGTCTGCGCCTCGACGCCCTGAGAGGCATCGACGACGATCAACGCCCCGTCGGAAGCCATCAGCGAACGGCGGACCTCGTGCGAAAAATCGACATGCCCGGGCGTATCGATCAGGTTCAGCAGATAGTCCTGACCATCGGGGGCTCGGTAATCCAGCGTGACGGTATTGCTTTTGATCGTGATCCCCCGCTCGCGTTCGATATCCATCGAATCGAGCATCTGATCGTGGAACTCGCGCAGCGAAACACCGCCGCACGACTGGATCAAACGATCCGCGAGCGTCGATTTACCGTGATCGATATGGGCGATAATGCAAAAATTGCGAATATGTTTCATTCGTCGAGTTCTTTGAGGTGGGGGAGCCATTGTCTCGCAAGCACCTCAATCCTAATGAAAGAAGCAGACCGACGACAGGGAACGCCGGTTCGAGAACATCCTGGCTCGCAATGCCGCCCCCCACGCGACTGGCTTGTTCAAGGACTCTGGCCTCGGCGACAATAAGGGGCGGAGGTGCCCGATGGCTCTGGGGATCAGTCCTTTAGTCGATTTTGCGTTCAAGAAGATCTTTGGCAGCCCAGAAAATGTTCGGGCGCTGATCGGACTTCTCAATGCCGTGCTCGACCGGGCTTCACCGATCATCGCCGTGGAGATCCTCAATCCGTTCAACTACCAAGAATTCGCCGATGCGAAACAGATCGTGTTGGATGTCAGAGCCCGCGATGACCAGGGTCGATCGTTGAACGTGGGGATGCAGGTATCACGTGTCGGCGGCTTGCTGCAACGGCTGAACTATTACGCCTGCTCGCTGTACCTCGACCAGATGCAACGCGGTGGCAACTACTGGACACTCCGACCGGCTATCTCGATCTGCTTTCTTAATGACCAATTATTTCGCGACACACAACAACCGCACCACTGGTTTGAACAGGGCGACATGACCAGCGGACGCCGGTTGACGGGCGGGATCGAAGTACACACGATCGAGCTGCCAAAGTATAATTTATTAGCCGAAACAATCAGCCGAGCCAGTCGGATCGAACAATGGGTTTTCTTCCTATTACGGGCCGACCGGTACTCCGCAGCGGAATTGCAGGCGATGCTTCCTGATCTCGAATTCCATGCAGCGATTTCTGTTGTTGAACGGATCGCATCCCAAACCGAGGACCGCGTCATGTACGACCAACGAGAAAAAGCGATTCGAGACCAGCAATGGCTGCTCAGCTCCGCACGCCAGGAAGGCGAACAAGCGGGCGTGCTCGCCGGTCAAATCCAGCTACTGCAGCGATTGTTGCAACAGCCCGAACAGCCATTGGAAGAACTGCTGCAATTGCCCACCGAAAAACTGACGGCACAACATACCGATCTTCAATCGCAAGCTCGCCTCCGCAACACCTAAGACGCGGACTGCCCAAAGCCTCTGCGGACGCAGACGCGTCAATCCGAAACGGTAAACGTCCAGCCTGGCCTAGCGCAATTGCCAGCAAAGCTGTCGACGATGTCGCATTCAAGGCTTTTTGAAAAAAGGGCTCAAGCTTTGCGGCTCCGATGCCGGGATTCGCTCTTGGCCCACGCGACTTCGCCTGTCTATACTCCCGCCAACGCGCTACCATTTTGAGTACAAAATCGATCGATCTTGCTGGCAGACGGCGACCAAGGAAGGCAACGCATGTTCCAAAAGACCCTACACGCATCGCTCACGATCGCACTGGCGATTGGTTTTGCGACGTCCGCGCGCAGCCTCAACGCCCAAGTCACTCCGCCACCCACAACCGGTGGACTCTCGACACCGCCGAGCATGCAACGCGCACCGGCTACAACCGCGGCGACTTCGGTCAGCGGACAGCTGCCGCGCGACGCGAACCAAGAGTTCCGGCAATACGATCTGAGCCGCTACACCAACAATCTGTCGAAGATCGACAAGCCCGAACAAGCTGTCGTCGATTGGGTGCTGCGAGAGACCGGCACCGACGTCTGGTTCTCCGAACCGTTTGGGTTCCTGAGCACCAACCGCAACATGCTGACCGCCTACCACACGCCGGAGATGCAAGCGGTTGTCAAAAAGATGGTCGACCGATTCGTCAACGGCCCCACCGATCCTCAGATCCTGAAAATGCGTCTGCTGACCGTCTCCAGCCCCAACTGGCGGGCTCGCGCCCTGCCGTTGATCCAAGACGTCAACGTGCAATCGCCAGGTGTCCAAGCTTGGCTGCTGACTAAAGAAAATGCCGCCGTCCTGATTTCGATGCTCAACTCGCGAACCGACGCTCGCGAATCGCAAAACTCGCAAATGACAATCTACAACGGGCAAACCCAATCGCTTTCGAGCACCAAAGGGCGAACCTATGTCCGCACGATCCGCCAAGCGTCGACCGTCTGGCCTCCCTACGAACCGGAGATCAGCGAAGTCCACGAAGGCTATCAATTGGAGATCAGCCCGCTGTTGGACACCGATGGCAAAACGATCGAATGCGTGATCCGAGCCCAGATCGACCAAGTTGATAAATTGGTTCCAGTCGGCATCGACCTGCCGCTGCCCAACGGACAATCGCACCGCACGCAGATCGAAGTGCCACAGATCGTCAGCTGGCGACTGCACGAACGCTTCCGCTGGGATTCCGACATGGTCCTGCTGCTGTCGTGCGGCGTGATCGCCAGCCCCGATCGGCAAACTTCGTCCAATCCACTGCTGAACCTCGACCGTTTCATCGGCAACACCCCCGGCCGCGCCGATGCCCTGCTGTTCATCACCTTTGGCGGCCGCGCCGGCGAAGGACTCGCTCCTGCTCCCGCTCCCCAAGCAGCGGTCGCGGGAAGCATCAGCCGAGGCCGTTACTAATCCGATCGAATCGAAAAGATCGATCGGCAGGCGAGCGGATCAGCCAGCAAACCGTGCGAGCCCCAAGCGTTAAATCAGCTTAGAAACGACGCGAAAATGGTCTCACCTTGGGGGTCTGAATCCCCGTCTTTCCAGCGGTTCTTGCCAAGTTAGCCCGCCCTACCCTGCCCCACCCCGTTCACTCCAGCCCAGGTTGGGATAAAATGCCCGGTTTGGCAAGCTACCTCTCAAATTGCTTTGAATATGCGTGACTCCGTCTCTCCTCGCCGCGTTGTGATCACTGGTGTCGGACTAATCAGCCCGCTGGGCAATCAAGTCGAAGCGGTGTGGGAAGCATTGCGCGACCGCAAGAGCGGCGTCGACCTGCTGCAAGCCCTCCCCAGCGATGCGATGTCGATCAGTTGTGGCGCCGAGGCGCGCGACTTCACCGGCAGCATCAGCGAATTTGGTCCGTTGGACAAACAGCTCCAACGCGCGATCAAAAAGGGACTGAAGCTGATGTGCCGCGAGATCGAGATGGGCGTCGCGGCAGCTCAATTGGCACTGCACGATTCGGGACTCTCGTCCGACGTTCGCGATCCCGACCGCACCGGCGTCCTCTATGGCAGCGACTATATTATGACGCTGCCCGAAGAATTCGCCGCCGGAATTCGCAAGTGCCAGGATGCCGAAGGACGCTTCCAATTCGAACGCTGGAGCGAACTGGGGCTGCCCGAAGTCAATCCGCTGTGGCTGTTGAAGTATCTGCCGAACATGCCCGCCAGTCACATCGCGATCTATAACGATCTGCGTGGTGCCAACAATTCACTCACCTTGCGCGAAGCCTCTCCCGGAGCGGCGATCGGCGAAGCGGTCTCGACAATTTCTCGTGGGATCGTCGACGCGATGGTCGTTGGAGCGACCGGCACGCGGATCAATCCCTTCCGCACGCTGCACGTGGTGATGCAAGAAGTTCTGGCCGGCGGAAGTGAAAACCCGGCGGGATTGAGTCGCCCGTTCGACAAAGACCGCACCGGTTCGGTGCTAGGCGAAGGAGCGGGTGCGTTCATCCTGGAAGAACTGGAATTCGCGAAAGCTCGCGGCGCCGAGATCCTTGGCGAAGTTATCGGCTTTGGCTCCGGGACCGCTGGCAGCACCGCGGGGCCTCAGTTCATCCAAACCGCGATGGCCAACGCACTGCGTGGTGCGATGCGGAACAGCGACACAAGCGTCGGTCACGTCAACGCCCACGGCATCGGCACCCCCGACGGCGACATCCAAGAAGCTGCTGCGATCGTCGAAGTCCTGGGCCCCGACACGCCGCCAGTCGTTGCCGCCAAGAGCAACTTCGGCAACCTCGGTGCCGGTGGCGGAATGGTCGAAGCGATCGCCAGCATCAAAGCCCTTTCCGAGGGTTCGCTGTGGCCGACGCTGAACTACGAGACCCCCGACGCCGACTGTCCTATCAACGTCGTCAGCTCCAACGACGTCCCGGCCGGCGATAACTTCGTCAGCTTGAACGTCTCGCCTCAAGGCCAAGCGACGGCGTTCCGAATCGCGAAATTTGCCGGCTAATCGGCGTTCGCGGCCGCAAATACGCGTTTCCTAGATCGAACCGCCGACAATCGCGCCGCAGCAAACGGCTTCCACTCGCTGCCGCCGTGGACTTGTTTCCGGCGTTCGGAGCGTCGATGATATTGGCGGTCCCGACCTTGCGTGGCACGAAACGCTGCATACTCTGCCCTTAACGGCGGAGATGCCTATGCAAGACCACGCGAATCGAACCGAAGGCCCCCGCGCCGGAATCGCGCCTCCTCCAAACTCCTTTATTATTCTAGAGCTGCCATGACTGCTTTTCCCGAAATCGGCAAGATCGCTTACGAAGGTCCTGAATCGGACAACCCGCTAGCCTTCCGTTGGTACAACCCCGACGAAGTTGTCGAAGGGAAGACGATGAAGGATCACCTGCGATTCAGCGTCGTCTATTGGCACACCTTCCGCGGCACGGGATCGGATCCGTTTGGCCCCGGCACGGCTGTCCGTCCCTGGGAAGATGGCACCGATTCAGTCGAAAACGCCTGCAACCGAGCCCGCGTGGCGTTTGAGTTCATCGAGAAACTGGGAGCTCCGTTCTACGCCTTTCACGATCGCGATATCGCTCCCGAAGGCGCAACACTCGCCGAGACCAACCGCAACCTCGACGCCGTCGTCGCCGTCCTCAAAGAGGAACAGCAACGGACCGGCATCAAGCTGTTGTGGGGAACGGCGAACATGTTCAGCAACCCCCGCTTCATGCACGGTGCGGCCACGTCATGCAACGCCGACGTCGTCGCGTACGCCGGCGCTCAAGTTAAAAAAGCCCTCGAAGTCACTAAGGAACTCGGCGGCGAGAACTACGTTTTCTGGGGCGGCCGCGAAGGCTACCAGAACCTCTACAACACCGACATCCGCCGCGAACTAGATCACCTGGGATCGTTCTTCCACATGGCGGTCAACTACGCCAAAGAGATCGGTTTCGACGGGCCGTTCCTGATCGAACCGAAGCCGAAAGAGCCGACGAAGCACCAGTACGATTCGGACGCCGCGGCCTGCATCAACTTCCTTCGCGCGTACGAACTGACCGACCATTTCAAATTGAACATCGAGACCAACCACGCCACGTTGGCTGGCCATTCGATGATGCACGAATTGGATTACGCCGGTGCCCAAGACATGATCGGTTCGATCGATGCCAACACCGGCGACATGCTGCTGGGCTGGGACACCGACCAGTTCCCGACCGATTATTACCTGACCTCGCAAACGATGCTGATGCTGCTGAAATACGGCGGTCTGACCACCGGCGGCGTCAACTTCGATGCCAAGGTGCGTCGCGAGAGCTTCGAACCGATCGATCTGTTCTACGCTCACATCGGCGGCATGGACGCGTTCGCTCGCGGGCTGAAGATCGCTGCTGCGATCCGCGCCGACAAGGCGTTGGAAAACTTTGTCAGCGAGCGCTACGCAAGCTTCGATTCGGGGATCGGACAGAAGATCGAACAGGGCAAGACCAGCCTAAAAGAACTGGAAGCCTACATGCTCGAAAAGGGTGAAGCCGACGCGAACCAGAGCGGCCGCCAAGAGATGCTCGAAAACGTTTTTAATCGCTACATCGACCGCGTGTAGCCCAAACGCCCCTCCTAGAAAAAAACGCCCTCGCGAATGCTCGACCTACGATCGCTATTGTTCTTGCTCGCAGTCACCACGCTGCCGGCTGCGATCATCAGTTGGATCGTCGTTGCGGTGATGCGTCGGTTCGCCGAACCGTTAGGACTCGTCGACCGACCGGGAGAGCGGAAGGTCCACACCACTCCCACGCCACTAGGCGGTGGAATAGGGATCTGGGCCGGAATCATCGGCACCTTCCTGGCGGGATCGATCACCGTCTGGTACCTGATCGACCTGCCGATGGTCGCCAACCTGTTGCCGGCGAGCGTCCTGGAACATGTCGACGGGCTGCGATTTCGCACCCGCGAATTGTGGTTGGTCCTTGGAGCGGGGACTGTCCTGACACTGTTGGGGCTCGTCGACGATTGGCGCGGCCTGCCTGCGACACTTCGCCTGGCGATCGAATTCGCTGTCGCAATCGCCAGCGTTTTGGTGCTCGGTTACGGCCTGACCGCTTTCATTCCCGTCCCGCTGGTGACGTCGACACTCTCGGTAATCTGGATCGTCGCGTTGATCAATTCGTTCAACATGCTGGACAACATGGATGGGCTGAGCGGCGGAGTGGCGGCGATCATCGCGGCGATGCTGGCGGCGGTGATGCTGTTGAGTCCCGATCCCGACACGCAGCAGCCGCAGTTTTTTGTCGCGGCGCTGCTGCTGGTCGTCGTCGGATCGCTGCTGGGATTCCTGTGGCACAATCGCCCTCCGGCAAAGATCTTCATGGGCGACGCGGGCAGCTACCTGGTCGGATTCCTGATCGGAATCGCAACCCTGGCGGCGACCTACGCCGGCTACAAAGGGAGCGAACGGCCCCATGGCATCCTGGCGCCGCTGTGCGTGATGGCGGTGCCGCTGTACGACATGACAACGGTTCTGTGGATTCGGATCCGCGAGGGACGCAGCCCGTTCGTCGCCGATAAGAGCCATTTCTCCCATCGGCTGGTTGATCTGGGACTCACGAAAGTTCAAGCTGTTCTGACGATCTATCTGGTCACGGGAACCTGTGGTCTGGCAGCGCTGCTGTTGGGCCGCGTCGATTCCCAAGCGGCGATCATCGTCGTGGGGATCGTCCTCTGCATGCTCGCTCTCGTTGTGATTCTGGAATCGACCGGTTGGCGAAGAAAAAACAAAGACTGACGACCACCAAGCCGAAGCCGCCTGAGCCGAGCCATCGCGACGGCCGGAGCGATGCGTCGGCAGCCCCTTGGCCGCCGGTCGCTTACGCCGGCACACTGGCTCGGTTCGGAATTGCGGCGTTGCTGATCGCGACCCTGATGGCCCCCGCCGACAGCACGGCGGTGGAGCAGGGATCGGCGACCTACCTGAGCCTGCTGACGCTACCGCTGGCGATCGCTGCATTTTTCTACTGGCCCGCCGGACCAACGCAGGGCCGCCGGACCGAACTGCTGCTACTGGCCCTCGTCGTTTGGGTCGGCCTCGCCACGTGGTCGGTCGCCGGTCGCGGGAACCTCCGTTTTGCGATCAACGAGTTTTGGGTCTGGCTCGGCTGCCTGGCGACTTACGCAGCGACTCGACGCGCGATCGTCACGACAGCCCAAAAACAGTGTCTTACCATCGTCCTGTTAGCGTCATTAACGACGCTGGCAGTCCACACGATCCATCAGAAATACATCAGCATCCCCGCATCGATCGAGCAATACCGTCAGGATCCCGACGGACAATTGCGACTCGCCGGACTCGACGCTCCCGCCGGATCAGCGCTCCGCTACCAGTACGAAGGGCGACTGTTTGCCGCGGAATCGATGGCGACGTTCAGCCTGTCGACGTCGGCGGCGGTGATCCTGTTCATGGGACTCACGATCGCCGGCGGAATGGTTCTGTGGCGACAGAAACTGCAACTGACGCAGTGGCAGACGGTGGCGGCGGCGCTCGCCACAGCGTTGCTCGCCTGGGGAATCCTAACCACCGGTAGTCGGATCGTGCTGATTCTTTCGATCGCCGCAGCGATCACGATGCTGGCCTGCCGATTTGTTGGCGGTGCCTTGTCGAATGTCGCCTTTCGCTCTGCGAAAGGCTCATCAGCGGAACGCACTTTCGCGGAGCGAAAGGCAACACTTGTGCCGCGGTTGGCCGGAGCGGTCGCGGTTGCCTGTGCCCTGGGAGGAACCTGCCTGGGCGCGGCGATCACCCACTCCCCTGCCCTGCTGGCAAAATTCCCGCTGTCGGTTCAGTTCCGGTTTCAATATTGGGCCAGCAGCCTGCGAATGCTAGGCGACCACTTGTGGTTCGGCGCCGGGCCGGGGAACTTTCAATCGACCTACCCGCGATTTAAAGCTGCGTCGATGAGCGAGATGATCGCCGACCCGCACAACTTCCTGTTGGAATCAGCGACCGCGGCGGGACTGCCGGTCGGAATTCATTGCCTGGCGATCTTGTGGAGCCTGGCGGCAGCTTGGAGCCGAAGCAACGCAGAGAAACATTCGGCTAAACCGACAAACGACCAAGAAGGATCGAGCCAGCGAAGCGGCTCAGCGACAAACGGCACCTGCGACTGGGCGATCTGCGGCGGTGCGTTGCTGTCGGTTGTGAGCGTCTGGTTCTTGGGCCCCTGGTTTGGCGTCGCTCCCGATATCGAACCCTATCTGATTTCGATCCCGCTGGCGGCGACATTCGTCTATTTCATGGCCGGCTGGTTCGGGACGGATGTCGACTGGGAAGCGATCGCTTGGCCGGGCTGCTTCGCCGTCCTGGCCGCCCTGCTCTTCTCCGGAGGTTGGACGACGCCGGGGATCGCGATTCCGCTGTGGGCTCTGATCGGCGCGATCAGCTCGCGCCAGCTGCCTGCCGAGGCGAACGCGCGCACTCCTCGACAACTGAGCCTACTGGCAGGCCTAGGGCTGCTGGCTCTGTTCAGTACCACCACGCTCACTCCCGTAATGCAAACGCTAGCGCTGACTCAAAGCGCGGGGGACCGGATCGCCACCGGCGACGCCCCCACGGCGATCCAGTTGCTGCGACAAGCGACAGAGGCCGACCGCTGGGATGCTGGGCCAGCAATGCAGTTGGAATCGGTCCTGACGCGTGTATTGATGCAGCAGTCGACGGCAACAGCGCGACAAGAGTGGCAGCAGGCGAAAGACGAAGTCCTGCGCCGCGATCCCGCCAATCCACGAGCTTGGCAGCAACTAGCTGAATCCCAGCTGAGGATCTACCACCGCTGGGGCGATCGGCAGGACCTGCTAGCCGCGTTGGAATCGAGCGAAATCGCACTGCGATTGGACCCGACAAGCATTCAGATCACGGCTCAGGTTGCTGTTTTCGCCGCTGCCAGCGGTGAAAACCGACGGGCCGAAGAGGCTTGGCAACAAGCGGCGCGATTAGCCGAGGTCAACAAAAACATCGAATCGGACTGGAATTTGTTGCAAGTTCTGCCTGCCGACCGCCCGCTGGATGGCCGCAACCCGCTAGAATCGATAAGCGTCCAACAGGCGTGGGCGAACCGAAACCAGGGTCCAACCGTAGAAAACGATTAAAAATCGGTGAATCCCTCGTCGGTCGAACCAATCGACCCGCCTCCTTCCCCTCCATCGAAGACCTGAAAATTCATGCGTGTCCTAGCAATCATCGTGCTGGCTTTGATCGGTGGCATCTCGATCGGCAAAATGAGCGGATCGAATCATTCGACCGATCTAGTCGATGACTTTGGCCCGTTCACCGAAGTCGAAGGATTTGACGCAGAGCAACTGCCCGAGTACTTGAGTTCCTTGATCCCCAATGACACCGGGCGAATCGAGCTCCTTGGCGACAAGGATTTCGACTTTGGCGTCATGCACCGCAACACCGAAGGGGAACACGCATTCAAGATCCGCAACACGGGGACCGGACCGCTGCGATTGAAGGTGACCGGATCGACATGCAAATGCACCGTGGGTGAACTCGAAAGTGAATCGATCGCACCGGGTGAGACATCCGATATCAAACTGACTTGGAAAACGCGATCCAGCAGTGCCGAATTTGCTCAAACCGCAACGATCCAAACCAACGACCCCGACAACATCGAATTGAAGCTGACCGTTCATGGGGCGCTGGTCGAATCGCTGCTGACCGAACCAACCGACTGGGCCGTTGGTAACGTCACCTCGGGCGAACCGATCGATCTGGAAATGACCGCTTACAGCTACGACGAAGCCCCCATCGAAATCGTCTCGGCTGAATTCCTCGACGCCCCGGTCCAAGAACTGACCGAAGTCCACTGGACCGAGCGAAAGGCCGACGAAAAGACCGATGGCAAACACCATGCCGCCACGCAAGCCTTCGATTTCCAGGTGAAGATCAACCCCGGCCTGCGACAGGGGGCGCTAAACCATGTGCTACGCGTCCACTACAAGAGCGACGATCTCGAAGCGGTCAGTCCATCGTTTGATATGAATCTTTCGGGAAATATCGTCGGCCCACTGCGACTGCTGGGGGGCAGCAAACTGGAACAATCCCAGAAGAGCGGCGGCGGTGGCTACCGTTTCAATTTCGGGACAGTTCGAAAAGGGGAACCGGGGGATGAGCGAATCCATCTCGTGATTCGCGGCAAGGATTACGACGATCTGGTCGTAAAGGTTGGGGAGATCAAGCCCGAGAATGTTTTCGCAGTCACTCTGGGCGAAGAGAATCGCCGAGGATCGCTGCGATCGATTCCGATAGATATCAAAATAAAGCCGGATGCTCCCCTGGGTATCATTCGCGGAATGAAGTCACTCGATACCGGCTATGTCATGCTGGAACCTCAAAATAGTAAACTGTCACCACTCAAGCTGTGGTTGACGGTAGAGGTGACCGCGGTCGACAATTAGGGAAAATTCGGCAACGCTGGGCGATTCACCAATATGCGCAAAACATACATCTCCTTCCTGACGGCAACCTGCAGTCTGTTGTTGCTCCTCGGCTGCAACGATCCCACTCCGGTCGCCCAGGAGACGAAAGAACCCACTCGTCCAGCCCCCCCCACCCCCGCTCATTCCGCGGTCGTGGAAACCGAGATCGTCGAAGCGGCGGAGCCGACCGAAGCGAAACCTACGGCCGCCGTCCCCTCACCGACACCGACCGATACAGCGAACAGCCCCCCCAACAACACCGACAGCCTTCCGGATTCCCCCACTCTCTCCGACAACGAACAAACGACCGAACAAGTGCCCGAGGAGGCAACATCGCTAGTTGCCGCCGCACCAAGCGAAGCGGCCGCAGCGGAAGAGGCCCCTACCCCGCCGGCGGACGACAACGGAACCGAACTGCCAGCCGACGCCAGCAATTCAACCGTAGCCACGATTGATACCGAAACCGACAACCGTTGGAAGAGCTGGCCCAAGCCGAGCACGGTAATGCTGTTTACCGGCGAACAGCACGGATACATCGAACCGTGTGGCTGCACTGGATTGGAAAACCAAAAAGGCGGCCTGGCCCGACGCCACTCGCTGATCAAAGAGATCGAAACGCTGGGCTGGAACGTCGTCCCGATGGATGCCGGCAACCAAGTCCGCCGCTACGGCCAGCAGGCCGGAATCAAGTTCCAGACAACGATCGCTTCGTTGCGAACACTGGGCTATCGCGCCATCGGGTTCGGCCCCGATGACCTGCGATTGGACGTCGGCCTGCTTCTCTCCGAAGCGGCCAGCGACCCCGACAGCGCCCTACAATTCGTATCGGCCAACGTCACCCTGCTGGACCCCGAACTGCTCCCCTCGACACGCGTGATCCAATCCGGCGGCAGACGAATTGGCGTCACATCGATCCTCGACCCCAAAACGATTGGCCAGCCCCTGGGTGACGAAATCGTCGTCGATCCGGTCGCCCCAGCGATCAAGGCGTCGATCGCCGCGATGGCAAAAGAGAACTGCGATTACAAGGTGCTACTCTATTACGGCGGGAACAACGCCGAAGAAGACATCAACGCCCTTGGCGCCCAATTGGACGGAATCGATCTAGTCGTGATCGCCAACGAGTTTGGCGAACCGACCTACAAACCACAAACGGTTGAGAACGCCGCCTCCACTCACATGATCCTGACTGGGCACAAGGCGATGTACGCCTGCCTGGTCGCTCTTTACGACGACGGGTCGCCCAGCCGATACGCTCGCATCCCGTTGACAGCAGCCCTAAAAGATTCGCCGGCAATGCTGCAGTCGCTGGCCGTCTATCAAGACCACCTAAAGAATCTCGGCCTCAGCGGCCTGGGGCTAAACCCAATCCCTCACGCCAGCGGCAGCAAGTTTGTCGGATCGGAGAAGTGCGGCGAATGCCACACCACCGCGATGGAGATTTGGGAAGGCACCCCGCATGCCCACGCGACCGAATCGATAGTCCGTCCGCCAAACGACCGCGGCGATATCGCTCGCCACTTTGATCCCGAATGCCTCAGCTGCCACGTGACCGGATGGAACCCGCAAGGATACTACCCCTACCTGAGCGGCTACCTGAGCCTCGATTCGACACCCCAGATGGTCGCCAACGGCTGCGAGAACTGCCACGGCCCAGGATCGCAACATGTCGCCGCCGAAGAGGGTGACATCGCCGCGAGCGACGAATTGCTCGAAAAGCTGCGGGATGCGATGCGATTGCCACTCGACCAAGCACGCGAAAAATGCATGGAGTGCCACGACCTCGATAACAGTCCCGATTTCCACAAAGAGGGCGCTTTCGAGAAGTACTGGGAACAGGTCAAGCACGTCGGCAAATACTAGCGCCCGTCTCCCCCGGCGTCCGGCGCTCTTAGCAACCGGACGCTACCAGCTTGTCGGTTTAGCCACAACGAGCTTCCTTGCATTAGCTGTTTGGGCGTTAGCACCGGTTTAGTGGCAGCGGAACCGGGACTAACGCCCAATCGGCTGATTAAACCGACAAGCTGCTAGCGAGTGGCGGCTAATTTGCCTAAGCACAAACACCGATAGCCCTGACGCTCGTCCCTGATAATTTTGCTGCCAAGGGAGCCATGCGATAGAATCCTGACTGACGTTTTACAACGGGAGGTCATGATGGGTTATGCACATCGGGTTCGGCGGGTTGGTTTAGTTGCAGCGTTGCTTTTTGTCGGAACAGGTTTTGCAAAAGCGACCGCCGCGGAACAGCAACCGAACTTTCTTGTCATCGTCAGCGACGACCAGCGACCCGATACGATCGCGGCGCTGGGGAACCCCGTGATCGAGACTCCCAACCTGGACCAACTGGTTCGCGAGGGGATGACTTTCACCCGAGCGAGCTCTGCGTTTCCGCTGTGCGTCCCCAGTCGCGCGGAGATCCTGACCGGTGCGACAGCATTTCACAACGGCGTTCCCTACGGCGGTGGCCGGCTAAAAAAGGGACAAGTCTTCTGGGCCGATGCACTCCGCGACGCCGGCTACCAGACTTGGTACTGCGGAAAATGGATGAACGACGGCGCACCCAAGACGCGCGGTTATGATGAAACGAGCGGATTGTTCAGCAGCGGTGGTGCGGGACCGCTGGGGCGCCAGCCGCGCTACGGCCGGCACAACCGCCTGATCACCGGCTATCGCGGATGGACTTTCAAATCAGCCGACGGCAAGCCGGAACTGGAGAAAGGAATCGGCGTGGTCGGCGAGACCAGTAAGTACATTGCCAACGGCGCAATCCAGCTGCTGCAGCGCAAAACCGACAAGCCGTTTTTCATGCACGTCAATTTCACAGCTCCCCACGATCCGTTGATCATCCCGCCGGGATACGCTGGCAAATACAAACCGTCCGAGATGCAGGTGCCGGCAAACCTGCTGCCCAAACACCCTTTCGATCACGGAAACATCGACGGCCGCGACGAACAACTGCTCCCCTGGCCGCGGACCGAAACGGACGTCCGCGAGGAGATCGCCGCCTACTACGCAGTCATCGACGACATGGACGCTCAGATCGGCCGGATCCTCGCGGCGCTGAAAGCGTCCGGACGCTACGACAACACGGTGATCCTATTCACCAGCGACCACGGGTTGGCGCTCGGAAGCCACGGGTTGATGGGGAAACAAAACATGTACGAACATACGATCGGTGTTCCGTTCATCATCGCTGGCCCCGGAATTCCGAAGAACCAACGGACCGCGGCACAGATCTATCTGCGCGACATGTATCCCACGACGTGTGAATTGGCGGGGATCCCGATCCCCCAAACCGTGGAAGCCAAAAGCATCGTGCCGATCCTCCGATCTCCCGAGACAGAGATCTACCCTGCGGTCTTTGGGTACTACAAGGAGACCCAACGCATGATTCGGACAGCGCGTTGGAAACTGATTCGCTATCCCAAAATCGGCCGCGCGCAATTGTTCGACTTGAAAAACGATCCCGATGAACTCGTCGACCTCTCCGGCTCCAGCAAACACCAAGAACTAGCGAGCCGACTTGGCGACCAGATGGACCAATGGTTCCAGCAGCAAAACGAGAAGCACTAGGTACCGAGGAACAACGTCGAACCGATCAACCGTCCGCTTCGTCGCCTACCGCATCATCAGTGATACTGAGATTGGTCGAGACGCTTTGCACATCGTCGTGCTCGTCTAAAAGATCCAACAACCGCATCGCTTGCTGAGCGACCGAACCTTCAACCTCGACGGTTGTCTGCGGCAAACGGGTCACTTCGCTCAGCTCCGGCTGCAACTGAGCCGCTTCGAAGGCGGCTAACAAATCGCTGAAGCTCTCCGGCGGACAGGTGACTTCCCAACCACCCGAATCGCTGCGTTGGATGTCGTCGGCACCCCCTTCGAGTGCAACCTCGGTCAACCGTTCCTCATCGGTCTCGGCAGCAAACAGCACCAACCCCTTGCGATCGAACAGATAGGCGACCGAATTGATCGTCCCTAGATTACCGCCGTTGCGTTCGAATAGAACTCGCATCTCCGGCGCCGTCCGGTTGCGATTGTCGGTCAACACATCGCACAGGATTGCGACTCCGCCCGGCCCATACCCCTCGTAGAGAATCTCTTCCAAGTTCCCGCCGTCGAGCTCACCGGTTCCCCGCTTCACCGCCCGTTCGATGTTGTCCTTGGGCATACTGACCGCTTTGGCATCATCGATCGCCTTGCGGAGCCGGATGTTGGTATCGAGATCTCCGCCGCCCAACTTGGCGGCCACAATGATCGCCTTGCTCAACCGGCTCCAAAGCTTTCCACGCTTGTTATCGACGAGGGCTTTCTTGTGCTTAATTCCAGCCCAATGGGAGTGGCCTGCCATTGCTGTCTATCCAAATTCGGAAGCGTCAAAGAGAGAGGAGATTATCGCCACCAAAACGCCAACCAAAAGACCGACGTTCACAACGCTCAACCATCGCTCAAGCGAGGTGAGTCAGCGAGCTAGCGGGGCTTTTTCTTAGCCAGCTTTTTCGTCGAACTGCGAGCCGGCTTGGTCGCCTCGTCCGCGTCCGACTTATCGCCGGCCCCTTTGGCGGTTTTAGGCTTCGCCGCACCCTTCTTCGTGGGCGTTGCCTTGGACGGCTGTGACGCGCTAGCCTTCTTCGCCTTGATCGATGCCGCGATCCCCTTCAACGGTGCCTTGTCGGGCGGGCTAGGAGCAGTCGACTTTTTCGGCGTCTTCTTCGCGGGGGCTGCTTTGGGGGCGGCCGACTTGGTCGACGCTGATTTGCCAGCAGCCGACTTACCCGACGCGCTCTTGCTGGACGACTTGCTCTTGCTGGGGCTCGCTGCGGGAGCTTTTTTGCCGGGGAACAAATCCATCGCGTCGGGATTGATCTGCAGAATCAACTTTTGCAGGTCGGGATCTTGAGGATTGCTTGCGAAGTCCAACGCCGCTTGGTGCAGCAACGATGAGAATTCGGCCCCCTTCGATTTGGGAACAGCGCGTTCGATCCCAGGCACCTTGCCGGTCTCGCGTTCGGCGTCGTTGATGATCCCACAGTAATAACAAATATCGATACCAACCGCGTTGATCGGAATCGCATGCCCACCGAGTCCCTGTTGAACGATATACGCCAACACAAACGAAGTCATCGCTGGAAACTCGCTGAGATCCTTGATCGTCTTGCCAAGGTTCTGCTTCTTCATCTCTTCGATATCGAAGGAGTAATACGTTTCGAACAACGCATGCAGATTCTTCTTCAGCCGCGATGCCGCTGCGGTCGCGTTGGGCAACCGCGGGAACGATTCGGCCAATTCGCCAATCGTCGTTACCCGAACTTCGTTCCAATCGAAGTAATCCTGCTCCAAGCGAGCGATCCCTTCATCGGCTGCCTCTTGCGACCCGTCTTCCAACAGGCAGGCATACAGGAAATGCTCAAACAAATTCCTGCCAGCCGAAGGGGGCAGCGGCTTATATCGCTTTTTCAAAAGAGTGAAAAGCTTGGTGATCCTGGCTGACCGATTGGTTGTGCTCATGTTGCTTGTTTACAAATATCAATGATCGGTTTTAAAACGAAGGGAATAACCAACACGCCAACGATTTGCTACGACGGTTCATCCGACGCATCCGCAGTGGTATCGTCCGACGGGGGCGGAGTCTCTTTCCGCAAGCCTTCGAGTATGCGACTGACCTCAATTGCGTTATTGAGGCCCTTATCAATTTTGAACGTCAATCGCGGCGTATACCGCGTATCGATGCGTGCAGCGATTTTCGACTGCAGATAGCCAGCGGAATTCTGAAGCCCGCGAAGACTCAACGCCTGTTGCTTCTCATCTCCCATCACGCTCACGCGAACCTTCGCGTTTCGCATGTCCGAATCGATTTCCACACCGATTACGGTCACATCCTTGACCCGAGGGTCGCGCAACTCGGTCAGAATCGATGTTGCCACGACTTCACGAATTGCCTCGGCGGCCTTGAGTTGACGACGAGATGTCACAATAGTTGCCAAAAAGAGAAAACAGATGCGCTAAAACGAAAAACGAGTCTTTGCCGACCTACCCTCGAATCAATCGAGGGTTCGAGCGAATTCCTCGATGCGATAAGCTTCCAAGACATCGTCTTGTTTGATGTCATTGAAGCCCGACAATCGGATACCGCATTCCATTCCGCGTGGCACCTCTTTGACGTCCTCTTTATGGCGTCGAATCGAATCCAACGGGTAATCACCGATCGTCCGTCCATCGCGATTGACCCGGATACGGCACCCACGCTGGATCGAGCCTTGAGCGACATAGCTACCCGCGACAACGCCCACCCGACTGATCGAGAAGACCTGTTTCACGACAGCACGTCCCAATTCGACAACCCGTTCTTCAGGCTTCAAGCGACCTTCGATCATCGCCTTCAAATCGTCGGTCATCTTATAGATCACGTCGTAACGACGAATCTCGACCTTTCGATCGTCGATCATGCCACGCGCGGCTTCATCGGGAATCACATTGAAGCCCAAGATCACCGCGTCGCTCGCCGAGGCGAGCGTCACATCGGCGACGGTGATACCGCCGACCGACCGCTGCAACACGCGAATCTCGACTTCGGGATGATCGAACTTGGCGATCTCCTTGTCGATCGCTTCGAGCGAACCCTTCATATCGGCACGAATAATCAAATTCAGCTTGGCCCGCTCCTCTGCCTTGCCCAACTGGCCGTCTTGCAACAGTTGTTGGAAATGCTCGAAGCTGACCTTGGTCGTGATCCCCGAAAGGTTCTGACTCTTGCTGTCGAATTCACGCGTTTCCGCGATCTCTCGAGCTTCGGCAATGTTGGCGAGCACGTGGAACCGATCGCCCGCACCTGGCGGCTGATCGAGACCAGTGACGTTGACCGGAGTACTTGGCCCAGCCGATTCGAGAGGTTCGCCCG
The DNA here is from genome assembly GCF_007741475.1 of Rosistilla ulvae. Lineage (NCBI taxonomy): Bacteria > Pseudomonadati > Planctomycetota > Planctomycetia > Pirellulales > Pirellulaceae > Rosistilla > Rosistilla ulvae. The sequence goes on along the minus strand of NZ_CP036261.1, from coordinate 616,580 downwards.
TCAGGGTATCGGTCAGCGCCTTGATCCGACCGTGTGCCGGACCGCAGACGACAACGTCGCCCACTTTCAGTGTTCCATTCTGGACAACAAACTTGGCGATCACACCGCGATCGGCCTGCTGTTCGGACTCCAAACAAACACCCAACGCATCGCGGTTAGGATTCGCCTTGTATTCGTTCAGCTCGGCCACCGTCAGCAGGGTATCGAGCAATTCGTCCATTCCCATCCCAGTGGTTGCACTGGTGCGAACGACTTCGACATCGCCACCCCATTCACTGGGGGTCAAACCATGCTCGGTCATCTGGGTCATCGGACGATTGGAATCGACCCCAACAAGATCCATCTTGTTCAACGCCACAACGATCGGAACGCCAGCCGCTTTGGCATGACTGATCGCTTCTTCGGTTTGCGGCATAATGCCGTCGTCCGCCGCGATCACCAAGACGGCGATATCGGTAACGTTGGCACCACGGGCACGCATTTCAGTAAACGCTTCGTGACCCGGAGTATCGACAAACGTAAGCTTTCGACCATCCTTATCGACTTCGTAGGCGCGGATATGCTGGGTGATCCCCCCGGCTTCTCCCGTCACGATCCGAGTACCGATCAGATAGTCCAACAAACTGGTTTTTCCGTGATCGACGTGCCCCAAGAAGGTCACGATCGGTTGCCGCGGAACCAAATCGGCCTCCTCGTCGGCGCGCTCCTCGATCTTCTCGATCAGATCCTCCTCCAACGAGGTCTGGCTCTTGAACGAAATTTCGATGTTGAGCTCCGCCGCAATCAACTCAGCCGTCTCTTGGTCGATCTGAGCATTGATGTTCATCATCATGCCCATTCCCATCAACGCCTTGAGGACCTGAGCGGCACTGACTCCCGCCGCCTCGGAAAAGCTGCGGATCGAACAAGGCAATTCCAGGACAACGTTTTCTTTACGCGGCGCGGCAGTGTTTTTACCCGTTCGCGTGATCGTTCGACGTCGTCGTCGGTCATCTCCATGGCCGAACGACCGCTCGATATCGCGTCGACCACCTCGCCGACCCTTGTTTCGGTCGGCTCGGGCGCTTGCCATTCCGGCAATGCCCTTCTTCTTGGTTCGTTCTTCTTCGGTGTCGCCCGCTTTTCCACCGCGGCCACCACGTTCGTTGCCCGACCCAGTAAAGGAACTCAGGGCACCGCCCCCTACCTTCCCCTTACCCGATTCCGCCTTCTTGTCGACGTCATCTTGAACCAGCTTCTCCAAAGAGGCTTTCATGCCCTGCTTGTGACCAGCGATCACATCTTTGGAGAGCCGAATTTCAGGCTTTTGAGCTGGAGCTTCACCAGTCGCTGGACGCTGCTGGCGAGCTGGCGTCTTAGGAACAGCAGCCAGGTTGATAACCGGACCACGCTTCTTGCCACCGCCGGCGCGTTCGCCACCGTCGTTGTTTCCCGCCGACTTTCCGCCGCCAGCACGATTGCGACCACCGATATCGCGAATCCGCGAACCCGATCCGCCTCGAATGGCTTCGCGACGCAAGGGAGCGTTAGCCGCTGGCATTACCGGTTTATTCGGCCGCGTCGGCTCTAGCGCTGCAGGTGTTCGCACAGGCGCAGGGGGCTCGTCCGCTGGTGGCGGAGAGGCTTTAGGCGATTCGGCAACCTCGACCGGAGCTGCCGGTGGTTCGACAGGCGATGGAGCGGGTGGCTTTTCAGCGACCGGCGGCTCCTCGACTTCTGCCTCTGCAGCTACCTCGGGTTCCGTTTCGGAAGTGGGCTTGGTGGTGCGAGTCTTCAACTCCGCAACCGGGCCAGTCTTTTTGATAGCGGTACCCAACGGACCTGCGCCCCGAACAGGTCGCACATCTTCCTTCCGGGCAACTTTTTCTACCTTTGGCGCACCGAGCTGACTCAGGTGCTTTTTGACCTTTTCCACTTCATCATCATCAAGACTTGCAAGCGCAGAGCCCTTGCCAGAAACCCCGACCTTATTACATATCTGGACAAGTTCCTTGCTGTCGATCTTCAAGTCTTTAGCTAGCGCGTAGATGCGTACGGCCACGTTGAGGAATCCCTCTTGCTGGTTGGTATGCACCGAACGGACGTAAATCGAGCCCGCTCGCGTGCCAATCTAATATCGAGTTCACATATTCAAGGCTCCTCCGCGCGGTGAACTAACACCGCTAGGGTCCCGTAATCAGTTGACTCTTGTGTCCTGGACAAGCTTACGCCTTATCCGGATCTTCTACATTCTCCGAAGCCAGCTGTTGGGCTTCGTCTTCTTTATTGTTGTTTTCAACGGCAACATTCTCTTTATCAGAATCTTGCTCCGTCGATTCGTCAATCGGCTCCGATTCTACTATTACGTTTTCTACTTCCTCAACAGACACTTCCGCCCCACCATCGGCTTCCGAGCCTTCCGTGGATAGCGTATCCTCGCCATCACCCTGTTGGGTCTCTTCGGACGCTTCGGCTGCAGAATCCTCTGATTCTTCCGACTCGGCCCCATCGGCAACTTGTTCACTGACCGCGGGCTGCTGTTCTTCATTGGCCGCCAAAGTGGCCGCGGCTTCCCGTTCCTGCTTGCGTTTCTTGCGTTCTTCGGTTGCCGCAGCTTCCGCTTCTTCAGCCTGCGCTTCGGCTTGGTCGACGATCACATCGACCTGTTCGGCAGTCAAACCACCCATCTGCATGAGCGTCTCAGGCTCGATTACCGAAAGATCATCGTAGGACAGATAGCCCTGCTCAACCAATTGCTGAGCCAGATCCTCAGTCATTCCTTCCAGAACGCTAAAGCCAGCGACCGCACGCTCGATCTGCTCTTCCAGCTCGCCGCCAGTCATAATTTCGATGTCCCAGCCGCACAACTTGCTCGCCAAGCGGACATTTTGCCCACGGCGACCAATTGCCAACGACAGCTGATCTTCCTGAACCAGCACAATCGCCCGGCCGATCATATTGCACAACAAGACTTGCTCGATCTCCGCCGGCTGCAGCGCGTTGGGGATCAAAACCTGTGGATCATCGCTGTAGCGAACCACGTCGATGTGTTCACCAGCCAATTCCTCGCGAACACTCTTGATTCGGCTGCCGCGATAACCAACACAAACCGCGATCGGATCGACCTGCGAATCGGTGCTGCTGACCGCCACCTTGCTCCGATAGCCCGGCTCGCGGCTGATCGAATTGATCGCGATCACCCCTTCGGACAATTCCGGAATTTCCTGTTCAAACAGGCATTTCACCAACTGAGGCCGGGTTCGGCTCAACACCACGCGAACGCGGTTGCCTGTCGCTCGAACCTCGAAGACGACCGCGCGAACACGCTCATTGGCATGCAAGCTCTCCCCAGAGATCTGCTCGCTGCGAGGCAAGATCGCTTCGACATTCCCCAGCTGAACGGTTGCCACCCCACCATCGGCACGCTGAATCACGCCACTGACCATCTGGCCAATCTGCTCGCGGTATTCCGCCATCAACGCATCGCGTTCGGCTTCGCGAACCTTCTGGATGATTACTTGCTTTGCGGTCTGGGCTCCGATCCGTCCGATTTGATCTTGGTCGAGTGGCGCGCCATCGATTTCGGCATGAATTCTACCAGAATCATGGTCAATTCGCACAACAATGTCAGCGTCTTCGCCGTAGTGTCGGCGCGCAGCAGTCGCCAGCGCGGCCTCGATGGCCGAGAATAGAAGCGAGGGGTCGATGTTCTTCTCGCGATGAAGAGAATCGACGTATCGAAGTAGATCCTGAGGATTCATGCGACGGCGTAACCGATCGGTCTGTATGTGCAAAAATGGAGCCCGAGCGTAGCACACCCGGGCTTCTGGCTAATTGCTTAGTCGGGTAAACCAGCAAAGTTACCCGTATAAACGAATAGTGTCAACCAATATCGGCAGCCTAAGTGCCCGTCCTGTCACGCTTTTACGCGCTCCCAACCCTTTTAACCGGAGGTGTTTTGCCGCACCTCCAATCGGCTAGCATTCCCGCCAAGCCCCCCGTCTGGTGTTGTAAAAACGGAACACTCCCTCGGTAAGAAAGGCGTAGTTTCCACATCCAGCGATTGCCACCGAGACCGATTAAGCCGGTTTTAGCGACATAAATCTCAGCATGAGGCAATTTGGCAACACCTGCCGCCGGCGCACGCACAATCCTGTCCTAAATTTTCTCGGCGGAGGCTTCGTCGACGATCCGCTCCCCCCCCTCGTCGGTCGGGCGAGAACCATCATTCAGGAAATATTCAGCCAGATGACTGCAAAACAGATCCTTGTTGCCGAAGACGACCCCGTATTCCGTCGCGTGATCGCTTTCTCGCTGAAACAGATGGGATACGCTGTCGATTCGGTCAGCGATGGCGAACAAGCGCAGGCCCAACTGATCGCCGGCGAATACGACATGCTGGTCACCGACCACCAAATGCCGCTTTGCAGCGGGCTCGAACTGATCGGTCGCCTACGCGGCACCGAACGCTTCGCCAATCTCCCAATTGTCCTCTGCACCGCCCGCGGGCTAGAACTCGACAAGGAACAATTACGCAATCAGTACCAATTGGCGGAGATCATGCATAAACCATTCAGTCCCCGCCTGCTGGCTGAACGCATCCGCAACCTGCTGGCGTGCAGCCAATCAAACGAATGGGCCGCTATGGCGTAAGGGATCACCCTCCGCGCGCCCGCGAAACGAAAGCCCCCTACCCTGCACCGCGATCGCTACGCCCGCGGATGAAACTCGCGATGGACCTTCTGCAAGCGACTGTGGTCGACGTGCGTATAGATCTGCGTCGTCTGAATGTTGGCGTGCCCCAGCATCTCTTGAACCTGTCGCAGCCCCGCGCCGCCAGCCAACAAGTGCGTCGCAAAGCTGTGCCGCAAGCTGTGCGGACTGATATCGTCGGAGATTCCTGCCCGCTGAGCGTATCGCTTGACCAACCGCCAGACCTGCACACGATCCAATGCCTGGCCGCTGCGACTGAGGAACAAATGCTCCGGTGTCGCTGCCGCTAGCGCCACCAGGCGGACCCTCAATTGATCGATATACAGCTGGATCGATTCGATCGAACGCAGCCCCAAGGGGACCATCCGCTGCTTCCCCCCCTTTCCTTCGCACTTCAAGTGCTTCTGCTTCAGATTCACGTTCTGCAGCCGCAATCCGCAGACCTCCGACGCCCGGCAGCCTGTCGCATACAGCACTTCCAACAGCGCTCGATCCCGTTGCCAATAGCTGTCCGAGCGGCGCGGTGCGGCCAGTAGACCATCGACCTGAGCGGGGCTGAGCACCCCCGGCATCCGCTGCCACATCTTCTGCGTTGTCAGCAACTCCGCCGGGTTGTCGAGAACCACCCCTTCCAACTGCAAGTATTTATAGAACGTCCGCAGCGCGACGACGTGCCTCGCCACGCTGGCCGGCGCAAGCGACCGCTGACACAGCCAACTGACGTACTGCGACAGCTCGGCGATCTTCAGTCGCGGGATCGAACGATCCTCCAACCAATCCAGGAAACGCTTCAAATCGCGGCTGTAAGCCTTGATCGAATTCTCCGCCAAATGGCATTCGTTCCGCAGATAAACGATAAAATCGGCGCAATACGACTGACTTCGCCCATCGGAATTTTTCGCCGGACCGCGCGACTTCAATTGCTGCAGCTTGGTTGGACGGGCCATGGTCAGAAGCATCCTTCGAGGGGCGGGAAGAGGCAAACAGCTTACAATTCCCTCTTCGTCATCCGCTGCGGCGAATTGCAATTTCAATCCCAGAGTTCCGATTCCCCGATCGATCTGAGCCGAATCGAAGTACAAACGGCCTCCCGATCCGTTCATTAAACGCCGACAATCGACAGCTTTCGGTTTCTAAGGTTTGGACGATTCAGTTATCCTTAGATCACACACTTCACCCCCGCCGCGGGTGAACCCGCCATTTCAAGCGACCGCGTCCCCCGCCCGGCCGCTCCTTATTTCGATACGCCATGCGAAGCCAAACGATGTCAACATTCCAACGAATCGCGATCCTTACCCTGATGATCAGCGGGTCGCTTTCGATCGCCTCCCCCGCCCTGGCCGTGATCACTCGAGCCCAACGGATCGAACTGACACAGGTCGGTGGAATCATCAAGAAGGCAGGCGAAAACTACCTGCAAGGCAACTATGACGAATCGGGAAAACAGGTCGAAGAGGCTCAAGAGCGTCTAAAAAAGCTGGTTGCCGAAGGGGACATGCAGCTCTACCGCGAAGCCGGTTCGCTCTTCACACGCATCGGCCGCGCCCACGCATTGCTGGAACTCGAAGGCATCCGCCTGGCTCCGTTCTCCAAGCCGGAACCGCCCAAACCGATGGAGGCCCCCGAACCGGACAAGCCTGAACCCACACCTCCCGCACCAGCAGCCGACGGGATCAGCTTCACCAAAGCCGTCGCGCCGATCCTGGTCCAACGCTGCGGACGCTGCCACGTCACCGGCAATCGCGGCGACTTCAGCATGGCCGACTACGCAACGCTGATGAAAGGCCCCGCGATCGGGATCGTCGTCGCTCCGGGCAATCCCGCTGGCAGTCGCTTGATCGAAGTCATCGGCTCGGGCAGCATGCCCCCCAACGGAAATGGAATCCCTGCGGCGGAGCTGAAAACACTGAGCGATTGGGTCGCCGCTGGCGCTAAATTCGACGGCGCCGAAACCGACATGCAATTAACCTCGTTTGCCACCGCTGCCCAGCCGGGCAACACCCCCGCGGCAGCCATTCGCCAATCAACAGGCAGGGAAACTGTCAGCTTTGCCAAAGATGTCGCTTCGATCCTGCTCGAAAACTGCATCGGATGCCACATCGACGCAAGGCAGGTCCAAGGCGGCCTGCGGATGAACACCTTCGCTCAATTGAATCGCGGTGGGGACAGCGGCTCGATCTTGATGGCGGGCAAACCGGACATGAGCCTGTTGATCCAACGGCTTAAAGGGGAAGGGGGCAACCGCATGCCCGCCGGCGGACGCCCTCCCCTCTCCGATGAACAGATCGAATTGATCAGCACCTGGATCAAGGAAGGGGCGACTCTGGATGGCAAAACCCCCGACCAACAGCTCCGCGTAATGACCGCCCTGGCTTGGGCTCGCGATGCGACGCACGAAGAACTGATGGAGCGCCGCACCGAGATGGCTGACCACAACTGGAAGATGGGCAGCCCCGACGAAGAACCGGCACAGATCGAGACCGACAATTTTTATGTCGTCGGCAGCGTCGGCCCCAATACTCTGAAAGCGGTCGCCGAACAAGCTGAAGCGGCGTTGGCCGATGCCAAGGGAATCGTCCGCCGCCCCGAAAAACGAGACCAATCGACCTTCAAAGGCCGGGCGACGATCTTCGCCTTTCCGCGACGCTACGATTACAGCGAATTTGGCCGGATGATCGAGCAACGCACCCTGCCCCATGACTGGACCCAACACTGGTTCTACGACGGACTGGACGCTTACGCTGCGATAGTCGTCACCCCCAACGACGAGGATGCGCAAATCAAATCGCGATTGACCGGACCGCTGACCAGCCTGCTGGTCGCCGAGTCTGGCGACGCTCCACATTGGCTCAGCGAAGGAATCGGACGAGCCGCGTTTGCCAAATTCGCCGGCCGCGACAACGAAACCGTCGACACCTGGAACGAAGAACTCCCCGCGGCGCTGGCGGCGCTCAGCAAACCCGAGCAATTGCTCACCAACAAACTTCCGCCAGACCAAGCCGACCTCGTCTCCTACGCGGTCGGCCAGTTCCTGATCGATCGAGCCTACAAGCCGAAGTTCGACAAATTGATAGTGGAACTATCCGCTGGCAAAAACTTCGCCACCGCCTTCGTGACCGCCTACGGTGGCCAACCCAAAGACGTGCTAACCGCCTTCGCCCGCTGGTACCAAGCAAACGCCAGCCGCCGCGGACGCTAACCCACGACAGCTCCGCCGCCACGGATCCCGAAGAGTCCCAAGACAGCAACCCTGTCAGTTATACGTAAGTCATGGTGAGTTATCGCGACCGAACGCTCGCCAGGCCAGCGAGAAGCCTTTCGTTCGTCGCAGGCCGTTCCACATCGCATTCATCCGAGTCAGGGCCGCAGGCTCGACCATTTGCATAGCCCAGGCCATCGGCCTGGGTTCTAGCGGCGATGATTGACATGGTTGGGCTGTAGGCCCGGCCGATTGTCACCACCTACCCCGGGGCGTCGCCCCTTCGCCCGTTGTGAAATGAGACCGGGGGCCGTTGGCTGATACCCAGCCCTGCAGGCTGGGCTAGGCAAATTGCTGGACCTTCGGCCCGCGACAGGCGTGTGAGGAATGTGCCTGTCCCTTTCGCCCCTTGCTTTCGCCGTTGTTTGCAACTTGCGTATAACTGACAAGACAGCAACCCGGGGCGGCACACAGCCCCCCCGATCTACCAGGCGACGACGCAAATCGCAAACCGACTGACGTCGCCTGATGAATTGATTCGCCCCGGACCGGATACGACGCCGGGGATGTTGCGATCGCAGCGAACGGCGGTCGGCACCAAGGACCGCCAATGTGGTTTCCATTTGCAAACGCACTATGCGGTCCTTCGGTGCACGACCTGGCTCTGCCTCTCTACGAATTGTGGATCCAGGTTGCGATCTTGCATAGTCGCGAGAAGGGAGGAGACCTAAGTGCTTCAAAGGAGTTCCAGTTTAGCTTGTCGTTCGGCCTGTTAACGGTTAACGTCCCGCTGTTTCCCAGCGGTTCCTGATCTAACAAGCACTCAAGCTTGAGATTCTTGAGTTCGCCCCAGTGTCGTTCATCGTTCGGCACGGGATATCGCCCGTCCCATATGATTGCTTCGCTGAGTATTTGCAGTAGTTTCTGCTCTTCAGTGGCGTAGTGGATGCCAGCGTCTCGCGCGAGTTGGTTTAAGTTGTGCGTACGCCGTGGCGTCTGTCCAGATTCTACAGAAATCGCCTTCAGAAGTGCCTCAAGCGCCATGCCGCAAAGCATCCGGAATACACAGCTACTTCGGCCAGCATCTGAAAGTAGTTCGGCGGCGCCACGAAGTTCATTCGCTTTGTTGAACCAATAGGTTGAAATCGATTGTTGGTCCGCGAAAGACCCCATGGATCCGTGGCCTGCGATAGGAGTTGAAAATATAAAGCACACAGTAGATCCGCCGTGCGAGTTCGCGTAATTGGCAGAACTACTTCTGCTCGACAGCTTCGAAGATCGCGATCTGACCGTCGTTCCGTTTGCCGGCAGCATTCTCTCGGCCATTGGGCCAGGAGAGAACGACGCCAAACAGCGTGCCATCTCGCTCCACGGGGCAGAAGCCGTGCATGTGGTGCATGTAACCCAAGGTTTCGTAAGTCGCGGGAACCAACATTCCCGATGGCTTGCCACCATCCATCACCAACAACGGCGCCAGCCCCTTGGTCGACGCCAGTGGATTCAACAGCGGCAGGAACATGCTCGAACCGATGTGCGAGATGTTGCAGGGAGTCGATCCCTTGGGCAGGTCGAGATAATACTTGGCATCGGCGCCCGGCATCTTGATCTGAGCCCCGCTGGATGTGAAACCGAAGACGCGGCCATGACTGCGCGATGCGACTTCGACAATCTCCTGCCCCGCTTCGGTTGCAACCTGAACGCCATGGGCGGTGCTGAAGACTCCACCCTTCTGCTCCTTGCCCCCCCAAGCCGGTCCGCCCCATTGCCACTTGCCGTCGCGGATTTCCGCCGAAAGAGCGAAGTCGCCCGGAGCGTAACCGATCACAACGACCAACCGCTTGGCAACTGGAAGATAGACGACGTCGCAGGGAGTGAAACGGCCACCGGCGGAGAAATAAGCGTTCACCGTTGGGTTGTCGAATTCATCCCCATTGGGCTGCTTCAGTTCAGCGATCACTTTGCCACGCTGCGAGACGACGACGCTGCCAGTATTGGTCGAACTGAAAGCCCAATAGGACTGATCGTCGATCATGAAACAGTCGGTCCCGTGAGCGTTCATGCCGGCGGCGAACAGTGGATCCTGCCCTTCGACCAGCGTCCACTCTTTCATTTCGGGGTCGAGCGTCACCAGACCGTGCTTGGCGACAACAGTCACGATCTCGCCAGTCGACGAATCGCGATCGGCGTTGTTGTGCAGGCCCCCTTTGGCCGCAGCAACCATCGCTTCGGATTGCTTTCCGAGATCGGGGCGGTGCTTCCAAACGTAGCTCTTGCCGTTGGCTTCGAAAGTATTTTGCATTGCATCCACAGGGACGGAGCCGTTCTTTTTTGAGGTACCGTGGTCGTGTCCCTCGTGGGCGACCGCATCGCGAGAGAGGCAAAAGAGCAATGCGACGACACAGCAGCAGGCGATCCGAAAAACAGTCACGTTGACTCACTTCGTTGGTGGGAAAGATGGGAAGATAGGTAAACGCATTGTTCTCAAAGCGACCTCCCTCATCAACCGGTCGTTGCAAAGGGCGACCCCACCTTATCCCTGGTTCTCGCGGATCAAGCGGATGATCCGTTCGGGATGTGGCAAGCCGCGGGCAACCACTTCCAAATCGTCTTGCCCGGAACTGGAGATCCCAACACCACCGATATTCAGCAACCGCTGCATGAACGTTTGGTCCAGTTGGATATTTCTGACGTCGTTGTGTTGCACTTCGGAGGTCGCCCGCGAGATGATTCCCTCCTGATAGATCGTGCGGTCATCGGTCACCGTCAACGTGGTAAACCGACTGACCAACATCCAGAATCCGACGACCCCAGCGATCACCAGCAACACGATTCCGCAACCCCACGTCACCAGCGACGCCGGCCCCAGCATCGCGTTTTCATCAAAGGCGTAGCCAGCGATCGAAGCTCCGGCCAGCGACGCGATCAGGACAACCAGGGATACCAAAAAGAGGGCCCCGAGGATCAATGAGGCGAGAGGCCGAGCGCGAAAGACAACCGGATGAACCTTCGCCAACGTCCGCTCGCTCGGCTCCGCCGCCATCCGATCGGCGTTGACCGATTCCCGACCAACCTCCTGAACCGAAGTCACCACGGCCGTAGGAATTTCGATCTCAAACGGTTTATCGCAATTGGGACAGACCACCGGCCCATCGAGATGTTCGATCGTGCTGTCGACTTTGTTCTGACAATAGGGGCATTGAGCGGAAAGGACTTGCATGGTGATCGACTCCAGTGGACTAGCAAACGGTTTGTCTCGGCATCGACAAACACGGTGCATATCCCATGCCATCCCAACCACACCAGGGACCAACTGCACCGCCCCCCCGCTGGAGTCGAGCCTTCAGGCGAAATCTCGTTTAACCGCGTGGGCATCGCCCCGCGCGTCCAATCCCCACCAATCCAAAAACAATCAAGCCACCGAGTTCACAGAGCCCACAGAGAAATACACCGATCAAGCGCACCCTCCGTGATCTCTGAGACCTCTGTGGCTAAATCAAAAACAGCAACTCTGGTCTAACCGCGCGGGCATCGCCCCGCGCGTCCAATCCCCACCAATCCAAAAACAATCAAGCCACCGAGTTCACAGAGCCCACAGAGAAATACACTGATCAAGCGCACCCTCCGTGATCTCTGAGACCTCTGTGGCTAAATCAAAAACAGCAACTCTGGTCTAACCGCGTGGGCATCGCCCCACGCGTCCAACCCTCACCAATCCAAAAACAATCAAGCCACCGAGTGCACAGAGCCCACAGAGAAATACACCGATCAAGCGCACCCTCCGTGATCTCTGAGACCTCTGTGGCTAAATCAAAAACAGCAACTCTCGTTTAACCGCGCGGGCATCGCCCCGCGCGTCCAACCCTCACCAATCCAAAAACAATCAAGCCACCGAGTGCACAGAGCCCACAGAGAAATACACCGATCAAGCGCACCCTCCGTGATCTCTGAGACCTCTGTGGCTAAATCAAAAACAGCAACCCTCGTTTAACCGCGCGGGCATCGCCCCGCGCGTCCAATCCCCACCAATCCAAAAACAATCAAGCCACCGAGTTCACCGAGCTCACAGAGAAATACACTGATCAAGCGCACCCTCCGTGGCCTCTGAGACCTCTGTGGCTAAAAAAGAAACAGTCGTCCTATCCTCTGGGCGATCACTATTTACCATCTCGCTGCAAGCGTGCCGTAACCGGATAGTGATCCGATGGCGCCCGTCCCTCTCTAGCAGTGCGGTCGATCTGCGCGTCGAGGATCTTCCAGTTGCCACGCGTCGCGATCCAGTCGATCCGCGGCCCGGCAAACCGGTCGCCAAGGAACCTTGAGATCGTCGTATCCCCCTTTGTCTCCTTAGGCCCCGCAGCGGCATAGGTATCGACGAGAGGCGACTGGCCGGCAGCGTCCGAAAACAGCGTGCGATAGGGAACGCTTGTGACCGATGAGTTGAAATCGCCGGTCAACACCACGTCGCAATCCGCTCCCAATTCGTCGATCTTCCGCAGTATCAACTTGGCCGATTCGTCGCGAGCCTGTTGTCCACGATGATCGAAGTGCGTGTTGATAAACAGGATCTCGCGAGGCGCGTCGGACTGGCGGTCTTTCAATCGCACCCATGAACAGATCCGTGGCAGACTGCTATCCCACGACTTGCTGCCCGCCTTGGCTGGCGTCTCGCTGAGCCAGAAGTGCCCCTCGTCGCGCAGGTCAAAACGTTTGGTCTTGAAGAACAGCGCCGTCATCTCGCCTCGATCGCTGCCATCGTCGCGTCCGACACCAACACTTGTGTAATCGGGCATCTGTTGCTCGAGGAACTGTTTTTGAAACTCCAGCGTCTCCTGAGTCCCCAACAGATCGGGATCGTAAGCCGCGATGGTTTCGGCAACAAATTCCTTCCGCCGCTCCCAATGGTTCTCGCCATCGGACGCCGTCCCATAACGAATGTTAAAACTCATAACCCGCACGTCGTCCGCGACCGCAACGGGACAGAATGACAACGAAACCAACGTGCTCCCCAACAGGGCAAGCAGTGAAAACGGAGCGCAATAGAAACACGAAAAACGTCGACGCGAGAGAGCCATAGATGCAGATCGCTTGTTGGAGGGAAGGGGGCAAAATGACAGCGGGTTCAGGCAAAGCGAGGTATTGCCGGTTCGAACCAGAAAAAGGATCGCTGCCCCATTTCGCGCATCCAGTTTACCGAATGGGACAACCAAAGGAGGCAACAACCCAAACCCTCGCGAAGAAATCACAATCGGACTCGCATCCCTTCGCGTTGCGGCCGGAACAAGAACAGCCGCGAACGCGGCGAAAGCATTTAACTGCGGGCGTCAGCCCGCAGATCAAACGCCACCTCCACATGGGCGTCAGCCCGCAGACCAATCCCAAACGAAAAACCGCCCTACCCTGCCCTGCTGTGGGCCATACGCGATCGACCATGGGCGAGTTATATTGGGGGACATTGCTGCGATGTCCTCTTTGCCCCAAACGCGATCTGCCGTGAACCAGCCAATTTCCATCAACATCCCACTCGTCGATGCCCGCAATGGCGCCGCCCCCGCGATCCTCGACCAGCTGCGTGCCAAGCTCAGCCCGGCTGGCGATGTCGTCAGCCCCAAGGGGCGCGAATTGACGCAAAAGGTCTTCGGCGAACCGCTGGCACCGGCCGCCGTCGTCGATCGGATCTGCAACGATATCCAACGCGATGGCGACACCGCTCTGCTGCGCTATTGCCAAGCACTCGACGGAGCCGATCTCGACGCCGCTTCGTTGCGCGTCCCCGCCGCCGAACTGCAGCAAGCTCATGCCGCCGCCGATCCCGAGTTCCTGCAATGCATCCGCCGGATCGCGGAAAACATCCGCACGTTCCAATCGGCGATCCTACACCAAGACGTCACGATCACGCCCAAGCCAGGCGTCAACTTGACTCAGCGGTACGTGCCGCTGCGACGGATCGGAGTCTGCGTCCCCGGTGGCGCCGCCGCCTATCCATCGACGGTGCTGATGACCGTGGTTCCCGCGCAAGTCGCTGGCGTCGGGGAGATCGCCGTCGTCGCGCCGCCAACCAAGTTTGGATCGTACAACAACGACATCCTCGCCACCTGCCATGAACTGGGCGTGACGGAGGTCTACCGGATGGGAGGCGCTCAAGCCGTCGCGGCGATGGCTTTTGGAACCGATACGGTCCCCGCTGTCGACAAGATCGTCGGCCCCGGCAACCTGTTTGTCGCGTTGGCGAAGAAGCAAGTCTATGGAGATGTCGATATCGATTCGATCGCCGGCCCCAGCGAAGTGATCGTGATCGCCGACGAGACCGCCAACCCGGCGCACGTCGCCGCCGACCTGTTGTCGCAAGCTGAACACTCCCCCGGATCGGCGATCCTGATCTCGTGGAGCCAGTCGCTGTTGGACGCCACGCTTGCAGCGCTCGGCGAACAGCTGGCGACGCTGGAGCGAAGCGACCTGACGCTTCCCAGTCTGGAAGCCTACGGGGCGTTGATTTTGGTCGACGACCGCGAACAGGCCCGCCAGATGACCGACGCGTTTGCACCGGAGCACCTGCACATCCAATGCGAATCGGCTCGCCAACTTGCCACATCGATTCGCAATGCCGGCGCCACCTTCATCGGCAACCACACGCCCGTTGCGTTGGGCGATTATGCAGCGGGCCCCAGCCACGTCCTGCCGACCAGCGGTACCGCTCGCTGGGCCGCGGGGCTTTCGAGCAACGACTTCGTCCGCAGCGGCAGCATGATCGAGTTCGACCAAACCGGACTCGAAAACATCGCCGACGATGTCGAACTGTTGGCAACCAAAGAAGGTCTCACGGCCCATCGCCGCAGTATCTCGATCCGCCGCTAACACAAATGGTCGCCTTTCGCTCCGCGAAAGTGCGGCAATGCCAACGTCTCTCCAAGATACTTTCGCGGAGCGAAAGACCACCTACCAACGCACTTTCGCGGAGCGAAAGGCGACCAATCAACCGCCAGCTCGATCTCAACCGATGACCAACAGCAAACTCCGCTTCCGCCCCGCTCTGGCAAAGATGAAGGCCTACGTTCCCGGCGAACAGCCGCAGGGGGGCAAATTCATCAAACTGAACACCAACGAAAATCCCTATCCACCGGCACCCGCCGTTGTCGAAGCGATTCGCGCCGCTGCCGACAGTCGGCTGGAACGCTACCCCGACCCGATCGGTTCGTCCTTTCGCCGGATGGCCGCGGAGAAGCTTGGTCTGCCCGGACCCGAATGGATTTTGTGTGGCAATGGCAGCGATGAGATCCTGACGATCCTGGTCCGCGGATTTATGAGCGACGGCGACCTGCTGAGGATGCCAACTCCCAGCTACATCCTCTACCGGACCCTCGCCGAGATCCAAGGCGCTCGCGTCGAAGAGGTTTCGTTTAACGCCGATTGGTCGCTGCCCACCGCTTTCAGCAGCCCCGACGGCGATCCGCGACTGGTCTTCCTGCCCAACCCGAACAGCCCCAGCGGAACGGTTCTGACGCCGCAAGCTGTCTCGGAAATCGCCACCGCCCTCCCCTGCCCTCTCGTCGTCGATGAAGCCTACGGCGACTTTGCCGAAGAGAACTGCATCGACCTGGTCAAGCAACACGAAAACGTTTTGGTGACCCGCACGCTCAGCAAATCGTATTCGCTGGCCGGGCTGCGATTTGGATTCCTCGTCGCCCAACCGCACGTAATCGCTGAACTGACCAAGATCAAAGACAGCTACAACTGCGACGCGATCGCGATCGCCGCGGCGACCGCCGCGATGGCATCGAGCGACTGGTTGGTCGACAATCGAGCGAAGATCCTCGCGACACGCGAACGAGCCAAGGAGCAATTGCGACAACTCGGCTTCGATGTCCTCGACTCCGCCGCCAATTTTCTCTGGTGCACCCACCCCTCGCGCTCGCTCAAGCCGCTGTATGAAGCGTTGAAAACAAACCAAGTGCTGGTCCGCTACATGGACTATGCCGGCTGGGGTGATGGACTGCGAATTACGATCGGCACCGACGCGCAGATCGACGCCGCCCTGGTCGTTCTCGCTCGATTGATGCAAGCCAACGCGTAGCTCACGCGCAATCAAAGCGTGTCGCGGACAAAGACGCCCGCGTCACCCGCACGATGCGTTCGATCGCGGCTGCCAATGCTGCTGCGCTGGCAATTGACGGACAAAGATGCTCGGCTCCGCGTTGGACACTATAATGGCGTCGGAGTCCAAGAAAGCGGAGAGGATTCGGGGCCCCCGACTCGCCGCTTTTGTTCGCCATCCCGCCGGTGAAAACCAAATGAGCCTACCCCCAAAATCGAAGCGCCCGCAGGTTTTGCGATGCGTCACCGCCGCGTTCGCCCCACGGAAAATCAATCCGTCGACTGGCCGCGCTTTTGATTTCTTCGCCACGACCTTGTTGTTCGTTCTTGCGGGAACGATAGCGACAGCGGAAGAATCGCCCGAAGCGATCGAGTTCTTTGAAAACAAGATCCGGCCGCTGTTGGTCGAAAACTGCCAAAGCTGTCACGGCAGAACAACGCAATGGGGAGGCCTGCGACTCGATTCCCGCCAGGCGTTGCTGCAAGGTGGCGACAGCGGAGCGGCGGTTGTCGCGGGAGCGGCGGGGGAGAGCGAATTGATCCGCCGCATTGTTTCCGACGACGAATTCGAAAAGATGCCGCCGCCGGACAGTGAAAAACAACTCACCGCCGCTGCGATCGCTGATCTCAAACATTGGATCGACAACGGGGCCGCCTGGCCCGAATCGGACGCACCACACGACGACATGGCGACCATCGCTGCAACGCACTGGGCCTTCCAACCGCTCGCGTCTCCCACGCCGCCAACTCCGCAAAACGGGGACTGGGGACAAACGCCAGCGGACGCATTCATCCTGCACTCGCTAGAACAACAAGGTCTTTCCCCATCCCCTCCCGCCGACCGACGCACGCTGATCCGCCGCGCGACGTTTGACCTGACCGGGCTGCCACCAACTGCCGAACAAGTTCAACAATTTGTCGACGACGATAACGCCAACGCCTATCCGCTGTTGATCGATCGGCTGCTCGATTCGCCTGCCTACGGCGAACAATGGGGACGGCACTGGTTGGACGTCGCCCGCTACTCCGACACCAAGGGCTACGTCTACGGACGCGAGGAAAAGTTCTTCGTCCACGCCTCGCACTATCGCGACTGGGTGATCCGAGCGTTCAACGAAGACCTCCCCTACGACCGATTTCTGCTGTTGCAACTCGCCGCCGACCAAGCGGCTCCGGACGATCCCGCGGCTGCGGCGGCGATGGGCTTCCTGACCCTGGGGCGGCGCTTCCTTGGCGTCCAACCCGATATCATCGACGACCGCATCGATGTCGTCACCCGCGGCACGATGGGACTGACCGTCAGTTGTGCCCGCTGCCACGACCACAAGTTCGATCCGATCCCGACAGCCGACTACTACTCGCTGTACGGCGTCTTTCAAAACTGTGCCGAACACGTCGTCGCGCTGCCACGACCGCGAAGCAACGACGCATCGACGGAACTCTCCGACTTTGAAGTCGAACTCAAAAAGCGACAGGATGCATTGGAAACGGGCCTGGCGGCGGCTCGCACCGAGTTCGCGCAACTCGCCCGGAAGCGGATCGGCGAATACCTGCAAGCTCAATTTGAACTGGACAAATACCCCGAACAATCGTTCGGCCAGATCCTCAACAAAAAAGATCTGCTGCCATCGACAGTTCGTCGCTGGCAAAAATACCTGCAGCAGCCCGAGCGACAATCCGACCCGATCTTTTTGATTTGGCACCAACTGGCGCAATTGCCCGACGATCGATTTGCCGACCTTTCACAAGCCGCTCTGGCTCAGCTTTCGCAGGCTCCCACCGCGATCAACCCTCGCGTCGCGGTGGCGTTTGCGACGGCACCAAAATCGAAGCGGGAACTCGCCGATCGCTACGCCAAGATCTTCACCGATGTCGATCAACAATGGCATTCACTTGCCGAGGAAGCGACACCGAACGACGCAAAACAAACCGCTGCGACGCCGCCAACTCGATTGCCCGACCCTGCCGATGAACGATTGCGTCAGGTGCTCTATGACGAAGCGTCGCCGTGCATAATCCCGAACCTACCGATCATCAACATCGAATTTGATGTCGACACCAGCACGTGCGTGGCCCTCTGGAAATTGCAAGGCGCCGTCGACAAGTGGATCATTTCCAATCCATCGGCGGCACCCTATGCCGTCGTTTTGAAGGACCGCAGCTCGCTGGTTCAGCCGCGCATCTTTCGTCGCGGCAATCCGGTCAACCTCGGCGATGAAGTCCCTCGTCAATTCCTAGGCGTCGTCGCCCCGAGCGACCGAACGCCGTTCCAACATGGCAGCGGACGGTTGGAACTGGCCCAAGCGATCGCATCGGCCGACAATCCGCTAACAGCACGGGTCTGGGTGAACCGCGTCTGGGCCCATCACTTCGGCCAAGGAATCGTGCCGACGACCAGCGACTTCGGCACCCGCGCCGAACCGCCATCGCATCCGGAACTGCTCGACTGGCTGACCCTAGGTTTTATCGAATCGGGCTGGAGCACAAAGTGGCTGCATCGTCAGATCATGCTTTCGTCGACCTATCGTCAGCGTTCGACCGGCCCCGACAGCCCATCAGAATATGCAGCCGCCGACACCGCCGATCCCAAAAACCGACTGCTGTGGCGGATGAATGCCCGCCGGCTTCGCTTTGAAGAACTCCGCGACGCGCAACTCGCCGCCGCCGGGACTCTCGACATGCAACGCGGCGGCAAAGCTGACGAGCTGTTTGCCGCAGCCCCCAGCGGATCGCGACGGACGATCTATACGATGATCGATCGTCAGTCGCTGCCAAGCGTTTTGCAAGTCTTCGATTTTGCGAACCCCGATTTGCATACGCCCCGGCGCTCCGAAACCACCGTTCCACAGCAGGCGTTGTTTGGCCTGAACCATCCGTTTGTCGCCGACCGGGCTCGCGAGATCGCTGCCGCGGCGGCGACGTCGGATTCCGACGCCCCCGTCGACCGGATTCGTCAAATGTTCGCAGCGATACTGCAGCGACCGCCCAGCGAATCCGAACTCACCGCTACGCTGGCATTCATCCGCGATGAAGAATCCGAGGCGATCGATGAGGCAGCGGAGCAGGCAAAACTTGCATGGACCTACGGCTACGGCGAGATCGATCCCGAGGCGCAGCGGCTGTTGAACTTCACCCCCCTGCCCTACTTCAGCGGTTCCGCTTGGCAAGGCAGCCCCAAATATCCCGACGGCAAAATCGGATGGGCCCAGATCGACGCCGACGGAGGACACCCGGGCAACGATCTGAAACACGCGATCATCCGCCGCTGGACCGCTCCGGCCAGCGGAACCTATTCGATCCAAAGCACGATCGACCATGCAGCAACACCGGGCGATGGCGTCCGATGCTGGGTGCTCGCCGGCGACAAGGTTCTGCGCCGCGAGACCCTCCACAACACGTCATTGGACGTGGACGTTCCGGCTGTCGAGTTGGAGCAGGGAGATTCGATCGATTTTGTCGTCGACATCTACAGGGTCTTAAATAGCGATCAACATCAATGGTCGCAGAAGATCACGCGGGTAGCCTCCGCCGATGAACTTCCTGTAAACGCCGCCGCTCCCGCCGGGGACAGCCAACGCGACTTCACTGGACTGCACACGCGGCAACTCAATCGCTGGGAACAGCTCGCCCAGACGCTGCTCCTTTCCAACGAATTCATCTTTGTGGATTAATCCCAAATGCCATTCTCTTCATCGCATCACATCGACCGTCGCGCCCTGCTGCAGCGTTCGGGCATCGGCCTGGGCATGCTCGGCCTGAACAGTTTGTTCGCCGATCAAAACGACGTGTCATCGACAACATCCGATAACGATACGTCATCGCCGCTGGCTCCCAAGGCACCTCACTTTCCCGGCCGCGTCAAACGTGTGGTCCACTTCTTTCTCAACGGCGGACCGTCGCACGTCGACACGTTCGACCCGAAGCCGACGTTAGAGAAATACGCAGGCCAAGCGCCACCGATGTCGCTGGCGACCGAACGGAAAACGGGAGCCTGCATGCCGTCGCCGTTTGCGTTTAAGAAGTACGGCGAGAGCGGGATCGAAGTCAGCGAACTGTTCGCACGAACGGCCGAGCATATCGACGACATCGCCGTCATCCGTTCGATGTACGCTCAAGTTCCCAACCACGAACCGTCGCTGATGCTGATGAATTGCGGCGATTCGGTTTTGCCACGCCCCAGCGTCGGCGCGTGGGCACTGTATGGCTTGGGTTCCGAAAACCAAAACCTCCCCGGCTTCATCTCGATGTGCCCCAATGGCCTGCCGGTCAAAGGAGCGGAGAACTGGCAGTCGGGCTTTCTACCGGGCAGCTACCAAGGAACCTACGTCGATCCGAAGCACAGCCGGATCGACAAACTGATCGAAAACATCCGCAGCCCTCACGCCACGACCCAAGTCCAACAACAGCAACTGGATCTGCTGCGACAACTGAACGCCGAACACCAATCGGCCCGTCACGATCCTCGCCTGGAAACGCGAATCCAATCGTTCGAACTGGCCTTCCGAATGCAGATGGAAGCTGCCGACGCGTTTGATGTCGCCGACGAAACACAGGAGACGCACGATCTTTATGGCAAGGGAGTCCACGCCAGACAGACGATGATCGCCCGGCGACTATTGGAACGCGGCGTCCGCTACGTTCAATTGTGGCACGGTGCGGGCAATGTCTGGGACCATCATGCGAAACTCGAAGCGGGACATCGCAAGTTGTCGGCCGAAATCGACCAACCGATCTCCGCTCTGCTGACCGATCTAAAACGCCGTGGCATGTTCCACGACACGCTGGTGATTTGGGGAGGCGAGTTTGGCCGCACGCCCACCGTCGAACTAACCGGTGGCGGAGCCGAGACGCTCGGCCGCGATCACAACCATTACGGCTTCAGCGTTTGGATGGCGGGCGGTGGCGTCCGCGGCGGGACCGTGCATGGAGCGACCGATGAATTTGGATTCAAAGCGACGGAAAACCCTTGCAGCGTCCACGACTTGCACGCCACGATCCTGCACTTGCTGGGATTTGACCACACCAAATTGACCTACCGCTACGCCGGCCGCGACTTCCGTCTGACCGATGTCCACGGCAACGTGATCAAAAACATCCTTTCCTAATCACCAGCCGACGCGTTGCAAACGGCAAGCTCATTCTGACAATCAAACCGGCAAGTCCCGCCGCGCGGTAGATCCTTGCGCCGAACCGGCAACGCGATCCATTCGCCAAAAATTTCCCCAGCGACCGTGGCGCAGAGCAATCGAAACTGCACCTATAGAGAGCACTCCAACGCCGAATGCGAAACGGTGCCCGCCCCCGGGGCACTTCTCTTCTCGCTCTACTCTCGATTGGTGAAAATCATGGCACGTATCTGGGATCAATGGCTAGGTCGTCGCAAGTCCGCGGAACAAGCCAGTCGCCGGCGTTACAAAACGCGTCGACGATGCCGTGTCGAGCAACTCGACAAGCGACAGTTGTTGGCCGCAAACATCTTTCATAACGAACTAATACCCGAAGATGTGAACCAGGACGGTATCGTGACGGCAGTCGAGGCGCTGACGATCATCAATCAGATGAACCGGCAATCGTCGAACAACGCCGATGGCCAAACCGCGTCGGATTCAGGACGGAAAACCGATGTGAACAACGACGGACAACAGACTCCGATCGATGCATTGATGGTGATCAATCGCTTGAATCGACGCGACGGCGGCGGCGATTCGTTCGATCGCCCCGACAATTCGGTCGATCAGCCGACGGATGAAACGACGACGGAGGAGGAAGAGGAGGATACCACGCCGACGTCGGATGAAAGCGGCGATGTCGTGTTGCAGTGGAACGATCTCTTTGGCGAACTGTTGGCCGACAGCGTGGAGAATCAGAACCCTGGCTACGCGTCCCGATCGATGGCGATGTTGAACTTGGCGATCTTCGATGCGGCCCAGATCGGCGAAAACGGCTCTGACGCAGAGACGTTCTACGAATACGAATTCTCGGTGGAGACCGACGACATCACGACGGAGGTGGCAGCATCGCAAGCTGCCTACACGGTGCTCAGTTCGCTCTATCCCGACCAACAAGCGACGCTCGACGCGTTCCTGGAAACCAGCCTCGCCGGTTACGAAAACGACGCCAACTTCAGCGACAGCTTGACGGTGGGGTCGGAGATTGGCAACCAGATCTTAGCCAACCGCGCCGACGATGGATCCGACGCCGTCGTCGACTACACCTATTCGGACGAAGTCGGTTCGTTCCAAGCCGATCCGCTGAACCCCGACGTTCCCGTCTGGGGCCCCGCTTGGGGCGAAGTCGACACGTTTGCCATCGATTCGACCGATGCATTCCTGCCCGAGTCCACCCCGGCTCTGACCAGCGAAGAGTATGCGGCGTCGTACAACGAAGTCCAAGAACTGGGCGCGTTCGACAGCACCACGCGGACCGCGGAGCAGACCGAAATCGGCATCTTCTGGGCCTACGACCGAGAAGGACTGGGGACGCCGTTGGCGATCTACAACGACGTGCTGCTGACCGTCGCAGCGCAAGAAGGCAACACGCTGGAGGAGAACGCGGCGCTCTTTGCACAAGCTTCAGTGGCGATGGCGGACGCCGCGATCGTCGCTTGGGATACGAAGTTCACCGAGGAGTTCTGGCGACCGGTCACCGCGATCCAAAGCGGTGACCTCGACGGTAACGCGTTGACTGAAGGCGATCCCGACTGGACTGCTTTGGGAGCTCCCGATGGTGGAGAGGATGAGATCGGCTTCACGCCTCAGTTCCCCACCTACATCTCCGGCCACGCCACGTTTGGCGGTGCCCTGTTCGGCACGCTGCAAGAGTTCTACGGGACCGATGACATCGCCTTTGAACTGACGTCCGAGGAGCTGGAGATCTTGCTCGAAGATCCCGAACTGCAAGAGGCCTACGGACTGGATCTCGATGACGCGACGCGGTCGTTCAGTTCATTCAGCGAAGCGATGGCGGAGAATGGTCGCAGCCGCGTCTATCTCGGCATCCACTTCGACTTCGACGATCTCGTCGGTCAAGACGTAGGCCAAGCCGTCGCCGCCAGCGTCGCATCGGCCTTCGACACCGACTCCGACGACGACTCGCAGTGGGTCGATTTCGACCGCGACCCGGGAACCAACAATCAAGGAGGCGGAAACAACAACGGTCAGTCGCAAGACGAACTGGAACGGCAGAAGTCGCGCAACAGCCGACTCGCCGCAGTCGATTCGATCTTCGCGAACAATCTGCTGTAGTGGAGCGCAATCCTAATCCGCCAACACGAAAAGCCCCGGAAGGGGCGACAGATCGCTGGCCACCTGTCGCCCCTTCCGGGGCTTTGCGTTGTTGGTTAATTGCAATCCCACGGCTGACGCCGTGGGCTACTCGCTATCGCCGCTACCGCGGCTGGCCACCACCGATGGCGAGCGTTTCCCCGTACATCTGCCACGCCCTGGCAAACGTCTGATCGGGCAACCAATTAGCCGAATCCCGATCGCCTTGAAAATCGGCGGCAGCAAAACACCTCCAATGGAAACGCCGATTTGCCCTGTTGATTTGTCCCCACAGGGCAGCACAAAATGGAGTTCCTTCCTGAACGTTCCCTTCCTCCAGAGAAACTCTCCGCCATGTGCGATCAAGATCATTTTGAAGACGACCTGAAAAAGTACTCCCGCCGCGACCTCGGCACCTTGGCGGCCGCAGGCGTTGGCGCCGCGATGCTGCTGCCTCGGGCTGCCGATGCTGCGGAAGTGAGCGGCAGCGACGTGACGATCAAAACTCCCGATGGTGATTGCGACGCCTACTTCGTCGCCCCCAAGACCGGTGCCCACGCAGCCGTCTTGATCTGGCCCGACATCTTTGGACTGCGTCCCGCATTTCGCCAGATGGCGCAGCGGCTAGCCGAATCGGGCTACAGCGTGCTGGTCGTCAATCCGTTCTATCGGACGATGAAGGCACCCACGGCGGCGAAGGGAGCCAACACGCCGATTCCCGACGTGCGTCCGTTGGCGAAATCGCTCACACCCACAACACAGACAACCGACGCCAAGGCGTTCATCGCCTGGTTGGATGCGCAGCCGCAGGTCGACAAGAGCAAGAAGATCGGCACGACCGGCTATTGCATGGGGGGCCCGATCGTGATGCGGACTGCTGCAGCGGTTCCAACCCGCGTCGGCGCGGCAGCCACGTTCCACGGCGGTGGTCTGGCGACCGACAGCCCCGACAGCCCGCATCGCTTGATTCCACAGATGAAGGCTCAGTTCCTGATCGCGGTTGCGGAGAACGACGACCAACGCGATCCCGAAGCGAAGGACGTGCTGGAAAAATCGTTTGCCGCGGCCAACCTGCCGGCAGAGATCGAAGTCTATCCGGCCGGGCACGGTTGGTGCCCACCCGACACGCGCGTCCACAACCAGGAACAAGCCGAAAAAGCTTGGAAACGGATGCTTGTTCTGTTCGACAAAGCGTTGGCATAGCAACGCTCGCTGGCATCGCCAAGCCGCGCGAAGCCAATCATCTCCGATGCGTTAGCGGATGGCTGCTCAAGGCACCAGACGCTAACGCGTTGCTGCTGGCCGATCGGCAATCGATCACGATCCCGTGGCGGGAAACGTTCCCGCCGCAGTCTCTACTTTTTCTTTCGTGATGGTTTGGGATCGAGGTTCGCGTTCAGCTGTTCTTCGCTGACCGCCGAGACGACGCCCTGTGATGGGACCTCAACCTTTGCGGTCCAGAGCATCGTGTTGAGGACCACTTTGCGAAAATCGTCGTTCCCCCAGTTGTCATGAAAATGGCCGCCGGTGAAACCGAAGCCGCGTCCGCCATCGGGACGCTCCACCGTCCATAACATCGCTTCGGCCCGTCCCTTCGATGCCTGGATGTGCGGGTAGGGTCCCTTGGGATAGACATAGGGACCATCGCGGACTGTATCGCTGGGACTTGCCACCAAGATCGGGACAAACTTCAGATCCTCGACGTCG
Organism: Rosistilla ulvae; assembly: GCF_007741475.1. Lineage (NCBI taxonomy): Bacteria > Pseudomonadati > Planctomycetota > Planctomycetia > Pirellulales > Pirellulaceae > Rosistilla > Rosistilla ulvae. Next base: position 591,632 of record NZ_CP036261.1, on the reverse strand, counting down.
CGCGACTCGTTGCCGGGGATATCAGCGACAAAGCGCATGTTGAAATACCATTCGTCTTGAATCGCAAACGGCTTCACGCCGCGGGTGATCGGATGCTCGGGAAGGCTGGCAAACTGCGGCTCCCAAATCGGATTGCAGGAGAACATGTTTTCATAGTGACCGCCGATCCAACGCTTAAATTCGCCGCTCGCCTGATCGGCCAAGATCTCCACGCCGTAGTGCATGAAGCCGAGTCCGACGCCTTTCGCAGCAAGACGGTCGATCATCTTCAACCGCCGGCCTTCCTCTTGCACCACTTCGTGACGCGCCCCGCCGTCCATATAGAAGACGATCGCATCAGCCTTTTCCAGGATCGATTCATCCTCGGGCCAACCGTTCAAGACAACGTCGGTCTGCAGACCGGGAACGTCTTGCAAACACTTGGCCAACAACTGCACGCCGGCATTGAATTCGTGTAACCGCGGCGGGTGCGACGGCTTGCCCGCGACAAGCACCAAACGATGGTCATCCGCCACGGCGACAGTCGTCACCGCAGCGATCAAGAAGAGCGCCGACAATCGGCGAAACAGAGAAGCATTCACTCGTGGGATTCCTCGTCAAACAGAAACAACGCGTTCAATCAATTGACAAGAGTATACCTCAACCTCTGCTTCACTTTCATCGAATGACCCGGATGAGAAATCTGGGGATTGCAACTGCGTGACGGCTGATACTGCAAGCGGAAACCTGGATTTGCCTTCGCGAATCGCGATGATTGCCTTCACCAGCCAATCGGGATACGATATCCGGCGTCAAAACGCTTGCAAATACAATGGCGGCCGCGATCGAATGGGACCGGAAACCCTTCTTCTCATCGTCCCTGCGGGGTACTGCTCGTTTCCTGGCTGCGGAGGCAAACTCTTCCACTACTCACACATTTCGAGATGATCCCATGACGAATTCGAGTCGAACCGGCGTGATCGCCACAGCCCTCACCGTTGCGGCGGCGTGGGGACTGATTTCTGACAACCGCCGCGCCGACGCGCAACAGCTGACTCCGATCCCCGCGGCGATCAGCACTCCCGATCAAGAGGAGAGTCCGTTCGGGAAGCTTGAATTCCAGGACGGGGCGCCGACCGAGGCGACAGCAAAAAGAGTGAAAGATGTCCTGACCTTTACCAACGCGTTGGCTGCTTACAACAACAGCTTCCGCGGCGCTTCGGCCTATGCGATCGCCAAGGGGATGGAAAGCATCGGCGCGGCGGACAACTCCGTCGTCATCTTTCCCGATCTGATGGATTCCAGCTCGCTCTTTTTGACTGCCAACTGCGACACGATTTATTACCTGAGCGTGATCAATCTGTCCGATGGACCGATGGTACTGGAGCAACCTCCGGCCGGACTGGGGACCATCAACGACATGTGGTTCTCGTGGATCATCGACATCGGTCGGCCCGGTCCCGATCGCGGCCAAGGGGGCAAATATTTGATCGTGCCCCCAGGCTACGACGGCCCGCTGCCCGAAGGCGGTTATTTCGTTGCCCACTCCAAAACCAATCGCGTCCTCTACGCCGCTCGTTCATTCCTCGTCGAAAACGATCCCAAGCCGGCTGTCGAGAACATCAAGAAGAACCTGAAGATCTACCCCTACACACCCGGCGGCTTCGGCACGAGCATCGCCGAGGCGCTCGAGGGAACAGTTAAGTTGGGAGAGAATCCGCCGCTGCCCGAAACGAAGTTTGTCGACGCGTCGGACAAGTCGTTCAACACGATCCCACCGAGCGACTATGGTTTCTTTGAGATGATCAACGAAAACGTCCAACAGCAACCTGCCACCAGCTACGACGTCGAACTGGCGGGACAATTGGCGGCGATTGGCATCCAGCATGGCAAGCCTTTCAACCCCGATGCCCGGACAAAACGAATCCTCACCGACGCCGCAGCGATCGGCAACGCCACAGGGCGCGTCTTGAACTGGCGATACGCCACGCTTCATCCCGAGTGGGCTTATTACCCCAATTCGCAGTGGGGCAACATGTTGTTCGAAGGGGGTGCGTTTTTCGAAACACCTCCGCCAGCGTATGCCGATGGGATGTTCAAGCCACAGCCACCGACCGGTGCCCGAACGCTCGATTCTCGCACGGCCTTCTATTACGCCTACACCCTTGATTCCCCGGGCATGATCATGCGAATCCCCGGTGTCGGTTCCCAGTACCTTATGAGTTTCTTGGATACCCAAGGCGAAGCGTTCGACGGCAGCAAGACCTACGAGGTCACTCTCCCCAAGGGGATTCCGGCCCACGCCTTCTGGTCGTTCACGGTCTACGACAATCAATCGCGTTCGATGCTGCAGACACCGCAGAAATACCCACGCGCTGGCAGCCAGACCTATCCTTCTCCCGCCGCGACGGCGGCCAAGGACGGTTCGACCACGATCTACTTCGCACCGAAGCAGCCCGAAGGCGTCGAGCGGGGAAACTGGATCCAGACCGATCCCGAAAAAGGCTGGTTCACAATCCTGCGACTCTACAGCCCCATGCCATCCTTCTTTGACAAAAGCTGGCGTCCGGGCGAGATCAAACTGGCCGAATAGCCGTTCGATCACTAACACCTCAATCAACAGACGCAAAAAGATAGACAAATTGAGTCGCCCGGCAACATTGGCCGGCGATTCATTTTGTCAATTGCGTCTGCGCGACTTCTAAGGACGATTGAATCCCCCGCCCGAGTGCACCACTGTGGTTCAACACGTCGCGGTCCTCACCTTGCTGCAGCGAGGCACCTCGGAAACCGTCATCTAATTCAGCTGACACCAATCGACTCGATCGAATTAGCCTAACACGCCAATCGATGCTGCAGGCTGATTCCCGCCAGCGTGGCGCCGCCATTCGACCTTCGGATCGCAACAAGATCCCAACGCAAACCACGACGTCCGATTCTGGCCGATCCGGCCGGCAACATCCCCATCAGCCAGAAGAGGTTCGCGGAACGCTGGCGTTTGCGTCATTCAATTCTCGGCCACACCGACTCCAGAAAGACGTCGATGTTTTCACGGGATCTGTGAAACCTTGGTCAATTTAGATCCTCGGACGAATTGCCAGGTGCAAATCCTGAGGCCGAAGACTACAACGGCACTGTCGCTCGAAGCTCCAACCCGACAGGTGAACATACAGCCACCGCGTCTCCAATCGCCGCCATAAAATGCCAACATGATGACGACGAGAACCCTTGCTAGCCGGCAGCGGAAGCGGGCAAACGCCGGTCGTCGCGAAGGCCCAATAGTCGATATCGAACATGAACCAGCCGGGCCGCACCACGCTGCGGCCTGCCGATCCGCAGCCAATCAACAGACACACGATGGACACCGAACCAGAAACTAATAAACGAAAACCACACGGCCGAACAAAGTGGCTCACAAAAGTGATTGTCGCCTCTCTATTTTTATGGCTTGCCGTCGCCTATTTGGCCGCACCTTGGGCCTGGGAACTCTACATTCGGCGGCATCCAGACCTAGACGACCAACCGCGGATCACACGAACCAGCGACGGCCATCCCGGCGACCCACTGAATGTTGAACTGATCGGCAGCGAAGCTCAGCTACAGCAGATCATGAAGGCCGCCGATTGGTATTCGGCCGCCGCGTTGGGTCTGAAAAGTGACCTCAAGATCGCAGCGGACACCGTCCTGTCGCGACCCGACGATGCCGCTCCGGTCAGCAGCCTGTATCTGTTTGGCCGCAAGGAAGACCTGGCCTTCGAACAACCGGTCGGTGACAACCCACGGCATCGACATCATGTTCGATTATGGAAAACGGACGAAGTGAATCCCGAGGGTCGGCCCAAATGGCTAGGCTCGGCGGTCTATGACAAACGCGTGGGGCTGAGCCATACAACCGGTCAGATCACGCACGTCACCGCGGCCGACATCGATGCCGAACGCGACTACTTATTTCAATGCCTCGAACAGACCGGACAACTGGCCGAGCATTCGATCGAACCCAATTTCCATCAACAACACGATGGATACAACGGCGGCGGCGATCCCTGGCACACCGACGGCAGCCTTTACATCGGCGTGATCCGAGCAACGGAACCGTAACTGCCTCTCTAGTAAACTACCAATCTTCGATTTCTGACTTCAATCCAACGAGCAACCTGCGATGAAAAACTTTCTACTCGCGTCACTGATGGTCACTGCGATCTCATTGATCCATCTCCCCGTCAGCCATGCTCAGTTTGAGAACTTGGTCCGCCATCTTCCCAACAAGGCCAATACGCTGGTGCTGTTCAATATGGAACAGATCATGGCGAGCCCATTGGCAACCCAACAGAAGTGGAACGAGAACGAACAGGCCAAATTTGCCGCGGGCCTGATCATGGTACCGCCCCAAGCGTTGCACTTGGCGATCGCGTCTCAAATGGACATCGAACTGATGCATCCGCGATGGCAGGCATCGGTCATGGATCTTAGCGAAGAGCCGGATATGTTGACGGTCACCGAGCGCCACGGCGGCAACGTCGACACGATCAGCCGGCAAGACGCGGCCGTCCTTCCCAACAATACCTACGTGGTCAAGTTTGGCAAGTCGATCGCCGGTGTGATGTACCCAGCCGATCGGCAACAAGTGGCCGCATGGATCGACGACGTATTTTCGATGTCCGATCGCAAACCCTTGACGCCCTACCTGCTCGAAGCGGAAGCCTTCGCAGACAAGAAAGACGTGCCGATCATCTTGGCAATGGATCTGAAGAACTTACTTTCGCCGCAGTTCATCCGTCACCAATTGACGCAAACGAAATCGCTTCAAGGCAAGAAGGCCGACCTGGATCAACTTGCCAAAGCGTTATCGAGCGTTCGCGGAGTGACTCTGGGCATCGAGATCAGCGACCATGTCACAGGTGGCCTGAAAATTGATTTCGACGAAGACATCTCGGCCAGCAAGGACTTTGCCAAAGCGTTGATCCTGGAAACGCTGGGCAGCCACGGCCTGATGATCAACGAATTCAAGGACTGGCAAGTCCAGGTGGGCTCCAAGGAGATGTTGCTTAAAGGAAGTCTGCAGTCGAGCGGAATCCAGCGTGTCTTCAGCCTGTTCGACATGCCTCCGGGCTTTAAACCACTGCCGAACTCGTCAGCTTCCACGTCGACCGATTCGAAAAAGCCAGACCCAAAACTGATGGCACATGCGACGCAGCAGTACTTCAAATCGATCAACCTTTTGATCAACGATCTGAAGCACGAAGATCAGCAACACCAAACGACAACACCTGGTTTGGAAGCGATCTGGTATGCGAAATACGCAGCGAAGATCGATGCGTTGCCGATCCTACACGTCGATCCCGCGATGGTGACCTTTGCGACTCAGGTTTCCGGTGCGCTGCGGAATTCGCAAAACGCGATGCGGTCGGCTGGTGTGAAAACGGCATCACGCATGATGAACATGCCCGACGCACAAATTTACAACTACAAGTACGCGGCGGGCGCGGAGGCACATTACGGCCCCTACGGCGGCGGTGTTGGTGGCGCCTATGCCTACCGCTACCAATACAATCCCCGCGCGTCGCTCCGTCAGGATGGAGAACAGCTTGCTCAGATCCAGCAACAAGAGACAAGCAAAGGGTATGCGTCGGCTAACAACATCATGCAAGAGATCGCAATATCGACCACGGAAATCCGCCGCAAGATGACCGAGAAGTACCAGATCGAATTCTAAAGCGGCCCCCGCACTCGCCGAGCCCATCCTGGGAGATGACATCGATGTGGCGAATGAAAAACTTGACGGCGATCCTAGCTGTGGCTGGCCTGCTGATGTTCCAGGCGGGCAGCAGCTGGTCGTCCGAACCACCAGCGGACGAACTGCCGGTCATTCGTCAACTCGATGACTACTTGAGATCTGACGCAAACGCGTTGGTTGAACTCACATCGCAAGACTTCGCCACCACGCCGCTGACACGGCAACAATGTGTCGCGGCGGAACGAAGCCTGTGGTCCGCCTATCGGAATCAAATTCGCCCCGAGCGAACCAAAGAACACGCTGCGAATGTCGTTCAGGTCGACGGCATATCGATGAAATATCGGAAACGCCGTTATGGAGAACCGCCCGCCGGCGGATACAGCCTCGTGATCTCGATGCACGGCGGCGGTGGAACGACGGCTCGCGTGAACGATCAACAGTGGCAAAACCAGATCGGTTTGTACACTCTGGAGCAAGGGATCTACGTCGCTCCCCGAGCGTCCACCGATGCCTGGAACATGTGGCACCTGCCGCATATCGATCCATTGTTCACGCGTTTGATCGAGAACATGGTGCTGCTGGAAAACGTGAATCCCGACCGCGTCTACCTCACCGGTTATTCGGCCGGCGGCGACGGCGTCTACCAACTCGCACCGCGAATGGCCGACCAGTTCGCCGCGGCTGCGATGATGGCCGGGCACCCCAACGAAACGAACCCACTGGGGCTGCGAAACCTGCCATTCACGTTACACATGGGCGAGCGTGACGCGGCGTATCAGCGGAACGAACATGCGGCGAGATGGAAACGGGAACTGGCGACGCTGCGTGAAAACGATCCAGAGGGCTATCGCCATTGGGTTGAAATCCATGCCGAAAAAGGGCACTGGATGGACCGCCAAGATGTTTCGGGGATGAAGTGGATGATGCAATTCACTCGAAACGTGTTGCCACAGAGAGTGGTTTGGTTGCAAGACGATGTTCTGCATCGACGGTTCTACTGGCTGGCCGTTCCCGACGGCACTGCCAAACAGGGCAGCAAAATCATCGCGTCGCGAAACGGTAACACCTTCACGATCGAAGCATCCGACGTCGACCGATTTGCACTTCTGCTGCGCGACGATTTCGTCGACTTGAATTCACCGACCGAGGTCATCTACGAAGGCCGCACAATTTTCTCGGGACCTGCAAAACGAACGATCGCGTCGCTGTGGAGTTCGATCGTCGATCGCGGCGATCCCGCGGCGACGTTCAGCTGCCGCGTTCCGATTGCGCTGACAGACGAAGAGTAATTGGCAGCATGAAGCGCGTCGGGCCAACTCAATGCAGCGAGTAGCGTCCCATTTTGTAGTGCAATGTCCTGACGCTGATCTTCAGCGCCTTGGCTGTCTTCTCGCGGTGGCGACCACAGGCCTGTAACGCCCGATTAATCGTCATCCGCTCACACTCCTGAACCGCTTCGGCGAGCGAATTAGGCAACGGCCCCGACGCGGCGGACAAACCACGCGAAGCTTGCAGCAGACTTGGCGACGGAAGCTGCTCGCCAACATCGCCGTCGACTTCGTTTGGAGGCCCATCGCCCGGAGCCTTCGGCACCCGATTGCTTTCCGATTCCAATCGATGTTTCATGCGAGCGCTCCGCACCCGCTGTCGCACATCGTTCAAATCCAATGGTTTGGGAACGAAGTCCAACGCGCCAGCTCGCATCGCCTGCACCGCAACATCGACCGATCCATAAGCAGTGATCACGATCGCGTCGGCACCGGGCTGCAACTTATGAAATTGCTGCAACAGTTCGAGCCCCGAAAGGCCGGACCTCAAATTGAAATCGATGATCACAAAGTGAAACGTTTCTTTGCCAAACAGTTCCAGCGCCTCGTTGGCATCCGCCGCCGTAGCGACCAAGTCGGCTTCCCCAAACAGTCCTCTGGCTAACCCGATGCGAATCCCCGGTTCGTCGTCGACGACCAACACGTTGAATGGTGCGGCGGTCATTGCATAGTCCTCGATGCTGATATGAATTGGATAGGAAATGAACCGGACAAATCCGCCCGAGCTGGCAATGACGATCCAAAGTTCCCGAAGGCGACTGACCGTCACGGCTCCCGACGCCACTTCGCCAGATCGCGCCACAGCCATCCCCCTGCCGACGAACAGCAATGCGAAGCGCGGCAGGTATCCCCAACAGGCATTGTGCTTGCGACCCGCAGTGCAGCCGCCGTACCAATCGCTGCCAAACGCCGGAGACCTTGCGGCAAGAAAGGCCACAGAACAAGCAAATCCCTGCATATCGCATTGAAATCAACTTTGAAAATTTTCGCTCGACAGGATCGCGATGCATCAGGCCGCTTCCCACCGCTCCGTCGCACCAGATGAAGCCGAAACAGCAAACAGCCTCTCCAAACCGCCTAGGGCAAGCATTTATCATCGCGAGACGCTCCAGATCCGTCGAATGGCGACTGAACAAAATCTGGCCGCGCGGCGGATAAAAACCGCGCAGACTCTGACCGGCGGCACAAATATCGTGCGGCAGACAGCCAGTGAACGCTGGTGCGCAAAACCGTGAGCTTAGGCTTCAGACGCGTCGATAGAGACACCGCCGAGCGAGCGGATTAGCAAATCCGGAACGTCTCTCGAAACCTGGCGATATCCTCGCCGTGCCCCATAATCATGATGATGTCGTGCGACTGAAAGACGTATCCTGCGTCGGGATTAAAGATCAAGCTCTCGTCCGATTTCTTGATCGCGATGACCAGCAGCTTGTGCAGTCGATGCGCATCGGTCTGCCCAACAGTCATCCCAACGAGAGGACATTCTTCCGCAATCAACAGTTCGTCGAGTTCCAATTCGACGAACGCGGTTTCGGAGACACGCTCCATCAGATCAGCGGTCGATGGACGCGTGATCAAGCGAGCCATCTGCCGCGCTCCCACGACCGTTGGCATCACAACTTTGGTAGCTCCCGCCTGCCGCAACTTCTTCCCCGTGCTCTGTTTCTCCGCACGCGCGATGATCTGCAAATCAGGATTCAGATTCCGAGCGGTCAGCGTGATAAAGACGCTCTCGGCATCGTTGGGCAACGAGATCACAAGCGTCTTCGCTCGCGCGATGCCAACCGCTTCCAACGTTGCCTCTTCGGTAGCGTCCCCCTGCCAACAGACCATCTCGGCCGAACTGTTTTCTTGGATCACATCGGGATCCAAGTCGATCACGACCAACGTCTCTCCCTGACTCGCCAACTCGCTCGCCAAGTTCTGCCCCATCCGTCCGTAGCCACAAACGATAATGTGGTCACTCATTCTGTTCAGATCTTTTGTCATGCGTTGTCGCCCAATTGCACGTTCCAATTCCCCAGCCAACATCAACTGAAACAAGCCACCAAAGGTGTAAACCGCGGCCGACATACCCAACAAGATCACAAGCACGGTGAACAACTTCAGCTCCGGCTCCATGCTGCTATGTTCGCCGTAACCGACAGTCGAGATCGTGATCACAACCATCCAGATTGCTCCGATCCAGTCGTAGTCACCCAAAAACCGGAACCCGATCACGGCCCCCCACACGATCGACACCAGAATGATCGCACCGTATCGAATTCGCGCGAGTGGTGATTTCATCGGGTCGGCAAAGTGGGAGAGAGGCGTTGGCAATCCATGGAAGTTGCTAACAGTTTACAGCGATTCAACCAATATGACACGGCAACTCGAAAGCAACCTAGATCACGGCCTTCGACACCAAACGCGTTCGAAAGGCGGGCTTGTGACTCTGTTCACGCGGCCGCATGGGTGCATGGCACGTTTCGCATTCCGTTGGTTCCCGCGAACTGATTCGCGGGAACACACTGCCCGGCCCCGGACCGAAGTCCATTTCTAATCAAAATTGATTAGGGCAGGGAATCAACATCGAATCCCCCGCTTCGGACACTTGCCATCGTTGTTCTATAGCGACGCCCCGCATCCTCTCCTTCTTTGCTGGAAGACCGCAACAATTGCGACCCAATCGCGGGCAAAGCGAAAAATGGCGGGCGGAGGCTTTCGCCCACAGTTTTGTTATCGAAGGCACTCGCAACCAAACTGCCGATCCAACATCGCTGGATCGCCCCCCGCCAAGACACTCTCTCCCAGGTCACTCGGGAGACAATTCGCTGCTCCTCGATTCATCACCCTGTTCTTTTGGCTCGAACCATCGATAGATCGTTGGCAGCACCAACAAGGTCAACATGGTGGAGGTGATCAATCCGCCAATGACCACTGTTGCCAGCGGCCGCTGGACCTCGGCACCCGAACTGGCGGAGATTGCCATCGGAATGAACCCCAGCGCGCCGCAGGATGCTGTCATCAACACAGGTCTCAACCGGTCCATCGCTCCATGGACGACGGCGTCGCGCTGCGAGTCTCCACTGTGTCGCAGATGCCGAATATGTTCGATCAAGACCACGCCATTCATCACCGCGATTCCAAACAACGCGATAAAGCCGACGCCGGCCGAGATCGAAAACGGCATGTCCCGCAACCATAACGCCAGGATGCCGCCGGTCGCCGCGATCGGCACGTTCAAATAGATCAGCAGTGCCAACTTGGTTGAATTGAACGTCATGTACAGCAGCGAGAAGATCAAGAACAACGCCACCGGCACGGCGATCGCCAACCGCTTGCTCGCTTGCTGCAAGTTCTCGAACTGGCCGCCCCAACGCAGCATATAGCCGCTGGGCAGTTTGACCTCCCGATCCACCACCGCTTGGGCTTCGGCAACGAAGCCGGCCAAGTCGCGGCCGCGAACGTTGCACTGCACCAGCAAACGCCGACGGATCGCATCGCGACTGATTTCCACCGGTCCATCTTCCATGATGATCTCGGCCAATTGAGCAAGCGGAATCGGTTTCCCGCTGGGGTCATCGATCCTCAACTCGGCCAAGCGTTCGGTATTGACGCGCCACTCGGGCTGTAACCGCACCTGCAATGGAAACCGCCGCTGTCCTTCAAAGACCTGTCCGACCTGCATTCCGCCGACCGTGGCAATCGCATCCAGGACGTCCCGTCCATTGATCCCATACCGCGCCAACGCATCGCGTCGCAGCTTCACTCGCATATACGACAACCCAGCAATCTGCTGAGCCGCGACGTCCGCCGAACCCGGCACCTGATTGAGCGCCTTGACGATCTCATCTCCCTTGGCTTTCAAAACATCCAAATCATCGCCATACAAACTTAGGCCGATGTCCGAACGAACGCCCGCCACCAACTCTTGCACACGCAATTCAATCGGTTGCGTGAAGCTGAAGGCGTTTCCGGGCACCTCTACCTCCAACGCCTTTTGCATCGCTTCGATCAATTGCGGCTTGGGCAGCGAATCTCCCTCGTGCGGATCGGTCCGCAAGCGAATAAACAGGTCGGTTTGGTAAACACCCATTGGATCGTTAGCAATTTCCGGTCGTCCTGTTTTGGAAACCACCGTCTCGACTTGCGGGAACTTCAACAAGCAGCGTTCGATCGCCTTGGTCATTTCGATCGAGGTCTCTAACGAAACGCTCGGCAAACGAGTCGCTTGAATCGCGATGTCCCCTTCGTCCAACTTGGGCACAAATTCGACGCCGAACCCCGACGCCAAAACCACGCTGATCGCAAACGCGACCACCGATCCCCCCATCATCAACGCAGGCCTTCGCATCGCAAACGCCAGCATCGGTTGGTACGCCTGTTTGATCCAGCGAACCAAAAACGTCTCCCCTGCCTTCACGCGGCGAGCCAAAAACAGCGATGCCAGAACGGGCATCACCGTTACCGACAAGACCAACGCCGCCGAGAGTGCAGTCATAAAAGTGAACGCCATCGGCCGGAACATCTTCCCTTCCATCCCCTGCAGACTGAGGATTGGAATGAACACGATGATCACGATGATGCCAGCAAACAAAATCGGCTTGGCGACCTCTTTCGCCGATTCGCGAAACACGCTTTCGGGCACGCGATCGCCACCATGTTTCTTTTGGTACTGCATCGCCCGGCGGACGCAGTTTTCAATCATTACCACCGCCCCGTCGACGATCACGCCAAAGTCGACTGCACCAAGACTCATCAGGTTTGCCGAAACGCCGACGTATCGCATGGCGATCAACGCGCACATTGCCGACAACGGAATCGCAGCGGCGACGATCAATCCCGCGCGGACATCGCCCAGCAGAATGAACAGCATCATGATCACCAGGAACACGCCCACACCGATGTTCTCCGCGACGGTATGGATCGTCTTGGCGACCAATTCGGTGCGGTCGTAAAACGTATCGATCGTCACCCCCGGCGGAAGTGTCTTTTTGATCTCCGCGATCTTTTCCTTGACATCGGCAACCACTTGGCGCGAATTACCTCCCATCAACATCATCACCATTCCGATGACAGCTTCGCGGTCGCCGTCGCGCGTGACCGCACCTTGACGCAACATCGGCGCGAAATCCACTCTGGCAACGTCGGAGATCCGGATCGGCACGCCATCGCGACTGTCCAACACGATCAAACGGATATCGTCCAGCGATTGAATCAATCCCTCGCCACGGATCAGACGCTGCTCCGCATCGTGCGCGATGTAGCCGCCTCCCGAGTTGCCGTTGTTCTCCTCCAAGGCGGTGAACACGTCGCTCAACGAAACGCCATAGTTCTTCAGCTTGTCGGGATCGATTTGCACCTCATAAGTTTTCAGCTCGCCGCCAAACGTATTCACCTCGATCACCCCCGGAACGCTGCGCAGCTGAAACGCAATCTGCCAATCGAGGATCGTTCGCAGATCCGACAGGCTCTGTTCGCTGCCCGGATCGGCACGAACTTCGAATTGGTAGATCTCGCTCATCCCCGTCGCGATCGGGCCCAGCGAAGGCGTCCCCATCCCCGGCGGTATGTTTTCGCGCGCCTGCAGCAAGCGTTCGTTGATCAGATTCCGAGCCCAATAAATGTCGGTCCCATCTTCAAAGGCGACCGTAACGGCGGACAATCCGAATCGGCTGATCGAACGAATCTCGGTGATCCGCGGGATACCACTCATCGCGTTCTCGACCGGGAACGTGATGAATTGTTCAACCTCCACCGGCCCCAGGGCAGGCGAATTCGTTAGCACTTGGACCTGCACGTTGGTGAGATCGGGAACCGCGTCCAACGGGATCGTCATCGCTGCGAACGCCCCCATCCCCAGGATGACCAACGACAACAGCATGACGATAAAGCGGTTATTCAACGAAGCATCAATGATGGAATTTAACATCGCTTATTCTTCTCCCATCAGATCAGCCAACATCTGCGACTTCAGGATGAAGCCACCTTGCACGACGACCGATTCCTCAGGTTCCAAACCCTGCTTGATCGTGATCGATGTCTCGTTGGCCGTCCCCACGCGGACATTGCGTCGTTCGAACTGGGCCTCGCCGCGGTGAATGAAGACGAATTTCTGCCCTTCGTGTTCTTGGATCGCCGGCAAAGGAACCTGCAGCACATCCTGTTGCGTGACCGCCGACAGATCGACGGTGACAAACATCCCCGGTTTTAAAAGATGTTCCGCATTGTCGGCGATCGCGCGCATGCTGATCGTCCGCGTCGATTCATCCATCGTTTCGCCAGCGAAGAACACTTCGGCTTCGAAAGTCTGGTCGGGCCAAGATTCGCTGTGCAGATGAATCGTCTGCCCCGCCAACGACGCCAGCAACGGAATGTGCTCCTGATACAAATCGGTCAAAATCCAGACCGTCGACAGGTCGGCAATGCTCAACAACATCACATCCGGACGCACCTGTTCGCTGAGCACCACGTCTTTGGTCAGCACCGTTCCATCGAACGGCGCTCGCAGCAAATAGTGAGAAATGCCTTCTCCCTGCTCGGCGGGATCAATTTTCTTGAGCTCTTCATCGCGGACTCCCAAGATATGCAGCGTCGTCTCCGCAACGGCGGCTTGTGTTTCGGTCTCCTTGAGCAATTGTGACGACAACAACGTCGACATCCGCAGCCCGTGCTCCACCTCTTCCAACCGCGACTGAAAAGTTGCCTGGTCGGCGTTTCGATTCGCTTCGGCGTTCAGCAGCGTCTTGCCCGACACGGCTCCCGAATTGGCTATCCCTTGCAACCGCGAGACATCCGCCTGCGACTTGGTGTAGCTGGAATAAGCGGTTAGCAAGCGTTCGCGAAACTCACCCATCGGACGACTGCGGAATGCCACTTCGATTTGTTCGATGGGCATTTTGTCTCGCAACGCCTTGACCAGATCCCTCACGTTGTTCGAGATTTCCGTCTGCATCGCATGCTTCGCGGTGGCCATTTCCAACTTCAGACGGGACTGAAACAGCTTCAGCTTGGCTTCGCCGATCTCGCGACTGTGGATCGTTGCCAACAACTGCCCCGCCTTGACCTGCTGTCCCAAGCCAACGGAAACAGATTCGACAATCCCTTCGACCATCGGATAGATGTGGGCAACGCGATCTTGATTCAGCGACACTTTTCCGGTCAACCGCACGGTCGTCTCAAAAGCCCCACGCTGCACGGGTTGCAACTGAATCCCCGACACCTCCCATCGCGACTCGGGCAGTTCCAACAACTCCGTCCCCTCGGCCGTCTCCGCGCCGGTTGCGTCAGTCGACGGCGCGCCGTCGGCTTGAAAGTTCGCCAACTGGATCGAACTCGAATCGGTCCGTTCCGTCTCGATGTCATGGTTGCTTGAATCGCTGCGACGGTTGATAAGCGTCGCCGTAACGGCAACGAAGATGGCGAGGCCGACAGCGGCCAGCACGATTCCGCGCGTGGATATCTTCGGTTTGTCCACGGGCCGTTGGGAAGTTTCGGTGGGGTTCATGGAATGACTCACAGTTGGCAGGATGGCAGAGGGTAGCAGCGGGCGAGCTGATGACACGGAAATCCGATATCGAGAAGCAACCGACGTGATCAAACCCTTGGTGACGCGAGCGATTCGGCGTCAACATGCGTTCCACGATTCAGCGCAGCTGAAAGCAGTAGCGACTCGGAGGATCCGAGACGGTTAGCAGCGCATGACCGACGAGCACGTCGGCAAAGAAATGCGGCTCAAAGCCTGGCCGCTCAACCAATTGAAGCCCGACAAGGTCTTGTCGACCTCGAAGTCGGCTCGACCACAAAACGAGTCGACAGGATTCACCGCCAGCAGTTTTCCCAGGGACAAATCGACCGGAGCGTTGGATGACACCGAATAGCAAGGTAGCGATTGGACCACCGACGCTTCGCCGTTGAGCCCCGCGTAACCAGCCCCTCGCATCAACCAATGCAGATGCCATTCACAACCGCTGTTTTGGCTGAAGCCATCGCAGTGATGACGCTGCAAATGCTGGATTAATTCAACATCCCCCATCCTCGAATCGATCGCACTAGCATGCGAATGGACGACCGGGGTCGGTCCAACCCACAACGACGACACCAGCAAGCAAAGCTGGAGGCAGATGCGATAGTTCGTCGGGGGAAGGATGGAATTCATCAACGAATTTAAAAGTCCGAGCGTGTTAACTCATCGTTTTGGAAAGCAAACGACTTCGACCAGGCTCGCAGGGGAAGGCTGGACATCCGCTGCCCTTTAGCTCGATCCACTGTAAATCTCACCGAACAAGTTGTCAAGAAATAGCGCACTTGCCACGATCTTGGGGAGGGCAAGTGCTCGGTAACGTTGAATTCCAAAACGGCATGACCATCTCATTCGTCGCGTCCCCTACATCCGCAGCGACGATTCAGGGCGCGCGTTCCACATTCCGCCTGCCTCCCCTTCGCGGTGCCAATGAACGACATGGAACACGTCCGAACGATCCCTTGCCACCTCGGCTCGGCCACGCCGTCCCCTATCCTCGGCAAGCGATCTCAAGCGAAAACCGTTGCCCCCCCCTCGCCTTGGCCTCATAAACACGCCTAACCAACCAGACAAGTTCACGCTTCGGACGCACAAAATTCGCGACAAATTCACTTGGAGATGCGATCCGAGTGACATCTATGAAGAGCCGATGAATTTGGGTTTGATCGCCTAGACGAAGCCTTCCTAACCGTCGAAGCATGGGGTTATCCTGCTGCCGCAATTTACTGACTGTCACAAAACAATATTTCCAGTCACACAAGCAACCTGCCCCCCCCCCATTCTCAGGGCGACTCGTTTGTCATCTTCACCTTCACTTCAAAAAGGCCTCACCATGCGACATCCTAGAAAAAAACGCCGCGGCTTCACCCTCGTGGAACTACTTGTTGTGATCGCCATCATCGGCATCCTCGTTGGGCTGTTGTTGCCAGCCGTCCAAGCCGCTCGCGAAGCTGCCCGCCGCATGCAATGCAGCAACAACCTGAAACAAATTGGCCTCGCCACCCACAACTTCCACGACACGTTTGGCCACCTACCGACCGGCGGATCCGATGGACCGTTTGCCACATGCTGCAGTTCGACCGTTCGCGAAGGTTGGAGCTGGTTGTACCAATTGACTCCCTTCATCGAACAAAACAACGTCCATGAATTGACCACCAACGCCGACGTCTACTCTTCGCTGATCCCATCCTACGCCTGCCCTTCCCGCCGCACCGCTCAACTTTGGAACGGAACCTTTCGCGCCGATTACGCAGGCAACGGCGGCATCACAACCCAAACCTGGCAAGGACCTTTCGTTCGCCAATGGAAAACCCTACCGTTACCCACGGGCACAACCAACCTCAAGCCGGACCAAACACGTCGCCTGGATGACATCAAAGACGGTACCTCCAACTGCCTGCTGGTCGCTGAAAAGCAGGTCCACTGGTCGACCTTCGGTACCGCTGGCGGAGACAACGAAGTTTGGGCCAACGCTGGCTGGGACCAAGACATCGTCCGCTACGGCAACTTCTTGCCCGAACCCGACAACGACCATCCCGACAGCACCCAATCGACTCACTGGTCCAATCGCTTCGGCGGTTCGCACCCCGGCGGTGTCCAAGGCGTTCGCGCCGATGGTTCGGTCGTGATGATTCCTTACACCGTCGACGCCGTCAACTTTCAGAACTTCTGCACCATTCGCGACGGTGAAGTTCTCGACGAAGACGTCTTCAACTAGCCCCCAAAATCCCCTCCCCAAAGAGGTCACTAACATGAACTATCGAAATGCCGCCCTGGTGCTGCTGATCACTCTCCCAACCTTGGGATGCAGCAACGAACAGCCCACCATCACCGACGCCACCGAAATCGAAGCTTTCGAGCAACAGGTGGTCAACGAAGAGATGGCCTATCAACAACAGATGGCCGAAGAAGCCAAGGCCGCGAAGAAGAAGTAGCAAGCGATAACCTGAGCAATCCCGCTGCGAAGCGGTGTGATTGGCATCCCAAGCAGCGAGTGGCCCGTTTGTGTCACTCGCTGCGAGCGTTTTTGGGCTGAAGTCCTGGGCTCCGGCTCGGGGACTCTATCGGCTAAAGCCTCCGACTCCAGCAAATTCTAGGCGATCAGTTCTTTGATCACTTCGCCGCCGAATTGGCTCAGCTGTTTATAGCGACCTGCGTGCAGATAGGTCAGTTTATTGTCGTCGAGCCCCAGCAGATGCATCAGCGTGACGTGCAGATCGCGGATCGGATGCACACATTCGACAGCGGATGCCCCCAGTTCGTCGGTCGCGCCGACGACCGCACCTCGCTTAACTCCGCCGCCAGCCATCAGCATCGTCATCGCGTTGTTGTTGTGCCCGCGGCCCAGCGAATAGACGCCGCCACGTTTGTTGTTGTCGGGCGTGCGACCAAACTCGCCCGTCCAGATGATCAACGTGTCCTCTAACATTCCGCGTTGCTTCAGATCCCGGATCAACGCTGCCATCGGTTGATCGACGCTCTTGATCCGCGAGGTGTGCCCACGTTCCAAGTAATCGTGGCTGTCCCAGCCGCCGCTGAAGATCTGCACAAAACGGACGCCACTTTCGACCAACCGCCGAGCCATCAGACACTGCCGGCCAAACGTCTCGGTCTCCGGAGCGTTCAGTCCGTACATGTCCAGCGTCTGCTGAGTCTCTTTCGACAGATCGATCACGCCCGGCACTTCGGTCTGCATCCGAAACGCCAATTCGTAGCTCTCCATCCGCGCCCGCAAACGCTGATCCTCCGCTCCCAAGGATTCGAGATGCGATTGATTCAGTTGCGCCAGTTCGTCGAGCGCACGGCGTTGATGCTCTCGCGATTTGAACTCTTGCGAAGCAAGATCCAAGATCGGCGAACCGGTCGGACGCAACCGCGTTCCCTGGTAATAAGGAGGCAAAAATCCATTGGTCCAGTTCCCCGCGCCCCCCTGCGGCAACGCCAACTCGGTCATCACGACGTAGCCCGGCAGGTTCTCGTTCTCCGACCCCAAACCGTACGTCGCCCAAGCTCCCAGCCCCGGATCGCCTCCCAACCGACTGCCGGTGTTCATGTGGAACAACGCCTCGGGATGGTTGAGCGATTCGGCTTGGCAACCGCGGTAATTGCATAACTCATCCGCCACGTAAGGATCGGCCAGATGCTTCCACTGGTCGCACATCTCGATCCCCGATTGCCCGACCTTCTGAAATCCAAACGGGCTGCCGACGAAGAACTTGAAACCCGCTTCCTGCCCCGCCTTCAGCTTCGATTCCTTTTTATGCAGCCGCGTCAATTCCGGCTTGGGATCAAAGGTGTCCATGTGCCCGGGGCCCCCCTCCATGAACAACATGATCACGTTTTTCGCTTTGGCCGGCACCATCGGCGGCTTGGGCGACAACGGTCCCGCGGCCGCAGCCGCTTCGCTGGCCAATAGATTCGTCAGTGCGACCGAACCGAGCGAAGCTCCCAGTTGATACAGGAAGGATCGTCGTGAGTCGTTGAGAAGAGGATTCACGTTCATCGATTCGCTCGCATTAAATAGTAAACAGGAAGCCGAGTTAACGATTAGCCACGGCCCATAGTGGATCTTGTTAAAGAACCATAAATATCCCGGCAGGGATTCAAGCAATTAGCCGTAAGTAAGCGTAGCGACACTTACGGTTAATACGCCAATCGCCCGATCGACCCCGAAGGTGGTCGCAGATCACCACGCCGGTGCGCTGCGACCACCTTCGGGGTCGATACTTTGTTCCTCGCTTCGTCCCGGTGGTGTTCGCTTACGCTCGACCACCGGCTAATTGCTGCAACGCCTACGGCGTGCTTGAGACTCAGGGTGCAATCAACAGATCTAACAAGTTCCCAAGCCTTCAAAACCTCGGATCATTTTGCAAGATCCACTACAGAAAACCTGAGCTTCATTCCACATACATAAATTCATTGGTGTTGAATAACAGCAGGCAGACGTCGGCCAGAGCGAGCGTCGCGGCCGAGACGTCGCTCGCTTTGACATCGGGAACGTAATGTTCGAAGACCGGCAGAATCTCCTGATATTCAAACACCTCGCCCGAAAACTCCTCCACCAATGAACGGGTGATCTCGGTCGGATAGTCGACCACAGTGGGCGACTTCGGTTCGTGATACGCTCGCATGTCGGAAACGTATTGCGTCAAGCGTTGCTGCTCATTTGCTGTCGGATCGCGGCCTAAGACCAATCGAAACGCCAACGCGATCTGATCGGCAACCGTCTCCTGTTCGCGTTCCAACCGCAGCGCCAAGGCGATGCTGCGGTCGGTGATCACGTCGCTGTTGAGCAATCCAAAAACCTGAGGCGTGACCGCCGCCGATTCGCGAACCTCACACGTCTCGTTCGAATTGGGCTGATTAAACAGCTCGGTGAACGGATCGGATTGCCCGCGAACATGGTAGGCGTAGATCGTGCGACGATTCCGCAATTCGGGAGTCGGCGACGGTTGGTAGGCCGGTGCCAACGAGAACTGGATCATCCGCGGCTGCAGCGCCACCTCCATATTGATCTCCGGCATCACCGGCAGCCCTCCGCGCGTCGATTGCAGTTCACCGGTGATCTGCAGCAGCCCATCGCGCAGCTCTTCGGCACTCAACCGTCGCCGTGGAAAATGGGACAACAACCGGTTCCCTGGATCGGCCTTGGCGATCCGCTGCGGATCGACGGGCAGGGTGCTGCGGCGATAGGCTTGCGATAGCATGATCGCCCGGTGCAGCCGCTTCAGCGTCCAACCGTTCTCGACAAAATCAACCGTCAGAAAATCCAACAGCTCCGGATGCGAAGGCTTCGCCCCTTTGACGCCAAAGTTGATCGAATTGGCCGCCAATCCGATTCCGAAGTGATATTGCCAAACCCGATTGACGATCGAACGCGTCGACAAGCCGTTGTCGCGACTGGCGATCCAACGCGCCAGCCCCAACCGCCGGCCATCGATATCGGCAGGCAACAGGAAAGGATCTTTTGCCGCCGGATCGACAGGTAACGAGACGGCACTCAGCACGCCCGGCATCACCGCTTCGCCCAACGCCGTCAATGCGCCCCCCAACAAAATGTGATTCGTCAGCGGACTGCTCTTCTTCAACCGCTGGATCCGCAACTTCCGCGCCCCATTCCAAGCCAGCTTGCTCGCTTCGGCGTTAAACACGCTCTGCGCCATCGGCTGATACCGCTCCAACCGCCGATTCCAGATCCACTCATCCTGCTCGCGAACCTTCAACTCCCCCTGCTCGGGAATCGATAAACCAACGTGCCGCTCCGGCTTCTCCTCGTCGGGCAGCCCCTTGCGTTCGGCTTCGTCTTTATAAGGCAGGTTGTGCTCTTCAAACCACGCCCGCGCGGCGGCCTCCCGTTTATCGACGAGCTTCTTCTTTTGAGCGACAGCAAAATCGAGCATCCGCTGCACGTGAGCTCGCCCCGCATCAAACCCTTCGCGACTCTCGTCGCCCAGATAGGGAACCGTCCGTTCGGCCATCCGCGTCGTCGCAAAAGCTGCATACATGCGATAGTAGTCGCGCGTCGGCAGCGGATCGAATTTGTGATCGTGGCACTTGAAGCACCGCATCGTCGTCGAAAGAAACGCCTGCCCGGTGATGTTCACCAAATCATCGAGATAGATCTGCCGCGCCTCTTCGGCTTCGATCATCGCGTTATCCCAGGGGCCCATCCGCAGGAAGCCGGTCGCCACGATCCACTCTGCTTCCTCGGGCGTATAATCGCCATCGAGCTGCACTTGATGAACCGACTTGATGTCGCCGCCGGTCCGCTGGCGAACCGACAGATCGGCCAATTCGTCACCAGCCAACTGCTCCACAACAAACTGATCGTACGGCTTGTCATCGTTGAACGACCGCACGACATAGTCGCGATAACGCCACATGTTGGATCGCTCAAAATCGTTTGCCATCCCGCCGGTGTCGGCATAACGCGTCACATCCAACCAGTGCCGCCCCCAATGCTCGCCATACTCAGGACTGGCCAACAAGCGATCGATCAGCGCCGTCCAAGCCGCTTCGCGATCCCGCTGCCAAGCGATCTCGAACGCGTCGTATTGTGCGGGCGATGGAGGCAGGCCGGTCAGATCTAGAGTCGCCCGCCGCAGCAGCGCCGCGGGCGTCGCTTCGCCACTGGCTTGCAGATCCGCCTGCTGCAATTGCCGATCGATATAAAGATCGATCGCCGCGGGGAGTGGTAGACCATCGGCAGCCAACGATTCCTTCGCGGGCAGCGGAGCGTAGGCCCAGAGATCGTCGGCGGCATACCGCCGGTTGGTCCAGTCCTGCGAAAGGCCTCCGCTGGTCGAGACGATCATGCCATCCGCCGTCGACTTTTTCTGACTCTCCAAATCGCGATAGTGCTGCTGCGTCGCCTCATCGGGCCACGGAGCACCATGCTCGATCCAACGCTGAATCTCCGCGATCTGCTTCTCGGTTAGCCGATCATTTTCTTTGGGAGGCATCTCCATGCTCTCCCAACGGATCGCCGAAAGCATCGTCCCCGCGTCGGGCTCACCCGGCACAACCGTCGGATCGCCCGATTCGCCGCCGCGCAGCAAAGCCTCGCGATCGACAACGCTCAGGTCACCTTTGATGTCATCGGCATCGCCACCGTGACAGCCCAAGCACTTGCTTCGCAGCACCGGCAACACGTTTAACGTAAAGTCTCGCTCGACAGCCTGGCGGCTACCAGCCTCCTTGCTCTCGGCCGATTCTTCGGCCATGGCGACCGATCCAACCAGCGACGCGAGCAACAGCAGGCAGCCAATCGTGTGATGGTTATTCTGTTTCATGACATTCACCGAGCGGGGTTTCCCAAGCGATACAGTTCAGCGATTTCCGAACCGGAAAGGGCTGACGAATACAAGACAAATTCATCGAGGCTGCCGTTCAAGTTGCGAACGACAAACTGTGGGTCGGTGCGATACATCGGCTCGCTCCAGTTGCCGATCGACGCCGGGCCAATCGTGACCTGAGGAACCAGATAATCGGCCGGGACCGCTTCGCTGCCGATCTCCGCACCGTTGAGATAATGCGAAACGCGGCGAGCCTGGGCATCGTAGGTCGTCGCCAACATGATCCACTGGCCGCTGAACGATGGATCCCAGAACGGCGGCGAATAGAAGTTGTATTTATCGGGACGGCGACGCTTTCCATTGGACTCGTCGAACTTCTTCACCGAAAAGAACAAACGCCCATCGTTCATGATCTGCCAGTGCGGTTCATTGAGTTCGTGCCCGTCGGTTAGGAACAATGAATTGTACAGGCGATCCAAACTGTGAATCTTGACCCAACACAACATCGTCAAACCGCCAAACTCTCCCGGCACGTCGACTCGGATCCGGCTGCCGGTGCGACTCAAATCGAGCGCACCGCCCGCCTGCCCCCAGCGATCGCTCGCAGGCTGACACGCAACGATCGCCGCGGCGCCCGCCTGGTGCAAATCAGGCTCGGCAAGATTCGGCAACTGCCGTCCATCGGCCGACGTCTGCTGAGTCTGATACCAAGCGATCAAACGATCGTCGGCTCGCATCGACGCCACTCGCTGCTGCCACTGTCGCCGTTGATCGATTTGCTGCGACGACAACTGACGCTCAAACGCGTCGGGGCCGATAACCTGCAACGATTCCGAATCCGACCGCTCCGAAACGCCCGCATCGGACAACTGCCACGCGTCCCCTTCCAGCACGCGTTGCCGAGCGGTTCCCTGACGATGCAGTTCCACCTCGCCAGCGAGCACCTCGACGCGAGCTGCTTCGTCGCCAGCGTCGATCGCAAATTCAGTCCCCAGGTCGATCAAATCGCCATGCCGCGTCTGAACCCTAAAACCGCGAGCCGCTTCGGGAACTTGAGCCCTCGCGCGACCGCGATCCAACCGAACCAGCATCGCCGACTCGACGACAAACTGCGCGTCACCCTCGATCACCATCCGCACGCCGCTGAACAATTCGATCTGCGCCACGCCCGACCGCAATCGCAGCGGACCACTTGGCACCAGCGAACCGGTCGCCAGCGGATCACCTTCCCAAACCGCATCGGATTGCCCCTGCAAGATCGCAAACCCGGCGGCTGTCGGTTCCAACTTGCCCGCCAATCCGGCGGGCGATCCTAAACGACTCGAATCCGGATTCCAGACCGACCACGCAACAAATCCCAAAACCGTCGCCGCCAACACAGCGAAGATTCCCGTCAAACGACGTTGCAGAATATTTACAGACGCGACCGGCGGGATCGCCGCCGAAGGCGCAACCGCCTGCGCCACAGCGGAACTGGAATCATCAACGGATCCGCTCGCCTCGCGCTGCAGCAACAGATCTAATTTCAAGCGATTGTAATAGAGGGCCCGGACCTCGGGATCGACCGACAGTTCCGCTTCGATCCGCAGAAAATCGGCTTCGTCGATCTCGCCATCGATCAAACTGTCGATCAGTTGTTCGCGTTCTTCAGGGGTCATCGCGCGGCTCCCGTTGCGAGGCGTCGTTCGATGCAATCGGCCAGCGTCGCGCGGATGCGATGCAGCGAAACCTTCAAGCCACCGGCGGAACGACCGATGCGGCGAGCAAAATCAGCCAGCGATTCGGTCGTCTCGTAGCGATCCATCAACAGCGTTCGAGCCTCCGGCTTCAGCCCTTCGAGGCACTTTCGCAGCGCCTCCTGACGCGACAACAGATCGTCGTCGATCTGCTGCAATTCGCTAGCCATCGTCTGCTCCAGGTCCTCGGAAAACGTCAGCCGCGAATCGCGAGCCTGCCGCTTGCGGTAGTTCAAAACCTCGAAGCGGGCGATGGCAAACGACCAAGCCAAAAAGTTGGTCCCCAACGCGAAATCGGCTCGCTTTTCCCAAATCTTCGCGTTGGCCTGCTGAGCGACATCGCCAGCATCCGCTTCGCCAGGCAGCAAGCTGCGGACATAGAGAAGCAGCGACAGCTGACTCTGGGTCAACAGGCCGACAAATTCGGCATCGCTCGGCGGATTGGGAAGCTCGGGTTGCATGGTTGCAAATGCCTCGAAAACGAAAAGGGTTAGCGTTTAAATTCGTAAAAAACGAGAAATAGCGGCGGACCTCCGATCCCAACGCCCCTTCTATATTAAGGAACACGGCACGAGAGCACGCGAAGAATCCCAGCCCACCGCCCTGCCCTGCCCTGCTCCGCTGCGAAGATCGTGCACCTTCACCCGCCCGGCGAAGCCAGGGAGGGTCGGAAAACAAGCGTTCAGCGAGTTTTCTGGGGAGGGCCGGTGCGGCTGGAAAAGCGACTGGGGGCTGGACGCTTAACCCCGTCCACCCGATGCACGTATCCATAAAAGGCTTGCTACGTTAAATTGAAAAGTTGGCGGACCTGCCCCAACGGTTCCGTCATCGGCGGCCTTTGGGCCGAATGATCGCAGCGGCGATTCCTCCGCTTCCCAGGCAATCGTCATCGACTTTGGGGCCAGTCGATCGATGAGCAACAAAAAATCGAGAATCCCATGACACGCGCCGCATCGATTCAACGCAAAACGGGCGAAACCGACATCAGCCTTTCGATCGACCTCGACGGCCAAGGGGCTGGCACGCGAACGACCGGCGTCGGGTTTCTCGATCACATGTTGGATCTGTTCGCCCGGCATGGATTGATCGATTTGACGGTCGACGCCAGCGGCGACCTGGAAGTCGACGACCACCACACGACCGAAGATGTCGGGATCTGCTTGGGCCAAGCGATCGACAAAGCCCTCGGCGATCGAGCCGGCATCCGCCGCTACGGCCACTTCACCCTGCCGATGGACGAAACCCTTGTCACCGTCGCGATCGACTTCAGCGGCCGCTATGCCTTTGAATACCGAGCCCCGATCGCAAATCCGAAGCTGGGAAGCTTTGATTCGGAGCTGATCGAACACTTCTGGCAAAGCTTCGCCGCCAACACGCACTGCAATCTGCACGTGCTGATGCACTACGGTCGCAACAGCCACCATATCGCCGAAGCTGTCTTCAAAGCGACAGCTCGGGCGGTCCGAATGGCTGTCGAAGTCGACCCGCGGGTCGAGGGAGTGATGAGCACCAAGGGGAGCCTTAGCTAGCATGATTCGCTATCTTTGGCGATTCGCCTAATTTTGGTAGCCTACGCTTGGTTCCCTCGTGGGCAAGGTGAGACCGCCAGACAGTTCCCGCCCCCCCATCCCGCCAACCACGGATCGGAAATGGCACGCGAAGCGATTTATCAACAGTCCAGTGTCGACGAAGAACAAGAGCAACAAGATCGCCAGCTGCGTCCGCAGCGGATGGCCGATATGGTCGGCCAACGCGATGTGATCGAACGGCTGCAGATCGCGATCGATGCCGCCCGCGTCCGCGCCGATCCGCTGGGACACATCCTCTTCGACGGCCCTCCCGGCTTGGGCAAGACGACCTTTGCCACCGTGATCGGCAACGAACTGAAGACCGCCGTCCAGATCGCCAACGGCGCGGGACTCAAGGCTCCCAAGGACCTGATCCCCTACCTGACCAACGTCTCGGAAAACTCCGTCCTGTTCATCGACGAGATCCACCGCATCCCGCGGACGGTGGAAGAGTATCTTTACACGGCGATGGAAGATTTCCGAATCGACATCGTGTTGGGCGAAGGGGTCAACGCGCGGACACTAAACCTGGACCTGCAGCCGTTCACATTGATCGGAGCGACGACGCGGGCCGGAATGCTCAGCGCTCCGCTTCGCGACCGGTTCCAGATCCGCGAGCACCTGGATTTCTACGACCTCGACGACCTGGCCGAGATCGTGCGCCGCAACGCCAAAAAACTGGACGTCCCGGTCGATGAAGAAGCTGCGATGGAGATCGGTCGCCGCAGCCGCAGCACCCCGCGGATCGCTAACAATCGGTTATTGTGGGTCCGCGATTATGCGCAGAGTCGCAGCGATGGCAAAGCGACTTACCAAACCGCGATCGATGCGATGAAAATGACCGGGATCGACGCGCTGGGACTCGACAAACAGGACCGCAATTATCTCGACACATTGATCCGCCTGTTCGGTGGCGGACCGGCCGGAATCGAAGCGATCGGGCACACGATGAACGTCAGCATCGACACGATCGAAGACGAAGTCGAACCGTTTCTGCTGCGATACGAACTGATCGTCCGCACCCGCCGCGGCCGCATGGCAACTCCCAAAGCTTACCAACACCTCGGCCGCGAATTCACCGGCAACAGCGAAGACCTGCTGTAAACAGCCAGCAAGCCAACCGAGTCTCGCTTCGTAACTTTGCCAAATCGGTCGCCGCTAATATTTCAGCGATCGAAGGTCCCCTCCGGGCCCTTCAAACAGTTCAATCGCAGCGTGCGCTTCTCGCACGATCTCGCCGGGCAAAAAGCTCGTTACGACCTCTGTTGGTCCAAAAACTCTTCCTCACATTGTTGATGCATATCTGCGAGCGTCTTTCCATTCTCCAGATCAAAATGCGCATCGAGCACATCCATGCGCCGAATCCGGTCGACACGAAAATTGCGAAAATCCTGACGTAGCTCACACCACCCCGCCACGATCCAGACGGGAGCCAGGAAGATCAACCCGAGAGGCCGAAGCTGACGGGTTGTTTCCGAACCAGCCAAATCAACATACTGAAACTCGACAAGGTGTTGGGTGCGGATGGCTCGCCGCAGCGAGGTGAAGTCGATTTGTAGCGGTCGCTTTCCCGAGCTTGGGTAAGAGAAGCAAGTGGATTGGCGAATGCTGTCGCCGAGTGAATCTGGCAGAACGGCGGTGATCTTGTCGAGAGCTTTTCGAGCCGCCTGAGCCATCGCAGGATCCGCCCAACTTTGAACCATCTGAGCCCCCAGGGCGAGCGTCTCAAGCTCTTCGTCGCCAAACAATAGCGGCCGAACTACATAGTTTGAGCTGAGCAGGTATCCCACGCCCGCCTCTCCCGTCAGTGGAACGCCCGACGCTTTTAAATCTGCGATGTCGCGATAGATCGTCCGTACGCCAACCTCCAGTTCCTCGCCAAGCTCGCTGGCTGTTACAGCTTCGCGGCGGGCTTTGAGGTATTCGACAATTCGAAATAGACGATCAGCCCGGCGCAATCGATTTCCCTACGCAATCAAAACTTTTGTAATCTCTCAACGCTCCTGACAGTAGGCTGTCAGGAGCGTTCTGTAAAGTCGTTCGATAGAAACAACGCGGGGCAAGGGGCTTGGCATCACGATTTACGAAACACGAAAGTTTTAGCGCATGCGTTCAAAAGAATTCATCTCATCCCTGTTGGAACACAACATGAACCTGGCGATGCCATTGATCGAAGACTTGAAAGACCATTCGCTCGCCTTCCCGACACCCAAGGGCGGTAACCACGCGTTGTGGGTAACCGGCCACATCACGTTCACCCTGGCGTGGGTGATCGATGTATTTTTGCAGGGAAAGCCAAACCGGCTGGAGCATTGGAAATCGCTATTTGACACCGGCACGGAGCCCGTTGCCGATCCAGAGCACTATCCACCCTTCGACGAGCTCCTTCAAACATGCAAAGCCTGCCATCGAGAATGCATGGACTTACTGGACTCGATGCACGAAGGAGAACTGGACGAGAAAGTGAATTGTCCGGAGGGTTTTGAGAGCTTTGTCGGCACCAAACGACTGTGCTTCCGCACCGCCGCAAACCACTGGCTACTTCACTTGGGTCAGTTGGCCGACACGAGACGATCGCTCGCCCGCAAGCCTTTGATGGCGTAGCGCGGTATACAAATCCGTAGCAAATCGGCCATGGGAGGCCGAAGCGACAAGAAAGTGAAAACCTTCAGAAACTCACCTCGTAATTGACAAACGGAATCAAGATGTTCGACCCTAACAATTTCCCCAAGCCCTCACAAATCGCGTCCAACGGCGTGGAACTGGAAGTGTTCGAGGCGGGCCAAGAGAATGCTGGAAAACCAATCGTACTCTGTCACGGTTGGCCAGAGCATGCCTTCTCTTGGCGCCATCAAATGGCAGCCTTTGCAGACGCGGGCTACCATGTGATCGTCCCCAACCAACGCGGATATGGAAACTCTTCTCGCCCGACCAAAGTCACCGACTATGACATTGAGCACCTGACGGGAGATCTCGTTGGGCTTCTCGATCATTACGGATACAAAGACGCTACCTTTGTCGGTCATGACTGGGGGGCGATGGTCGTTTGGAGCTTGGCCTTATTGCATCCCAACCGGGCCAGCAAGTTGATTAACCTGAGCTTGCCCTACCAGGAGCGTGGAGAAACGCCATGGATCGAGTTCATGGAGCAAGCACTTGGCAGTGATTACTATTTCGTCCACTTCAACCGAAAGCCTGGTGTCGCAGATGCCGTACTGAAAGAGAACACATTCCAGTTTCTTCGCAACCTGTACCGAAAGAACGTGCCGTCAATGGCTCCTGAAGCCGGCATGGCGATGATCAAGCTCGCCCAAGCGGAAGTACCACTCGGCGAGCCGATCATGAGCGACGACGAACTCGCTGTTCTCGTGTCATCCTTCGAATCGACAGGATTCACAGGCAGCATCCATTGGTACAGGAATCTCGACCGCAACTGGAACTTGCTGGCCGACGCAAACCCAATCATCCAACATCCTACACTCATGATCTATGGCGACCGCGACGTGATCCCGCCGTCTTTAAACCTAAAAGAATTTGTCCCCAACGTGGAATCGGTCAACCTGGATTGTGGTCATTGGATCCAACAAGAGAAGCCAGAAGAAACAAACGCGGTGATTCTAAAATGGCTGGAACAGCAGGACTAAGCGAGCCGTATTGCATTTTCCATTAACCGCGAGCCCATCGGGCCGCGTCGCCTTCAAAACGCGGGGCGATGCCCACGCGGCTAAACAAGAAAACGTGGTACCAACTCTTTAACGGCAACCGGTAACAACGCATCCAGGACGCCACTTCCGCTGAGCCGCCAACTCGCCGCGGCTGGTTCATCGCAACAGAACGGCCGCGGCTATGCTCACCTCTCGGATTATTCCAACTTCCGCAACCCATACTGAACGGGCTCAAAAATGTCAGCCAAAGCATCCGTATTCATCGCAACCAGCCTCGACGGGTTCATCGCCCGAACGGACGGAAACCTCGACTGGCTCGATGCAGCCAGTGCCACCGTTCCCGCAGGCGAAGACTGTGGTTACAGCGCGTTCATGGAATCGGTCGACGTGTTGGTGATGGGGCGGAAGACCTTCGAAAAAGTGCGAACGCTTGGCCCGTGGCCGTACGGGGATACAGCGGTGATCGTGCTCAGCCGAAATCCAATCCCCTTCCCGGACGATTTACCGGACTGTGTCACGCATTCCTCGGAGTCTCCTGCAGAACTGCACCGTCGCCTTTCCGAGCAAGGCGCCGAAAAGCTGTACATCGATGGCGGCGTCACGATCCAGCGATTTATGCGGGCCGGACTGATCAACGAAATGATTATCACTGCAATCCCCGTCTTGCTGGGCGATGGAATCCCACTGCATGGCGCATTGGACCGCGATGTTCGATTGAATCATCGCGGCACACAAACGTTTGATTGGGGATTTGTTCAGTCGACGTATGCAGTGAACGCTACCGAGGATGAACGACCAAAAGCGAACGCTGACAAATGACGGTTATGAAACCAAGCGGACAACGCAACTCACCGCGTCGCTCGCCCCGCAGACCGCAGGTGACGCGATGATTCCTTGCGTCTAGTGACTTGCAGCCAGCCGGGATACGCCAGGAAATCAATCAGGTAGATTGCGATTCCTTCTATAGCCTGGCGAGTTGTTTTTCGGCGTCGCCGAATTGGTCTAACTTCACTCCCATCCGGTTCATGATCGTTAGATACATACTGCAAAGCTTGCGATCATCATCTCCCTTGTCCAGATAGTCCAGCACGCGGCCTGTCTCCATCTGCCCAGACAAACCACCGGTTAACAAGACGGGCAACTTCGTCGAATCGTGTGAACTGCCCGAATACATGCTCGAGATGAACAAGAGACAAGAATGATCCAGAACGGTGCCCTCCCCTTCGGGCATCGCATCCAACTTGTTCGCCAGGTAGGCGTACTGCGAACAGTAGTAGCGTGAGATCCGTTCGTATTCGTCGGAGCGGTCGTCGTGAGATGCCGAGTGATGTGTTTTGGTGACATCCAAAAACGGATAGAACAATCCCGACAGATCGCGATTCAGCAGCAGCGTTGCCACGCGCGACTTATCGGTCTGAAAACCGATCGCGATGATGTCGCACATCAATTGCATGTGCTCGCGAATGTCTTCGGGCAATCCGTCGTCGGGACGCTTCATCGCAGCGATCGGTTGACCGCGATGCTGGGCTCGCTCGGTCGCCTTCGCGTGAACGGTACGCATCGCTTCGGCTCGCTTCTCGACTTCCCGAACGCTGCTCAGATACTCATCCAATTTAGTGCGATCCGACTGGCTGATCTTACGGTTCAGCGAAGCGGTCTCTTCGCGCACCCGGTCCAATATGCTCTCCATCCGCCGACTGCCGTGATTGTCGAACAAAGAGTCGAATGCAAGCGATGGATAGACTTCCATCGGCACCGGCGAGGTCGCATTTTGCCAAGAGATATGGGAACTGTAGGCCATCGAAAAATTTGTTTCGTGGTACCCCGTCGTCGGTTGCTCACAACCAAGCACCAGGCTCGGGGCAACCGTCTCTTCGGCAAAATGATTGGCAAGCACCTGGTCCATGCTGATGTCGCCACGCAACTCCGAGCCCTTCTTCAGCGACGCACCGGAAAGGATATTGCCGGTTTGCCCTGGGTGGATGCCGACACCATTCGCATTTTCGTTGTACAGCCCGGTGATGAAGTTCATCTTGTGCTTGATCGGTTCCATCGGCGCAAGACTCTTCCCAAGCTCCATCTCGGTGCCACTTCCCTTAGCCCACCAATGATCACGGTTGATGCCACAGCCCATGAACAGCGCGGCAAAGCGTTGCGGCGAGGCGGTCACCTGATCGTCGGTAAGCTTTTCGCTTCCCCAGACCGGAATCGATTCCAGCCACGGCAGCGCCATCGCCACACCTGTGCCTCGCAGCAGCGTTCGTCGAGAAACGGCGCGGTCTGCACGGTTGGATTTCGAGCTTGCAAGTTTTTTTGGATTGCTCATGGAATGGTTACCGTTTCGTCGAGAGAAATGCGAATACGTTTGTTCAGAAACGCGGGACTCGTCACGATCGCATCGATCATCGAACTGAATCGATAATCGTTGCCAGCGAGCCTATGTTTCATGTCGGTAATAATCGACTCGTCCGATAGCTGCAGTGTCCGCCCGAGCCCAAAGGCCAACAGTTTTCTACACAGATTGTCGACGAAATCCTCTTGCCGGGCATCGCGAATGTACTCGAGCACGCCCGCTAGCCCGTTGCCTTTGTCTTCATTGGGGAAGACCGCCGAGTCATCGATCGCGCGGCCGCCCAAGTCGAGATCGCGAAGTTCGCCGATTGGGCCGTACCCCTCGAAGACCAGCCCCATCGAATCGATGCGGTTGTGGCATCCGGCACAGGCAACATCTTGGCGATGGCGTGCGAGCGCTTCCCGCAGCGTCAGATCGCCGAGCTTGGATTCATCGCTGGGCAGATCGGGGACCGTCGCTGGCGGCGCGGGGACCTTTTCACCAAGTATTCGCTGGACCAACCAATTACCGCGCTGAACCGGACTCGTTCGAAGGCCCGACGAATTGTGTGTCAAGAAAACAGCCATCGGCAGCAAGCCGCCACGCTGGCGCTGCCCCGCTTGATCCCATCGACCCCAGGGCTCGTTCGCTTCGCCGGATGGATCGACTTCGGCGCCATAAAACTCGGCCAAAACGGGATTCACAAACGTGTGCTTGGCATACAGAAAATCCAACACCGATCCGTCGCGTTCGATCAAATCGCGGCTGAACCGAATCGGCTCTTCGGCCATCGCCTGTCGCAGTTCATCGGTGAACACGGGAAACCGCTGGCGGTCGACGCCGTTGTGCTCAGCGAACCGACGAAAGTCTAACCAATTGCCGGTAAACTCGACGACAAACCCTTCGACACGATCGTCCTTCAGCAGCCGACGCGACTGGTCCATCAGCACCTCCGGTTCATGCAACTGTCCCTTGCTGGCGAGTTCCAACAACTCGTCATCGGGCTGGCTCGACCACAGAAAGTAACTCAGCCGACTGGCCAGTGAATAATCGCTGAGCGGCACAATAGCGGGAACCTCCGCGTCCGCTGCCTCCAATCCGGCCACAGCATCGTTTGGCAAATCCATCCGGTAACAGAAATGAGGCGACATCAAGACGGCGACCACACCATCTCGAATCGCCTGTTCGTGGCTGAGCCCTTCCTCGTTCCGCATCGAATCATAAAACGACCGAATCGATGCAACTTCATCGCTCGACAAAGGGCGTCGGTAAGCGTGCTGCGCAAATTCGATCAATGCAGCGAGCTGCCGAGGCTGCGAATCGATGCTAAGTTTTTCGAGTCGCCGGAAGGTCGCATTCATATCGTCGAAGTAGAACCGAATGACCGCCAAGGCTTGCTCGCTCGCCCCCAACCGTTCAGCTTTCTCACAGTACGCGTCGGCGAGCCCCGCAACTTTCTCTGCCGACGTGCTGTCTTTGTCTTCCGCCCGATAGCGATCGAAAACACGATCTCGCATGAACCGCGAATCGGTGCGATCGAACCAGATGAAGCCCGCATACTGACGCATCGGAGCGGAAGCGACAAAATCCAATTCCAACCACAGACGGTCGAGTTCCTGTTGCTGGGCGTCATCGAGCATCAAGTCGTACAGCGGCGCGTCGTCGCGAAAGTATCCCATCTGGCTATGGAACCCGGCACTAAGAAATCGCCCCTTCAACTTTTTCTCTTTCTTCGGATCCAAATAGACTCGGGCCCGCTCCGAAACAAAAAACGCATCGGGGAACAGACCGCAGAACACGGACAACGCCTGCTTGTACTGGGACAGACCCGCCTCGTCGGGCACCTGCATCAACTCCGCCGCCTTCGAATCGTCTGGCAAGCCAAAACTGCCATCGGGGAGTGCATCGTCGACATAGCGACGTCGATTAGCGGCGAACTGGCGATTTTTCCAAAGCACCAATGGCTGCGAACCGTTGTGCACCCCGGGAGAGGTCAAGTTTGCAACTTCCGGCACAAGCGATGATCGCAGGGTCGAGACAAACGATGCCATCGTCTGGCAACCCTTCACCGCAGCCGCCACGTTTTCAGAGGTCGACGCATCGGGAAGTTCATTCATCAACTGCTTGAGGGCTGCGATCGGCCCGATCGCGCCGCCGGTACCGGATTCCCTTGGGTCACACAAAAGTTGATACAGCGTTCGGCTGTACCGCTGACTCAGACCGCTTTGATCGGCTAATTGCTCAAGCGTCAGATCCGCCATTCCGAGCGTCTCGCGATTTTGATACCGCCACAGCAACTCAAAGAAGTCGGCGTAATCGGTCCGCTGTTTCCGATAGAAATCGATGATGCGGTTAACACAAAACTTATCGCGATCGGTGGGCGTGATCACCGGGTGTGGTGCAAACTCGAATCCGCGGGGCGTCAGCGCCAAATGTTCGGAGACAATCGTTGCCGCAGCGAGGTACTTTTTCAGCAGAGCAGGCGACATGCTGAGTGATTCACCCGAGTTATCGAAGCCCGCTTCGTTGGCGGGATCGACCGGAAACGAGGCTGCCGGTTGGATGTCCACACCCGTCAGATCGCGGATCGTGTAGTTGTATTCATTGCTACTGAGCCGATGCGGCAACACGATGCCAGGGTCGCCCTGAGTCCGCTCCGCTTCGACCGTCCTGACCTGTTGGATCCACGCGATCACCGCGGCTCGCTCGGCCGCTGTGGGTTGGTGATCCGCATCTTCGGGCGGCATGTCACCAGCTTCCATGCGATCCAGAACAATCGACCAACGACGGAAGTTCTTCACGACCGATGCGAGATCGGTATCGGCACTCAAATCGAGATCGCCCTCGGTCGTCTCCTGGTTGTGGCACTCCAGACAATTGGCTTGCACAACGGGCAGCACGGCTTCTTTGAACGTGGACTGCAGCGATTCCGCCCCCGCGACCATGCCGCAAGCTAGCAGGAACAAGCAGAATGTGAATCGACGTATCGCGAGCATCACATGTTTCGATTGAGCGGAAAGTGGGGCAGGAAAGGGCCGATAAAGTCGGCGGCGAGAACCACCATCCTACCCGACTCCAAAATGGCAAGCCAGCTGGAAATCGCTTAAAACCAACGCAACTCACGGTTTCAACCGGAAGTATCAGCTGGCACGGGCTAGCGTCCGGCTTCCCTGGACAACGCTGAACCAGCGCGTGCCAGCCAATTTGCCGAATCACAAAGACTTCACAGACCTGCGGCGATTAACCTGCGCAGGTACAAAACCAATTCGCGTTGCACTAAAATCTGCCATCGGCACACACAGGCAGGATGCCGACGCGATGTCGGTTTCTTCTTAGCTTCACAGATTTCTCACATCTTGTCCGATCGGCAAAACATATGATGTCGCGTATTTGGAATCCATGTTTCATTGGTTTGCTGATCCTTGCCCCGCTGGTTGTTTCAGCCGAGCAACCCGACGACAAGGCGTCGACCGATACGACAATCCGCCGTGTCTTGTTTGGATCTTGTATTAAGCAGGATGATCCGACGCCGATCTTCCCCGTCATGTCGCGAGCCCAGCCCGAACTGCTGCTGTTCTTGGGTGACAACATCTATGCCGATACATCGGACATGGATGTGATGCGGGCGAAGTACGCCAAACTGGCAAGCAACGAGGAGTTCAAAGCATTGACATCGGGATGCCACGTGATGGCAACTTGGGACGATCACGATTACGGAGTGAACGATGGCGGTGCGAACTATCCACAGCGAGATGCCGCCCAACAAGCGTTTCTCGATTTCTGGGGCGAACCGGCCGATTCCCCGAAACGGAAGCGCCCCGGCATCTACGAGGCGAACCTATTTGGGCCGCCAGAAAAACGATTGCAGGTGATCATGCTGGACACGCGTTACTTTCGATCGCCGCTGAAGACAGGGCCTCGGCAACTTGGCGGTCCCTACCTCCCGGATAACGATCCGCAGAAGACGATCTTGGGCGAAGCGCAGTGGAAGTGGCTGGAAGAGCAGCTTCGCATGCCAGCGAAGTTGCGAGTGATTGCGTCGGGGATGCAAGTGGTTGCCGAGTCGGCTGGTCAGGAGACCTGGGCCAATCTGCCGCACGAACAGGCGCGTTTGTTTGATCTCGTGCAAAGCACTGCCGCCGGCGGCGTGATCTTTGTCAGTGGCGACCGACACTGGGCGGAGATGTCGATCGCAAACGACGGCGTCGCGTACCCGCTGTTGGATGCAACTTCCAGCAGCTTCAACCAGAAGCACCCACGCGGAACGCCAACTCGCAACCGCTTTCGGGCGATCAAGCAAACCTATCACGAAGAAAACTTTGGTGTCATCAACATCGACTGGGACGCAGCCGATCCAACCGTGACGATCGAGGTCCGCGATCTCGCCGGGAAAGCCCAGCTAGAAAAAACAGTCCGGCTGAGCGAACTGCAACCGAAATGAGCGTAAAGTGGGACAGGCATCCTGTCTGATAAATCAGCTGCTGATCGCGACAGGCCAGCAGCTTGCCCATCCGCATCGAATTCAGTCCGCGACCGGGGAAGGACGCGAGCCTCGAAGGTCGAAATTACTCAAACGACCATAGCGTCAGGCTCTGCTGGTCCTTGATCAGGAGACCGGTGCCCAACAGCACAGGTGGTGCCCAAGTCTCGCTGTCAGCGACCCGATAGCTGGCGACTTCCTCAAGCCCCTTGCCGGTCGCCTTGATCACCTGCAATCGCCCACCGTCAAACAACGCGATAACGTGGTCCGGAATCGAAAGAAAAGCCACGTTGGCTCCCGTTCGCCCCGGCCCGCGCCACAACACTTCTCCGGTCTCCGTATCCAAACAGAACAGTTGCCCGGCTTTATAGTGCGAGAACCCAAACAATAGGTCTCCATTGATCACGGCGGTGCTCATGTCCAAAGCAACATCTTTTTGGAACCAGCGTTCCTTCACCGCCCATTTGCCCTCATGCAACTCCGGCTCCAGACCATAGATGCCGCGATTTTCACCACCTAAGAGGATTCGCCCGTTGTGAAACGTGGGCGTCGGCATGTTTTGGTTACTGGTGAATTGGGGAAGTGGAAACTCCCACAACGCCTCTCCCGAGCGACTGTCCACACCTACAAGGGCGCGATGGTTCCAGTCGACGATCTGGCGAACACCGTGAATTTCGACAACCAGAGGTGATGAATAGGCAGCTCCATCATTCCCCTGACTCCAGACTTCCTCACCCGTCTTGACGTCTAACGCAATCAATGCCCCTTCATCGTCATTCCCGAAGTGGGCGACCACGTGATCCCCATCGATAACCGGCGAAGTCGAGACGCCCCAGTTTGGGTGATTTTGCGAGAAACGTTTTCCGTAGCCACTGCGCCACAGAAGCTCCCCCGTCTCCGCATCCCAAGCCGAAATATCACCAAGGCTGCTCATCGTGAAGATTCGGCCGTCCGCAAGAATCGGTGTCGACTTCGGGCCGTTCCCATGCCTCTCGCCGCCGGAGGAGGCCTTAAAGGGAACCGCGTGCGTCTGCTTCCAGATCTCCTTTCCCGTAGCCAGGTCAACACACCGCAACACTTCGTCCACCCCCTGACGCGCGTGTTGGTAGACACGATTGTTGTCGACCAAGGGAGACCCGTATCCCGTCCCGACTTCGATTTGCCAGACCTTGCTTAGCGACTTCGGCCACGCGGCAGGCGGCTGAAAATGACTCACCCAGCCATCGCGTTTTGGACCGAGAAAACCAGGCCAGACGACATCGCTAGCCGACAGTAACGAACAGCTGAATCCCACAGCAAGCAGAACAAGGCGTGGACCTTGGAGGAATAGTTTCATGGAAAAAATCCTTTTGCGTCATCGGACATTCGAAAAAATTGCCCCCAGGCACCGCCGACCCAAGAACGCGAAGCGCAACGGGGACATCAAAAGCAAGCAGCCCCATTACACCATCAAATTCAAGAGCCTGTTGGAGCATTCTGAGCGATAAGATTCTTGGTCTTCAATTCACTCCAAAATGCTTCTGGGATTTCAACTTTCATCGAGGCGATGTTTTCGTTCACCTGCTGAGCTGTTCGCGCACCGGGGATAATCGCCGAGACGGTGGATGGTGCCTCTGCAAATTGAAGAGCAGCCGTTTTAATATCGATTCCATACTTCCCTGCGACATCGTTTATCGCTGCAAATTTTGTCTTCATCTCTTCGGGAATGAAGCTCGAATAATTAAACCGATCTCGCCCTGCCAGGAACCCGCCATTAAGTGGCGCACCAACAACGACCGAAATGTCGCGTTCATCTAACAGAGGAAAGGTTTTGTCCAATGCCTCTTGATGGTCCAAGATGGAATACTGGAGCGCCAGTAAAAAGATATCTGGCTCTGCAACATCCAGCGTTTTGCTGACCGCATGGGATGTGTTGATCCCCAGCCCCCACGCTTTGATCATCCCCTCTTCCCGCATCTTCGTCAGCTCTGGCATCGCGCCGCTGACAGCTTCGTCAAAATACTTGAGCCAGTCGTCACCGAAGTCGCTGTTCTGAGGAGAAAGGTCGTGAATGAAGACGATGTCGAGCGATGACACACCGATGCGATGCAGCGTGTCCTCCACGGACCGACGCGTTCCCGCGGCAGAATAGTCGTACCTATAATGAAAGGGAGAGTGGTTTGCCCAGTGCCATCGTTTTGGCAAAGGCTCTGCCGAAGGTGTAAGAAGTCGTCCAACCTTCGACGACAAGACATAGTCGTCGCGGTTCTTATTTCGCAACAAATCTCCAAACCGTCGCTCGCTGAGACTCAAACCATAAAACGGAGCAGTGTCGAAGTAACGGACTCCAGAATCCCAGGCTGCATTCAGCATTTGCAGGATTTCTTCATCGCTCGAAATCGTGTTGAACCCATTCCCCGCAGCAAGTCCCCCGAGCCCCATCCTAGAACTGGGCCGATAGCGTTTGCCGCTGCCAGTTTCGTTCATTGGCAATGCCGCATCGCGATCAATATTGCCTTTCGTTTTCATGAATTCGCCAGTCGAATTCTGAACCTTTAAAGCTTGCGCCGAAGCGGCACCTCCGACAACAGCCCCCATCCCCAAGGCCGCTCCAGCTTGCAACAAATTTCTTCGTGTCATCATGCAATCATTCCCTTTGGTAGACAGTGCGTAAACGCGACTTCGAATGGAAGTTTCAAACGAGAGCGGAGGCGCTAGAAACAAGACCAACCGCCTTCACGACTCCGCCATGACGAGGAACCGGCATCCCAACTTGCCGAAGCGACGGGCAAGAACGAACAACGCGTGGGATTCGCAAGTCAATCGATAGACTCTAGTGGTGCGTCAAATACACCAATCCGCAGCGCTATTGCTGAGGTCTTTGCGACAAAGGCTTAAAGCACCATCGCAACAGATCCCTCGCATCAAAGAAAAGAAACATTGATCTAAGGCAGGGTATCGTTTTCATGTTCGTCCCCCGAGGATTCGGAATTGCGGCAACAGGACAACGCGACGCTCATTGCGACCCGAGCAACGAAAGCTCCTAACAACAGCGACTCACCCGAAAGTAACCGAGCGGTCTACTTCGGTCAACCCAATAATCCGACTCAAGCCTTGCGGCGGACTCTTTTTTTCGACTTGGGACGCTTCGCATCAGCGATAACCTGCGATGCCAATTCTTTGGCAAACCCCACCACGTCGGAATCCCCTGACGCCATCGAGGTTACTTGAGCGCCGCGACGCAACACGCCGATCTGAATCGCGACCAACTCAGGGTTTTCCAAGCCAGCCTCGGTCGCCAATTCGACCAATCGTCGATGGGAATAGCGAACGTTTTCATCGATGATCGAGCCGATTTCGGGACATGCGTCGGGGAACTCGATGGCGGCATTAAAGAAGATACAACCGCGGTATTTTGGGGTGCGAACCGCCCGTCCGGTCGCATCGAACAACTCCATGATGGCGTCTTCAGGCCCATTTGCCGCACCGATCGTTCGCTCCACCGATTCAACCCATGCAACGTGCCTCCGCCGAAGAACCTCCGCGATCAACAGATCTTTGCTCGGAAAGTGATTGTAGAGGCTCTTCTTGGCAACATTGCACTCTTTGGCGATCGCATCGACGCCAGTTGCACGGAAACCATCGCGATAGAAGATCGTTGTCGCCGTTTCAACCAGATACTCTCTCAGCACGTTCCCACGCATCACAATCCCCAAGTAGACCGTTCCGTTTCGCCATTCAGGTAAATTCTACCACGCCGGGACGCAGGCAAAAAATGCAAACATGAAGAATCCATGAATTCGCCGACCGCGATCGGGCAGACCGACCGCAAGTTCCTCCGCAGCAACAACAACCAAAAGAGAACACAACGCAAAGAGCCCTCACCTGCCAGCACCCAATGCCCAATACCTAAAACTCTTTGCACGCAAGAGAAACTCACCGGAGTCGCCCCACGCCAACGAGACCGAGCGATGGCCTCAAGATCGGGCCTTCAGGCGATTTACGAGATATCGAAGCGATCGCGGAAGGAGTGGCAGTTTGGACCAGTCGTAGGATCCCCGCATATCGGTCCGACTCCGCAGAGTAAAGATGAGCCTCATTCAGCCGCCTTGCAAGGTCCAGCCTGCCCCCCTTTAACTCCCAGCACGCCTCCCAATCGACCTCTTCAACGCTGCTGCAAACGTTGTGCAGGATGGCTGCCCTTGATGCCGCTTGCTCGCTTAGCGCTCGTCCCCCTCCCAACACGCTTTACAAACGGTGAAGTTCGATGCGCACAGGAAGACATGAGCGCGGTCGTAGCCAAGAGTTGCCTAGTTTGGCGTAGGAACCGCGATGATGGCGGTGCACTAATCAGTTGGCTGGCGGTTCGATGATCACCGATTCAACTTCGGCCGGGCTGACATCGATCACTTTGTATTGCCCTTGCGTGGCGCTGCGGGGGCCAACCTGCAACGCTTCCCATGGCTTGGGATAATAATATTTCTTAACCGTTGGGCCGGCGTGATTTCGGTAGTTCCCGTTGTGGACATTCTCGTGCCATGACATCGCCCCTTGGCTGCTCGGCGCGATGTAAAAAGCGACCTTACCACCGACATAACGCGGCCGATTATAGCGGGCGCGATACGACAGCGGCTCGATCCGCTCGACCCAGTCGAACAGCTCGACCCGCGGCAGGTCGAGACTTCCATAGGGATGATCTGCCAACGCGGGGACGGCGCTCAGCGCAACCAACGACAGACAGGCAATTCTTGCTAACACGGCGCGATCCTCGCGAAGTCTCGGTTCGATATAAAGGCGATGCTTTGTTATGGATCGGCCGATTCGAACGCTTGCATGAAGCGAGCCCGGTCGACGCGAGCAACCCGCAAAACCGGAACAATGCGAACTCGCGTTCCCGGCGACTGACGTCGCCAGCAATTCGCGTGTCGTCCTCCGGCGCCAAATCAGACCGTCCCCAGCCGGCTGCAACGTTTCGAATCGGCGCGTTCACGGCTCCACTGCCGAGGTAGCCATCGAACTCTGGAACGAATGTTCCCCGGCGATGCCTGTCGGATTCCGTGACAAGAGCACGCGCAGGGAATATGATTTCAAGTCCTCCTGCGAAGAGTGTCCTTCAAGGTCACGTTCCCGCCTCCCACGATCAACTCACCAAAGAGATCCCACCCAATGAAAATTCCTATCGGAAATCCGATTCGTCACACGGTTCCAATCATCAGCTTCGCCATCGCCATGGCGATGCTGACATCCGTCGCATTGGCTCAGCATGACGACAAAGCTCAAAGCGTTCCGCTCGGTGACAGCCTGACGCTACACGCCTCGTTCGACAATGGCCTGGACGCCGACTTCTCTGCCGGCGACAAAACTTGTTATGTCAAACAAGGCGGGGAACTGCAGCGTGCGGAAGCAAATGAGGATGCAAAGCTCCTTCCCGAAGCTGGACGTTTTGGAGGTGCTTTACATTTCACGAAAAAGAGTGGTTTTCGGCCAGCATTTAGAGACGCCGGCGCCCTTGGTTACAGCAATGAAAACTGGAGCACGACGGTTTCGGTCTGGTTGAAATTGAATCCTGACTTGGACCTCGAACCGGGCTACTGCGATCCCGTTCAGATCGTTGGCGACAACGGGAAAAAGGGGTTCATCTTCCTTGAGTTTTCAAAAGATGAAACGCCACGCTATTTCCGTTATGCCATTCGCCCGCTCTTCCAAATCTGGAACCCTGACAATGTTGCTTGGGCAGATATCCCATTTGCGAAACGCCCAATGGTTCAGGTCGAACGTCCTCCGTTTACACGCGAGGCATGGACACACGTTGTCTTCACTCTTGAGAACGTCAACGACAAAAGCAAACCACAAGCGGGTCGTTTGTATCTGAACGGCGAGCTACAAGGGTCGATCGAGAACTGGGATCTGACCTTCGGCTGGG
Organism: Rosistilla ulvae; assembly: GCF_007741475.1. Classification (NCBI taxonomy): domain Bacteria; kingdom Pseudomonadati; phylum Planctomycetota; class Planctomycetia; order Pirellulales; family Pirellulaceae; genus Rosistilla; species Rosistilla ulvae. Next base: position 550,109 of record NZ_CP036261.1, on the reverse strand, counting down.
ATCCGTCCCAGGTGCTGCTTGTCCTGGGTGCGGCTTACGTCGGACACATGGATGATCTCGCCGTATTCAACCGCACGCTGAATCAGGAAGAAGTGAAACAGCTCTACAGCCTGAAGAACGGCATCCGGGACCTGCATCCGCCAGCGACAAAGTGAACCGAAAGTTTCTAGTTTAACCGCGTGGGCATCGCCCCGCGCTTCCAGGGTCGCGCGGCCCAGATGGGCTCGCGGTTAGGTTACACGAAAAAACACAATGCGACCTGCTTAGCGGGTTGTTGATCGAGTGTTTCAACGCCCCGCTAGCCTCCGACTTGTCGTCGATCATCGCTTCGCAAACGGCTGCAGCCACTGGAGCAGGATTTCCTCCGCAGTGGCAGTGCTGCCTGCGGGGCGATCGATCAGCGACAGGTCCTGAGCATTGACAAGTCGGCGAATCAAATCATCGCGATCCGCAAGCTCTGAAGTCATATCAGTCACCGCAGGATGTACGACGACAACATCCCAGGTCGGCGGACCGAAGTTCAACGACCAGTTCATGATCCATGCGTAAGACTCGGCAAACGCCTCGTCGCTGTCAGACGCGGCGCTGCGAGGCACGGAAATCAGGACAAGGTCGGGCTTTAGCGATCTCACACGTCCCTTGGCAGACGCTTCAATTTCGGCCAGCGTGAGTTTTTCGATCGGCCACGTATCGACTGTGATTTCAGCGTCGGGCCAGAGCGTCCGAAGAGCCGGGGCGATCGATTTGTCAAAAGGAGGCATAGCGAGGATCCGAACCGGCTTTCCTTCGCTGATCAACTTCAGCGTTCTTTCAATTGGATTCGACGGGGCAGGAACCTCGTCGAGCGAATGACGTTGCCGAGTGATCGACTGAGCAAGACAGGTGGCGATCCGCTTGTGACCCGCCATGTTCGGATGAATGGGGTCGCTCATCAACAGCCCCCAGTCGAATGCCGCATGCTCTCGAGCGGCGTCGAGTTCTCGATAGACATCACAGACGGGAACATTCAATTCGCTGCCAACCTGACGAATGGCGTCGCAATACTGAATTAGTTTTTCCGTCGGACGATCGGCGGTCGTCGTGACACAATTCGGAGTTGCCAGAACGACTTCGCTGCCAGCGGCCTGGCATTTCAAGACGATCGCTTTCAGATTCTCGCTGTACTTTTCCAGTGGAACTCGCGTCATATCGTTCAAGCCGAACATGACAGTGACAAGATCGGGCCGGTGAGCGATGACATCGCGATCGATGCGAGCCAACGCATTTTCGGTGGTGTGGCCGCTGATCCCTGCGTTTATCATTTCGATATTCGCCTGAGGCCCAGCCTTCCGTAGAGCAATCCCCAACATATCGGTATACGCACGCCGGCTGCCGCTATGGTAATAAACACCGGTCACGCTGTCGCCGAAACAGACAACGCGTACGTTTTTTCCGGCGGCCAATTTCTGGCGAGTCTTCAGTTCGGGCCCCACCGCCTGCTGAAGTACCGGCAACATCAAATCCGCAATTTTCTGATGCCCTGTCGGATTCGGATGACAGCCATCGGTGGTCCATTGGTGCAGATTGGTGCCAGCGCTGCCGGCATCGGTCCACGCGGCAAAATGATCGATCAACGGAACCCGCCACTTGGCTGCCGTTTCACGACAGGCAACAACAAACGGCTCCAGACGAACGTTCGGATTCTCCCCCACGCCATTGACCGCAGCTTCGTCGGACCAACGCGGTTCCGTCATCAGGACAGGAAAAATGCCACGCCGAAGCAGCTCAACCACCATCGTCTGCAAGTTGTCGCGATACGCGTCCACGGTGATTCGACTGGCCGTCTTCCCCTTGTCGACATAGCTGTCATTGGTGCCGTACATGATCGTCACGATATCGGGCTGTGTGGAGGCGTTCGCAGCAAGCTGTTTCTTTTCAGCCGGAAGCTCAACAATCTGATCCAGCCGCTTCAGTGCCTGATCGGTTCGCTCGCCACCGATACCGACGTTCACGACGCGTGCCTTAACCCCATTTTCCAGCAGCCCCTTCTCGACCAGTGCGGCAAACGTCTGCTCCGCCGTCACTCCCGATCGCACCCCTTTGGTAATCGAATCACCTAACGTGACGATCGTGACGGGACGCGTTCCAACCTGATCAGCACTCAAATCATCGGCATCGGCCACCATCCAGCCGGCAGTAAACAGCAGCACGCTGCACATGCCAACAAGTTGCCGAAGGTTGTATTTCGTAGAAGGTTTAAGCATATGTCGTACTCACTTATTGACTTGGTGCCGCGACTGGTGATTTTCAGATGAAGCTCTATTCTGCCGTAAAAGATTCTCGACACAAGCAATCCCCGGAGGCGGCGACAGATTAAGCGCGACGGTCGCCGCCTCCGGGGCTCTCCCATTTGATCGATCGCTTCCGGGATCCTGCGGCTCGCGCCGCAGGCTTTATGCGATCGCCGCATCTGCGGCTTAAAACCGCGTGCAGGAGGAGCGAAGCTCCGGCCTGGGTATCGCTGCCGACATATCAATAAACAGAGTTTCGCACGGAGGCACCAAGGCACGGAGCCGAGCGAAGACGGGTTTTCATTGCTTGCACATGGAGTCGACCGCTGGCCACGCAATTTGTCCCTGATCTCCGTGCCTTAGTGTCTCTGTGCGCACAAACGGGAAACATTGGCTGCCCCCAAATTTGCTTCACCTGCCCGGGCCGCGTTGAACCGGAGCTGAATTTCTCACGTCCCAAGAACGAGCCCCGCCGCAAACGACAAGTTCGACTACCGCTCCGACTCGCCTAAGGTCGTTGCAGTCAATTCAACGCGATGACCATCGAGATCGCAGACGACGGCGCGTCGTCCCCACGGCGATGGCTTGGGGGGACTGATCGACTTGCCACCTGCTTCGACTAGCCTTGCAAAAACGTCATCCACTCGCGCTACCGCAAAACCGATTCGTGTCTCTGTGGTTGGCGTGCCGTTGTCTGCCAATGGGTAGATTTCAAACGTGTGGCCAACGGTCTCCGACGCATAGTGCTCCGGCCCACTGCCATGGCGATGTTTGGTGAAATGCAATCCAAGGGCTTCGTAGAAACTCGCTGCCTGATCGATCTGGCGAGATCGAATCACCAGCAGGTTGCATCGCACATCGACTGCTTCATTCTCGGTACTCATGCGGTTTCCTATTCGTCTTCAAGCTGGATGATTTTGGCAGAACCGTTTGGGAATTGAGCCAACAGGTTTACGACGCTGCAGCTTTTCGATAACGGTACGCAAGCACTGCCAGGGCGAGGAACCAACAGGCTCCGAAGGACAAGATCGCCCATTGCCCGATGAAGACCGAAACCAAGGCGTTGACGACAAACAGGCCGCCCAATAAATAGCTGCCGCCCCAGACGTGGCCTCCCAATGCGACGAAGCCAAACGCGGCCAAGGTCGACGCAAACGGAAAGACTTCCACCTGGCTGGTCCCGCGCAGCGTGAGGATCGCGTTCATCGTTCCCAAGGCGACAAGGTACCCCATCCAAATCGACCAGATCGGTCGCTCGGCAACACTCCGCGCCCGCAACGTCCCGCTGCGGTAGTAGTAGATAACGGCCGTCAGCGCCACCGCCATGTAGCAGCGTGGCGTCCAGTAGGCGGCCCAATCCGAATGGCCGCGGCGAACCAACACGAAGATCGCTACGTGCGCCAGAAAGATACTCAGCCCCATCAAGACCAACGCCTTGCCCCAATTGCGGAAGTGTTCGTAATGCTGGTCGCGGCGCAGCGTGCGAGCCAATTCCAAGAACATTCCCGAATGGCCGGCGGAGATCGAATCGCCGTTGAGATAGCGGTCGAGGTCGTCGGCGAATTCCGCCGCCGTGGCGTAGCGTTCCTTCGGATCATGGTTCAAACACTCCATGCAGATCCGCTGCAGATCGGACGAGACCTCGCGATTTAGTTCGCGCGGCGGAACCGGTTCACACCCCAACACCTTGGTCAAAATCTCGACAGTCGATTCGCCACAATGAGGAGGCTGGCCGGTCAACAGCGAATAGAGGACAGCTCCCAACGCATAGATGTCCGCCGAGGGGCCGATCTTCGTCGAACCGCTCGCCTGCTCGGGACTCATGTAGTTCGGCGTCCCCAAGATCTGGCCGGTCTGCGTCAACGCCGATCCGTCGCGCTGCCACTTGGCCAACCCGAAATCGGTCAGCATCGGCTTCCCCTCGCCATCGACCAGGATGTTCGCCGGCTTCAGATCGCGATGCACGATCCCGCGGCGATGTGCATAGCTGACGGCGCGAGCGATCTCGCGAACCGCTACAACCGCTTGTTGGATCGTGCAACGCCGCGACGCGACCCAGTCCTGCAGCGATTCCCCTTCGATCAAGGTCATCGAAAAATAGGTCTGCCCGCGCCAGCTGCCGACGTCGTGAATCGGGACGATGTTGGGATGATGCAGCTGCGCCGCCGCTTCGGCCTCCTGGCGAAACCGTCGCAACTCTTCGGCCGACGCCATCGCACCGCTGCTGATCAACTTTACAGCCACCTCGCGGTTGAGTTCCGTCTGACGAGCGCGATAGACGACCCCCATCCCACCGCGAGCGATCTCCTCGGTCAATCGATAGGGCCCGACCTCGCAACCGACAAGCGACGCGGCGACCATCGGTTCGGAATCGCCAGCCACCGTTTCGGCCAACGCAGGCGCGGCGAACCAAGCCTGATTGCGAAAGAACTCGGTCAATTCGTCCGCAAACTGCGGATAACGCTGCAGATACTCTTCGGCAGTCGGGCCCGTCCCGGCCTCGATCCGTTCAAAGATCTCCCCCAACAGTTCGTCAAATTCAGCGTCGTCGGACAACAGCGTTCTCGGTACGGGCAGAGTCGAAAAAAGGGAATCGGCGTGCGATCCATTGTCCACCGATTTCCACAACGGGTCAATCGACACCGATTCGCGCAACGTCCGCCCCGCGATGGGCTCCACTGCGTAAGCCATACTTACAAACAGGGCCAACCCCGTTCCGCGGGCCCCAAAATCCCACTCATCTGCTACAACGTGTCGTCGCCATGGAACCGCTCTTCTATTTCCTGCTGATCATGACGATTGTGACACTGGTCGGACACGGCATCTGGGCCGTCGCAGCCTTCCTGATTCGCAAGATTTTCGACGCCCCGCAAAGAATCTCCCACAAAACGCCCGACCGCAACGAAGACCTGCTCTCCTTTGGCCGCATCCTCGCATCGATGTATTGGCAGGGAAAGCTGACCGAAAAAGAGCATCGACGCCTGCGAGAGCTCGCCGGCTTGGCGACGCCCGCGAACGCGGAACCCGAGCCAACCGAAGAGCTCGGCGGCTCTTCGACCGCTGCCGATCCCGAACCGATCATCGCCGAAATCGTTCCCCCGCAATCGCTCACGCCACCGCGGATCGATTCGCGTGAACCGGCTGAAACGGCTGCAGTTACGCCGGCAGCCGTGGAAAGACATCCACTGGACCGATTGGCCGAAGAGGAACCGGAGTTCATCGCGGCGGAAGCCGCCGTTACGAACAAACCGCGGCGGGCGATGGGAGCCGTACTACAAAGCTTCCTCGCATCGAACAACATCCGCTGGGGCGAACTGCTAGCCGGATTGCTGATCGTGATCTGCAGCGTTGGATTGGTGATCAGTTTATGGAGCACGATGCAGCAGACGCACCGCTTGCTGCCCTCGTTGGTCTTCCTGTTGGGAACCGCGGGCATCGAAGCGGCGGGACTCTACACGCTGCGAAAATGGAATCTGAAGGATACAAGCCGTGCGGTGTTGGTGATCGCAACGCTGTTGATTCCGCTGAATGTCGTCGCGGGGATTGCGCTGGCCACGGGCGACGGTGGATCGGTCCAGCTGACGCAGCCGCTGACGCTCGCCGTGATCGCGATCGCAACGATCGCTTACAGCGTGATGTTGTGGCTGGCCGGGCGAGCGATTTTCGGACGCGACCGCTGGCAGATGAGTCTCGCCGTTGGCGGCCCCTCGTTTTTGATGCCCTTCATTCCGGCCGCTGTCCGACACTGGAATGCCGATGCGGCTTGGTTGAACCTGTTGCCGTCGGCAGTCATTGGAACCGCGATCGTCGCCGCGTTGATCCGCAAACGCAACCGACCGATGTCGACACCCGCCGGCTGGCGATTTGGACTGCTTGTCGGAATGGCGATCTACACGCTGGCGGTGGTCAGCGGATTTTTTGCCTTCCATTTGCCGCGCGACCTGACAGCGATCGTGCTGTTGACCTTTGGCCTGCTGCCCGCCGTGCTGGCCCTGATGGCCTGCGGCTGCGACGTGCGGAACCGATTCACGCTGCAATCGGGAAGCGTGCTGCGATTGTTGGCGACCGCCACGATCATGATCGCCGGAGTGATCGTCGCCGCGTTGTTCCCTGCAACGCTTAGTTCGCAAACGCACCTGATCGCCTGGGCCGCACTTTGCGCTGGCCTTTCGATCGCACTTGCGATCGCGCTCCGCGTGCCAACGATGCTGTATGTCGCCAGCGCCACCGCGGCGACCGGCCTGTTGTTGATCGCAGGCAATGCGATCATGGGAACCGGCTGGGATCCGAGCTTCCCATTGTGGCGACGATTCGTTTCGGGGGAGAGTGCGATTCTGCTGCCATTGATCGCAGCGGGCTTCGCAGCCATTGCGGCAACGCTACGCAAACAATCCGACTGGATGCGGCCGCCGGCAATCGTCGGCGGCGCCGCCGCGGTGTTGGGCCTCGCCGTCACGGCGGCTGTCGCGATCGGCCCGTCGGCCTGGACCGGGTCGATCTCACCGACTGCGATCTTGGCGATCCTGTTGATCCAGTCGCTTGCGATCGGCCTGGCGGGAGCCTGGAAGCAACCTGCGGCGATCCATTTGAGTGGCCTCGGTCTGGCAGCCTTCAGCATCGCGGCATGTCGCCCCGAAACGAACTGGCTCGACTCGATAGAGCTTATGCTTCGATCCGCCAGCGACTCGGCCAGCCTGCTGCTGATCAGCATGTTTGCCCTGGCATCGGTTTGGCGTTTCTTGCCACGTATTTCGAGCATCGATCCAAGCGAACCGCGTTTACGAAACTGCGACCGCTGGCAACAGGGAACGGGTCTACTGGCGTTGGGCTTTGCCCTCCTGATCGTCCCCTTCGAACCGATCCGCGGCGCTGCGATGGTCTCCGCGACCGCGATCGTCTGAATCCTCGCTGCCATGCGAAGGGCGCAGCGAGAATGGTTCGCCTGCGGGCAAGGGATTGGATTGCTCGGGCTGACGCTGAGTCTGCACGCCTACCAGCCGACGGTGTTTACCACGGGACTTCACTGGATCGACGGCACCGTGTTGTGGATGCTGGTCGCGGTCGCCGGCGGCTACGCCCTGCTCTGGCACGCGATGCAATTCGCAGCCCGAACCGCTTGGCCTAAACCAGACGATCATCCGATCGGCGTTCATCGGCAGATTGGATTTGCGGGCAGCTTGTCCAGCATCACGCTCGCATCGATCACTGCCCTAACAGCGATCGGGCTGTACATTGCGATCGAATCGCCGGACGGACCAGCAGCTTGGATCGTCGGCTGGCAGCGATTTGGAATCGCCCCTGCCACGGCGTTCCTGTTCGCTGCAGCAACGACGGCGGCCGGAGTGTTTCATCGCGGCCGACTTCGCTTTGCCGATACGCTTCGCAGCGCTGCGGTCATGCTGCTGTGGCTCTGCTACGCTGCAGTCGGATGGTTGGCGGTAACGCTCTCTCCATCCGCATTCCAAGTCCCGACGTTGGCTGCGGCGACGCTGCTGTTTGCCATCGCCATCGGCATCTCGATCCGAACGGCAACGATCCGGAAAACGATCTTCGCCAGCTCGATCGAAAACAGCCTGCTGGCGAGCCAACGGAACTCGGCAGCTCTGTGGGCTGGAATTCCCACGACGGCTCTGTTGGTCTTTGGCATCTGGCAACCGCTGATCTCTGGTGGCGTGATCGATCCGATCGCCGCCTGGTTCGCCCCCGCGATCGTGCTCCTTGGTTCGGCCTGGTTCGCAGTGCAAGCGATCTGGTACCGGCGAGCCGATTTCTCGCTGGCTGCTGCGGCCGTTGGCATCATCGGATTCATGACCGCTGGGATCGCAGCGATCGGAGAACCGACAGGACTCGCCGTAAACAGTCTGCACCTGCTGGGAATCAGCGGCTTCGCCTTGGCCGCGATTCAACGGATCGCTGCGCGAAGCGGAGTCGTCCGCTGGCTGCAACGCTGGCAACAGGAATCACCAAGCGTCATGCCGCCCCATCCGTTGCCGGTCCTCCGGATCTGGCCCGATGCTTGGCCAACAGCGACATCGCAACTCGCGTCGATCGGGATCGCTGCCAGCTTGATCGCCAGCGTCGTGGCCACCGCCGCGATCGCGTGGCATCTGTCGGGCGTCCCCACCGTACTCGGATCGACGACTAGCAACGCGTTGGGCCTGGCATTGATCCTCTCCGCCGGAGCTTTCTGGCTTGTGGCCAGCCGGCGACAGCGCGGCATGGTCGACGCGGCGGGCTGGATGATCTTGGCAGCTCCAACAACTGCAATCGCATGGGCTTCCTGGCGTTCCGAAGACGCGGCAGTCGCGTGGGGAGTGATGTTATCGATCTGGTCGGCCGCCACCGTTGCTGCAGCCGCTGTCAGCATGGCGACGCCGATCTCAAACCGCCGCGCCGTCGCGATCCCAATTGCCGGATCGGGGTTACTGATCGCCAGCGGTCTATTGAGTGTTGCATTGGACGCGCCACGAGCTAACCTCTGGCTGATCCCATGGGCGATCGGCACGCTGGTCGGACTGGCGGTCACATTGCATCGCGGATCGCGTCGCGGCATCCGGCTGATCAGCGGAGTGCCGATCGTTTCGGGAATCCTGCTGACCTGGGCAGTCGGTGAATATGCAACAACCGTTTGGCAGTCGATTGTTGGCAGCCAGCGATTTACAGCGATGCTGCTGACAATCGCGGCCTGGCTGCTTTCGTGTGGCGTTTTATGGCGGGCTCGGTTTGTCATTTTCAAACGATCGGTGGCTAGCGGCGAATTGTCGAAATTCAAGATCGACACGGTGCTTCTGTTTGTTGGGACGATGCTGTTGGCGATGTTGACTCCCGAAATCGCGTCGCACTGCTTTGAACTTGGCATCCACGCGATCGAACGGATGGGAAATACCGCGGTCCTGCTGTTGCCGGTCGGCCTATTGGCCATCGCCGCGTCGACGATCCGTTGGGACAGCCGCGGGCAAGTGACAGTCGCCTATCTGATCACGGCCTGCCTATCGATCGCGATCGTGATGACTGTCGCATCGCATTGGCAGCACGACTCACAAGCGTTCTTACCGATCGCGGGACTGACCCTGGGCATGATCGCAGCGATCGCCGCGTGGTTGTGGCCGCTGCATCCAATGTTGAGTCGCTTTCTTGCCGCGCGGCAACTTCCCTGGCGAAGCGACAGCGAAACGGGGATCGGGCGGGAACTGAGCGGCCTGTTTGTCGCAACACTCCTGTTCGCGATGCTTGGAACGGCGGCGTCAATCTTCGACCATGGCGAACCGCTGTGGCGATGGGTCTGGATCGGATCGATCGTCGCCTGTGCAATTGCGATCGGCCGGATCGGCAGTCACAGTGCGTCGAACACATTGCGAACGTTGGCCGCCGGCTCGCTGTGCATCGCGGCGATGTTTGGTTCGGTCGCCGATGTGCGTGGTGTCGACCTCGGCCAAGCGCGAGCCCTCGCCCAAACAATGCGTCTGTTTATCGCGTCGGTGTGGTTGATCCCGCTGGTCGCCTGGGTCGCCCCGCGCATACTGGCACTCGATCCCGAACGTTGGAGCACCCCGATCCGGCGATCTGCGATCTTTTCTGCGAGCGTTGCGACGATCGCATTGTTCGGCCTGCTGGCGATGGAAGTTGTCCTGCGAACCGATGGCGTCGGGATCCCTCAGATCCCAACGATCCTGGTCGTCGGGACATCTTTGGTGATCGCGTTGTTCAGTTTGCTCGCGATGCTGATCGCGATCGCACCGGGAAAGTTCCTGGCCTCCGCCGCCGAACGGTTAACGATTCCCCATCGCCAAGGACTCGTCTACGCCGCTCAAGTCTTAATGCTGCTGGCCGTGGCGAACAAACTCGCCTGCCAGCCCGACACGCTGGGACTGCGGGAATATTGGCCTTACATCGTGATGGCACTTGCGTTTCTCAGCGCTGGCCTATCGACATGGGCTCAGCGACGCGAGGACGCCGTGTTGCTGGGACCGCTGCGCAATTCAGCCCTCTTCCTGCCGCTGATTCCGCTGGTCGGATTCTGGCTGACAGGACGTGGGCAGGACTGGATCTTTGCCGATAGCGAGATTCAGTACAACGTGGTCCTGTTGCTGGCGGCGGTCTTCTATCTCGCCTTGTCGGCGCTTTGGCCGGGAGACCGGATCACGCGAGTCGCCGGGATCATCGCAGCCAACGCAGCGTTGTGGGTTACGTTGACTCAGAATCCCGGTTGGGGATTTTTGCAGCATCCGCAACTGTGGCTGATTCCTCCGGCGGCCTGCGTGCTGGCGGCGGTGCATGCCGAACGCAAACGTCTGCGACCGCAGATCGTGACGGCGGTTCGCTATGCGGCGACGCTGACGATCTATATCGGCAGCACCGCCGACATGATCGTCCAACAGATTGGTTCGAGCATCTGGGGGCCGATCGTGCTGATCTTGTTGGCTTTTGCCGGGATCGCGATCGGCGTGGTGATGCATGTGCGGGCGTTCCTCTACCTCGGCACCGGATTTGTCGTCGTCGGGCTGATCAGCATGGTCTGGCACGCGGGGCGAGCGATCGATCAAGTTTGGCCGTGGTGGGCGTTCGGAATCACGATGGGGCTGATGTTGCTGGCCGGTCTGATGGCGATCGAAAAGCATAAAGAGACGCTGCGGCGGATCGCGACGCGGATGAACCAATGGGAAGCTTGACGCAGTGTCACGCGGGCGAAGCGGCAAAGTCGACGATGGCAGCGTGCGAGGGTCGCGGTTTGCGACTATAACAAACGCTTCGTCATTGCCATCTCCGACCGGCGCTACGTCTCCAGGCCGATCTAAACGTAGTGGATCTTGTTAAAGATCCTTGTTGCGAAGAACCTTTTAGACGTAGTGGACCTTGTTAAAGATCCTCTGCGCTGACGGATCTTTTAACAAGATCCACTACGATACGATGCACTTTTCATTCCCACTGCTTGCGTCTACGGATCGATCCCGTGTTTGTGTTTGAAAATCCCGTCCTGCAACGCGAACTGCTCGTCAACCTCCGCACGCATCGGGCTTTTTTCCTGCTGGCACTCTACCAGGTGCTGTTGGCCGCGGTCGTGTTGGTCGCCTGGCCGACCGACGAGAAGTTGGACCTGACGCAGAATCCGCCGAGCGCTCGCAAGCTGGTCGATCTCTTTTTCTTAGGCCAATACGTGCTGGCGTCGCTGATGGCTCCCAGCTTTGCCGCCGGCACGATCACCGGCGAAAAAGAACGCAAGACCTATGAGATGCTGCTGGCCAGCCCGCTGCGGCCGACCGCGATCGTGTTCGGCAAGATGGTCGCTTCGTTGACCCATCTGGGCATGTTGATCGTCGCCTCGCTGCCGATCATCGTGTTGTGTCTGCCGCTGGGAGGCGTGAGTATCTACGAAGTGCTGGCCGCCTACCTGGGGCTGATCGTGTCGGTTGTTTGCTTTGGTGCGATCGGCGTCGCCTGCAGCAGTTACTTCGGCCGCACGTCGGCATCGCTGGTCGTCAGCTATCTTGTGATCCTTCCGCTGGTGATGTTAGGCGTTCTCTTCTGGACCAGCTTGGAACAGGAAGGGGCGCTGCGATTGAACCTCGCCGTGACCGTGATCCCAGCCTTTGGGATCGCCTTGGTTTTGCTGCTGTGCGCCAACGCGGCGGCCCGGATGTTGTATCCGCCCGACATGGGTAGTGAAGGAAAAGAGGTGGTCGATCTGGACCGCGAAGCCGAAACGGCGGTCGGCCTTGTCATCCAACGAGACCAGTTCCCCGACAAACTGTTCGCGCCGCCGCGTCGCCGCGAATTGATGGCCGACGGTGCCAACCCGGTCTACGACAAAGAGATCCACAGCGAGATTTTCAGCCAAGGAACGCTGATGCTGCGACTGGTGATCCAGATCAGCATGCTTTTGGCGATCCCGTTGATGGCGTTGTTATTGTTCGCCCGCTCGCACCTGTGTGCCTTCTACACCGTGTATGTCGTCGTCTTCAACATGCTTGTCGGCCCGGTCTTTTCTGCCGGCAGCGTGACGGGCGAACGCGAACGCCAAACCCTGGACCTGCTGCTGACGACCACGATCACTCCTTGGAAGATTCTGTGGGGCAAACTGGTCGCCGGTTTTCGGATCTCCGCCGTCCTGACCTCCTTCCTGCTGTGGCCGCTGTTGCTAGCGACGCTGATGGTCCCGCAATACTGGACTAATTGGCTGGCGGTATTGTCGTTTTTCGCGATCGTGCTGATGGTCTGTTTAGTCGATTCGGTCGTGGCGTTGTTCTGTTCGACCGTCTTCCACAAGACCTCGACTAGCCTGATGGCAACCTATCTGAGCCTGTTGATTTTATATGTCGCCCCCGTGGCGGCGGTGCTGTTGATGGGAATCCTCAACTTCTCGCCCGAAACGATCGACGCATCGCGTTGGTGGGGCGTGGCGAGTCCGTTTGTGGCGGCCATCTCGGTGCCGCTCAACGCCGACCTGAGCCTCGACGGCAGCGAGATCGCCAACGTCGGCGACCTCTCGCTTCTGGCCGCCTACTTCGGCGTCTCGATCTGCCTGCTAGCGAGCATGATGGGGATCATGATCTGGCTATTCCGAGCCCGCTGGCGCGTCAGCGGCGATTGATCTGGCATCGCGAAACGCGATTAGACCTTGGAATCGTCGCGGACGCAGCCAATTCATTTGGGCTGGCGTGTGGGGCCTACCTTAGTATTGCACTGACAGCCACTCAGTCCGCCAAATCCCCATCCCGCTTCACGCAAGGTCTCCAGGAGGCGGAGCTCGAACGCGGTTAATCTCGAGGCACTTTGTCGATCGCACAATAACTTGAAGCGACGAAAAAGAAGACGATACCGCCAAGCCCCTGTTAAGAATCCATGAAGCCCTCCCCTTTTCCGATTGACGCCATTTGACATTTCCATAGATTTGGAATCATGGAAATAAAAGAAGCTGTCATCGCGCTGTCGGCACTCGCCCAGGAATCTCGGCTGGAGGTGTTTCGGTTGCTCGCCAAGCTAGGCCCCGAAGGGCTGTCCGCTGGACAAATCGCCGAAAAACTTCGCATCCCTTCGGCCACGCTCTCCTTCCACTTGAAGGAGCTTTCGCACGCGGGGCTTGTCGTTTCGCACAAAGAGGGACGATCGGTGATCTATGCGATCAATGTCCAAGGGATGAATTGCTTGATGGGATTCCTCACCGAGGATTGTTGCCAGGGGCGGCCGGAGCTCTGCACTCCGACCCGATGCGACGCAGCGTCGAAGAAGCAAACCAACAAAAAAAAGCCATCGCAAAAAGGGGCTGACAAATGAGTATCCGAATTGGAATCAACGGATTTGGTCGAATGGGACGACTCGGTTTTCGCGCCGCTTGGGACTGGCCCGACTTCGAGATCGTTCACATCAACGAAGTCAAAGGGGGCGCCGTCGCCGCGGCTCACCTTCTGGAATTCGACACGGTCCACGGCCGTTGGGGAGGAGAGATCGAATCGTCCGACGACGCCATCCATGTCGACGGCAATCGCGTCGGTTTCTCCAGCTACAGCACGCCGGACGAAGTGCCATGGCGCGACATGGACGTCGACATCGTCGTGGAAAGCTCGGGGAAATTCCGCACCTCCGAAACGCTGGCCCCCTATTTCGAACAGGGAGTTCGAAAAGTCGTCGTCGCCGCGCCTGTGAAAGAGGGTGCGTTGAACGTTGTGATGGGATGCAACGACCACCTCTACAATCCCGACGAACATCATCTGTTGACCGCGGCGTCCTGCACCACGAACTGCCTGGCTCCGGTCGTCAAAGTGGTTCACGAACAAATCGGGATCAAGCATGGCGTGATCACAACACTTCACGACGTCACCAATACGCAGGTCATCGTCGACGCGCCACACGCCGATCTGCGTCGCGCACGTTCCGCCTTAAACTCGCTGATCCCAACCACAACCGGTTCCGCGAAAGCGATCACGATGATCTACCCGGAACTGGAAGGGAAGCTGAATGGGCTGGCGGTTCGCGTGCCGCTATTAAGTTCTTCGTTGACCGATTGCGTGTTCGAGCTGCAGCGACCGTCGACTGCCGAAGAGGTGAATTCACTGCTACGAGAAGCTTCCCAAAGCACGCTGCAAGGGATTTTGGGGTTTGAGTCCAAACCGCTCGTCTCGGCCGACTATGTCAACGACATCCGTTCGGGAATCGTCGACGGTCCGTCGACGATGATGATCGATGAGACGATGGTGAAGATTCTCGTTTGGTACGACAACGAGGTTGGATACGCCAACCGGATGATGGAGTTGGTAAAGAAAGTTGCCAACAGTTTGCCAGCGCATCAACCAGCGTAGCGGCCCGCACCTCGAGTGGATGGAACGAGCGATATGGACAAGAAGAGCTACGGCCTGGTGACGGCCGCCTACTGGGGATTCACGCTGACCGATGGCGCCTTGCGGATGTTGGTGCTGCTGCACTTTCACCAGCTAGGCTACTCTCCAGTCAACCTCGCGTTCCTCTTCCTGCTGTACGAATTCTGCGGCATCATCACCAATCTGTTCGGCGGCTGGATCGCTGCCCGATACGGCCTGCGTGTGACGCTGTTTGCCGGCCTGGCGTCGCAGATCGTCGCCCTAGTGATGCTTTCGTTTGTCCAACAGGACTGGGTCGCATGGCTTTCGGTCGCTTATGTGATGGCCAGCCAAGCGATCTCCGGGGTGGCGAAAGATCTAACGAAGATGAGCTCCAAAAGCGCGGTCAAGCTGATCGTACAGGGGAGCGATGCGGCGGAGACCGAGTCGCGGTTGTTCAAATGGGTCGCCATCCTCACCGGCAGCAAAAACGCACTCAAGGGGTTCGGCTTCCTGCTCGGCGGCGTGCTGTTGCAGTGGCTTGGGTTCGCCCCATCGCTGTGGGCGATGGCCGCCGCGTTGGCGGTGGTGCTGGTACTATCGGCCGCCATGCTAAAAGCGGATATGGGGAAGACCAAGGCGAAGGTCAAGTTTCGCGAGCTGTTCTCCAAGAGCCGCGAGATCAACATCCTATCGTTCGCGAGGTTCTTCTTGTTTGGAGCACGCGATGTTTGGTTCGTCGTCGGCCTGCCCGTCTTCCTCGCATCGCAGCTCGGTTGGAGCTTTGCCGGCGTCGGCGGCTTCCTAGCCGCTTGGGTGATCGGATATGGAATCGTGCAGGCATCCGCCCCGCGATTCATCAACCGATCGGCCGGCGCCGCCCGCGCCGCTCAAACCTGGGGCTTCGCGCTGTTCCTGGTCTCGCTGCTGCTATCGATTGCGATCCAGATGAACTTCCATCCCTCGGCGAGCATCCTGATCGGACTGACAGTTTTTGGATTTGTCTTTGCCGTCAATTCCTCCGTCCATTCCTACCTGATCCTCGCCTACACCGACTCCGACAAGGTCGCGTTGAACGTCGGGTTCTACTACATGGCCAATGCCTGCGGCCGCCTTGCAGGAACACTTTTGTCAGGTGTGATGTTTTTGGTTGGCGGATTGCCCGGATGCCTATGGACGTCGACCGCCCTGGTGCTGGCCGCCGCTGCGCTAACGCTCTACCTGCCCGTCGCACAGCGGTCCCCGATCCCGGAGGTCGCTGGTTAGAGATTCTCAAAGCGGTCGACCAAGCAGAATCGCTCCAAACACCACAAGCCAACACGTGCTCTCAATTGTCGTCCGAAATGCTCAAACCCCGGCCGATTGCATCGATCCCGCCAAGATGTCCAGCTCAAGCTTGCACGGCGATTCACTGTTTACGTTTAGGCAAACCAGCCTGCACACGCTAGCGAATGTCGGCTGACACCTCGAATTGAAACGGCGATTTGCCCTGCTCAAACTCGTCTTTCCACGTGATTTCTTGACCTGTTTGCGATATGCTAAAGCTGTGAGCCCACCGGCTTCGCACTCCCCATTGCCCGCCAAATTTGGTCCCCCACCCTGCCCTTCTGCTGCGTTTTCGGCGCAGCCTTCACGCATGAATGACGTAAATACTCGATACTCTCTGCGCGACAACAAAGGCTTCCTGCCGCTAATCGCTTGGCTTTTGCTGGCGATGTGCACTGCCACATTGCATACGTCGGTGGCCGACGAGCGACCGAGCCTTGAAGAACTGAAAGCCGTTGGCGCACAGAAGTCACGATTCAAGAACGTGCAGCCGAGCGCGGAACCTCCGGCTCATCCGGAACCGGATCTGGCGGAGTTCCGCGAGACGATTGGGCCGATCTTGAAACAAGCCTGTGTCGATTGCCACGGCCCCGATGCGCAAGAGGGGAACGTGCGGATCGATACGCTCGATCCCGATCTCTTGTCGGGGGCAGACGTCGACTGGTGGACCGAAGTTTTTGCAGCGATCAGCAAAGGCGAAATGCCACCGCCCGACGAAGGTGAACTGACGGACGAGGATCGCGAAAAGGTCGTCAACTGGCTGGCCAATGAAATGCAAGTCGCGTCGACTGTGCGACGCCGATCGGGCGGGCATTCTGCGTTTCGACGGATGACGCGTTACGAATACAACTACGCATTGCAAGACTTGTTGGGTCTGCCTTGGGACTTTGCCAAAGACCTGCCGCCGGAATCGCATTCGGAGGATGGTTTTCAGAACAGTTCCGAACTGCTGCACATGTCGGTCTCGCAGTTTGAAACCTATCATCGGATCGCCCGAACAGCACTCGCTCGCGCCACGGTTCGTGGCCAGCGGCCGGCCGTGCGTCACTGGGGCGTGTCGATGAAAGATGTGGCTAACTTCGAATGGCCCAAGCAAGCTAAAGAGATCGAAAAGGTAACCAAACAGTTCAAGGACGATCCTGCCAAGCAGCAGGAGGAACTGGACAAACTGGATGCGAAGTTTAAGCAATCGCATCGCGGAGCCTACTTTCGCGAACTGTCGACCGACCGCACCGCCGCGGCTACGTGGCAGTACTATGGAGCTAAATACGCTTTCGCCCCGACCGACTCGCCGGCCGAGTTTCCCGAATCGTTCGATACGGTTGCCGTCCTGCCAGCCAATCGTGGCACCAAGCTGATCGTAGAACTTGGGAACCAAGTCCCCGACGAGGGAACGATGCGAGTTCGCGTTCGCGCCTCGCGGACCACCAGCGACGATTCCCCGGCCCCAAGCATGCAGATGCTGTTCGGTTGGCAAGCGAGCAACGAGGGGCGAGCACTGATCCGAGTCAGCGAACAAGACACGCTGATCACCGCCGGGCCCGACGAACCGGAGATCTATCAATGGGATTTTCCGCTGGGCGAGATCTACCCTCGCAACTCCGTGCGAAAGACGTCGCCGATGGGCGTGACGCCCAGTCCGTCGGAATACATTCGCCTGGCCAACAGCACAGCCTCTCCAGGAGACATTCAAGTCGACTACGTAGAGATCTCCGCGCCGGTCTACGACCAATGGCCGCCGGCGTCTCACAAGAAGATCTTTTTCGACAGCAAAAACGCTGACGATGAGCCGGCTTACGCGCGAGAGATCATCGCCGCGTTCATGCACCGCGCGTGGCGACGCACGATCAGCGAGGACGAACTCGGCCGGAAACTTAAGCTGTTCGAGACGCTGCGACCGCAATGTAACAGCTTTGAAGAAGCGGTCACCGAAGTCCTGGCAACGATCCTTTCGTCGTCTCACTTTCTGTACATCGCACAGAACCAACCCGATGAAACGCCGGAG
Organism: Rosistilla ulvae; assembly: GCF_007741475.1. Classification (NCBI taxonomy): domain Bacteria; kingdom Pseudomonadati; phylum Planctomycetota; class Planctomycetia; order Pirellulales; family Pirellulaceae; genus Rosistilla; species Rosistilla ulvae. Next base: position 532,218 of record NZ_CP036261.1, on the reverse strand, counting down.
ACTCCACCGGAACGGCAACCGCTCTCACCACACGAATTGGCGACACGTTTATCGATGTTCCTGTGGTGTAGCCTGCCCGATGAAGAACTATTAGAGCTGGCCGACAGTGGGCAACTGGCCGATTCGCAAACGCTGACCGAACAGGTCCAGCGAATGCTGGCGGATCCTCGCACGGAGCGATTTGCGAAGCAGTTTGTCCATCAGTGGCTGGATCTACAACTGCTCGATTTCTTGAACATCAAACAAAACGTCCGCGGCTTTGATCCGCTGCTGAAAGAAGCGATGCAGCACGAACCGATCGCGTTGTTTCACGAGGTGCTGAAGCACGACGAAAGCGTCCTGAACTTCATCCACACCGATTTCGCGATGGCTAATGAACGACTCGCCCGGCACTATGGACTGAAGGGAGTGCGCGGGAATGATTTCCGGCGAGTTGCGTTAGATGGCGACTTCAAACGTGGCGGCATCCTGACTCAAGCTGGCCTGTTGGCAATGAATTCCGATTGGCCCGACTCCCATCCGCTGAAGCGAGGCGTCTGGCTGCTGGAAAGCATCCTCAACGATCCGCCACCGCCGCCGCCTCCCGCGGTTCCGCAAATCGATCTCGCCGATCCGGAGATCGCGAAGATGACGCTGAAGGAGCGGATCGAAGACCACCGCAATCACGCGGCCTGCATGTCGTGCCACGTGAAGATCGATCCCTGGGGAATCGCATTTGAAAACTACGACGCCTTAGGGCGATGGCGAAACGAGATCGATGGGAAACCAGTCTCTGCGTCGAGCGAACTTTTCAACCGCGAGACGCTCGACGGGATGGAGGGCTTGAAGCGGTTCCTGTTAGAAAACCGCCAAGACCAATTTGTCGGGGCGATGGTCCACAAGCTGACCACCTACGCGCTCGGGCGACCGCTGACGTTTGCCGATCGAGCCGATGTCGACACGATCACCGCCGAAGTACGATCCCGTGGCGACGGACTCGCCACGATGATTCAAACGATCATTGCCAGCGAATTGTTTCAAACCCAATAGACGCAACCAAACTTCACCGCCCCCAACCGCAGCGGAGCAACGCTATGAAATTGAACATGAACCGCATCGATCGACGACGATTCCTGCGAGGAACGGGCCTCGCATTGGCTCTGCCAATGTTTGGATCTCTCGCCGCTCCGGTAGCGCGTGGCGCGGCAGCCCGTGCGAATCCAAAACGCCTGGGATGCTTCTACTTCCCCGACGGCGTTCCGATGCCGCTGGCAGAAGACCCCGCCTACCAAGACTGGGCTTGGTTCCCCCATCGCAACGGCGACGATTTCACATTCACCAAGTGCATGCAACCACTGGAACCGCTGCGCGATGAAATAACCGTCTTGTCGGGATTCTCGCACCCGAAGAGCCGCAATTCGCATGGCCACAACAACGCGGACCAGTTCCTAACCGGAGCTGCCACCGGCGGCGGCGACATGGAATACGCAAACACGATCTCGTTGGACCAAGAATACGTGAAGGTTGTGGGGGACCAAACGCGATTTGCATCGTTGGTGATGTCGACCGACGGAGGCACCGGGACCGCTCGCGGCGCTCACACGATCTCGTTCGATCGCAACGGCCGGGCGATCCCCGCCGAACACCGCCCGAAACAGATCTTCGACATGTTGTTCGTCAAGAGCGACGGCGATTCAGCTCGCCGGTTGGCCCTCAGCCGCAGCGCACTGGACGACATGCTGGTCGATGCGCGTTCGCTGCGCAAGACGCTCTCCTCCGCCGACCAACAGAACCTGGACGAATACCTCGACTCGGTCCGCCAGGCGGAGATCAAAGTCGAAAAGGCGAAACGCTGGATCAACGCTCCGCTACCAAAGATCGATGGCGATCACCTGAACCTGGAACTGACGACCGACGAACCTCGCGAGTACCTACAAACGATGTTCGAGTTGATCTATCTAGCGTTCAAGACCGATTCGACTCGCGTCGCCACCTATCAGATCGGTCGCGAAAACGGCGTCGGCCGAAGCGATCACCTAGCTCGCGCCGTTGGATTCAACCTGGCACATTCGTTGTCGCACGAGACCAAAAACCCTGGCGGCTGGAAGAACTTTGCCATCTATTGCCAGTTCCTCAACGAAGAATACGGGCGATTCATCGGCAAGCTGAAACAGACTCCCGAACCGGCTGGCACGGGAACGATGTTGGACAACACCCTGCTGTTGTTTGGATCGGCATCGAGCGCCTTCCACCTGTCCCGCAACTACCCGCTGATTCTGGCGGGGGGCAAACAGATGGGCTTCAAGCATGGCCAATATATCGACCACGCTGGCAGCAACCCACAGGGCGGTGCTTGGGACGGTGGGCAAGAACCGTGGCAGAAGAAAGTCACGCACGAGGACACGCCGCTGTCGAACCTGTTCGCCACGATGCTGCAGCGTCTCGGATCGCCCACTCAAGCATTCGCCGACAGCACCGGCACAATCGATAACATTTAATTCAAACGACACCGAAGTTGGTGTCGAGGATCTAGCCGATTCAGCCGTGGGGCGTGTTCGGCTGAAGCAATGATCGAATCGTGTGCGCGTTCGGCTGAAGCCTCGACTCCAGCGCGACACTAGCCGCGAGCGACTGGCGGGATGAGTCCATCCAAGACGTTTTGGATCGTCGAGTTCAGCACTTTGCGAACGGTGACCCGGTCGCCAGGACGAAGTGCGTAATCGGTACCGGTGCTGACGCGGCCTGTTTTACTGTCGAACGTGACGGCCATTTTCACACCATCCATCTCACCGGCACCGCTGCGCAACAGGACGATGTCCAGCCCGTTGTATTTCGATTTCAATCCGGCCTGACGAAGCAGGTCGTTCATGAACACAGTCTTCCCATCGGTGGGAAGCGGAATCACTCGCATCGGCTTCTCGGCACCTTCGACTTGCAAGACGATCGAATTGGTTTGCCGCGCGGTCTGCACGGCTCGGAACATCGCAGCCTCGGGCGATTCGTGTAGCGTCGCCTCATTTGGTGCATCGCTATCGTCCGACGGAAAGAGCGCCAGGCTAGCACATCCGGTGTTCAGCAGGCAGAAAGCCAGCAGGGGAGCGACCAAGCAATTCGAGCGGCGAGGTGACATGATGAGGTTTCCCAATCGCGGGTAGATACGGATTTGCAAGCAGCGATTCGCTGCGTCGTTGAACAATTCGCTCAGCCCCCCGGCTGGGAAACAAAGGCCACGAAATCCGGGCAATACGCTTCCACTTTGATTCCCGATCGGCTGCCAAGCCCGGCAGGCTTTAACGATTATGCCGATTGCCGCAGATTTGTTTGCTAGCAGCCCTCTGACACTTTCGCCGAGATTTCGGTAGAATCTCCGCCAATTTGATTGGATGCGACAGACAGCCACTCCGCCACCTCACGACAGCTGAGCCCCATGTCCAAAACCTTGCTGGAACCACCATCGGGCTGGAACCGCCGCCACTTGCTCGGATTGCAAGATCTCTCAGTCGATGAGCTGCGGACACTTCTAGACACCGCTCAACAATTGAAGGAAGCGACCAACAACTGTCGCGAAAAACTGTCGCTGCTAGCAGGCAAGACCTGCGCCAACCTGTTCTTCGAGAACAGCACCCGCACGCGAAACAGCTTCTCTTTGGCCGCCAAACGCCTGGGGGCCGACACCGTCGAATTCTCCTCCTCCGGCAGCAGCGTCGCCAAAGGGGAAACGTTCATCGACACCGCCAAGACGATCGAAGCGATGGGAGTCGATTGGGTCGTGACGCGGCACCAAACTCCCGGCACGCCCCATCTGCTCGCTCGCGAACTCTCCTGCTCGGTCCTCAACGCTGGCGACGGCCCTCACGAACACCCAACTCAAGGCCTGCTGGACATCCTGACGATCCGCCAACATCGCGGGAACATCGATGGCCTGACCGTCGCACTGGTCGGCGACATCGCGCACAGCCGAACCGCTCGATCGAACATCTGGGGACTGAAGAAGCTCGGCGCGCACGTGATCCTGTGCGGCCCGTCGACTCTCGTCTCCCATCGCTGGCGCGAACTGGATGTCGAAGTCGCTTACAGCCTCGACGAAATCCTGCCGCGGTGCGACGTCCTGAACCTGCTGCGAATTCAGTTTGAACGGCAGACGACACGCCCTTTCCCATCGGTTCACGAATACGCCAACCTGTACGCGATGAACGCCGACCGGATGCGTCGCAGCAAATCGGACATCCTGATCATGGCGCCCGGCCCGATCAATCGCGGTGTCGAGATCACGCCCGAAGTTGCCGACGGTCCGCACTCGGTGATTTTGGAACAAGTCACCAACGGGATCGCGGTCCGGATGGCGGCCCTTTGGCTGCTGGCAAACGCCCCCCATAACTCCTCCTCCAGCGAACCGATCGTCCACTGACCATGACACCACTGCTGATCGAAAACGGCCGCCTCGTCGACCCCTCGCAATCGATCGATCGCGTGGCCCGCGTGCTTGTCACCGGCGGGCTGATCGCGGCGATCAATCCCGACGATGGCGACCTGCCGCCAAACGTCCGCCGCATCGATGCCCGCGGTCGAATCGTCGCCCCAGGCCTGATCGATCTGGGAACCGAACTTCGTGAACCGGGTCGCGAAGAGGATGAGACGATCGAAACCGGCGGCAACGCAGCGCTTGCCGGCGGGTTCACGACGATCCTTTGCGCCGCGAACACCTACCCGCCGATCGATTCTCCCGGCGCTGTCGAGTTTGTTCGCCAAAAGGCGCAGCGAGCTCGCACCTGCCGAATCCACGTGATCGCTTGCCTGAGCCGCGGTCGCGAGGGAGTCGACATGGCGGAATTGGGACTGCTGGCCGAAGCTGGCGCGGTCGGTTTCAGCGACGCACCGCGGCCGACGTCCAACAGCGCTCTGCTAAAGAAAGCGCTTGAATATTGCCACATGCTGGACCTGCCGATCTACGACCTGCCGCTGGTCCCCGAACTGACCGGCAGCGGCGTGATGCACGAAGGCCGCGTCTCGACGATCCTTGGATTACAGGGACTGCCGACCGAAGCCGAAGACCTCGCCGTGACCCGCGATCTGCGACTAGCCGAAGCGACCGGCGGACGACTGCACATCGGCCCAATCAGCACTCTGCAAGGCGTGGAGCTGATCAAGCGAGCCAAGCAGCGAGGGATCAGCATCTCCGCCAGCGTCTGGCCGCAAACTCTTTCGTCGATGACCGACAAAGAACTCGAATCGTTCGACGCGCGATTTAAGGTCCGCCCGCCGCTGCGGAACGAGCGACATATCGAAGTCTGCCGCGAAGCGTTGATCGACGGCACGATCGACTGCATCTCCACCGGGCACACACCGCGGGCTCGGGAAAAGAAAGTCAACGACCTCGACCTCGCGCCGTTTGGCATGGTCAGCCTGGAGACGACGCTCGCTTCGATCAACACCGACATGATCCGCTCCGGCCTGCTCTCCTGGCCCGACGCGATCACTCGGCTATCGACTCGCCCCGCCGAGATCGCAGGCGTTCCCGGCGGCAGCTTAAAACCTGGCTCGCCAGCGGACATCGTGATCATCGATCCCGACGTCGCCTGGACCGTTCGCGGCGATGAATTTCAATCCCGCAGCAACAGCACGCCCTGGGAAGGAAAGGAGCTGTTCGGGCAAGCGACTCATGCGATCGTCGGCGGCGAAGTTCGCTTCGAACGCCACGCGTAGGCCCTGCACAAACGGCCTAAATTCGCTGTTCTGCCACCACGAGGAATCTACTACAATCGGAGGATCGCGTTGAGCAACCGCTTCAACCACAATCGACTCCCATTGAACAATCTCTTCGAGGTACGCACGGATGGCTCGCTACATTACCTGCTTTTTGCTGCTGGCATTGGCCACTCCACCGCAACCGGCGTCCGCCCAAAGTGCTGAAGAGGGCATTGTACTCGCTGCCTCGGCGGTGCTCAGCCAAGCGATGTCGACGTCGCTAAACCAGATCCCGCGATCGATGCTGACCGACGCGCATGGCGTGGCGATCATCCCCAATGTGATCAAAGGGGGCTTCATTATCGGCGCCCGCCACGGCCGCGGACTGCTGTTCGTTCGCGACCCTAACGGAATCTGGCACGCTCCGGTTTTCATCACCTTGACCGGTGGCAACATCGGCTGGCAAGCGGGCCTCCAATCGTCGGACATCGTATTGGTATTCAAGACCGCCAAAAGCGTTGAAGGCATCCTGTCGGGCACGCTGACGATCGGTGCCGATGCAGCCGCAGCGGCCGGCCCCGTCGGACTCCAAGGCGCCGTCGCGACCGACGGACGACTTCAGGCAGAGATTTACTCCTACTCGCGCAGCCGCGGCCTGTTCGCGGGCGTAGCGATCGACGGCTCGGTCTTGCAAATCGACCAACTATCCACCGGAACCTACTACCGCAGTCCAGCGCCGGGACAACCTGTTGTGATCCCGCCAGCGGCACAAGAGCTGACGCAGCGGATCGCCAACTACGCCGCCGGAGTCGCTCCCACCGAAGGGACCTCGACAAGCCAGATGCCACCGTTGGCCCAACGCTACACGGCACAAGAATCGGACGTGCTCCGCGGCCAGCTTCTGCAGATCGCTCCCAAACTGTTCGCCTTGCTCGACGAACAATGGAAGACCTACCTCGCTCTCCCCTTCTCGGCGACAGCAGATGGTGCGCACCCCACACCGCAACAAGTCCAACAAACTCTCGCCCACTTCCAATCGGTGGCGACCAATCCGCAGTTCCAACAACTGGCCGCGCGTCCCGAATTCCAGTCGGTCTACGGACTGTTGCAACACTACCAGCAATCGCTCACGCCAAACACCCAAACCTTGCAACTGCCTCCGCCCCCCACAGCGACTCCGCCCCCGGCAGTCCCGGCGCGATAGTTAGCGACGTCGCCCGCAAATGACGACGCTCTTTTGAAGAGCTGCTTTAACGACGCAGCTTGCGAAACTCCGCGTCCAACTGTTCAAACAGCGCACGCAAATCGCCTGCCTCCATCGCCAGCAACGCCTCTTCACCGGAAGTCGGCCGACCAAGAAATTGCTGATAGGCTAAGACCTGACCAATCATTGCTCCTTCCTGACGTCCCTCTTGACGTCCCTCTTGACGTCCTTCCTGGCGACCTTCTTCTTTCCATTCTTCTGCGATTGTTGGCATAGCCGATGCTCCTTCGGATTGCATCACGCGAGTAAACACAGTCACCAATTCTTGCCGCGAGACGCGGTCGGTGCCGACCACGAGATAGCGAAGAACTGTCTCGATACTCTCAATCGCCGTCGCTGGCGGCAGCAAGCGGTGAAATAGCGACAGGATCTCGGGCAAACGCTCCGGCAACTCATCCCGCCGTATATATTTTAGCAGCGTCATGTAGGCGAGGAAGACCGATTCTCGCCGCAACTCCGCGTCGCTGCAGCCGCTCAAATCGAGCAGCGGCATGTCGAAGTCGGGAATATAACCGCGAAAAGCCGCGGGTGCATGAATCAGTTCAGGCAACCGCCGCGGAGCATTCCACGACCGCACACCGTGATACAAAATCAAGGGAATCACACAACAAAGCGGCTGACCGTTGCGTTGACGCTGCTCGTTGATCGCGACCATATAACGGAGCACTTGAAACACCGCCTGCTCGTCGACAACCGATTTGTGCTCGAACAACAGCATCACAAACGCATCCCCACCGCCTGCCAACTCCACCTGGAAAACCAAATCCGAGAGCCCACCCCGTAACGTTTTATCGACAAACGTCTCCTTAGCCGGCACAAGCGTCTCAAGATCCAACTCTGCAACCACCTCCGCCGGCAACTGCCACCGCACCAACTCGCGGACATGATCGGTGTCGCCCAACAACCGCCGCACAAACCGATCGTGCGGGTTCTTCAGCCGATCGTCACTCTCCTCCGGATCCTCATCCATCGACAAACGCCTCCGCGGGAACCACCTGCGACACTCGACATCCTAACACCTCGACAAGCCGGGCGTCGACACTAACGCCCCGCTAGCAGGAGCCAGCACGCAGCCCCCCCCACAGGCGCCCCCTGGAATTTGTAACGACAGCGATCGACCTGATGCCTCGCCGACGGAGCGACTACTCACTGGAGATGAACGTTCGACGTGTCACTCGACTCGCCATTGGATCACGAGCACGCCGCCGAAGCTGCGCGTGGTGTACTCGAAGCGCTTGCCGCCGGCGGCGCGGTCTGATTGACGCGAGGCAAACGACTGCAACAGTTCAGCGACCGCTTCGTGACGCCGCTGCGGAACGCGAGCGATGATCCATAGCATCTCGCGATCGGAGGAACTCCGATCGGCCGATTGCTGACGAAAGCGAAGCAGTTCCCCTTCACTGACGCCAGCCAACGGAACGACTTCGCGCAGTGGATAGATATTGTTGACGGGACAACAAAGATACCGAAGGAACATCGGCGATTCGGCGCCGCGTCCCTCGCCTCGGTCCCGTTCCCAGCGTTTCGCTTCGATCAAGCCCGCATCGACGGCGACCGGTTGGCCCACAACTCGCAACTCATCGATCGCAGCAACCGCAGACCGCCAGTCCTCGCGTCGATGCACCAAGTGCAGATCGCGACGCAGCAGGTTTTCCAACGTTCCCTGCCAGAAGAGCAACACGACGATGGGAACCAAAACAGCGGATAGCGTGACTGCGGTCGAAGACAGATACCGACCAGAAAATCGAGTCCGCCGCAGCGACACAAAAATCCCTCGGATCGCGGTGAGCCAGAGCGCTGCTGATCCCCAAGCCAAGACCGGCAACAAGCCGACGATGTAGCGACGATGCCAAACGGCGGAGACCTTCATCGTCGCCAATCCGTACGCAACCAAGGTGACCAACACAACCGCTGCGACAAACGGAAGCCACCGCCGCATTCGAAACCGAGCCCCTGCCAAACGGGCAAGCACCAGCAAGGCCAACGGAATCAAGAACGCTGGCCCCCAAGGCCACATCGCGCCGATGTCGCCAAAGCCGACCGACAGATTCTCGCTCAGCGAATTCGCCCCGTTCAACGGCCGCGGAACGGCAAACGCTTCCCACTCCCCTCGCCTGCCCCACAACTGAACGATCGCGCGGTACTCCACAGCCGCCGCAATGCCGACAGCACTCCAGACCAGCAACGCGTCGACAGCAACACTCGCTACCGAAGCACCGCTCCAACGCTGCCGGACGATTTGCTTCACCGCAAACGCAACCAAGACTCCCGCAGCCACCAACAGCGCTGTGTAGTGCGTCCAGAACAAAGCGGCGACGGTAACAACCAATGCGATCGCTCGCCAAAACCTGCGACGATCGAGAGCACCAGCGCAGACCAACACCAGCAGCGTCGACAACAGAATTACCGCAGCATAGGGACGCAGTTCGGTGCCAAAAAAGATGCTGTTCCGATCGACTGCCAACAGCCCGCCAGCCAACAGCCCAAGCAACAGATCGCGATGCAGCCGATAGACGCCAACGACCAATAGCGCACAACTGCACGCAACCAACAAGACCGAACTAAGACGCAAGACGACCTCGGCATCGCCGAACACCTGGTGCCACAACCACAACACCGCGAAGTAGACGGGAGACTGATTCCCCAGCCGAGCTCGCGACGGAACATCGCTGAAGTCGCCCCAGATCGTCCACGCCGTGTGCAGTTCGTCGACCCACAAGCTATCGAAGCAGGAAGGAAGCCTTAGAACCAAAGCGACCAAAAAGACAACACTCGCCGCCAGCACAAGCTGCCACGTAGCAACCCGACCTGTGCGCAACGCCTGCGATTCCGAGCCTGCCGTTCCGATCAAGTGGCCACGCTCGTGCGGTTTTTCTGAGCGACTGTGCGAATCGCTTGGCAAGCCCGATCGATCTGCGCCCGATCGACATCCCGATGCGTTACGAACCGGACAGCTTGCGGACCGAAGGCCATCACCGATACGTCCGCCGCCGCCAACTGATCCCGAAATTCGGCCGCCGTTCCCCAAGCGGGATCGACCGATGCGATCACGATGTTTGTGTCGACCGTGGGCGTCGGCAAATCCATGCCGGGCGAATCGCGAACCGCCTCGGCTAACAATTGAGCATGCGCGTGGTCGTCCACCAAACAACCGCGGTGATGCTCGATCGCATACAGCGCACCGGCGGCAATGATGCCAGCCTGTCGCATCCCGCCGCCGAACAGCTTCCGAGTCCGCCGCGCCTCCTGAATAAATTCGCGACTGCCGACCAACGCCGATCCGACGGGAGCCCCCAAGCCTTTACTGAAGCAGACGCTGACCGAATCAAACTCAGCCGCCCAGGTCGCTTCATCGATCCCCGTCGCGGCGACGGCATTCCACAATCGCGCGCCGTCGAGATGCCGCGTCAAACCTTGCTGCTGGGCCCAATCGCAGATCGCCTTCACGTTTTCAAACGGCTGCACGCGACCGCCGCCGCGATTGTGAGTGTTCTCCAGCGTGATCATTCGGGTCCGCACCGAATGGTCATTTTCTGGGCGGACCATGCCGCGAACCTGATCCGGACGCAACACGCCCGAGTCGCCCTGAATCGTTCGCGCGACCAAACCGCTGAGCGACGCAAACGCTCCCTGCTCATAGTTGTAGACGTGGCAATCGGCTTCGCAAAGAAACTCCTCCCCACGGCCGCAATGAACGCGAATCGCGATCTGATTGGTCATCGAACCGCTGGGCATATAGATCGCCGCTTCTTTGCCAAGCAGTTCCGCCGTCCGCTGCTCCAATCGCTGAACCGTGGGATCGATATCGATCACGTCGTCGCCAACCTCGGCGTCCGCCATTGCCTGCCGCATTGCAGCGGTTGGCCGAGTCACGGTATCACTTCGCAAATCGATCATAAAAGGACTGTTTTTGCTGGGAAGAAAGGCCGGAAACGCGTGAAGCTCGCGGGAATCCATTTTACGCCAAATGCGATATCAGAGCACCGGGGTGAGCCGCCGAACCGAATTGCCGCCATTGTTCGCAAAAATGGTTTACATAGCGTAGACTGCTGTGTCGCGGGTCGCCCATCGGGCACTCGCCAGATCCAACAATCCGGGCATCCCCCCGATGCCAAGCACACTATGAGTCACCAAGGAAAGAGAGACCATTTGATGCGTAACACAATCTATTTCGCGATGGCAATGTTGCTGGCGTTCACCGCGAAATCGGGCAGCGCTCACTGCGAAGTTCCCTGCGGTATCTACGACGACGAACGACGTTTCGTTTCGATGATCGAAGACCATTCGACCATCGAAAAGGCGATCGCTCAGATCGACGAACTCGCCGGCAAGCACGACGCTCAAGACCTGAACCAATTGGTTCGTTGGGTCACGACGAAAGAAGATCACGCGACGCGAATCCAACAAACGATCGCTCAATACTTCATGACACAACGCCTGAAAGCCGACGGCGAAAACTACACCAAGAAGCTGACCACCGCACACGCTGTGATGGTTGCCGCGATGAAGTGCAAGCAAACAGCTGCCCCCGAATCCGCCGTGGCACTCAAGAAAGCGATCCACGACTTCTACCGCGCCTACGAAGGCAAAGAACCTCACCTGCACCCCTAAGCCGCCGCACGTCGGGCCGACTTAGTAAATGCAAACGCAACAAGGCGAACGCGATCAAGAATCGTGTTCGCCTTTTCCTTTGCCATCACCTCGAGGTTCAAACCCCACGCAGACAAGCGTCGGCTGCGGCGGATACTTCGCAAATTGATCGCTCGCCAAACCGCGTCGACACATCAAAAACCGCGAGCCTTTGCCCGAAACAATCTCACGGACATGAGCACATCGCTCGCACAAACTGTCGACGTTCACTGCAAGTCCCCGACCTGCTGCGTCTCGCCCACCAAGTCGACCTCTACCGCAGTCCCCTGCCCTGCCCCAAGCTGCACCGCAGCGTTGCCATCGACGACAGCAAACTCCAGCCGCCCCGACGATCCGATCAGCGCCACCATCTGACCCGCGGTGCGATCGGAATAGCTGCGGACCAAGCCGTTGACAACGCGATCGCCGACCCGGAACACATCGTCGCCATGCACATCGTCGGCGGAGATGTTGGTGATCAGATTGCCAAACGAATCGACACAGATCACCTCGCCCTGAATCGACTTCGACATCACGCGCGGCCGCGGGATGTGAACCCGATGCCAATCGTCGACCGATTCCCCGAGCTCCTCCAACGGAATCCCGCTGGCGATTGCGGCAGCGACCGGCGCCATCACGTCGCGTCCATGGAACGTATTGCTAACCGGAGAGAGCCAAAATTCACGGCGATCCAACGCGACCACGCTTTTGACTGCGAAGCGGTCGGCCAACGGTGAGATCAGCCCGTTGTCGGGCAAGACAAAATACCAGTCACCAACATGGGCGGCCAAGATCCGGCGGTCGCTGCCGACGCCGGGGTCGACGACCGCGACATGAACCGCTCCGGCCGGAAACCAGGGAGCGAGATCACCCAGCGTGATCGCAGCGGCTTGAATATTCTGCGGCGGGACCGAATGCGTTAGATCAATCACGTGCGACTCGGGCCGGCGAGTCGCCAAAACGCCTTTGATCTGAGCCACGTAGGGACTCGAGACACCAAAGTCGGTTAGAAGAGTGATGATCGACATACCAAACGCCCTCGCTTCGACGCGACCGCGCCGCCACTTCCGAGGCGCCGCATCGCAGAGAACAACCCACGGCGAATTCCCGCCGCCGGGCGACAACAAAACTGGACGACTTACCCGGCCGATTGAATCAGCTGCAAACAGATCTCGCGAAACTGCTTCGGGTTTACGTTGGGATTCTTCTTTTTAGCTTGACCGATCAGCGAACCAATCGCTTGCATCTTCCCGCCTCGCACATCCTCCACGACTTGCGGATTGGCGTCGAGCAATTCCTGGCAAAGCGATTCGATTTCGCCCGCGTCGACCGATTCGATCCCCAACGCCTTGATCGCTTCGGCAACGCTTCCTCTCTTCTCTAATAGATGCTGAAAAACGTCGCGGGCTCGCGCGTTATCCAGTTTTCCAGCGGAAACCTGGCCAAGTAGTTCCGCTAGCGTGTCGGCAGAGACTGCAAAATCGGCGATCCCCTTCCCCTGCTCCTTCATCGTTCGCAGCACATCCTGCTGGATCCACGAACTGGCACGCCGCGCGTCGCCGCTCCCCTTGGCAACCGCTTCGAAATACTCCACCACACCGCGGCCCTGATTGACGATCACGTCGGCATCGTAGGCTTTGATCTCGTAATCGGATTGCAAACGCTGGCGAGCGACCGCTGGAAATTCTGCCAACGCGACTCGCGTCGCTTCAACGGTCTCCACCGACAAACAGATCGGCAGCAGATCGGGGTCGGGCAGATAGCGATAATCAGCCGCCTCCTCCTTCTCGCGCTGCGGGACCGTGCGTTCCGCAGCATCGTCCCAACCGAAGGTCCGCTTGGTGCGATCCTTGATCGTCAGCCCCGTCTCTTCCCATTCGTGGTACTGACGCTGCGCCTCGTGAGCGATCGCGCGTTCGACGGCGCGAAAGCTGTTCATGTTCTTGATCTCGACGATCGGCGTGGCGATCGTATCGCCAGCTTTCTCGATCTTCAGATTCACGTTCGCATCGACCCGCAGACTTCCCTCCTGCATCTCGCAATCAGAGACATCCAAGTAGGTCAGCAACAGCTTCAGTTCGGTCAGAAACGCTTTGGCCTCGGCCGCGCTGCGCATGTCGGGCTGGCTAACAATTTCCAACAACGGAGTGCCACAGCGGTTCAGATCGATCCGACTGTCAGCCCGCCCGTTGGCCTCGTCGTGCATGCTCTTGCCAGCATCCTCTTCCAAGTGGGCGCGGATCAACCGAATCGTGCGAGTTTGCGATTCATCGGCGGGATCGGCGATCGTCAAGTGACCACCATCGCAGATCGGCAGATCGAATTGGCTGATCTGATAGCCCTTGGGTAGATCGGGATAAAAGTACTGCTTGCGGTCCCACTTGGTCATCGGCGGGATCGTGCTGCCAAGAGCCAGACCGGTCTGCAGCGCCAACTGAACCGCATGTTCGTTAATCACCGGCAATGCACCAGGCATCCCCAAGCAGACCGGGCAGACGTTCGTGTTCGGCGGCGCACCGAACTGAGTCGCACAGCGGCAGAACAACTTGGTCGTTGTCCTCAGCTGAACATGCACCTCCAAACCGATCACGATTTCGTAAGGCTGGTCCACGGAAAGAATCTCCAGAAAGGTTGCGGCAGTCGGACGATGGGTCCAGACCGATCACAGGTCCAACGACCTGCGTCGGTTACAAAGGACGCTTAGTATGCCAATCGGTAGCGCGTTGGAATGCGGCGGCAGCTTGCAGCAGCTTGGCCTCTTGCAGCGGCGGGGCCTGCAACTGGATCCCGATCGGCAGGTTGTTGCTAGTCAGCCCGCCGGGCATTGAAAGGGCGGGGATGCCGGCCAAGTTCGCGCCGACAGTGAAAAGGTCGCACAAATACATCTGCAACGGATCGTCGATCTTCTCTCCCATCGCAAATGGCGGTGTGGGAGTCACCGGGCCCAACAACAGGTCGACGTTTTGGAAAGCCGAATCGAAGTCCTGGCGGATCAGTCGGCGGACCTGCAACGCTTTCACATAATACTTGTCGCCGTAACCGGCGCTCAAAGCATACATCCCGATCATGATCCGCCGCTTGACCTCTGCGCCAAACGCTTCGCCGCGGCTGCGGCAATAAGTGGCGACCAACGGACCACGATCTCCCGCTTCGCTCGCTGCGACCGGACTGCGGTGTCCGTAGTGGGCGCCGTCATAGCGGGAAAGATTGCTGCTCGCTTCACTCGGGGCGATCACGTAATAGGTCGGCACCCAGTAGTCCGAATGCGGCAACTCCACTTCGACGATCTTCGCTCCCGCATCGCGAAAGACCTCGATCGCATCGTCGACGGCCTGGCGGACCTCTGGATCGAGCCCCTCAGCCTCCAAGTGATGCTTGACGATACCGATCCGCAACTCACCCTCGATGCGATCCAACCCCGCGGTGAAGTCGGGCGTTTCGACAGGCAGCGAAGTGCTGTCGCTGGCGTCGACACCGGCAATCGCATTCAGCAGCGTCGCACAATCGACGGCATCAAACGCCATCGGCCCGACCTGATCGAGACTGCTGGCAAAAGCGATCAAGCCGTAACGACTGACACGCCCGTAGGTCGGCTTCAGCCCCGTGATGCCACAAAACGCAGCGGGCTGGCGGATCGAACCGCCGGTGTCGCTGCCAAGAGAGAGCGGGACATCGCCCGCGGCGACACAAGCCGCCGCGCCGCCGCTGCTGCCGCCGGGCGTGAGGCTTGGGTTCCAGGGGTTGGTGGTTTTGCCAAACGCACTCGTTTCGGTGCTGGCTCCCATCGCAAATTCGTCCATGTTCGTCTTGCCGACGATCACAGCATCGGCAGCACGCAATCGGGCGACAACCGTTGCGTCGTAAGGCGACATGTGTTTTTCCAACATTCGCGACGAACAGGTCGTCGGCATGTCGGTTGTACACAACACATCCTTGACGGCGATCGGAACACCGGCGAGAGCCCCCAAAGGCTGGCCGTCGCGTCGTCGCTGATCGATGGAATCGGCAGCAGCCAACGCCGCTTCGGTGTTGACGAACGTGAAGGCGCCGACTTCGGGATCGGTCGCTGCGATCCGATCCAACGACGCCTGAGTCGCCTGACGCGCGGTGAGCTCACCAGATGCCAACAGCCCCAACAGCTTGGCGGCAGAATCGAGCGGGATAGTCATTGTCTTCGGACTTTTCGCGAGAGGGAACTGACACCCCACGAAGACTGACGCCTCGCCGAAACAAAATATTGACTCAGCGTGTCCGTGCAGCGGGGTCGAGGAAGCGATTCTTGCTTGGAGAGCGGGAGCGTTTAACCCATGACCGGCGGCACAAGAAAACATTCCTCGTCGTGATTCGGAGCATTAGCCAAGGCCTGCTCGCGCGACAGACTATCGCCCAACTGGTCCGGTACCCAGCGGTTGACGGTTTCGACAGCATGCACCATCGGCTCGATCCCATCGGTATCGAGCTCCATCAGCTTGTCCACAAACGCGACGATATCTTCCAACTGGGGCGTGATCGTACCCAGCTCGTCATCGGACAGCTCTAGACGAGCCATCAGCGCGAGTTTGCGGACCTGATCGAGTGAAATAGCCAATCGTGCGATTCCTATTTCTTGGTCTTGCTCTCAAGCTCAAACGGCTTCACTTTGACAACCTTGCGGATCGAGCCGCTGCGGATGCACTGGGTGCAGCAGCGGATCGACTTGTTTTCGCCGGTCGTCAACGAAACTTTGACGCGTTGCAGGTTGGGAACAAATTTGCGACGCGAGATACCAGTGATCTTGGTACCAACGCCTCCCAAATACTTTGCCTTACCGCGGGTTTCAATGCGGTTGCCCATTTGGACCCGCTTGCCACAAACTTCACACTGGCGTGCCATTGATCTACGCTCTTTTGTTCTAAATATCCAATATATTGACAGGCCAAACGCCTGAATCCGATCGATCGAAGTCCAGCAGTATAGCGGAGTTATCGACAGCATCAACGCCAAAAAGTAGCCGGCGCTGGGCAGAACCGATTTTCGTGCCAGACGGGTTATCGAACTAGCAAACGTTCGGCGATCGGAGATCCAACGCCTGCAACAGCTGCAAAACGCAGCGCAACGCGTTGAAACCAAACGACTTAAGCGCCGCCCTGCCCTTCGCGGGCGCAGACAACATCAGTCGCGACCTGGATTTCTTCGGCAATCATCGACCGCGTACGCTTCTATTTCAAACGGATTGTCGCGATAAGCGTCTTTCCCTCGCCACCAGAGCCAGCCCGAAGCCCCCAAATAGGCGAGCCCCATCAAAAATCCCCAGCGTTCGAATTGGCGGACGTGAACCCGTTCGTGCCGCCGCGTCAGATCCAAAGCGGCTTGCGTCTGCCCTAAAACCGAATGCCCCAAGGTGATAGCAAGCGCCGAGACCGGCAACCGCTGCAAAACCCAAGCGACGCCCGGACCATAGATTTCGATCACGCCATCGACTAATTTCGGCCGGCCCAGCAGGACCAAACCAACAACCACCCCGAGCAGCGTGTAGGGGAAAGCCCACAGCCGAACGAGAGTGCCAATCGAAACGCTTGCCAGAGTTCGCATCGATTCCATCTTAGCGAGATTCCCCCTTCAACGACAAAACCTGCCAGAAGAACGAATCTCCAGGGCAGGTTTTGTTTTTGAGAGGCCGAGCAATTCGCCCGGCCACAGGGTGACGGGCAGAAACCACCCGTCGGATTTTGGCTTAGGCTTCGTCGCCGAGATCCGCGAACTCATCGTCGTCGCTATCTTGGCCGTACGAATCTTCTTCGCAATCGAATTCATCGGTCTGCAACATCGCAGCCTGTTCGTCGGTCAGCTGGACGTAACCGAGACCGCGGATCACTTCCAGAACTTCGCTGCAGGTTGGGAACATGCGACCGGCGTTTCGCTTGTATTCGTCCAAAGCGTGCATGAATTCGATCTCTTTGTCGCTGTAGTCCCGCTCGCAGGTGGTGGGGTCGATCTGGCGGCGACGTTGCTTCTTGCGTTGAGTTGGCTTTGCTGCTGCCTCGGCCACCACTTGGTCTGCATCCGTGCGACGGTCATCACGACGACGATCGATAGTTGTTACTTGGCTTTCAACGGTTGCAGATGAATTGGTCACTCTAGACTTCCCCAATGTGGCGGTGCTGAATCGGAACAAGAAAACGTACCACGCAAACTGTGACGAGTACGAAGAGATTGATCGTCAGGGAAGGCTAGAAAAAGTTAACGACTAGGCAAAATAACGCTTTGTTCGGATCGTTCCGATTGCACGGCCATCGAAGTAAGATAAAACGATTGGCGGAATCATTTCGCCAACCTTCGCTGCGGTCTGTCGCCAACGTTTAGCGTCCTTTAAGATGACAGACCGTCCACCCCGCCCTCCCCTTGAATCTGGATTCCCACGTATGACTGATCCTGCTGCCGAAACTCAGTCGAAAGCCGATGCTCCAAAGATCCTGATCGTCGACGACGACAACGAGATCGTCGATTCGATCCGCTACGCTCTCGAAGCCAACGGGTACCAGGTGGTAGTGGCGCGAGACGGCAACCAGGGACTCGCGTTGGCCGAGCGAGAGAATCCGCAACTGATGATCCTGGACATGATGATGCCCAAGCGCAGCGGATTCCTGGTTCTGGAAAAGCTTCGCCGCGTCCGCGAAGAACCGCTGCCAGTCGTCATGATCACCGGCAACGAGGGAAGCCGACACAAGGCGTACGCCGAACTGTTGGGCGTCAGCGATTACATTCGCAAGCCGTTTGCGATGGACAAATTGATCGCCAGCGTCGCGAACCTACTGGCCCAAACCTAACGGCGAACAAGATGAACGCAAACCAAGCCTCTGGAATCGCGGTCCGCCGCGTTCTGATGATCGCCGGTCTTCTAGGAGCCAGCGGAATCATGGCCGGCGCTTTCACCGCTCATGGGCTGGAGACCTGGTTGATCGATCAGGGGTATGAAGAAGTCGCCGCCAAGCGAGTCGGACAAGCCGACGTGGGCGTGCGATACCATCTGCTGCACGCGGTCGCGTTGGTCGCCATGGCAGCGGTCGCTGGACACTACAACCGCGGTAAATATCTGACGATCATCACGCTGATGACTCTCGGCACCCTGCTCTTCAGCGGCAGCCTGTACCTTCTGGTCGCACTCAACCTTCCCGTGATGGGAGCGATCACGCCGCTGGGCGGACTCGCCTGGATCGCCGCCTGGATCATGGTCGCTCTGCCACGCAAGTCAAACGACTGAGCGAAGGCACAACAACGCAGCTCACCGACCGCTCGAGAAGAACTCTCGCAATCGGCAAGCCGTTTCCAGCTGCCCGATCAAACCGCCTGCAAAACATCCAGCTCCTTGGCCAGTCGCTTGCGAGCGACGTGCAGACGCCGCTTGATCGTACCGACCGGCGCGTCGAAAGCGTCGCTCATCTCGATCAAGCTCTGCCCGTCGAGATAAAACGCTTCCAACGTCTGCCGATCCATATCGCCAAGTCGGCCCAGGCCCTCGTGGATGTAGGCGGCGTTCTCGCGATCGATCGCCACATCCTCGGGAGTTCCCGAATCAAAGCAAGTTGCGTCGAGCGTCACCGGGTCGCACGCGACGGCGCGAGGCCGCCGAGTGAACCGGTTGATCGCCATCCGATGCACGATCTGACGAACCCAGCCGCCGAAGGCTTCTGGCACTCGCAACTGATCGATCTTTTGCATCGCTTGCACAAACACGTCCTGTGCCAACTCTTCAGCCTCGTCGACGCTACCCAAGCGACGAATCGCCAACCCGATGACCTGAGGCCGGTAGCGGTCGAACAATTCACCAAATGCGAGCCGGTCGCCTGCTTGAGCGGCGGTTACCAATTCGGCAACGGTCTGATTTCGCAGATCCGAAAGAAATGCCGTAGACATACTAATGTTTTCCTTTTCCCGAAGCGTCTTGCTCCACGCAGCGCTCTGGGGGCCTAGCCACACCCGGCGTTGAATGGAAATCGATTGAAACAATTCCGTCTCAAGAACACGCTGCACACATCAACCGAAGGTGCGAGCGAAGTTCCGCGGTGGTTCCCAATCAACGCATCGCCGTCCTCTGTAGGTACGACAACACAGATCAAAGAACCCCGATTCTTGGGCAATCAGTGGATACGCCGATCGAACGCGATCATCCCGCAGGGATCGTGCACGAGCGAACTTTCACAGCCGAAAGCCCTAGTAATCACCAGATTTGTACGAGCGGCCTGAAGTTCAGGCGTTTCGCGATCCGGCCATTGCTGGCATCAATACCAGCCCGCTCGATGACAGCCCTTGCGTGCCACCGGACATCAGCATCGCTGACGTCGTCTCCGTACAGACCCGCCAACAGCGGGTCATCGGATACGGCATGCCCGTAGGCATGCCGCAACTGGCAAAGGCTTTCGCGTAACTTAGAAGCTGCTGTTTTAGGCGCAGATGGAGGCGGCGCACTACGACCAAGCAGCCAATAACGACCACGCGATCTTCACGATCGACGACGTTAACAACAGCATTGGTAATAATTTCGTTACGCACTTGAGGCCTCCTTCGCGATAGCAACGCGAATAGAGAAGTTCAGAAAATGTAGGGCTGGTTAACAACAACCAGCTCCGGAAAACAAACATTGAAACCAGGACCTTCACCGCACCGGGCAACGGTCCCTAACAAGATCATCGCCAATGCGACGGACTCTTGTCAATCATTTATCGGCCCAAATCGGTAACAGTTTCCGACTCAGCCGCCAATAAATACGACCTGCTTCGCCCACTTAGACGCCTGCGATCCGAACGGGTTCGCGTTTTTCTGAGATTTCCAGAAAATACGATTCCAATGGGAAACCCGCAGGCAAACGTCACAAACGCAGGAGTCGTGGCTTCAGCCGACTCACGCGGCACTGAATTTGACTCGCTGAATCCGGCTAGCTGAAATCGCCTGAAGGCTCCACTCCAACGTCCAGTCTCGCCGTCTAATGTCAGACCTGCTGAAGCGATGATTGCTGCGAGACAGCGGGATTGGCGACCCGATGCAGTCGATCGACGCGAGTCGCCAGACTCGGGTGCATCCAACTGGCCCGGCAAGCTTTGGGATTGTCGCTGCAGACATCGACCAACGCCGATGCGAGCACATAGGCTGCATCGACCTCCGACGCCGGAACCGCCCCCTGCATGCGATTCCCCGAATCCGCCGCCGCGATCTGAGCAGCCAGCGAGCAGGCGTAGCGATCGGCATCCAGTTCGGTCGCGTGAGAAACCCAACGCAGCGCTAACAGCGTCAGCAGCAAGCCCGCCGCGACGACAGCCCCCTGCTGCAGCGGAGCCCCTGCAAAATGAGAACCGATGAAACCGACGATCCCCCAGGTTGGAACCAGCGTCAACATCCGCAGCGCGATGTGCCAGCGGCGGACATGTGCCAATTCGTGCAGCACCACCATCGTCGTCGATTTGCGATCCAGTCGGTCCAAGAGGGCGTCGCTGAGCAACAACATCCGGAAACCGGGAATGAATCCGGCGACTAAAGCGCTGCAGATCCGCCCTTCGGTTTCCCACCGGCGGATTCGAAAATGCCGCAAGCCCGACGCGCGAACGACATCGACTAACCAAGCCGATTGCGGATCGTGTTCGCACCGCCGCGTGCTCCAAATGAAACGGATCAGCATCGGCAAAAAGAAGGGCAAGCAGAGTAAACCGGCCGCGCCGCCGACCCAACGATGCTGCGAATCGGCGCCGACAAACCCGAAATTCACCACATCGATCACAGCAAACACAAACAAGACCGGCAACAAGATCCACGCCGCTTGCAACCGCAGCGATTCCACAACCGCATGTAGCGTCGGGAACCGCGACGGCGAATCGCTCTCGTTCTGAACCGGCTCCGCTTCGCCGACCCAATCGGAAAACTGTCGCTCGGCCAGCCAAGTCGATGACACGGCAGCCAGGCTAGGAATCAACATCCCCATCGCCCCCAACACCATCGATGCACCGATCGGCGAATCCTCGACAGCTTGCGAAAAACCGCAGGCCGTCAGCCCAACGGCTCCCAGCGGCAGCCACAACCAACGCAAGCAATTCAACTGACGCGAGAGCTTACGAGCCGCCTGATCAAAGCTCGCCTGCTGCCGCAGCACCTGCTGAGCATTCAGGATCGCAAACCCTTTGGCGATGACACCCCACAACATCACCATCCCAAACGCCGTCACAAACGGGCTCGGCAGCGTCAGCATGTCGGTCGAAGAGGCCGACAACAGAACGGAAATCAGTAGGGCAAACCAATACACGGGCATAAATCAGCTCGATTAAAGAACTCGAGAATCACTGCAAAACTTCTACCAGCAGATCCCTCCACGGTAATCACCCCCAACCGGCTCGACCGCCCGACAGCAATCGCCCGCACAACATTTCCTCTGCAAACGTCCCGTTTCAGAGCGGGTGTTTCGGTTATAACGCCCCACCCCAACGCCAGCCACTTCCACTACGAAATGACCACAAAGCACCTCGTGCGACCATTTTGCCAGCCGACCAGCGTTAGATCCGGCACAACCGTCACCGACACCGCTGCCGATACATTTTCTAAGCACGAACACCAAATTATCCTAAGGGTGCAAGCATTTGACTGCCGAATCCTTTTTATGGCGAAAGCCAATCCTCCCCACAAACCCTATGGCAGATCAAATGACCACACAAACCCTTCCGGCCCAACACGACATCGAACCGTTGCAAATCCGCGTCGACAGCGTCATCCGCCAACATCCGCACCTGCGTGGCATGGGCATCCGACCGCATGCCGACGGCCAAAACGTCGTCCTCAGCGGCACCGTCCGCAGTTATTTTATCAAACAGATGGCCCAGGAAGCTGTCCGCAGCGTCCCCGGCGCCGACCAAGTCGACAACCAGATCGAAGTCCACTGGTAATCGAGGCTGATCGCCACCGGATCTACCGCGGGATCGCCTGGTCATAATCCAGCGATCCACAACAGCATCCAGGGCGGTGGAAACACACGCCCTTTGCCACGCCATCGATCTTCGCCATACTTCACTCAACGCATTCGCGACACCCACACGAATGCAATGCGATGAAGTTAATCCAACCCAAATAGCGGAGATACGAAGATGGCGCGCAGCGGAGTGATCACATTCAAAGGCAACCCGATGACGTTGCAAGGCGAAGAACTGACCGTGGGCAGCACCGCCCCCGATTTCACCTTGCACTACTACAAAGACGGGATGCAAACACTGACCCTCGCCGATCTCAAGGGCAAGCCAGCTCTGTTGAGCATCGTCCCTTCGTTGGACACCGGCGTCTGCGCGATCCAAACCAAGAAGTTCAACGAATCGTTGGGCGCTCTGGGCGATTCGATCAACGCAGTCACGATCAGCCGCGACCTTCCGTTCGCGCAAGCTCGCTTCTGTGGCGCCGAGAACGTCTCGATGCAGACCGCCAGCGATTACCAAACCGGTGAATTTGGTGCGGCTTACGGCATGACGATCGATGAACTGAAGCTGTTGACCCGCGCGGTCGTCGTACTCGATTCCAAGGGAACCGTCCTGTACGCCGAAACCGTTAGCGAAGTGACCAGCGAACCTAACTACGACGCGGCACTAGAAGCCCTGAAAAACGCCAGCTAACGCGATTTTCACAATCGATTGAAAGAGCGACGCGGGAAGGGCGATCGAGCCCAACCTGCGACGGCCCATCGGGGGCAATACAGCGTTTCAGCTGAAGCCACCCCCCTGCCCCCCAACGGTTCATCAACGAACCGCCATCTATCGCTCCGCAGCGGAGCCGCCCAAACGCAAAAAAACAACTTTTGCCCGGCGGGGGTCGACCGGCGTGGTTCGCCACAACCGGACCAGCCTGCTATCCTGTAAAACACCAGCCGCAGCCCACTTTGCACCGCGGCGACATTTCCACCCTTAGGAACATCTCCATGAAACGCTTGCTATTTTGCGGGCTGCTTTGCTCCTGCCTCTCCACCCTGCCAATCCAAGACGCTATGTCCCAAGATTCGATCCCCGCCCCCGCATCGGGCGTAAAAGACGTAAACAGCTACGCCCTCGGCCTCGAAATGGGCAGCCAGTTGCGCCGCCAAGGTTTCGAAGCGGGCGATCTCGACACCGCCTCGGTCGCTTTGGGCATCTTCGACGCGATCAGCAAGGCGAATCCAAAGATCACGACCGAACAGATCCAAGCTGCTTTCCAAGCGATCGACGCCCAGCTGCAACAGCGAGCTGAAGCCCGCGTTCGCGAACAAGAAAAGAAGATGGAAGCGATCGCCGGCCCCAACAAAGAAAAAGCCGACGCCTTCCTGGCCGCAAACGGCAAGAAACCAGGCGTCGTGACCCTCCCGAGCGGCTTGCAATACCAAGTCATCAAAGAGGGAACGGGCGCATCGCCGACGGCACAAAGCACCGTCAGCGTCCACTACACCGGCAAGCTGATCAACGGCGAAGTCTTCGACAGCTCGGTCCAGCGCGGCCAACCGGCTCAGTTTGGCGTCGGCCAAGTCATCCGCGGTTGGACTGAAGGACTGCAGAAGATGAAAGTTGGCGACAAGTGGATGCTCTACATTCCGCCAGACCTCGGTTACGGCCTGCGTGGATCCCCCTCGCGCGATCCAAACGAACCGCCAACCATCGGTCCAAACGAAGCGTTGATCTTCGAAGTCGAATTGCTCGACATCCTCGACTGATCTAGCAACAGCATTCCGCTAGCCCAGCACTAGCAATCACTCACGCGTCGCGCCGAACTGGTGCGACGCGTTTTTTTGTGCCTAATTTTCAGCGACAAGCGATCAACCGCTGCACCACCTCGCGGTACGACTGCCCGACGCGGTGGAGAGCCCGCCGATCGGTCAGCAGTCGGCGACACTCTCGACGCAAGGCACAGGCATGGCGGCACAGCATGCGGCGATCGCGAGAGGGCATCGGTTGCCCTGCGAGATCGCCCAGCATCGTCATCATCCGCAGCGCAGCGTTGCGGTCCGCGGCGACGTAGGGTCGCAATTGGTCGAAGACCAGCGACGCGAAGCCGGCAAACGTGACCGGCGTCGCCACCAAGCGGAGGTTCTGCGATTCGTCGAAGCGATGCGAATCGGGCAGTTCGCGAGCCGACAGGTTTTCCAACGCCGACTGCAACCAATCCATACAGCTGATCGCCGTAAAAGGATCGTTGACTCCAGGCGAAAGCGCCCGCATCGCAACTTCGACCAATTGATTGATCTGAAAACGCAGGTCTTGCGTGGTGGTCCGTTGAACGCCAAAGACAAACATCGCGGCGAGTTCTTTGCGGATGTCGTCGTCGATCCGTTCCCGGGGTGCAACAAGCATCAGCAGGCTGGCGGGCGTGACGAAGTCGCCGGGGCTGCGGTCGATCTTCATCACCAAGTCGTGTTGGCAAGCGATTTGCATCAAGCCGTTGCCATCGATGTATTCCAAATATCCGCTAGTGGTCGCATCGATTTGCACGGCCGTGGAATCGAAGCAGTCCGGCATTTCAAGCTTCTGTTGGCGGTCGATCTCTTCGTCCCGCGGTTCTCCGACGCGAGCGGGGAACTGTCCATCGATGTGTCGATTGATCCCTTTGCCGATGTTGGCGATGATATTCGAAACATGGATCGTTTCGGGGATGTGATGGATGAAGAAGATCAGCACGCCAACGCTGGCGATCGCCATCAGGACGCCGATGACCACAGCGATCTGAGGCACAAACGCGCCCGCCAGATCGCCGACCGCGTCGCTGCCCGGCGGCGCGCTCTCGGCGCTGCGAACGGTTCGCAAGACCATCAAGCAATAGATAAAGGTCGAGATGAAAACGCCCAGCGTAAACTGGTTGGCTTTATCCGCCATGAAGTTGTTCAACAGCCGCGGGCCGATCTGCGACGTCGTGTGCGAGATCGAGAGGATCGTCATCGAAAACGTCACGCCGGCAACCGTGATCATCGATCCGGCGACTGTCGACAGCACCGCCCGCGCACCCTCGGGTTGATTTGTCGACAGCCAGTCGATGTCATCGATCCAGTCCGAACCAAGCGATTCGTCCAGCGCCGTCGTGGCAAATGAGAGCAGAATCGAACCGACAACCAGCAGTGAGGGGACGAACCAGTAGCTGTCCCGAACGCGTGTCCAAAGCGTGATGATCGACGCATTCATTGGGATGCTGGACTCTCAAAAGAGGTGGAGATGAAACCGAAGAAGCTGACGCTGCAATCCCCGGCCGGCTTTCGTCACGCGAGAACGTCCACAGGCTTCCGGCGGCGGGGGCATTGTCCTAACGGTTCATCTTTGGTGTGCCACTGGCTTCGCCAGTGCTCCTCGACCGAAGCCCCAAAGCCCGAACAGCCAATCGTGCCTCCAATGGCTAACATTGTATGCTGCAAAACAGTCCGTTCTGCCAAAGTTGCCAAGAATTGTTCGTCAGCACGGGCATTCTTCGAATGCACGAGAACGTTAACTCATGCAGATGCCCAGCTTGATGGTAGTGCTTAACTTGTTTTCGGTGTGGCTCGGAAACCATGCCATCACTTCCGATGCTTTGGAGAGCGTCACGAACGGGCCGTCTAATGAACCCAGCTGACACAATGACGTCGCTATTGCAACCGAACCGGAATTGGAAAGTTTGTCAGTAATTCCAATTCCATTACTTCGCTTAGAGAACACTGGCGAAGCCAGTGGCACACCAGAAACAACATGCTGCAATTCCCCGCACCCCTCGCGTGGTGACACGACTTTTGTCGGAGTCGCCCGAGTCGCGGTGCAGGGCGGAAGCTTGCTGCTTCATTGGCCTTTATTCAGCTGCCATGGGGACTTCGGCTTGGTCGACGTCTCCCGGACGCAGCGACTCGTCAAACGAGAGGACATAAGCGGCCATCGCCAGTCCCATTAACACGATCGCGGTCCAGAACCGCCAATCGTGATGAATCTTCTTCGACTTCGCAGCGTTGTGGTGCGATGTATGTTGATGGTCGCTGTTGTGCTTGTGTTCTTTTGGTTTTGACATCGGATGGACGGTTTCTATGGAAAAGAGTTGTTGACGGTTTTGCTGTCGCGATTGCTACGGCAACCGAGTTGCAGAGCGGGCTAATTGTATCACTCGAAATGGTTCCGAACGACTCCAGGATCATGCGGCACTCTTCGATCAACCGGCGACGGTTCCGCTTTTTGCGAACGCGTGAAAACCGGTCAACGCAAACTGCACGCCCATCGACAGGACGATCAGCCCCATGAACCGCGTCATCGTGTCTCGCAAGAATCCGCCGCCGTTTTGTGCACTGGAGAAGCGGGCAGCCAGCAGCATCACAATCCAAGTGCATACCGTTGCGACGGCGACCGAGATCAGAGCGGTGATCGGCAGCTTCAATTGAGTGTGTACCGCCGACAGCGTAATGACTCCGGTGATCGTTCCTGGACTCGCGGCAAACAGGATCAAGGGCGTCAGCGACTGATGCGACTTCGATGCCTCAGCGTCCGCATGGCGGTTGAGCATCGAGAAGCCCATCCACGCCAGCACGCCGCCGCCGGCCACCATGAATGCGTCCAGGGAAATGCCGAAGACGTGCAGCAGACGTGTTCCAATCAGGGCGGCGATCGAGAGGATCACCAGGATCGCCAGAGCTGCCTTGGTGGCGTCGGTTGCCTTTTCGTCGAATGGTCGATCCGTCTCCGCCGCGGTAAACATCGCCGCGCAGATCGCGGGGTTCATCAACGAGAGGACGGTTACGATCGCTTGAATTTGATCATTCATTGTTTGGCTTTTTCCTGTTAGGCGTGTGGCTTGTTCGCATCAGCACCCTCGCCCGCGACGCGTTGCAAAATTGATCGATGCGGGCCTGGGCCGCTCCCCGGCCGCGGCTAGGCGACATCGCTTTTCGGATTGGAATCGGGCGTCCTTCCCATTCGTACTTCGCGCCCCGTCAGGCTGCGGTACACGATCTCAATTGTCAGCGAAACGACAATCATGCCGACCAGAATCCACAGATGGTTTCGTGTCGCCGGATTTTCGTCGACCTTCACGCACAACACGATCATGGCGACCAGTGTGCTGAGCGCTGCTAGGCCGGATAGCCATGCGCGGCTGTTGGTCTGACGGGCTAAACGGACGTTGGCAACGTTGACAGCCAGGAACAGCAACAGGAAACCTGCACTGCCCATCGTCGCGATCGCATCCAGAGGGACAAAATTCGCGACGACCAGCGCCAGGACCGCAGTGATCAGCGTCCCTTCCAGGTGTTGGCCGCGAAACGATCGCTTCAGTTCCGACGGCAGTTCACCCGTCTTGGCGATGATATAAGCCAGGCGTCCGGTGCTGTAGAATGTGGCGTTGATCGCCGAACTTGTCGCCAGCAACGCGGCAATCGCAATCGCGATGTATCCGGTTCTTCCCATCACGTCTTGTGCGGCGACCGAGAGTGCGGTGTCGCTGTCTTTGGCCACCTCCGCGAAACTCAAGTGGCCGACAACGACCGCGACGATCAGCATGTAAATCACAATCACGATCAGCACGCCGCCGACGTAGGCGATCGGCAGCGAGCGTTTGGGATTGGCAACATCCTTCGATGCGTTGGCGATCAGTTCAAAGCCTTCGTAGTTCAGGAAGATCAACATCGCTCCGGCGACTAAACCCATCGGCGATACATAATGTTCCGTCCCCAATCGGCTCCATTCCATTGGGGTGGCCAGTCCAGCCACGATGAAGGCGGCTAAGAGCAAGATTTTGACGATGTTAAAAACGTTTTCCGCCCGGACGACCAAGCTGCCTCCCAACGCGTTCACTCCCACCAACCCAACGATCACGCCACTGATCAGCGCATGAGTCCAGAAGGGCCTGTCGGGTTCGGGGAAGAAACAGGCTCCGTAGCTGCCGAAGGCGTAGGCGTAGACGGCGACCAGCACGACGTAGCTGAGCAGCAGCAGGATATTCGCCGCTCCGGTGAAGATGCCGGTACCGAAAGCCCGGTTCAGGAAGTCGACGGTGCCGCCGACGCCGGGATATCTGAGCGTCAGTTTCAAATAGGAATAACTGGTCAACAACGCCACGATCCCCGCGATCAAGAACGCGACCGGCGCGCCACCTTGAGTTGCAGTGATCGTGAGTCCGGTGACCGCAAAGATCCCGCCGCCCACCATGCCACCGATGCCGATGGATAGTGTGGAGAAGGCACCGAGTTTGGGCTCGCTGGTGGACGACACTAAGGAGAAAGTCCTTCACAGAAATTGAATCGAGAATCGAATCTCGAGAATTCTATCAGCGGTTTCGGGAACCGGGCACCCCGCGATGGCAAACCTGCAGTCCTGCTCTCGCGGCTGCCGGTCGCGGTGAGTCGCTGAACCTATTCCAGTTCCGGAGTGCGGTCGGGCTCGTAGATCCCGGGAATGGGCAGGTCGAGCAGCACCACGCGGATCAGATAGATGGCGACCGGTACGCCCAGAACCAGGCCCCACATTCCGAAGAAGTGTTCCGCGATCAACAGGATCGCAATCACCAGCACAGGATGCAGATGTCCGATCTTGCCAATGATCCGCGGCGACAGAACCATCCCTTCGATCAAGTGGATCAACGCAACCGCCGCGATCACCTGTACCGCCATCAGCAGCGATCCGCCGGGCTGCAGGATGGCCATTCCGCAAAGCGGAACGCCCGACAGGATTACTCCAACCACCGGGATAAAACTGAACACGAACACGACCATCGCCAGGATAAACTTGTATTCGACACCGATTACCCACAGGGCGATCAGTGTCAGGAAGGCGTTGATCACTGCGATCACGACTTGCCCCTGGAAGGATTTGCCGATCAGTTTGCCCAGCGCGACCACTCCCGGTGCGATTTCATCGAAGACCGATCGCAGTCGCGTGTTGCGAATGTTCGCCACGCCCGTCTTCACGCTATCCCATTCGATCAGCATGAAAACGGCCAGCAGCAGTGCGGTGCCGATCTGGATCGGGACCCTTAACACGTGGCCGAGCGCTTGGTCGAATTGCTTCACGCCGGCGGCGAGTATTTTTGGCCCATCCTCGGTTGCATGTTCACGCACCCAGTCAGCCGCCGGGCTGGTCGCCCACCATTGCTGACCAAATTCCCGTTTTGTTGCCGATTCAAAATCGAATTGTTGGTGCGCCGCCGATTCCTTCGCTGTCTGTTGATGCTGGTCGACAGCTTCCAAGAAGGCCTGTTTCCCTTTGGGGTAGGCGGCTGCCAAGGTTTCGAAGTAGGCGTAGTCGATCGGCACGTTGTTGGAGTCGTCGGCAAATTGAGTTTCGTAGAACTGTTTGAACTCAGCTTGGTATGCGGGGGATTCACGAAACTCCGCCCATTTCTGGATCGAAATCGCTTGCGCCCATTCGCTCTTGAGTTGAGCCAACAGCACGGGATCGGCATTGACGTCGGCCCAGATTCGCTGCCGGATTCGTTCGTCGCGGAGAGATTCAAAATCGGTCTTCTGCGTTAGGCTTTTCGCCTCGTCCTGCTTGTCATCGGAGGCTTGGCTTGCTTGCCAACGCGAAACGTAATAATCCTGTTTTGCATGGAAGATGTCGGGTGCTTTGAACTCCATGAACCAAGTCTTAAACGGCACGCTTGCACCGCTCGCTTGCGACTGCAGTTGAAGCACTTGAGCCTGTTCGTAGTTGGCTTCGAATTCGGCTTTGAGTCGTGAGTGCAGCTGAGGGAATTCCTGGTACAACCCCGCACCGCTACGACCGGCGGCAAGAAACTGAGCGAGCCCTTTTTTGTAGCGTGGATCCTCGGGGGGACCAAACTGGCGTTTAAACTTCCACGTTCCCGCCGTGTTGGACAGCAATGTGTTCTGCAGTTCGACGGCATTCGTCTGTTTCATCTGCGTCACCAGGCTCTTGCCTTCGTGAATCAGCGGCGGCACAAAGAATCGGCCGAGTCCATACAGCGACAAGCACAGACACGAAAAGATCGACAGTGTCAGGATCAGATCCAGCCGGTGGCTGTCGGGATGCTGAGGTGCAATGCGGCGGGCGATTGCTCCCACCAGGCTGCGGACGATGAAGCAGAACAGGAATGTCAGGAACCCAACCAGGAAGAACTCTCGCAACGCGTAGATCAACGCCACGAACACGCCCCAAATCAGCGGCTTGTGCCACCAGTTCTGTTGCAGGATCGAATCGGGTGATTGGGCGGTGGGGTTGGATGGATCGCTGGGCATGGAAAACTTGCGTTGGGGAGCGTAGCTAGGTCAGGGAGGGCGGGCCGATGAACTACTTCGTGGCCTTCGCTGCGGAACTATCTCGTTTCGATTTGAAGTAGAAAATTGCGACTGCCACGCAAGCCACCAGGATCATGATGATCCAGGCGGATAATTGCTCCAGCATCGCCATCGCCAGAACCATCAACGTCAAGGAGATGCCAACGACCAACAGCAGCCAGTCGATGTGAACCCCAGCCAAGCAACAGGTCAACGCCAGCAGCATCACTGCAAAGTAGGAAGCGGAATCGCGATTGATGATCTCGCGACGCTCCAGCATCAGCAGGGCCGCGAGAAAACCAACCAAGATCCCCCAGTGAGACAATTCTCTGATGATCGTCTTGTGGATCGATTGCCCCGCCTGCTTGGCGCTGCGGACGCTTTTCCAGAGCCCAAGTGCGGCGTAAACCAGGACCACAAACAACCAGTACTCCCAAGCGCCCGTATCGGTCGCCTGGGTGAATCCGATCCCAGCGATCGCCAGGACCAGCATCGCGCACAGGATGCCAAGTCGAGTTGTCCAGGC
Source organism: Rosistilla ulvae (assembly GCF_007741475.1). Lineage (NCBI taxonomy): Bacteria > Pseudomonadati > Planctomycetota > Planctomycetia > Pirellulales > Pirellulaceae > Rosistilla > Rosistilla ulvae. The sequence continues at coordinate 500,937 of NZ_CP036261.1, read as the reverse complement.
GCCTCCAGATTTCGAATGCGCTTTCGAGTCGACTTTGTCGGCAGACGATACCGCTTCAGTTGACGTGTTCATGAGTTCACCGTTGCTGATTGTTTTGTAATGTTTGTTGAGCCGTATTCTATCCACTTATGCCGCCGCATAAACGGGCGTGTCAGTATCCTTCCCGGCACCATGGCTGTACATCCGACAGCCACCTCCCCGAACTTCGCTTCGCTGGTTCGACCCTCCCCTTCAAACTCCGTTTGGCGGAGGGTGAAGTCGTGACCAGCACTTCACCCGCGCGGCGAAGCAGGGAGGGCCGAAGAACGATCGCCGAGCAAGTTTTTCGGGGAGCGGCTGTGCGCCGGATCGAACGGCGGCGATGCGTGAGGCTTCCCTCCCCGAACTTCGCTTCGCTGGTTCGACCCTCCCCTTCAAACTCCGTTTGGCGGAGGGTGAATTTGTAACCGGCGCTTCACCCGCCCGGCGAAGCAGGGAGGGTCGAAGAACGAGCGCCGAGCAAGTTTTTCGGGGAGGGGCGTGTCGCCGAATCGAACAGTGGTGAGTTACCTGGGACAGGACGGACTGGCGGCTGGAGGCGAAGCGTCTCCGGTGTTTTGTCGCTTTCAGCGAATACGGAAACCACACTTCTACTGGTCGGCGGATGTCATTGCGGATAAGGCTTCGAGTGTGCGTTGGGCTTGTCCAGTGTCGATCGCATCGGCGGCTTGTTCCGCTGCGGCGATCAGGCCGCCTTCGGGGTTGCACAACCAAATCGAAGCGGCTGCGTTGGCGACGACGATGTCTCGAGCTGGCCCTGGCTGGCCGTCGAGCACTTGTCGGATGATCGCCGCGCTCTCGTCGGGCCCGTCGGCTTGCATCGTTTCGGGGCCCGATGGACTCAGCCCAAAACTGGCCGGCGTCCACTCGATCTCTCGGCAGCCCGCGGCCGTTACTTCGATCACGGAGGTTGAGCCATCCAATGTGACTTCATCCAAGCCGTCGAGGCCGCGAACGACGGCGGCATGCTCGGTTCCCAATTGATGCAGCGCTTCGGCCAGTTGTCGCTGCGTGGAGGACTTGCCAGTGCCAAGCACCTGGTGCGACGCGGCGGCAGGATTGCAAAGAGGGCCCAGCAAATTGAACAGCGTCGGCACGCCCAGTTGGCGGCGAATCGCACCGACATGACGCATGGCGGGATGCAGTCGCGGCGCGAAGCAAAAACAGATCCCAACCTCCGCCAAGCATCGCTCGACAACATCGCGATCGGTGTCGATGTTGACTCCCAAGGCGGACAGCACATCGGCCGATCCGCTCTTGCTGGTGATCGCGCGGTTGCCGTGTTTGGCTACGGGGATGCCAGCTGCTGCGGTGACGATCGCCGCGGCGGTGCTGATGTTAAACGTTCCCGAGCCGTCGCCGCCGGTGCCGCAGGTGTCCAACAGGATGCCCCCGGCCGATGCGACTGGCGTCATGTGCTTGCGCATCGCGCGGGCGGCGCCAACCAGTTCGCTGACGACTTCTCCTTTGGCTCGCAATGCTAGCAAAAGCTCGCCGATCGCCTGGTCTTCCGCCTCGCCCTGCAGCATCGTCCCGATCAACGCCTGCACATCGTCGGCGGCCAAGTCGTTGCCGGCCTGGACCGTGCGGATCGCTTCGTCAATCTGGATACTCATATTCACCACAACGTTGTCGGCACAAAGGGAGAGGCAATGCAAGGTTGTCGCGTCGCATCAAGCGAGCGAGCCGGTGGTCAATATAACGACAGCGGCGATCGGTTGGGACCGCCGCGGCGGCAATCTTCGCTGGCTGAGGGGCGATTGTGCGTTTCCCGGTCGGTCGAGACAAAATCCCCGTTTCGCCACCTCGCCGACAACCGTACAATCGCACCTATGGCTAGAAAAGTGATTATCGACTGTGATCCCGGAATCGACGACGCGATCGCACTCACGATGGCATTGTTTGACCCGCGGCTGGAAGTTTTGGCGGTTACGGCAACGGCTGGAACCGTCGATGCCGACCAGGCGACAACCAATGTCCAGGGGCTGATCCAGCAGTTGGACCCGCCGAAATATCCGCGGATCGGGGTCGCTTCGCCATGCGAAGGCGCAGCGGTTATCAACGATATCGTGCTGCACGGTTCCGATGGCTTGGCCGGCTGCAATTACGAGCCGAGCGATCGCCAGCATCGGCATCTGAGCGAAAAAATTATCTCCGAATTGCTGCGACAGCACCCCAACCAAGTCTCGCTGATCTGCTTGGGCCCGTTGACCAATGTCGCCCGCGCGTTCCAGCGCGAACCGGGGCTCGAATCGCTGGTCGACCGGTTGGTGATCAGCGGTGGAGCTGTCGCCTGCCCGGGCAATATTTCGCCCGTTGCCGAGATGAATATGTACTTCGATCCGACCGCTGCTCGCAGCGTGATCGAATCGGCGACAACCAAAAGCCTGGTCCCACTGGACGTCACCGATCAAGTCGAGTTCTCGATCGAGCTGATCGAAAACCTGCCGTCGAAGCAGACGCGAGCTGGCCAGTTGCTGCATAAACTGTTGCTGTTTGCCTTCCGCAGCTATGTTCAGAATCTGGGCCGCGAAACGATTTCGCTGTACGACCCCGTGGCGCTGCTGGGCTTCCTGGAGCCCGAGCTGTTCACTTGGGAAGACATGGCGATCGACATCGAGACTCGCGGCGAACTGACTCGCGGCCAGACGGTTTGCGACGCCCGGCGGCATCGCGAATGGTCGCTCAACGCCGAAGTCGCCCGCTCGATCGACGCAACCGCTGCTGTTAATCAGATCGTCCGCGGCCTGCGGTTCGCTGGGCAGTGCACGTAAAGCGGATCGGTGACGTTTTCGGCTGAAGCCTCTACACCAACGATCGTTTGTTGTCGGCTGAAGCCTCGACTCCAACCGTCGTGCGTTTTCGGCTGAAGCCTCGACTCCAGCAGTCTCGCGCCGATCTGGCGGAAGCTATTTCTTCTTCGGCTTGTAGATCTCGGTCGCCGTGCCGAAGTGGACTTCGCCCGCGTTCATCAGCGTTTCGCTGAGCGTTGGGTGCGGGTGGATGCTGTCGGTGATGTCGTGGACTTCGCAGCCCATCTCGATCGCCAGGACGGCTTCGGCGATCAATTCGCCAGCTCCGGCACCCACGATTCCACAGCCGACAACGCGATGGGTTTCAGGGTCGACGAGCCACTTGGTCGAACCTTCAGTCCGGCCGATCGCTTGAGCGCGACCGCTGGCAGCCCAGGGGTAGACTTCGACATCGACCTTGCGGCCGGCAGCTTTGGCTTCGCCTTCGGTCAGGCCAGCCCAAGCGATTTCGGGATCGGTGAAGACCACTGCGGGAATCGCCACTTTGTCGAAGGCGGAGTTCTTGCCAAGCACGACTTCGGCCGCGACGCGACCTTCGTGATTGGCTTTGTGCGCGAGCATCGGTTCGCCAGCGACGTCGCCGATCGCCAGGATGTGCGGGTCGGCGGTTCGCTGTTGCGAATCGCACTCCACAAAGCCCTTGGCATTGACGACAACTTGGGTGTTCTCCAGTCCAAAACCCTTGCTGACGGGGCGGCGGCCGATCGAAACCAACACGCGGTCGTAGACTTCGTTGCCAAACTTGCTTGGCCCTTCGAAGGTCACGTGAACGCCGTCTTTCTCTTCGGCGAGCGAGCCGACTTTGGTGTTCAGGAACAACCGGCCGTCGACTAGTTTTTCGATCCGCTTTTGCAGCGGCTTGACCAGGTCGCGGTCGGCGCCGGGCAGTAGGCCGTCCATCAATTCGACGATCGAAACCTTGCTGCCCAGTTGAGCGTAGACGCTGCCAAGCTCCAGGCCGATGTATCCACCGCCGACAACCAGCATCGTTTCGGGAACGTCTTTCAGTTCCAACGCGCCGGTGCTGTCCATCACGCGATCGCTGCCGATATCAAACGCCGGCGGAACAAACGGAACGCTGCCGGTCGCGAGGATGCAATGATCGAAAGTGATCTTTCCACCTTCGGGGATCGACGCGTGGTCCCCTTCCAACTTCAGGGTGGTGCTGTTCTCAAAGACGCCCTTGGCGTGGATGACTTTGACGCCGCGGCGTTTGGCCAAAGCCTGAAGACCGCCGGTCAGGTTCGAGATCACAGTTTCTTTGCGGCCGCGAACCTTATCGATATCGATCGACGGGGCGCCAGGATAGCTGACGCCCCAGTCTTCATTGAGTTCCTGAACTTCGCTAATCACCCGAGCCACATGCAACAAAGCCTTGCTGGGGATGCAACCCCGTAGCAAGCACGTTCCGCCGAGCCGCGAATCGGCTTCGACAATCGTGACTTCGAGACCTTCGTCGGCGGCCAGAAATGCGGCCGCGTAGCCGCCTGGACCCCCGCCCAATACAACGAGCGATGAATGCATGATGTTTGTTCAGGATAGCGAGTTGAGGAACCTGCAAGAGTCGCAGCAGAAACCTAGCGAGACAGGAATTCGACCACGGAGTTAGCATCTACCGGCAGGCTGATGTCGCTAGGGCCGGGCAGGCCTTGGACGGTTGCCTTCAGGTTTTCGCTGTCGAATGCCACCCAATCGAGGGCGTCGGGCGAAGCGTTGGCGATCACGCCGCGGTACAGGTTCTTCAGACCTTCGCGGTCGCGAACTTCGACCTCGTCGCCTGGACGCAGCAGGTAGTTTGGCTTGGTGACTTTGACGCCATTAACCAAGAAGTGGCCGTGGGCAACGCCTTGCCGAGCTTGAGGACGGGTTTTGGTGAACCCGCAGCGGCGGACGATGTTGTCCAGACGGCGTTCGCACATCAGCAACAACAATTCACCCGTGTTTCCTTGCTTGCTGCTGACCGCATCAAAGTAGCGGCGCAGTTGTCGTTCGCCCAAGCCGTAATAGTGCTTGATCTTTTGCTTCTCCATCAACGCCAGACCGTAGTTACTGGGGCGACGGCCGCGGGTGTGCATACCTGGAGGGGTATTGCGGCGTTCCATCGCGCGGGCAGCACCGGCGGTTTCATAGATCATGGCGCCTAGACGGCGATTAATACGTGCTTTGGGTCCGGTATATCGGGCCATCGACAATGCTCCTAAGGGAGTGCAAGAAAGGGGTGTAAGTCGTTACCTCGCGTAGATTTACGCAATGGCACGATCCCAGCGACAGGGCCACAATTTGGTCCTGGAGGGTCGCGCCTGATTTCTTTTGAAGTCCAGGATTGTCACTGGAAACCTTGCTTTTTGCAAGGGCGAAGCTGGCGAATCACTAGCGAATGGCAACATTCGCCAAGATTCGCACGATAGGATTGCTCAGTCGACATTGACGTAGACAAACTTGCGGTTCTAGTATCCGGACCCAATTAGAGGAGTTTGGTCGATTTTGCGGATTAGTCTGGATTCGACGGGACCCGCTGGCCGAAACCCTTCTGATAGGAACGTTGCGATGCCCCGACGCTTGCCGTTGGTGGAGCATCGCTGCAAAAAAACACTTCAAGGAAGAAGGGTTTTGCGAATCGCGACCAGTCTGGCTGAGACAGACGACGCCCGCATGCTCCGACTTCTCAAAATTCGCCAGTTTGAGGGAACATCGTTATGCGATGCCGTATAGTGACATGGAACCGCGTCGCCGTTGCCAGCATTGCAGTTATGGCGATCGGATCGACCGGCTGTAAGACAACAATGCCAGGCAAGAACTTGTTCTCGTGGGGCAAAAAGCCTTCCGCGGAAACTCTAGCCGGCAGTGGCCCATCGGCCACCTACCCAGCGCCACCAAGCGAAAATCACACGCCAACCGCGATCGCTTCGGCTGCGACCGGCAAGTCGGGCCAATCGGCGAACACGCAAGTTGCCGCATCGACCACGACGGCTCCTGCCAGCCCTTATGGTAGCGCAAGCCCTTACGGAACGCCCGGTGGCAGCTCGCCCTACGGTACGCCGACCGCAGCGGCTCAAGCTAACGGTTACAACAGCACCGCAGCCGCTTCGCCTTACGGTGGCGTAACGCCAACCAGCCCTTACGGCGGCGCAGCACCTGGTGCAGCTCCAGCCTCGCCGTACGGTGCATCCGCTCCTTACGCGGCCACTCCAAGCACACCACCGACCTACACAGCAAGTGCGGCTAACAACCCTGCCTACGGTGCCGCGACTCCAGCATCGCCGTACGCAACACCAGCCAGCACGACGTCGCCCTACGCTTCCGCCCCGAGCCCTGCGGGTTACGCAGCCCCAACCAGTCCTGCTGGCTACGCGGCTCCACCGGCAACGCAAGCGACTTACGCAAATCCGACGCCAGCGACCCAAGTGGCCGCCAGCCCAGGTGGCTACCGTCCCGGCAGCACCAGTTCGGCAGCCGCCTACCCTGGCATGAACAGCTCGGTGGCCCCGTCGACCTACACGACACCGGCCACCCAATCGCCTAGCTCGTCGTATTCGATGCCGACTGCAACGTCGCCAAACAACAGCGGATCGATCTACCGCTAGTCAACGGCCACGTTCGCGAACGAATTTAAAAGCCGCAGCTTCCATTCCATTGGAGGCTGCGGCTTTTTCGTGTTCGGCTAGCGAGCTTCGCAGCACACGCACTCTACGAAGCGTACAAGCCTTCGGCGCGGATCGATTCTTCGACAGCTCGCGGCGTGTGATAGCGAATGCTTTCACCCGCACCGATCCGATCGCGCAGCTCACTGCTCGATAGTTCGATCTGCGGCATCTGCAGAAAGGCAACCTGCCCCGAATCACTGTCGGTCAGAAACGGTTCGATCTCCGCAGCCGTCGCCGCATCGTAGCCGCCGCGATTCATGATCGCTGGCTTGGCGATCGCGAAGATCTTTTCAGGTTGATTCCAGTCGCCGAGCTGACCGACGAGGTCGGCTCCCATCATCAGAAACAGCTCCGCCTGTGGGAACTGTTCGCGAATCGCTGTCACCGTATCCAAGGTGTAGCTGACGCCTCCGCGATCGATCTCGACGCGGCTGACTTCAAACGCTTCGTTCCCTCCGATCGCCAATTGCAACATCGCAACCCGCGACTCGCTCGACGCCACCGGACCGGTTGGCTTCAGAGGCGACATCGCCGCAGGGACAAACAAGACCTTGTCCAGTTCGAGCTGTTCGCGAGCTCGCTCTGCCAACATCAGATGCCCATAGTGCACCGGATCAAACGACCCGCCCAGAATCCCAATCCGCATCACCTCAAACACTCCTAACGCTCGCCACCGAAACTCCGCCACCGCCGGATCGAACTATAAGCGACTCGCCACCAAATGTCGCGGGGCCCACGCCAATCGCTTTACCCACGTCCCCACTCCCACACCATTCGTTTAACCGCGTGCCCAGCGGGCCGCGCGTCCACGCCAACTCAAAACGCGCGGGGCGATGCCCGCGCGGTTAAACTAAGTGAGATCTGCGTCGCTACCGCCAGTCCAATCACAGTACACAACCTCCACCGATGATAAAACGCATTGCACCGTTGGCGCTCCTGACCGCTGTATTAATCGGCGTTCTGGCGTACAGCCAACGCGCGACCGGGCCGCTGAAGGTCTCTGGTTTTATCGAAGCCGATGAGATCCGGATCGGGTCGCGCGTCGGCGGACGCGTCGCGGCGGTGCTGGTCGAAGAGGGAGCCACCGTCGCCAAGGGACAGGAACTGGTGCGGCTGGAACCGTTTGATCTGATCGAATCGCAACGCGAAGCGGCCGCCCAACTCGCGGCGCGGCAAGCTGATCTCGATCGCTTGGCCGCCGGATACCAGCCCGAAGAGATCCGCCAAGCCAAGGCGCGCGTCGACCAGATCGCAGCTCAACTGGAAAAGCTGACCAACGGCCCGCGACCGGAAGAGATCGCCGCCGCCAAGGGCCGCCAACAAGCGGCGGAAGTCGAACTGACGCTCGCCCAACGCACGCTCGATCGAGCCAGCAATCTCCGCGACAGCAACGCCGTCTCGCAGCAAGAGTACGAAGAGGCGGACGAGAAGATGAAGTCGGCTCGAGCCAACCTGACCGTCCGCAACAACGAACTGCAATTGCTGGAAGCGGGGACGCGGCAGGAGGAACTGGACGAAGCCAGGGCGAAGCTGGCCGAAGCGGAGGCTGCATGGGAGCTGATGAAAAACGGCTATCGCAACGAATTGGTCCGGCAAGCTGCTGCCGCCCGCGATGCAGCTCAAGCCACGCTCGACGCCATCGGCCAGCGGCTAGACGAACTGGTGATCCGCAGCCCGGTCGCCGGCGTGGTCGAGGCGTTGGAGCTGCAACCCGGCGACCTGGTTAGTGCCAGCGGACCGGTGATGTCGTTGATGGACAACACCAACTTGTGGGTCCGTGCCTACGTCCCCGAAAACCACCTGGACCTTCAGGTTGGCCAGCGGTTGCCGATGAGCGTCGACAGTTTTCCCGACGAACGGTTCGCGTGCGAGATCAGCTTCATCGCGCGGCGAGCCGAGTTCACCCCCAGCAACATCCAGACGCCCGAAGAGCGATCGAAACAGGTCTTCCGGATCAAGGCGACGCTCGTCGAAGGGTTGGATCGGCTGCGTCCGGGGATGTCCGCGGACCTCTGGCTTGGCGAAATCAAGCAACCGTCAGCGAAGAACGCCGATGAATGAGAACGTTCTTTCGGTGCGTAATCTCTCGCGCAGCTTTGGCGATCTGGTCGCGGTGCAAGACGTCAGCTTCGACGTCCGCAAAGGGGAGATCTTTGGGCTGCTGGGCCCTAACGGCAGCGGTAAGTCGACGATCATCCGGATGCTGCTGGGCATCCTGCCTCCCAGCGGCGGCGATGCGACGGTCCTAGGACACGATGTCCGCACCGAGTCGGAAGAGATCAAGCATCGCGTCGGTTACATGTCGCAAAGCTTCAGCCTGTACGGCGACCTGACAGCTCGAGAGAACATCGATTTCTACGGACGAATCTACGGGCTATCGCCGAGCCAATTGGAGCGGCGAGCCGACGAAGTGATTGAGCTAACCGGGCTGGACGACCGTGTCGGCCAGTTCGCTCGCACCCTTTCGGGAGGTTGGAAACAGCGACTGGCTCTCGCCTGCGCCCTGATCCACGAACCCGACCTGCTGTTTCTGGACGAACCGACAGCGGGAATCGATCCGGTCGCGCGGCGGCACTTGTGGGATCTGCTGTTCGAACTCTCGGGCCGCGGTGTGACGCTGTTCGTGACAACGCACTACATGGACGAAGCCGAACGCTGCACCGACGTCGGATACATCTATCTGTCGCGGCTGTTGGTGCGCGGCAAGCCGTCGGATTTGAAACGCTTGCCCGACGTGACGCCCGCCGGAACGCGGCGCTGCGAAATGCGAGTCGATTCGCCGACGGCACGGTTAACTGGCTTGCGAGCGATCGACGGCGTCCTCGATGCGACGCTGTTCGGCGACACGATCCATCTGCTGCTGGCACCGGAACTGTCCGACCAAGAACTGCTTTCCCAGATGAAGATCGAACCCGATCGAGTCCAACTGCGGTCGGTCGATCCTTCCCTGGAAGATGTCTTTGTCACGCTAACGCAAGCTGCCGAACGCGATCCCGACAGCTTTCAAGCTCCCGCACCAACGGAAGCTGCCGCCAACGAAGCGGTTGGCGAATTGGAGCCGCTGCAGAAACCAAGTCCAGCGACGCTCAGCGGATCTCCGCCGCGGCGAAGGTCCAGCGGCTTTGTTGCGGTACTGACCAAGGAGTTCGCTCACGTCCGCCGCCAGCCATCGACGCTCGTCTTCCTGCTGCTCGTTCCGTTAATGCAGACGATCATTTTCGGATTCGCTCTCGATACGCAGATCGAAAACATCGCGATGGTCGTCTACGACCAAGACGGCCGACGTCAGGGGCGCGAGCTTGTCGACGCGTTTCACAACACGCGGCGATTCACGACGGTCGAGCGAGTGTTGGACGACGAATCGTTCCGCCGCGCGATGACCTCGGGGCGTGCCAGCGTCGGTTTGCGGATACCGCCCAACTACAGCGACCGGATCGTCCGCGGCGAGCAGGTTTCGGTGCAACTGCTGATCGATGGCAGCGATTCGCAAGTCGCCACGACGGCGTTGAACACCGCGCAACTGCTGGGATTGAATCTGTCGATCGCGATCGCTCGCATCAAGGGAGAGAATCTGCAACTCGCACCGGCGCGAGATGAATTGGGGCGCGGCGCCGTCCCGATCGAGATCCGCCCGCGGCTGCTGTACAACCCCGACCTAGAGAGCTCTCATTTCTTTGTCCCTGGATTGGTTGGCATCATCCTGCAACTGGTGACTGTTTTCCTGACCTCATTCGCCATCGTCCGCGAACGCGAACTGGGAACGCTTGAACAACTGTTTGTTACACCGGTCAGCCGCAGTGGGCTGCTGCTCGGGAAACTGGTCCCCTACGCCGTCCTTGGCTTCATCGCCACGCTGATCGTTCTGTCGGCGATGGTCTTCGTTTTTGGCGTCTCGATCCACGGTAGCCTCACCCTGCTGCTCTGCCTCACGCTGTTGTTCATGACCTGCTCGCTGGGCCTTGGCCTGCTAGTCTCGACGATCTCCAAAACGCAGCTCGAAGCGCTGCAGTTTGCCTTCATGATCATGTTGCCCTCGGTGCTGCTGTCGGGATTCATGTTCCCTCGCAGCGAGATGCCTTGGCCGATCTACCTCGCCTCCTTCGGAATCCCCGTCACGTATTACATCGAGATCCTGCGTGGCGTCGTCCTGCGAGGCGCCGACCTGCTGGATTTGCTAGCCCCCGTCGCCGGGCTGTTTCTCTGCAACGTGATCGTGCTGGGGCTCAGCCTAGCCCGATTCCGCAAAACGCTCGGCTAGCGAATCGGCCTCGCTTCAATGCAGCCGCGATCACCGCACGAATCGTTTAACCGCGTGCCCAACGGGCCGCGCGTTCACGCCAACTCGAAACGCGCGGGGCGATGCCGCCGCGGTTAAACCAGGCAACCGCATAGCCATATGCCCAGCAGTTTGCATCGCCACCATTCGTTTAACCGCGTGCCCAGCGGGCCGCGCGTCCACGCCAACTCGAAACGCGCGGGGCGATGCCACCGCGGTTAAACAAGATTGACCGTTGTTGTCGAGCGTTGCATCGATGGTAGTGGCGGTGGGCGTGGCTACACCATCTCTTCAAACCGTCTCCGGCAGACTATCCTGAAATGACCGAACTCTCCTTGCCGAACGAATTCATGTCATCCGATTCCGATCCCGCCGCCAACGACCCTCAAGGCTCGCTGTTCAGCCTCGATGGGCCCGCGTGGGAAACCGATGTCCATGAACAGATCACCGTTGCAACGGTCGTCTTTTCGGAGATGCCTTTTGGCCCGTTCGATTACAGCGTACCCAGCGAACTTGTCGACAGCGTTCGCCCCGGAATGCGTCTGCAGGTGCCGCTGGGCAAGCGACGCAAACCGATCACCGGTTGGTGCACCAAGGTCACCGCGTCGACGTCGGGCGGAATGACGCTCAAACCGATCGATTCCTGCTTCGACGAAAAACCGCTCTGCAACGCCAACCTGATCCAGTTGGTGCTCTGGATGGCGCACTACTACCAGGCGCAACCCGGCCAGGTTTTCGACGCCTTGATTCCCGCAGGCGTTCGGATGGGAGCGGGGACGCGAGCGACGACCTTCTTCACTCCGACGCAACAAGCGTTGGACGACGAGGTCGTGGCGAAACTGCCCGCCAAACAACAGTATGCGTTGCAGTATCTGATCGCCGCTGCCGAACCGATGACGCTCCGCGATCTAGCCGACCAAGCCGGCTGCACCGAGGGACCGATTCGCCAGCTGTTGCAAAAAGAATTGATCGTCGGCGAAGTCCGCCGCGTGATGACGCCTGGCATCCTGCCGTCGCGCAACAACGTCATGACCGACGCTCACAGATTGACCAAAGAACAGTCCGCGGCACTTGCCGAAATCTGCGCCGCACTCGATTCGGGAAAACATTCGACGCTGTTGCTGCACGGCGTCACGGGGAGCGGCAAAACGGAGGTCTACATCCAAGCGATCGAACACCTGCAACGCTTCGGCCGCCAAGCGATCGTGCTGGTCCCGGAGATCAGCCTGACGCCGCAGACTCGCCAACGGTTCCAGGATCGATTCGAAAGCGTCGCCGTGCTGCACAGTCACATGAGTCCCGTCGAACGGAACCATCACTGGCAACGGATCGCCGAAGGACAGGTCCAAGTGATCGTTGGAGCCCGCAGTGCCATCTTCGCGCCGACGCCTCACCTGGGACTGATCGTGATCGACGAAGAGCACGACGCGTCGTTTAAGCAAGACACGATCCCGCGGTATCACGCTCGCGATGTCGCCCGCTACCGAGCGCATCTGGAGGGGATTCCGTTGATTCTCGGATCGGCCACTCCGGCGCTCGAGTCGTGGAACGCCGCGAAGAAGGGGATTTACAAACGCATCCCGCTGCATCGACGCGTCGGCGATCGCCCGATGCCTCACGTGCAACTTGTCGACCTGCGACTGAAGGAAGATCGCACCGGCGGGTCGATCAGCCGCCCGCTGATGCAAGCGACTCGCGCGGCGCTGGCCAAAGGAGAACAGGCGATCCTGCTGCTGAACCGCCGTGGCTTCGCCACCACGATCCAGTGCCCTTCGTGTGGTCACGTCGTCGCCTGTCCCGATTGCGAGATGCCGCTGACGCATCACCGCGACGGCAGCAAAGCGGTTTGCCACTACTGCGATTACCAAATCGGAACGCCTCCCTGGTGTCCCGAATGCCGTTTCGATGGCATCCGTTACTCGGGGCTCGGAACGCAGAAGCTTGAGATGGAAGTCAAAGCCAAATTCCCCGACGCGGTCATCGCTCGGATGGACAGCGATACGATGCGGCGTCCGGGGAGCCATGAACGCGTGCTGTCGGCATTCCGCCAGAAAGAGATCGACATCCTGCTGGGAACGCAGATGATCGCCAAAGGACTCGACTTTCCCAACGTCACCCTCGTCGGCGTGATCAATGCCGATTCGGCGTTGCATTTCCCCGACTTCCGCGCCGCCGAGCGGACGTTTCAATTAGTCACCCAGGTTGCTGGCCGCGCGGGCCGCGGAGATGCTGGCGGCGAAGTCGTCGTGCAAACCTATACGCCCGAGCATCCGGCGATCCAAGCCGCCTCGCAACACGATTATTTCCAGTTCGCCGAAGAAGAGCTGCAGCAGCGACAGAAGTTCGCTTACCCGCCCTTTGGCCGGATCGCCCGGATCATCATCCGCGGCAGCGAGGAAACGCTAACCGAAGCTTTTGCCGACAACTTGGTCAGCAGCCTGGAACGGGCTCGCGATGCGCAACAAGCCGAAATTAGAATCCTCGGCCCCGCCCCGCCGCCGATCGCCAAGCTGCGTGGCAAATACCGATTCCATATCCTACTGCAGTGTCCCGATGCGGGATCTCTGGGAAATGTGATCCGCGCCGCGACCAGCGAACATCGATCGGGCGAAGACATCCAATACGTTGTCGACATCGATCCGCTGGATATGCTTTAGAAAACCCCACTCACAGGAATGACATGACAATGCTTGGTCTTCTCGCCATCGGACTGGTTACTTTCGTTATCATCGCAGCCGCTGTGCTGATGGTTTACGGCGGAAACAAAAAATGACGCAGCGCGGTCATCGGGATCTCAAACTCCCGACTCGCTCATTTAATAAGATTGCTCGACAAATTCAGCTCACAACCCGTTACGAAAACAACTGCGGGATCACGTTGCCATCGCGGACCAGCGTTATCGGGCGGCCCGTTTCGGTGTGGTATTCCTTCGTCGGATCGATCCCCAGGTTGTGATAGAAGCTGGCTGCGACGTCGTCGGGGGTGATCGCTTCGTGTCGTGGAGCCGATGCGGTGTCGTCGCTCTCGCCGATCACCTGGCCGCCGCGGACGCCGCCACCCGCCATCAGCATGAACATGCAGCGTGGGTAGTGATCGCGGCCTCCTTCGGCCGATCGGGTGTTGATCTTCGGAGTCCGTCCGAACTCGCCGGTGACAAAGACCGCTGTCGATTCCAACAGCCCCTTGGCTGCCAACGAATTCAGAAGTCCGCTGAGCCCGGCATCAAATTGCGGCAACAGCCCCGACTTCAACTTGGTCCAGTTGTCGACATGCGTATCCCAGCCGCCGAGCGTCAGGCCAACAAACCGCACTCCCGACTCCACCAACCGCGTTGCCAACAGACAGCTTTGGCTGAAGGTTTGATCGTCGAACATCTTGGTGATGTTTTCCGATTCCTTGCTGATGTCAAAAGCTTGCCGCGTGCGTGTCGACGTGATCATCGAATAGGCTTGCTCGCTGAAGCGATCGAGTCCCTGCAGCAATGAGCTCGACTTTTCGATCGACGCCATACGCCGATCCAAGCTGCTCAACAAATCCTGGCGACGACGCATCTGATCGACCGTCATCCCGTTGGCTAGCTTGATACCTCGGACCGCAAACGGCTGACCGGCTCGAGGTGTTGCGTTGGTATTCAGCGGAGCGTATTGAACTCCCAAGAAACCAGGACGTTGATTAATATTGGGGACCGCCACAAATCCAGGGATCTCGCGATCGCCGGGGCGTTCCATCGAGACGACCGATCCGAAACCGGGATACTCCAACGATGGCAGCGGACGCGAACCGGTGTTCACATATTCCTGCCCCAACGCATGAGCGGCCAGCGTGTGACTGACACCACGCAGAATCGCAAACTTGTCGGCACAGCCTGCCAGCTTGGGCAGGTGCTCGGAAAATTCGATCCCCGGCACGTTCGTCTTGATCGGTTGGAACGGACCGCGAACCTTGTCATCCGCTTCGGGCTTCAGATCGAAGGTGTCGATGTGCGACGGACCGCCGGGCAGGTTGATGAAAATCGCCGACGTCGCCTTGGCACCCGCTTGAACCTCGCCCGCCTCGGCGATACTCAGGTAGTTCGTCAGCGAGAACCCACCAGCGGCCAACGCTCCCACTCGCAGCACATCGCGTCGGCTGACACCATCACACGTTTTTGAGATACCCATCAACTATCGCTCCAAATTTCTTATCACACCGATCTAAACTTGCGTCTTCATTCTGCTTGCGTCACACGAAGGCATCAGTGATTTAACACAAACTCTTTTGTGTTCAACAACGCCCACAATAGATCCCCCACACCGCTGGCAACCGAATCGCCCGCTTCGATATAGGCGAGCGAGCTGCTCAATTCCTCCGGCTCCGGATAACGTGCGACGGTTCGCAGGTAGGCCTGATTGACCAAGCTGGTCAATTGTTCGCTATCCAGCTCTGCCGATTTACCCGCCGCCACGTCCTGCACTTCGCCAGTCTGCAATGCTTTGATTCGCTTGTTGATTTGCGAGATCTGCCGCGTCATCCGAGTGGTCTTGTTCTTCAGCTGCTCCTCCGAACTGGAGGCATTCTTTTCCACCTTGGCAAGCGTCTGGACCAGTTCCTGCCGACGCTTCTTCAGCATCGTGATTTGACGCTGCCGCGCCGCATTGCCTTGTTGCTTCGCTTTCGCAAGCGCCGTGTCGCCGACCAACATCGGCTGGCCCAAGCTCTTCATCTGCTCGGCCAACCAGCCATTGCGATCGTACAGCCGATCGGTGACATCCTCATCGTTTTGCAGATAAACCGTTTGCAGCAGGTTTGGATCTTCGGATCGGTCGCAATCGCAATTCGATTCGCGAATCGAACGGCCAAAAACCTGTAAGGCGTACGACGAACCGCGGCCGTTGTTGCGAGGACTGCTGGAAGCAAGCCCCACCGCGCGACCGTCGCGGCTGCTGCACAGCTGAGCCGCCTGTTTGTCGCTGGCTGTCGCAACCAAGATCGCGTCGTAAAGCGTTTCGGCGGGCAGGCGTCGCGGTACAAAGTGGCTGAAATTGCGAACGTCCAACGCGTTGGTGTCGTTTGTCTGCCAGCTGCGTTGATACGCATCGCTGCCGACGATCGTGCGGTGCAGCCACTTCATGTCGTATCCGCTCTCAACGAACCCGTCGGCCAGATAGTCCATCAGCGGAGCGTTGCTTGGCGGATTGGCGAGATTCAAATCGTCGACTGGGTCGACGATCCCGCTGCCAAAATAATTTGCCCACACGCGGTTCACGATCGCTTTGGCGAAGTAGGGATTGCTGGGATCGCGGAGCCACTGCATCAGCTTCTCTCGCGCCATTTCATCCAGTTGGACGTAGTCGCCTCCCAACAGCTTTGCCGTCGGCGGCTCGACCACTCGACGCGCTTTCTGCCCTTTCTTGCGAACCATTTTGGCATTGCCGCGAACCGGGCGTTCGACGATCTCGGGGAACGGAATCACCGCCCCTTTGTTGAATTCCTTTTGCAACTCTCTGCGAAGCTGGTTCCCCTTCAGGCCGGAATCCATCGTCGTCATCATCGCTTCATATTGCTCCAAGCCCTCCTTATCTCGCGGCTTCTGGCTCAGTCCCACCGTTTGGAATAGGTTCTTGAATTCATCGAAGTCCTGTTTGGACCATTGGTCGAAAGGATGTTTGTGGCACTGAGCACATTGGATCCGGATACCTAAAAACGAATAGGCAAATCCGATCGCTCGGTCTTCGGTCTGTCGGAAATTGCGACGCGCCCAGAAATAGGTCAGCCCGGGTCGATCGGCAAACCCGTCCATCTCGCCGTTGCGACACGCGGCCCCCATCGCTTCGCAATACTCTCGATACGATTCCCCCTCCTCACGCGATTGGGCGACAACGATCCCTTCGACCATCTCGTCATAGGGCATGTTTTCTTCGACGCGGCGATGGATCCATTCATACCAATGTTGCGTCGGTGCCTGTCGGATTGGCGAGACGTTGTTCAGTTGAGCATCGCTGTTGCCGGTCCAATCGCAGAACCGCGTCGTCCACCAAGCTGCATAACCGGGGCTGGAGAGCAATTCTTCGACCTTGCGTTGACGCTTGCCGCTGCTGTTGTCGGCGATGAACGCGGCCGCGTCGGCCGCGGTTGGCAGCGTCCCCGAAATATCGAGGCTCGCCCGACGCAAGAACTCCGCGTCGGAGCAGATCTCCGACGGCACGATCCCCAGCTTTTGCAGCTTGACCGCGATCAAGCGATCGACCTCGGTTCGCGCTTCCAGCTGCGGATAGTCGTCGCCGGTCAGCTTCGAAACAGGCCGAATCACCGTGACCGGAACGACCGCATTGTCGTAAGAAACGACGACATGCGTGTCGCCGACGCCGGTGCAGGTGACGATTCCCGT
This sequence comes from Rosistilla ulvae, assembly GCF_007741475.1. Taxonomy (NCBI): domain Bacteria; kingdom Pseudomonadati; phylum Planctomycetota; class Planctomycetia; order Pirellulales; family Pirellulaceae; genus Rosistilla; species Rosistilla ulvae. The sequence continues at coordinate 483,798 of NZ_CP036261.1, read as the reverse complement.
CTCATCGATTGTCGCGATCGCATCGTCGTTGGTGTGGAACCGGCACAGACCAGTGACCTCTTCACGCGTGCCATCTTCCCAATGAGCAACCGCTCGCAATGAAGTCGTCTGCTTGTCTTGATCGAACAGGATCTCTGCCGGCCCAACTTCCAAGCGTTCCAGTTTTTTGCGTTGCTTGGCATCGTAATTCGCTCCGGCGGCGATCCAGGTTCGCAGCACGCGATACTCCCAACCGTCTTTGTCGAAACGCTTGCCACCTTCGTGCATGTCCTCATCGATCGGCTTGGCCAAAACCAAGCTTTCGTCGGCGTCGGCGGTATCGATCCGCCCCGAATCGGCTTCGAGCATCGCCTTGTGATCGGCTTCGAAATCGTAGCCAAACAGCGACAGCATGAACCCGCCGCGCCCCTGGAACGATCCGTGGCAGGAACGACCGTTGCAGCCCAATCGTCCCATCAGGGGACTGATGTGCTTTTGAAAGTCGGGGATCTCGGAGGTCTCGTTGCCGACGGCAAACCGCGTGCTCAGCTCCGGCAGGACGGAATCGTCGCCAAGCGTATCGGGCTTCGCCGCAAACGCCACGCTGGCGACCAACATCGCCGCCGCACAACAGGCCGCTCGACTGGCAACGATCCATTGATCAAGACCGATTCGATGCATCATTTGTCGCTCTTTCATTGGGAAATCCGAGACGGGTTATTTGTTTTCTGGCGTTTTGGGATCAGCCGCGGGCTTTGCCTTGGCGTTCTTCTTCGTCCGCGAAGCGGCATTGGGGCGGGCCTGCTTGGCATCCAGTCGCCGAATCGCTCCGGCATACGCTTTGTCCGCATTCTTCTGAACGTCGACGTTCTCCAGTTGGTCGGTCAGCCGTTGCAGTTGGGTCTGCATGCGGGAGATCCGCTCGGTCAATCGCGTCTGCTCGTGACGCGCCCGCGACACCTTCGCCTGCTCGCGACTGGCAAGCGCCTTCCGCAATTGCTCTCGCGTCTTTTTGTTGTCGCGGACCTGTAACTGAGCCAGCGCGATGTCGACTCGGGTCTGCCATTGCAAAAAGGCGAGCTCCAATTCAAAGCCGTCCGGGTCGCGCTGCTGCAACTGCTCCAACCTTCGCGCCGTCCGCGTCAAGTCGCTGATCGCTTTTTGGTATTCTTTGGCCGAGTGTTTTTTCAGCGAAGCAAGCACCGACTCTAGCTCGGGCAGATGCGACTTCACCAACTCCAATACCCGGCGTTCGCCCTCAACGCGAGGCTCGGCCGCCGAACTGTCAGCCTGAGCGATCGCGTCGCGTGAGAGATCGTATTCGGCGGAAAGATCGCCCGCGGCGACAAGCACCAACAACAGGCAAGCCAGCGAGCTGCGCCAGTTCGACAAAACGTTAACCTCGTTCATGATCGGTTCCCTCGTCTCCGTCGCCTTCACCTGTGCGTTCGACCTGCGCGACACCTAAGCTCAACCAAGAAGGGACCTCGGCGACGGTGGCATCAAAGTCGATCACGGTCGCATCTTGCCCGACGTCGAGATCGTCGCCGCCAAAGACTTCGCGATTCTCCGCCCAGGCGTGAGCGACCAGTGCATCGTCGACTCCACCGGTCGCGGCTCGACTGGCCTGCGGTGCATGTCCAACCGGTGCGAACCAAATCACAAACAGCACTAGCGCGGCCAAGCTCGCCAATACGCCAGCAACACGCAAGATGGAGGTCGACGCGACAGGCAGGGCCGCAGTCGGTTGTCCAACGGGCGACTGGCAAGCCTCTCCCAGATCGACCAACAAGTCGGCTTGCTGGGCAATACAATCCAACAACTCCGGCGACGACTGCATCTGCAACTCAAACGCCTGCAAGTCAGCCCCCTGCAGTTCGTCGAGCAGATACAGCCGACATCGATCGATCTGTTCTTGATTAAGCATGGTGGTCACTCTATTCAAAATCTCAACGTTTCAATTTTCAAACGCTCGGCGAGGGCTCGGCCCGCGCCTACAAGTCGTCGCCCAATTGCTGGGCCAGCTTTCGCAACGCCGTCTGCATCCGTCCCAACGCCGTCCCAAGCGGGATTTGCAACTGGTCGGCGATCTCGCGAAACCTCAACCCTTCGACGATCCTTAACTTGACGATCACCTGCAATTCCTCGGGCAATAGCGACAACTCGCGCCGCACCTGCTGCAATCGCTCCTGGCGAAGCAACTGATCGACGGGCGAATCGTGCTGGCCCGCGGCTTGCTGCAATTCATCCGCCGGCTCCATCGGCCCGGCCAGCTTGCGACGGCGGAACAATTGCATCGCTTCGTTGTGCGCCACGCGGAACAGCCAAGCTCGGCGAGTTCCGGCAGCCGAAGCCCCTCCTTTTTCCTGGAGGATTGCAAAGGTCGCCTGCAAGCAGTCCTGGGCGTCGTCAACGCTGCCGGTCAATCCCGTCAAAAACCGCAGCAACGCGGCCGCATGCTGCGCGTGCAACTGCGCCGCCTGGTCGGCACTCAATCGTGTCGATTCGCGTTGGTTCACTCGGTTTTCACTTGGCGGACAGGCACTGGCACAAACCTAGATGCTTGGCGGCGGGAGTTTATTGTCGCGGTGCGAAAAGAATTTGGAAAAAACGGGAATCGCTAAGATGAATCCGCCCCTTACCGAACGATTTTAGCGTAGCGGCCGTCGCCGAACGCCACGATCGGCGGCCTGCCGGGCTGTAATAATCGGCAAAAAACCTCTATTCTGCCTGTTCACGCACCCTCCGTTTCCCTATCGCAACCGATCACGAGACCCCCATGGCTGACACAGACAAGAAGAAGTGGATTGGCTTCGACCTAGGCGGCACGAAAATGCTGGCGGTTGTTTACGATCATGACCTCAAGCCGCTGGGCCGGCGTCGGCGTCGCACCAAAGGGAATTCGGGAGCGGAATCGGTGATCGAACGGATCATCGGTGCGATCGAGCGGGCGATGGAAGAGACCGATACGAAGGTCGAAGAGATCGCTGGCATCGGCATCGGTTGCCCTGGCCCCGTCGACCCGAACACCGGATTGGTCCACGTCTGCGTCAACCTGGGCTGGGAAAACGTCAACATCGGCAAGATCCTTCACAAACAGTTCGGCTGCCCCGTGCATGTGCTGAACGATGTCGATGCGGGCGTCTACGGCGAATATGTCGATGGAGCGGCGAAGAAGTCGCGATGCACCGTCGGCATTTTTCCAGGGACCGGAATCGGCGGCGGATGCGTTTACGAAGACACGATCCTGCACGGTGCCGACATCAGTTGCATGGAGATCGGACACACGCGGATCAGCAGCGGATCCCGAACCAGCGGCTACGACCTGTCGGGGACTTTGGAAGCCGAGGCGAGCCGGTTGGCGATCGCGGCCGAAGCGGCCAAAGCGGCTTACCGCGGGATGGCACCTCATCTCTACAAAGAGACCGGCATGGATCTCTCAGAGATTCGCAGCGGTGCGTTGGCCGATTCGGTCAAGCATGGCGACACCGAAGTCAAAGAGTTGATCGAAGAGGCTTCGCGGACGATCGGACTGGCCGTCGTGAACATCGTCCACTTGCTGGCTCCCGACACGATCGTGATGGGTGGCGGATTGGTCGAAGCGATGCCCGATCTGATTATCGGCACCGTCACGCGAACCGCGAAGAAATCGGTGCTGGCACCCTACAAAAATCGCTTCCGCGTCGTGCAAGCCGAACTGGGAGACGACGCGGCTGTGCTGGGCGCTGCCGCATGGGCCAGGAAACGGACGCCCGTCGCACCGGCTGCCGCTCCAGAGCCGACTCCAGCAGAGCCGAATCCGCCAGCGGCGACCTAAGCGACGCGTTTGCGACGGCATCAACTGCCGCCTTGAACCCATCATCCGCTCGCCTCGTTTTCGTCGATCGAAGACCGCAGCGAGCGCGATCTGCGATCAACGATATCACCGCAAACCGGATGACCTGACATGTTCGCTGCCATCACCGATCACTGGCTGCTGCTGACAATTGGCGGAACCGTTGGCCTGCTGCTGATCGTCGCGATCTACGACACGATGCAGCGGAAGCATACGATCCTGCACAACTTCCCGATCGTTGGACACATCCGGTATTGGTTGGAGATGATCGGGCCGGAGATGCGGCAATATTGGGTCGCCAACGACAAAGAGGAGATGCCGTTTAATCGCGACGAGCGGAGCTGGGTCTACGCGTCGGCCAAAGGCGAGAACAGCAACTTCGGTTTCGGCACGACCGAGCAGATCTACAGCATCGGATACCCGATCATCAAACACGCTGTCTTTCCGTTTCCCGAACACAAAGCGGAATACATCAGCGACGACAAGACAGCGATTCCCTGCCTGAAGATCATGGGGCAATCGCACGATCGGGCGCGGCCCTATCATCCGCAATCGGTGATTAACATCTCCGCCATGTCGTTTGGCTCGCTCGGTTCCAACGCCGTCTCGGCGATGAACATCGGCGCCCGCGAAGCCCACTGTTTTCACAACACTGGCGAAGGAGGGATCAGCCCTTACCATGGCCACGGTGCGGATATCATGTGGCAGATCGGAACCGGATATTTCGGGGCTCGCGACGAGACGGGACGGTTTTCGCTGGACGTGCTGGCCGAGCGCGTCGAAGCCAACGAATCGATTCGCTGCATCGAAGTCAAACTCTCCCAAGGAGCCAAACCGGGCAAAGGGGGAATCCTGCCCGGCAAAAAGGTCTCCGCCGAGATCGCCGCAACGCGCGGGATCCCGATCGGTCGCGATTGCATCTCTCCCAACGCTCACTCCGAATTCGACACCGTCGACGAACTGATCGACTGGATCGAACGGATCGCCGCTCGCACCGGACTGCCGGTGGGAATCAAAAGCGCGATCGGATCGACCGGCTTCTGGCACAAGCTAGCCGGGCGGATGCGAGAGCGTGGCGAAGGTCCCGACTTCATCACGATCGATGGTGCCGAAGGAGGAACCGGAGCGGCGCCGCTAACCTTCTCCGATCACGTCTCGCTGCCATTTAAGATCGGCTTCGCTCGCGTCTATCCGATCTTTCAAGCCCAAGGAATCTCCAAGGACATCGTCTGGTTTGGTAGCGGGAAATTGGGCTTCCCCGACCGCGCCGTGATCGCGTTTGCGATGGGCTGCGACGCGATCCAAATCGCCCGCGAATCGATGCTCGCGATCGGATGCATTCAAGCCCGCAAGTGCCACACCGACCACTGCCCCGCAGGCGTCGCGACCCAGAACCGCTGGCTGCAAGCGGGACTGGACGTCGACGACAAAGCAAAGCGAATGACCCGCTACATCCAAAGCTTCCGCAAGGAACTGCTGTCGCTATCGTACGCGTGCGGGTACCAACATCCCTGCCAATTCAATGGCCGCGAGATCGAATTCAGCACCGGCGTCAACAAGTTTTCCAAGCTGCACGACGTGTTGGGCTACACCCGCGATGGCACTGGACTGAAAGAGACGCGAGCCAGCAACGCGACCGAACCGACCCTGGTCGAATAGCTTGCCAGTCGCCTCATTCGGCGGAAACATTGGGCAGCTTACCGAACGCCCGGACGACGGCAAACGTTGCGACGCAGCCGGCGATCAACATCCACCACGGCGAGACACCAAGGCTGGTGGGGAGCGACCCAAACAAAATGGAAACGCCCGCCGCCAGCAGCGCGTAGGGGATCTGAGTCTTGACGTGCGCGATGTGATCGCATCCGCTGGCCTGGCTCGACAAGACCGTCGTATCGGAAATCGGCGAGCAGTGATCGCCAAAGATTGCACCCGACAAGACAGCTCCCGCCGTGGCGTACAGGATCGTCGGATCGCTCGAACTGGCGATCGCGATCGGGATCGACAGCGGCACCAGCAAGCCCATCGTTCCCCAACTGGTTCCGGTCGCAAATGCAACGACTCCCGAAACGACAAAAACCAGCGTCGGAATCCAGACCGACGAGACATTAGCCTCACGAATCCAATCGCCAAGAAAACCCTGAGTGTCCAGAAAATCGGCGGTCGTCAGCCGCGATAGCGTCCACGCCAACAACAGCACCACCATCGCTGGCATCAACTGACGCATCCCGTCGAACGCGCCGACAATCAACGGCCCGATCGATTTCGCACCGCACAAATAGGTCGTCGTCAACGACAGCAGCAAACCGACAAGCCCACCCCAGATCAGCGCGTTGTAGGGATCGGCATTGCCAACATACTGGCCCCAGTACCTCAGCAGACCGACGTCGGGATCCTCGACGCGACCGGTTCGATACAGCGCAAACAAGATCGCCCCGATCGTTGCGGCGATCGTCACGATAGCGGTCCAAGCGGGAGCATCGTGCAACTGCGGCAAACTGCTCTCGCGAACATCCTCCGGTTCCTTGGCGGCACCATCTTCCGCCGCCTTCATCGGCCCGAAATCGCGTCCCGTCGCCGCGATCACAACGACAAGAACCAGGGCAAAGATCGGGTAGAAGCGATAGGGAAGCGATTGCAAAAAGAGATCAAACCCGCTGAGCCCCTGCGGGTTCCCCTGAGCCGCCAGACCTTCGCTCATGTAACTGATCTCGGTCGCAACCCACGTGCTGACCAACGACAGTCCCGCCACCGGCGCGGCGGTCGAATCGACAAGATAAGCCAGCTTTTCGCGAGACAATCGCATCCGATCGGCCGTCGACCGCATCGTCGTTCCGACCAACAGCGTGTTGGCGTAATCGTCGAAGAAGATCAGCATCCCACACAGCCAGATCAGCAACTGGCCGCCGCAACGCGTCTGCACATGCAACGCCAACTGCAACACAAGACTCCGCATCGCCCCGCCGGCATGCAGGATCCCGACCAAGGCGCCGAAGAGCATCGTGAAATAGAAGACGCGCAGATGATCCGAAGTGGCGAGCGCGGAGAGCGAATCGCCGGCACCGCGAAAGTCGAGCGAAACAACCGAGGCGATTGCGGCAAATGGATTCAGCGAGCCGCCGCCGGCAACCGCATACCAGAGGTGATCCTCGACCATCGACCAAGGCGTGTCGACGAACATCCGCTGCGACCAAGACCGTGGCTGATCGCCGGCGAACTGCAAGATCGCAACGCCGACAAAAACAGCAAGAACTAACGAGGGGATCACTCGACGCGTGAAGATCGCCAGCAAGATGGCGACGAGCGGAGGGAGCAGCGAGAGCCAGCCGAAGTCCATGGATTCGCGATCCCGCGGGAGCCGAAGCTTAGGCGTGGTCCAACCGCCGGGAGATCCCAGCGGTTGGCGATTCCTCGACGCGGCTATCGCAATGCGATCGCCGCGGCAAACTCAACAACAAGGACTAAACCTTGCCGCAGATGACCGATGCGTTGTGGCCACCGAAGCCGAAGCTGTTGCTCATCGCGATCTTGACGTCCTTCTGACGCGCCTCGCGAGGCGTGTAGTCGAGGTCGCAATCGGGGTCGGGGGTGTCCAGGTTGATCGTCGGTGGGATGCTGCCATTGTTGATCGCACTGATGCAGATCACCAATTCGATCCCGCCGCTGGCTCCCAGCGAGTGCCCCAGGGCGCTCTTGGTGCTGCTGATCGAGACCGATTTCGCGTCGCCGCCAAAGACAGCCTTCACAGCTTGCGTTTCCGCCTTGTCACCCAGCGGAGTGCTGGTGCCGTGGGCGTTGATGTATCCGATGTCCGCTGGATTCAGCTTCGCATCGGACAACGCTTCGGCCATCGCGCGGCCGGCTCCGGCGCCTTGGGCGTCGGGCGACGTGATGTGCCCCGCATCAGCGGTGGTGCCAAATCCGAGGATCTCGGCCAGGATGTTTGCACCGCGAGCTTTGGCGTGTTCGTATTCCTCGAAGACCAGGATGCCAGCGCCTTCGGCCAACACAAACCCATCGCGGTCCTTGTCGAACGGACGACTGGCTCGCTGCGGATCGTCGTTGCGAGTCGAAAGCGCTTTCATGTTTTGGAAACCAGCCAACGCCATCGGCGTGACCGCCGCTTCGCTGCCGCCGGTGACCATCACATCGGTCTCGCCAGTCTGGATCGATCGCAACGCACAGCCCATCGCGTTGGCAGCACTAGCACAAGCCGTAGCGACGCCAAAGTTAGGTCCTCGCAGGCCATAGGTGATCGAAACGTTACCGCCAGCCGCGTTCAACATCAGCTTGGGGATCACAAAAGGGCTGACCCGATCGGGGCCCTTGGCGATCAAACGCTGCATCTGGGTTTCGATTTCCCACAGACCACCGATACCCGATCCAATAATCGCGCCACAGCGATCGGGATTCTCTTTCGAGAAATCGATGCCCGATTGATCGACGGCTCGGCCCGCGCTGTACATCGCAAAGGCGGAGAACCGGTCGACTCGCTTCGCTTCTTTTTTGACCACGTAGGGCTCTGGCGAGAAGTCGTGAACCTCTCCACCAAACTTGACCTTGAACTCGTTCGTGTCAAGGTAAACCAAGTCCCGGATACCACTCTTGGCAGCCAGCAGGTTTTGCATCAATTCGTCAACTTCGCAACCAAGCGGAGTGACGACGCCCATCCCGGTCACAACGACCCGTCGATTCATGTTTTAGGTTCCAATTGATCCCGCCGGTCGCCGTAGAACGCGACAGACGCGAAGGTGACTCGAACAGTCGCCCCATAATAAAAGTAATGCCGCCAGACCAGACGCGAGGCTTTATTCAAGCGTCCTGGCTTTGGCGGCACTGCGTCATACGGATTGAAAAGTCAGGCTTACGAAGCAGCCTGTTCCTTTTCGATGTAGTCGATCGCTTCGCCGACCTTCTGGATCTTCTCAGCCGAATCGTCGGGAATGTTGATGTCGAACTCTTCTTCCAGTTCCATCACAAGTTCGACGGTGTCCAAGGAGTCCGCACCCAGGTCGTTTACAAACGAGGTATCTCGGGTGATCTTCTCTTTGTCCACGCCCAATTGCTCTGCGACAATGTCGATCACGCGTTCTTCAATCGATGCCATCCGGCGTTCTCCAAAAACTGGTATTCAGTGTTTTCTAAAATTAATGATTTGATTCGAGCGCCGCTTTGCGACACGTGCGTCAAACGTTGAGGATTCCAAAAGATAGAGGATGCGCATAAACAGGGTCAATATCCGCCTGGCGTTCTCCTAGCGTCAAGAGCCCGGTTTTTTCCGATATTTCGCAGCATCCGCCCCTTATGGACAGAAATCTGACAAAAACCGGTTTCGATCAGCCCGTCATGCCGCCGTCGACAACCAGACATTGTCCGGTGATGTAGCTGGCCGCAGGGCTTGCCAAAAACAGAACAGTCGCTGCCACATCTTCCGGCTGGCCGACGCGTTTCGCTGGGATCTGCTTCTCCACTTCCGCCAGCACCACGTCGCCCAAGGCGGCAGTCATTTCGCTGGCGATGAATCCGGGAGCGACAGCGTTGACGGTCACACCGCGGCTGCACAGTTCACGCGACAGCGATCGCGACAAACCAATCATACCCGCCTTCGACGCCGAGTAGTTCGTTTGACCTGGATTTCCGATGATCCCCGAGATGCTGGCCATGTTGATGATTCGGCCATATTTCGCGCGACGCATGATGCTTGCCGCAGCCCGACAACAGACGAAACAACTTGTCAGGTTCGTCGCGATCACTTCGTCCCACTGCTCGTCGGTCATTCCACGCATCAGCTTGTCGCGAGTGACGCCGGCGTTGTTGACCAAGATGTCCAGACGACCGTGCTTTTCGTGCGTTCCGGTGATCGCTTCGGCAGCCGCTTTGCGATCGGTGACGTCGCAGGCCAAGGCTTCGGCTTTACCGCCACCCGCTTCGATCTCCGAAACCGTTGCAGCTAGCTTTTCGGCGTTGCGAGCGACGCAGACGACAGTCGCACCGTTGGCTCCCAAAGTCAGGGCGATCGATTTGCCAAGCCCTTGCGACGCGCCGGTCACGATGGCTACCTGTCCGTTCAAATCTGCGGAGAGCGAGAGTTTCATACGTCTGGTTCTTTGTTCGGTGTTCGTGGATTGATTTGAGAAGGTGAGAGAAGCCGCGGTGACACAGTCGGCTATTTCGCGTCGCCGAAGCCGTCGGCTGGCATCTTGCGGTCGATCCGACGCAAAATGCCTCGCAGCACGCGTCCGGCACCAACTTCCAAGAAGCCTTCGGTTCCATCGGCAATCATCTGCCGGACCGAATCTTCCCACCGCACGGGATTGACGACTTGGCGAGCCAACAGGCTGCGGATCTCATCGGGCGAAGTGTGTGCACTGGCATCGACATTCGACACGACCGGGATCTTGGCTTCGACGATCGGCATCTCCGCCAACGCTTCGGTCAGCGCTTCGACAGCGGATGCCATTAGGGGCGTGTGAAATGCGCCAGCCACGCTCAACGGGACCACTTTCATCGCTCCCGCTTCCGCCGCGGCGGGTTCCAGTCGGGCCAACGCGGTCTTGTGGCCCGAGACTGCGATATTTCCTGGGCACAGCAAATTGGCGATCTGCAAGACTTCGCCCGGCTCCGCGACCTGTTCGCACAACGCGGCCAGCTTTTCCGCGTCCATGCCCAGCACGCTCGACATGCCGCTTTCGACAGCATCGGCAGCGGCTTGCATCGCTTGACCGCGACGCTGCACCAATCGCACGGCGGATTCGAAGTCCAAGGCGCCAGCGAAACAGACAGCTGTATATTCGCCAAGGCTCAGCCCCGCGGCGACCGTCGCTTTTTCAACGACCTGCGGCTGTTCGGCTCGCAGCACCTCGACTGCAGCGATACTGCTGACAAACAGAGCTGGCTGGCTGTATTCGGTTGCCGAGAGCCGTTCTTCGGGGCCCGCCAGACAAACGTCGGCCAGATCATAGCCCAGGATTGCCGAAGCGCGATCAAACACCTCGCGGGCAACCGGCTTCTGCTCAATCAGGTCGCGGCACATGCCGACGGACTGAGCGCCTTGCCCGGGGAACAGAAAACCGATCTTTTGCACTTCGAGCGAAACCATGAGCGTCCATAGACCAACGGCAATGCAGCAAATCCAAGCGATTTGCGATTGCTTAGTGTAGAGATGTCAGATGAGATGAACCGAGCTGCGGTCTACTCTTCGTTGACTTCAACAATCGTGCGTCCCATGTAGTACCCACACTTTGGGCATACGGTGTGAGTCGGCGTTGCCGAGCTGCACTGGGGGCAATAGGTCAATTGCTTGCGGCTCAAGTGATCGTGCGAACGTCGCTTGTTGGTACGACTGTTAGAATGCTTGCGTTTTGGAACGGCCATGACGGAATCTCAGATTACGGAATTAGGAGCAACGCTCTTTGCGGACATATTGACTTATCAGCTTGTCGAAGCCCCATATCGTACAAATTCTTCAAATTACCTGTCAACGCGTTCGCTGTCGGATATCTCGACTATTTTCCGGTAACCTCCCGCCAAATGCCGCAAAACGGGACAAAGTCGGGCAAAACGTGTCTTTCCCGAACTCCGACAACTGAAATCACCCGCCGGAACAGAATTTCCGCAGCAGCCTTTGCAAGCATTCTCAACCGGCCAAAACCGCAGCTCAGCTAGCCATTTTGAGGAACAACTCCTCCAAAACCCAACGCGCCCGATCATCGGTCGAGTGGGTTCCTTTGAGCTTCAAGTCGGCATCCAACAGCCAGCCGAGCATCCGTTGGGCGCGAGGTCGGCCGATCTTCCGCAGATGAGCTTCGGCCTTCTTCATATCAAACGGGCGGAAGCCAGCTTGCTGCAGCGCGTCGGACAAGGAGATCCGGCGGCCCGACTTCTCCGCGTAGTCGATCGCGGCGGCGGCGAGCCCCAGTCGCCGCAGAGACCAGGAAATCTGAGGCAGCAGTGCAAACGCCTTCTCGCCGCTGGCGATCAGGTGATCCAGTTGCCGCAGCGCTTCACCCGAATTCCCTTCGGTCGCTGCATCGATGATCTCCCAAGTCGTCTTGCTGCGCCAGCCGCCGACAAACTTGCGAACCATGTCGTCCGTGACCGGTGCCCCCCGCTCGACGCAAACCGCTAGCTTGGCGATGTCGGTATCGAGCAGCCCCAGCGAGGTGCCGGACAGCTCGACCAGCGTCTCGGCGGCCCCTTTCTGCAGTTTGCACTGGTGTCGCGCCGCGACGAACCCGCACAAAAACGACTTCAGCTTGTTCAGATCGGGTTTGGTGCTGCGGCCGCTGCCGGTCGGAATCGCACACTGGACCAACAGATGGGTTTTGTTGATCGCTTTATAGAGTCGCGTGTTGCCGGGAAACGACTTCAGTTCCAACAGCAGCAACCCCGCCGAAGAGGGCTTGGCGACGTACGCCTCCAGTTCCGCGCGGTACTTGGAGACAAATTTGTCGGCGTCGCGAACAACGATCGATCGCGGTTGCCCCATCGAGAAGAGCGATCCGGTCTGCAATTCATCCCGTACATCCTTCCACTCCGCCAGTTCGCCATCGAGATCGATGCTGTCGGGGCGATCCTCTTCCGCCGCATCCAAGCCCAACAGCTTCCGCAACGTCCAGCTACGCAGCATCGGATCGTCGCCAAACAAGACGGTGACCGCGCTGGGGGCGGAGTCGCTGGCGGCGGTCAGCAGATCAAAAGCGTTCAGAAGCGGCATGGTCGGAATCGATCGGCGGGCAGACCAAAGTGACGAACATCGGAGCGGAATACGGTTTCAAACGACGCAACTGTAGCGGCTTTCCGCCAAGACAACACCCGACAGCTACTCAGAATCAACGACCTTCCTTAGGCAACGCCTCGCTCAAATCGCTGGCCAACTGCTGAAGCTCGCTCACCTGCAGCGACATCAACGACTCGACAGAATCGACCTTGCGGCCCAAGACCTCCTGAAGCGTCCGGATCCGACCGATCCACTCCCCCTTCTCAATCCCCTCTTGTAACCACTGTTCAGCAATAGTTGGCATCAGGCTTTCTCCTTCGATTCGCAATGCGTCGGCGACCGCTGTCCGCAACTGGTCGCGAGTCACTCGGTCGGTTCCGCTGACCAGATAGCGGAGGATCGTTTCGAGACTAGACAACCCCGTCGCTGGAGGGAGCAATTTACGAAACAGTCGCAAAAGCTCTGGCAACCTCTCGGGCAGTTCATCGCGCCCGATATATTTTAGCAGCGACATGTACGCAAAGAAAAGCGATTCGGCACGCAATTCTTCATCCGTGCAACAGCTCAGATCGATCAAAGGCAGGGTGAACGATGGGACATACGGCTGCAGCGATGCAGGAGCATCGATCAATTCCGGCAACGACCGGGCGACATTCCATGGCCGCACACCGTGATACAACACGATCGGGATCACACAGCACAACGGCAGCGAATCGCGCTGCCGCTGGTCCAGCACCCCAACTATATAACGCAACACCTGAAACGAAGTCATCGCGTCGGGCTTCGATTTGTGTTCGAACAACAACACAACCAACGCCTCGCCGCCACCAGCCAACGCGACCTCAAAGACAAGATCCGAAAGGCTCTCCCGCAAGGTTTGATCAACAAACGATTGCTTGGCCGGAACGATGGTATCGAGATCCAGCTCCGCCACGACCTCCGGCGGCAGACGCCACAACACAAGCTGCCGCACCTGATCGATCTCGCCTAAGAACCGGCGAACAAACCGGTCGTGAGGATTGTTGACGGCGTCGTCCGACATCGGTCCAGCCTCCCGTGTCTCACTTGCCTTCGACACCTACACATTATAGGGCAGATAGCAAGTAACACGGAATCGCGGAAACCGAAAACCGACGCCGGTTCTAACGAAAGCTTGCCCGGGGCAGAGCGGCTTGCGTGCCTTCGGGTTGCCCTTCGATCGGCTGGAACCCATTGATCCGGCCTTGCGGCGACAAGCCCTGCACCGAGACCGGCACGTCCAACGCATGCACGCCGACGTTCCCCGCCTTGTCGGTCGCCTCGACTCGCAAGTAAATCTCGCGAGGCAATTGCGGATCGGCTGGCCAAATGTAACGCCCCGTGTTCGCCAAGCCGGTAGCGATCGTGGTCCAGGGACCGTCGAGCGAATCGGAGAAGGCGAGGCTGATCGGGCGCGGGCCAAAGTTTTCGTCGTTGCAGGCGTAATCGATGATCAACGAACCGGTGTAGCTCTCGTCGCCATAAGTCGCCCCGGTCACCCGAGTCTGTGGCGCCGTGGTGTCGACCAGCACGTAGATGTCCGCTGGATCTCCCGAGACGGGCCGCGGCGTGGTCAACCCATTCGCCGCCACGATCACGATCCGGAATCCAACAATGCCTTCTTTGGACACTTCGATATCAAACGGACTCTGCTTGTCGGGATCGGCATTCCAACGCTGCCAAGTCTGGCCGCCGTCGCGAGTTCCCCAAAGTTCAACCGCTTCGACCCCGCCATTCCCGACCGATTCCACTTCGTAATCGAGACTGAACTGCTTCGACCGCGTCACCCTCGGCGTGTCGTTCAAGGACAACGATCGAGCCTGCCGTTCGCCGCTGGTCTCCGCCGGCGACTGAGTCTCTGCTGGCGTCGACGCACTGACCTGAGTCCCCTGCAGCGGACGGAATGCTTCGCGAGGCGCCGCGGGTCGCTGCATCGACTGGCTTTGCTGCGGCGTGCTAGGAGGCGAATAAGTCGAAGCCGCCGGCTCGGTCGCTGCGTAATTCGGAGTCTGCCCACCGACAGGCGGTTGCTGCTGTTGTTGCTGCAGCGGAGGATTGAGTCCAAAACCTTGCGTATCGCTAACCGCTCGCGCCGTCATCGGGACCGCGCCGCGATACTGCGACGTCGTGGGATGCGTGTAATTGTACGCGGGGTTCGTCGCCGCAACCGGCTGACCAGTCGACGGTGCTGGCGCTGTCGCGGGAGGATAAGCCGGATCGGCGACTGGAGCCGCTTGAGCCGACCGATAGGCTGGCTGAGTGTAACCGGGTGTCGTCGCTGGCTGAGCGTAAGTTGGGCTGCCGCGGAAAGTCGAGCGATCCGAAACCGCTGTCGCAGCCATCCCTGGGCCCGGCTGACGCTGTCCGCTAGCGAACGTCATCGGATTCGATGCCACGCGAGGGCGTTGCACCTGTTCGTTGAAGACGGTCTGGTTGCCCGCTTTGTCGCGGACGATCATTCGCACGTAGACCTGACGCCATTCGGTTTGCGGCTGCCACGTGATCCGCCCCACCAAAGCACCATCCTCGGGACGACGCCCCGGGCGACCTTCGATCGAGATCGGCATCCACTGCCGAACCGCATCGGTCATGTACTCCAACTGCATGTACTCTTCGTCGACCGCCACATCGGTGATCGCATAATCCAACACGATCTGGCCGTTGATATCCGAATCGGTTGTCGCCTGAACCTGCGGATTGGTCGTGTCGACAAACACGCGCAACTGCGGCGCCATGTTGCCGGTCGGATACGAGATCCCGCGAGCATCGATCGTCCGCGTGGAGAACCAGAAATCGCCATCCTCGGGAGCCTGGAACGGGAACCCGCTTTCATTAGCCGGCTGCCGAGCGAAGAACTTCCACGTCTTCCCCTGGTCTCGCGAGACAAATAATTGAACCTCGACCGGCTGGGCCCCCGTCCGCTCGACCGAAAAGGGGATATCAAAGCTGGTGTTGTTCAGGAACACTCCAGCCCCGAAGTCCTGCGTCGCCGGAGGCGTTGCGATCACGCTGGCCTGCATCGCAGGTGCCTGGGCAACGGCGACGTTTGTGCAACAATATAAAGGAATGGCACACAAGACCGCCAACGTTCGGTGAATTCGCTTTTGTCCCATGGATCCCTATCGCTCCGGTCAGATCGGTCGCGAGCTGCGATTTGCACGAGCAAACCGTCGTCGCGAATGCTGATTCTTCCTGTCGCACTCAAATTGCGGGTCGTGCCGGTCACGCACACCCCTTGTTCGGTTCGGCATTTTCAGCGGATCAACTTGAATCAAACACACGGCTCATCTAGGTAAACAATATGTTTGCGGCGGAATACGATTTTGATGTCCTAGTAATCGGTGCCGGGCACGCCGGAACCGAAGCTGCCGCGGCGGCGGCCCGGCTGGGAGCCAAGACGGCCCTGCTGACGACCAACCTCGATACCGTCGGCCAGATGAGCTGCAATCCGGCGATCGGCGGCGTCGCCAAAGGGCATATCGTCCGCGAAGTCGATGCCCTCGGCGGCCTGATGGGGATCGCGACCGATCGGACCGGCATCCAGTTCCGGATGCTCAATCGACGCAAGGGGCCGGCGATGCACAGCCCGCGTGCCCAAGCCGACAAAAAGGCGTACCAGATCGAGATCAAACGCTTGATCGAAGAACAGCCCAACCTCTGGCTGCGGCAGGAAGTCGTCGACGACTTGGTCACCGAAACGATCGACGGACGCACACAGATCACGGGAGTCAAAGTCAAAGGGGACGCGCTCTACCGCGCCCGCTGCGTCGTGCTGACGACGGGGACTTTTTTGCAAGCAATCATGCACACCGGCGAAGCCAAAACCCAAGGGGGCCGCGCCGGCGAAGGGACAACGGCCGGGATCAGCGGCGCCCTGCATCGACTCGGCTTCCAACTGGAACGCTTCAAAACCGGCACCCCTCCGCGGCTGAACGGCCGCACGATCGATTATTCGCAAACCGAACGCCAGCCGGGAGACGACGATCCGCAACCGTTCTCCTTCATGACCGATGCGATCACCACCCCGCAGCTCCCCTGCTGGATCACCCACACGAATGCCCAGGTCCATGACCTGATCCGCGCCAACCTCCAGCGGGCGCCGATGTACAGCGGCCAGATCGACAGTACCGGGCCACGTTATTGCCCGTCGATCGAGGACAAGATCGTCCGATTTGCCGAACGCGACTCGCATCAACTGTTCCTCGAACCCGAGGGCTTCAACACCCAAGAGGTCTACGTCAACGGCGTCTCGACCAGCCTGCCCCGCGATGTCCAAGACCAGATGTTCCGCTTGATCCCCGGCCTGCAAAACGCCCAGATCATGCGTTATGGATACGCCGTCGAATACGATTATTGTCCGCCACAGCAGCTTCGCCCCCACCTGGAGAGCAAGCTAGTCGATGGACTGTTCCTGGCCGGCCAGATCAACGGCACCACCGGATACGAAGAAGCCGCCGGGCAAGGACTGTTGGCCGGCGCCAACGCAGCTCTGACCGTTGCCGGCCGCGAACCGCTGATTCTCGGCCGCGAAGACGCCTACATGGGTGTGCTGATCGACGACCTCGTCACCAGCGGGACCGACGAACCGTATCGAATGTTCACCAGCCGCGCCGAATATCGACTCACCCTGCGACAGGACAATGCCGACCGCCGCTTAACCAAGATCGCCAACGACGTCGGCTTGATCGATCCCGCCCGCTGGCAGCGATTCGAAACCAAACTGGCCGAGATCGACCAGGGAACCCAGTGGCTCAAGGCGGGCCGCATCGAGGGACAACCAGCCGCCAAGTACCTCTGCCGCCCCGAAACGACGTGGCAACAGATCGAAGAAGCAGTCCCGCAACTGCGAGAACTCTCAGCCGAAGCGGCTCAACAGGTCGAATTCGACACGCGGTATGCCGGATACGTCAATCGGCAACAGACCGAGATCGCGCGGATGAACCGGTTGTCGGAAAAGAAGATCCCCGCCGATTTCGACTTCAAAAACATTCGCTCGCTGCGAACCGAAGCTTTTCAAAAATTCGAGAAGGTGCGGCCGATCACGATCGCCCAAGCGCGTCGGATCAGCGGAATCACGCCCGCCGACATCGCCCTCCTTCTGGCTAACCTGGAGTCGCAAAACATGGCAAAAACCAGCAAGCCGGAGCGTCGGCCTCAGACTCCGCCCCCCCAATCGGCAAGCCCGAATTGAGAAGGCCGCCAATCGTCGCAAGCTATTGAAAAGCCGCAGCTTACCCCAAACGAATTCATCTTGACCGGTCACGCGTCTTAGGTATAATTCCCAGAGTTGGCAAACCTGGCAATCAGGGAAGGGCCGGATGCCCTTGCCGAATGCGACCTGTAGGCTGCCCCTATCACGTATAGGCAACGCAACGGGTTTTTGTCGACGAGCCAGATCTGAAGCTTAAGACGTTCCTTCAGCTACCAGACTGTCTCAATCACCCGGTCGTTCTTTCGGACGGGAGCGACGGATTGCCTGGCGAACTCAGGCTCATGCAGGGAGGATGAATGCTATGACCACAAAAACGGTCTTTACCACCGGCGAGGCTGCCAAGATTTGCAAGGTCAGCCAACAAACGATCATTCGCTGTTTTGACAACGGAACGCTCAAGGGCTTCCGAGTCCCTGGCAGCCGATTCCGGCGGATTCCACGCGACCTCCTGTATTCCTTCATGAAGGACAACGGGATTCCGACCGACGCTCTCGAAAGCGGCAAGAAGAAGATCCTAGTCGTCGACGACGATGTCGATTTGGTCGAACTGATCGTCGAAGGCCTGGAGCGCGATGGCCGCTTCGATCTCCGCACCGCCAACAACGGCTTTGATGCGGGGATGCAAGTCAAAGAGTTTCGCCCCGACCTGGTGATCCTCGATGTCATGCTTCCCGATATCAACGGCAAAGAGGTTTGCCAACGCGTCCGCAGCGACCCTGCCATGGACAGCGTTCAAATCATCTGCATCTCGGGCATGATCGAACAAGATAAAGTTCAATCGCTCCGCGATGCAGGCGCCAACGACTTCATGCAGAAGCCATTTGCGATCGAAGATCTGATCGCTCGCGGCTGTGATCTGCTGGAGATCGAACGCAAAGCGGAACACTAGACGTTACCGAACTGTAAGCCAGCGAAATCGGCGATCCACCAGTCTCGCAACCGATGCCCGACTGGATGCCGGACCGACGCGGAATCCCCATGAACCAAACCGGGCTGCTGCCGTCGATCTCGTGGAATAGCTCACGCTGGTGGCTGCCGCTGTCGACCGCCACCGCAAATCAACTGGCTCAACAGTTCCTGCAACCCACCTCCGACGCGCTTCGAGCGCTGTTGGAATCCGATCCCGCACTGCGGATCTGGATGCTGTTGGAATCTGCAGCTTCCAATAACGCGGCTCTCCTTACGCTCAGCAACCTAGCCAACCAGGCTCCCGCTGCGCTCGCTGCTGCATTCCGCGACAGCGACCGAAGAAGCGATCCGCCCAGCGACTTACAGAGCTTCCATCCCCAGTGGTGCGAACTGCACCGCGATGCCACCGCGTGGGATTCCCCCGAGCGATGGCTGCAGGTCACCGGCCCCGCCGCTCCATCGGCTTGGCAACAGACTTGGCCTCGATTGGTCGACGCCACCAACCTCCCGCAAACATGTCCCGATTTCGGCGGCAACAAGCTCGACCTCGCGCGGCTTTTGCAAACCATCGATCGCGCCGCGGCGACAAATGCTCACTTCGACAACGCGCTGAATACGGAAAAGCTCGCGGCGTTAAAAGAGTTTGCTTACGGCCTCAGCCACGAGATCAACAATCCGCTGGCCAACATCTCGACTCGCGCGCAGAGCCTCGCCCGCGACGAAAGCTCTCCCGATCGCAAACGGATGCTCGCCGCGATCGTCAACCAGGCGATGCGTGCGTACGAGATGATCGCCGACGCGATGTTCTTCGCGAATCCGCCGCAGCCGAAGATTGCCGATGACAGCGACCCCGAAGACGTTTCGGAATTGGTCCGCCAGATCGTGGATGAATTCACCGCCAGCAGCGCGATCGACGGCATCGCGATCTCCTCGCAGATCGCCCCCGATTGCCGAGCCACCATCGATCGCGGACAGATTGCCGACGCGATCCGCTCTCTGTTGCGCAACGCCTGCGAAGCGATCCACCCTCCCGGCCAGATCGCCATCGAACTGGTTCGCGCTGACAAAATTCTGCGTCTGAGGGTCACCGACAGCGGGCCTGGCCTGAACGAGCGCGAACGACGGCACGCCTTCGACCCATTCTTCAGCGGGCGTGAAGCGGGCCGCGGACTTGGGCTTGGCCTCTGCAAAGCCCAACGCGTGATCGAACTAGCCGGCGGCCAGATCGCCATCGACAGCAGCCCCACTGGCTGCGTTGCAACCGTGCATATTCCGGCTGCCACGCAGTGAAATACCGGCTCCGGCGGCGTGACGCTACAAGCAACATCGATGTTGCGTCACGGCAGTCACTGCACAACATTTCGCGACGCTTTTGCCTTCTCCAGGATCTGGGCTTCGTCCAACAAACGTCCCGCAGTCAGCGAATCGGGGATCTGGATCTTTGCCGGCACCGCAAATTCGCCATCGGGGAACGAAACATAAAACTCCCCGGTCTTTAGTCTTGGAAAGTCATTGGCCTGCGAACCTTTTCCCGACATCAGCTCCGTCAAGGTTTGCAACGACGCGGGAGAGTTGGCCCGTCCATAAAAATGCGTTGCACAGTTCCCAACGATTTTGGTGTCGATGTCTTTGGGATGCTGGGTAGCAAAGATAATTCCCAGCTTGTACTTCCGAGCCTGCGCCGCTAACTGCCGCATACTTGCCAGACACGATGAACTTCCCTGGCTGGGAACAAAGTCGCGTGCCTCGTCGATCACCACCAGCCCACGCAGAGCGCGGCCGCCCGGCGGCGTCGGATTCTTCTTGA
The DNA here is from genome assembly GCF_007741475.1 of Rosistilla ulvae. Classification (NCBI taxonomy): domain Bacteria; kingdom Pseudomonadati; phylum Planctomycetota; class Planctomycetia; order Pirellulales; family Pirellulaceae; genus Rosistilla; species Rosistilla ulvae. The sequence goes on along the minus strand of NZ_CP036261.1, from coordinate 463,322 downwards.
TCCACGAGAACAACGTCATCGCCAATTGATTGATGAAGTCGCATTGAGCCGACTTCCCCGGCAATCCGATCAAGCTGATGATCGACAGCCGCAACCTCTCGCTGGCTCGTTCGTCGCCAAACAGCACCGCCGGATCGAGTTTCACCCCGCGACTGCCCAACAGAGGATTCTGGACGATAGCAACCTTTAAACTGTCTGCGATCTCCCGCGCCAACTTCTGCTCATTCTGCACCCCCACCATCGCTCCAGAGGGCAATTCATCGAGCATTTGGGCGTATGCTGGCAGCGAACAGGTCGTGGCCTGCGCTGCAAAAAACGAAAGGGAACGGGACAAGATCCCCGCCTTGGAACGAGCGCGCTGAGACGACTGCGTTGCCCCAACGATCTCGCGCAGCGAACCTTCGACCATTTTCACCGCTTGATCCAGCTCAGCCGGATCGTTGCGAAGCGCCTTGAAGTCGGGGATCGGCTCCAAACACAGCGGGTTGCCATCTTCGCGCCCCGGTGTCCAAACGACCTGCTCCACTCGCTGTGCGAATTGCGCCGCCGCGTCGGCATCATCAGCCCCCCAATACTCCGAAGGCTGATCGCGCCGCTCGTCGAACGTGCACATGTCTTGTGCACAATCGACGATCAGCGAAGGGATCCCTGCCAAGGCCGCCTGTTCAACGATTCGTCGAACCGTCACAGTCTTCCCCGACCCCGCGCCACCAAGCACCAGCGAATGTTTGGCCAGCGTTGGTACGGGCAATTCGACGAGCGTTGACTCGCCAAAAGCCTGAACGCGCATTCCCAGTGGCAAACGGTTCGACCGAAACTCGGGCGACGTACTTACCTTCGATTCGGAACCATTCCTCGGCGACAGATCGGGTGTCGCCTCATTCATGTTGTTGCGTTCCGACGGGCTTGCTGCTCCAACAGAATCTTCCTTCTCTGCTGCCCCGACATCAGCGGGAGTTGTCGAATCGAACTGACTCTGGAACGCCTCGGCTTCGGGATCTTGCGGCGTCTTTGGCGACAAGGAATCGAAGACGTGCTGTGGCACGAGAGCCTCTGCGAGATCGGACATCGCGCTAATTGGTGTCCGCGATTGCAGCCAGCGATTCAAATCGGGATCGTCCTCGTGCAACAGAGTGTTCAATGCTGCAAGCGTCTTCAGTTGGTCGATGTTTAACGGGAACAGTTTCCCTCCCTGCTTCAGCAGCGTGTCGACTAACTGTTGGGTCAGCGCACCTCCCGGCAATGGCTTGTGGCGAACGATGGTGAGATGCCGATAGGAAAGATCACGATCGATTCCGGATTGCGTCATCGCCGAACGCAAGCGACTTTGGAAAGCACGGGCATTTTTCCATTCCAACCCGCGCACGCAGAAGTGCAGCTCCCGACCTCGCTCGTTGTGGAAGACAAATCGCACCCGCGCATGCAACGGCTTGGCATTTGCCCCACCAGCAAATTCACGCTCGACAATGACATCGACATCATTGGGGACTCGATCCTGATGCTCGATCATCAGGCAACGCATCGCCGCGTCATACAGCGGCGCCAACCGCTCATCCTCTGCCTTCTCATCCAGGATCGTCTCCGCATCCACCGCTTCCCGCAACTCTTGGAATCGACCATCGAGACGACTCGACTCCGACCCGTCCGGGCCGGTTCCTTTGGGCTTTGCCTCGATCGAAGAAACCTCCTCGACAGCTTGCTGCGTCAAGAACTTACGGCGGTACTGGTCGCAGACCTTCAAGGCATGTCGAGGCGTATTGTCGGCCAGTTGCGCCAGCGCATCGGAAGTAAACGGCCAAGTGGGATACGGAGCCTTGAAACCGATTTGCCGATAGCCATCGGAGAGCCGCTTGCCGATCATTTCAGCGATCGATCCATCGGAGGTCGGCTGCAGCACGCTTGGTTCATGAAACCGATCCAATTGGCTGGCTAAGCAGATCTCGGGCAAAATGTGCCATGTCGATTCGATGCATGCCACGATCGGCAGCGTCCAGTCGAGTTCGCGCATCGATGCCAGCCCGGCACCGATCTGTTGGACGATTTGGTCCGACGCAGCCTGTTCCTGTTCGGCGACATCCCGAAACTGACGCTGCCCGACTTGATGCACAATCGGATCGAGTTGGTCAAACGCGACCACGGTCGGCCCATTGAGGCTCATGTACCAAATGATTCCTTTAACGATCTCACGCGGCAGTGCAACATCGCGAACGAATCCGAATCCCTGCGAAGCCTGGGACTCCAACTGCTGCCCCTGCAACCACGCGTAACCGACGCTTTGGGTTTCGATGTCCTCAGAATTCAAGCAACAGATCGCCCGAATCGCATCCTGATGCTTAAGCGTATTGGTTTGATGGCGTCCCCCGTTGTACCTCTGCAGGTAACCAAGGATCTTGTCGATGTTCCGCTTCAAAGTTTGCGGACGGTTTTGTGTCAGTGTCGCCAGCACCTCATGCACCGGCCTCTGGGGACACAACAGCTTAACGAAGCGACGCATCAACAGTTCCTGCTGCGTCCTCCCTTCATCGACATCCTGTTGCAATGAATCGATCACACCCTGCAACAACGTTTCCCAAAAGTCGCGAACGTCGGTCATGTCGACCAAAACAAACGCCGCGTCCGCTGCGATCGCCGACCGGCGGAAATCGCCCAACAAATGCGTCTTCCCCGCTCCACCGGGACCGACGATCGGCCAGCCCATAATCCCTGCCCGCGGATTCTGACGAATCTCCGCCAACCGATTCGCAAATTCGATCCTCAGCGGCTCGTGGAGCTTGCGGACATCCGTTGGGTTATCGACCCACACATCTTGCAGCCGGACCGCGCAATCAAAAGTCACGCGCCGCATTGCGTCGACGGCGATATCTACTGCAGTTGAGGCTGGCATGGGCTTGCTCCTTGCAAATACAAAATGTGAGTTTCCTGTCCGCTGATCGTTGTTAATGCAGCATCGCGATCGGCCGTACCAATCTCCAGTGGGTTCTCCAGCCGCATCATCGACAACTCTCCCCGACGCTGCATTGCCAACAGCGCATCATCGACATCGTTGCGTGCGTAAGAGTCCAGCAGCGGTCGCAGCTCCGCCAGTCGCACGCGTTGCTTGAACTGCCCATCGGTCAACAGCAAGCAGGCTTGTTGAATCGCCTCCGGGAGACCGCTTGGGTCTTGCAGGCTGGGCTCCGCAGCAGACGCTTGTCGCACGATTTCTGCAGTTTCCTCCGCCACTCGACGCTGATAATCCTGAGCTTGATGAATCATCTGACCGATCGATAGCGTTTGATCTTGGCTGGCAAAATAACTGGCCAACAGCTGCGTCAGACCGGCGAAGACGTCTTTAATCCGTGGGCTCCGCGTGTCGATCGGTTCGTTCAGATGCTCTTGCACCCACAACCAACCTTCATCGGTCAATTCGACATAGGTCGGCCGGCCGCTCTCTCTCGTCAAGCCTTGCTTCTCCAACAGCTTGCGGTTGCCAGCGGGAGTCGGCTTCACTTTAGCCTCTTTCAGATACAGCCCGCCCCCGGGACTGACCGCAAGCGACCACAAGAACAGCCGTTGCATTGGACTCAATTCAGTCGATATCACGCGCCACCTCAACCTATTGATTTTCAGCAATCCGGAAATTAACGACGTCACGAATTTTCTCGATCGCCAACAACGGGTCGGCGATCACTTCATCATGCGGCAGCCGTAACACCAGATAACCGCTGATCAATAATTCGTAGTCGCGAGAACGATCCTTGCGAAACTCTTCCTCCGTGCTATGGAACCGAAAGCCATCGACTTCCACGACTACTTTACCAGCTCGCCACAGCAAATCCACCACACACGGAGAATCACGAACCGCCAAAACACGTACATTGGATTCAAACATCCCCGCCAGTGATGGATCGTTGGCAAGCGTTCTGGCAAGCAACTGTTCTCCTGGACTGCCCGGATGAGGGCGGCCAAGGATCGGAAAGACCAGCTTCCGCTCGACCGGGTTCTGCCTGCCGGCTAGCCGATCCGCCCCCGGCCTTGCTGCCTCCGCAACGACATTCGCTTCCGGCGAAGTTGCTGCAGCTCCGGACAACGGCAATTGCGGATTCTCGCTTCCAGAACGATGCACATACGGCAACTTCTCCAGCATCCGCTGGCTTGCGATCGCAGGATCGGTCACCAGGTAAACCGCTCCACCTGTTTGATCGGCTACCCATTCACAACCCGCCGCCAATCCCATCATTCGCGGATCATCACACGCTTCGTTCCACGTGGCAGAAATCAAAACCACTAACGGTGATCCCGCCAATGCCGCAGCCAATTGCCGCAACTGCTGCGTCAGTGAAAACTGGGGAACAAACGGCACTTGATTCCTGGCGACACATCTGATCGCCAACCGCAACCATCGCGGATCGACAGCGCGATGAAGCTCGGAACGGCAACCGGCGACCATCGCCTCAACGATCTCGTCGAAGGAAGCATCTTGCCCGCGCCCCGCTTCAGCCGCATGATCGAATGAAAATGTTTGGCGATACCAATTTGGCCAATATTGCAATGCCGCTTCAGCAAACGTTTCAGTGAACGCATGCATCCAATGCGAGCTTTCGGGGACTGAACGCATCGCATAACGTACGATGCAGCAATTGGGATTTCGTTGAAGCAACAGTTTACTGACCGAATCACAGGTCGACATCACGTCATCGACCGCCAGCCCCATGAGCCCCGCAGACAGATCCGGCAACCATTCCAATCGGCTATCATCCATGTGGCAATCCAATTACGTGCATCGTCCCCGCCTCTAAATCGCAAGCGAATCTAGCACAGCAGCAGCGTGCTCTCAACAAATTTTGAACCGCAACCGCAGCGATCTCAAACGCCATATAATCGTTCTCATTTCCCGACTCCGTTTATACAAAGCACCCAACAGTTGACCGCGATCCTTGGAATCTCCGCTTTTTACCACGACAGTGCGGCGGCACTTATCGTCGACGGAGTGATCGTTGCGGCGGCGCAGGAAGAGCGTTTTACGCGGTGCAAGCACGACGCAAGTTTCCCTGAACATGCGATCGCTTTTTGCCTGGAACAAGCCGGTCTCTCGCGCGCTGATCTCGACTACGTCGTCTTCTACGAAAAGCCGTTTGTGAAGTTCGAACGACTGCTGGAGACCTATCTGGCGGTCGCTCCCGCGGGCTTCCGCAGCTTTGCCGCCGCGATGCCGGTCTGGTTAAAGGACAAGTTATTCATCAAACGCAGACTGCGGCGAGAACTCGCCGACGCGCCCAAAGCCAAGCTGATCTTCACCGGGCATCATCAGAGCCACGCGGCGAGCGCCTTCTTCCCCAGCCCGTTCGAAGAAGCGGCCTTCTTAACGCTCGATGGCGTTGGCCAGTGGGCCACGACAACTTGGGGCGTCGGCCGCGGAAACAAACTCCAAACCGATCACCAAATCAATTTCCCGCACTCGCTGGGGCTGCTCTATTCCGCGTTCACCTATCACTGTGGATTTACAGTCAACAGTGGCGAATACAAGCTGATGGGACTGGCACCCTACGGATCGCCGATCTACGCCGACAAGATCCGCGAGCATTTGATCGACATCCGCGACGACGGCAGCTTTTGGATGGACATGCGTTTCTTCCAATACTGCCGCGGACTGACGATGACCAATCGTCGGTTCAGCGACCTATTCCAGATCGCGCCGCGCCAGCCCGAATCGGAATTCCAGCAGCAACATTTCGACATGGCAGCCAGCGTCCAAGCGGTCACCGAAGAGATCGTGCTGGCGATGGCCAGGCACATCCATCGACAATCCGACTGCAAAAACCTGGTCCTTGCCGGAGGCGTCGCGCTGAATTGCGTCGCCAACGGGCGGCTGTTGCGAGAAGGACCCTTTGAGCGCATCTGGATTCAACCGGCTGCCGGAGATGCGGGAGGCGCACTCGGTGGAGCACTGTTTGCTTGGCACCAACTGCTGAAAAAACAACGCACCGTCCAACCGGACCAAGATTCGCAAGCCGGCAGCCTGTTGGGCCCCAGTTACACCAACGCCGCGATTTCGCAGTTCCTGGATCGACAAGCGGCTCGCTACACGCAAATCGATGACGACCGAGAACTTACGCGCCGCGTGGCGGAACTGCTGGCTGAAGGGAAGGTCGTCGGCTGGTTTCACAATCGGATGGAGTTTGGTCCGCGAGCGCTCGGCGCTCGCAGCATCCTGGCCGACGCGCGTGCTCCACAAATGCAGTCGATCCTGAACAACAAAGTTAAACGCCGCGAGAGCTTTCGGCCGTTTGCACCGATCGTACTTCAAGACCTGGCTTCGGAGTGGTTCGACATCGCTCCGCAGCACGACAGCCCGTACATGTCGTTTATCACCACCGTTGCGAAATCGAAACGAACGCCACCCCAAGACGATCCAACTAACCTTCCCTCCGATCAGGGAACGGAGCCCGATGCATTATCGCGCAGGCTCAACGGGCCGCCGCGCAGCCGCGTTCCCGCGGTCACCCATGTCGACGATTCGGCGCGACTGCAAACGGTCGATCGCGTCCGCAACCCGCGACTGCATCAACTGCTGACCGACTTCTACCAACAGACTCAATGTCCGGTCCTGGTCAACACAAGCTTCAACGTTCGCGGGGAACCGATCGTATGCACTCCCGAAGACGCCTACCGCTGCTTTGCGAAGACCGAGATCGACGTCTTGGTTCTAGAAAATTGCATCGTGCTCAAATCCGAGAACTCGGATCAATAATCGGCGATCAGCTCGCATTCCAACGCATGCCCCAGCATCCATGAAACCTTCCGACATCACCACCGATCCCGACGACAAGACGCTCCGCCAGTTTGGCTTCCTACTGGGACTGATCCTCGTCATCGCCGCCGGCTTCCGTTGGCACGCTGGTTCGACGAACCTAGCCGGAGCGATGACCGCCGCTGCTGTCGCCAGCGCCGCGATCGGTGCGGTGGTTCCGCGGATGCTGAAGCCGCTGTTTGTCGGATGGATGATCGCCGTCTTTCCAATCCGCTGGCTGGTCTCTCACATGATCTTAGCGATCATTTATTATGGGATCATCACGCCGCTGGGGCTGATCCTGCGAATCGCGGAGCACGATCCGCTGGGGCGCAAGAAATCGACGCGGCCCAGCCACTGGATCGCGGCGGAGCCAGAGGTCGCAGCCGAGCGATACCTGAAACAATACTGAGCAAAACGGGAAGCCCCAACATCGATGCAGCAGGTCGCGGGCAAGCCTCCAATCAATCCGAGCATGGACAATGGAAGATCAAGACGACGACAAATTCGCCGAAATGGCCAACGCTTCCCACGAGCAATCGTTCCTGAGCGAGCTGGTTGAATTCTTGAGGTTCAACAAGAAGTGGTGGCTCGCCCCGATCCTGGTCGCCCTGCTGCTGCTCGGTGCACTGTTGCTGCTGTCGGGAACCGCAGCAGCCCCTTTCATCTATACGCTGTTTTGAGCTGCCTCAATCCAACAGCATGATCTCGACCTTTCGGAACTCGATCGGATGGCTCTCGGATTGCAGCGAGATCGATCCACCGGACAGCATCTTCGTCCCCGCCTTTTCGATCAACTTGGCGGCGTGAGCGTCGCGCTCATCCAGCTGCGGCTTGGTGTATTCCAGAACCACCTCGCCATCGATCAAGTGGCGGATCACGTCGTTCCCACGAACTTCGATCTCGACCGTCACCCATTGGTCGCCGTGATAGGTCTTCGATGACGAACTGGTGCAGTGTGGCGTAAACAGCTTGCCATCTTTCACGACGTTGGTTCCGGGAGTGCATAGATTGGCGTTAGTCCGCGGGCGATTGCCATCGCCACCGAGCAATTGCACCTCGATCGAGGTCGGAAAGTCTTGATCCTTGGTCATTTCTTCAGGCGACTCGCCATGCAGCATCACGCCGCTATTGCGAAGCGCCCAGCCCTCGCCTCCCTTGCATTGCTCGCCGACAAATCGGTACTCAACGCGGAAGCGGTAGTTCGAAAACGGCTGCTTGTAAAACAGATGCCCGAAACGTTTATCAAACGAATCGTAGGCTTCGTAGCCGACCTTCATGACGCCATCTTCGACGCGGAACGTGTTGCCGTAATTGTCGCCCAGATCGTAGCCCTTGATCTTGGGTGTCCAGCCGTCGAGATTCTTGCCGTTGAACAGCGAAACCCATTGCCCCTTGGGGAACGCTTCGTCCGCTGTGGCAGCGGTTGAAACAAACAGCGAAACGAGAGCAAGCGCGACGACAGAAGCTTTCATGCGACGGTGACCTATCAAAAATTAGAAGCGAATCGTTTTCGAGACATTGTAAACAAAACCTCTGTTCGATGGAGCTTCTCAATGTGAAATCGGTCTCCGCAACGCAATCGTAACGGGATGCTCCGCAGCCCCAGGAAAGATGCCCAAGCCTCTCATGAGATCAGGCGAGGCTCGACCAAATCATCTTCACGCCCGATGCGGTCATGACGACGATCAAGAAGACAAAGATCAAGCGGTTCCCCTTTTTGATTGCCAGCTTCGCTCCCACCACGCCGCCGATCGCGTTCCCCAGGGCCATCGTCAACCCAGGCAGCCATTCGATGTAGCCGTAGAAAGCAAACAAGGCGACGGCAGCCAGAGTGACCAAAAAACCGATCAGGTTTTTAATCGCGTTGGAGGCCAACAGGTCGCCGGTGTTCAACAGACTCATCGCCATCAACAGCAGAATCCCCATCCCCGCTTGGATGAAACCGACGTAGATGCCGATCGCAAAAAACAGCGGAGCTGTGACCCATCGCGACCGGTCGCTCGCCTGGCGCGCTTCGATCAACCGCTTGGGATTCATCGCGATCAACACCGCCATGCACAAGAAGATCACGCCAAAGATCGCCTCGAAAATACCCGATGGCAGATAGACCGCCAGTAATCCGCCCGCCGGCACTCCGGCCAGCGTTGGAATCGTCAGCTCGAAGGCCAATCGCCGATTCAAGAACCCGTGTTTGTTGAACGTGGCAACCGCCGAAGCACTGGAAAACAAGACAGCCACGCGATTGGTCCCGTTGGCAACCTTGGGGTCTAGGCCGAACAGCATCAGCGCCGGGAGCGTTAGGAACGATCCACCACCCGCGATCGTATTGATGATCCCTGCAATGAACCCCGCGACGATCAAAACGACGTACCAAGCCAGCTCCTGCATTTCCCGATCGATTCCTTCGAGGCGACGCATCGCCTGGCGGCTGTGAACTTCATTGCAGGCGAGAACAAACCAACGCCAGCGGACCAAACACCGGCCCAGTATGACACCAACGGTAAATCGCGACCATGCGTGATCCGACGTGGTACCACTTTGGCAGCACCTTCGGTTCCCGTTCGGTCTTCTCATCAACCACGCTTTTGCAGATTGTATCGTGGTGGCAAGTGTCCACGTCAGTTGGTAGGTTCACGTCTGTCCCGATCAGCCTCTCGAACAAACGGCAAGCCGTTTGCGACTCGGTCGATTTCAAACAACGCAAAATCATCTCGCTGTCCGCCACGCCGAACGAAGCGTTCTCCAAGGAAATAAAATGCCACTGCACGATAAAGATTCGATTCGCGAACTACTCGACGACGATGTTTACGGATCGACAGACCTTGCTGGCCAGCTGCCAAAATACAAGTTCCCGGGCGAAGAGCACGATCCGCGGCACGTCTATTCGTTGGTCCACGACGAACTGATGCTCGACGGCAACTCGCGGCAGAATCTGGCTACCTTCTGCCAGACCTGGGCGGAGCCCGAAGTGCACAAGTTGATGGACGAGTGCATGGACAAGAACATGATCGACAAGGATGAATATCCGCAGACCGCGGAGATCGAAGCGCGTTGCGTGCACATGCTTGCCGACCTTTGGAATTCGCCGACCGCCGCCAACACGATCGGCTGCTCGACGACCGGTTCCAGCGAAGCGGCGATGCTGGGGGGGATGGCGATGAAGCGTGCTTGGGAGGCGAAGCGCAAGGCGGCCGGCAAACCTTACGATAAACCGAATCTGATCACTGGCCCGGTTCAAGTCTGCTGGCACAAGTTCGCCCGCTACTGGGACGTCGAACTGCGTGAGATCCCGATGGAGAACGATCGCCTGATCATGACTCCCGAAGAAGTGATCAAGCGCTGCGACGAAAACACGATCGGCGTCGTGCCAACCCTCGGCGTCACCTTCACCTGCCAATACGAACCCGTCCAACAGGTCTCTGACGCCTTGGACCAACTGGAAAAAGAGACCGGGCTAGACATTCGGATGCACGTCGATGGGGCCAGCGGCGGCTTCTTGGCTCCGTTTTGTGCTCCCGACCTGGTCTGGGATTTCCGCCTGCCTCGCGTCAAATCGATCAACACCTCGGGGCACAAGTTCGGACTGTCGCCGCTGGGCGTCGGCTGGGTGATCTGGCGTGAGGAACAGGACCTGCCTCAAGAAGAGATCTTCTGGGTCAACTACCTGGGCGGCAACATGCGCGACATCGCGCTGAACTTCTCTCGCCCCGGCGGTCCGGTCGTCTGCCAGTACTACAACTTCTTGCGACTGGGCAAAGAGGGTTATCGCAAGATCCACACCGCCTGTTACGACACAGCGAAGTTCATTGCACGCGAGCTGGAAAAGCTGGAATACTTCGACGTGATCTACGACGGCGATATGGAGACCGGCATCCCGGCACTCTGCTGGAAGATCAAGGAGGGCGCCGAGCCGGGATTCAGCCTTTATGATCTCGCCGATCGGCTACGCAGTCGCGGTTGGCAAGTTCCCGCGTACGCATTGCCTGCGAACCGCCAAGACCTTGCGATCCAACGGATCCTGGTCCGGCATGGTGTCAGCCGCGACCTGGGAGCTCTCTTGATCGAGGACATCAAACGCTCGATCGACTACTTTAAAAAGCATCCTGTCCAGTCGCAGATCACGCCAGAAGAAGCTTCCGGCTTCCACCACTGATCGACTTTGCTTGACGTACCCACAACATTCGATCGGTAGACACAGCACGTGACGAGTATCCAGATCAACGACGGCGGCGACGCGATCAGCCCTGCAGACGACAGCGTCTGCATCGCTGCGGGCGGTGCGTGGCCTTTTGTTTCCCGGCGAGTCTACAAGCTGGCCGGCGAAGTGGAATCGATCTGGACGTCGCGTCAGCACCGCAAGTCGCTTCGCCCCCGCCGCGCGGCAAGCTCGCTGGCGACTTGGGTCTTCAATCCACAAAGTCTCAATTGGTGGATCGGTTGCATCTTTGCGATCGGTGCGTCGCTGTTCGCCATCGGAAGCTTGCTGACGCTTGTGCCTGCGTTGGCTAAAGCAACGGGACTCGAAGCCAACATCAACACGATTTTTTTCGCCGGCTCGATCCCCTTCACCACTGCCGCTTGGCTGCAGTTGTTTCAAGCCGCCAACGCCGGGCGACCATCGCACCAATCGTGGAAACTGATCGGCTGGCGTCCCCACGACGTCGGCTGGCTCAGCTGCGCCCTGCAGTTTGCCGGGACGATCCTCTTTAACTTCAACACCTTCGACGCGATGATCCCAGGATTAAACTGGTTCCAATCGGATCTACTGATCTGGACGCCCAACATCCTTGGCTCGCTCCTCTTCTTCGCTTCGGGCTATCTCGCCTGGATCGAAACCTGCCACGCCCACTGGTCGTTCCAACCACGAGAAATCGCCTGGTGGATCGTTGCCATCAACCTACTCGGCTGCATCAGCTTCCTGCTCTCCGCCTTCTGGGGCATCTCGCTACCAACAACTCCCGAAGACTGGCCAACGATCTCAGTCGCCTTCACCCTCGCCGGCGCGATCTGCTTTCTCGTCGGAGCCCTACTAATGCTCCCCGAAGCCGAGCAATCGACCAGCGAAAATGCCTCCGCTGACGCGACCACCGCGTGAAACGACCAACGCTATCGTTGCGTTTCACGCGTTGGTAACGCTCGCCTCAACCGCTTACGCACCCATTCATCAAGCGTCAAATCGTAGTCGATGTCAAATCCAAGTTGATAGAACGGCCATCGCAACCGGGCGTCGACGCTACGCGTTAATGTCAAATTCCGCCGAATTCGTCGCTCGGGTTCACGCATTCGCTGTACGCTCTTGGGCCGAAGACTTCCTTAAGCTTCAACAACTGCCGTACGGTCCATTCATGAATCGCTTGAAGTTCTTCTGACGAATCCTCAATTGATCCCTTACGATAGACTGCAATCCGGCTAGCGCGTTTGTCGTCAAGACGCTCCCATTCAAGTTGCTGTCCAAATTGGGATTCAATCGCTTCACGATCCTTCTGGAGCGAGTCAAAGAACATCTTGTTCTCATCGGCGTCGCCAGTGTCGATGTACACTTCCGCACGAATTCGGTTGCGTGCTCCGAATGAATGACTGTAGACAAACTTCTTGTTGCCCGATGAAAAGCTATACCAATTTTGCGGTTGGGCCTTTTTTGCACCAGTGAATCTGTGAGTCTCTCGAAGGTCATCGATGAGGGTTTGGAAATACGTACGATACTTCTCAGACTTTTCAGATGTCCCAGCGGTTGTCTTGATTCGTGCCGATTTTCGCCATTCATTCGGCGAAACGACAACACGAAATTGCAGTGCCGGGTTGGACTCCCCAATCTTTATGACTTCGACGATGACGGCAAAGAACTCAGTAGTCGAGTCAGTGCGTTGATTCAGCCAGTCGAGAGCTTGCCGATGCTCTTCACGTATGTCCGTTGATACCCACAGGACAACCTGAGCGTCGTAGCCGCTAGCGTATGTGATGAGCTTGCCGAGATGGTCGTGGTCCGTTGTTGCAAGCTGGTTTTCAATTATTACGTTCGCGTTGCGCCCAAGATCCCGCGCCAACAGGTCAAGCGAGAAATCGCCAACGTTGGCTTCGCGTTCCAGCAGCTCAAGCTCGATCCCGATGGCACTACCCAGACGGTCCAGATTGTCAGCCAACCATGGTGTGAAGTCGTGCGCTTCGTGGTTCCAGATAGTGCGAGGGTCGACTTTTTCCAGTGTGCCAAGTTCGATCATTAGTATGTGCCTATGGCGTAGAACGGTACGCATCAACGGGCCGGGACGGTTGATGTTCCATTGATAAAAAGCGCAAGCCCGGCGCCGTTGCATGCGATGGTTACCCGTCGAATGCGAGTCCGATCCACGCCAGTCCAGCAACGGAGAGTAGCATAAAGAACAAGTAGTGCCAGTAAACGAGAAAGGCTTTGACGCAAACCCAAGATTTGAAACAGAATCCAACGTCGTAAAATTTATGATAGTGCTTGCTTCGGACAAGCATGATTTCAAAATCAAGATTCAGATGATTTTCAAATCGCTCGAGAATTGTATTGTAGGAGTCGCTAAGATTGTTGAATTTGTCTGCCTTGGGCATGTCAACCATATGCTTAAATACACTATTCCTCAGATGGTTAATTGCGATTCCGCACTCATGATGGCGATATGCGTGTAAAGCGAAATCGCTTTTGCTGAGAATTACGGAGTAGACAAGAACGCCGATTGCCGCGAAAACCTGCAGGAACGCAGACGCCTTAGCTGCCTCTGGAGCGAGCATCTCAAGGCCGTCGAGCAAGGTTAGGCCGATTACGGCGCATGACATAAGCACGACTGTGTAGAGCGATAATGTCTCCTGAAGCTCAAAACGCCGGGACGCGATAAAGCGGGACCTTGCCGTTTTGTCCATCTTCTCATACAGGCGTCGGTACTTCTCCTCCACCGAGTCATCGGACGCCGATACAACAGCCTCGGTGACGTTCGTGTTCCCTTTAGGTTGCTTGTCTTCCATGAGTTTCTATCGAGGAAAGGTTCTTCTCACTTGAACAACCTGAAGAGAATAGAGGGATTTGACTTGTTCGCAATGGTGCGCAAGACCGGTGCTTACTGCTGGGCGTCTTATTCTCACCAGATTCCTGACCAACGCCCCCCCTCCTCCAGCGGACACATTCTGGCAGACCCAACTATGCCATACAAGTTGGCTGCCGACGCGCAGCTTGTCTCAGCCGCGAAGCGGTGGAAGCATTTAGCCGTGGGCGTCGGCCCACGGACAGGCAGCGTTCAAGAGCGCGCAGGAGCCGCGAAGCGGCGGCAGTGTTCGATTGCTGTCGCCGCTTCGCGGCTTCGCGTAACAACATGTCACGGGATCTGCGGGCTCACGCCCGCAGCTAGACGCTATCGCCGTTCCACGGCTGTGGATGGGAAGCAGGGACGGACGCTTCTGGGACAGCCATACTTTGAGCTAGTGCAAGCATCTTGTCTCAGCCGCGAAGCGGTGGAAGCATTTAGCCGTGGGCGTCGGCCCACGGACAGGCAGCGTTCAAGAGCGCGCATTAGCCGCGAAGCGGCGACAGACAGCGTTCGATTCCTGTCGCCGCTTCGCGGCTGCGCGCAACAACACGCCACAGGCCCTGCGGGCTCACGCCCGCAGCTAGACGCTACCGCCGTTTCACGGCTGTGGGTGGGAACTGAAGAACTCTCACGGAGGCCCGAGAAAACCGCCGCGTCGCTGGAGGAGCAATTCAAAAGCGGCGGCAAGCGAGGCGTATGGCTCGCTTGCCGGAATTGCTGCAAGAGCACTTAAAGAGGCTTACTTCAGGCCGCTGATGGCGACGACGCTACCTTCGGCGGCGTCCATCTTCTCGCCGATCTGCGTGACATACAGACGGTTGTCGGGACCGAAGGCACAGGCGACGGGGCCGTGCAACTTCACACCGGTCTCGGCAACTTCAGCTTTCCCCTCTGCGCCCAGGTCGACGGTCACGACGCGGCCTTCGTTCACGCTGTTCAGCGCCCAATTGTTTTCGACAACGGCGAACTTGGCCCCATCGATATGAGCCATTCCCATTGGATTGATAACGCCGTCAAGCTTCCACTGTGCGACTGGCTTCTTGGTTGCCAGATCCCACTGAACGATCACCCCATCCGCTGCGCCCCCCTTGCCCGAGTAAAGGACGTAGAGCGTGTTATCGGGACCGACCAAGGTTTGCATCGGCGAATTGGTAGCGATACCGTTGTCGTCAGCCGACAGCAACGGTTGCATTTTCTTGGTTTGCGGATCAGCCGAAAGGACCCACGACTTCCCGTCAAAGCCTTGTCCAGCGACAAAGATCTGCTTGCCGTCAGCCGTCGCACTCAGGCCGGTCAAATTGCCTTCGCCCTTATCGGCAGCGTCGTCGCTGGTTGGACCAACGGCATTGGTTGCCACGCCGGTCGAGGCTTTGCCGCCAGCGCTGAACATCAGCAACGTCTCTTCGCCATCCCCTTTGCCCGAATCGCTGACGACTAACGTGTCACCGACCCAAATCGCCGACAGCGGTCCGACGGCGTACCACTTCTTTCCGGTGTCGTCGCTCTTCCAAAATTCGGTATCGAACCCGGTGACGTAGTTGACGGGCTTGCCTTCCTTCAGCATCACGACCAGGCCGCGAGAGTCGCAAACCGTCAGTTCGCCGCTGGGGCTAAAGCTAACGCTCGAAGGATTCTGCAATCCGCGGAGTACGGTTTCAACCTTCACGTCTTCAGCGAAGGCGGCTCCAGAAAGAAGGCAAGAAAACAATCCAAGCGTGATCGCAAGTTGAAATTTCATTTTGTAAATCCGATGGTTCGGGGCTCAGTGAAGTCGATGGAACGTGTTCCCAATCAATGCGTTGATTCAGCAGAACAGTCTAGCCAATAGCAGCTCTTCATGCACTCGCAGGCAACAAGTTGTCTGCGGCTTGTCGTCCCACCGGCGGAAGCCGTTTCCGCAACAGTGTTGATCGATCGAATGCTCCATCGTAGGACCTGGCGGAGCGAAATCAAGCGACCGCCACAACGAACTGCAGGCCGCCAGCAGCGAGCTCCGGCCATTGCCGGCTCCCTGCGACGAAAAGCGTGTCAGGGATTCGCGTCGAGCAGCGCCCCAATCATTACTGAAAGTTGGTCTCCCGAGCAGCAGATTGGCAGCAGCAGATTGGCAGCAGCAGATTGGCAGAATGATGGGGGCAGAATGATTAAGGGCAGGATGATTAAGGGCAGGATGATTACTCCGCAGCGATGGTGGATATCAGCGAGACGTTCGCGCTTCGTTATCGATCACCAACCTTATCATGCTGCCCCCATCATTCTGCCAATAATTCCGCAGACCAAGGATCAATCAAAGGATTCTCACGGAGGCGCTAAGGCACGGAGTTTTTTCCGAGAGGGGCAGTTGGGATCCTTTCCGTTCCGCGCAGGTATGCCGTGTTGTTGCAAACGTTATTGGGAGCCTAGGTTTCCGCTTCGACGCCGCTGTTCGGATCGGATTGCGGCAGGATCGTCATGCCGACATATTCGACGGTCCCGCCGGACGATAGCTCGCGGACACGGAACGCGAGCTGTTCGCACTGCACCGTCGCGCCAACCTTGACGTCGGCAACCTCCAGACGCTTCCGCACCAATTCATCGAGCGTCGCATCGTTATCGGTATCGATTGAAAGTCCATAGAACTGTTCGATCTCACCGACCTTGATCGAACCTCGCAGCGGAAACTCCAACTCCGCCGGAATCGGATCTTCCAGCTGCTCGCGACGCGCGAAAATCCGGTCGACCAGAGCGCGAACGCGCGGCCGCAAGACGACGATCACATGGTCGTCGCTATGCAGCACCGAACGTCCTTGCGGGGGAATGATCTGCTCGTCGCGAACCAGCAGCGCGATCACAACTCCTTCGGGCAAAGCCAGATCTTTGATCATCCGCCCCGTCGCTTGGCAGGACTCGTCGACAAAATAGTCGACGATGTCGCCGTCGACGTTTGTCAGCGAGCTGATCTCGAGAGTGACCGGCGGCGGCAAACGGGTCGGCACTTCCAGCTTCAAATAGCGGGCGATGTAGGGCAGCGTCCAACCTTGCACCAATGCCGACGTCAAGACGACGAAGAAGATGGTGTCGAACATCAACGATGCACTCGGCAGCCCCGCGAGCATCGGGAACGTTGCCAACGTGATCGGGATCGCCCCCTTGAGCCCCACCCAGGAAAGGAAGGTCAGTTCTCGAAAGGTGAACTTAAACGGAGAGGCACACAGAAAGACAGCGATCGGCCGCGCGATGAAGATCAACACGACCGAGATCAGCAGCGCGGGAACCGCCACTCCGACCAACCGACTCGGGAAAGAAAGGATCCCCAACGCTGTAAACATTAATATCTGGCAGATCCAGGCGATCGCATCGTGGAACAGCAAGATGCCGCGATAGAAGACCGGGCGGCGATTGCCGATCACGATTCCAGTCAAATAGACCGCCAGGAATCCGCTGCCACCAAACGCCGCAGCCAGCCCAAACGAAAACAGGGCTAGCGCCGATGCCATCACAGGATAGAGCCCGGCGGCTTCGAGCCGCACGTGGCTGAGCAGCCACGCTCCGCCCCAACCAATTCCGATCCCGACGACCGAACCAAGCACGATCTGGTTCAGAAACAACGTGACCAATCCAAAGCCAAAGGGAACTTCGCCGCTGAGCACTTGAATCAGTCCGACCGTCAAGAAGATCGCCATCGGATCGTTCGATCCGCTCTCCACCTCCAGCGTATTGGCCAGCTTGGGGCGGATGTGAACGCCGCCGCCGCGGAGAACGGAGAAGACGACGGAAGCATCGGTCGAACCGACGATGCTGCCCAACAGCATCCCCTGCCAAATCGAAATCTCCAGAATCCATGCGGCCGCCGCACCGGTGATCAGCGCCGTGATAAAGACGCCGATGGTCGCCAAGACGCCCGCTGGCTTCCAGGCCGATCGGATCGACGAATAGGGCGTTCGGATGCCACCGTCGAACAGGATCAGACACAACGCAACCGTTCCGATCCCGTAGGCTAATGAATAGTCTTCGAACTCGATCCCGCCGATCCCCTCGGAACCGGCCAACATGCCGACGATCAAGAAGACAAACAACACCGGCACGCCGGCACGCGCTGAAAACTTGTTCGACGCGATGCCCAGCAGCAGCAGGATGCCGATGATCAGGATCAGAGTTTCAATGCTCAGCATGATTCGATGGAATCGGGGTGGGACGGCGGCAGCTAAAAAGAGATGGACGTGCTGAGAGTATCGCAGACTTTAGCGATATCCGTCCACCGACCCTCGAGGTTCAAAACTCGAGTTCCACCCGGAAGCGGGGACTAGCGTCCCTCACCGAGAGCGCCGCGCAAAATCGGTTCGAACTGCATCGCCTGCCGCATGAACCCCAGGTCGCTAGCGTGCGAACCGTCGGTCGCTCCTTCGGAGTCGTCGCCATACAGAGTATCGCCAGTGATGTAGTGCAGGCCGGTCACCCCGTCGGCGACCAAGCTGGCGTGAGCTGCTTTTAACGCGGCATGATTCTTCGTGTGATGCGCTTGCCGAGCTGGCAGAATCCAATCGTTTGTGTTGCGACGATCCTCGACAAGGATGATCGGAGTCGACGGATGGGCGGCGCGGAGCTGTTTGATCAGCGGAATACATTTGGCCGTGACATCCGCAGGCCCCATGTTCGGCAAGCAATCGATGACAAACGCCGCGGCATCGATTTGCGTCAGGTAATCGCCAACCTCTTTGTCCATCCGGCCGTTGCCGGAGAAGCCCAAGTTGACGACTGGCATATCCATTCGGCGGCCCAAGATCGCCGTATGAACCATCCCGGGACGACTGGCACACGCGCCGTGGGTGATGCTGGTTCCATAGAAGACGATCGGCTTGGGACGCGGTGCGAGACCTTCGAAGTGACTGCCCGGCTTCACACCGATGCTCATGAATTCGACGCCGTTGTACAGCGGCAAATAGGCGGCATACTCTCGCATCCCCTTTGCCAAATCGCCGACGATCTTGACCTTCATCTCCTGCGACGATGGCCGCGTGACCTGAACCCATCGCCAGTTGCCAGCTTCATCGCGGGCGTAGAGATCGACGCCGCTGACACCGGTTGCGGGCATGTGCGCCATCGCCAGACGGGACTTTTTCAGTTTGTAGTGGACGTGAATCTCGCTCGCATCGGTTTTGAAGCGGACCATCATCCCCGCGCTATCGCGGCTGAGGCTCCAGACATTCGAGGTCACCTCCCCTTTCGCCGACGCGGGAAAGCGATCGAACCACTGCTCGCGTTCCTGATCGGGAAGAATCCGCCCCTCGACACCCCACTGCGTGACGTCGTACCAGTCGAGTCCATCGACAGTTTTCTTGGCGACCGCCATCTCGGGATCGAGCTGATCGATCGCAACCTGTTGAGCAAACAAAGCGGATGCGGGCAGAAGGATCAAAGCAGCCAGCAAGCTGCGAAACAACGATGTCATGATAGGGTTCTCAAGGTGGGAGTCAAACAGGAGCGTGAGTGTTGGCAGCATTGTAGCGAACCACCAAATCAATCGCGAGCATTCACCGATTCCCATCCAGCAATTCCACCCGCCCAACGAAGTTGGGAGGGTCGAAAAACGAGCGTTTAGCGGTTTTTTCGGGGAGGGTATGCCACCGGATCGACCGACGCGGAATCACCAAAAACTCCCCTCACCGAACCGCGATGCGCGGGTTCGACCCTCCCTGAGGGAGGGTGAAGTTGGGCAAATGATTCGAATCCATGCAACACCGACAGATAAACCGCTAGATCGACCGACACCGGCGATATAATTCACGTAGTGCTGCAACCCATAGCCTCACGATCAACGACACCTAACCTGCGAAGCCTAACGATTGAAGTAGAACCAGCCCGAGAGACGCAATCATGGCGGAACACCAACCAGATGATGATATTTCACGGGCACGAGCGTTACGGCAAACCCAAACAGCCTCCGAGGGCTTGCTATGGAGTGTCCTCCGAGCGAAACAGCTATGCGGGTTAAAGTTTCGGCGACAACACCCGATTCATCCGTGGATCGTCGACTTTGCATGCCCTCAGATGATGCTGGTTGTTGAAATCGACGGTGGCTTTCACGACAGTGTCTTGAGCGACGACTTGAAACGCCAAAAACACATCGAAAGCCTCGGCTGGCAAGTCCTCCGGTTTACTGACAAGCAAGTGGAAGAGGATGCCGAAGCGATCGCTCGTGCGATCACCTATGAATTGGGCCTGCCCTACAAATTTAAACCTCGCAAGGCTATCGGATCAGGAATGAAGAGCGTCAAACGATCAACGGAACGCAAAACTTAACATGCCACAACAATCACTCCCCTCGGGATCATCGTGCAGCATTCAAGTCAACAGCATCAATACACCTGCACCCGCCCAACGAAGTTGGGAGGGTCGAAGAACGAGCGTTTAGCGAGTTTTTCGGGGAGGGCCGCCCGCAGGATCGACCGACACGGAATCACCAAAAACTCCCCTCCCCGAACCACGCTGCGCGGGTTCGTCCCTCCCTGAGGGAGGGTGAAGAAGGGCCTGAGAATCCCATCCAACCAGCACAACAAAACGACAACACCAACACCCGGAACCGACACTTCAGCAAGGTCACACTGCAATTGATCCCATCGCCCAGTTCGCACCGAGCAAACATTACAAATGCCTATCAACTGCACCCGCCCAACGAAGTTGGGAGGGTATGCCGCCGGCTCGACCGACGCGGAATCACCGAAAACTCCCCTCCCCGAACCGCGCTGCGCGGGTTCGACCCTCCCTGAGGGAGGGTGAAGAAACGATCAGCGGGCGGTGTCTTCGTAGATCGGCAGATGCCGGTAGTAGATTTCCAACGACAGTAGATTCATCGTCGTCAGATAGAGCCGTCCGCCGTGCGGAGACCAGCGATCGGGAATCGGCAGCTTGGGATCCCAACTGCCGACGTCGGGGCCATCTTTTTCCTGGCCCAGAATCAGCAACGGATGCAGTTTATTGTTCCACCGCTCCCACGTTTCGCCTCCCATGTGAAACATCACCTGCGTCGCATAGTACCAGTAATAGGTATCGCGCTCGGGCCGGCTGGGGCTGCCGAGTTCCGGGAGATGTTCCAGCAGATAATCAGCTCCCGCTTCCATGTTCGGATTATCGCGTCGCCAGCCGCGATACATTCGGATCAACATCCCGACCGCGGTCATCGTCGGCGTGACGTCGCGACCGTGGCGTTGGGCGGGCGTGTTGAGCGCGTAGGGGTTGTAGCGGAACAGATACGGCTTACCGGCGGAATCCTGGCTGAGCGTGACCCATTTGTCGATCCCTTGATACGTCTTCTCTGGGACCTTCAGCCCCGCCAACTCGCCGCTCTTCAGAGCCATCGTCATCCAACCGGTCACGCTGGTATCGCTGCTGACCTGCGGCTGATACCGCCAACCACCGCGAGTTGGATGCTGGCTGGAGACGATAAAATCGATCGCCCGCTGCGCCGGATCGGCGAGCTCGGGATCCTGAGTCATCCCATAGGCTTCGCAAACCGCAAGGGCAGCGATACTGTGACTGTACAACCAGACGTTAAGATTCGAGTCGGGATCTTCGGAGCGAAACAGATCACCATTTTCGCTCTGATTCCGCTTCAGAAAGTCGATCGCTTTGGCAACGGCATTGGCATATTGGTGCTTTAAATGCGTGTAACCGGCTCCCTGAAAGGCCAACACGCAAAGCGCTGTCGCGGCGGTATCGCTACGTAAACTCACATCTTCCCCATGCCCTTGCAGCGACCAACTGCCATCGGGTTTCTGCCGAGCCGCCAGATACGCTAACCCCCGTTCGATCGCCTCTTCCGTTTCCGGTCCTACCAATCCTGCCGGAGCGGGCGTCGCGCCTCCAGCGGTCCGCATCAAGCGACGCTGAAACGGTTCGACCGATGCGACGCGAGGGGCTGGCGGAGGCGTCAGGCCGCCCAACTGGCGACGTTGGAAACGTTGCTGATTCGGCTGCAACGCGATCATCGGCCGATCGTTCACACGATCCGACGGAAAGCCCATCCGCGGTGCCAGTTCCCGCCCAATTCCGGCTGGCCCATCGTCGGCCATGATGTTCAGTGGCGTTGGCGTACCGATCGATGCCATCGCGTCGCTGGCTGCCGTGGCGCGGCCGGTCATCGCGCCGCGAGCGGCCAATTGCGGTCCCGCTTGATCTCCGGTCGCCGCATCCCCTTGCTGGCCTTGTGCTTGCGGAACTTTCACCTGTCCCGCACCGGCAGTCATCGCCATCGATCGAGCGGCCCCACGGGCACGACCGGTCAACGGGCTAGAACTGTTGGCCATACTCGAAGCGATCGTCGGCATTCCCTGCTCACCAGGCGATCGCTGCGCCGCAGCGGTCGGAGCCGTCGACGCGCCGCTAAGACTGCTGGGCAATTCGCTCTGCGCCATCGAAGGAGCTAACGAAGCCCCACTGGACGTCGAAGCGCGACGCGGCGGCCCGGCACCGCGGTCGGACAGCTGACGCGTCGCGCGTTCCGATTTCCGCGCGACACTCAGGCTAGGCGCCGCGGGAGCTGACATCGACGGCGTCGTCCGCGATTGAGTCTCCCGGCGGAGCATCGCTGCCGCATCGCTGCGGGCTTGGATTTGCGGAACCGCTTGCGGCGTGTTGCGGCGCGCTACCGCCTCGCTGCGATTGGGCGAAGCCTGCATTTCCGGAGCTGACCGGGGAGTCTGCGCCGATGCCCCCGCAGCCCGACTGCGAGCAACGGTGGCGGCACTGGCTTGTGGCGATTGCGGCGCGGCCTGCTGCTGAGGCACGTCGGGCGTTTGGATCGATTCGGTCGTCGAACGCATGTTCGGTGTGACAGCGGCGATCTGCCGAGCCAGTTTCGACGGAGCGTCGGCCAGCGTCGGCTGCGCTTCGGTCGGTTGATCCCGCGGGACCAAAAACGGCTGCGGCTGATGCTCGACCTGCGGCGGTGTCGGCATTTCCAAACGCTTTGCAACCTCCGCGATTCGCGGCAAACGCTTCGCTTCGACTGGCGTCACGCGGGCTTCGCTGGTCGCATCGACCGGCTTCGCCCAATCGGGCTGCTTGGCGACAGAATCGGGGTTCACGCGAAACAGATTGTCGGGAAGGGTCTTGCGAACCGGCGTCTTCTGAGGCTGGACGCCGTCGACCGCCTCGGGCCAGTACCGGGCAAAGATCACGACGTTAACGGCCAGGATCAGCAGCACCAAATGGACAAACATGCTGACCAAAAAACCAAACTGCAGCGATCGTTGCATGTACCGCGAAACAAACTTCCGCAACAACAAATCGATCAGAATCATGCCGGCTGGAATCGCAACCGCATAGGTTTTGGCGTTGTAGAGCCAACGCGAATCATCCCATCCCAAGCGACTGGCCGCCATGTACATCAGCGAACCGCCAAGCGCAACGAGCGCCAGATCCAGCGGCCACATCTGGTCGCTTTCGGGCGGCACTTCGTCCGACGGCAATCTTGAATAGGAATGAGGAGACATTTTTTTCAACTAATATTCGCCGGGGCCTTCTTGCGTTGTGACGGTGTAATCGGCGACACCGGTGCGGTTACACAGATCCATGACCGTGACGACAGCCTGGAACTGCACGCGTCGATCGGCGCGGATCACGACCGATTGATGCACCGGATTGCTGGCGACACCGCGGACCAATTCGGCCTCCAATTCGTCGGCGGTCACGGTGTTCCCGTTGAGCACCAAAGCCCCTTCGGAATCGATGTCGACAACGATCTCCTTCGGCTGTTCGGTCATCGGCGTGGCGCTAGTCGCCGAAGGGAGTTCGATCGGGATCCGCCGATCTTCCTGAGCAAATCGCGATGCCACCAAAAAAAAGATCAGCAACAAGAAGACGACATCGATCAACGGAGTCAAGCTGAGCGTGCTTGTCGCTTGGGACTTTTTCAGTTGCACGGCCATAGATTTGTTCTCGCAGGAGACTAGCGAACCGGCGTGGCGGAAGTTTTACCGGACATCCCAGGCGACTTTTTCGAAGGGCGTTCCGCTGGGGGGGCGACGGGCGGTTTGGCCGAGGTCAGGGGAACCAAGCGGCCATCAAAATCGAGCCGCATCCGGCCGTTAAATCTTTCCAAGCCGGGAGCGACCAAAAAACAGATCTCTTCGATGCGGTGGAACGCCCGCGTCAAGCAACCTTCGAAATGATGCGCCAGAATCGCTGCGGGAATCGCCACGATCAAACCGGCCAACGTCGTGACCAACGCCACGTAAATCCCCTCGGCCAAATACTCGGCTTTGTTTTGCCCCGCAGCCAATTGGGTCGTGTCGTGAAACGCGCGGATCATGCCCCAGACCGTCCCCAACAATCCCATCAAAGGCGTAATCGCGGTAGCCAGGTACAACCACCGGATAGGCCCCGCCAAACGATCCGCTTCGCGTTGGGCAGCCTCGGCGGCGGTCCGCTCGATCTCCGCCAGCGGACGGCCGGTGCGGAGCAACAACGACGCGACAACCCGCGCCGTCGGCGAAGGGTAGCGGCGACACGCTTGGTAGGCGACCTCGGGATCAAACGTATCGATCGGATCGGCTAGCATCTCCAGCTTTCGATTGAGTGCCCATGGCACCATCCGCCCTCCGCGCAAGGCAAACAGTCGCTCGGCACCAAGCGTCACAACCAACAGCGACATCACGCCGATCGGGATCATGAAGATGCCCCCCTTGGAAATCAACGACAAGATGTCGATTCCAGCAGGCTTATCCGCGTCACCATCGATTGATGACGCCGCAGCCGGATCGGGCTGTGTCAGTTGATTCAACGCCGCTTCATCGACGATCTGCGAAGCGTCCTGGGCCGCCGACGGTAGGGCGCCCAAGAGACAGCCCGCAGCGATTGCGAAGAATCCCAATCGGAGCCAATTAGGTGCTGGTCGAATGATCAAATCCACACACGTTCTCCCTTGGAAGTTCGCCTGAGTTAACGACTGGCAAAAGCTCGAGCGCTCTCGAACTCAAACCCAAACAGGTTCGACAGCTTGTTCCGATCCAGGCGGATCAGGCCGCAGGCGACCATTCAATATTAATCCGATTAGCGACTGGACAACATGCCCCGCTAACTGTTTGATCGTTTGCTGGTACTTTCTTCCGGTCGACCGCTAACGGACCGCCGACCGCCCGAGGCCACGACACGGCGGACCACTGACAGCCCTAAAGCCGATTCAGTACGCCGCTTCGCTCGTTGGCCTTGGCAACCAGTTCATGTTGCGGATGTTTTTCCGCGATGTATTTATAGAAGCCTTGAGCGATTTCGATCGCGCTGGCTCGCTTCTCTCCGGCAGTGCTCTGGATCAACAACTCACCACAGCGGCCCGCTTCAAACGCGCTTTTGGCTTGCCAGTTCTTGATCTCCACCGGCGCCTTCTCGCCTCCAAAACCAAACATCACGCGTTGAAATTCGGGGATAGCTTTGGTCAGTTCCCGTTGCGAAAAATGAATCTCACCCATCATGAATCTCGCCCGCGCGGCAACTTCGTCGCGGTAATTGGCCGCCACCTGACCGTAATACTGCAAGGCTTTGGGATATTGATTCAACTGTTGATAACAATATCCCGTTTCGTAAAAGACCTGCGGTAAATACGCGGTCGATGGAAACAGATCGCGCATCTGATCAAACCACTGCAGCGCCTCGTCCCATTTCTTCAATTGCTGCGAACATTGACCGCCATGCAAAAAGACCAACTCGCGCAACTGTTGAGCCTCTGGATCGGGCGCCCCCGCTCCTTTCCCTTCGGCCAGGACAATCGTTCGCGCCTTGCGATAGCCCTCCAGGGCGGAAGCGAACTCTCCCGCCTTGAACATCGATTCGGCGATCATCACCATCGCGTCGACCTTCAGCGGCCCGTCGGGAGCCGACTTCAATTGCTTCTCGAACGAACGCTTGGCGCCGTCGTAATTCCCCAACTGATACCCCGACCAACCCAACTTGTAATACGCTTTCTCTAGCAACGCGGGATCGGTGGTATGTTCGGCCGCCGTCGCAAAGGCGCCGGCGGCTTTCTTGAAATTGCCCATGTCAAACTGCTGCTGGCCGACGTGATAACTGGCTTCGGCAGCCAAGGTCGTCTTCGGAAACTTGACGACCAACTGCCCAAAATGCTGGATTGCCGCCGCCTCATCCCCCTGGTCGCGCATCGCCCACGCCAGTTCATACAACACCTTGTCCAGATCGGGATACTGTGGAACGTCGCCGACCAATCGCTTTAGATAGACCGAGGCTTTCGCCGGTTGCTTGGCACCAACCTCTAAGAGGGCCAGTTCGTACAACGCGTGCCCTAGTTCGATCCCTTGCGGACCGCGTCGCAGCAGATCTTCAAACGCGCTGCGAGCCTGGTCGTCGCGGCCCAGCTTTCGCAAGCAGATACCACGAGCCAATTGAGCATCTTTGGCGACCGGATGGTCTTTAAATTCCTTCAAGACCTGATCCAATTGGACCAATGCCTCTTCGTATTTCTCTTTCTTCATCTGGCACCAGCCGCTGCCATAAAGGGCGTACGGCTTGAGTGCAGTTTGGTTATCGGCGGCTAGGATCTCGTCGTAATACTTCTTCGCCCCATCGAAGTCCTCCTTGCCAGACAACAACAGCGCCAAGCGATAGCGAGCCTGGAACCCAGCCCCCGACGCAGGCGATTCGGCAATCACCTGCAGCCACGACTTCTCAGCCAATTCAGGCTTGCCAGCCTCCAACTGAACGCGGCCCAAGGTCACCAACACGTCGGCCGCTTGATTCCATTGGCTGCTCGTCTGACGACTCTTTTCCAGCGTCTTCAACGCTTCACCCTTCTTGTCCAGCTTGTAATAGCTCGACCCGATCATGAACTCCGCTTCGGCCTGCTGTTCGGGAGCCTTCAGTTCCCCCATCGCCTTGGTCAACCGGTCGACGACAGCGGAATAGTCCTCGGCCAAATAAGCAGCCGTTGCGCCACGCAAGATCCACAGCGAACGCGAGGGGTGTTCTTTCGACAATTGCAACAGACGATCGTAGGTCGCTGCAGCCTCTTTCGGCTTGCCCGTCTGCAGCTGCGCCTCGGCAGCCACATACAACACATCGGGAACCAACGGGTCCTTCGAATACTCCGCCATAAACTGATCGGCGAACTTGCCAGCACTGGCGAGATCGCGATTTTGCAGCGCTGTGAAGCCAGCGTTGTAGAGGGCCCGAGCCGCCACCGGCTGGCCCGCCGACTCCTTGGCAACCGCCACATACAAGTCGATCGCTTCTTCGCTGGTCGCTGGCGCTTTCGAAAGCGCATCGGCCAGATCCATCTTCACGCTGGCGGCGAAGAAACCGTCCAGCCCCTTGGCGATCGCAGCCCGAGAGATCGCGATCACTTCATCGTTCTTGTTATTTTTGGCCGCGATCGTCGCCAACCAGTGAGCCGCTTCGGTCGCCGCCACCGCATCGTCCAACTTCAAGACAGCTTGGAACTTCGCCGCCGCTTCGTCGAACTTGCCCGCCCGATAATAGCTCTGACCCGCAGCGATCAACGCCGCCGAAGCGAACTGACTCTCCGGGTAATCGGTGATCAATTCATCGTAGGTCTTTGCAGCCGCGTCGGGATCCTGCAACTGGACAGCGCAGAAGGCCAATCGGAACAACGCGTAATCG
This sequence comes from Rosistilla ulvae, assembly GCF_007741475.1. NCBI lineage: Bacteria > Pseudomonadati > Planctomycetota > Planctomycetia > Pirellulales > Pirellulaceae > Rosistilla > Rosistilla ulvae. The sequence goes on along the minus strand of NZ_CP036261.1, from coordinate 435,902 downwards.
GACAATCGCGTCTTGGAATCGGCGACCTTGCGAAACAGCGGCGCCGCCTCTTTAAATTGCTCCAACCGCACGTTGATGTCCGCCTGGCGAATCTGCACCTCGGGCAACAGATCCGAATCGGCACACCCGGTTACCAATTTGCCGTAGGCGACCAACGCCTCTTTCCACAACTGTTGATCCTCCAACGCAACGCCATTGGCATAGATCGCGTCGCAATACAGCGGCGACTCCTTCCCCTTTGGCAGATCGATCAACCGCTGGTAATACCCGACCGCCGCTGCCGGTTTCCCCGACGCATAGGCCGCTTCCCCGCTGTAAAAGAGCGCCTGATCGGCGAACGTCGTCTTGGGAAACTTCTTCAGCAACTCATCGAAGACCGCCAACGCCTCGCTGAATCGTTTCGCCTGATTCGCTTGATCGTTCTGACCGGCAGCAAACAGGCACCAACCGCGATTGCTGAGCGCCTCTTCGACCAGCTCAAAATCCTTCGCCGCCAGCGCCTGCTTGAACGCTTCGGAAGCGGCCATGTAATCGGGCGATTCCTTCCGCATCTGGCTGATCCCCAGATAATGCGCCGCCTTGGATGCAAGCGGGTCCTTGGCGTGCGTTTTAAGGAACTTCTTCCATTCCGCAATCGCGAGGTCAAAGGCGCCATTGTTCTGGAAATTAGCCGCGTCGGCATAAACCGCCAACGCCTCTTCGCTCGATTCCGAAGGATCTTGCCCCTGGGAATTGCCCGCGACCACACCAACTAACAGCAATGCGAGCAGTAATTTGCCGACACCGATCGTTTTGTGTCTTCGAATCGATTGCAACAATCCGATTCGGCTCACACGATTAAGCACGATTAACGCTCCTTGACAAGGAAGAAGGTATTGGTTCATAGAGAGGTTCCCGTTTCTAAGTGTATCGGTGACCGATAACGCCTGAAAGGATCATCGACAACACATCGCCCCGCCCCAAACTGCGGGAGACCACCGGTTGCCAGCCTAGCCTGTTTCCGGCACAGCTTGCAAGAACATCCCCCCCCCGAGAGAAAGTCCCACAAATTCGATGCCGCCAGCCGCACCCCACACGATCCGCCTGCGAGGACCTTGGAAATTAACGCCGCTGAAGCGCCCCGACGCCCAGCCGGTCGCGGGCCGAATCGACCAACCATCGGATCGATTCCTCGGCGATTACACGGGCCCTGTTCTGTACGTTCGTCATTTTAATCGACCGACTGGAATCGGCCCGGAAGAACGCGTCGAGCTAGCAATCACCGCCTGCGTTGGAACCGCGCACGTTTCGCTAAATGAAACCCCGCTAGCAAATTCAACCGCCCAACAGGCTCCTTTTCGGATCGATATCACCGACCTGCTGCAGCTGAGCAATCAGCTGGCGATCGAGATCATCCCCCCTGCCCTCCCCTCCCCTGCCGAAATCACCGGCGAGGTGCAACTGGAGATCCACTGCGGCGAAGACTCGGCTGATTGACCGAGCAAATAAGAAAGAGAGCGAACCGCACCGGCGGCGATCGCGATTCGCGTCGCCGGTAAGCCGCTGGCGATCCGGTCTGCCCGAATAGAGCTGCGCACCGACGAAAGGATTCGCTGACACGCGGGGCACTTAACCACCCCAGCGTTTAGGGCTGCAGATCGAAATCGTGGGTTGGCGAATCGGCTGCCACGGTAATCCGAAGCTCCGACTGGCGGTTGTATTTCGCCGGAATGTACTGATCGACGCGTTCGGTGATCCCTCGGCTAACCTCTTCCTCCGTCGGATCTTCCAACTTCACGACATTGGTCCCCGTAATCTGAACCGCCTGCTCTCCTGGCGAAACGGTGGTGGCATAGCTTCCATCGACGATCTGGGCCCCTGTCGTCTGCCCTGTACCGCTGACAGGCATAAACGAAATCGTCCCTTCGGCAACGGGCTTCCCGTCAAATTGCACTTGCCCCGAAACCGCGATTTGATCGCTGCGCGTTCGACCACACCCCACCACCAACAACATGACCGACGCAGCCCAAACCAAACGATGACGCACATCTCGACGAACCATTAAACGCTCCAAATAGATAAAGATCGAACTACCGATGAACCCAAAAAAAAGACGCCACGCGGCAACAACGTGCAACATGACGCCCTGTGTACAGAAACGTGGAAGCGGAAAGATCAAAGAGGGTTAACTTCGCCGCCGTTGGCCGTCGACGCAGACCGCCACGCAAACAGATCGACAGTCTCCGCGACAAACCGAACCGACCCATCGACCAGAGCCGACTGCACCCCGCCCGGATGCAGACTCATCGACGCGTAGGTCGCCGCTTGCCACCTGCTCCCGTAATGGCACGGAATCGTCCGCGGCGCGAAATCCGTGGCTCCCCAACAATATCTTCCACCATCGACCGAAGCTGTCGTATTGGGAGACAGATACGTCGTAAAACCTGCTCCCGAAGTGACGATCGTCGCGGCATACAAGCCACGATAGCCCTGGCTGTTCTTGTTGATCGGAACTTCCGACAGCAGCAACGTGTTGGAAGTACCGTCGGTCACGTCGCGGAACGCTTTCTGAGCATGCACCTTAAACGGCGCCCCGCCAAAATTGTACGTCCAGACACCATCCCAATTGGAAGCATTCTCTTGGCCATAGTTGGTGTTCCCCATGTTCACGGCATAGCTGCCACGACGCGTCGACCACTGCGTCGGACTTTCGGACTGACCAAGGACGCTTCCTTCCGAAGGACACGTCATCACCGACAACTCCGCTTCGCGAAACTGCTGTTGTCGGTCGTGCGAATTGATCCGCTCATTGAAGTTGATCGTCTCGTAAAGCGGCCCCTGTTCGATGTACGGCAGAATCCGAGCGACCCACGAATGCGTGTCGAGATTGACGCCATAAAAGTCGTAGCCGACCGATGGCAGCGACTGATAGGTGTCGTGGTAGTTGTGCATCGCCAAGGCATTGTTCTTCAGATTGTTGGAACATTGCATCCGGCGAGCCGCCTCGCGAGCCGCCTGCACCGCTGGCAACAACAACCCGACCAAAATGCCGATGATCGCGATCACGACCAACAACTCGACCAGCGTAAAGCCTCTTCTTGGGGCGCCAGCACTAGAACTCGATCTCATTTGAAGATCTCCAAGTGGGATAATAAAAAGCAAAACAAACGACGCCCCACGGCCAATCCACACACGGGAGCACGAACGAAGACAAACAGCCTCGCAACGAGAATCGCAAGAAAATGACTGCGGCAGCGGGGATGGCGTAGGTAAGAATCCTAAAACGCCACTTTGAGTCTAAGATCGCCCCGCTACGAAATCCATGTGTCATAACGTCAACGTTCTAAGATATATTGTCAACATCGCCAACGACCCCCAATCGGTAACTTCGCAAACCAAATATCGCCGTAACATGCCATGAAACGCCACGTCGCCCTGATCGTCGAAACCTCTAGCATCTACGGCCGGCAGGTCCTTTCGGGGATCATCCAACACATGCGAATGTTCGACGATTGGTCGGTCTTCTTGGACCAGCATGACCTCACCCAAGAGCCCCCACGCTGGTTATCCAACTGGGCGGGCGATGGGATCATCTCGCGAACCACCACCCCGGAACTACTGCAGACGGTCCAAGCGACCGGAGTCCCCCTGATCGAGCTAACCGACAGGCACCAGTCGCACGGGCGGACCTACGTCTGGTCCGACGACGCTGCGATCGGACGCATGGGAGCAGAGCATTTACTGGAACGCGGCTTTCGCGAGTTTGGATTTTGCGGCTTTACCAATGAGGCTTGGTCGGAGCGCCGACAGGACGCTTTTTCTCAGCGCGTCGAAGCGGCGCAGCGACGCTGCCACCAGTACGAATCGCCCTGGTATGGCCCCGATGCACTTTCCTGGGAAGAGGAACAGCAGCGATTGCGAGCCTGGCTGCGAACGCTACCTTCCTCCTGTGGGATCATGGCCTGCAACGATCTGCGCGGACAACAAGTCGTCGACGCCTGCCTACAGGAAGGGCTGTCGGTCCCCGAAGAAGTTGCGATCATCGGCGCCGACAACGACACGCTGCTGTGCCGCGTCTGCAGTCCGCCGATGTCCAGCGTGATCCCTAACGCCGAAGGAGTTGGGTTCCGAGCTGCCGAGCTGCTGACTCAGTTGATGAACGGCGAAGTCCCCCAAAAGACAGAACACCTGATCCAACCGCTGGGCGTGGCGGAGCGGCAATCGACCGATGTCGTCGCCATCGACGATCCCGACATCGCTGCCGCCCTTCGCTACATCCGCGAGAACGCCTGTCGCGGGATCAACGTCGTCGACGTGACCGATAACGTGGCGATCTCGCGCAGCTCGCTGGAACGTAAACTGCGCCAATACCTAGGGCGAACGCCGCAACAAGAGATCCGCCACGTTCAAATCAAACGGGTCTGCGAACTGCTGACCAGCACCGAACTGCCGGCCGAACAGATCGCAATCCTTTGCGGGTTCGACAATCCCGAATATATGTATGTCGTCTTTCGCCGGATCGTCGGCATGACGCCGGGCAAGTTTCGCAGCAAAGCCAAGTCGGGGTGAGCATCCTTCCAGCTGACAAAATATCGCACCCCGGCGACGCACCATCGCGTTGCTTCGCGCGTCGACACGGCTAGGATAGAAAGGTCTTGCGCCCAACATCCCTCCCCTATTGCCGAGAAACCATGAAAACCAGCCCCTTAAAATCGCTGCTCCTGATCGCCGCCGCCGCGTTGCTTCTGGCACCCCCAGCCGCCGCGGTCGAGGTCGACGACTTCGATTCGATCCAACTTTACACGCTCAAAAACCGATCGGGGATGACCGTCAGCGTGACCAATTACGGTGCGATCATCACGTCGATCGTCGTTCCCGATCGCAACGGCAAGATGGCCGATGTCGCACTGGGCTACGACCGCGTCGAAGATTACATCAACGCCGTCGATCGTCCCTACTTCGGCGCGATCGTCGGTCGCTACGGCAACCGCATCGCCAAAGGCAAGTTCACGCTCGACGGCAAAACCTACTCGCTGGCGACCAACAACAACCCGAACCATCTGCACGGCGGTAACATCGGATTCGACAAAGTCGTTTGGGATGCAAAACCGATCGAAGGGCAAAACGCGATCCAATTGTCGTACCTGGCCCGCGACAAAGAGGAGGGTTACCCAGGCAACCTGCAGATTCGCGTCACCTACACGTTGACCGATGACAACGCGATCCTCGTCGATTACCACGCGACGACCGACCAAGCGACTCCCGTCAACCTAACCCAACACACCTACTTCAACCTCAAAGGGGAAGGCGAAGGAACGATCCTCGATCACGAATTAATGCTGAATGCCGATCGCTACACGCCGGTCGACGCAACCGCGATCCCAACGGGAGAACTGCCCGCGGTCGCTGGCACCCCAATGGACTTCACTCAGCCCAAACCGATCGGTCGCGACATCGACCAGAAGAATCAGCAACTCGAGTTCGGCCGCGGCTTTGACCACAACTGGGTCTTGAACAAACCGGACGATAACAAAGCGATGACGCTCGCCGCTCGCGTCTATGAACCGACCAGCGGCCGCGTGATGGAAGTCCACACGACCGAACCGGGGATTCAGTTCTACTGCGGCAACTTCCTGGACGGCCGCCTGATCGGCAAGGCGGGCAACCCCTACGTTCATCGCGGCGGATTCTGCTTGGAAACGCAGCACTATCCCGACAGCCCCAACCAACCCGGATTCCCGTCGACGATCCTGCGTCCCGGAAAAACCTATCAAACGCAGACCAGTTATCGGTTCAGCACGCGATAGGCGGGCTCGAGGGAGATGCGTGGCATCGGGGCAGGTTTTGAAAACAAGTCCATGCGGAAGGCCCCGCACAGCCACAACCTGCCCAGCAAAACGATCGGTTACTTGTGGCCGGTCGGGTTTACTTTGCGAGCTCCCATGCGGCCGAACATGCGGTCGAGTTCTTCGCGGCTAAAGAAGAGCGCGGTCGGGCGACCGTGCGGACAGTGGTGCGTGTCCTGATACATGTCCCGCTGTTCCAACAGGCTGGTGATCTCTTCGGACGTCAAGCGATCGCCCGCTTTGATCGCAGCTTTACAAGCGATCGTGTGCAGCAGATGGTCCAACAGATCGCGGACCTCGGGATCCTTGCCGGCACAGATCAACGACTCCAACGCCTGCCGCAACATATCCTCGGGTCGCAGCTTCGCCAACATGGCGGGATAAGCGGAAACGACAACGGTGTCGCCGCCGAATGGTTCGATCTCGATTCCGACTTGAGCCAACAGCTCCTTGGCTTCCAGAGCCGCCGCGGCTTCCGACGGCGTCAGCGAAACCGGCTCGGGAACCAACAACTTCTGCGTCTCCAGACTACCATTCAAGACCTTCTCGCGAACGCGTTCGTAGAGGATCCGTTCATGCAATGCATGCTGATCGACGACGACCATTCCGGTCTCGTCCTGCGTGACCAGATAGCGATTGTGAACCTGGTAACCGAGATGGCTGTGCGGCTTCGACGAATGCAGCCCATCGACTCGCATCGCCCCATCACCTTGATCGTGCTGCGCCGCGTCGCCATCACCGCCGACCTCCGCCCCCGGCAACCGCGGGCTGGGCTCAAACGGAGTTCCAAACGAATCGCCGTCGCGATCGCCAGCCGGCGACACGGCACGAGCGCCGCCGGGGAAGGGTTGGAAATCGGGAAGCTCTCCCGGCAGCGAACGGATCGACGGGCGAATGTTTGGCAGGTCGCGATCGGAGGCCGAATCGCTCGACCGCGCCCACTGGATCACGTCCTGACGTTGGCGTTGCTCCAGATCGTTGGGGGATTCGACAGCCTCGGCTTTGGGTTCAGCCGCCTCGGGCGCGTTGCTGGAGATCGAATTGCCAACGCGCGCGGTCAGATCACTTGTCAAAAACTTGTGCCGCAGCGTCTGCAACAACTGGCTGTAGATCCGGCCGCTCTCGGTGAACCGAACCTCCAATTTTGTTGGATGAACGTTGACGTCGACGAGGTCCGAGGGCATGTCCAAATTGATAAAGCAGATCGGAAACCGGCCGACCATCAACAGCCCGCGGTAGGCTTCGCCCAGAGCATGCTGCAGCGCACGGTCGCGAATGTGGCGACCGTTGAGGAACAGATACTGCATCCGATTGTTGCCTCGACTGACGCTTGGGTCGCAGACAAAACCGGTCAGCTTCACCTCGCCATTGTCGCCCGAGATGGGGATCAAGCCGCTGGCGATCTCGTCGCCAAAAAAGGCTCGGATGCGTTCTCGAATCTGTTCGGTCGCAGGGAGATCGTGGACGACGCGGTTGCCGTTTTGCAAGACCATGTGGACCTGCGGATTAGCCAGCGCGATCCGCGTAAACGCCTCGACGATATGACTGGTCTCGGTCTGCGGCGTCCGCATGAACTTGCGTCGCACCGGCGTATTAAAGAACAGATTGCGGACCTCCATCACGGTCCCGACCGGACAACCGCAAGGAGCCGGCGGATCGATCACGCCACCATGGATCAACATCTCGCTGCCGCCAGCCGCATCGGGCGTTCGGCTGCGGATAATCATCTGGCTGACCGAAGCGATCGACGCCAACGCCTCGCCGCGAAACCCAAGGGTGCCGACGTGGAACAGCGAATCCTCGTCGGGTAGCTTGCTGGTCGCATGGCTAGTGACCGCCAGAGTCATCTGTTCCTCAGCGATCCCGCAGCCGTTGTCGCTGATCCGAATCAGATCGGCTCCACCCGCTTCCAAGTGGACTTCGATCCGCGTCGAGCCTGCATCGATGCTGTTTTCCAACAGCTCTTTGACGACCGAAGCGGGCCGCTCGATGACTTCTCCGGCGGCGATTTTATTGACGAGATTGGGCGGCAGTTGGCGGATCGTAGGCATCCTGGAATCTTACCGCGCCCCCGATATTCCACAATTGGAGACGCCAGCCTGCGATAGCCCTAGGGCGGAGAATCGAGTATTAAGAGTCGTGATGATTCCACTTATTCAGATTGAGGAAAGATGAGCGACGAGAGCCCACAACCGGCACCCTTCCCCAGCCAAGGGCGAATCGCCGCGGTCGACTACGGCACCGTCCGGATCGGCGTTGCGGTCTGCGACCCCGATCGGATCATCGCCAGCCCGCTGACCGTCGTTCCTCAAGGAGCCGCCGAGCAGCGAGGAAAAGCATTCTGCCAACTGGCCGCTGAAGAGCGGATCACGGGATGGATCGTCGGATTCCCGATCCATCTAAGCGGCACCGAGAGCAAGAAATCGATCGAGGCCCGCAAGTTTGCGAAGTGGTTGCAGCAAACCACCGACCTGCCGGTGCGGCTGTTTGATGAACGTTTTTCCACTGCCGCCGCCGACCAACGGCTGGCACCTTCCAAGCTGACCAACAAGGGGCGGAAGAAGCGGATCGATGCCGTCGCCGCTCAAGTCCTGTTAGAATCGTTCATCGAATCGGCTCGCCACCGCAGCGACTTGCCCGGCCTGGCGCTCGATGAGAAGGCAATCGGCGACGCGATCGAAGACTAAAAATAGTACAGGTGCAGACGATAGGCCAAGATTTTATCGATTTTTCACCTGCCAACAAACGCCGCACAGCTCCGAATCGTTGCCGGCAGATCCCCGCAACGCAAACGACCCAAAAGCGATAACCACAGTCAACAAAACCACTTACAGCAATCCCGACGGCGATTCCCTGGTGAATTCAATCAACTTAGGCGGTTTGAGAAGGAACTTTCGTCACCCCACTTGCATCCCAAAAAATGGGACGCGAACTCGCATCGGTCGACGCCGTCCCACCGATCATCCGCTAGCACCCCCCGCTGCGACAACCAGCGAATGCGAACTTTCGCCCAACGTCCCAGCGATGGCTGAGCGGATGACGACTTGAATTTCCTTGCCCCGAATGACGTCGGGATTTGAAGTGCCATGAACAACGAAGCCCGTGAAGAACTGCTCAGCGCCTACCTGGACAATGGTCTCAGTGCGGATGAACAGGCGCACGTCGAACAACTGCTGCAAAACGATGCTTCGGTTCGCCAACAACTCGAAGACCTGCGACAATTACAGGCCGACGTCCGCGTCTCGATGAAATCCGATGCCCGCCTGGGGACCGATTTCTCCGACCGCGTCTGGACCGCGGTACTCGCGCAAGCCGACGCCGAAAATCTGCCCGAAACGCACCCCGTTCGCTTGGCTCAAGCTCGCGCAGAAGGGGGCAATTCGAAACGCCACCAACGCGTTTGGCTCGGCGGAATCGCAGCCCTTGCGGCCAGTTTGATGCTGATCGTCGCCTGGAACTCTGCCAATCCCGACGTCCAACCAGGCAAGCCCCAGCCCGCCGGTGGGATCGCCGCCGTCGTGACGCCCGCCCCCAGCGACGCTGTCGAACCGTCGCCGATCGAAACCACCGCTCCAGCAGCCCAACCCGCTGTCGAAGCGATCGCATCGAACGACGCCGCGACAACTCCAGCGGCTCCCGCCCCAGCGGTCACGCCACCGGAAGCCGCTGCAACAACAACACAACCAGACAAAACAACCGCACCAGAAGAACGGATCGCGATGGCTCCCGCGGCGACTGACCAACCAGCCGCAGCGCCGGGCGAGCTCGTTTCGCCGTCAGCCCAACCGACCAACAAACTGGAGTTTGCGGTACTGTTAGAAGTAGAACTGACGCAGCGCGGCCGCGACCTCAACGAACTGGAGTACGCGTTGGAGACTGCGGGAATCAGCAACGTCCAACCACAACCGATGAGCCGCGATCATGTCGGGCAATTGGTGCAAGGGAAGATGATCGGCACGGTCAACCTCGACGCACCGCAAACTGTCGACGGCGACACCCAACTGTTGCTGCTGCAGGGTTCAGCGAAACGCTTGGACCGCTTCATGCTGTCGTTGTTCAACCACCAAAGCGTGATCAAAAGCGTCGGCTTCCAGATGGTGATGGAGCCGAGTCTATTAACGACGATCAGCGAACTCTCCTCGGTCGCCCCATCGGCGATCCGCCACTCCGACGACAAGGCTCTGGCGCACCACCTGACCTTTGGATCGGCTGGCGGCCAGGCGCAGATGTTCCCGCGAGCGGCACAATCGTCATTCTTTGCCTTGACCGAAGAGTCGGCAAAGCAGATGAAATGGACGCCGGAAACACCCAGCGATGAAGGGCCCGACTTCCAAACTCAGATGCTGGTATTGGTTCGCTGCCCACGATAATCGCGCCACCCCAAAAGTGCGATGCCGTCAAGGTTTACCTGAACCGAGGCATCGCAAGCTAGTTTGCCGGTTAGCTAAAGTTCTCTGCAAATTGGCGTGCTAACTTCTCTGCCCAATGCTCCAGATCGTCCGGTTCCACGGTCGATAAGCCTGATGACGTCTGCGTTATTCCAATCGTATTTATGGGATGACGGACTTCTTGGACTCTAGCAGAAGCATTGACTCATGGCTCGACTCAAAACACGCACGCAGAAACTTCTCGCGGCGGCGCTCATGGCGGCAAGCGGTTGTGCGCTGCCCGGCTGCATCGCCAACTGGAAACTTCCCCCAGGGCCGCACGATACGACCAAGTCGTATTACGATTCGGTGGCGACCAGGATCGAGTACCCCGATGTCAAGACGCTAAGCAACGCAGCGGGCGCGGCAGCCAACGCAACGGCGCAACCGCTGGCTCTCGAAGATCCTTCCCAACTGCCGTCCTGGGAACTGACCCTCGAACAGGCGATCCAGATGGCGATCGGCCAGGGGCCCGTCCTGCGGAGCCTCGGCGCCAGCGTCGTCACCGCCCCCAATGCGACATCGACGATCTACGACCCGGCGCTTGTCGAAGCGAATCCGCTGGGCGGTGTCGAAGCGGCACTGTCGGACTTCGACGCCCAGTTCGCCGGCCAGCTGTTCTGGCAGAAGAACGACCAACCGCAGAACGTCGACCCCACCGGTGCGGTCGCCTTCTTCCGCCCCTTGGCGTTCCAACAAACGCTGGCCAACTACAACACCGAGCTGAGCAAGACGACCGCCACTGGTGCGACGTTTGCCGCTCGACACAACGTCATCTACGACCGACCCAACTCACCCGGACGTTTCTTCTCCAGCGACTTCGCTGGCTTCTTTGAAGGTGAATACCGGCAACCGTTGATGCAGGGTCGTGGAACGGAATTCAACCGGATCGCGGGGCCCAACAGCCAGATCGGGCAATACAACGGTGTCCTGATCGCGCGGGTCAACAACGACATCAGCCTGACCGACTTCGAGGCTGCGGTCATCCAAACGGCCAACGATGTCGAACAAGCCTACTGGGACCTCTACTTTGCCTACCGCAACCTCGAAGCGCAACTGCGTGGACGCGAAGCGGCATTGCAAACGTTCCAATATCAAGAACTGCGACTGAACGTCGGTGCCGGCCGTAGCGACGAAGAAGCTCAAGCGCGATCGCAGTATTACCAATTCCAAGTCCAGGTCGAAAACGGCTTGGCGGGCGAGGTCGGCCTCTACACGCTGGAACAAAAGCTGCGATACATGCTTGGCCTTCCAGCGGCTGACGGACGGCTGATCAAACCATCGACCGACCCACACGATGCCCGCGTGGTCTTCGATTGGAACACGATCCTCAACGAAGGTCTGGAGCGACGCGTCGAGATTCGTCGCCAGAAATGGAACATCAAGAAGCGTGAACTCGAACTGACCGCGGCGAAACTGAACAAGAAGCCACGGCTCGACTTCCTCGGCCAATACCGCTGGCGCGGCCTGGGCGATCACTTGATCGGAGACGACGACAGCTACCTGGACAGCATGTACGGCGAGATCGCTGGCGGCGATTTCCAAGAATGGCAGGCTGGCCTCGAACTGGCCTTCCCGGTCGGACTACGCAGAGCTGCCGTGGCGATCTCTCACGCCCAGCTGAACCTGTCGCGAGAGCGAGCGTTGATGAACGAGACCGAGCTTCGCGTCAGCCACGACCTGGCCGATGCATCGCGAGAAGTGCAACGCCAATACCAGCTGTTGAAAACCAACTACAACCGCTGGATCGCCGATCGCCGCCAATTGGAAGTCCTGCGTGAACGCTACCGTCGCGGTGCCGATAACATCAACTTCCTGTTGCAGGCTCAACGCCAAGTCGTCAGCAGCGAAAGCGATTATTACGCCACTCTGGTCGCCTACAACCTAGCGATGCGTGACTTGCACCGCCAAAAGGGAACGCTGCTATCCTACAACCACGTTCACCTGTCCGAAGGTGGCTGGCACTCGCCCGCCTACCGCGAGGCATGCGAACAGGGCCGCTTCTTCCGACCTTGCCCACACCCCGATTCCGTCGAAGCACCATGCCCGGTATCGCGTGGACCGTTTGACCCAAGTGCCCCTGGCGTCTCGTCGATGCCGGTCACGGAAGCCGCTCCGGCGATGGCCCCCGAAGCCCCGACGCCGGTGATCAGCACACCCGCTGAAATGCCAACGCTCGATTCACCAGCGAACGGCCAAGCGTCGACCGCTCCGATTCCAGCGATGCTGCCGCAAGCGATACACTCGCCAACGCGGCTGCCGAACCCCGGATCACAGAACATGATCCAACAGGTCAGCTACTAACAAGTCGCTGATCTGACGCCCGCGAAAAACGCTCGGCGGAAGTGGTATTAAAACGCCACTTCCGCCGATCCGTTGGTGAGCGAGCGAGAAAGCTGCCAGAAGAGCTTTCCAATCTCTCGAATTCAAAACCGCCGCTAGCGGGCATTCTCTGCAGCTCGGAACTGCAGGAACGCATCTAAAAACGACTGCAATTCACTGCCGTCGAGGACCGAGTGGAAATTTCCGACCAGGTGCCCGGTCCGCGCATCTTTGACCCTCTGGTCGGGATGCAGGAAGTAGTTTCGGATCTGCGACCCGAAACCGGTGCGAGCCTTGGACGCATACTTCGACTGCTCCTCCTGCTCGCGCCTCTCCTCTTCGATCCGCGCCAACTTGGCCCGCAACATCTTCCACGCGGTGGCGCGATTCTGATGCTGGCTGCGTTGGTTCTGGCACTGAACGACGACGCCGGTCGGACGGTGAGTCAGCCGCACAGCGCTGTCGGTCTTATTGACGTGCTGCCCCCCTGCCCCGCTGGCTCGGTAGGTATCCTCGTCGACATCCTTCTCTTCGATCTCGACTTCGACCGAACTATCGATCTCCGGCGCGACCGAAACCGCTGCAAAACTTGTCTGCCGCTTTCCTTCGCTGTTGAAGGGGCTGATCCGCACCAAGCGATGCATCCCCTCTTCACCCTTCAAATAGCCATACGCCAACGGCCCGCGGATCGCTATCGCAGCGTGATTGATCCCGGCCTGTTCGTTGTCCTGGCGATCCAACAATTCGATCGAGTAGTCGTTTTTGACAGCCCACGCGGAATACATCCGCAGCATCATATCGGCCCAATCGTTGGCGTCGGTTCCGCCATCGCGAGCATTGATCGAAAGAATGCAGCTGGCCGAATCGTTGGGTCCGTTGAGCAGCGAACGCAGCTCCAGATCGTCCAAAACCGCCTCTAAACGCTCCACCTCGGCGATCACGTCGGCTTCCAATTCGGGCTCTTCGGCCATCATCTCCAACAGCTCATCCAATCCGGCTGCGGATTTGTTGGAACTGTTGATAGGTCCGATTACGCTTTTAAGTGACTTGAGTTCCACCACGACCGCCTGAGCCGCTTCGGAATCGTCCCAAAACCCCGGCTCGGACATCCGTTTTTCGATCGCCGCCACTTGTTCACATTTGCCAGCGTAGTCAAAGAGAGTCTCCAAGTTGGACCAAGCGCTGCCGGATCTCTTCGGCTCTTTGTTTTAGATCACCTTCCATAACTCTCTCCAATCGTTAACCATTAGGGTATGAACGAAGCGTGTGTTGACGCTACTAAATAACGTAGAAGTAGCGGCGCAGCCAATTATAGGCGGCCCCGAGTCCAAGCACAGTGGGTCCGGCCGCGGCGATACGGTCCAGCACACACACGACAGACACAAACGAAAAGGTAACTGCATTGGCACGGGTTGTTTTAGCGATGAGCGGAGGCGTTGACAGCAGCGTCGCAGCCCACCTGTTGTTGCAGCAAGGGCACGAGGTCGTCGGCGTCTTCATGCGACACGGCGAGGAATCAGCCGAGGTCTGCCGCGCTCCCGACGGTTCGGAATCGCCCGTACTGCCGATCGTTCAAGGCCGCGCCGACCACAAACAGGGTTGTTGCAGCGCTAGCGATGCCGCCGACGCGCGGCGGGTCTCCGATCGGCTGGGGATTCCTTTTTATGCCCTCAACCTGAAGCAGGACTTCCGCCGGATCATCGATTATTTTGTCGATGAGTACTCCCAGGGACGAACGCCCAATCCCTGCGTGCAGTGCAACAACTGGATCAAGTTCGGCCGGCTGTTCGAATACGCCGACAGCATCGATGCCCAATACGTCGCCACCGGCCACTACGCTCAATTGTCCGAAGAAGCCGACGGCAGTTTCGCGCTGCGGCGTGGCGTCGACGATCGCAAGGACCAATCGTACGTGCTGTTTGGAATCGGCAAACACTTACTGTCGCGGATGCTGTTGCCCGTCGGCGGTTACGACAAACCTTGGATCCGCCAGCAAGCCGAAGCGATCGGATTGCGAGTCGCCGGAAAACCGGACAGCCAGGAGATCTGTTTTGTCACCAGCGGACATCACGGCCAATTTGTGCGCGACCGCAGCGGCGGCGGCGACACCGCCGGGCAGATCGTTACCACGGCTGGCGATGTCGTCGGCGAGCATCCCGGCATCGAAGCCTTTACGATCGGCCAACGCAAAGGCCTCGGCGTGGCGATGGGCGAACCCTACTTCGTCGTCCGCATCGAACCCGACACGCACCGCGTGGTGATCGGGCAGAAGGCCGACTTGGCTCGCGATGGCTTGATCGCTCACGAAGCCAACTGGTTGATCGACCCGCCCGCCGAAACGTTTTCGTGCAGCGTGCAGATCCGGTACAACAGCCCGCCGCAAGCCGCACAAGTCACACCGCAGGGGACCGATCGTTTCGAGGTCCTGTTCGACGAACCTGTCGATGGCGTGGCTCCAGGCCAAGCTGCGGTGATCTACGATGGCGACCGAGTGCTCGGCGGCGGATGGATCCATTCCTCGACATCGACCTCCGCACCGTAATCGGCGAATCGCTCCGATCGCCAACCATCCACACATCAAGACAAACAAACCGCCTCACGCCAACCACCATGACCTCCAAAACACGTCCAGAAATTTTGTCCGAACTGCAAGAGATCCTCTCCGATTTCCAGGGGCAGACCTACGATGCCCCGATCGACGAACAGACGATGTTTTTCCAAGACCTCGGCTTTGCCTCGATCGATGCGGTCGTATTGGGCGAGACGCTCGAAGAGCACTTCCAAACGAAACTCGACTTCAACCCGTTCCTCTCGGAACTGGCGGCCAAACAAGTCAAGGATCTCCAGGTGGGTGAACTCGTCGACTTCCTGCACCGCAGCCTTTAGGAAGCCGCCGACGACCGCTCTCCCCTCCCCTTTTCCAACCCACTCCTTCCGACGCGCCAGCATCTTCCAAAATGCCTTTTGCCGACCTACCACCGCTGAAAGTCCACTACCAACAATCGGGCGAAGGGGCCGACATCGTGCTGCTGCATGGCTTCACCAGCAACCTGTCGATCTGGATGTTTGGCGGCGTGATGGAAGGCCTGGCCGATGAATACCGTGTCAGCGCGGTCGACATGCGCGGCCACGGTGCGACCAACGTCACGCCAGCCGACTACACCAGCGATGTGATCGCCGAGGATCTGCTGCGTTGGATGGATCATGTGCAGATCGAATCGGCAGCTCTGCTAGGACACAGCTTTGGCGGCGTCGTAGCGACTCACCTCGCGTCGCTGCACCCCGACCGCGTCCGCGCAATCATCCTCTCGGACGCCTATTTCCCCGGCCTGCAATCGCTGGAACCGAACATGGGACAGGCGAGCGTTTGGACAAGCCTCCGCGAGACGCTGCTGCAGGTCGACACCGACATCGGCCCGGTCGTCGATTTCCCTCACCTGTTCTCGATCGTCGGCAGCTGGGACGACCGTCAGCGAAAGCATCTGCGCGAACAACTTGGACCGATCGGTGAGCGTTGGCTGTCGAGTCTCGTTCGCCTGTCGGGAACCTCCGCCGGAACCGACACCTTCGCCACCGCCGGGCTCGACGCCGATCGAATCGCGGCAACTAGCGTTCCCGTCCTGGCACTGTACGATGAACACTCTCCCTTCGAAGCGACCAGCAAGTTTTTAAACGAACGGCTTGCCGATTGCCGACAAGCCGTGATCCCCGAGGCCAACCATTTGGCACCGCTAGAAAATCCCAAAGCGATCGTCGCCGAAACGAAATCGTTCCTGGCCGAACTCGCCCGCCGATAACACTACCACCGCAAACAACACGCAATTCGATTCCCCACGGTCGCCATTCGCTCCGCGAAAGAGCGTGCAGCAAACACACTTTCGCGGAGCGAAAGGCGACCAACGAAGCACAACTCACCATCAAAACTGTGACCACACCGTGAATTTTGCAACTTTCATTCTAAAGAACCTGCTGCGTCGCAAAGCTCGATCGCTGTTGACGATGTGCGGGATCGCCGTCGCCGTCGCGACCACGATCGCTCTGCTGGGCGTTTCGGACGACTTTCAATCCGCCGTTCTGCAGTCCTTCAAAAACGAAGGCTCCGACATCGTGATCTCCCCCAAAGGATCGCTGCTGCAGATCGCTGGCGACATGAACGAAGCGGTCGCCGACGACATCCGCAAAGTCCCCGGCGTCGCTGCCGTCTCCCAAGGCCTGCTGGAACAGATCGCGATGGAGATCGACGACAACCAGGTCCCCGTCCTGCTGCAGGGCTGGAAACATGGCACCTTCGCGTTCAACGATATCGAGATCATCGAGGGCCGGTCGCTGGAGCCCGACGATGTCGATGCGGTCATGCTGGGCGAAGCGTTAGCCGAAAAGATGCACGCCAAAGTCAATCAACCGATCGAGATCCAAGACGAGACGTTTAACGTCGTCGGCATCTACGACTCCAAGACATTGCTCAAACGCGGTGCCGCGATCATGCTGCTGCGGCGTCTGCAAGACCTGATGTTGCGTGAAGGGAGCGTGACCGGCTTTTCAGTTCAAGTCGATCCGGAAATCAAAGCGGATGCCGATGCGATCGAAGCTGTCTGCGAGCGGATCGACAATCTAAACGACGCCGATGGCAACAGTCTGAACCTAGACGCCTCTTCGACCGACGATTACGTCCGCGACAACTTCCAACTGAAACTGACCCGCGCCATGGCCTGGGTCACGTCGCTGATCGCGGTCGGCGTCGGCACGATCGGGATGCTGAACACGATGATCATGAGCGTGATGGAGCGGATCCGCGAGATCAGCGTGCTTCGCGCGATGGGCTGGCGACGCGGTCGCGTGATCGCGATGATCGTCGGCGAATCGATTGTGCTCAGCATCTTCGGCGCCGCACTCGGGGCGGGTGTCGCCATCGTCGGCAGCCACTACATCACCAAAATGCCGCAAGTCAACGGCTTCCTCAGCGGACACATCGCCCCCTGGGTGATCGCTTCGGGAATGGTGATCGCATTTTTTGTCGGCCTGATCGGTGCCGCCTATCCAGCTTGGCGTGCTTCGCGCCTGCTGCCATCGGAGGGCCTACGCTATGAATAAAACCAACGAACAAACGCAACCACTGCTGCAATGCAAGGGACTGCGAAAAGTCTATCCCAACGGGAATGTCGAAGCCCTCCGCGGCGTCGATGTGGAGATCTTCCAAGGCGAATACGTCGCGATCATGGGAACCAGCGGCAGCGGCAAGAGCACGCTGCTGTGCACGCTCAGCGGGATGGACGTGCCGACCTCGGGCGAAGTCCTCTACCGTGGCAAACCGCTGACCCAACATGGATCGCTCGACAGATTCCGAGCCCTGGAACTCGGTTTTGTCTTTCAATCCTTCTACCTACTGCCAACGCTTACGGCGATCGAGAACGTCCAAGTTCCGATGTTCGAAGGCCCGCCGCGATCGTCGGCGGAAAAGCACCAGCGAGCCCACGACCTGCTGGAACGCGTCGGCATCGGGCATCGCGCGAACCACTTGCCGATGCGGCTGAGTGTCGGTGAAAGGCAACGCGTGGCGATCGCTCGTTCGCTAGCCAACGAACCAAAGTTGATCTTTGCCGACGAACCGACAGGCAACCTGGACAGTCGCACCACCGAAGAGATCCTGGCGATCTTCGCGAACCTGCACGAGACCGAAGGGGTCACGCTGGTGATGGTCACCCACAGCGCCGACGTCGCCGCGCACGCCGAGCGGACCCTGCATTTCCAAGACGGCCAGATCGTCAAAGAAGAAAACAACCGCACCTAGCCGCCAACCCGAACCCGGCTCCCACCTGTTCGTTTAACCGCGTGCCCAGCGGGCCGCGCGCCACACATCCCGCCAACGCTATAACGCGCGGGGCGTTGCCACTGCGGTTAAACGAAGCGGATCGATTGCGCCAGCACCCTCTCGTTTAACCGCGTGCCCAGCGAGCCGCGCGCCACACATCGCCCAACGCTATAACGCGCGGGGCGTTGCCACCGCGGTTAAACGAAGCGGATCGAATGCGCCAGCACCCTCTCGTTTAACCGCGTGCCCAGCGGGCCGCGCGCCACACATCGCCCAACGCTATAACGCGCGGGGCGTTGCCACCGCGGTTAAACGAAGCGGATCGAATGCGTCTAAAACCCGCCGTGATACGATGCGACAAGTTCGCGATCCGACAACGGCGTCTCGCTGCGACTGCCGTAGAAATAGAAAGCCGAAGCGGCATCGCTGGCCGAGGCTTTGTTGACCAGATAGCGGTCGCAATACTTCAGCGGAAAGAACATAAGCCGCGACGCGAGGCTGACTGCAGCCCGCATCCGATCGCTGGCGAAGAAGCTGAGCAGAAAGTAACGCAGCGACCAAGCGAGCGCCGTCCCAGGCCCGCAACTGATCCCACTCTCGATCTCATCGAACATCCGGAACAAGCGGCGATGGCCGAGGCGAGTGAAGCGGGTGAAGTCGAACTGTCGACCGTGAACCTGCTGCATGAACGGGGTATCGGAATAGACCAACCCGCCCGGTTTCAGGACGCGATGGATCTGTTGGACGCAGCGATGTGGGTCGACGACGTGCTCCAAAACCGCTTGCACGATCACCGCGTCGACCGATTGGTCGGCGAAGGGGAGATCGTGTCCATCGCAGACCAAACTGGTCCGCGGCGCGATCGCTGCGTCGGTTTCGATCAGTGTGATCCGCGGATCGTCGACAAGACAATCCATCCCGCCGCCGATCACACCACCACCGATTACCAACACCGTGGGATGCTCCGAAATCTCCAACATCTGCTGCAACATCCGAGCGTAAACCTTGTCCGAAGAAACGTTTAACGTCACGTCGGGCAAACAACCGCTGATCAGTTCGCGAACCTTGCCGACAGGCCGAAAAAACGTCGGCTCTGCGTTGGTGAACGTCTCGATATCGAAAAGACTCTTCTCGGGAACGACAAGCACCGGCACGCCATCGGCGATCGGATAGGTTCGCTCGCATGCATCGCACTGCATCGCATCGACTGCGACCGACAGCGCGCCGCCGCATCCGGGGCACTGCAAAATCTCGATCGCTTCGCGGCCAATTCGCAGACTAGCCGCAGCGGTTTCGCCAGCGCCGGCGTGACCCGAATCGGATGGGAGCGCGGTGGAAGAAGCAACCTCAGCTTCGCGGCCGAGAGTGTCTTGAAGAGGAGCGTCTAAGGTTTCGATCATCGGTGCAACTACGGTTGGGACCCACGGAATTGCCAAACAAGGCAGCTATCCCGAACCCTACGTCGCGTCGCTGCCGCAAACCAGGCGAATCCCAAACCAACCACGGCGAACTCGCCATCGACGATAGCGATCGTACCGGTCCTAACAACGACGCAGCCGATGAGAAGACGCTGCGATCGAATCCGACCACAGCCTTTGGAAAGTTAAAGCTTACGCAGCGTCACACAGATAGCGACGAATCTGCTTGATCGCGCGATGCTTCTCGTTGCTGATCCGGCTGGGCGTCAAATCCATTCGGCCAGCGATTTCGGCAACCGTCAGACCCTCTTTCAGCAGCTCGATGATCCGCCGCTGCTGGTCGCTCAACTGAGTCGACGCGACTCGCAACACCTGTTCGATCTGGTCGTCGACGCGCGACGATTGATCGTCGACAACGCCGGGAGTGTCGAAATCTTCCAACGGGGCGTGCCGCTGACGACGAACCCAACGCTTGACAATCCGCCAGATCGAGCGGTTCAGCTCGCGACGCTCCTCGGATGCCGAAGCACCGATCGCCGCGGTCAGTCGCTCGCGCGGAATCCGCTCCAACAACTCCGCCAACACCTGCTGAGTGCTATCGTTCCACTCGTCGCGCGGCATGTGAGCCGTCTGCCAACTCTTGGAACAATAGCGTTCGATCTGCTGGATCGCGTTGCTCTCCGAAGCGGGAGCGCTGTGAGCCGACGCGGTCTCGCCCGAACTGCAGATCAGCGCGGTGACAGCCACCGCTGCAAATCGTGAAATGTGCGGACTACCTGGCTTCTGTTTCATCGCAACCGTTGCCTTTGCTGTCAAATCAAGAACTCTCCGCGCGTACGCTACCTATCCCAATAGTCAGCCAAATCGGCCGATCTCGCAAGATTCTTTTCTAGAATCTTCATTATTTGCAATTTTGTTGCAGAGTGACAACCTCCGGCGTCGCGAAGCGACGACACACAACAGCCAGTTCGACACTCCACCCTCCCCCAAACGAAGTTTGACAGGGGAGGGTCGAACCAGCGAAGCGAAGTTCGGGGAGGGGAGTCTGCACACATGGACGGCGATCGATCCGACGAACCGCCCTACCCGAAAAACTAGCTAAACGCTCGTTTTCCGACCCTCCCAGCTTCGCCAGGCGGGTGAAACTGCTCGACACTTCACCCTCCTCCAAACGAAGTTTGACAGGGGAGGGTCGAACCAGCGAAGCGAAGTTCGGGGAGGGGAGTCTACACATATGGACGGCGATTGAACCGACGGAAGGCCCTCCCCGAAAAACTAGCTAAACGCTCGTTTTCCGACCCTCCCAGCTTCGCCAGGCGGGTGAAACTGCTCGACACTTCACCCTCCCCCAAACGAAGTTTGACTGGGGAGGGTCGAACCAGCGAAGCGAAGTTCGGGGAGGGGAGTTTGCGCATTGCGAAAGCGATCGATCCGACGAACCGCCCTACCCGAAAAACTAGCTAAACGCTCGTTTCCCGACCCTCCCAGCTTCGCCAGGCAGGTGCAGTGAGGCGATGGTAGCGCAGCATCCTCGCCCCCAAGCAAAACGTCAGGCGCTACTTCGCCTCGGCGCTCGCGGTCCCCAGCTCATTGATCAGCTCGATCGTTTGGGCGACGGTTAATCGCTCGGCTCGGATCTCACCACTGAAGCCAAGCTTTTCCAGCACAGCGTCGACTTGAGCTTTATCCAGTTCGCCTTTCATCGCGCTCAGCACGACGCTGCGAAGAAACTTGCGGCGGTGGAAGTAGAGCGCCCGCAGTTTCTCATGGAAGAAATCGATGTTGTCGATCCGCGCCCGCAAATTGGCATCGGTGTCGATCCGGATGATCGCCGAGGTGACTTTGGGGGGCGGCCAAAAGACGCCCGGCGGCAGCGTGCGAACGATGCTTGCATTGGCGACACTCTGGATCCAGATGCTGAGCGCACTGTAGTCCTTCGTACCGGGCGGAGCGACGATCCGATCAGCCAACTCCTTTTGAATCGTCACCGAAATCACATCGGGAATCGGATCGCAGCGCAATAGATTCGAGATGATCGGCGTGGCGACGTTGTACGGCAGATTGGCGACCAATTTGAAACGCCGCCGCTTGGCCGGCAATTTGTCGAACTCCTCGCGGATGTTTTCCAGCAGCTCGGGGTCGAAGTTGTTCTTGTTTTTCAGTGCGTCGTGCAACCGCATCGTGACATTTGGCAAATCCTCCAGCTCTTCCTGAGCCAGTTGAGCCAGGTTGGTGTCGATCTCGACAGTGATCACATGCGCCGCACGGGCTGCCAAGCGAGAGGTCAGCGAACCGGTTCCGGTACCGATTTCCAGCACGAGGTCGCGGTCATCGATATCCGCACTGTCGGCGATCAGATCGACAAGATTCAGGTCGATCAAGAAGTTCTGGCCAAACCGAGACAGCGGGCGCATGCCCGTCTGCTGGAATCGCTTTGTCAGGTAGCTGGCGGTTTGTCGGTTGACCATCTGTCTTCTGTTTCCAATTGACGCTGGACGTATTTCGCCAGCAAGTCGGTTTCGATATTCACGCGATCGCCGATGGCGCGGCTGCCCAACGTTGTCGCTTGCAAAGTGTGCGGGATCAACGCCACGCTGAAGCGGTCGTCCTGCACGTCGACCAGCGTCAGACTGACACCGTCGACCGTTACGCTCCCCTTGGATGCCATCTGCCGAGTCAACTCGGGCGGCACGCCAAACCACAGTTTAGCCCACGGCGGGTCTTCTTCGCGCAAAATCAACTGCCCCAACGCGTCGACATGCCCGGAAACATAATGCCCGCCCAGTCGGTCGCCAGCTCGCAGGGCTCGCTCCAAATTCACAAGCGAACCCGCGACCAGACCTCCCAAAACGGTTCGGCTGAGCGTTTCTTCGCCCGCTTCGAAGGACAGCCGCTGGCCGTCGATCTCGATTACGGTCAAGCAACAGCCATTGATGGCGACGCTATCCCCGATCTGAGCCCCTTCGGCGACGGGACCGGCATCGACCTCGATCCGCTTGCCCGGCGGCTGCGGCAAAACCTGAGCGACGGTGGCGAGATGTTCGACGAGACCTGTAAACATGCAATCAAATCCAGGAGTCCGAATTGCGGCCGGCTCCCCCTCGCGACGACTGGTGAGGATTAACGCGTCCGCTTCTCAAATCTTGGGCTTTGAGGCAAAATATCGACCCAGCCCTCCGTTTTATAACACGCCTTGCCCGCAGCGATAGACGCCACCGGGTTGAAACAGGGCGAGCAATCGATTCCTCCCAACAAGCATCGGACACTAATATGAGCTTGATTGAAAACGTACACGCCCGTCAGATCATGGATTCGCGCGGCAATCCAACCATCGAATGCGAAGTCACTCTGATGGACGGCAGCTTTGGCCGCGCCGCGGTACCTAGCGGTGCCAGCACCGGCGTCCACGAAGCTTGGGAACTTCGCGATGGCGACAAATCGGTCTACATGGGCAAAGGCGTTCTCAAAGCCGTTGCCAATGTAAACGACAAGATCGCCGCGGTTCTGGCCGGCATGGACGCGATCGACCAACGCGCCGTCGACAGCCGCATGTGCGAACTCGACGGGACCGCCAACAAGAGCGAATTGGGAGCCAACGCGATCCTGGGCGTTTCGCTGGCCACCGCTCGCGCCGCCGCTCAATTCACCCAACAACCGTTGTACCGCTACCTCGGTGGCGTCAACGCGTCGATCCTGCCAGCACCGATGATGAACATCCTCAACGGTGGCTCGCACGCTGACAACTCGGTCGACATCCAAGAGTTCATGGTGATGCCACTGGGCTTCAATTCGTTCAGCGACGGCCTGCGTGCCGGCACCGAAATCTTCCACAGCCTGAAGAAGGTTCTGTCCAGCAAAGGCTTGAACACTTCGGTCGGCGACGAAGGTGGTTTCGCTCCTAACCTGGGCAGCAACCGCGAAGCGTTGGACCTGATCATGCAAGCGATCGACAACGCTGGCTACAAAGCGGGCGAACAGATCTTCATCGCTTTGGACGCAGCTTCGACCGAGTTTTACGACGGCGATTCGAAGAAGTACAAGATCGACGGCAAGGAACTCAGCGGCAGCGAAATGGTCGACTTCATGGCCGATTGGTGCGCCAACTACCCGATCTGCTCGATCGAAGACGGATGTGCCGAAGACGATTGGGACAGCTGGAAGCTGATGACCGAAAAGCTGGGCGACAAAGTTCAACTGGTCGGCGATGACCTGTTCGTGACCAACACCGAACGCCTGCAACGCGGTATCGACGAAGGAATCGCGAACAGCATCCTGATCAAGGTTAACCAAATCGGTACGCTGACCGAAACGATCGAAGCGATCCAATTGGCCAGCCGCGCCAAGTACACAAGCATCTCCAGCCACCGCAGTGGCGAGACCGAAGACAGCACGATCGCCGACTTGGCCGTCGCCCTGTCGACCGGACAGATCAAAACCGGTTCGGCGAGCCGCAGCGACCGGATGGCGAAGTACAACCAATTGCTTCGCATCGAAGAGGAATTGGGCGCCGAAGCGCAATACGGCGGACCGCTGTTCCCAACCAAATAGTCGCTCGGACTAGCCAGGGAACTAAAGTGACGTATCGGCGATTCAGGTCGTTGATGCGTCGAAGCGGTGGCCCGCACGGCGACCACCACGCTATAGTGAATCACAGATGCGGCAGCGGCCAACGGGACGCTGCCGCATTTGTTTCGTAAACACTTGCGACGCCGAACCACCACCTCTCAAGGAACTCCCCCAATGCGATCGCTGCTGACACTCTGTCTTGCCCTGGCCACCACCTTCCAAGCCCAGGCCGATTGGCCGCAGTGGATGGGGGAAAATCGCGACGGCATTCTGAGCGAAGCGGGCTGGATCAAGTCGATCCCCGCCGAAGGCCTGAAAACCCTCTGGCGAATGCCGATCGAGGGTGGTTACGCCGGCCCATCGGTCGCCGATGGCCGCGTCTACGTGACCGATTACGTCCGCACCTCGGGCGAAGCTGTCAACGATCCGGGAGCACGAGCGACCCTCGGCGGCCAAGAACGCGTCCTCTGCTTCGACGCCAAAACTGGCAAGAAGATCTGGGAACACGCCTACGATTGTCCCTACAGCATCTCCTACCCGGCCGGCCCACGCTGCACACCCACCGTCGACGGCGACCGCGTTTACGCCCTCGGTGCCGAAGGGGACTTGCTGTGCTTGTCGACTGCTGATGGCAGCGTCATCTGGCAGCGCAGCTTTAAAAAGGACTTCAACTCCGCAGTTCCAATCTGGGGACACGCCGCACACCCGCTGGTCGATGGCGAGCAATTGATCTGCATGGTTGGGGGTGAAACCCAATCGGTCGTCTCGCTCGACAAGATGACAGGCAAAGAGATCTGGAAACGCCCCACCGTCGGCAACGACATCGGCTACTGCCCGCCTCGCATCATCCAAGCCGGCGGCACACGGCAACTGATCACCTTCAGCCCCAAGGGAATCGAAAGCCTCGATCCCAAGACGGGCAAGCCATTCTGGGAAGTGCCCCTCACCCCGCTCTACGGCATGTCGATCACGATGCCGCAGCATGACGGAAACCTGATGTTCGCCAGCGGGATCGGTTCCGAATCGGTGATGCTGGAACTGGGCAGCAAACAACCGACCGTCAAAGAACTGTGGCGTGGCGAGCAGAAGACATCGATCTATTGTGCCAACTCGACGCCGATGATCGTCGATGGCGTGATCTACGGCAGCGATTGCCAAGTCGGCCACTTCGCAGCGATCGACACCAAGACGGCCGACCGACTGTGGACCACCTTTGCCCCAACGACTGGTGGCGAGCGACGTGCCAAACACGGAACCGCCTTTGTCACCAAATACGGCGACCAATTCTTCCTGTTCAGCGAGACGGGAGACCTGATCATCGCGGCGATCGACTCGAAAGAGTACCGCGAAATCGGCCGCTTCCACGTCCTCGAACCGACCGGCGAATGCTTCGGCCGCTCGGTTGTCTGGTCGCACCCGGCGTACAGCGGCAAACATCTGTTCGCTCGCAACGATGAAGAGATCGTTTGCGTTTCGCTGGACGCGGACGACTACAAGTAGGCCCGACCTACCGAGCAGCCAACGGACGATTTAGCGCGGCAGAGCGTTGCCGCGAGCGAGATCAAATCAAACCGGCGTCGAGCGATCGAGCCGGTTTTTTTGGGCAATTCGCGTCGGCTACTCCGCCGCGTCGAGATCGCCGTCACCCATTGCCGTGATTCCCAGTTCGGCAAGCACGCCGTCGAGCTTGGCTTGCAGTTCATCCAACTGGGTTAAGACATCATCCTGACGACGATCGAGGTCGTGCAGCAGATCGCCCGGTTTCATCGTCGCAGCAGTTGGAGGGTTTGCGGGGGACATCCTTGCCTCGGAATCTGATAATGCTGTATCAATGGCGGGCATCGTGCCCCTTCCTAATGCAAGGCTTCTTCGGCCGCTGCGACAGCAAAAAATGCCCCCCGGTCCGATTGTTCCTCTGCTAACGCCTGCGAAGAATAGGGAATTTTGGCAGGCTTTACGGCAAGGGGGTCATGATCTGCCCAAAAATGACCGATTCATGAAGTGGGAACGTTCCAGCCCGTGCCTCACGGCTGCCGGCCGCAGGGCAAGCAAACAGCTGAAAATTACGGAAGTCCAGTGGACAAAGCAGCTTATCGGTTGTTACTATGTCCGACCTAGCTGTTTGCGATGTATGCTTGGGAGTTCTCAAAGTTTATCGCTGCGTTGGAATGAAGCGTTCCGACGAAAGCCCCAACCTTTCAATTTTGGAGGGCGAAATCCGAACCTATGTGCAGGAATAATAATGGTTAAGTTGGTTGTCCGTGATCGGGAGACGATTCAAGAAGCAGTCCGTCGATTCCGCAAACTCGTAGAGCGCAGCGGCATCAAGAAAGAGATGCGACGTCGCGAATTCTACGAAAAGCCGAGCGAAATCAACCGCCGCAACCGTCTGCGTGCCGAACGCCGCAGCAAGCGCAACCGAATGATCTCCGGCTAGAAATTCCGCTTTAGATTCAACCACTCAAGCGACGATAGCAAGATCACCAAGGCCGACTGCAAACAGCAAGTCGGCCAGATCGCAGCCCACCCGGCGCGATCCCGCATCGCAAGCGATGCGTCTCAAGGGCGTTTAGCTCAGTTGGTTAGAGCACCTCGTTTACACCGAGGGGGTCGGGGGTTCGAGTCCCTCAACGCCCACTTAGTCGAATCCTCAGCAGTCTCATTAAGCCCTCGGAAGTCCTTTTTACTAAGGATTTCCGAGGGTTTTTCTTTGCGCCCATCACGCTGTTGAGACTCACCAGAGCCATCTAGAGCTTCCGAGTGGTGTGGATTTTGGTGTGGATTTCGGTGTGCCACGGCGGTCTTCTCTGTGACCGCACGCTGGAAGACGCTATCGGTTGCCATTGCATAGTGCCTCATAGCCACCGTCTCACTATTTCCGATCCACGCGGTTACATCCGCTGCAGGGAATTGAGCTAGCAATTCGGTCTCTCGGGATGCCCGCAAGTTCTGAAACAGCTTGGGCCACTTCGTCAGCCCAGCACGCTCGATGATCTTCTCAAACGTAGTTCGCGGGTTCTGGTTCACCCGATACCGTTCCTGAACCCGAACTGCTCCCTCGGGCGACATCTCCTTGGCCCGCATCAAATGCCGACGCAGCTCCGGAAAGATCGGACACACCCGCACGCCACCGTCGTCGTGATGTTCCGTCTTGGAACTGCGGATCGTCATAAAGCCCTCGGTTAGATTCACGTCAGCCCACTTGAGCCCCAACGCTTCATGCAGGCGAAGCCCACCGAATCGCGTCAGCGCGAGAATCACACGCCAACTTTCGCACGGTGCTTTGTGAATGCAACGCTCAATCCAGGCGGCTTCCACGAAGAATTGGCGTTCTTTGTTGGCCCGCACGGTACAAGCCAGCCCAGCAAATGGATTTTCGTCGATCAACTTGGCTTCGATTGCAGCGTCGAAAATCTGCTTACAGAGCCCCGTCCGTCGCCTGACAGTCGCCTCCGCCATGGCAGTCCGATTCTTCTCGCGTCGATTCCCCTTCGTTTGAAGCCACGCGACAAACTCTTTCGCGTCAAAGGGCGTGATGCTCGAAAGCGAGCGCGAACCGTCAAAGTAAATCAGCAAGTTGTCTTTCGCTTTGCCGATGACGACGCGAGTGCTTTGCTTAACGCTCAAACTGGCCATGAACCGCTGACACCACTGAGCAAGCGTAACGTCCTCGCGTTGCTCCCTGGATTCGGTCAGACCGAACGCCACCAACTTGCCATGATGCTTTTCGTCGAGGCTCGCAATCCATTCGCTTATCTCAAGCGGTGGCGTGATACCGCGCAATGCGTAGTCCACCAGCGATTCGATTTTCAATTTGAACGTGTCGGCGTGCTTCTTGGTTACGCGCCCAAGATAGATCGTATGCGATCGACCGCCACGCCCCACAAAACGAACTTCACGTAAGCCCTTCCGATTCACAACGGACGCCATGCCTTACCCTCACATGCAACCCAAGAAAGAAACGCCACAGCGGGCCGGCGGGTTAACCGGCTTTCGGGAGCTACCCTAGCTGTGGCAGACTGATCGTAACGATACGAAATCACTTTGCAAACACTTCCATCACTTTCGATGGATCAAACAACCTTCGACCACCGACACAGATCGTCGGCAAATGCTTCGCATGTTTATCGAAGGTAGACAAACCGACACCAAGGAACTTCGCCATCTCTTCGCGACTCTTCGGACGATGAAGATCGGCAACCGCCTGGGCAACCATCGGCCCAATCTCAGCCGCGACAAGCTTAGCGATGTCAGTTTTTTCGGCAGGCGTCAACTCGGCCATTGATCAAAGCCCTCCAACTCGGCGGGCATTCCCGCAACAGCCACAGCACCATTCGGCAGAATCTCTGCACCGCCCGCTGGCGCCGCAACAGCTACTAAACACTCGCATCGGGATCCTCCAACACACTATCAACCGCCCGGTCAATGTAGCTTCGCGAACCTTGAAGCTCTCGGGCAAGCCGCTCGCAGTCTGCTGCTACCTGCACGCAATCGAAGTCTTGCGGAATCTCCACAGTGCCAACGACAAGATTGTCGAACCGGGCAACAGCCACCTGCAAATTATCAAACGCTTCAACCTGCACATCAGTCATCTGCTCTTGCAATCTCTGCATTGCCATCAGCGTCGTGACCAGCTGGCCACTTTGACGCACCAATTGCATTTCAGCTTCTTTGATAGCCATTCTGTTTCTCCAAAAAACGTAAGTGCTGCCGGTCAAAAGTACAGATTGATGCAAGGCGTTTGACCGTTCCGCCATTTCATCAGGATCAGTTGGGTACATGTCGATTCACTACGGTTCCGAAGGATCGTCATACGGTGTTGGAGTCCATGAACTCGTCGTAATCGATCGAGACGTCCGGCGAGTCGCTGTTGTATTCCGGGTGCCTGCTGATCGGTAATTCCGTGAACTTCGTCTGGGGCAGCGACATGTGAAGCGGGATTTCGCACACTGGTGCCCCTCGCTGCTTGCGGATTAACAGGCTCGTTGCCGGTTCATCGAGTCGCGGTCGGTGCAAGATCCAAACGTTATCGCTGTCCCGGGCCAGCTGGTCGCTGTCGGCGATGTGCTGCAAGTCAGGCTTGGCTTCGTTCTTTGTTCCATCGCGATTGGTCCCAGCGCGGTTGATCTGCGCCAACAGAACAACGGGGATTCGTAGCTCCGTTGCAATCGATTTCAACGCTTTGGCTGAATCTCCGAGTTCGATGTCTCTCCTGTTCCCAAATCTCGCGATCGGCTTCAGAAGGTCGACATAATCAACAATGATCATCGACAGCGGGCGTTCAGCGTTTATGACCTTGGCCCGTCGCTGAATGTCCATCGCGGTGATCGTGCGGGATGGCGGATCCCAGATACTAAGGTGAGCATTCCGGTATCGTTCCACGGACGCCTGAATCTCAACAAGTTCGCTGCCTGTCACCATCGCACCGTCCAGGGCGCATCCAGCGATCAACGCAGAATCGATTCCCGTATCGTTCGCGATGTTACGCCCCATTAGCTCTTCTCCGCTCATCTCCATTGAGATATAGAGCGGGTGATGCCCGGCCAGACACGCTTGGTCGGCAAGCTGCAGACCTAAAGCACTTTTCCCAACGCTCGTTCGGGCCGCTAACGTGGTTAACGTACCGGGCTGCAGTCCATTCGTATGGGAATCCAACGGCGCGATCCCTGTTCGCAGCCCGCGTTCCTTTCCGGATGCTTTCGCCTCTCGGAGCTGATCAATTACATTCAACCCGATTTCGTATCCGGATCGAATCCTAGATGTTCCAGCGGTCGACATCAGGATCGCGGCTAACTGTTCGGTCCGCTGCAACAGCACGTCATCAGAATCGCCGCTGTCGAGTGCGATGCCGACAGCCCGGTAAATCCCCCGAACTTTCTCGCGACGTGCATTCTCGACGATTTTGGACGTGTAGAAACTGATGTTATGGACCAGTCCCTTAACAGCCAGGTCCTGGAGATACTTCACATCAACCTGTGCGTCAGGCTTGACGCTCCTGTCGGCCTTCAGTCGCTGGTAAATTGGGACGATGTCCGGCAATGCATCGTCTTCTTCACAAATTGCTTCGATCGCTGCAAAAACTCTTTTGGGTTTCGGCGTCGTGAAGTCCGCGCTGCTGATGCGGCCTCGGACAGATTCGATTGCGCGGCCGGCGGCGGATGCATCTACCAAAATCGCTCCGATCAGGCATTCTTCGAATTCGGCGATTTCTTCTGCTGTGGATGCCATGCGGGTGCCCTCCGTTGACGTGGCGTCGGTGTGGTGATTTCGTGCTGTTGTGGTATTGGTTTGGCAGCGAGCATCTTTGCGTGCAGAACGCTGTACTTCTCTCGCAGCTTGCTGGGGCTTCGGATGTTGGTGCGCCAAAAGTCGTCAGCGTTCGCCCAGCAGAACACCGCTTTGATTTCCTCGGGATCAAAACCGTCCCTCTCGCGAAGAAGGCGAACGTCGTTTGCCCATGCTTCGAAATTGGGCGGTTTCTCGCGAGGGATCACCCTGCGGATCTGCTCAAACATCACTTTCGCAAATTCCATATCCGCGTCCGCATACTTGTATGCCGGACGTTGTTTCTGTTCTTTGGTCTGTTATTGGTCTGTTGGGGTGTCTCCGGTGACACCCTTTTTTGCATGAGATGTCACCCTTTCTGCATGAGATGTCACCCTTTCTGCATGATTGGGTGCCACTGGTGTCACCCTTTCCGGACTCGGTTTTCCGCTCTTGGTGGCGATCCGGAACGTGGCAGCGCGATCGCGGTATCCACCCCCGATTTTGCAAATCAGCTTTGCATCAGCGAGGGCTTTGGTTGCCCTGTAAATCGTGCGCACGTCACTTATGCCGGTGCGCTTCGACAATACGTCCATGCCGGGATAGCAGACGCCTGTATCTGCATTAGCGTGGAATGCCATCGCCGCAAATACAGCAACGTCGCGTGCCGTGATGTTGCGGGCGGCTAGCTCGTCGAAGACGCATTCCGGGATGATTGCGAAGCGAGTACTCACTCGAGCGCCTCCCTAATTTCGGATGCCGTCTGCCGAATCCCCTCTCGCTCATCTGTAAGGATGGCCTCCGATCGGCGAATCACCTCGTAGGCACGTCGCGCGATCAGCCGGCCTAGATGCTGCATGTTGCCATCCTGCTGACGCGCAAAGTCCAGCTCGGATTCCGTCAGCCAGGTCTCTCGCCACGGGCGATCGGGGTGGAGAGTCGGTTGCCCGTGGCGGGGCGGTCGAGATATCATGGTGGTGTCCTGTTTCGTGTGTGCGGTGCGGGATGTCAGCAGCGCTGATTGCGGAATCAGCACAGTCGCCGCGGGTCGATGTCGTCAACCTGCGGCGTTTTTCATGCAAGAACTCAGCTCACGTCATGGCTAGATCAGGAGCATCGACAGGAGCCTGTTGCTCGACAATCGCATTGGGATTGATGGCCACCGACAAGATGCGAATGGCGCGAGCGCCGTCGCTAATTTCGTTTTGAGATGCTCGCATTGCATCTTCCAACCGCCAGAACAATTCGCCCGATCTTCGCCAGCCAGTCGGCAGAAGCCGCTCCAAAACAAACGCATTCATCAAGTCTCCGATTCAGTGTTGAGTTAAAACTCGTTCAAGTCACTGAATTAGAGCCGCAGATTTTCGCCCCGGATAAATCGGATAAATTTACTCACATCTCTTTACCCAAACGATCTCGGAGACCTCACGAAAACGTTGTGCATAGCGGCGTTTTTCAGATTCCGACAGGCCGTGTTTTTTCGCAGCAAACTTCTCGATTTCGGAAAGATCATACAGCTGCGGCTTGCCCTTCCGCTCACTTTTACCGATCGGAACGATGACCTTATTCTTAAAGTCATCACTACCGAACCACTGCTTTTGCAAATTCTCAGCATCATCGTTGTCGATGACTTTCACAGCAGCCTTAACTGACACACCGCGACGAAGCTCTTGACCTCGCCAGCGAAGCCAATCCTCAATCGCATCTTGGACGATTGGCAACTGCCGCACAGCATCACGCGGTCTAAAGTCACCATTCTGTCGAAACAAATCAAAAGAGGCAGCAAGCTGACTCAACGCTGCGATCAAGTCATGAAAAGAGCCGATAACATCGTCGCTAACGTCAAGTAAATCGAGCTGCGCAATGATGACTTCTCGGCCAGGCAACGTCCCTCGCCACCATTCTGCCTCAACAAGAAACGCATCAGCGAGGGCGTTTAGCATCAACTCCGATTGCGTCGCAGCCTCCCGAAGGTCCTTTATTGCCAACAACTTGGCAACTTCATCGTCGAAACGGGGCAATATCTCGGCGTTGATATAGTCACGCCAATCCGTCTCACTTTCGAACCGTTCGTCAAAAGTCGCCATCAGTATCAACCTTCGATTTAGAAAGGGCCGATCGGCTCGCGCGGCCCAAGGTGAAAGGCAACGCGAGTCGATCGACGGCGGGAGCTAACCGTCTGCCCATGCTTCGATTCTGGGGATCGCTTCGCGGGGGGCAAGTACCGTTGAATCGTGGGGCGGGGGGGGGAAGCTGTCGGCCAACAAGCCGCACGACAACGGTTCCCTCTGCCTACCCTAGGGTGCTACACTAGGTACCTACGCGCACGCGCGCGGGAGGAGCAATTTTTTTCTGTTTTTGCGCCGGATAGACCACGCCGTGCATGTTCCCCAAGCGTCCACTTCTATGACTCGCGAATGCTCCGGGTGTCTACTGCAATTGCCGCCTGAACGGTTCCGCTTGCGGCGATCGGGCGGCGATGAACGACACACGCTGTGCGACGATTGCCACGCGAGAGCAATGCGATTTGCGAGGCGTGGTTTGACCAAGAGAGACGAGAAGAAAGCGTTGTCAGCGGGTCTGCGAGCCATCAGGGACCACAGGGACGTTACAGCGTTCCTGAACGCCTTAATTCAGGCGATTGGATCCAAAGAGCATCTGGTTGCGTTGTGGGCCGCTTCGATGATTTCCGGCTCGCCACAACAGCGGCTTGCCGGGCTGAAGTCCGTCTTTTCGGTCATGCAGTATTGCGAAGACGCGGAGCGCGGCGTGAGCGAAGCATTGAAGATCAAACCTTGGGCAGCAATAAAGGAACGATGAATTTGATGCGATTAGCGTACTGATTCGTTGCTTCAGATTGCCCCTTACTACCAAGCCCGACCGCACCAACAAAAACTCCGATTCCTCCCTGAGTCTTAGTTCCCTCCGTTGTTGTGACTGCAACGTCAAATTCGACATTCTGTGCTTTGCCATATTGGATGCCAGCACCATTCCTTTTGAGGTCCTCACCAGCATTTTTTTACGCCGCAAGCGATTTCCTTGAGTGTCTCTGCAACAAAATCTTCCAGTTTCATTTCAGCCCTTTCGTATTCGATTTTTAACGTTCACTCGAATGCAATCTCGTCCCACCAGCGTTTTTACTCTCGGTAAACGGCGAAGCGGCCGTCGTCTAGTTTGCGGACGTTGCCGACGGCTGCCAAGGTTTCGAGAAGCTCCGCTACGTCCGCCTTATTGGCGCGAGTGTAATATGCGGCGATCTTGTCCGGAGCTGCGGGGACAGCGTGCTGATGCAACGCTGATTGGATTGCAACCATGCGTCCGGGAAGCGTCTTTGGCCAAGGTTGCTTCTTGATTTTGACGGTTGCCGCTTTTTTGGCCGGCTTGGCCTTTCCGTCGTCGCCCGAAAACGCGGTTTGCGTTGCCCCGTCGGGATTCTGGAACTCGGGTCGCAGCCAGCGGATGATGCCTCGGCTTTCCTCTTCGGCGCGCTCGAGGTTCAAGTCGACCAGACGCTGCAAAATCTCTTCGTCTTCCAGGTCGTGGGGCCAACCGTAGGCGTCGAAGACGGCCGCATCGAGGTCATCGTGGATCTGCTTCAAGACCGAAACGAGCCCCTGTTCGTGGATCGCCTGCTCCTTGGCGGTCAGCTTCTCCCCCGACCGCAACTTCTCCAGCACGTTGTACATGCCGGTCATCGTGAGCGTCGGATGTTGTTCCTGCTGCCGCTTGCGATGAGCATCGAGTTGCTCGGCCAAATCGCCAATCCGTTTCTTTGTAACGTCGTCGGTGACAGGGAATGGAAAGCAGTCGAAGCAGACGCTGTGGTTGTAGGTCGAATCGTTACCTACACCGAGCCATCCACCTGTAGCGTTTGCAAACAGTACATGAATCCTCGAGGACAAAACACCAAACCGGCTTGCATCGGCCAATGCAATGACAAGTACTTTTGTCTCAGCAAGGACAGACGTAGACATGAACTGAAAGCAACGATGCCTCGATGTGCGTGAAGTAACTATCATCCGATCAATTGCATCCAGTGACTTTCGGAACTTTCGGCGTGGCTCAGAATGTAGCCACCATTCTTCCCGGTACTTTGCTCGAGGATTCTGATCTCGCTGGGGCTTTACCGAAACCAAAAGATGCTGATAAGCATCCGAGTATTTCGATCTCAATTCGCTCACCTCAAGTCCGAATGCG
The DNA here is from genome assembly GCF_007741475.1 of Rosistilla ulvae. NCBI lineage: Bacteria > Pseudomonadati > Planctomycetota > Planctomycetia > Pirellulales > Pirellulaceae > Rosistilla > Rosistilla ulvae. The sequence continues at coordinate 401,074 of NZ_CP036261.1, read as the reverse complement.
TCCACCACGTAGCTTTCTCGCCTTTGCTGAGAAATGTCGCGTCCAGTTACGTACGGACGCACAAGGTCATTCCTCGTTCGTTCGACAAATGATGCGACTTGATCCGCGTCTACGACGAATCCTTGACCTGAAAGTTGAACACCTGGGCAGGCAATACTTTGATTTGCTTCCAGCTTTAGCAATGAAGCGGCATCGAATCCGATCCGTAAACCTGATGAAATCATTCCGTATAGTTGATCAAGTCTTTCCTGCGGAGATTCCACAGTTCCCAGTTCCTCGTCGCACACAGTGGCGAGTTGTCCGTTTTTTTCACCGTGTCCAACTACTGTCATCGCAATTCGGACTTGTGCCCCGTCAGTCGAATCAACCCAAGGGTGATCAGGGACCGCAAAGATTAGCGAATTGCCATCTTCAGTCAGCCGTTTCCTGACAACTCTGTTGTTAAAAGTTTGGGTCAAGCTATTCGTAGTGATGAGCCCAAAATGGCAGGCTCTTTCCGCACCTACGATTTGCGATGATCGACTCCACCAGAACATCACGTAGTCAGCGCTTTCTGGAACTTCGTTGTACGCAGCACGAAGTGTTTTAGTATACCCTTCGCCAAGTACCTCCCTCATACGCTTGTTGCCGACAAACGGCGGATTCCCGACGATGTAATCCGCTTCCGGCCACTCAGCTTTTTGCGGATTGATGTAACGCAGCTCTTGGACGCGGGCGCCTTCGTCGGGGACTTCTTCGCCGGTAACCGGGTGCTGCTTCGTCGTGCGACCGTCCCAGCGAGTGACGGGGTTGCCGTCGTCGTCAGTGACAGGCTCGATGCCGTCCCAATCCAAGATCGCATCGCGGCACTCGATGTTTTCGTAGTTCTTCAGGATGGGTTCAGGCGGAGTGACTTCATTTCTCGTTCGCCGATGCCACTGGATGAAACCAATCCATAACACCAATTCGGCCAAAGCTGCCGCGCGAGGGTTGATCTCGATCCCCAAGAACTGGTGCGGGTCGATCGTGATACCGGGCAATACGTCGTCGCCAAAGCTGGCCATGGCGCTGACCACTTCGCCTTCAAGCCGCTTCATCAACTCCATCGAAACGTACAAGAAATTGCCGCTACCACAGGCCGGGTCCAGAACCCGCGTCTCACACAGCTCCCCGTGGAAATCACGCAGCAACTTGACTGCATCCTTCCCCTTGCCCTCTTCGTGCAATTGAATCGCCGCCGCATACGTCGCCTCCCATTTTTCCCGCAGCGGTTCGATGATCGTTGGCATCACCAAACGCTCGACGTAGGCCCTCGGCGTGTAGTGGGCACCGAGCTTATGACGTTCGACCGGATCGAGGGCGCGTTCCAACAGGGTGCCAAAGATCGCCGGTTCGACCAGATCCCATTTGTGTTCGGCCGCTTCGAGCAACAATTCGACTTGATCCTTGTTCAGCGCAAGGGCAGCTCGATCTTTGAAAAACTTGCCGTTGAATCGAGGCACCTTCTCGCGCAGGATCGTCGAGAATTTTCCTTCGTCCATCGCTTCCCAGAGTGATTCGACCATCGGCTTGAAGTTCTGTGGCTCGAATCGCAGACTCAACAGTAATTCGGTGAACGAGTCTTTGCGGATCAATTCGACATCTTCGGCGAACATCGTGAACAGACATCGCATCAGGAAGCCAGCCACGGTTTCGGCGTCGTGTTCGGATTCCAAACTCTTAGCGAGCTTGGCTAACCGGGTCGCAATGTCGCGAGTGACATCGGCGGACTGCTTGCTTGGATCGAGCGAATAGGGATCGGTCCAAAGCAACCGAAGCGTATCGCGGACCGTTTCTTCATGCAGCCGGTTCAGGGCAATACGGTAGCTGCGTGGGTCGGGAAACGGCACATAATTCTTGCCGGTACCGCTGAAGTCGGAGTACAAGTCGAAGCAGTTACCGACGTCGACGACGACCAAGAACGGCGGCCACTCATCGGGGATCGCCTTGGCATAGCCCTCCGCCTGTTTGCGGGCTGCCTGCATGGCCCGATCCCAGGCAGGGGTGCCACGTTTTGCCGTCCCACCCAACTTTTTCGCGGTTCGTGTTGTCGTTGCAAGGGCTTCGCTTTGCTCAGCGGACCGGCGCTCGCTCCCTTGCTTTGATTCCAACACAAAGCAACCCGCGCGATACAGGTCAACGCGGCCAAAACTGACGGTGCCGTCACCGTTGTTGAACTCCACCGCCTTTTCAAAAACGTACGTGTTCGCGTCCGACTCGCTTTTCGTCGGTTCTGGATGGGGGACGTCCAGGAGGTCGCACAGCTCTTTGAGAAACGATTGCGAATTCGCGAGTTCCGCGCCGCCGGAATCTTTCCACCGTTCAACGAACTCTTCAGCGCCAATTTTGCCCATCGAAAATGCGACCATCCCAGTGATTGCGGAGAACATCCAAGCAACTGCCTGCAGACCACCCCAAACGTCCGTCAAAGCCAGACGGGTGCGGATAGCTCAATCCAAGACACTCCAAAGCGTTCAAACCAATGCGTCTGACCATCGATTCAGGCCAGACACACCCCCGCGTTTGGATGAAGTTGCAACAAACGAGGAATGGTACAGGGAATCAAAACGCCATTCAATCGCGCGAAAACACTAGACTCGGAATCACAGGGGACAACGCGGCTGATTGGGGTGGGGTTTGCCGTCTTAGCAAGTTGAACACTCCAGCAGGCAAGGTAGCGGACGTTCAAAAAAGCTTGCCCTGGTATGCAACTGGCTCGAGCCTATTCGCACCAGGACCGCTTGGGCGTTTCGTTTGCAATCGCACGCAATGGCGACAGTTTTCCTATCCACGATTGGACCAGGAATGGCGTCCGCAAAAAGCGCTGCGAACACCCTTGTTTCAAATTGAATTCCAGTACGGTACAAAAATCAAAACGGCTTAGAGCCTGGTCAAGAGTTTTACTAGTAGCGTGGGCTAGCACTATGTCACGATTATTTGTCGCGGTCGCGATTTTGTTCGCAATCACTCTATCGCCATCCATGTTTCGCACCGTATCGAGTCTTGGGAATAGTCGGCGGAGTTCAGCCGACGACAGTAAGCTCCCGTTCAATAATTCCCTCAACTCTCCAATCAATGACCTGACCAAAGGCCGCACGATCGAAGAAACGCACGACATGAGGTTTGAACGTTGGAATTTAAACCGAATGATCGAAAGTCGCGAGGAACGGAATGCGATGTTGTCAGGTGCTATCCTATCAGCAGCTTGGTTGATCGCTTCCTCGATTTCTGCCCGCAAAAACGCCAGTTAAAACTTCGTCAAAATTGCGTCTCAGGGTTTAACTGGTGATGCCATCTTGGCAGGGGCTTTTGAAATGGAAAATTCTCTCACGGCGGAATGTGAAACCATTCCGCAATTCAGTGGGTGCCCCCAGGGGCTTGCCGAAACTTCCAGCAATTGACCTCCGCATCATCACCAAGACAACTAGACACAAAACAGCAAGAACGCCGACACTCGCCAACGCAGTCAATGTGCCGACTCGATAGCGTTGCACGAAACTCTTGCAACTAGTTTCGCTGGACATTGAGTTCTGCACACACCCTCGCCCTGCTCCTCCCACAACAGCTACGCGTACGTGTGCAGCCACTATTGCACTTTTGACATTGGCGCAACTGAACGGGAAAACATCCACCGCTTCGCTGGCGTCTCAAACTGGTAAACAAACCTTACGAACTCCACTCGGCCTGAGCTCGCGCCGCCTACTCAAACCACAACAATGAGTCCAGACCACACACTGCCTTCGAGACGCCAGACAACGTATCCCGCAACTTTCCGAATCAAACTTTGCTCTTGCTCCGGCGTGATGCTATTCTGGCGGTTTTGCCGCTGCGTCTGCGTTTGGCGTGGCCTTACCCTTGGAGCATTGAACGGATCTGCTAAGTCAAACATGAAAGAGAACCCTTACATTGTCCCCGCCGCGGAGCGGGTGAATTCACCGCGAAAGTATTCGCTCGGATGCCTGTTTGCAGCGGCGGCGACCGCTTCTTTAGCCACTGCTTTGGCGACACTTATCTTTGCTGCCGTGTACTGGGCGGCGTTTCTTTCGCCGACCGCTCTGGATGGTACGTTCACCGTTGATCGGTACAGCGAAGGCCGGTAGCTAGAACTTTCTTCCGGTGGCAAAGCTGTTGTCCATGTCAGGCAGGGTTACGCCGATTCCATTTTGAAATGACGGCTGGACACGTACCCCCGACTTCTTGCGAAGCAGGTCAGCCTGCCTGTACTTGCGAGACCTGGAATCTGCATCCTCCTGCCTGTTTCCTGGAAGCGTGAACAGGTTGTGAGCGATGCTATCCCACATCCTGGTAGCAAGTCCTGGCGATTGGGATTCCGTGTATTCTTGGACAAGGTGTGCCGGGAATCCCATCGCCATCAGGTCGCTTACCATTTCGCCGTCGTAGTTTGGATCGCCCATCAGTTCTGCAGCGGCTTGCCGGACGCTATCGTGAGCGAGCATACTGCGTCTAAGGGCCAGCGAACCGCTAAGCCCTCCCAGCACAAGCGACGGCGTGTGACGTTCCCCCAGGGGCAAAGGGAAATCCTCCGGACACCGGCACTTAAGGGTCCTGCGATCTGCCTTGACCAACTAGATCCGTGGCACCTTACATTTCACCCTGGCCGATCATGCGGCAAACAATTCGTCCTGTCTTCCCAACCGCTGGGCTCCAGGAGATGCTACCAATCGGTTCCGTTCTGCGCTGGAGTCCACTTCGTTCACGCAAGCAGTATCGAGGATTCGCTGGATGCCAAGCCGCTACTCCTGAAGAGCGATTCGCGAATCACGCACCATCGGCTGGACGACCGTAAGCTGCTGCATCGCTTTGGCGCGTCCCTCTGTGCTTCCCAGGAAATTGCGTTGCAGCGCTCGACCCTCGACCAACAGCGAGCGAAGGTTTCGCTGCTGGCTGCATCAACCTGCATCCCGAAATTTGTCATTTCGGCACCTGCGCCGGCGATCAACTTGAAACGTACGCCAAATGCCCTTGGCACTGCATTCTGATTGGGCGACAGAAGCTGGCCTGTCGCGCAGACGAGGCAGGGGTAAATTGCGTTTCAAACACTACTGCTTGCTCGGCATCCCCCCCGGAAAGGCGATCGACACAATCTGAGCCTTGATAGCATCGGTAAGCGAGGGCCACGCATCGATGATCCGGACCAGATCGTCGTCGTTTGGTGTGGATTCTGGTGTGGATTGCTCGCCACCGCCCGTTTCTCTTATAGCGTTTTCTCGATTATTCGAGTCCCTCAACGCCCATCAGATTACAAAACTAAAGGCCCTGGCTTCCACGCGAAGCCAGGGCTTTTTTCGTAGAGCGACCGAACATCGATATTGAAGGAAGCACGTCAAAGCTTAACATGCCTAGGTGGCGACAACCTCTACACCTGGGCAACAACCGTGGCAAGCTTTCCGATCTACAAAGTTAGCTCGCTCGACTCCGAAGACCTGGAGCAACTGGGAACCAAACCCAAGTACTGGTACCACGACGGTGACCGGCGAATGATGTTCAAGGCAGAAAACCGCCAAACCGGCGAAGACTGGGCCGAACGCATCGCCTGCGAAATCTGTCAAGAACTAGGACTTCCTCACGTACACTACGAACTGGCTTTTGACACCCACCAAAACCTACCTGGTGTGATCTGCCAGAACATCGCCGCCAAACCACGAAGCCTAATCCTTGGCAACCAACTTCTACTGGAAGTCGATCCTGCATACCCGAGCGATGAAGAGAAACACTACAGCGTGCAAGAACACACTGTCGATGCGGTCTGGGAAGTCGTTTCAAAACTCGCCCCTCCCGACCAAATCGCTTCGGTCCCTCGCGAGGCATCCTCCGCAGGTGCGGTATTTATTGGGTACACGATCCTCGACGCACTGATAGCAAATCAAGATCGCCATCACCAAAACTGGGGTGCAGTCCGCGGTGACACGACGCAACTTGCTCCGACCTTCGACCACGGGGCGGGCTTGGCGCGGAACGAAACGGATCTCAAGCGACGGCGAAGACTGGACGCTGGCGATTCACAGCGGCAAATGGAAGCCTACACGTCGCGTGCGCGATCTGCTTTTTTTCGCAACTCTCAAGACACACGAACGATCACCACCTACGATGCGGCCGAAGCGTTCTCGCAACGAAACACTCAAGCGGCGACGACCTGGCTGCAGAGACTCCAGCATTTGTCGCCACTTAAATTGAGTGATATCGTTAACAGAGTCCCCGAATCGCGCATCTCTCCAACAGCTCGTGAGTTTACAATCCGACTGCTGGAGATTAATCGAACCCGATTGCTCAACCTCATCGCCACCTTATGACTCCCCCCAACCAAACCGTCTTCGTTGCCTGGCATGCTGAACAGCCGATGCCTCGCTGGGCCGCCGTCGCTCGCCTCGATTGCCTCTACAGCGAACTGGGGGACCGTCGTTTTCGCTTCAGCTACACCGAAGGGGCCCGAACAATCAAAGGGTTCCGCCCGTTGGACGGCATGGAAGACCTGCACCAGGTTTACGAGTCAACAAGCCTCTTCCCAGTATTCAAGAACCGTTTGCTACCCGCTTCGCGCCCCGAGTTCCGACAGTTTTTGGAGTGGAATGGTTTCGACCCCGACGACCCGCCCGAACCACTGCTTCTACTGGGGCGAAGCGAAGGGATCCGCAAGACCGATGCGATCGAAGTTTTCCCCAAGCCGGTGCCAGATTCCCATGGATGCTTTGTCAACTTCTTCTTTGTCCACGGAATTCGGTTTCAACCTACCGCCACAGAACGAATCTCTCACCTGCATCCTGGCGACTCACTCACCGTACGACAGGAACCTGAAAACCCAATCGACCCACATGCAATCGCTCTCGAAACGAACGGATCGATGCTCGGGTACACCCCTCGCTATCTGGCTCGCGACATCGAACGACTGCTCAGCCAATGCCCCGCCGAAACAGTTCGCGTTGTCGTACAACAAGTAAATCTGGATGCACCGCTACAACAACGACTGTTGTGCCGAATGAACGCCTGCTGGCCAGCCGGTTTCCAGCCTTGCGACACCGTCGACTACCAACCGATCTCCAGTTTGGTTCCGCGTTAAGAAGTCGCCAATGAATCCGCTCCGCTCCAGAACCTTCAACAAATGGAGAAGCGAACATCCACAAAACAGCTGCCCAGCAGCGACGATCTGCCCTATTTTTGGCTATGCCCGACAGCGATGTTGATTGTCTTGACTCCGGAGGAGTCCACGTCGGTAGTTCGGGGCGAAAGCCCCGAGATCGCACGTGCGAACACAGCACCCGCCCCGGATGGGGGAGTCGTGAACCATGACGCGTTGATTTGCTCCAATCAATGACCGTCCCTCTGGGACGAGGTCATAATGCCCTGAAGAGGAGCAACATTTACGCATAAAAGGAACACCCAATGAATCGCCCGATCCTACGCGAGATGACATCGGATGACGCCGCGCACGTGATCGCATTAAACGAAGCGGTTGTCGCTGTCACCAGCCCGATGGATCTCCAACGTTTTGCCGAACTCTACGAACTCAGCAGCCTGCACTTGGTTGCGGAAGTGAATCGCGAAGTCGTCGGTTTTGTATTGGCGATGACCGATGCGTGCGCATACGACAACGGAAACTACCAGTGGTTCGCCCAACGCCTAAAAAACTTCCTGTACGTCGACCGGATCGTGGTCGCACCAGCCTGCCGCGGACTCGGGCTTGGCCGCCTGCTCTATTCTCACCTAGACGATCAAGCACGCCAGTCAGGCCTTGTGCAAGTGTGCGCGGAGATGGACCTCAACCCACCCAACGAAGGCTCCCTTGCCTTCCACAAGAAATCGGGCTTCATCCGACTGGGCACTCGCATCCTGGACAGCGGCAAACAAGTCTCGATGCAGACCCGCTTCCTCCTTTGCGATTGCAACAAAGCCTAACACCCCACCTCCCCGCCCCGCGGCACCGGTGTTTCCCCACCAACCGTAGAAGAAGGGTAGATGAAGGGGACATCCATGACGTGACTGCCTTTGCAGCGGCGACAGCCCCGAGTTGCCACGCGCCCCGACCGTGCAACCGACAGGAACCATTTTCGCGCGAAGACTCTCCGCGACTGCTCTCGCTAGCTCCACTGACGGTTCACCTCCTCTTCGCATGGCGAAATATTGACCTCCGAGGCGAATTATCCGCCGCCGTCGCAGACTCGATGGAGCGCGGCGGAGAGCGTCGAGACATCGCAACGGACAATTAAGCAAGGAATGGGGTCGATCTTGCCAAGCTGGCATGCAACTTGCTTAGAGCCAGGAAGCACTCACATCGTGGATCGACGCGCGACCGTTCGCCAGCGCGGTCCCAATCACCCCGTACCTCTCCAGTTCAATTCAAGTTCAGGCATATGAAGACAACCCACCGCGGCTTTACACTCGTTGAATTATTAGTCGTGATCGCGATCATCGGCATCCTGGTCGGGCTGCTGTTGCCCGCGGTTCAAGCGGCCCGAGAAGCCGCCCGACGCATGCAGTGCTCGAACCATTTGAAACAGATCGGCCTGGCCTGCCATAACTACCAGAGCACCTTTGGCTGCTTCCCGCCATCGGCAGTGGTCGACCTGAGCATCAGCAGCACCGGGAACAACGGCTCATGGGGCGTCCACGGCCGAATCCTTCCCTTCTTGGAGCAAGGGAATCTCGCAGACCTAGTCGATCTAACCGCCGCCTGGGACAACCAAATGGCGATCGACGCGATCAAGATCTCCACCTACGCATGCCCCAGCGACGTTGGCAGCGACCAGTTGCGCGACCCGGGCAGTGGTCGACCGCGATTGTACCCGACCAGCTATGGATTTAATTTTGGCCGCTGGTTTGTCTTCTCTCCGTCGACGCGACAGGGGGGCGACGGCATGTTCTACCCCAATTCGTTCCTCGATTTTCGCGATTGCACCGACGGCACCAGCTCGACCCTGCTGACCGCCGAGGTGAAAGCCTGGACCCCTTACAATCGCAACGGTGGCCCATCGTCGACCACGATGCCAGCGACGCAGGCCGATGCCGAGGCGATTACCGCCAGCGGCGCTCAATTTAAGAACACCGGCCACACCGAATGGCCCGATGGCCGAGTACATCACACCGGAATCACCGTCGTCCGGCCTCCCAACAGCGAATTGCACCTGACCAGCGGAGGAACGCTTTACGAGGAAGCCGACTACAATTCCTGGCAGGAAGGAAAAGACGGCAGTGCCGGCAGCCCGACCTATGCGATTGTCACTGCCCGCAGCTTCCATCCGGGAATCGTCAACGTGGCGTTGGTGGACGGTTCGACTCGCGGTATTTCATCGACGATCGACCTGACCGTATGGCACGCCCACGGGACGCGGAACCAAGGGGAAGTCATCTCGGGACTCTAACCCGTCGTGCGAGGAAAGGTTACTCACGCAACATCGCGCGGAATGGAGAAGGGGACATCCACAAAATGCTTGCACTAGCGTTTTCGATATCGCGGCAACGTCTGACCGTCCCCAATTGCCTTTTGATTCCGGCATAACATTCCGCCGCGTTCATCCTTTCAACAACCTACGTTCTGACAATCGACACGCCGAGAATGGGAAGCGCCTGTGCGGCTCAACAGTTCGGTCACGGTGCGTTTCGATGATTGGCAGAATGAGGCTGGCAGAACAATAAATCCGCAGCGAAGGTAGTTGCAGACGAGACGTTCGACAAATCGCCTCGTCGCTCCTCCCAACACCCGGAATCCCCCACACGGCCCCGTAACTCGGTTACTGCCACAAAAATGCGCGTCCCTAACAAAGTACGCCCACCCCATTGGCTGCCTCGCGCGATCTCCCGCAGTGCTAGTTGGAACATCCCCTAAGGTTCCGACGCCGATCGGTCGTTTACGCGACGATCAGCGGCATCGAGTACGCGGGCATCGCGGTGTCTCGCGACACCAGCGTGTAATCCTCGCGCATCGCCTGGGCGATCAACATTCGGTCGAATGGATCGCGATGATGATTCGGCAACGATTCGACAGCCCACGCATGATCGGACTTCACCGGCAATTCGTCGAATCCGGCATTTGCAATCGCTGATGCGATGTCCGCTGGTGCGGTTAGTTTCCCAAGGCTCCGCTTGACCGCGATTTCCCAGGCGACGACCGCGCTGAAAAAGACTTGGTTCGCTGGTTCCGCGATTGCGTTCCGGGCATCATCCGAAAGTAAGTTCGGATCGTCGAGCCACCAAAGCACGACATGTGTGTCGAGCAGAAGCCTCACTCTTCGCCCGCTCCGAATGCCTCAGCGATGTCGCCAGGCAGTTTGTCGAAGTCAGCAGCGATCGCGATTTGCCCCTTCAATTGACCACCTTGACGTTTCGCCGTCTTGACTGATGAGCCGGCGACTTCGGCGACCAATTTAGCAACGGGCCGCTCGCGATCGGTAATGACCAATTCTGCACCGGGAGCCAAACCCGCGATGAGGCCTTTGAGGTTGCCTTGAGCTTCTTGGATCGAGATTTCATCTGGCATGATTCCACCTGTGGACAACTGAGTGAACCTCCATTCTAACCGACGTGCAGCCCGATCACGATGATCGACGTTTGGCGACCACGAAAATGATCGCCTTCGTTTCCATCCTCAGAGTGAACTCAAGCTACATGGTAGCGAGGGGACAGGCACAAAACGGCGGTCCGAGCCTCTAAGCCCAAACAAAGACCGCAAGCTCATTGGCACGATTCGCAGCATTGACAGGTAGACCAAACCACCAGCCCTAACAGAATCAAGATCGACCACGAATCACACAAATAACACGAATACGGAGGACTGCAAAATGAGCGTTTCCCATTCGCGTGATTGGCGTCATTCGCGGGTAGACCAAACCACCGGTCCTTTCAGAATCAAGATTGACCGCGAATCACACAAATAACACGAATACTGACGACTGCTAAATGAGCGTTTTCTATTCGCGTGATTGGCGCCATTCGCGGGAAGACCAAACCACCAGCCCTAACAGAATCAAGATTCACCACGAATCACACCACTAACACGAATACTGACGACCGCAAAATCGGCGTTTCCCATTCGCCTGATTGGCGCCATTTGCGGGAAGACCAAACCACCAGCCCTAACAGAATTAAGATTACCTACGAATCACGCCAATAGCGCCAATACTCTGGGCTCGACAATGGTCGAGATTCATTCGCGTGACTGGCACCATTCGCGGGCAGCATTTACCCATCTTCACGAGAGACGAAGAGAGGGGCATCCCCATGAAACGATTGCGACTGGAGTGACGGTCGCTCAAATCCTGCGACGACGGTTGCAGGAAAGGTTGGCCGAAGCCCCTGCGGGAGTTCTCGATAGGGCGACACCATCGCCCCTCTGCAGGGCTTTGCTTGTTGACCGCGACTTGCGCACCCGAAAGCCCCCCGGCAGAACAACTCTGCGACAGTTCTCCAAGATTTTACGTAAGAAATCGGTGACAGCTCCGTCCCACTAGGGTGCAGACAGTACCTAGCCTTTGTTTGGGAGATTCGTCGTGACGAAACAACGCACCTTTTTCTTATTGATACCACTGCTGGCGATCGCCGGGTTTTCGGTTTGGTTAGTCGCTAGCGACCGGAACAGCCCCCACCAGATGCCAGAAATCGCAGCCAACGCAAAAATCGAAACCGCTATATTCGCTGGCGGCTGCTTTTGGTGCATGGAGCCCCCCTTCGAAAAGCAGGCCGGCGTGATCGCCGCTGAATCGGGCTACACTGGCGGCCATAAGAAAAACCCGACGTACGAGGAGGTTTCGCATACCGACACCGGACATGTCGAAGCGGTCCGCGTGACCTTTGATGCAAACCAAATCGCGTACTTGGATCTGCTGGAAATTTTCTGGCGGAACATCGACCCGACCGATCGCTACGGTCAGTTCGTCGATCAAGGCAAATCGTACACGTCGGCGATCTTCGTCGCCAACGACAATCAACGCGAACAAGCCAGCGCGTCGAAGCAACAGCTTGTCGAATCGGGACGTTTCGAAAAGGAGATCGTCACGCCAATCCAAGACGCTTCGACTTTCTACTTGGCCGAAGACTACCACCAAGACTACTACAAGCAGAATCCGCTGCGCTACAACTTCTACCGCCGGATGTCGGGACGCGACGAGTTTATCGATGCCGCTTGGGGAGACGACCGCAACTACCACCCCAAAACAAAGGCCATCGCTCCTGAGAGCACCGACTCGGCAGACTCCAGCAGCCGTTACCCGCGGCCCAGCGAAACGGTGCTGCGCGACAAACTGACCGATTTGCAGTACCGCGTCACGCAACAGGACGCCACCGAACCGCCATTCAAGAACACCTACTGGGATAACAAACAGGCGGGGATCTATGTCGACGTCGCCTCCGGCGAGCCATTGTTCAGCTCCCAGGACAAATTCAAATCAGGGACCGGTTGGCCTTCGTTCACCCGACCGCTGGTCAACGACAACGTTTTAGAACAGACCGATTACAAGCTGTTCCTGCGGCGGACCGAGGTCCGTTCCAAACATGGCAATTCGCACCTGGGACATGTTTTCAGCGACGGCCCCGAACCGACCGGACTGCGGTACTGCCTGAACTCCGCCGCCCTCCGGTTCATCCCATCCGACGAACTCGAAGCCCAGGGATACTCCGAATTTGCAGAGTCGTTCTAGTCTCACCCCGCCGGATTCCAGGAAGCCGTTCGATGAACACAGAAACGTTAAGACTGTACGCTTAGGCCACGTTAAGAGCGACAAACGCCATCCCCGCCAATTCGAAATCAACGGTCAACACGTTGCCTTCGGTCGAGTGCTTCAAGACCCGCACGATTTTCGAGTCGGGGAATGCCCGACACATCGCAGCTTGCCGCCTCTTCGGCCTGGTTTTCAAAAGACAAAGATGGAGTGATCTTTTGTGCAATCTGCATCGCATTGTTTCCGCAAGCTTTGATTCTGAAGTCGTCTCGTGGGGGATCCCTACGCAAGCAGTCGACTGACAAACGCGGCGATCAACATCGTATCCACAAAGCGAATCGGGACTGAAAACAGTACACCGACTTCGACGCAACGCCGCTGATCCCTCCCCCCACTAAACCAACATTAGGGAAGGCACATGAAATCGGCAGCCCGCACCGCATCGACACAATGCTGCCCCTAACGAGGCCAACCGAACGAACCTGGCCATCGGCCACCAACCAGAATCCCAGAAAAAACCCACCCAAACAGCCACAAACGCAACTCCACACTGACAATTGCAGTAACAGCAGTGGTTTCTAGAATATATTCGCTCAGGAAGATAAACGACCGTTGCAAGCATTCTTGCGTGCATTCAGTGCACGCTCCCCCCCCCCGATGCCTTGCGAAAGCATACGTGCGACCGCAATCGTGTTGCAGTGCATTCGAGTTCTTCCCATTTTCGCGAGCGCTAAATTTTGCGCCGTTTCATTCCCTTACCTCTTTTGGCATTCATTTCATGAAACAATCTCGCTCTGCCTTTACACTCGTTGAACTTCTTGTCGTGATCGCGATCATCGGCATCCTGGTTGGCCTGTTGCTGCCCGCCGTCCAAGCCGCGCGCGAAGCGGCCCGCCGGATGCAGTGCTCGAACAGCATGAAACAACTCGGCCTTGCACTGCACAACTACCACGACACCCATGGCAGCTTTGTCCCCCGGGCGACCGGAACAACCAGCGGCACCGTCCAAAACTACGGACGCTTGAACGGACTGATTCCGCTGATGCCGTTCTACGAACAAGGGCCCATGTACGACCAAATCGCTGCGGGCGATGGCACCAAGCCTCCGTTCGGCGGCGGCACCTGGGAATCCTGGACCCCCTGGAACGTCGCTCCCGACATGCTGCGTTGCCCATCGGACAACTACTCCGGCAATCTGACCAATCACTTTAACTATCGATTCAGCGTCGGCGACCAAATGGGAAGCACCCGCGATGCGACCTCGGTCCGCGGCGTCTTTGCCAAACGCGACGGCAGCCGATTTCGCGACATCATCGACGGCACCAGCAACACGATTGCAATGGCCGAACGGAAGGTGAACGAATACAGCCGAGGGACCCGAACCGGAACCATCCGAGTAACGGAAGGTGTGGCCGTTGGCGTCGCGGATATCCGCCTGAGCCCACTGAACTGCCTGGCGGAAACCGATGGCAGGTTCTATTTGGATGCCAGCGCCGTTAAAGGACGTGGCGGATGGTGGCTGGCCGATGGCCAAGCCGAACGGGCTGGTTTTAACACGGTACTGCCCCCCAACTCGGCCAGTTGTACCGACGCATCTGGATCCAGCGACAGCGGAGACAGCGTCAGCTCGGTGATCGCCCCGACCAGCAACCATCCTGGCGGCGTGATGACATTGCGCGCCGACGGCTCCACCCACTTCGTTGCCGAAACGATCGACACCGGTGACCTCAGCCAACCGGAACAAACCAATGGGCTCAGCCCCTACGGTGTCTGGGGCGCCATGGGTAGCAAAGCGGGCGGTGAACCGACTGTGGGAATCTAAACCGTCCCCTGCCCCCTAAACCCTTTCGTTTCCACCCCCATTCCACTCGCAAGCCAGCCCACCAGTGGCTGGCTTGCGAATTTTTATAAGTGTCCCAAACGATGAATTTTAAAAAATTAGCAAATAACAGCGCAGCGATCACAGCAACTTTCGCACTGGCGATGATGACAGGCTGTGGATCCGACGGCCTCCCCGACGATGCGGCTGCCGTCGAAGGAGTTGTCACGTATCAAGGCAGCCCCGTTGCCGACGCGGTGGTCACCTTTCGCTCCCAAGCGGGCTTCAGTGCCGTTGGCAAGACCGCCCCAGACGGCCGCTACCAATTGAGTTCGGCCAGCATCCCGGGAGGAACAAAAATTGGCGACTACCAAGTGACCGTCGTCAAACGCGAAAAGCTCGAAAACGCGATGCTGACCGAAGACGACCCGAACTACTCAGGGCAACAACAACAGGCCGCCCCACAGAAACCAAAGTACCTGGTCCCCGAACGCTACAGTCGCCCCACAACGAGCGGCCTGGAAGCGACCGTTGCCACCGGCCCCAACGAAATCAATTTCGATCTAACGGATGATTGATCTCGGCCTCCCAATGCCCTCCGCTCGCTCAGGGCCATCCAATGTTTTAACTTGAGGCATCAGTCGGCACGCTCGTCGACTCCTCGCCACATCGGTGGCGACAGACGCTAAGATACATCTCCCTGCCATCGGTGCAGCAACGCCCCTATGGCAATCCGAACGCCTCGGTTCCCGCGAACCGAGGCCGTGCGATTCGCCCCCGCCAGATGATGTATCAAGCGAGACGCCCATGAAGTTCCTGTCGGCTCAGTGGAAGCATCTTCTACTCGCCAACTACAACGTGCAGGCATCCGTTCTGGAACCGTTCGTTCCCAAGGGAACTCAAATCGACGCGTTCGAGGGTCGGGTCTACGTCAGCCTTGTCGCCTTCATGTTTGAAGAGACGCGTCTTGTTGGCATCCCGATTCCCTTCCATCGGCGTTTCGAAGAGGTGAATCTGCGGTTCTACGTCTCCCCCAAAAACAACCCATCGATTCGGGCTGTCACCTTTATTAAGGAACTCGTCCCGAAGCGGATCATTCCGTTGATCGCAAACAACTTCTTTCACGAGAACTACGCCGCGTTGCCAATGGACCACTGCAACGAACCCAATCAGCATTGGTACTCGTGGCAAAACGCGTCGCACAACCGGTTCTCCGCGAACATCGATTCCGAACTCGCCCTTCCTCCCGCCGGCTCGCTTGGCGAATTCATAACCGAGCATTACTGGGGATACTCTCAAGGTCCGCGGCGAACACTTCAGTACGAGGTACGACATCCGCAGTGGCGATGTTGCCAAATCGATGATTTTGAAATCGACGTCGACTTTGCAGCGACCTACGGCGATGCGTTTGCATTCCTCAATACACAGCCGCCCACCAACGTCCAATATGCCGAAGGTTCTCCCGTTTCGGTCTCCTTCCCGAGCTACCTTTAAACCCAATACCGTTCAACGAAGCGTAGTGGACGAGGCGACGAGTCCTTTTGCATGCATCAGACCAAATCGCTGGAACTCGTAACCTCGTCCACTACATCACGCCGCTAATTCTTGCGACGGACCGAGGCTCCTTCTTTGAACGGTATTGCCTTTAAACCACGGCAAGCCCAGAAGGTCTTCCAGCTCATGCGGGACGATGGCTCTGGCAATCCGGCTCTCGAGCGTGCCCCCAAACGGAAGCTGCGAGAAACTCAGGTACCAGGTTGGTGCTGAAGTCGCGTGTGGCTAGGATCATCGCGGATCCGATGTCGGTTCGTTGACAGCTGCCGAAAAACGCGTGGGACGCCGACATCCTGTCGCCTGAAAATGAAGCACCCACCACCCTTTTAGCTTATGATGCCTACGAACCGTGAGCTGGATCACATCGCGGCGGACCTGGATCGCGTTCAATAAGAAAGCTTGTTGGCGATCATCTATTCACGGTTTGAGATTCATGGACATTCCTGCAGAGCCTGCCCCCGATGCACCGCTCCGCCCTGCGGACTGGGTCGACGAACATGGTGATTATTTGTTTCGATACGCAGTCTCGCGGCTGCGGAATGCTGAAGCGGCTGAAGAGGTGGTGCAGCAGACGTTCCTGGCCGGCTTGGAGCATGTGCATCAGTTCTCCGGCAAAGGCTCCGAGCGGGGTTGGTTGACCGGCATCTTAAAACGCAAGGTCATCGATCTGATTCGCGTTCGCCAGCGAACCGAGAACCTGATCGATGATGACGGCGGCGATCCCATCGACCAAATGTTCGATCGCAGCGGCCACTGGAAGAAAAGCGTGCGATCAACCCTCATGCAACCACTCGATTCGCTCGAACGGGAGGAATTCTGGCCGATCCTGCGTCAGTGCCTGCATCGATTGCCAGCGAATCAGGCCGATGCGTTTACGTTGCGGGAGATGGAAGAGCTGGGAACCGAAGAAATTTGTAAGGAACTTGCGATCACTCCGTCGAACCTCTGGGTCTTGCTCCATCGGGCGCGTGTTCGCCTGGCGCAGTGCATGAAAACTCGCTGGAACCAAGACAGGGACCAAGTGGACACGCGATAATGTTCAGCTGCAAAGAAATCTCCAAGCTCGTCTCCGAATCGCTCGAAACCAAGCTAACGTTTCGTCAGCGGGTCGAGCTGTGGATGCATCTACGACTCTGTCGGCTGTGCGCCGCATTTCGTCGCGACACCGTTGCGCTGCATCGCCGCACACAGCAACATGTGGCAGAGCTCGACAACGATCGCAGCGTCGCAAAAGCGAAGCTCTCTTCAGAAGCTCGCCAGCGGATCAAACAAGCGATCGCAGCCCGCAACGACTGATCCAGCTCGAGTTTCTCTTCTCGCCCCCCTCTCCGCGCCTCACGCCTTCCAATTGCTGTTCGTAACCTTGCTATTCAAGGGTGACGAATCTTAATCTGCGCGGCCCCCCTTCTCGCTGATAGGCCCTCACGCGCGATGCCCTCACCTAGCCGTCAAAAAAATCTCCACTCGCTGTAAGGATCTCCGCCTCCCCCCGTCCTCCCCCCCGGAAACGTCACCGTTCCTGAAAACCACCCTCTCACCTCAAGGAAGCCTTTTTCATGCTGCATCAACGCCCCCGCCTTCGATCGCTCCTGACCGCCACAACCCTATCGACCTGCCTCATCATCGCCCCTCAAGCCGATGCGCAATCGGGAACGCGAGCCCCCCGGCCAACTCCCCCCGCAGCGAGTGGTGGCAGCCAAAGCCGCGCAGCTCAACCGCCAGCGGGAGGCAGCCAGAGTCGGATGGCACAGGCAAAGATCGCGATGGATGGCTATTGCCCGGTTTGCGTGATCGACATGAAGAAGTGGGTTCGTGGAACGACGCAGTTCCAGGCGAACTACGACGGGAAGACCTATCTGTTCCCTGGCGAAGAGCAGAAGCAGGTTTTCCTAGCCGACCCCGCGAAGTACGTCCCCGCACTGGGCGGCGACTGCACCGTTTGCTCGGTCAACATGTCACAGCGGATGCCTGGCACGGTCCAGCACTCGGCCCTCTACGGCGGCCGTTTGTTCCTGTTTCCTGGCGAGGAGCAAAAAGCAGCCTTCCGAGCCGACCCGAAAAAATACGCCAACATCGATCTTGCGATGAACGGCCTCTGTTCGGTTTGCCGCGTCGAGATGCAGCAGGATGTACCAGGAAAGCCGGAAATCGCGACTGTCCACCAAGGCCTGCGGTACCTCTTCCCGAGCGACGACCAACGGAAAATGTTCCTCGCCAATCCAGCCAAATACGCCGTTCCTAACAATGCACCGCTGAATTAGCTGGCGAAGTTCCAGCTTTCGTGTGTGAGGTAACCGATGTTCACGCGTCTATCTAGGGAAGGTTTGCGAACCTCCGCGAACTTTCCCCGATCTTCTCGTGCTGCAAACAACGAAAGGACACGGCGATGCCTAATAAAATGTGGCACCTGAAAAACTGTGACCTCTTCGCTCGGCTTCTGCCCGAACAGATCGAGCGGCTCGAAATGCGCAGTCGCTCGCGTTCGTTTCGAGCCCGCAGCCCGATCTACCTTCCCAGCGAAAAAGCGGACAGCGTGTTCCTGTTGACCAAGGGATTGGTCAAAGTCTGCAACCACACCCCCGATGGCAAGCAATCGATTTTGGCGTTTGTCGAGCCAGGGGAATTGTTTGGCGAGTTGGCGTTGTTTGCCGATGCGGCGCGCGAGGAATACGTCGAAGCGGTCGAGGCGGCGACGGTGGTAATGATTCCTGCGATCGAACTGCAAGAGTTGATGTCGCAGCACGGCGGCGTCGCGTTTGCCATCACAAAAATGATCGGCTTGCGACGCAGCCGAATCGAACGCCGACTAAAGAACTTGTTATTCCTTTCCAACCGCGACCGACTGATCCATCTGCTCCTCGACCTCGCCGAACAATTTGGAGCGGTCGCCGACGATGGGATCCGGCTGCGGATCAACCTCGCCCACCAGGAGATCGCCAACCTCCTAGGCAGCACGCGAGAAACCGTCACGATCCTGCTGGGCCAACTGCGTGCCGAAGGTTTCATCCACGTCGGCCGCCGCAAGATCGTACTGACCGACCCGCAGCGACTCTCGCAAACCGTGCAGCGCAAAATCCCCTACCAACTGCTCACCTGAAACCGCCCCCCGCTGCCGGCGGCAGCCCGCACTTCACCTGCCCAGCGAAGCAGAAAGGGCCGAAAAACGTGCGTTTAGCAAGTTTTTCGAGAAGGGGTGCAGCGGGACGTCTCGATGGGAACGCCCGACGTGACGGTCCTTCTTCATGTTGAGACGCGGTGAACCCCAGGTAATCTTGGCCCTTCCGCGGCCCACCCTAGTTTGTCCAGGCAGATTTGAGACGGTTCGGCTGATCGCAGCGATGGGCAATTATTTTCTCAAGCCGAACCGATTCCCCGCATCGCTCCTAGCCGTGGAACGAAACCTAGCGTTCACCGTAGCGGGTTCATTTGATGCGGGGTGCGTCCAGGCGGGCGCTCGATCGAATACCGCGATGCCTAATCCAATCAGCGTCTATCTCAATCGAGTTCAAGGGCAAAACAATATGAAGCGGTTCGTTCAGTCCATCAAAAATCTCTATCTCGGAAATATCTCCAACGCAACCGAAGCTCCCGAGCTTCCGAAACCGCGTGCACTCGGCGACGGCACCGAAACGACTGAGCCGATGTTGCTGATGTCGGCTTCATGCGGAAACGCTGGCGATATCGTCGACCAAGACATGCCCGAACCCAACGATGACATGCCTTCGTGTGGCAGCGATGGTGGCCACGGCTGTGGTGCCAGCGGCCACGATTTATTCGGCAAAGAGGGCGACGACGCATGCGATATCTTCGACGACGCTGGACAGGATGACGCTGGACAGGATGACGCCGGTCAGGATGACGCCGGTCAGGATGACGCCGGTCAGGATGACGCCGGTCAGGATGACGCCGGTCAGGATGACGCCGGTCAGGATGATGCTGGTCAGGATGATGCTGGTCAGGACGATGCCGGTCAGGACGATGCCGGTCAGGACGATGCCGGTCAGGATGATGCCGGTCAGGATGATGTCATTAATTCGATCGACGGGACCGACGGACACGACTTGCTGGTCGGCGGTGAAGATGCCGACACGATCGATGGCAACGCGGGATCGGATCTGCTCAAGGGTGGCGCTGGCAATGACACGATCGACGGCGGCAGTGGCGACGATCTGATCAAGGGCGGAGCTGGCGATGACAAGCTCGAAGGAGGCGAAGGTGCCGACCTGCTCAAGGGCGAAGAGGGTGACGACCTAGTGAAGGGAGGTGCCGGAAACGATGTCCTGCAAGGCGGTCTTGGCGATGACCTGATCGACGGCGGCGAAGGGAACGACCTCGCCGACTTCAGCGGCAACCGCGACGACTATTCGATCGTCGACCTCGGCAACGGCACGCTGCAGATCAGCGGTCCCGATGGCGATGACCTGATCCGATCTGTCGAAGCCCTCCGCTTCAGCGATCAGACCGTACTCGTTTCCGACATCCTCAACCCCACACCACCGGTCGTCGTCGAACCGCCGGTTGTCGAACCACCGGTAGCTGAAGAACCGCCCGTAGTCGTCGATCCCCCCGTGGTTGATCACCCACCCGTCGTCGACCCGCCGGTAGCTGAAGAGCCGCCCGTGGTTGTCGATCCCCCCGTGGTTGATCACCCGCCCGTCGTCGAACCGCCGGTAGCTGAAGAGCCGCCAGTAGTCGTCGATCCCCCGATGGTAGATCACCCACCGGTTGTCGAACCGCCGGTAGCTGAAGAGCCGCCAGTGGTCGTCGATCCCCCCGTGGTTGACCAACCACCGGTCGCCGATCCACCGGTAGCTGAAGAACCACCCGTAGTTGTCGATCCTCCCATGGTTGATCCCCCACCCATCGTCGAACCACCGGTAGCTGAAGAGCCGCCAGTCGTCGTCGATCCCCCCGTGGTTGATCACCCGCCCGTCGTCGATCCACCGGTAGCTGAAGAGCCGCCCGTGGTCGTCGATCCTCCCGTGGTTGCTTACCCACCTGTCGTCGAACCGCCGGTAGCTCAAGAGCCACCTGTGGTCGTCGATCCCCCCGTGGTTAATCACCCACCTGTCGTCGAACCGCCGGTAGCTGAAGAGCCACCCGTGGTCGTCGATCCTCCTATGGTTGGCCAACCACCTGTCGAAGAGCCACCGGTAGCTGAAGAGCCGCCAGTGGTCGTCGATCCCCCCGTGGTTGACCAACCACCGGTCGCCGATCCACCGGTAGCTGAAGAACCACCCGTAGTTGTCGATCCTCCCATGGTTGATCCCCCGATGAACGGCGGATCTGATGGCGGATCTGATGGCGGATCTGATGGAGGATCTGATGGAGGATCTGATGGAGGATCTGATGGAGGTTCCGATGGAGGTTCCGATGGAGGTTCCGATGGCGGTAGCGACGGTGGATCCGATGGCGGCAAGGACTACATGAAAGGCGGCTCCGATGGAGGTAGCGATGGTGGATCCGATGGTGGATCCGATGGTGGATCCGATGGTGGATCCGATGGTGGATCCGATGGTGGATCCGATGGTGGATCCGATGGTGGATCCGATGGTGGATCCGATGGTGGATCCGATGGTGGATCCGATGGTGGATCCGATGGTGGATCCGATGGTGGATCCGATGGTGGATCCGACGGAGGTTCTGACGGTGGTAGCGACGGTGGTAGCGACGGTGGGTCCGATGGCGGCTCCGATGGCGGCAAGGACGACATGAAAGGCGGCTCCGATGGAGGTAGCGACGGCGGATCTGATGGTGGCTCTGACGGAGGCAGCGATGGCGGATCTGATGGTGGCTCCGATGGCGGTAGCGACGGAGGTTCCGATGGCGGTAGCGACGGAGGTTCCGATGGCGGTAGCGACGGTGGATCCGACCGCGGCAAGGACTACACGAAAGGCGGCTCCGACGGAGGTAGCGACGGCGGATCCGATGGTGGCTCCGACGGTGGCTCCGACGGAGGATCTGACGGAGGATCTGACGGAGGCTCCGATGGAGGTTCCGACGGAGGTAGCGATGGCGGCTCCGATGGCGGCAAGGACTACACGAAAGGCGGATCCGACGGAGGTAGCGACGGCGGATCTGATGGTGGCTCCGACGGAGGTAGCGACGGCGGATCTGACGGAGGCTCCGATGGCGGTAGCGACGGTGGATCTGACGGACGTTCCGATGGCGGTAGCGACGGTGGATCCGACGGCGGCAAGGACTCCATGAAAGGTGGCTCCGACGGTGGTAGCGATGGCGGTAGCGACGGTGGATCCGATGGCGACAAGGATCACAAAAAAGGTGGCTCCGACGGCGGTTCTGACGGTGGCGACGAATACTGGCGCAACACCAGCGACCGAGGGAACGACTACCGTCGCAACGTCTTGAATTTCCTCAAGGCACACAAACATGGAGGTTCGGGCGGAGGCAAGGATCTCCCGACTGGTGGCTACTAAACCTCGGCTCTTGAAGACGAGCTAAATCCTCTTGTTTATTTCCCGACGAAGCAAACCAGTGCAAAGTAACAACGATATCGATGAACGGATTCGAGCGGTCGCAGGCCGACCGCTCTCGGCGACGGATCGATCCGCGGAACAGGCGGCGGGGCGACCGATCGTTTATCTGATGCGAGGTTTGCCTTCGTGTGGGAAGAGTACGACAGCGCGTCGGATCGCCGGCGCCGATGGCATCGTGATCGAAACCGATGCGTACTTTCAAGGCGAAAAACCGGGCCCCGAACACTACAGTTTTGCCCCCGATCGATTGGAGACCGCGCGGCAATGGACGCTCGATGCGTTCCGCGATGCCCTGGCGAAACGCATCTCGCCGATCGTGATCGATCGCGGCAACGGACGGAATCCCGAATCAAAGATCTACGCCCAACTGGCCGATCAGGCGGGGTACAAGATCGCGTTGTGCGAGCCCGAATCCCCTTGGTGGAACGAGATCCGCGTGCTAATGCGTTACCGACCGGCGACCGATCCCGTGTTAGACGCCTGGGCCGACGAACTGTCTCGGATCAGCCGCAGCACGCATCGCGTCTCTTCCCGAACGATCCGCCGCTGGATGGACCACTGGGTCGACGACTTGGCTGTCGAACAGATTCTCAACTGCTAATCGACACCGCCAGTGAAAGATCGCGATCTGCTTACGGTGTCGGCTGGCCATTGGCGTGCGGCATCGGTTGCATCTGCAGATGGACCATTTCTTGGTAGCGACCGTTTTGCGACATCAGTTCTTGGTGCGTGCCGACTTGCACGACGCGTCCCTCTTCCATCACCACGATCTTGTCGGCATGGATGATCGTACTCAAGCGGTGAGCGATCACGATCGAGGTCCGGTTCTGCAGAAGGTAGCCGAGACTGTCTTGGATCAGTCGTTCGCTTTCGCTGTCGAGATTGCTGGTCGCTTCGTCCAGGATCAAGATCTTCGGATCGGCGAGGATCGCTCGAGCGATCGCCAGCCGTTGTCGCTGGCCTCCGCTCAGCTTGACGCCCCGTTCGCCGATCCAGCTCTCGTAGCCTTCGGGCAGCTTTTCGATAAACTCCGCAGCCGCAGCCGCCTGCGCCGCCGCTTGCACTTCGGCCAGCGAAGCATCGCGTCGGGCGTAACCGATGTTGTCGCGGATCGTCCCGTCGAACAGAAAGACATCTTGTTCGACGATCCCCAGCAGCTTGCGAAAACTCTCTAAACGAATGTCGCGCAGGTCGCGGCCATCCAAACGGATCGCGCCGGAAACGGGATCGTAAAACCGGGCGATCAGATTCGTCAGCGTCGTCTTCCCGGCGCCGCTGCGTCCGACCAACGCGACCGTCTGCCCAGGCTGGATCTCCAAACAAACGTCCTGAAGGACCATCGATTCGGTATCGGGATAGTGGAAGCCGACGTTTTCCAACGTGATCGCACCGGCAACCTCTTCTTTCCGCAGACTGACCGCCGTCGGATTGGTCGGCAGCTCGCGTGGGCTTTCCAAAACGTCCAGCACGCGATCGAGTCCCGCCAGGTTGTTCTGGAACGTGACCGCGCTGCCGGCTAGCGCGGCGATCGGGTCCAACAGCATCGTCAGATAGACCAGGAACATCATCAGATCGCCGAGAGTGAGTTCGCCGTTGATGATCTGCGAACCGCCGTACAGCAGCAGCCCCGTCGACGCCAGCGGAATCACGACCTCCCAAATAATCTCGATCGCGCGGCTCCACCACCATGTGAACAATTGTTGCCGAACCAGCATCGTCCCCTCGCGGACGAAGCGGTTCGATTCGCTGCGGGCGCGAGCAAAGGTGCGGACGATGCGGATCCCGCCAAACGTTTCGGTCGCTCCCGCGTCGATGTGTTGCCGCTGCTTGCGGATGTCTTTGAACATCGGCCGGATCCGGTTGATCCAGGTGCGGTGGGTGATGTAGACGCCGGGCAACAGCAGCAGCCCGCCGAGCATCAGTTTCCAGTCGACCAACATCAAGATGATCAAGCTGCCCACGAACTGAATGATCGCACGCCACGGGTTGTACAACATGCTGAAAATCAGGTCGGCGATCCCGCCGGCATCCTCGCGGATCAGGCTCGCCGCTCCGCCGCTCTTCAGTTTGTAGACTCGGGTCAGGGGCAATCGGATCGCATGGTCAAAGACCTTGCGACGGATCGAGATTTGAACCTGATTGACGGTCTTCGTCGCCAGCCAGCGGCCCCACAATTGGATCACCGTGGCGCAAGCTGTAAAAAAGGCGGCTCCCAGCGCGATCGCTACCAGCAGCGACATCTTCTCCTCGGGCCAGGCGAACCCTTGCAGGAAAGCGGGCATCGGTTTGGCCGGATCGGTCAGTACGCAATCGATCGCCAACTTAGTCGCCGCCGGCGGGACCAGACGCAGCAGCGTGGCCACCGATAACGTCGCCAGCCCCAGGATCACGCGTCCGCGATATCGCCCCAACAGCCCCCAAAATTCGGTGAACAACTGGAAGAAGGAACGCTGGCGGTTGGTGCCGCGATCGCTGTGAGGGCTTGGACTCGCCGAGTGAGGATTGCCACCGGAGCTTCGTTTTTCTCGAAATTCTTGGCGGTACTGGTCGAAACGCTGGCGTGAGGATTCTGGATGCATGAACTATTGTTATGCGTTTTACCGTAAAATGACAAGTCGGCTGCACGCGATGAGCCAGCAAAAAACGAGCCCCTGCGCTGCATCGGTCCCTAGCATCCGATCGGCGGTGAGGATCGCTTTCAGGGTTCCGACGAAGCGAGACTTCGAAAGGGGCCGTATTGCAACGGAGTGTTGAGCAAAGCCCGCCGATTTCCGGGGCTGCTACTCGACAGGTTTCAGCGTGATCGCTCGCAGATCCAGCAGCCACTTATTCAGATCTTCCGTCGCTTGCAGACTGGCAGTCAACGTCGACGCTGGCAATTGGATTGCACCAATTTTCACCTGCTTGTAATCGTCCCACGATCCGGTGCTGGCGACGGTGCCGGTCAGCGTTTCGTTGCCACATCGGAACTGGAACCGATTCCCTGCCGTGCCGTCGGCGCAGGCGTAGTCCAGCCAGACTTCATAGCTGCCCGCCGCAGCGACCTCCAACGTCCACTCGGCACGATCCCGCGGGCTGCCCCAGTGGCCGATGTTTTTGTATTTCGATTCGAAGACGCAGCGATCGCCATAGATCCGGCTCGCGGTCGCCGTCAGCGAAAGGTTTCCATCGGCAGCCGGCAGAACCGTCGCGGGATGGTTACCGTCAAACGGCTTGGCCGGCGGACCGACATCGTCCAGGAAGGCGAGCAGATCGTTCATCTGATTGACGGGGATCAGCTTTTCAAAACCTTCGGGCATCAGCGACGTGCCGGTATTTTGAATCTGTTCGATATCCTCGCGGAGGATCGTCTTCCGCTTCCCCTCCTGCATTTGCAATTCGATCGCCGTGCTCGATTCATTGGCGATAATCCCAGCGGTCGCGACGCCATCGATTGTCAGCACGCTGTAGCCGCGGTACTTGTCTTCGACCGCCGCGTTGGGATCGAGGATCGCTGTCAGCATCGCAACGGGAGATCGATCCTTGAGGCTTGTCAGATCGGGGCCGATCGGATGGCCAATCTCTCGTACGCGGTGACACGCGGCACAATGCTTCGTGAAGATCGCCGCGCCACGCGACGCATCGCCATGCTGCGGGCCTGCCCCTTCGTATTGTTTCATCAGCATCTGTTTGTCGGCTGCCGAGCTCGATTCGCCAAACAATTTGCCAGCCGCCGCTTTGACTTTTGCGCTGGCGTGCGACACCAGCTGCCGACGCTGGCTGGCACCAAGCGTTTGCGGCGGCAGACGCTTCGCTTGTAGCGAGTCGATAAGGATCAACGCCGATGCTTCGCGCGAGAGGACTGTCTCCAGGATCGCCGTCCGCACGCTGGGACTTAGCGATTCCAGAAGCTCCAAAATCACTGCGGGTTGCTTGGCGGCAAGCACTCGCGACGCTGCGACTTGGACTTCGATCGGCTCTGCCGCATCGACGAGCCCAAGCAGGTTGTTGGTGCTGTTTCCGAGCGACGCGATCATTTCGATAGCGGCTACGCGGCGGGGAACGTCGGCGCCGGTATCGGTTGCCCAATTCGTGGCATCGCGGACGATCCGATCGATCTGTGATTGAATGCCTTCGTTGAGCGAGACGTTTTGTTGCCGGATCGACGCCAGCGTGCCGCTGAGCGAATCGAGCTGGTCCGCTGTTGGTTTGCCATCGATCGCTGCAATCATCTCGCCCACGCGCTGCGACAAAAACTTGGCATCTTTGCTTCGCACCGCCATCTGCAAAATCGGCGACTCGAACGCTTTCGCTGCCGCCGGATATTGCTCGATCGCCGCGTGGAAATCGGCCAGGTTTTGAGGGCTCAGCGAGCTGATCACCGCCGCGCGGATGTTGCCATCGCTCACCGAATCGCTGGCGATTTTAGCTAACAACTGCGTCGCTCGCGGCGATTCCGAGAAGCCCAACGAATTGGCTAGTTGCAAGCGAACATGGGGATCGGTCGCGTCGCAGGCGATGAGCGCCGAGAGCAGTTCGTCGCTGGCGGTATCGCCATTGGCCAGGAAGGATTCGGACAATCGAATCGCATGGCGGCGGACGGTTGGATGGGGATCGGCGATTGCGGTTTGCAAGGTTGCAACGTCTAAGGCAGCAAGGCCGTCGAGTGTGCAGATCGCATGCAGCCGAGCCAGCGGAGCTTCAGACGTTTTGGCGGTCGCTTGCAACATCGGAACGACGCTGGCATCGGCGCGATCGATCAGGATCGCTTGCGCGAGATCGCGGGTGCGGCCGTTGGGCGAGGCGAGTTGGTCGACGAGCTTGTCGTTGCTCATCGATCCCAATTTGGTAATCGGTCGTGGTTTCTTGTCGCTTGGATAGATCCGATAGATCCTGCCGCGATCGTGGCCAGCGCGGAGGAAGAGTTCCTTTTCGCGTTGGTCGTCGATCCATTCGGGATGTTCGATGACAAGGCGATACATGTCGGCAACCCAGAGCGCACCGTCGGGGCCGGTGGTGACTGTCGACGGCCGGAACCAACTGTCGCTGGAAGCCATGAACTCGATCCCCGCTTCGTCCGCCGGTCGAACGCTCTCAAACGTCACGCCTTGAGGGACCAACTGGCGCCGGTGGACTGCATTGTGAACCGGTTCGCAAGTGAATGTATTTTGTTGGAACTCCGGTCCCAACAGGTCGTCGCGATAGACCATCGTGCTGCAGGCTGACGTGAACTGATGCCCGCTGCCGGCGACCGGCGGCTTGTACCCCGACCAATGACTCAGCACGCGCGAGATCGGAAACAATTGAGTGTTATCGAGCCGAGCGATGTTCCGCCCCGAGGCGGGAGGAGCGACCAACGGATTGCGTCGCAGATAATGATCAGCAAACACGTAATGCCGAACGGGGACCGAATTGTTGCATCCGAACCAATTGCCGTGATCATCGCGGTGGCGGCCAAATTGCGTCTGCCCAGCTTGCACGTCCAGCGAACCATCCTCGGGGCGGATCCGCAGATCCTGGCCGCGGATATCGATCGTCTTGCCGGTCTGTTTCGATTCGACCGTGCCGCCGCTGTCCCCATTGGCCAGATACAGCCAGTTGTCCAAACCGCGTTCGAATCCGTTGACCAAATGCTGCTGGTTGCCTTGAGTGAAGCCGTGGTAGAGTTCGGTGCGAACGTCCGCGGTGCCATCGCCATCGCTGTCGCCGGCGTAGAAAATCGTCGGCGCGGCGCTGACGATCACGCCGTCGCGGTAGGCGATCACGCCGGTCGGATACGGGATGTTGTCCAAGAACAACGTCGATTTATCGTAAGTCCCGTCGCCATCGGTATCCTCGAGGTAACGGACGCGGCCTCCCGGCTTCCCCTTGTCGTCCAACCCCAGCGGATAATCGGCCATCTCCGCGACCCACAGCTTGCCGTCGGGGCCCCAGTCCAAGGCAACGGGATCCATCACTAAAGGTTCGGCGGCAACCAATTCCACCGTAAAGCCGGGGCGAACTTGAATCGAGCGCCATGACAAATCGGGACTCCGCGGTCCCGGATCGGCGTTGCCGATCAATTCGGCAAAGGTGCGGCGGTCGACGCCATCGGGCAAGCGGTGCGTATCTTCGTTCTGCAGCCACATGTGATCGGCGGCAAACCAAGCTCCGTTGTTCGTGCCGGCTCGGACGATCAAAGGTATCTCGGTCGTTGGTTGCACGTCGCGTGTGAAGTTGCCAGTCGCGCTGTCGTACAACTGAATCGCCGACTGGCGGGTGTTGGAGACAATCATGTCGTCGTAGCCATCTTTGTCGAGGTCGACAAATCGCAAGCCGTTGTCGCTGCCCGTTTCATCGACGATGGCAAACGGCAGCGGCTCCGGATCCGATTTCCAGTTGCCGTCGCTGTCCAACGAGTAGACCTGCCGCGTCTGTGCATTGGCGACCAAGACTTCGGAGATCCCATCGCGATCGAGATCGCGCATCCGCACGCCTTGATCGACACCGTCGACGCTAGTCTTCACGGCGGCAAGCGGCTCGGGCAACGGACTTCGCTCGATTCCATCGTCACTGACACGATAGATCGATTGGTCCTTCGCATTGTTCACCAGCAGCGAAACGCTAGCGTCGCGCGACAGCTGGCCAAACCGAACGCCCAGGTCGACGCGCTGGTTTGCGTCGCCAGCGGCTGTGAACTGGACGGGGCTTTCCTGCTCGCGCCACTGCCGAGTTTTCGGCTGCCAAATCCGGGCCAGCTTGCGATCTTCGTTGCCGATCATCACATCGACGAAACCGTCGCGGTTGAGGTCGACGATCCGGACTCCATTGTCGCCACCACCGTCGGGGCGGCGAATCGGTTGGTCGGCCAGCAGGTTCTTATTGATCCGGTCGATGCATTCCTTGAAGGTCAGGAATTTGACTCGCTTACCATACTTCGTGTTCACCCGGTCGACGACTTCGGCGATCTGTTCGCTGCGAATCCATTCGTACGGATGAAAGACGATGTTGGCGATTCCCTGCTTGATCACCGTCGCATCGATCGCGGCGACTATGTCGTCGACGGTTCGCGGATTCTTCGGTTGTTGAATGTTCTGCGCCTGCCAGTCGTCGGGGATCGTGCAGGGGAATTCCCAACACAGCTTCCCGATCACATACGGGTAGGGGTAGTTCTCGATCTTGTTGACAAACGAAGGGAAGGGGATGTAGCGCTCAAAGCGTTCCTCACCCTTGTCGGTCAGCGTAAGCGAGCGTGGCAGTTGCGGATCGCGCGACGTGAAGACGCAGACGACCGACGTGCTCGCCTGCAGGAAATTGCCACCAGGCGTCGTCTTGTTAATGATTTCGGCAAACCCGCGCGGGCTGGGTGTGTTTTGGGAATCCATGCAGGGAAAGCGGAACGCGACGGGACGGCTGTTCGGAATCGATGACATCAGGTCGACACAGCGGTCGTAGGTCGATTTGGCTTTGGCAAAGTCGCCCGCTTGCAGGCACGGACAGGGATGGTCGATGGTGTGCGTTTCGATCGACAGTCCTTCCTCCAGCCAAGCTTGCAGCTGAGGATCGGCGGGGTCGACCTGGCAGGACATGATGCTGACCGGCGCGCGGCCGTCGATCTGTTTCAACCGGTTTAGGATCGGCCGCAGATAGGTCTCGTATTTCGCGGTGTCGCGCATGTCGTCGATCCCCAGCGTCACCACCGCTTCGACGCCCGGTTCGCCAACCCATTGCGGCGTCGTCAGCTTGGCAAAGTCGGCGTGGGGATAATAGGAATCGGAATAGGCGTCGAGATAGGCAACGGGATTGCCTTGTGTTGCATCGCCTTGATTCGTCGTCGATTGGGCGAGCAGCGTTCCGCACCAGAACGCCGCGAGCCAGCCAAAATAGATCCGCAGCATGGGTGTTGTCCTTAAGTGGTTCGCGTGAGCAATTGATTGGCAAAGTCGGCCAACTGACTGGCCGCGGCGGTTTTAAACGGCGGCAGGTCGAGGATTCGCGGGACCGTTACAGCGGCGTATTCGCCCGCCTCGTAGGCTCGCGGGTCGACGAGATACCCGATCAGATCATCGGTGTAGCCGACAACGATCGTGTTTTTCAGCGGTGAATCGCGTTGGATCTGCAGCCCGTAATAACTGTACAGTTCGCTGGAATGGAACAGGATGCCGAGGTCTCCCAGCCGCAGTGCCGTCGTGGGCGTGGCATGCGTTGTCCGCTGCAAATCCCAATCCTTCGCCGATTCGTACCAGGCTTTGGCAAAGCCCGCATCGACCCACTGGCCCGACGCACATTGTTCGGGATGCTCGCGATAGAGTTCCAGTTGCTGCTGCAACAGATCGATGTTCAGTGGCAATGCAAACGGTTCGCTAACCAGTCGCAGTTCATTGGCGTCGACCCGTTCGCTGGCATCCAACGCGCGGTCGATCCCCTGCACGATCGCCGCGGCGGTCGGTTCGGCTTCGCCAATCCAGATCTTTCCGTTCCCGGGGTTCACGTCGCCGGCGTGTCCTTGCAGGAAGCCGGGGACGACGCCATGTTTGGCTTGCACTTGATCGGCGACTAACCCGAGCCAATCGGGGCCGGCCTCGCCATCGCGATAACAGACCGGATGGCAGGCAAAGTGATACCACAACACGTCGGGCTTGTTGGCTCGTTCGAAACGCAACACATGCAGGATCGTATCGAGCCAGCGATCCGCGTCGGTTGCATCGGTAGTGAATTCCTGGTCGGTCTTCCAGGTTGGGCTTGTGCGATTGAAGTTGCCTCCGTCGACCGAACTCTTGCCGACGTACAGTTCCGCCGCCGAGAGATCGCGATGCGCCTGGACGACGGCATCGACGACGTGCCCCAGCGTCTCTTGCAGATACTCTTCGGGGATCGCTCCCCATTGCCGCAGGTAAGAAAACGCGGGCATCGAATGGGTGTGCGTCGCGCAGACACGGACGTTGGCG
Organism: Rosistilla ulvae; assembly: GCF_007741475.1. Taxonomy (NCBI): domain Bacteria; kingdom Pseudomonadati; phylum Planctomycetota; class Planctomycetia; order Pirellulales; family Pirellulaceae; genus Rosistilla; species Rosistilla ulvae. The sequence continues at coordinate 369,615 of NZ_CP036261.1, read as the reverse complement.
GCCGGGATGCCCGTCTGCTTGGCGACCTGTCGTTGAACTTGTTGTGTGAAGCCAGGCGAGACGCTCAGGATATCTAACGACACGATTGCGACGGATTGATCGGCCACTTGCAGCACCAGCGCTCGAGCTGCTGTCTTTTGGCGAATCCCCGTGATTCGACGCTCTTGCCCAACCGGCTTGTGGAACCCGGCTAGCTCGATCCCCAGCGGCGGCGTGGTGTCGACGACGGCGTGGCCGATCGAAAGCGAACCGCTTTTCGATGTCGCTTCCGCAGCGATCCCGTGGCAGGGCCAAGCGGCGGCGGTTGTTGCGGCACCGAGACTCGCCAAAAACCGGCGGCGATCGTGGGGCGGCAGCAAAGGGGGTTGGGATTTTGGCATGGCTTGTTTTTCCTGGAGGGCTAAGGAGGGAAAGCAAAGCTGCGATCGCGGGGAGTGTTGTCGTGCGATTGGCGGGCAGGGGGAGGTGGGCCTATTGTAGTCGATCGGAGAGCGATCGTTGCCATTCGCCAAATCGGCGGATCCGCCGACTGCTGATCCGCCGAAACGCGGTAGATGTTCGTTTCGGTTGGCGGCTACACTACGTGCCGCAGCGCTCGACCGACGCTCCGCGCACGTTACCTTCGACCAAGGATGAACCGATGTTTTTTCATATACCGCTGCTTTCGATCGCCGTTCTCGACGGGACCGGTTCTCGGTTCGCAATCACCACGACTTCGCTGCTGTTGGCCCAAAACGATTCGACCGGCGGAGTGGGGATCGGTCCGCTGGCGATGATCTACGCCGTGGTGATGTTGATTCTGTCGCTGCTGAGTTTCGCAAGCTACGGCTGGGACAAGCGGCAGGCGCGGGTGGATCGCCAGCGGATCAGCGAGCGAAGATTGCACACGATCGATCTGCTGGGCGGCTGGCCGGGTGGCTGGATCGGCCGGCGGACGTTCCGCCACAAGACGAGCAAGCGATCGTTTGTGATCGTGTTTTGGATGACGGTGGTGCTGAACCTGTGCCTGGTCGGCGCGTTTTTCTACGGCCTGTCTCAACTGATGTGAGCTGCGCGGGCCGCGACGAGATGGCCATCGACGTTTGTGGGGCAAACACATGCCGTCGCTTCGCGACTGACGCAGCATGTTGGGGCTGGGATTCCTGGGACTTGCGTCCTGTCAGTTATACGTAAGGCATGATGAGTTGTCGCGACCGAACGCTTGCCCGGCCAGTGAGAAGTCTTTCGTTCGTCGCAGACCGTTCCACATCGCAATCATCCATGTTAGGGCCGCAGGCTCGACCATTTGCATAGCCCAGGCCATCGGCCTGGGTTCTAGGGGCGTTGATTGACATGGTTGGGCTGAAGGCCCGGTCGATTGTCACCACCACTCCCCGGGGCGTTGCCCCTTCGCCTGTTGTGAAATGAAACCGGGCGCCGTCGGCTGATACCCAGCCCTGCAGGCTGGGCTATGCAAATTGCTGGACCTTCGGCCCGCGCCAGGCGTGCCAGGAATGTGCGTGTCCCCTTTTGCCCCTTGCTTTCGCCGTTATCTGCGACTTACGTATAACTGACAGGACTTGCGTCCCAGGCTCTTGGATGCCGTCGCTTTGCGACTGAATCTGAATCGCGACTGGGACGCGGGCCGGTTGCGGCGATCGCTGTCGAGGTCGACTTGTTAATACGACGTGCCGGAACCTTGGGGCTTGCTCGCAGGCTCGTCGGCTGTCTCGGTCGCGGGAGCGGTTGTGGGTTCTTCCGTGGGAGTGCTGGGAGCACATCCGATCATTGGGATGCAGAGCGCGGCGGTCAGAAGAGCGAATCGAATTGCGGAGAACATCGTTGGTTTGGCCTCGGACGAATATTGTTGGCGTGACGGGGAAACGAATCGACAATTTTGTCCCGCCCCGAGGCGGATGTCTGTGAGCCAACGCACAACATCCGCACAAGCTGACTGGCACAGATCTAGGCAGGCTTTTCGGTACCGATCTTGACGACCGCTCCTTGGCAGCTGGAACCGTTGCCGGCGGTGCAGCCGAAGCAATGCCGGCCGGTCTGGATGCCGCGACTGGCCAGCGATTCAAAATCGAAATCGGAGATATGCCGCGGTTGCTCCGGCGACAGGCCGATGTTGAGCATCTGATTGAAGTCGCAATCGAACAGATGGCCCTCCCAGTCGACCGAGACCATCGTGCGGCACATCACTCCTTCGACAGTCGCCGGATTAAACGATTCGATCAACTTTTGCATGTAGTTGTCGAATTGGTCCGACCGCAACAGATCGTCCAGAAAGCGGCTGATCGGCAGGTTGGTGATCGTGTGCAGATTCGTGAAGACGATGTCGTATCGCGACTTCAATTCGCTGCGGTAGGTCGCTTCGAGAGCGGCTTGCGATGGCGGAAGCGATGGGCCGACGGGGTTGTAGACAAGGTTCAACGTCCGCGGCGAATCGGGTTGGCCATAGCCGAGGGCGTTGAGTCGGCGGAGCCCATCGATCGATCGCTTGAAGACGCCATCGCCCCGCTGGCTGTCGCAGTTCTCTTCCAGATAACAGGGAAGCGACGCGACGACTTCCACCTCGTGCTGGGCCAGGAATTCGGGGAGGTCACGATAGCCGTTGGCCATCAGGATCGTCAGGTTGCAGCGATCGATCACGCGGCGGCCCAGCAACGTCGCCTGTTCGACGAGCCAACGAAAGTTCGGGTTCATCTCCGGCGCACCGCCGGTGATGTCGAGCGTCGGAATATCGTGGCGAGCCAAGACGTCGATGATCGCCTCGGCGGTCGCTCGCGACATACTCTCGCGGCGGTCGGGGCCAGCATCGACGTGGCAATGGGTGCAGGTTTGGTTGCACAGTTTGCCGACGTTGATCTGCAGCACCTCGATCCCGGTGGCGGTCAGCCGCGGCAATCCGTTATCCGACAGCGCTTCGGTGAAGTAGGGGAGCGGTGGAGTGAATTCGTCTTCGAGCACCTCGCGTTGCCGAGCGGTGTTGGCGAGTTCACTCTGTTGTCGCAGAAGAGATAATTGCATCGTGTGGATTCTTTGGCGGATCGGACGGTTGATGAACGGAGACTTCGTTTAACCGCGTGGGCATCGCCCCGCGTTTCTGCTGCGTTGTCAGCCTCGATAGGCTCGCGGTTTAAACGAAAACTTCAATGCGACGGGGCACTAGCAGCAGGGCTCTTCGTCGCTGCAACTACTGGCGTTCCCTTGGCTGGTCGCATCGTAATCGAGCCCTTTCGATTCGCGAGGATCGCGGCAAACGTTGCGTCGACAGTCGAACGATTTAGCGTCTTCCAAGGCGATCGATTCCCGCGGCTCGATCGCGTCGAACATCTTGGCGTACGGAGCCCTCTGGAGCAGGTTGAACGTCTTGTCGCAGACCGCCATCCGCTGGCCGCGGTGGTAGGTGTGGCCGTCGTCATCGACGACCTTTTTGAATGGTCCACGATAAACGACAGCTTGGTTGCGTTCCAGGCATGGGCCCTGCTTGCCCTTGTGAGCGACGACGGTGACCGATCGGAATTCGATCCCCTCGACAGTCCGCCACGGTTCGCTCTGTCGCTTGACGATTTCGATGCCGTGGAAACCGGCTTCCTCAAACGCCTGCAAGAACTTGTCCTCGCGAAACGCTCCGGTGATACATCCCGACCAGAGTTCGGGATCCTGCTGCAAGCGATCGGGGACATCTTCATCGCTGACGATATCGCTGATCGCCGCCCGTCCGCCGCGACGCAAGACGCGGAAGATCTCCGAAAACAGCGGCCGACGATCCTGTTGGCGGACCAGATTCAGCACGCAGTTCGACAGAACACAATCGACCGAATCGTCGGCGACCAGCGGATGCTGGCGGCGCAATCGCTCTTCGGTCTGACGCAGCGCAAGGTAGCCCGCCGGATCGTGGACCGGGCTATCGGCCAGTTCGCTAGCCAGCAGGTCGAGGTCGAGTCCCAGATCTTGGATCAATCCGTAACGGAAATCGACGTTGGCGTATCCGATCGTCTCGGCGACTGTCGATCGGTGTTTGCGAGCCAAGTCGAGCATCTCGCGATTGCAATCGACGCCTATCACTTGTCCCTCGCGACCGACGACCTGCGACGCGATGTAGCAGAGCTTGCCGCCGCCGCTACCTAGATCGAGCACCGTCTCGCCGGGACGAACGTAGGGAGTTGGGTCGCCACAGCCGTAGTCGCGCTCGATGATCTCGTCGGGGATCGCCGCCAGCAGGTCGGTGTTGTATTCGACGGGGCAGCAGAGTGCGGGTTCGACGGCATGCGCTGCGGCGGCATAACGATCGTAAACAGAGGATTCAGAAGAAGGGGCCTCGGCGGTCGTCGTGGTCTTCATTCGCGGTTTCCTTCCAGGTGACAAGGATTGGCTGGCAGCACGCAGGTCGATGCGTATGGTTTCGTCAAGGTAGACGGTCTCGGTTGCCAGTCCTTACGAATTCTATTCGTTTTTTTCTCGGGAATGGCATTCGGCAGCTGTAAAAGTGGACGGGGGAACACGATCGTTGGGCCAAGCGGTTGAAGCTCGGCAAGAACGGACATTTGGCGGACCTGTGAGCGAATTCACAGATCCCGATGCAAGACGGTACTAAATTGCAGCATCTGCATCGCGATCTCGATGCGTCGCCCCAATACGATGTCCCAGGTGACCGCTATCAATCAAGCCGAATCCGCAGCCGTGAGCGCTGCGGCGAATACCGTCTCGTCGCACCTGCAATCCGTTGTCGTCGTGATCCCCGCGTTGAACGAAGAGCGATCGCTGCCGTTGGTGCTGGCCGATCTGCCCGATGTCGGCCAAGTGGTCGTGATCGATAACGGATCGACCGACCGGACCGCCGACGTCGCCAGAGCGGGCGGAGCGGTTGTTGTCAGCGAGTCGCAGCGAGGTTATGGAGCGGCTTGCTTGCGTGGCCTGGCGACGATTGCCCAGTATATAGATGAAGGGCATGCGGCTCCCGAGATCGTCGTCTTTCTGGATGCCGACTACAGCGATCACCCCGATCTTTTGCCGCGGTTGGTGGCGCCGATCTTCATGGGGCAAGCCGATTTTGTACTCGGGTCGCGGCTGCTGGGGGAACGCGAAAAGGGAGCGATGCCGCCGCAAAGCGTCTACGGCAATCGACTCGCTTGCTTCTTGATGCGGCTGCTGTTTGGTGCCCGCTACACCGATCTGGGACCGTTCCGCGCGATCGACTACGGCAAGCTGTGCGATTTAAAGATGGCCGACGAAAACTTCGGCTGGACGATCGAGATGCAGATCAAAGCGATTTTTGCCCATCTGCGTTATCTGGAGATTCCAGTTCCCTACCGCAACCGCGTCGGGACCAGCAAGATCAGCGGAACGGTCAGCGGAACGATCAAAGCCGGCTCAAAGATCCTCTACACGGTCGCTCGCTATGGTTTGCGACGGGGATCGATGTGATGGATGGTTCCGACCGACCGCACGATCGAACAGCTTTTGCAACGCGATCGCTGGCCGTTTTGGCGATCGTTTCAATCGGGCTGTATGCGGCGATCGCCTGGCTCAGCTGGCAGTTCGATTACCACGCGGCAGGCGTCGACCGACCGATCCTTACTGTCTTAGGACTGTTCGCCGCCGCGTTTGCTCTCTATCTGATCGCGATCCGAATCGCGGCTGCCGGATCGGGCAACCTGAAGTTAGTTGTTGTGGCGGCGATTGGGTTTCGGATCGTGATGCTCTTCTCGCTGCCGATTCAAGAGGTCGATATCTATCGGTACCTGTGGGACGGGGCGGTCTCGGTGGCGGGAGTGAGCCCCTATCAATACAGTCCACAACAGGTTCAGGATGCTGCGTTTTCAACGACCGACGATCCCGAATTGCAGCGATTGATAGCGGTATTGGATCGAGAGCCTCCGTTGGCGGAGATCTTGGCTCGCGTTCACTTTCCCGAATTGCCAACGATCTATCCGCCGACCAGCCAAGTTGTCTTTGCGGCCAGCGAAATCACGACGCCCGCCGGTGCGTCGCTGCTGGCCCGCCTCTTCATCATGAAGGCATGGCTGATCGGATTCGACATCGCGACGCTGCTGGTGGTGATCGGATTGCTGCGGGCGTGCGGGCGATCCGCCGATCTATGCGTGATCTACGCTTGGTGTCCGCTGTTGATGAAAGAGGTTGCCGGGAGTGGCCACTTGGATGCGATCGCCGTCTTCTTCACAGCGCTCGCGATCTACCTGGCCGTGCGACTGCTGAAACGAGACGTCGCGACGGTGAAGCCCAGCGATCTTGGTTTGGCAGGCGTCGCGATCACGCTCGCTCTGGCCATCGGAGCCAAGTTGTACCCTGTCGTGCTGGCACCGCTGATGGTGTTGGTTGTCGCTCGCCGATTCGGCTGGCGACATTTGTTGATGCCTGGGGCGGTCTTGGCTCTTGGGACGCTGCTGCTGTTGTGGCCGATGATGCCACGCGATGCGGAAGTTGCTGAACCGGTCTTGGCACCCGTCGCGGAGAACTCCGATGGTTTGTTGCCTGAATCGATCGAGGTGATCTCGATCGCATCTCCCAGCCTGCCGGCGACCGATCCCAGTCTGGGCGTGACGACGTTTTTGAAACGCTGGGAAATGAACGACTTCCTCTTCTTGATCCTGATCGAAAACCTGAAGCCGACCAGCGAGCTACCGACCGATCGCGTCGCCTGGTTTTCGATCGTTCCCAACGCGGTCCGCGAGAGCGTCCGCGAAACGGCTCAGCAATCGATGGGCATCGAAGCGGCAGAGGCTCCGTTTTTTGTCGCGCGAGCGATCACAGCGGCCGCGTTTTTGCTGGTCGCAATCGGGCTGGCGTGGCGCGCTTCCTCCGCTGCCGACGGGGCATTGTTTTGCGAAGCCGTCTTCCTGACGCTGGCCTGGTTCTGGCTGCTGTGCCCCACGCAGAATCCGTGGTACTGGAGCTGGGCGTTGCCCTTCCTGCCGTTTGCCCGCGGGAGAGCTTGGTTGGCGACCAGCGGGCTGGTGCTGGTCTACTACCTGCGATTCTGGCTGGACTATCACCACGCCGACACCACCGTTCTCGGCACCCGATACGCCGGAGTCGCATTCTACGACTTTGTCATCACCTGGCTCGAGTTCGCGCCCTGGATGGCCTTCCTAGCAATCGACGCCTGGCGACGTCCGAAGCGGCCAGCATCTCCATCGCTGAACGTAGGTTAAAGGGAGAGCTGAAGAATGACGCTACGACGCAGTTGCCGCTGCGCAGGTTAGACGTTCGCCGGATCGCTTGCTTGAGCTGCGGCGGCTAGGGCTGCGCCGGGCTCGAGCGAGCCGCCCGACGGTCACAGGATCGTTTCCAGGGCGGCCAGGATCAGGGTTACGTTCCGCGCCGTGCAACTGTTTCCCATCAAACCGATTCGCCACGAGGATCGAGTTTGCTGAGTCGATCGCACATGGTAAAGGAGGTCCTGTTGTCGCGGGGGGCAATGCTGAGCGGTGGCCCGGGCGGCGTTTCCGCGTTTCCCGGGCGACGCCGTATCGCAACAAAGGTTCGCCTGCCGGGCGGCTCCGCGCCGAATTGGCATTCGATTCGCACCGACCCCCACCGAATGGTTACACTAGAAACAGTGATTGCCTACGGATTTTGGCGGGTTCGCGGTTATCGGAAACGCGAGGCCCGTCTGCTCTTCGGCTAACTCCTCGTGCACGAATATGCGAATCGTTCATAAGCTGCTGCTTGCGTCACTGATCCCAGCCCTGCTGATTTGGATCGTCGGCAGCTACGCAACCAATGTCAGCGAGCGGAGCCTGCGGCAGGCGATCGAAACAACATCGCTGATGCGGGCCAGCGCGGTGATCGATGAGATCGATCGCGTCGTTCAATCGCGGTCGGCCGATTGGAAAGCCTATTCGCAAAGCGGCTTGGTTCAGCAGACGTTGCAAGCTTCCAATCGCGAATTTTCCGAGCTCGACGTGCCGGAGCAAACGATCGCCCGGCGCGATCGCCAATGGACCGACGCTCCCGAGAGTATCGAAACCGAGCTGATGCAGACGCTGATGCTCAACGCCCTGTCGCGCGATCTCCGCCTGCGACTGGAGAAGCTGAATGAAGGAAGTGGTTATCCGATCTTCGGCGAGGTCTTCATCACCAATCGCTGGGGCGTCAACGCCGCGCTAACCAGTCGCACGTCCGACTATCGCCAGGACGATGAAGCCTGGTGGAAACATGCGGTTCGCGAAGGCGTCTTTATCGACGACGTGCGGTTTGACGACAGCGCGGGGATCTATTCGGTCGACATCTGCCAGCGGATCGACGATGAACAGGGCGAATTGTTGGGCGTGATCAAGATCGTCATGAACATCCAAACCGTCTTGGATGTCTTCGACGCACGCGTTCAGCGGCATAGTCCCGACGAGCGATTGGTGTTGTTCACCGCCAACGGGAAGATCATTCGCGCCAGCGATATGGATCTGGAGCCGCTGGCCGACGGCACCGCCTTTCTGGAGCATCTGGTTGTCGCGGACGAATCGAACAGCAGCGTCTTCTATCGACGCGACCCGTTCAGCGACGAACGCTACCTTTCTGCTTTTGCGATCTCCCGCGGCTTCGCCGATTACGCCGGGCTCGGCTGGATAGTGTTGGACGAGCGAGCCGAATCGATAGTCTTCGCCCCCGTCGACACGTTGCGTCAACGGATCGTATGGCTGTCGCTGGTGGCAACGTTCGTTGCGATGTTGATCGGCACACTGACCGCGATTTCGATGTCGCGGCGTTTGCATCAACTGTCCGATGCAGCGGAGGCGATCGGACGTGGCGAGCTGCAGACTACCGTTGCGATCACCGGCAAAGACGAAGTAGCGGGGTTGGCGGCTCAATTTAATGCGATGAGTGGTGAGTTGGCGGAGACGAACCGCGAACTCGTCGTCGCGCGCGATGAAGCTCGCGACGCAAACAAAGCGAAAAGTTCGTTTCTGGCGAACATGAGCCACGAGATCCGCACGCCGATGAATGGGATCATGGGGATGAGCGATCTGATGGCCGGATCGAAGCTCAACGGCGAACAGCGGGAATACTTGAAGATGATCCAACATTCCGCCGATGCCCTGCTGCGTCTGCTGAACGATATCCTCGATTTTTCCAAGATCGAAGCCGGCCGGTTGGAGCTGGAAGAGATCGAGTTCAGTCTCCGCGATTGCGTCGGGCTGACTGGCCAGGCACTGGCGATCCGAGCGGCTGAAAAAGATCTGGAGCTTGCTTGCCGGGTCGCACCGGAGATCCCCGATACGCTGAGAGGTGATCCCGGACGCTTGCGGCAGATCCTCGTGAATCTCGTTGGCAACGCGATCAAGTTCACAAACGCTGGCGAGGTGATCATCGATGTCGGCTTGGAATCGCGATCCGACGACCGCGTGCGGATCCATGCCCGTGTGATCGATTCGGGGGTCGGAATCCCCAACGACAAACTGGCTCACATCTTCGAAGCGTTCAGCCAAGCCGATGCGTCGACCACGCGGCGATTTGGCGGGACTGGACTTGGACTGACGATCTCGTCGCAATTGGTCGAACTGGCCGGAGGCAAGATCTGGGTCGAAAGCAAAGTGGGTACCGGGACGACGTTCCATTTCACCGCCGAGTTTGAAGTGCTGCCGGATCGCCAACCGGTGGCACGCTTCGATTCGCTGCCCGATCGCCCGCTGCGCGTTCTCGTCGTCGACGACAACGCGACGAACCGCCGCGTCTTTATCGAGATGCTCAAGAGTTGGGGGATCGAATCGGTCGCGTTGGCTTCGCCGCTGGCTGGGCTCGAGGCACTGCAACAGTCGGTTCAGGCAGGGCCGCCGTTCGATTTGTTGCTGCTCGATTACATGATGCCCGAGATGGATGGGTTTGCTTTCATCGAACGCTGCCGCAGCGACAACGCGCTCCGCGACACAAAGATCGTGATGATCTCGTCGGCCGCGCAAGCGGGACACGCCAAGCGATGCGAACAGTTGGATGTGATTCGCTACATGACCAAACCGGTGATCCAGTCCGAACTGCTGCAGACTCTGGTCGACATCTTCGCCGATCAATGCGGGGCCGGTGCGACATCCACATCGCCCGAGACCGATGACGCGACCGACGGTGAAACCAACGGCGCTCCGCTGAAAATCCTGCTGGCCGAAGATGGGCTGGTCAACCAACGCGTGGCGATTGGTTTGTTGAAGCGGCAAGGTCACGAAGTGGTCGTCGCCGCCGATGGCCGCGAAGCGATCCAGGCGTGGGAGCGGGGAGACTTTGATTTGATCCTGATGGATGTGCAGATGCCCGAGATCGACGGGCTGCAAGCCGCCGAAATGATTCGCGAGAAAGAACAAGGCAGCGGCGGGCACATCCCGATCATCGCGATGACCGCCAGCGCGATGAAGGGGGATCGCGAGCGGTGCCTCGCCGCCGGCATGGACGACTACGTCACCAAGCCGATCGTTTCGGCGGAACTGTTTGAAACGATCCGCCGGCAAACGCAGCCTTCCAGCAGTTAAAGCTGCGCGTCGCACGCCCCTTCCCACACCAGATAGGTGACGTGCTAGCAAATTGATAGCAATGCTTGCACCGGCAACTTGAAGGTTTCTTGATGGGAATCTCAATCTTTTTTGCCGACTCGCAAGTCTTGGAAACTTCACGGTTTGAGCGATTTGCTTGCGGCAACTACGAGCGCTGCCGCCACGATTCTCGCCGACAATGACGTTGGACGCGGTCGCGTCTCCGCGTAGACTCCCCGCTCTCCAAAACCGAACCCCGATGGATCGAGGTCTTTGAGCATGGAAGCTCGCTTTCTACGCAGTCTCTTCGTTGTCGCAACTCTCCTAGCCGTGCCCGCTTTCGGCGCCGGCTACCGAACGCAGAACTTCATCGTACAAGCCAGCACACCGCAGTTTGCCCAGCAGGTTGGCGACGCGGCGGAGCAGTTTCGATCCCAATTGGCGATCGATTGGCTGGGCAGCGAATTGCCACCGTGGCCCGCTCCCTGTCCGATCCGCGTGCAAGACGCACCGCATCTGGGCGCTGGCGGAGCGACCGAATACACCCCCACTCGCCGCGGCGTCCGCGATTTCCGGATGTCGATCCAAGGATCGCAAATCCGAATCATGGACAGCGTGTTGCCGCACGAAGTCACCCACACCGTCCTGGCGACACACTTCGGTCAACCGCTGCCACGCTGGGCCGATGAAGGGGCCAGCACAACCGTGGAACACCACAGCGAACGGCAGCGACACGAAGAGATGCTTCGCGAGTTCTTGAGCAACAACCGCGGGATCCCGATGAACCAGATGTTCATGATGCGGGAATACCCCAGCGATATCCTGCCGCTTTACGCTCAAGGATTTTCGGTTTCGCGATTCCTGATCGAACAAGGCGGCCGCCGCAAGTTTGTCGACTTCGTCGGCGAGACGCTGCAGGGCAGCCAATGGACTCATGCAGTCCGCCGCCACTACGGATACGAGAGCCTGTCCGAACTGCAAGACACCTGGCTCGCCTGGGTCGCCAGCGGCAGCGGCCCCGTCGACGCGTATGTGAAGAACCGTGGCCCCGCCGCAGCCGATGTGGCACAAGTTGCCGCCGTCGCTCCGACTGGCAACATGTCGCAGTCGGGCGATGTCACGCAGATCGCCGCCGCCACACCAAGCCCGCAACGCCAAGGGATGCAGGCGACGTTGGCATCAGCTGACGGCAGCGGATGGTACATGCGACGACGCCAAGAAGTTGCCGCCGGCGAAGTGGCGGATCCCGAACCGTCGCAAAGCTTCAACAAGAAATCGATCCGCGATCACGGCCTCGCCCGACCGCAAGCGATGCAGACGATTGCACCTCAAGGCGTCCCATGGGGCCCCGAGCAAGGAACCGTCTGGCGATAACGAACGCACCGTTGGTCGCCTTTCGCTCCGCGAAAGTGCGACGAGTGACAGGCGTTCTCCTTAAACCAGTTCTTGACGCGTACGCACTTTCGCGGAGCGAAAGGCGACAATCCTGCAGACGATCGCACCTCAAGGCGTCCCATGGGGACCCGAGCAAGGAACCGTCTGGCGATAACCGGCGCCCCGTTGGTCGCCTTTCGCTCCGCGAAAGTGCGGCGAGTGATAAGCGTTCTTCTTAAACCAGTTCTTGACGTGCACGCACTTTCGCGGAGCGAAAGGCGACAATCCTGCAGACGATCGCACCTCAAGGCGTCCCATGGGGCCCCGAGCAAGGAACCGTCTGGCGATTACGAACGCACCGCTGGTCGCCTTTCGCTCCGCGAAAGTGCGACGAGTGACAGACGTTCTTCTTAAACCGGTTCTTGACGTGCACGCACTTTCGCGGAGCGAAAGGCGACAATCGGCCTAATCGGCTAGCAAGCGGTTGACGGCGCCGCTCAGGACGCCTTCGACTTGCGGAGCGACTCGCGAGGCGCGCTCGCTGGTCTCGTAGCCTCCTTGGCCATAAGCGATCTCGGTGCCGATATAGCCCGGCGCGTAATCGCCGTAAGCGGCCATCGCGACGAACAGGTCGGGGCGTTGTTTTTGAGCTGCCAGTTGGTATTCGACAAACAATTCACCCGGCATGTGCAGCACTCGCGCCTTGCCGATCCGCAAGCAAGCGATCTCGATCGGCCAATCCCCCGCTTCGCAGCGACGCAGCCAAACCAGGTTCCTAGCGGCCGCTTGCCGTACCGGGCCTGCGGCCGTTGTGTCCTCCAAGATCTTCTGCAACGGTTCGGCTTGCAGGTGTTTGCCGACGGGCAGTTGCACCGATTCCGTCTCCCATCCGATGTCGGCGGCAGCAATCGGCGTTCGCTTGGTCGCTTCCCAAGCCTTCTTCATTCCCGCCGCGACGCGGTCGGCCAGTACCTGTCGGTTTTCCTTCGATCCATCGTTCCATTTCCCCGCTCCGATGTTGCCGCCGGCGCCGTTGAAGTGGGTGTGCGGCACACCGGTCTCCGCCTGGCGAGCGTTCCGAGCCATGCCCGGGAAGTCGGGATTCGCCAGCCCGGTGCGATAGTAGCTTTGCGGGTGCGTGGCGTAGTAGGTCAGCACTGCCACGGCCGATTCACCGTTCCAGAAACTGATCATTTTCAACATCGGATCGATCGTCCCGACCGGGGCATCTCGGATCACGGGGTTGCGCGTAGCGGAATAGCGAACGTATTTGACTTTGCCATCCTCTCCCATCACGCGGCGGTTCGAGGCGACCTTTTCGATCTCTCCCTCTCCCACGCCGACGTGAGTGACCGGAGTCGTATCGGCCGTCGCTTGGGCTACTGCTTCGGCTGCCCGCTCGATCACCTGCCGCGAGAAGTGCGAATCGTACCGAACCTTGGTAACGCCGTGCTGAGCGAGCAATTGAGCCGCTGTGAAATCGCAGGCGGGGGCGTCGTGTTGGTGCAAGGAATGTACCGCCACGCGATTGGGAGTCGTCCCGGCAGCTTTGGCCAGTGCGCGTCTAAATTCGCGATTCCCATCGTTCCCCACGCCGATCCAGTCGATCGCGCACAACACGATCGGTTCCCCCGATCCCAGCAGCACGATGCCGCTGCACGAAAGAGGCGTCTGCACGCCGATGGTCGGATCGTAGGCCAACGGGCTGCCGACCGGCGGCGAAGCATCGACGCTGAACCGGCCGACGCGCAGCGATGGCTCATCGGCCGAAACAGGACCACACAAAAAGAGACTCAGTAACATCAGCCACGCAGGGCTAGGGATCCGTTTCATCGCAGCACACACTCCAGGCAGGGAAGGGGAAGGGAGGAAGGAAAAGGCAGGTTGTTTAACCGCGGTGGCAACGCCCCGCGCGCCATGTTGTGCGACGCGCGGCCCGCTGGGCACGCGGTAAGGGTGGGCGTTGGTCGCCTTTCGCTCCGCGAAAGTGCGTTCCAGCACCTCGCACTTTCGCGGAGCGAAAGGCGACCATCGTTCATGGCCCGTGACATACCAGCACGAAGCGCAAGCGAGTGGTCGAGATCCAGCTCGGTCGCGTTTCGCGCTCGGCTCGTATTTCCAGCGTAATCGAATGCAGAACCACTCGCTTGCGCCTTTTTTAACGCAAGTGAATGCAGGACCACTCGCTTGCGTTTCGCGCTAGTATTTGCAGCGCAAGAAAGTGACCAAGGACCACTCGCTTGCGCTTCGTGCTAGTATTTGCAACGTGCGGCGGTTGGCTTAGGAGCCGATTTGGGCTACCCAGACCAACAGGCCGATGATCGCGGCGCAAACCGCGATCGAGAGCACGAACCCGCCGATGTCTTTGCGGCCGGGACGCATGATCTCGATGTCGCCGCCAGGCACCAACCGACGATCGTCGAACCGTGTCGGGTCGGCGTACGATGCTTCCAGCTTCGCTCGATCCTTCTCCGGATCGGGATCGACCTCGGTTTTCATCTTGGCGTAATAGCGGTCCAACTTCTCTTTGTCATCGCGCGGGGTCAGGTAGCTGACGACGATCAGGAACACAAACGGCATCACGACTCGCGGCGGCAGACGCAGCGAGGCGAGGGTCGCTTTGGAAACGCTGCCAAGGTCGATCCCCAGCAGATGGTAGAGCATGAAATCGATGTTGAAGTTGCCCTTCCCCTGCATCGCTCCGGTCTGTTTTTGCACGAGCGTCTTGACGCCGTCGACTTCGGTTTCGGAGACGGTTTCCAGTTCCGAATCGCCGATCGGCACGACCCCTTCGGTCCAGAAGATCGATGCGCCGCCGGTCTTGTTGACTAGCGTGATCGGTTCGCCGATCACCGCTTTGGGTGGCGCTGCACCGATCGATTTCAGAACCGCGGCCAATCGCTCGGGATCGTCTGCGTGACGCTCTTCGGCTTGAGCGACCGCTGTCTCCCAAGCTTCATGTTTGGCGACGTCAACCGGCGTGGCTTCGCGAACGCGGGTTGTGGTCACGATCTGAGTTGTCGTTGTCAGCGAAGGATCTTCGCGCATCGCAGGGTTCACGATCGGCAGGGCGATCGGCAGGATGAAGAAGACGACAGCGACAAAACTGATCGTCATCCAAACCGCCGTTCGGTTCGCTCTTCGCCAGACCATTCCGATCCAGAACGGAGCGGCAAACAGCAGCGGCAGCTCGATCGCCATCTTGAACTGACCAAAGACGTTCGAGAAGTAGATCGCCACGATCGACGCTCCCACGATGATGATCAAGCCAGTCATCCGAGCGACGCCGACACATTTCGCTTCGGTTGCGTCGGGTTCGATATACGCCGCGTAAACGTTGCGGACGACAAGGCCCGAGGTGACGATCATGTACGCGTCAGCGGAACTCATCATCGCTGCCAACAAGCAGGCCAGCATCAGTCCGACCAGCCCAAGGTTCAGCGGCCCCAGGATCTCGCGAGCCGCGACGCCCCAGACCCGATCCGGATCGGCGGCGATCTCCGCATTGCCTGCCAGCAGCGCCAAGGCGATCAACGCCGTCAACGCCCAACCGGCGGTGCACAAGCGTTTCAGCAAGTTACCGACGACCAGACCGATCCGAGCCTCATCTTCGCTCTTCGCCGAACCACCACCGGTCGCGATGAAGTGCGGCTGGACAACGATCCCGACCAGGGCGAGCAATGTCAACGCGAAGATGTACTGCGGCGGGAACTCACCAGCACTCGGGCCGGCGAACAGACTGAAATTATCGGCGGCAACGCGTTGATGCAGGATCGTAAATCCGTCCATGATCCCCATCGTCGCCGGATCGCCGAACTGTTTCACTAGTGCCAGCAGGCCAAAGGGGATCAACAGGATCGACAACAGGATGATGAAGATGCCTTGAATCAGATCGGTCCAATAGGCGGCGGTCAATCCGCCCAACACGCCGTAGACGATCACGATCGCCGCGATCGTCGGGATCAGAATGTACTTCAGTTCGTATCCCCACAGCGTCTCGACACCCATCAACGGCACCGAAAACTTGGCGATCGCCGAGAGCATCGTCGACAGGTAGAACATATAGAAGACGATCGCGAACAGCGTGTACGCGGCGCCGAGGGCTTTGGAGTTGTAGCGTTCGACAAACCAATCGCCGAGGGTCAGGTGCCGCATCCGGCGATACCAGACGGCGGTGAACCAATAGATCGGCGTCACGAACAACCACATCAGCGCCGACCAAACGCCCGACAGGCCGCTGGTCCAACCGGTCCGGCCGACTTGCACCGGTTCATGAGCTCCGGTTCCGGCACCAAAGGCGGCGAAGGTTTGCAGCAATTTGCCAAACCCGCGGCCCCCCATGAAATAATCTTCTTGCCCTTTGACACGTCGCATGGCCCACAAGCCGATGCCGATCATGGTGCCAAAGTAGACGATCAAAACAATGATATCGATAACAGTCATGCGGCGAACTCGTACAGGCGGGAAGATGTTTGCTGTGAGAAGAGGCGGGACACTTGGGGGACGAGTATAGCGTACCGATCACGCGAGTGCAGGCGTTCACTTCGCGGAGACCAGGGCAAATTTCGGTTTCAATCTAGGGCACCATCCGCCGCGCGATCGCATCGGGTTCTCATAGCCGATCCGGATGCGATCGCGTTGCCGCCGATTCGTCGCAGCAAAAACACTGTGTCTCCTTTTCGCGGGGACTTGCCAGTCGAGCCGACTTGCTGAAGACTTGAGTTAATGGACGGGGTCCGATCCGCCTCACCTCCCCAACGCCGAACTCTGCCCTCTCAAGAAAGCCTGCTGCCATGACCAATCGACTCGCTCAATCCAACAGTCCTTATCTGTTGCAGCATCAAGACAATCCCGTCGATTGGTATCCGTGGGGTGAGGAAGCGCTGCAGCGGGCCAAAGACGAACACAAGCCGATCTTCCTGTCGATCGGATATGCGGCGTGCCATTGGTGCCACGTGATGGAGCACGAGAGCTTTGAACAGCCACGGATCGCCGAACTGTTGAACGATCGCTTCGTCTGCATCAAAGTTGATCGCGAGGAACGGCCCGACATCGATCAGATCTACATGCACGCGGTCCAAGCGATGACCGGCCAAGGTGGCTGGCCGATGAGCATGTTCCTGACTCCCGAGGGGAAACCGTTCTACGGCGGAACCTATTTCCCGCCGACCAGTCGATCGGGCATGCCCGGCTTCGATACGATCGTCAACGCAGTCGCCGACGCTTGGGAAAACAAGCAGTCCGATGTTTTGTGCCAAGCCGATCAGATGACGAATCACTTGCAAGAGTCGCTGCAGCCGCAGCCCGATGGCAAGCCCGAACTGTTTTCCCGCTGGATCGCGGCGGCGTGCAAAGCGAAAGCGGAAACCTTCGACGCTCAAAACGGCGGCTTCGGATCGCGGCCCAAATTCCCGCATCCGATGGATCTGGAACTGATGCTGCGTCACTGGCATGCGACCGGCGAGGATCGCTGGCTGAACATCGTCACCGTCACGCTTTCGAAGATGGCCGATGGCGGGATCTACGATCATCTGGGCGGCGGATTCGCGCGGTACAGCGTCGATGAGCGATGGTTGGTCCCGCACTTTGAAAAGATGCTCTACGACAACGCGCTGCTGGCCGGCATCTATCTACGTGGCTATCAAGCGACCGGCAACCAGCGGTTTGCTCAAGTCGCTCGCGAGTCGCTCGAATACCTGATCCGCGACATGTTGGATCCCTGCGGCGCGATCCACTGCACCGAAGATGCCGACAGCGAGGGAGAGGAAGGCAAATATTATGTCTGGACACCCGACGAGGTCGTGAAGGTTTTGGGCGAAGCCCGAGGCGAGCGGTTCTGCCAAATCTACGACATCACTCAAGAGGGAAATTTCGAAGGCAAAAACATCCTCAACCTGCGGCGTCCGCTGGAATTGATCGCCAGCAGCCAGGGGCTCGATTACGAAACGCTCCGCAGCAAGCTGGCCGAAGATCGCCAGCGGCTGCTGGAGGTTCGCGAGTCGCGCGTCCGACCAGGCCGCGACGATAAGGTGCTTGTCAGCTGGAACGCGCTTGCGATCGACGCGTTGGCGCTGGCCAGCGGCGTGCTGGGAGACGCGCGGATGCTGGAGGTCGCTCAGGGAGCGGCCGAGTTCATCTGGACTCAGATGCGGACCGACCAAGGGCGACTGCTGCACGCCTATCGGCAAGGCACGTCGCATCTCGATGCGTACGTCGATGATTACGCGACGCTGATCACGGCGCTGGTTTCGCTGTTCGAAGCCGATGGCGACAGCAAGTGGCTCGCCCGCGCCAGCGAATTGGCCGACCAGATGCTCGACCATTTCAGCGACACCACCGCCGGCGGCTTCTTCTATACCGCGGACGATCACGAATCGCTGATCCTGCGGACCAAAGACTATCACGACAGCAGCGTTCCCAGCGGCAATGGCGAAGCGGCATATGCGTTGATCCGCTTGGCGCGTCTGACCGGCAACGAACGCTTTGAAGCGGCGGCGAATCTGACGCTGCGATCGGCCGTGACCGTGATGACCGAACAAGCGATGGCGGCCAGCCGATTGCTGATAGCGTTGGATATCTGCCTGAACCCGACGCAGCAGTTTGTGTTAGTCGACCCGTCGGCGGAATCGCTGACGAAGCTGAAATCGGCCTACTTCCAGGCCTATCGCCCGCGAGCCGTCTTGGCCGCGGAAGTCGCCATCGGAAGCGAACCGAGCCGCGACCTGACCATCGAAAATCTGTTCCGTGGCAAAACCGCAGTCGATGGCGGTCCGACGCTCTACCAAGGTGAAAGCTTCACCTGCAAGGAACCGGCCACCGGCACCGCAGCGATTCTCGACGCGTTGGGCTCCAAGAACTAATAAGAGCGAAACGACTTGCCAGTCCCAACCCGCTGCCTACAGTCAATTGTTGGCGGTGCGAGACACCATCGCTTGCGCAAGGCACAGACGCGGCACCCTTCTTGGACTGGTCGAAAGATGCAAGACAAAAATTTCGTCATCGTTGGTGGCAGTCATGGGATCGGCGCAGGGATCGTCCGCCGCTGCGTGGAAAGAGGAGCCAAGGTGACGGTGCTTTCGCGTGGCATCGGCGAACTGGCCGATCTGCCCGGCGTTCGGCACGTTCCGCTCGACGTGACGCAGCGGGGGCCGACGGCGGATGAGCTGCCCGATTCCATCGACGCTTTGGCCTACTGCCCGGGATCGATCAACCTGGGACCGCTGCGATCGGTCACCGAACAGACGCTGCGAGATGATTTTGAGCTCAACGTGGTCGGCGCCGTTAGGTGCATGCAAGCCTGCTTGGCCGGACTGAAATCGGGAGCTTCCGCCAGCGTCGTCCTGTTCAGCACCGTCGCCGTTCAACAGGGACTCGCCATGCACACCTCCGTGGCGGCAGCCAAAGGAGCGATCGAAGGTTTAACTCGCACCTGGGCTGCGGAACTCGCCCCCAAGGTTCGCGTCAACTGCATCGCCCCGGCCCTGACCGCAACTCAACTGAGCGAACGTCTGCTGGCCACCGACGAGAAACGTCAGGCGATGGCGGCCATGTATCCTCTAGGCCGCCACGGCGAAGTCGACGACATCGCTGCGGCAGCCGAATTCTTGCTCTCCGACGCCAGCAGCTGGATCACCGGCCAAGTTCTAGGAGTCGACGGCGGGCTATCGTCGCTACGTAAATAGCACGCCCCTCGGTGTTTCGGCTTAAAAAAGCACTGGCGAGCCAGTGGCACCCGGCACTCGATGGGGGCGGGCGGCTCAAATTTTGTGCCGTGGCAAAATTGCCGGTCGGTGGAAATCGGGAGGGGAATCGATTACGTGACCGTATCGTCCACAAGGCCAACGGTACGGGAAGGGAGTTGACGATTAAGTCGCTTAGTTATGTAAGAATGAACTGCTGGTGGCCTAGCTGGCTGAGCGGATCGATGGAGTCGTGCGGGCGTTTTTTGTCGATCGAGGGCTACAAAAAGTTACCCCTTGCTGCACCCGTTGCTACAATGGCTGCAGCACTCTCGCAGTGCTCCTCGCCTAAAGTTCATTCGACACTCTCCCACCTTTTGGATGTCTCCAGAATGCGTTTTTCACGCCGCGCCCTGCGCTCTGCTTGTCTCGCAAGCTTGCTGCTCCCCCTTTCTCCGCTCGCCTGTGCCGACGATATCGCGGAAACACGCAAGGTCACAAAGGCCGACATGCCGCGGATCCCTCACACCGAACCGGCTGACGCGTTGGCGGGATTCCGACTTGCTGACGACTTCAAGCTGGAGATGGTTGCGTCCGAACCGATGGTGGGCGACCCCGTCGATGCCTGCTTCGATGAATACGGGCGGATGTTTGTCGCCGAAATGCACGGTTATCCGTTCTCGCAGGAGCCGACCAAACTGAACCCTGAAGGAGGCGGATTGGTCGACGCCGGGATCATCCGGATGTTGGAGGATACCGATGGCGACGGCGCGATGGACAAGAGTGTCGTCTTTGCCGATGGGCTCAGTTGGCCGACATCGCTGTGCTGCTACAACGGCGGCATCTTCGTTCTGGCCCCTAAATACCTGCTGTATCTAAAAGACACCGACGGTGACGGCAAAGCCGATGTGCGCGAAGAGATCTTGGCCGGGTTTGGCCGCGGCAACGTGCAAGCGGTCACCAACGGATTGAAGTGGGACCTGGACAATCAAATCTATTTTGCGGCCGGTCGCAATCCGATGTCGTTGACGCATCGCGGCGAACCATTGTTTCCGATCAGCGGTGCCGATCTGCGGCTGAATCCGAAGACCGAAAAATTTGAACCGGTCACCGGCGGTTCGCAGTTTGGCCACAGTATCGACGACTGGGGTACACGGTTCGTCTGCAGCAACAGCAACCACATCCAACAAGTTGTCTATCCACGCGATTACCTAGAACGGAATCCTTATTTTGTCGCCTCGGGGATGATCCGCAGCATCGCCCAAGATGGAGCGAGCGCCCGCGTCTTCCGCCGCAGTCCGCCCGAACCATGGCGAATCATTCGCCAGAAATGGCGAGCTGCCGACAAGGGCTACAAGCTGGTTGTCAAAGAAGACGGCGAGTGGGAGTTCATTCCGCTGGATCCGTCGAAGCCAAAGAATGCCGTTCCCACCGAACACCCGATCGGATATTTCACCTCGGCAACCGGCATCACCATCTATCGCGGCAACGCCTACCCCGAACGATATCGCGGTAACGCCTTTGTCGGCGATGTCGGCGGCAACCTGGTTCACCGCAAGACGGTCGACACGTCGTCGGTTGTCTACCGTGCCAAGCGTGCCGATGAAGGAGTTGAAATCCTGGCGTCGTCGGACAACTGGTTCCGTCCGGTGAACTTCGTCAACGCTCCCGATGGCAGCCTGTACGTGCTGGACATGTACCGCGAAACGATCGAGCATCCGTATTCGATCCCACAGGAGATCAAGCAGTTTTTGCATCTGACCAGCGGCAATGATCGCGGCCGGATCTATCGTTTGGTCAGCCCCGATATGAAACGCAATCCGGTTGTCAAAATCGGCGACCTGCCGCCAGCCGAACTGGTTCAACAATTGGCCTCCGACAACAGCTGGAACCGCGAAACGGCGCAGCGTTTGATCTGGGAACGCCAAGACAAAACGCTGGTTCCGCAATTGCGAGAACTGCTGAAAACATCGGACAAGCCACTGGCTCGTCTGCACGCAATGTACTGCTTGGCCGGACTCGATTCTTTGACCGAAGCCGACGTTCGCGGCGGGCTGAAAGATTCCGAAGGACGCGTGCGAGCGCATGCGATTCGATTGTCCGAACCGATGCTGGCGACATCGCCTGCGGTTCTGAACGACCTGCTGTCGCTGTGCGACGACACCAACGATCACGTCCGTTTCCAGCTGGCCTTCTCGCTGGGCGAATCGAAAGATCCTAAAGCGATCGACGGCTTGGCCCGCTTGGCTCGCAACCCAAACAATTCGGCTGAGGTCGTCGCGGCGTTGATGTCGTCGGTCGGCGGCACCGCCGACCAATTGGCCGCCTCGCTGATCAGCGACGCCGACTTTGCAAAACAGAAGCAGGCCGCTTCGATCATCTCGCAACTGGCCCTGATCGTCGGTGCAACTCCCGAGGCCGATGGCACGCTGAACTTGATCGGCGAATGCTCCAAGCCAGGCGTTCCCGCGTCGGTCCAGCGAACCGTGATGGCTTCGCTGGGCGAAGGGCTGAAGCGACGCGGCAGCTCGTTTGCCAAGCTGATCCCAACCGCATCGGCTGACGATGCTCGTGTGCAAGCGTTTGCCGCGATGATGCAACAAGCAAACGATCGCGCGACCGACGAAGATGAATCGATGGCCGACCGCACCACTGCGGTCCAGTTGCTCGCCTTTGCCGATCTGGAAACCGCGACGGAAACTCTGCCGGCGATGCTCGATCCGCAGTACCCGCAGAGCCTGCAACTGGCGGCTGTTCAATCGATGGCTCAATTGAATTCCGACCTGCTGGCCAGCGAGATGCTGGAAGGCTGGCGTGGACACAGCCCACAGATCCGCCAAGCGGTTCTAGTCGCGCTGTCGGACAAGCCAGCGTGGCTCGGAAAATTGCTGGACAGTGTGGAAGCCAAGGCGATCAAGCCGGGCGAACTGCCTGCGGAGACGAAGCAATTGGTGATGGCGCATCCGAACAAGCAACTGCAAGCACGCGGCAAAGCACTGTTCGCCGGAGCGGTCAACAGCGACCGAGCCAAGGTTGTCGACCAGTATCAGGACGTGCTGAATCTCGAAGGCGATGCGACCCGTGGGCTGGCGATCTTCAAGCAGAAATGTGCGGTCTGCCACCAGGTTGGCAAGCTGGGGCACCAAGTTGCTCCGAGCCTGGAATCGGTGAAAAACAAATCGACAGCCGATCTGCTGATCGCGATCCTCGATCCCAACCGCGAAGCGCAACCGAACTTCAACACCTACATCGTGCAAACGATCGACGGTCGCGTGATCACCGGGATGATCGGGGCGGAATCGTCCAGCAGCATCACGCTCAAACGGGCTGAAGGGAAAGAGGACGTGATCCTTCGCAGCAACATCGACCTGATGCAAGCGACGGGCGTGTCGTTGATGCCCGAGGGACTGGAAACCGATCTCAAACGCCAGGACTTGGCCGATGTGATTTCGTTTGTAAAGACGAGCCAGCCCTAGCGAAACGGGAAACATCTTGAGAGAATGGGCGCGACTTTCCTCTACATTTGGAACCCACGCCCATGAGCGATCAGATCAATCTCGACGGACCTGCAATCGACCAATCGACCGAAGATCCGCAACCCGAGCCGTTTCAAATTCGTGTTGCCAATCGGGTCGATCGGCTGCCGCCGTACATGTTTGGGCGGATCAACGCGATGCTTTATCAAAAGCGTCGCGACGGTAGCGACGTGATCGATATGGGGATGGGCAATCCCTCCGATCCGCCGCAGACCGACGTCGTCGAGAAACTGACCGAAGCGGCTCACGATGAACGCAACCACGGCTACAGCAAATCGAACGGTTTGCTGAATCTCCGCCGCGAGGTCTGCAATAAGTACGAACGTAAATACGATGTGCAACTGGAAGCCGATCACGAAGTCATCGCTTGCCTGGGAAGCAAGGAGGGATTTTCGCACATGTGCCTGGCTCTAATGGGGCCTGGCGACACCGCAATCATCCCGTCACCCTATTTCCCGATCCACATGTACGCGGTCATCCTGGCGTCGGGAAACGTCGTCACGCTGGACGTCTTCGACCCCGAGAAATTTCTTCGCAACGTCGAATACACCTGCCAGACCTTCACGCCGCGGCCGAAGTTGTTGATCATCAACTACCCGCACAATCCGTCGGCGGCGACGATCGAGCCCGATTTCTTCGTTGAGGTGGTGCGTCTGGCCAAGAAGTACGGCTTCATGGTGATCCACGACTTTGCCTACGCCGACATCGGCTTCGACGGCTACCAACCGCCCAGCTTCCTGTCCGCTCCCGGAGCCAAGGATGTTGGCGTCGAGTTCACGACGATGAGCAAGGGTTACAACATGGCTGGCTGGCGAGTCGGCTTCTGTGCCGGCAACGCCGACATGATCCGCGCCCTGGGAACGATCAAAGGCTACTACGATTACGGCATGTTCCAAGCGGTGCAGATCGCCGCGATCGTGGCGATGCGCGACACCGAGGACGCAGTAGCCGAGCAGGCGCTCGTCTATCAAAGCCGCCGCGACGCGTTGGTCGATGGCCTGCGCCGGATCGGATGGGAGATCGACCCACCCAAGGCGGGGATGTTCGTTTGGGCGAAGGTTCCCGAACAGTGGCGTCATATGAGCACGATGGATTTCGCCATGATGCTGCTGGAGAAGGGGGACGTTGCCGTCAGCCCGGGCAGCGGATTTGGCCCCGCGGGCGAAGGGTATCTGCGGATGTCGCTCGTCGAAAACGAGCAGCGATTGCGTCAGGCGGTTCGCCAGATCTCGCGATGCTTGGACAAGCAGAGCGCTCTGGAATCGGGAGCGACGACATAACGAGGTCGCCGGCCCCGCCGCAGCCCTAATGGCGTGGGCGCCACCACTAACGGCGGCTCCCCTTCATGCAAAATTAGCGCAGCGACGGGTGCTTTCCAGGGGGCGAAGGGTGTAAAGTTCAATGCGATTTGCCTCGACGAAAACCTGAAAAACGTCACCTCCACAACCTCCCAGAAAGCTGAAAGAACAAACGATGAAACAGACATTTGGCAGAACGATCATCCCGACAATGTTGTGCATTGGCTTCCTGTCTCTGGCGGGATGCGGTTCCAGTAAGTCGGGCGGGGACTCCGGCACAGGTGGTCCCGACGTTTCCGATGGCGAGCCCGTCGCGGCCGTTTCGCAGTTGACCGGCAAGATCGCCGTCGAGGGATCGAGCACTGTCTCGCCGATCTCCACGCAAGCCAAAGAACGCTTCAACGAACAACACCCCGACGTTACGATCTCGATCACTGGGGAAGGGACCAGCAACGGATTCAAGTCGTTCGTCAAGAAGGAGACCGACATTCAAGACGCGTCGCGTCCGATCAAGCAGAAGGAACTCGACGGTTGCAAAGAAAGCGGCCTGGAATTCATCGAAGTTCCCGTCGCGTACGATGGTTTGACGATCGCCGTGCATCCTAAAAACACGTTTGTCAAATCGCTGACCGTCGACCAGCTGAAGAAGATTTTCCGCTCGGGGGATGCGGCCAAGACTTGGAAAGAGATCGACCCACAATGGCCCGACAAGAAGATCTCGATCTTCTCGCCAGGAACAGGTTCCGGCACGTACGACTATTTCAGCGAAGTTGTGATCGGCAAAGAGGGTTCGCTTCGCGATGACAATCAGATCAACTTAAACGAAGACGACAACATCCTGGTTCGCGGCGTCGCTGGCGATGAATTTGCGATCGGCTACTTCGGTTATTCGTATTACGAACGCAACAAGAACGACCTGCAGGCGGTGCCAATCGTCAACCCAACCGGGGATGCTGTTTTGCCGACAGCGGAAACTATCGAATCGGGGGAGTATGCCCCTTTCAGCCGTCCGCTGTTCATCTACTTGAACGCCGAATCGTTGGACAAGGTCGAGGTGGAAACCTTCGTTGAATCGTACATGACGAACATTCGCGAAATTGTCGCCGCTGCGAACTATGTACCGCTTCCCGAAAGCGTCTATACTGCCGCCACGCAGAACATAGAAAACCGCGTTGCAGGAACCCATTACCTGACGGCTGAAGGTGAAAAACGCGAGGGTTCGATTATCAACGTCTTTAAGCCTGAGAATTTGAAAAAGTAATTGTGTCGAGTGGAACACCCGTCGAACTGCCCAGTGCGTTGCGGAAGCGACGCATGCGGCCCAGTGCAACGAGCAAGCGAAACCAAACGTTTGTCGTCTCTCTGCTGACTCTGTGCGCTACGCTTTCGATCGCAACCACCGTCGGCATCGTCACGATTTTGCTAACCGAATCGTTTGGATTCTTTTCGCGGATCGACCTCGGCGATTTCCTGCTGGGGACCGAATGGACGATCGGCCGGTCGAAAAACGAAGCCGATTACAAATATGGAATCTGGCCGCTGTTGCTGGGGACTCTTCGGATCACGTTGATCGCGATGGCGATCGCGATCCCGTTGGGGCTGACAACGGCTGTCTATTTAAGTGAATACGCACCGCGTTGGGTCCGCGCGATCCTGAAACCGGTGCTTGAAATATTGGCCGGTATGCCAACCGTCGTGTTGGGATATTTTGCCGTCGTCGTGATCACGCCGTCGCTGCTCGAACCGCTCGGCTTCAAGCCCTACAACGCCATGGCGGCGGGGATCGCTGTCGGCATCCTCTGCTTGCCGCTGGTCAGCTCGCTAGCCGAAGACGCTCTGCAAGCCGTCCCCCGCGGTCTTCGCGAGGCAGCTTATGGGCTTGGCGGCACGCGATTCGATAGCGTCGTGAAGGTGGTGATCCCCGCGGCGATGTCGGGAATCGTGTCCGCTTTCCTGTTGGCCTTTGCCCGCGCGATCGGCGAAACGATGATCGTCGCTCTCGCCGCCGGTTCGATTCCCACGTTTACGGTGGACCCTCGTGGTCCCTCGCAAACGATGACCGGATTTATCGTCGAGGTCTTCCAGAGCGAAGACGTGATCCCCGGCACGATCGCTTACTATTCGATCTACGCCGTCGCCCTGACCCTCTTCTTGTTGACGTTCATCACGACATTGATTGGTCAGTTCGTCCGCCGCCGATACCGTGAGGCCTACGAATGAGCCAAGGCGATTACCAAGTTCCCGCGGTCGACCCACGACGCGCCAAGAACCGGCACACGATCAGTGCCATCTTTCGCGTCGTTTGCATGTTGGTCGCCGTTCAGGCTGTCGTGATCCTGATCGTCTTGTTGACGACGGTCTTCGTTCGCGGTGTCGACCAACTCTCCTGGGACTTCCTGACGGGCGTCCATCGCGACGACAACCCCGACGGCTCGGGGCTCTGGCCAGCGATCATCGGATCGATCGTGATCTGTTTGATCTGTGGCGCCGCGGCGCTGCCGATCGGGATCGGCACGGCGATCTTCTTAGAAGAGTTCAAGCCGCGCAACAAGGCCCTGGCGGTCCTGCACAACCTGGTGCAATTGAACATCACCAACCTCGCCGGCGTGCCATCGATCGTCTACGGCATCCTTGGGCTAACCGCGTTTGTCTACATGTTTGGCCTGTTTGGAACCTACGAAGCCAACAAGGCGGCCGACTTGGAGTTTGGTGCACAGCGTTATTACCAGGTGCGAACTGCCGCCAAGACGTTCGTCTGGATTCCCGTCACCGACAAAACACTTCGCGTGCTGAAGATCGAAGAACCGATCGCTGCGCGTTATCCCGACGGCGGTGATTTCACACTCAACGTGATCGATCGCGGGGCAACTAAACCAACCGACCCGACGGTATTGGGACAGACTGTTTACCGCGGATCCAAAGCCAGCATCTTTGCCAAACACCCTTGGCATTACCTGCGACTGCCGTTCCACAAGAGCGTCCTGTCGGCTGGTCTTACGCTAGCGCTGGTCGTGCTGCCGATCGTTATCATCTCCTCGCAGGAATCGATCCGCGCGGTTCCCGATACGATGCGCGACGCCGGCCTTGGGCTGGGGTGCACCCGTTGGCAGATGGTCCGCACGATTGTGTTGCCCGCTTCGATTCCGGGAATCATGACCGGGGCGATATTGGCGATGAGCCGCGCTGTGGGGGAAGCTGCGCCGCTGCTGGCGGTGATGGGGGGCGTGGTCGGCAAGCGAAATGCACCCGAAAATTTGATGGACAATGCCGCCGCGATGCCGATCACAATTTATAATTGGGCCCGCGACGATAACCCTGGATTCTGGGAGCTTTCGGCGACGGCGATTATCGTCCTGCTGTGCCTGCTGTTGACGATGAATTCGATCGCTATCTTGCTTCGCTACTGGGCAGAAAAGAAGTTCGCGTCGCGTTGATCACGATCGGCGATCGTTGCGAACAGTCGACGAACAGGGCCCCAACCTACACTGCATTTTTAATGTCTGAAGCCGCAATTAAAACCAATCGAGTGACACCTGCGATGGCCAATGACGCAAACCAGTCGCCTGACGAAAGCGCCGAAGCCGCGATCAGCACCCATAACTTCAACGCCTGGTACGGCGATTTTCAGGCGTTGCACGATCTCTCGCTGCAGATCCCCCGAAATCGAGTGACTGCGTTCATCGGCCCCAGCGGTTGCGGCAAGAGTACGTTTTTGCGATGGATCAATCGCATGAACGACACCGTTGCGATCGCTCGCGCCAGCGGATCGCTGCAGATGGGCGACCTGGATCTGCTGTCGGATCGCACCGATGTCGTCGACCTTCGCCGGCGGATTGGGATCGTGTTCCAGAAGCCCAATCCATTCCCCAAGACGATCTTTGAAAACGTCGCCTTCGGGCCGCGGTTGCACATGCGGATCTCTCGCAGCGAACTCGAAGAACTTGTCGAATGGGCGCTCCGCAAAGCCGCCGTTTGGAACGAAGTCAAAGATCGGCTCAATGGGCCCGCCTTCGGTTTGTCCGGCGGCCAGCAACAACGGCTGTGCATTGCTCGAGCGATCGCGACGGGCCCCGAAGTGCTGTTGATGGATGAGCCCTGTTCGGCGCTGGATCCGGCGAGCACGCTGGCGATCGAAGATCTGATCTACGAACTGCGCGAACAATACACGATCGTGATCGTGACCCACAACATGCAGCAAGCCTCGCGGTGCAGCGACCAGACAGCCTTCTTCTTCGAGGGCAAGCTGATCGAATTGGGGTCGACGACGCAGGTCTTCACCAAACCATCGAACAAACAGACCGAAGACTACGTCAGCGGCAAATTTGGATAAGCCCGACGCCATATCGCTGTCGGCTCACGCAATTCCTGACGCTATCGATCCTCTTGCCAACCTAAGGTTAATAACGTGTCGGACGAACTGAAGAATGAGCTCCGCCGATCTCGGCACCTGCAACGCAGTCTCGATCGCCTGCAATCCGACCTGCTGTCGCTGTTTGGGATCGTCGAACAGATGATCAATAAATCGGTTCGATCGCTGTACCAACGCGACATCAACTTGGCCGACGAAGTGATCAAGTCCGACGAGATCGTCGACCAGCGCGAGGTGGCGATCGAAGATGACTGCCTGAATCTGCTGGCCCTGCACCAACCGGTCGCCAGCGACTTGCGCTGGACCACGACGGTGATCAAGGTCAACAGCGACCTGGAGCGGATGGCCGATCTGGCTTGCAATATCGCCGAACGAGCGAAGGCGTTGACACATTTCCCGCTGTTCCCGATCCCCGACGACTTCGAAACAATGGTCAGCGAAGCGACGACGATGGTCAGCCGAGCGCTTGATTCGTTCGTCGAAACCAACACTTCGCTGGCTTTCAGTGTGATGCGTTCCGACGAGCGAGTCGACGAATTGAATCGCAGCCTGATCCAGGAACTGCGCGAGATCATGAAACGCGATCCCGATTCGGTCGAACCGGCCCTGCACTGCTTCAGCGCCGCCCGCCATCTGGAACGGATCGCCGACCTCGCCGAAAATATCTCCGAAGATGTTGTCTTCCTGGTCGAGGGAGAGATCATTCGCCACAAGCCGGAAGAGCACGGCCGCAGCACGCCGCGCCCTGACAGCGGCAGTTAGAACGTCTGCCGGCTAGAGCGCCTGCCAGGTAAAACGCCTGCCGGGCGAAGCCGCTCTTGCCGAGCGGCTTCGTTCCCCGTCGATCGCTTAAGCCTTCTTGACGCCGATGTTGATGTAGGCGTGAACATGAGGTGCGCCGCGGAAATGGCAAACCAAGTTCGGGCCTTCGATTCGCCACAGATCCCAGACCTTGTCGTTTAATAGGTCCTCGTCTTGATAGAAGGCCATTCGCAACTGATCGACGCCACCGTTGGTGTTCAGGATCGACATCGCTTCTTCGACGTCGGTCTCACGGTAGGGAGCGATGATCGTTCGCAGTGTCTGCTCGACAAGCTGCTTTTGTTCGCCGGAGAGATCCGCGACAGCAACACCTTCGAATTTCCCTTCGCTCCCCTGCAGCTCGACCTCCCACTCACC
This sequence comes from Rosistilla ulvae, assembly GCF_007741475.1. Taxonomy (NCBI): domain Bacteria; kingdom Pseudomonadati; phylum Planctomycetota; class Planctomycetia; order Pirellulales; family Pirellulaceae; genus Rosistilla; species Rosistilla ulvae. The sequence goes on along the minus strand of NZ_CP036261.1, from coordinate 339,717 downwards.
GGGGAAGCCTTCCAGCAGAGCCGCCTTGGCTTGGTCGGCATCCAGCGACTTGAAAACCTCGTTGGCGACAGCTGTCTGGTATCCGAATAGACTGCGTTTCGGGTTGCCGACACCGTGGCCGTAGACCAACGGTCCGCCAAAGGCAGCGCCGGGGACGCTGTTCCCGTCGGCTCGCATCGTCAGGTGGCGACCTGTCAGTTCCCACTGAAACTGATCGGTCGATGGATCGCCAAAAATCGCGATCGCATAATTGTGGACCCCTTGGTGGTCGGAGGTCATCTGTCGCTGGAACCTTTCGTAGCCATCTTCGCTAGTCACGCCGCGGATCACGCGGTCGATCAGATCGCGTTGCTTGTCGCTGTAGAAAGTGTCGCCGATCTTGTGTTTGGTGACGTGCCAGTTGGCGCTGATCTCGCTTCGCTTGGAGTGATTGAAGTCGAAGCAGATCTCGCCGCGCTGCGCCTCGGACAGTGAAGCGTAGAGTTCGCCGACGGCGCTTTCAGCAGGCTGACGCGCCGCCGGGGCACCGTGAGCAAACCGAGCGATCGAGCCAGCCAAGGGGACCGCAACGGTGGCGGCGCTAGCGATTCGAACAAACGAGCGACGATCGATGGCGTTGGGTTGCCTGGTCATGCGACTGCGAACTCCTGAGTGGATGGATTGGGGCGGGAAGGCGGAGAATCCATTTTACGGGTGTTTCTCGCCGGTTGCATCATTTTTCGGCCTTTCGGTACCACGGCCGACACAAATTCGCAAATGCGGGGGCGCGTCACCTCTCTCGGCTTGGGCGACCGAGAGAGGGCTCAGCGAATAAATCCAGCCCCTCGACGGTTTGCCGCCAGAGCAAATCGCGGCTCGAGATTAGGGATTATTGGCAACCCGACGCGTAAGCGAATGGCACCGGGAATTCCTCGCTTACGCTTCGGGTTACCGTTTCATATGGCGTTCCAGCTTGAAAAACTTAACTGCACCGTTGTTTGCCGCTTGCAATTGCCGATCGATCGAGCAAGCTAAACTAAAAGGGTGGGAAGCTAGCAACTCCCCACCCCATCTCCGACACAGGACTTCCAATTTGCAGGGGCTCGCCCCACCGGAGCCGATGAGAACCGTTGATCAGATCCTGAACGATGCAGCCGATGGCAATCGGCCCGCGACCGATGAGAGCGAACTGCCGCTGCCCCGCTTCTCGCGAACGCGGCACATCGAAAGCGTGCGAGCCCTATCGGACGTCAACGGTTGGCGAACGACCGGCTATCTATTGCTCCATTGGTCGCTGATGATCGCCGCGATGTTCGCCGCCGGTTACAGCGGCCACTGGGCGGTCTACCTGGTCGCGGCGTTTGTCGTCGCCAGCCGGATGCAGGCGTTGGGCGTGATGCTGCACGATGGAGTCCATTACCTGCTGTACAAAAACCGCAGCGTCAACGACGTCGTCAGCGATCTGTTTATCGCTTTCCCGATCGGGATGAGCACCACGCTATATCGCCGGACACACTTCCGTCACCATCGGTTTGCCAACACCGAAGAGGATCAAGATCTCGCGGCTCAGCGCGAAGAACAGGAATGGTTTGAATGGCCCAAGACCCGTTGGGGATGTTTTGTCACGATGCTCCGCAGCCTGCTGGGGATCAACGCGCACCGCAGTTGGATCCTCTTCAAATACTGGGCGCCGTGGAACCATTTGTATCGGCCTGTCGACGCCGCGTTCCCGATGCGAGCTCGCGTGCTGTATGTGGCGTCGATGATCGTCGTCTATTCCGGATTCGCCGTGGCGATCAAAGTTTCGCCACGCATCGCGCTTTCGCTGATGGCGCTTTATCTCTTCTCTGGGATCACGCTGCTGAATCTGATCAACCGCGTCCGCGCGACGGCGGAGCATCTAGGTACGCGGCAGACTCACGAACTGAACGCCACGCGGACCGTGCTGCCAAGCCTTTTCGAGCGGATCATGATCGCACCCTACGGCGTCAACTATCACCTGGAACATCATCTGTTCCCGTCGGTCCCCGGATGCAACCTCTCCAAATTGCACGACGAACTGATGCAGGACGATGAGTTCTGCGAGCACGCACACGTCACGAAGACCTACGTCGGCGTGATCCGCGAACTGATGACGCCCAACCCGCCGGACGAATCAGCAGCTCCGATCGCCTAGCTTCTCGAAGCTCAAGATCAGATAGCGGATCAATTTCTTGCGAGACGCTTTGCGCAGCCAACCCGTCGCTTGCAGGAACAGCTCGGCGTGATGGCGGTCGTGCCAACGCTGCGCTCCTTCGCATAAGAAGTCGTAGGTTGGCAGAGTCTGCTCGGTCACGTCCTCGCAAGCCAACAACCGCATCCCGTTTTCGGCGGCGAGTTGTTCGTATCCATCGAGGCTGCACGACATGTCGACATCGCCGTAGGTCCAGCGGATCGCTTCGCTCATCGCACCGGCGCCGCCCGTCATGAAGTCAGCCATCTGCGGCTGAGGGACAAAATCGGAAAGGCTCAGCACGCCGCCGGGTCGCAGGATTCGCGACGCTTCGGCAAAGAAGCGAGGCCGATCGAAGTGAAAGATACACTCGACAGCCAGCACGGCATCAAACGCTGCATCGTCCAGTGGCAGCGACGCCGCGTCGGCACAAGTCCACTGGATCTGGTTGTCCGCCGCCGGGACCACCTGTTCTGCAGCCCGCTGCAATTGCCGCGGATCGATGTTGATCCCCGTCATCGCCAGCGACTGGTATCGCTCGTTCAGGCTCGCGATCGTGCCGCCGAAACCGCAACCGACATCGGCGATCCGGGCGGGCGGTTGGATCTTGGCGGCGTCGCAGATCCGCTGACACATTCGCTCTGCCGCCTGCAGATAATCAGCGGCACTTCCGTCAGCGGCACCGGGGGAATCCCAAAGCCCCCAGTGAACGTGCCGCCCAAACGCGGTCACCGCTTCGCGATCGCCCGCCGCGATCCGGTCTAACAGAACATCGAAGTAGGGCGGGTTGGGAGATTCGGATGCGTTCACGGCTTCATAATTCAAGGGCAAGGGATGGCGTGCCGACCTGACCTAGTGTATCGATAAAGCTTGCAGACGATAGCCGATCACCCCGTAACCACCGAGAAGCGAATCCCATGTCGAGATCTATTCCATTGGACACCCAGCAAGCTGTCGATCGCGTGATCCGATTGATGGCGATCCCCGGCATCAGCGGCTGCGAGACGGCGGTCTCCGAAGCGATCATCGCCGAACTGACCGACGCCGGCGCCGCGATCGCTCAGTTCAGCTACGACGATGCCAACACGCGAACTCGGCTGGCGGGTGAAGTCGGCAACCTGATCTTCCATCTGCCCGGCAAGTCGGACCTGCCGGCGCGTCTGTTGACCGCACACATGGACACCGTGCCGATCTGCGAAGGCGCTCAACCGGCTCGCGCAGGGGACCAGATCGTCTCGACCGATCCGGCGACTGGCTTAGGGGCCGACGATCGTGCCGGCTGCGCTGCGATCCTGACCGCGGCGCTCGAAGCGCTCAAACTGAAAGGCGACCATCCGCCGCTGGTCTTCGGTTGGTTGATCCAAGAAGAAGTCGGTCTGCAGGGGGCGCGAAACCTCGACGTCGGCAAGATCGGCGACGTCGGCTTGGCCTTCAACTTCGATGGCGGCACCGTCGACAAGTTGACAGTCGGTGCGACCGGCGGCGAGCGGATGGAGATCAAGATCACCGGACGTCCCAGCCACGCCGGAGTCGCTCCCGAACAAGGGATCAGCGCGATCGCCATCGCAAGTCTCGCGATCGCTCGCCTGCATAACGACGGCTGGCACGGCCGCATCGAGAAACCCGAGGGCCACGGCACCAGCAACGTCGGCGTGATCCAAGGTGGCCAGGCGACCAACGTCGTCACTCCCGAAGTCAATCTTCGCGTCGAGGCTCGCAGCCACGATTCGGCGATGCGAACGCGGATCGTCGACGAGATCCGATCGGCTTTCCAGTGGGCTGCGACGCAGGTCACCGCCGCCGATGGCTCGGTCGGCCAGATCGAATTCAGCTCGCATCTGGATTACGACTCGTTCCGCATCGACGACGACGCTCCCAGCGTTCGCATGGCGGCGGCGGCTGTCGAACAATTAGGCCGCAAGCCCTACACCGAATTGGCAGGGGGCGGTCTTGATGCCAACTGGCTCTACAAGCATGGCATCCCCGCGGTCACTTTGGGCTGTGGCCAACGGAACATTCACACCGCCAATGAAACGCTCGAAATCGATGACTATCTGGACGCCTGCCGCGTGGCGATCGCGTTGGCCTGCGACACGACGAGTGGCGTGTAACGATGGAACTCGACGACGAACTGTGCCTCTGTTTTCACGTCACTAAACGGAAGGTCGTGAACTTCATCCGCATCCGCAAGCCTGTCAAAGCGAGCCAGTTGAGCGAGTGTTTTGGCGCGGGGACCGGTTGCGGTTGGTGCCGTCCGTTTCTGCAGCGGTTGCTGGAGCAATCGGCCCAGCAGATCGAACAACCCGACGACGGCCTGCCCGATACCGACGCTTACGCTTCGGGACGCCAACAGCATCGCAAGAACAAAGGACTCACCTGATGATCGGTCAAAACCTGTTTCGCATTGTCATGCTGTTGGTCTTAGCGTCAGCCGTCGTTGCGGCTCCGGCGCAAGCCGACGACGATGTCGCCGCGATCATTCAGCGGCTGGCCACGCCATACATCGAATCCAAACAAGCGGTTGGGCTTTCGATTGGTGTCCTGAAAGGCGATCAGGCGACGACGCAGCATCTCGGGCACACTCGAACCGGCGGCCCTGTGCCCGATGACGACACGATCTACGAGATCGCGTCGATCTCCAAAGTCTTCACCGGCTTGCTGTTAGCTGATGCCGTCGCTCGCAAGCAGTTGCAACTCGACCAAGCCGCCCAAGAACTGTTGCCCGAGGGTGTCACGATGCCCGCTGGCGAAACGCGACCGATTCAATTGGTCGACCTCGCCACGCATCGCTCCGGCCTGCCGCGACTGGCCGATAACATGCCCAGCCTGCAGACCGACAATCCCTACGTCGATTACACGACAACGCTGGCTTACGAATTTCTGAACTCCCACCGTTTGCGACGCGAGCCCGGCGCGGCTCACGAATATTCCAACCTCGGCTTTGCCTTGTTGGGAAGTGTTGTCGCCGATCGAGCCCAACTCTCCTACGACCAGTTGCTGCAGCAACGGATCGCCGAACCGCTGGGGATGGCTGACACGCGAGTCGCACTGACAGCTTCGATGCGAGATCGGCTGGCGAAACCACATCTGGCCGACGGCACCGAGACCGCCAACTGGGACTTTGCCGACATGCCGGGGGCAGGTGGGATCCGCAGCAGTCTTGCCGACATGCTGCGATTTGCAGCGGCGAACCTGAAGCCAGAATCGAGCAAGCTTGGGCCGGCGATCGAAATCGCGTGGCAGGTCCATCGCGACGATAGCGACCAGGGACCGGTGATGGGACTCGGCTGGCACGTCGCCGGTGACGGTTCGACGCGGTGGCACAACGGCCAGACCGGCGGCTACCACAGCATGCTGATGATCAATCGTCGGGCGGGGGCCGCGGTGGTCGTGCTATCGAACACCGCCAGCGAAAAGATCGACACCCTGGCAGTCCAGTTGCTGCAAGCGGTCGCTCAGAAATAAGCGACAGTCGACGAGAATCCCAGACACGGCGGCGCGAGTGTCTTGTGGATAACGTGTCTGGTCTTGCTTTGCAGACGCGTCTGAATGCCGCCGATGCGAAACGCTGGCCGGGAGGCAAACGCTGTGCTCCGAACCGGCAAGCGTTTGAGGCGTTCCTCCGCTATCGGGCTGCCGCTGCAGAGAGTCCGATAGCCTGGAGGGGGCAGACGCATTACCGGTGACACGAGCCACCGGTATCGGGCTGGCACCGTTTAGCGAGGCGCCAACATGCAGATGATTCGGCGACCGTTGCGTTGCGGCGCCGACTCGACCTTGCCGACTTCAGCCAGCTGTTCCAGGACCAGTTCCATCACCTTTTCGCCCTCGTCGATGTGAGCGTTTTCACGGCCACGGAAGAGGACGGAGACTTGGACCTTGTCCTTGTGCCCCAAGAATTTTTCGGCCTGACGGATCTTGGTGTCGATGTCGTTCTGGCCTGTTTTGGGCCGCAAACGAATCTCTTTAGTCTTCGTCTGGTGCGAAGTGTGTGAGTTTTTCTTTTTGTTCTTGTCGTATTTGTACTTGCCGTAATCCATGATTCGGCAAACCGGCGGCCGTTCGTTGGGAGCGACCTCAACTAGATCGAGACCGGCATCTCGGGCTCGCGATAGCGCGTCTTCGGTGGAAATTACCCCCAATTGATCCCCTTCGGGACCTACAACGCGGATCGGAGAAATACGAATCTGGGTATTGATCCGGGTCGAATCACGCTCGACCTGCGGTTGCATACCTCTTCTTGCTAGTGCCATTCACAAACCTCGGCCAAACCTTATTCGGCCCATGGGGAAAAAAACATCTTCGCCGTCATCGCGACAGCCAACATAAACCCTTAGCATCCGAATCGTTACAACAGTGGAAGCAAGAGCTTTTCAAAAGTATCAGTGCTCGGGAAGGGCCCAGTCAACAGCATTTTTAACGATTTTATAAGATTTAACGGCTTATCGCCCCCATTGATCCCTCTCCCCGCCCTTGACGAGAAACGATCTTGAAGCAAGACTACCGGACCAGCCGATAAATGTTTTGGTTAAGTGTCGCCCGTCGACAAGCCGAAACACCTAATCGGATGCCCGTCGAGGGCGATTAGCTCAGTTGGTTAGAGCGCTACGTTGACATCGTAGAGGTCGTTGGTTCGAATCCAATATCGCCCACTCTCAAAAACCCCGCAAGATTCAATGTTTTGTGGGGTTTTTCGTTGCCTGGGCCCTTCCGCTTGCGAACGTCAAACTTGTCAGTTCCTGACCTAGCTTGCCCTGTTTTGTACGCATCTGGGGCAACCGTTGGGGCAACGCAAGATTTCGCTTCGGGTGTGATTGGGAGGTCGGGCAAATGCTCAACCGCTGCCGATGTTTCCAACAGGCGTTCGTCCGTATAGGTGTTCATCGTCAATTCGATCCGACTATGACGCATGACTGCCTGTGCGGTTCGTGGCGACACGCCCGCCGCTGATAAATGGGTGCCTGTCGAGTGTCGCATTGCGTGCAAGTGAACCCGCCCATCGCTTTCGTCGATCTTCTCGATTCCGGCCGCTTCCAAGTCACGGTTAAGAATCCGAAGCAAGCCAGTTGGAACGTCGAACACCAAATCGCCGGGTTGCTTGTCCTGGCACCACTGGCGCAGCTCGGCGGCAAGGTCCGACCGAAGCGGTATCGTTGAACCCTTGCGATTCTTCTCATTGCATGAGTTCAGAACCACGAATGGAACATCGCCAAACGATAGTTCGTTCTTACGAAGCGTTCGCAGCTCGTTTGACCGTAGTCCCGTTAAGATTAGCGACTTGTAGATCAACGCTCGTTCCATCCCCAACCGCTCTAATTTCGCCCGTCGTGCATCGGAAACCTTAGCGATGCGTTGCCCCTTGTTCTTGCCGCGTCGAACGGTCAACGCATCATCTAGCGGCCTGCGTTGAGTGTTGTCGAGCAGTCGCCGCATTTCGTCCAACGTCAGCGCCCGCGCAACCCTCCGTCGGTCGCTCTTTTCATCGCGTTTGCCGAAACCATCGAATGGATTCGATGCCAACCGACGTTCACCGGTTTGCATCGGGCGTTTGCCGTCCAATCGCCTGCCGGTCAACCACCAACCGAACGCAACCCACAACGCCGAATGCCAGTTGTAAGTTGCCGCCGACATTTCTGATTGACTCCGCAACCACTTGCGAAGCGCGACCGCGTTTAAGTCGCGCAGCCATCGAAACCCGCAGCCATCGCAAGCCGCCGCAAATCGCGTTTCGCTGGTCTTGATCCGATCCGAAGCAACGCCCCGCGATTTCAGATCATCAATGTAGTCGGCAATGTGATCGGCAAGCGGTCGCTTGTTGTGCTGGCCCACCTGAACATCGGATTCGGTTAGCGATCCGACTCGAACTTTATCAGCGACGCTCAGCAACTCGGCAAGCTTTGTTTTTGCCGCCTGTTTGTCCCGGCATCCCGTCGCGATCTCTTGAACGATCCCGTTGCCGTCGCGGTACTTGGCGTAGTAGGTTTTCGATTGGGTCCGAACACGTCGAATACCGTTATCGCCTTCGATGACGACGCCTGTTTGTTTGTCGCCGCTCTTGTCTTTCCAAGTCGCGACGGTTTCAAGAATTGTTGTCTGATCGGGGCTTGCTCGGCGCTCTTTCGCGGTTGCCTTGCGTCGGCGTTCATTGAGCGTTGCGTGCGTCGGTAGCTTTCGCGTTACCGTCTTTCGTTTGATTGAAGCCATCGTATCAACTCCCGTCGTTGGTCCCGAGTGCACGAAGTGCCAAGGCGGGCCGGATCGGGTGTCCGGCATTCAGTGCGGGTAATTAATCCGCACCTAGCCTTGGCAACAGTAATTCTAAGTGTTTATTCGTGTGGGCGATAACCCAAAAACCGACCGCAGACGCAACACGTCGAACGTATGTAGCCGGGTCGCTTCGGGGTTGTTTGTTCTATCGCTTCAAATGGTGGTAAGTGTGATCGGCAAATCGGGGTCGGTCGCTCTAACGCTATCCGCGCCGTATCGGAACGCTCCGCCCTTTGGATTGTCGCGGGCATCGTTTGCCTCGCCTCGGTCGCAAATGTCGTTACGGGCGTCGGCACCGATCCCCAAGCCGCTTGCAATTGGGCGAGTAGTTTCGGCGGTGTGTCGGTGTTCATTGGTCGGATTCCTAGGCTGACGATCAACCGGCGTTCTGACTGATTGACTTTCTGTAAGGCAGTTCGCGGGCGCAGCCCATCAAGCGGACTGCCGCTTATGTTCCCTTATGGGAAATAGGAACTACAGTTCCCCAGTGGTGGCCCCTGTAGTTCCCCAGCACTAGGGAACTACGGTTCCCCAGTGACGGACCCACGGTTCCCCAGTGGATCGACTTGAAAACGTGACGGCCCGCGATTCAAACCGCCTTGGAACACGACGCGAATCAACCCCGCGTCGATCAGCTTGCCCGTCGCAATCTTCACCGACTTGACCGACATTCCCGCCCGCCGTGCGATGTTTCCCTGCGACGTGCGAGCGGTGCCGTTGCGGGTGTCTCGATACAGAATCATCCAGACCGCAATTTCGCGGCGCGTCAGTTTGTGCATCGTGCAATCGACGAACGAGTTCAATACAGCGAAACGGTCCCGCGTCTTTCGCTTCGGCTCAGTCTTGGCGGTGCTTGTCCGCTGCGCCTTCGGTGCGTGCGTTGGTTGCATCGGCGGCAATCGACTTGCCCCTGTTAGAATCGGTCGCCCGTCGGCGGTCTTGTCTAATCCCATGAATCGCCCCCGCCGTCGGTTCGGTCCCAAAGTTCGTTTAACGCCGCCGAAAAGCCGTGCGGGTCGGTGGTACCTGGCTCGATTGCTTCAAATGCTTGAATCGCCCCCTCAAACCGAAGCGATATATCAACCGGCTCGGTATGCCGTGCTTTCAAGTGCTTCAAGTCGCGGATACCCGATTCCTCCGCCGACGGTGCGAGAATGAACGCATCGTCGGCACCAAATTCGAGTTCTCCCGATTCCTTGAACGATGCAAGGTTCATTGAATCAGCTGAATAGCTTGAACGTCCCTTGCTGTCTTTCTGACGACCCACCGCTGACACGACAATCACCGCCGCGCCCGCGTCCGCGAACATCCGCAGAAAGCTCATAGTCGCATCGACGTTGCCGCGTTTGTCCCCGAGTTCTCCCGGCGGTGCAATTCGTTGGATGTAGTCGAACACCAACAACACGCCGCCGCTGTGCCCCTCTGTGAAGGCCGTAGCCGCTGCCGCCGCGTTCGCTAGGTCAAACGGTGGACGAACAAAGCAAAGCCGATCAGCGACACTCTCAATCGTCCCCATCGCTACGTCAATCCTGTCGGCGTGATGCGCGTTCAGTGTCCGATACCGGATGAAGTTCAACGGAACGCCCGACAACCGCGATAGCTGCCGGTCTAGCAAAACTTCCGGCGGCATTTCGATATTGCAGACAACAGCCCGCAGTGTCGGATTCAATCGCAACGCATCGACAACCGATTGCATCACAAACGCCGTCTTGCCGCTTCCAGGTGCCCCGCCGAACAACGTTATCAGCTTCGGCCCTACCTCGATTCGTGCCAACGGTCCCGAATCCGCAATTTTGTAGAACGTCGGCGGCTTGCCGGTCAAAACCTCGTCCCGCCAAGAATCCAGCGAATCCGAAGCGGTTACAAATTTTGCGTTCGTCATTGTGCCGCCCCCAGATGATTCAAGCCGCATTCAATTTGCCGTCGCACTTCCGAAGGCGATAATCCCGAGTCCAACGCCGGTTCATGCAGCAACGCCGTTGCCAGCTCCAGCGAGCAACGAAACTCGGCAAGATTCGCCGCCGCCGAAAATAGCAAACGGTGTCGATCGCCGGTTGCAGCTCCGTCACGAATGAACGCCAGCGTCGCACGGTTCAGCCCCGACGGTACCTCGCTTTCTCGCCGCTCTATCAACGCTAACAGTTCGCCTTCGGCGGCATCGACCGCCGCCGCCCATTCTTCGACCGCCGCCCGGCTCGGCCCCGGTGCATCGGGAATCTCGAACGGCTCCGGCTCCCTTGCAAGTTCGACGATTCGCGACGCCTGTAGGTTCAACAGCGAATCGACCGACAACCAACGTTTGAATAACCCCGTTTTTCCGTGTCGACTATTCGGTGCCCGAAACGCTCGAACACGATCATAGACGCCTGTATCAATCACGATTCCGATCTGTAAGGCGATCGACTCCGCCAACCGTCGGCAGACTTTGTGGAACGTCGCCGACGGCCCAGGTGAACCACAAGCCGCAAGCGGCAAGCCGATGTGATATCCTTTGCTGCCTGAGAAGAAACACAGCAACGCATCGTCGGCAATGCCGTAGCTGTAGGCCAACGCCGCCGCCAGTTTTCTAGCGTCGGTGGTCGCCGCGTCGATGTCGTCGTTGTCGATGTCAAACCACACCCAAGCCGCCCCGCATTCTTCGCTGTAGCCCTTAGTTGAACCCGTCGCGTTCAGGTGGCCTGCAAACGCATCGCCAAACGTGAAGGCTGACAAATACGATTCCTTAGTTACTTCGGCTCTGTCGTCGCATTGCGAATACGCCACGAACGCCGACGGCCAATCGATCAGCCGCCGTTCGTTCGTGCATGGTCCAACAATGCGAAACCCGTAGGCATCCGCAATGCTAGAGTAGGTCACTTTGCATTGCCTCCGATGTCGCGGTCTGGTCATCGCTCGGCGTCGCCGGTGCGAACGGGTCAACCTCCGGCGGATCGATGCCCACAACGTCGAACGACTTAACGCGGTTGCGTTCGTCGCCATTGTCATCCTTGCGGAGTGCAAGCTTGCACTTGCATCGAATCCCTCGGGGCAACGGTCGTTCCAATTGCTCCAATGACTTGACGCCCAGCTTGGCAACGTCGCGTTTCGTTTGTGGCAACGCCGCTGGTGTCAGCCAACAATCGAGCCAAAACCTGCGCCCGATGTAGTCGCCCTCGATAACCGAAAACGTCAGCTTGTAACCCGGTGTCGAATTCGTCCGCGAAGTTTCCAATTCCCCTGCGATGATATGGGCGATGTATTCGCCCGGCGGCAACGGCCCCATTTCGCCGGCCGCCTCGGTGCTGTCCCATAGGTCGCGGATATCCCCGCCGCCCGATCCGGCTAAAATGTCAGATAGATTCATTGCTCGATTCTCCGTTGCCGGTGGATTGTGATGTATCAGAATTTGCGGCCTCGACGGTGCCAGCCGTCGGGGTCGCCTCATAGACGGCTATTGCCGCCGTCATGCTGGATAGATGTAACACCGCCGCTTGCCGGTCGATCAGTCGCAAGAGTGCAATCGGGCGACGATGCCCGGCGGGTCGGATCGTCTTGACGTATCCGATGTGTTCGGCGAAGTCATCTGCGATCAGCGACCGGATAACCTGTCCCCGCCACTTGCCGCCGTCCGCGTAATGCGAGGCGAGTTCATCTGGCGGTGTGGCGTCGTCAAGCGAAGCGGTCCCGCTGGGCGAATCAAGCAACGCTCGCAGCATTGCCAGTCGCCCGAGTGTGACCCGATCGGGGCGACGCGCCGCCGCTCTGTTCATGCCTTCGTCGCGTCGGCGCTCGCCTTCGGCGATGTGTGATCGATCGATCATCGTCGCGGCCCTCCCGTGCGAGTGCGAGCGATCGATGGGCAACCGTCATCGACCCATTGTTCCAGCGTCAGCCGGTCCCAACGATTCGCCCCGCCCAGCTTGATCGGTCGCGGCATCTTGCCCGCGTCGGCGAGCCTGTAAACATGACGTTCCGAAACGCCCAGCAGAGCGGCCACGCCGCCCACGTCCAACAGTCGCGCCGGTGCGTCCGGCGGTATTTGCGTTGTCATCACAAATCCTCAAGAGCAAAGAATCCCGCAACCGTCGGCGGGTACGCTCTTGTGAATCCGTTTCATGGGCAATCGTCGTGAAACGACGAAACGACGCGAATTGCCCGTGATTCACGGGCCTTGTCAGTCAAAAGAAATTATTGACCGTTTCACCGCAGCCATGAAACGATGAAACAGGCCTTCAACGAATCAATCGTCCTCAATGCAATTCCGCGGGTCTTGCGCGGTTGAATCCTTCAACTCTTGAATCAGCGATCCCATGCCCACAACTGACATATCACCCGCAAGCAATTTCAGTTCGACTCCTAGCCGCTTGATGTCCGCGCAGTACCGAACGTACTGCTTGTGTCCGCCCCACTTCGTTTTGAAGTGCCTGCTTGCCTGTGCCTTTGAGCAAATCTCAGCATTTTGAATGCTGGTCGGTGTCGCTGGTGTCTGATTCAAATCGCTGCCGTACTTGTGATGCACCAAAAGATATGCCTTCCACGCCTCGAACGTGTCCCCCGTGCTTTCTGGCCTCTTCTTGCTGTCCTTTCTCGGTCGCGATTTCGCGTTTGCCAATGCTTCGTTCTCTGCTATCGGTCTCGCATTAAGCGAACGTCCCAGGGCTATCGGAATCGATTTTAGATCAAACTTTTGTTCCAACCATTTCTCCCAAGTGAGAATTTCGGGCAGCATGATTGCAACATCCCCAACCGTGGCGACGTACCGCTTCTCGCCTTCCTCATGTTCCAACATCGTGCTGGGATAATCTTCAAGGTCAGGGTCGCGAACATGGAACAGTTTGCAAGGTGTCGCTTGCCCATAGTCGCTACCTCGATCAACCCAAAGCCCTGGTTGCTCGATTCGGAGCTCCCTCCATAGCGGCATCATCAATTCGGTCAACGCATCGACCTGGCTGGATTGCCATCGCTGATCAGCTATCGCAGTATCGTTTAGTCGGTCGATTAGACGACGAAGCAACCGTAACAACTCCTTCGGTGCCTCGTTTCGTCGCCTCTCTGCCGCATCAAAAATGGCAGCCTGTTGAATACCTGCAAGTTCTGTAACTGAAACGAATCGTGCACGACGATTGCCGTCGGTTCCTTCCATGCTTTTCCCTTTGGTGAAACGAAGCCACCCCGACGGGCAGGGAAAGGGAACCCTTGCCGGTCGGGGTGCTAAGCGAGGATCAGTCGCAAGCCTCTTGAAAGCGGTAATCAGCCGCGTCCAGCGTGCCGGGAGATTACCCCGGCGGTCTCTCATTCTATATTCGTGTTTGCCTCCGGCAAACCGTCATGGCGATCCCGACCGTTATCGGGAATGTAAATCACAACTTGCCTCGATGGCGATTGCCCCGCGTCCGTCTTGCTGTCGACTTTCGGTTTCTCGTCTTGCTGAAACTTCGTCAACGAATCAAGAACCGATTTTGCGGCCAGCAACCGCGTTCGATCATCCTCTGCCGAGTGCATCAAATCCATCAGCACTCCGATAGCGTCATGCCCTGCGTCAGCCAACTTCGCCAAGATGGATTCACGTAGCGATTGACGCGCATCGTCAATTTGTCTCCGGAATTCAGGATCAGCCAACCGCCGGTAGGCTGTCCGCTCGGACACACCCGCAGCAACCGCCGCATTTTCAACATGGCACCCCGAGACCAACGCTCGAAACAAACGATCATCGCCCTGCAACTGATTTTCGTCGCTCGGGCTGCCAGACTCTGCCAATTCCCGCCGCCGGTCGCCCCTCGTCACGTTTGACGATGCTAATTGCTTCGGCTCTGTCATTGTGCCACCTCCGCTGTCAGCGATGCGACAAACGCCCCGAGTTCATCGGTGTTCAATTGCTTTCCCATCACCGCCGCCAGATCGGCTAAATCGATGGTGCTGGGGCAACCGTTGGGGCAACCGTTTTTGCTGCCGTGATTTCCCCAGCGTTTTGCAGTGTTTCCATCCGCAAGCTCTTGCGTTGACATCGTAGAGGTCGTTGGTTCGAATCCAATATCGCCCACTTTCATTAGCAGTTCCCGCACTGCGACACCAAAATTACGAATCGAAATAATAGCCCTAGCTTAAAATAAGCCAGGGCTTTTTTCGTGCGCGGTAGGGATGGAGGCGGCTAGGAATCGCGAAGACGGCCCCTCAGGTGCCTCCCAGACATCGTGCCTAATCAATCAGCAAAACCCGGCTCCCGGTTCGCGAGCCCGCAGTTTGCGTTGCTGCAGCATTTCGCAACGGGCTTGTGGGATAGCGTAAAGCGTTTGGAGGGCGTCAGAGCGATTCGCGGCATGGCACGCGTCGCGCTGCTGAACGTCGTGATGCGCCCGGTGTTGCGAGTTGGTGACTAGAAGCAAAGTCTTGAAGAGGAGTAGTTGGGCAGCAGGAAAGATTGCAAGCGAAGTGTGGCGAGAGCATCCGTCTACGGCGGCGCCGGCACTAGTCTTTTTCTGCCAGGACGGGGGCGGGGGTGTCAGGTTAAGTTCCTGAGCAAATTTGATTTTCAAAAACGGGGACAGAGTAACTTTTCGGGGGAAATCGAGGCCGGCAGGAATGGGGGCGAGTGTGTTAATAATCCTCCCGGAGGGCGAAGGTAGAACGCCCTGAAAACATGCCGAAAACATGCTGCGTCCCTTGGTGTGGTACGCCCGCGGGTGAGGTCCAGATACCTCGCGAAAAAGCTGTGTCCCCGTTTCCGGATACCGTCCCGAGTGTCGCGTAGCCAACCCGTGATATGTTTCGGCGTTTCGCAGGAGATGTTCGCCCTGTTTTCCACACCACGATGAATCGCGCATTGTGGCAGCAGTTGGGTGGCGGGGGCTGTGCGTCGCGCCCCAAGGGATTCACGATTTACGTAGCGAAGATAGACCGCCATCAACTCCCAGCACTTGTCCCGTGATCCAACTGCTGGCATCGGAGAGTAAGAATTCGGCCGCTGCGGCGACGGCGTCCACTTCGCCGTAGCGGCCTTGAGGATACATGTCAGCCATCGCGTGACGCTTCTCATCAGTGGCAAGCAATCGTTCACTAAGCTACGTAACGGTCAGGGCAGAAGCGATGCAGTTGACGCGAACCTCAGGCGCAAATTCGGCGGCCCAAGTGCGGGTCAAACTTTCGATCGCTCCCTTGGCCGCTGTCACGGAGGTGTGCATGGTGAGCCCCTGCTGAACGGCGACTGTGCTGACGAGAAGGACTCTGGCGGGGGCCCCCGATTTGAATGCGACAAGGCAGGATTGCACGCACCTGACGGCGCCGATGACGTTAATTTCGAAATCATTGCGGATCGTCTGCTCGGTGAGCGATCTCAGTGGGCCAAGGTTGAAGAAACCGTGGCAATAAGCCAATGCATCGATGGAATCGGGGAGGTCGTCGGCCAACGGTGGCCGCTGCGTCACATCACAGGGCACAGGCGAACGCCAGCCAGATCGGCCACCTCGCCGATGCTTCGCGAAACCACCGTCACTCTGGCTCCGCGGTTGACGCAGCGGCGGGTTATGCCTGCACCAATCCCGTGGCTGCCTCCAACGATGACGAAGTTTTTGTTCTGCATCTTTCGACCATCCTGCGAGGGATACTGTGCCTGATGTTTGTTTGTGCTGCTACGTGCGCGCCGCACGAAGACTGCAGGCGGCCATCGCGGACTGGCAAGTCGTTTGGGCTGGTTTAGAGGCCGTCTGGGAGTTCAGTCAGACGCCTGCGTCGGATTTAGACTCTCGGGGGCAGGACAACCAGTATCGTCGATAGCGTTTCTTACTATGCTTCTATCGAGCGGAGGTTCCCGCAGCGGGGACAGAGTATCTTTCGGGACCGCAGCGGGGACAGAGTATCTTTCTGGGGGAAAGCTAGACCGATGCCCGGTCATTGTTAGACTGATTGATAGAAGTTGGTTTCTCCCGTTTTCTTGTTGGGAGAATGTCATGTCTCGCTTGCCACGATCAGAAGTCTTCGATCCCGCTGAAATCGAAATCGCGCACACTTATGCACGTACCGTGCGTCGTTGTTTTCTGCTGGGGTATGATCCTGTCTCAGAGAAGAATTTTGACTATCGCAAACGATGGATCGAGAGCTACTTAAAGCAATTTGCGGCATTGTTCGGTATCGATTTGCTCTGTTATACGATTCTCTCAAATCATTTCCACCTGGTCCTGAGGTCTCGATCCGATATTGTCGAGTGCTGGAGTGATCGCGAAGTGGCGCGGCGGTGGATATTGTTGTGTCCCGAACGGCAGGACCGGGATGGTTTGCCAGCGGAACCGACCGAGGCGGAAATCAACTCAATTGCAGGATGTGCGGAACGGCTAGCGGAGATCCGAAGTCGACTATCGAATTTCAGTTGGTGGATGCGACTGTTGTGCCAACGTATCGCGATGCGAGCCAATCGCGAAGATGAGCAGTCAGGGCACTTTTTCCAAGGGCGTTACAAAGCAACAAAGTTGTTCGATGAGGCGAGCTTACTTGCGTGCGCGGCTTACGTTGACTTGAATCCCATCCGCGCGGCAATCGCCGAAACGATCGAAGCCAGCGACTACACTTCGATTCAACGCCGCATGCAGGAGGCCGGGCTCTATGCCTCCGAAGGCAGTTCATGCTTGAGTCAGCAAACTGCTTCGGGACCTCACAGGCATCCTTTGCAAACCAGTGCTGACACCGAGAGATGCCTTCCGGGCGACCGGCCCAGTGCCTCATTCCTCGCTCCGTTGTTTCTCGACGAACGGAATGCACAGGTCGGTCCGTGCATTGCCGCAACTTCAAGGCGCTGCAGCGATAAGGGGTTCTTGTCGATGTCGCTTTGTGACTACGTCGAGTTGCTCGACTGGACCGCGCGTCAAGTTAAGCCCGGCGGGGGCGGCGGGACCCCAGTGGAGGTTCCGCCTGTTTTCGAACGCATCGGCATCGGGAAATCGGCCTGGCGAGAACTCGTGTCGGAGTTTGGCCGCTTGTTTTGTACCGTCGCCGGTGAATGCCGTGTGGTCGATGCAGCGCGAAGCCGCATTCGCCATCGCCGCTTCCATCTGCCACGCCGTGGACGTCAGTTGATGGCAAGCGAGTAGCAGTCGCGCCACTTCTGTCAGAATCGAGTTCTCCATTTCCTTCGCTTGGCTTATGGCGAATCACGGCATTGCTCGCCTACTGTGCCCTCTTGGCGGTAGCAGTTCGACTCCTTGCCGCCGGTTTGGATTGAGATAGCTCTAGCGGCGTTGCCGGTTGAGATCTCAAGTCGCCCCTGCCGAAGCGATCGCGCCCCCCACCTATACCATGCTGCATGGTGAAGCTCGGCCCCCCAAGAACCAGCAGTGTTCCCGCATTTTCAGTGCACCCCGCTACCTGGCCGCTATCGAATGCACCGAAAACATGCTGCGTCCCCACGCAGTCGGACAGCTACCCCGTAATGCGATAGTAGCCGAGAGTGGGGTTCGCGTGAGGGAGAGACTTCGCGGCCAGGATGCTTGCTTTGCGTCGATATCGACTAGACTAGATGCTCAAAAGAAGCCATTCGCTCCGCGCGAAGTTTCCTACTGCAACTTGTGAGTTTCAACTAATGATCGATCGTTTGGGTTATGAAAAACGACGACTACCAAATCGTCGAGAGGCGATGGGCGTCATCGCCGCAGGGCTTGCCGTCTCAACGTCGTTGTCGGTAGCACACGCGGCCAGCGATACGTCGATGGTGGTCGACGCCCATCTTCACTGTTTTGCGGGACCGGATGATGCTCGTTTTCCATACCACCAAAATGCGCCATATCGGCCTAGCCAAGCGGCAACGCCCGAGTTCCTGCTCGAGCGTATGGACGGTGCGGGGGTGGATCACGCGATTGTCGTTCACCCCGAACCCTACCAGGATGACCATCGCTATCTGGAACACTGCATCGAAGTCGGCAAAGGACGCCTGAAGGGGACTTGTCTCTTCTTTGCAGATCAACCAGATTCGCTGCAACGCCTGCCGCAATTCTTGAGGCAGCATGAGGAGCATATCGTTGCGACGCGTCTGCATGCTTACGCCCCTGGTCGCTTGCCTCCGTGGGGCACTCCGGAGCTCGATCGGTTGTGGTCGATCGCCACAGATGCGGGTGTCGCGATGCAGATCCATCTGGAACCCCGTTATGCAGAACGGCTGGATCCCTACATCCGTCGCTACAGAGAGACTCAAGTCATCATTGACCACCTGGGACGACCGATGCAGGGGACGCCAGAGGAACACGCGGTGGTGCTGCGTTGGTCGGAGTTGCCGAACACGGTGATGAAGTTGGCGGCGATCCCAGACCAGAACAAATACCCGCACCGGGATGTTAAGCCGGTGGTGCGTCGGTTAGCCGAATTATGGGGCGCCGAGCGACTGATCTATGGAGGGGGATTTAACGCCGAGTCAACGGACGCGTCCTACCGACAGTACCGGCAACAAATCGCCCAGATACTTCCCGCATTCAGCGATGAGGACCGGAGCAAGGTCCTCGGTGGAAACGCCGCACGGCTCTTTGGGTTTGACACATAAACATCGGCGGCACACCAAGGACCGCTGCATTTGAAAAAAGCGAAAGTATGCTGCGCCACCATGCGGCTCTCTGGCTCTCACTTCCGCTGCTTTCGCACAACCTCCGGCGGCGCTGGCGGATAGACTTTACCGGGATCCGGCAGCTGGAACTGGCCCGTCAGCCATGGAATCGCAAGGTAACCCTTGAAGTAATGATGAGCGGCATGCACGTTGGCGTAGTCCAACCATTCGGTTGAGCTGAGCCCCTCCGGGATCGGTTTGCCATCACGTCGATCGGCCGGATCATGGTATTGCGGGTAGTAGTGGATGGAGACGTTTTCCGCAGCCCCCGCGATCTGATAAGCCTTGCGTACGAGGTCCAATGAATGAGTCGGCCCGCCTTCGGTCACGATCAGTGGTCGCGGCGCAAACGCGGCGACTAAGTCGAGATAGTCGAACCATTCCCACAGCCCCGGAATGGAGTGGCCCAACCAGTTCGCCGCGGGCCTGATTCCGCGATGGTTGGGCTTGGTGCTGGCTCTCGGACGTTCCATCGTTGCGGCCAGGTAATCATTCCACACGATGCCTTGGATCTGTGGGTCGAGTACGGCCAGCACCAGCAGAGGCTCCGTTCCGAGTGAATGACCACTCAAGGCAACGCGTTCGGCGTCGACGTGCGGCTGCTCGCGCATCCAATTCAGTATCTGACGCTTTTGGAAGACCGACAGCGCAATGTAGTTGCGGCCCATGTCGATGAGGTAGCGGGAAAGCGTGTTGCGGTCATCCATCGTGCTGCGGCGAAGCTTGGCCAGGTCGGAGAGTTCGCCGGTTCCTGGATGGTCGACCGGCACCGCAACGAACCCAGCCCGGACGAATTGCACTGCCTGCTGATTACGTTCCGCGTGAAGCCAGCCGTCATGGTTGCGATCGTCCGGCTTGAATGCCGGAACCAGCGGCGGCTCGCCAGCCAGATTCTCTTTGGTGCCTGATGAACCCGGCAGGCACATGATCGCGGGTGCGGGTTGCTCGGGCGTAGCGTTTTCAGGGATCAGCACGAGAAAGGGAACCACGCTGCCCGGCACGGGATAGAGCTCCCATTTCTCCAGCACATAACCTTTACGCTCCTGAGACCAAAGCTTGCGCGGCGCAGGTTGAGGAACCGGTTCGGGGAAGTTCATCAATTCCAGCAGCTTGTCGCGCACCTGCGACCGCCACTGTTCGAATTCCTCGGGCGTGAATTCCGGGTTGAACGCCAGTTCGGGGTGAGCGTTGCGGAGCAGATACTGCTGGAATCCCCGTGTACTCAGATGCCGTCCGTCGGGCCGCCCGCTTTGGATGACGCGACCTTTCTCAATGTTCAGCTTTTGCCCGAAGGCGGACGTGATCAGTGCAAGCGTCCATAAGGTGACGGCGATGGTTCCGGGGCGTGCCATGCGCCGTCGTTGATTCTTCTTCATCACATTCCCAGGCGTCAGCCAGGTAGGCGACAACTTAATTTCCAACGCGGGCTCAACGATGAATGGGGCATTTGAGAGCCATCCGTGGGCACTGGTATTTATTCGATCGCCACATCATCCCAATCCAGAAGCCAAGAGCTGTGCAGGACGAATGTACCAGATTACCGAGGCAGCAAAGAGCTTCGATCTGCGATCGAGATTGACTGCAGATCTCCGTGCAAACTGGTTCGGGGACAATGCGGAGGGAACGTTAAACAGCGTGCTCGATGCCGAGTCGATCAGCCCTGCGGAGCGAAACGCTATGAACGATCAGCCGCTTGAGCTGTACCAAAAGAATGCTACGTCCCCGCTCGACGCGCTCGCTGGGCGGGTATTGAACCGCCCAGAAGTAAACGGTGTCCCCGGTCTCGTGCTACCAGGCTACTATCGAATGCACCAAAAATATACTGCGTCCCCGATTTAGTACTCGCTGGGCAGGTATCGAACCGCCCAGAAGCAAACTGTGTCCCCGGTCTCGTGCTACCGGGCTACTATCGAATGCACCAAAAATATGCTGCGTCCCCGATCTGGTGCGTTTGCCGGGCGGGGATCGAGTCACCCGAAAATATACTGTGTCCCCGGTTCAGGGTTCCGGTGGGGGGCGAGGCTTGAACTGCCGTCGCCTGGCCGGCGTTGATTGACGACTTGCACTGGGTGACGCTTTGCGGTCTGCAATTCGGATGGGCGGCGAGATGAGGCCGGCATCAGACTTTTCGACTCGCCCGACGGAAACGCTCTCAGGCGGTGATTGGACTTCGGTGGGAGCCTGGGCCGCCCTGCCGCCGTCCCACCCTGCAGGCAAGTTGCGATCGAGGTTGCACGCGTGACGCTAGACGCAGGTTGTCGGTGGGTATTCGACGCTGTCAGCGTAGCTTTTGACGGTGTTCATCAGTGCGTCGAGGTTCGATTTGACGAAGTAACCGGCGACGTTCTTGTCGTACGCTTGTTGCTTGTCCCGCTGGTGGCTGGACGAAGTCAAAATAAAGACAAGCGTGCGGCGAAGTCCAGCATCGGCTCGGAGTAATTGCAGGAATTCAAAGCCGTTGACCCCAGGCATGTTCAGATCCAAAAAGACAATCAGCTTTTGCGTTCCGACAGCTAGGTTGCGAAGAAGCTCAATCGCTTCAGCACCGTCGTTGGCAACCAACAATTCCGCGGCGACCTGATGGGCATCCATCGCACGGCGGAACAGCTCTACATCCACTTCGTCGTCTTCGACTAACAGGAACATTTGCAATTCTCTTTATATAGTGGAGCTCAAGCTCGCCTATGCGGTTAGTTCCGGGGAACGGTGTTGAAGCGCGGTGGGGCAACTGAGTTCCTTGGGCCAAGTGAACGTAAACTTGGCCCCTTGTCCGGCACACGAAAAAACTCTGATCTCTCCACCATACGTCTCGACTTGTTTCTTGACAATTGCCAGCCCCATTCCACTGCCATCCGCCTTTTTCACGGCAACTCGCTGGTACATGCGGAATATCCGCTCGTGAAACTTTGGATCGATCCCGATTCCATTGTCTGAAATCGTAAATCGATACGCCCGGTCGCTCTCGCGGCATTCGATTTCAACGACGCCTTCCGCCCCTTTGTCGTTGTACTTTACAGCATTTGTGATCAAGTTGAGGAATATTTGTTGCAGCGGAGCGCGGTAAGTGGCGAGTTCAGGCAGATTGCCCAGCACCCGAATTTGCACAGCGCCAGGGTTGTCGACGATCTGCAGGATCGATTCCACGAGTTCACCGACGTTGACATCTTCGATCGATACCTCCGACCTTCCCGCTCGCGAGTACTCCAGCAGATCGTCAAGCAACGCTTCCATTCTTGCTACGCGATCTTGCATCTGTTGCAAGTGCTTCCGCGAACCATCCGGCAATAAGCTGTCGCAGTCCTCCTGCACCCATGTCGCCAGCGCGTTGAGCCCTCGCAGAGGCGATTTCAAATCGTGCGACGCGACGTAGGCAAAGTTATCAAGCTCCTGGTTCGATTCTTCCAACGCTTGAGCTTTGTTCGTCAGTTCCGCCGACAGTTCCCGAGAGTGCTGCAGCAGTCTGCGGGTCTCGCGGTTCTTTTCATTAAAGACCGTTGCCGCTTGCGCCATCCGGCCAATCTCGTCGTGTCGATGCGTCGCCGGAATCGCATCGATCGTTGCTCCGCCGGAGAGTTGGCGGAACGTTTCGGTGATCTGCGAGATCGGAGAGACAATCGAATATGACAAGCGAGCGGCCAGGCAAATCGCCAATAAAATGGCTAGTGATGAAGCCGCAAATCCCAGATTCCGCGTTTGTCGCGCAGACGCACGCCGCGACTGGCGGTTCAGTTCTTGCTGGTCGACAACAAAGGACTTCAAGCGATTGGAGTAATAGACGAATTCGGAGATCTCACCCGCCATCACGACATTTGAGTAATACAGATAGCTGCGGGTTGCGTGGACGGCGTGAGAGCCGATCTGGCGGAACCGAGCAAGCTTCGCCACCAAGTCGGCTTGAGCGAGCGTGAATTCAGGCGAGGGTGAAGTACTCACAATGCTCGCCGTCAAGTGTTCGGCTTCCTTAAGGCTCTGCACCATTCGGTCGAAGTCTTCGGATCGCGGGTTGTTAAAGTATTGCAGCAGGTTCATCCGCGCAAACGAGAACGCTTGGATCGCGTCGAGCAATTGGTCGTGAGACGCATCCGAAGCGTTCTCGCCTAGTGTCGCCTGGAAACGTCGCACCGCGGCTTGGACCTGGTCGCCGATGTCCGGCAACTGCTCCTGGACCAAGTTCTTACGCAGATCGCGTTCCTCCGCCGCCAAACGCAACTGTTCTTGCAGCGTCTGAACATGAGTCCGCATCTCGGCGAGAATCGTCCGCAGCTCTTCGCTGTTCGCTTCTTGCATCACCGTGTCGATCTGTTGGAGCAGATCGAGCTGAAATTGGACCGCAGTCTGATGCTGCGACTCCGACCCGGTATGGAGATAGTTTTCCGAGCGGGACTTCAGCTCCTGAACGTTGCGATCGATCTTCAACACGGCAGCAGCCGTGCGCTCGGTTTGCTCGTACAAATCAAAATTCTGAAGCAGCCGATATTGCCCCCACCAACCAATTCCCATGTTCAATACACAAAGCGCCACCAGCACACAGCAGCTGGTGTAGATCTGCGTTCGGAGCGTTCCTATACGTTGAAGCATCTTCATGATCTTTAGCCTGACAGGAACTCGTTCCATCGTTGAAGGCTGTATTCGTAGGTTGGCATCACGGTGTTCCAGACCGCGACATTGCTGAATCGTCGCTCGTACGATCCACCGTCACGGACCTGTCCCTCGCGAACCACGGTCGTACCGCCAGTCCCCTGCAGATCTTCCGATGCGCGTTTTCCCAAATACCAATAATCCCACTCCGCCTGAGTTAGGTGAGGACGCGAGCGTTGAGGATTTGAGATGTAATAACCTTGCTTGGCGATGAAGGCGCCGGGCCATCCCGACAGCCACCAGTTCATGTATTCATAAGCCGTGTCTTGTCTGTCGCCTTCCGTTTTGGACGACAAGCACATCACGCCGTGCCAGGCTCGGTAGCCTTCTTTGGGCGATGCGTACACGCAATCGATACCGCGACTGCGCAGATCGAATACCGCGGGTGAGAACATGCTTTCGATCTTCGACTCGCCCGACGACATCAACTTGACCGACTGAGGCACGCTGTTCCAAACACCTCGAAAATGCCCCGCCTGTCGATACTTCAACAGGATCGAAAACAAGGCGTCGAGTTCTTTCCGCGTCAGGTTTCCGATGTCGTCGAACTGGATCAAGCCCTTGCTCTGCGCAGCCAAGGCCAGATCGAACAGCCCAATCGTCGGTTCGTTGACGATCGCGACTTTCCCCGCATGCGCATCGTCCAGCAGCCACGACCAGCTTTCGGTTTCGTAGGGCTTGCCGCGCGGTATTGCTGCGCTGTCATAACCAAACGAGTCGACATTGTGCACGTAGGGCAAGAAGCTGACGCGATTGGTTGCGTTGCTGCCGAGCGAGTCATTGGGCTGAACAAACAACAGTTTCTCGGGCGAATCGCCCGCACCCAGCTTTGCCGCGGGAGTCACGCGACCTTCTTTGGTCAACCCGTTGATCTCGTCCCAGTGTCGAATCCGTTGCGTATCGATCGCTTGGATCGCATTGGACCGCCACAGGACGCGGATGCTGTTGGACCATTGTTCGTAGAGATCAAATGATTCGGGACGCGTCGACGCTTGATATAACACCGCCCCGCTGCCGCCCGGCTGAAACTGAAGCTCGATCCCCAGATCGGCTTCGGCCTGTTTGCGCAGCGTCTCCTGCAAGGTGACGTGCGTGCCGAGAACCCGCAGCACGCGCCGCTTCTTCACATGAATCGTCGGCGCTGCACGCAGCGCCCCTGCGGGCAATACGCTCCCCAAGGAAGCGGCAAGCAATTGCCGTCGACTGACTTTCATGATTTCCCCTGTTCCTGCCCACGATCGGTTTGCGCAAAAATAGCGCAGCGTTCAGATGATTATTACAGGGAGTCAAGTTCCCCAACGACCGATCGTCGATATCACCATCATTGTTTAGATTTCCCACAATGATCGGCGGGATGCTTCAAGCGTTGTTTGCACAAAGTCCCGGCGTGCTGACATCGTGCTCTTCTCAGCATTTGTCATCGCGCAGCCGCACACGCGAGTTGTTCGATCTTTGCAATCAGCACGTCGAATTGAGGCGGCTTACGCAAACATGCCGCCGCTCCCATCTCCAACAAACGCTCTGAAAGCAGCGGATCTCGCATCCCGGTCAACACGATAACAGGAATGTCCATGGTGACGGGATTCCCTTTCAATCGCCCCAGGACATAATCGCCACGACCGTTGGGCATCTCGAAGTCGAGGATGATAGCACCAACACGCTGCCGGAACGCCTGTTGGATACCTTCGATCCCGTCGCTAGCATTGGCAACACAAATCCCGGCAGCTTCCAATCGCAACCGCACGATGTTGCGAAATGCATCGTCGTCGTCGACGTGGAGGACCCACGGGCGATCGTCGAGCGATTTGTCGCCGGAGTTGTCGCTGACCATTTGCGAATCGCCGAGGTAGCGCAAATCCATCCCCAATGCGCTGAAGACTGCATCGAGCGTCGGGTCGCGATCGACAGGTTCTTGGTGCGAGATCCCCGCGGCGGGCGTGTGATTCGCAGGCGTTTGGTCGCCGATCGGATCGCTGTTGATATCGGTGAATAGGAATCGCTGTTTCATTCTAAACCACCTTGGGACGGTACGGATTTGAGACCGACAGCGGCGCGAATTGCTGCTATCAATTCGGTGCCGACATACGGTTTCTTAACAAAGAAATGAGCCCCAGCGTCGAGCGCCGACTCTTCATCGGCCAAGCTTGCCGAAAGCACGATGATCGGGATGTCTTTTGTATCGGGGCGGCATTGCAATTCCGCAACGGCTTGCAAACCGTTGAGGCCTGGCATCCGCACATCCATCACGATCGCATCGGGAGGATGTTGGATCGCCGAATTGATCCCGCTTTGACCATCGCACGCAGTCCGAGTTTGGTAGCCGACAGCTCCTAAACGCACCCGGACTCCCGTCAGAATTTCGTGGTTGTCATCGACCAATAGAATTGTTCCAGGCACTAGATCCCTCCCGCCGTCGATGGCTGCATCGCGGTTAAAAACGAACCGTCGACGCGCTCACTCGCCATGATCGCAACGGCTCGATTGGAGGTGAACTTCCGCGCGACACAATCGAGAATCAGTGAGCGTTGTTCTGCGGCGCGCCACGAACCGAGCGATTCCAATTTCACATCGGGCAGCGGGCCGCGAGGGCGATTGCGATTTGCCGCCAAGCGTTCGGATTGGATTCGCGAAAAATAGGCTTCCAGCTGATCGCCATTCAGCGGCAATGCGATGACCCATCGATTGGGTTGGCGACGCAGCAGGATGTCATTGCGCCGCAAGCGACAATTGAGGAATCTGTCGACATCCGATAGGACTGCAGGATTGGCCTCTTCATCGACGCTGCAAGCAATCATCGAAACGGTGTCCGAATCGTTTTCCGCGCGTTGGAGGAGGTTGATTTGATTCAGATACCGTTTGACGATTCCGAATGGATTCGCCATCGGAATGCTAAACGAAAACGTGCTGCCAACCGCGGGCTGGCTCTGGATGCTCAGTTCGCCGAAGTTCAGTTGCACCAATTGCTGTGCGATATTTAGGCCCAGCCCAAACCCTTTGGGCTCCTCCCGATCGAGCGTGGAGACCTGGGTGAAACGCTGGCAGATTTCGGCCAGTGCGGTTTCGTCGACCCCATGGCCGTTGTCGCTGATTCGGATCCACACCTCTTGTTCCGTTGCATCCGCTTCGACTGCAATCCGCACCGCCCCGTCGGAGCCGCAGAACTTGATTGCGTTGATCGCCAGGTTGGTGAGCACTCGCCCAGCTTTTTCGGCGTCGCAGTAGACGCGTGTGGCAGGTTCGGGAACATCCCATTCCAGCGAGACCTGCCGGACGACAGCTTTGCGTTGGAGCACGTTCCGCACTCGGTCGATGACCTCCGCGACGCTGCACTCTTTGCGCCAGGCACACAACATCCCCGCCTCGAGCTTGCTGTTGTCTAACATATCGTCGACCATGATGTTCAAATCGTCGGCGCGGTCTTCGACGACACTCAACAGACGCGACTGTTCATCGGAGACGCTGCCGACAAGTCCCTCGCGCATCAGCGAGGTGTATTCTTTGATCACCGTCAGCGGCGTGCGAAACTCATGAGAAACGTTGTCGACAAATTCATGAGCTTGCGAATACAGACGCGTCAGTTTGCGATTGTTGCTCTCCAACAGTTCCTGCTTGGCTTCCAATTCGTCCAGCAGCTCACGGATTCGGATACAGTTGTTTTGTCGCTGGATCGCATGCCAAATCGACCGCTCCAAACAATCGCTCGAAAGAGCGTCTTTGAGGACATAGTCCTGCGCTCCGGCTTCGAGTAGTTCCTCGGCCAGTTCGCGGCTTGCCAATCCAGTCAAGATGATCAGCGGCACCAACGGTTGCGACTGCCGGATCTTCGCTGGCGTTTCATAACATCCACTGTCGGGCAAGGTCAGGTCGGTCAGGATCACGTCGACGTGCCGTGATTCGGCTGTCGCAAGCGCCTCTGCCAGCGTTGTCACTCGGCAGACACGAAACGACGATTGCGATTTCCCCAATGCGCGCTTCACAATTTCAGCGTCGACGTCGTCATCTTCGATCAGCAACACATCGATCGCTAGCGTATTGTTCACCCCAAGTGCCCCTTAAAGGTCTGTGATTGCCCCATGCCACACGCGATCAAGTCGCAGCGTGACACGTGAACTACCTACGTCCGGAACCGGAACTCATCGGGGAGAATCCGCCTTTCACTCTCGAAAACCAAAAACACAACCCCAACAAGGACCGGAACCTCGACAGTTTGCAACGGTTATGAGGCGAAGAGACTCGCGTGAATCCCGGCTGGAATCATTGAGCGATTCCCCATCGGATGTGAGCAAAAAAGACCTGCGGGGCTGAACGCCTGGGAACGGCGACCAGCACCGACGGCCCACAATGACTCACTGTCTTCGCCTCACGCACACCATGCCGGGGCAATACCGACACGAAAGATCAATCGGGAGGGGGGGGGACATCACTAGCGCAAAAGAAAACGGCCACGTTTCCCCCGCCGGGGAACGTGGCCGTTTCGAGAATCGGCGTTATGAAGGCTTCGATTCTTAAGCGCTTTTAGTCTGTGGTTGCTCAGGCATCTGGAACAACTTGCGGCGACCGGTGACGACGCTTTCGTCGATCGTGTAGACGCTGCCACGCTCTTGGTCGGGCAGTTCGTACATGATGTCCAGCATCACTTCTTCGATGATGCTGCGAAGGCCGCGAGCTCCGGTTCCCTTCTCTTGAGCCCGTTGTGCGATCACTCGCAACGCGTCTTCGGTGAACTCCACTTCGCAATGTTCCATCTGGAACAAGGCTTGATACTGCTTGGTGAGAGCGTTGCGTGGTTCACGCAAGACGTTCAGCAGGCCTTCTTCATCCAAAGGAGCCAAGTGAGTGACGACGGGCATCCGCCCGACCAATTCCGGAATCAGGCCGTATTCCAGGATGTCGTCAGAGGTGACCTGAGCCAACAGCGATGCGACATCCGATTCGTCGCGGTGGCCGGCGTCGCTGCCGAAGCCCAACGTGCGACGTCCCTGGCGTTTGCGGATGATCTCTTCGATTCCCACAAAGGTTCCACCGCAGATGAACAAGATGTTGCTGGTGTCCATCTGGATGTACTGTTGCTCGGGATGCTTGCGGCCGCCCTGCGGAGGAACGTTGGCCACAGTTCCTTCGAGCATCTTCAACAGCGACTGTTGAACACCTTCGCCGGAGACATCGCGAGTGATCGAGACATTGCCGCCGGTCTTGCCGATCTTGTCGACTTCATCGATGTACAAAATCCCACGCTGTGCCGATTCGAGATCGAAGTCGGCCGCATGCAATAGCTTCAGCAACAGGTTTTCGACGTCCTCGCCGACGTAGCCCGCTTCGGTCAGCGTCGTGGCGTCGCCGATCGCAAACGGAACGTTCAACATGCGAGCCAACGATCGAGCCAGCAGAGTCTTGCCGCAACCGGTCGGACCGACCATCAAGACGTTCGATTTTTCGATCTCGACGTCCGAGGTCCCCTCCCACTCTGCGGTCAGGCGTTTGTAATGGTTATGAACCGCGACCGAAAGCACCTTTTTGGCAGCTTGTTGGCCGATCACGTACTGGTCTAAGTGAGAAACCAATTCGCGAGGAGCCGGGATGTCGTCGAACAATTTCTTCGAAGGACCGCGACGGCGTTGTTCTTGATCCAAGATCGATTGGCACAACTCGATACACTCGGAACAAATGTAGACGTCGCCAGGACCTTCAACCAACGGGCCGACATCCCGATAGCTCTTGCGACAGAACGAACAGAAAGCATTCTTCTTCGTCGTGCCACCGCTGCGGCGTCCGGTGGTAATATCCTTTGATGTCATACTCGACTCCTTGCTGCGTTTATATTGCAAAATCGTGCGACGACCCTAAGCCAGGCTCAATCTCGTACACAACGATCGCGTTAGTTCAGGACGGTAGTCCACAGCTCGATTCGCCGTTGATTCAACAGCATGCCACGACAAAAAGGGAGCGTCGCGACCAACTGCTTCATCGATGACTCGGGACATCCGTGACCGCAAGTTCGAGCCGATTGTGGTTCAATTGTTTAATGGATTGGGATCGAATCAGTTCAAACAAGTTGAAATCCGAATCAATCGGTGATGATGGGTTTGTCATCCTGACAATTGAGAAACCACCAACGAAGTTTAGTCCGTCGTGCTGCGATCAATCGATTGCAACACCACCGCGACAGGACATTCGGTCCCACCGTTTCATTCCCGCGAATCAGCACAAGTCTGGCACTCAGGAATCCTTCGCTTCACTGTTGAGCTTATCGCCCACCACCGCCTCTATAGTTCGGAATTCCGCGGGGCTGATGTCACCCTCTCGAAGCATTTCTTCGAAGTTTGATAGCACTTCTGAAGCCGGTTCCCGGTCTTCATCGGCGCCACCGCGAAATCTTGACACGAGCCAAATTCCAATGGCGATTAGGACACATAAGATCAGCAGGCTGAACACAGTCTGCGCGGTCGGTGTAGCGAATAAATCTGACATGATCAGACCTTACGTTGAAACCGGAACAGCTGGGTTCGAACACGGAAGCGTCAGCTTGCGTGTCGCCGAATAATACGCAATGTCCAGCTGCAACGTCCAGTATTTTCGTTGAAGAATGTCGATAACGCAAACGCAGACGCGTCCGTTTCGCACTGGACACCCATGACTCAAGTGACTCGCAGAAACGCTCCCAGCGTCATCGCGGGGACCGCCAAGGCAAAGACCAACAACCCGGGCAAGGTGCCAGCGGACAACAGCGCGACCGCAGCAGCAAGAGGTATTATAGTCAAGATCGCGTGCTTGATGTTCATCTGGATCGCGTACGGTTCGGGGTTCAAGATCGCTCGGAACGCCCGGTGGATGATCGTAAAGGCTAGCAACCCGATCAGCAGCGAGAATTGCCGCTGCGGTTCGATTTGAAATTTTGCGATCTCATCGGCGGGGGCAAACTGAGGCCCGCCGGCGATCATCGCCATCCCGACGATCGTGATCACCAAGCCGAAGATCAGCGGCAGCTTCTGCTCTTTACCGCCAACCGCTTCGCCGCGAGCCATGCAGGTGACACCGACGATGTATACGCCAAACCCCGCGGCAATCGCCAACACATGCTGCGGGACAAATGGGAAATCGGACACCGAAGTGATCGCAGCGCTTGCCCCTAACAAGAAGCTGAAGAAGCGACACAGTCCCATCGCCATCGGAGCCAGTGGCGTGCGTTTAACCGGTCCATCGTACAGCACGACCATGGCGGCTAATAAAACCGCAATCCCCCCCGGCACCAGACTCGGCGGCGCATCGCCGTGAGGCACAAAACCAACCGCAAAGGAGAGGGCGACGCCAGCGAGCAGCAGTCCCCAACCGGCGCGGCGAGCCGCCGACAGCGAGATCTTCCCCGCTGGCAACGGACGCTTGGAACGCTCTTGGCGATCGATCTCGATGTCCCAGACATCGTTCAGGATCATTCCAGCCCAATAGATACAGACGACCGCAGCCAACACGATCGCGTACCGAGGCAGCGGGGCAAGCTGATGAGCCACCAACAAAAACGCTGCGGTCGTGTCGGCGATCACAGTAAAAACGTTGGGCAGACGAACCAGTTGGCACCAATCGCGCAAACTGGGCTGGGCGGACGGAGAACTCATACAGCGAACCAAGTTTTCTGTGGGCAGGACGACGATCCGACGTGCGCGGCCGGTTCGACCATTGGAAACGGGAAGCCGTCACTTTAAGCCGCAAACCACAGAAAACAAGGGGAAACGCTGACGGGCATGCTCTCGCAAGCTCGTCTCGCCGATTCCAAACTAGCGCCGCAACCCGGAGAATCCAGGCAGGGTCGCCATCCGAGTCTGAAAGCGATCGAGGTAGATCTGCGTTTCGTTGGTAAAGTGGGCGTCGTCTTCGGTTGTGCTGTAGCGAAACAGCTCCTCTTTGGGAGGATCGATTGCTTTGATCTCGTAGATATCCAATTCGCTGATCAGCCGCGGCGGCCCGGTAGCACCCGACGGCGGGTCCGACGAAAACTCCATCCGCACAGGGATCAAGCGAAACGGACCATCGGCGGCCAATGCCACGCGGAC
The DNA here is from genome assembly GCF_007741475.1 of Rosistilla ulvae. Classification (NCBI taxonomy): domain Bacteria; kingdom Pseudomonadati; phylum Planctomycetota; class Planctomycetia; order Pirellulales; family Pirellulaceae; genus Rosistilla; species Rosistilla ulvae. The sequence continues at coordinate 308,021 of NZ_CP036261.1, read as the reverse complement.
CTTGGTCGGCATTTCCGGCGGGGCGGCTGGTTGCTCGGTTTCGTCCAGTAACGCTTGCAATCGCCCCTGTTTCAACGTTCCGCGAATGATCCAAACGTTTTGTGTTTCCTTGAGGACTCCACGAACCAGATGCAGGTCGTAGTCCCAGGCGATCGAATCGAGCAATTCGGGAAGCCCACCCACTTTGAACCGGGCCGAAACGCCCGAGGTGAAACCGATCTCGTCGAGCCGGCCGACATCGACGCGGCGAATCCGCACCTCTTCGCCGACCTGCTCGCGCGTCCAGGTGAGTCGCCCGTCGCAGGTTTGTTCGAAGCGGCTGGTCTGATTACCGATCGCTGCTTGCAATTCCATTCGCATCAGCCCACGCAATCCGCTGGCCTGGATGTAGCGTCCCACCGCCCGCACCTCCTGGCCATCGACGCGCGTCACCTGCCGCAGCTTGGCCTCGAACGCCGGCCCCGTGTCGACCAATTGGCGAATCGCTCCATTAAGCGTTTGCCAAGCTTTGGTCGCATTCGTCGACGATTTGACCGGCTCGGCGGGGGCCGCAGCCGAATTCGCGGCAGCCGCGTTTTCGGTCGGGGTTTGCGAGCGAGCGATTGGAACGAAATAGATCGCCGCGGCAGCCAGTGCTAGCACTGCGATAGGCGTCGTCAAGTTGATCCGCGTGGGGGTCGGTTTGGTCATGATTTTCCGGTTATACGGATTTTGTCAAAGAATCAAGTGGAAACATGCCGATGCACAAAGGCAGTAGCTGAATTCGTCGCCGCGCGGATTCTAGGCCCGAACCCTTCCAGGGGTCCAGGCTGATCAAGCTGCTAAACGCAATCAGCTACTGATGGCTGAAGTCGAAGCGTGACGGCAACGTCGGGCAAGAAAAACGTTTCGGACGCCAAAGTTCTCGGTCTACGGACAGACCAAGTCGAAGAGGAATCACATGAGAATCGGACTGACCCACCTAATGCTTTGTATTGCGGGGACGGTGCTGGTCACCGGTTGCGCACCCGTCCGCCACAATCTGCCACCGGCCGAGCGCATGATGCAGCCCGGCCCTGGCGTCGGCGGCCCCGGCCCCGGCGTGTTGGCTCCACCTGCGATGCAGATGGGTGGCGGCGGACCGATGATGGGAGGCCCCGGTATGGGACCTGGCCCCATGATGGGTGGCGGACCGATGATGGGCCCCGGCCAAATGGCCCCCGGGATGCCACCGGGAGCTAGCGAACCTGGATCGCAGACCGCACAGATGCCTTCGCCGATCGCCCAAGCCGCATTCAATGGAATGTATGGCAGCGGGATGAGCAACGTTTGCAAGGGATCGAGCGGTTGCGGTTGCTCCAGCTGCAGCGGCGGCATGGGCGATGGCGGCGGCGAAATCATCCAAGCGGCGTTTCAAATGAACCCGACGGTTCAAGTCACGTTCGCTCGCCCCGATTCGATGCACGTTCAATACGATGTGTCGGGCGGAGGCACCTTTGACAGCGAACCGCTGGTTGTGCCAGCTCGCCAGAACTTCCCCGCCGGCGGTTTGTACCGCTTGAAGCTGACCAACATCGTTGGCCGCGAAGGGGTCGAACTGTATCCGAGTCTCGAAATCGCTCCAGGCAATCCGCGCACCGGTGCCTACCTGGCGCACAATTCAATTCCAATCCAGATCACCGAAGAAGATCTCGATCAAGTCTTGACCGGCAACTTTGTCACCAAGGTGATCTATCTTCCAGATCCCGATTTCCAAGGTCCAGCATTGGCCGGCATCGATACGCTGGTTAGCACTCGCTTGGATCCAGGTGTCGATCCGATCATCGAAGCCGACCGCCGTGGTTCGATCCTGGCTATCTTGCGACTTGGCGACAAGGACATCGAGATGGCAGGACAAATGGGAACCGGAGCCATGCTGGGGGGCATGCCAATGGGAGCGGGCGGTTACATGATGGGAATGGCGGGAGCCGGTGGATACGCGATGGGCAATTGTGCCGATGGCAGCTGTGGACCGATGGGAATTCCAGGCGGGGCACCAATGCCACCTGGGCTGCCAGGCATGATCTCGGGCGTCACCGCGCCTCAATACGGTATGCCGATCACCGGCACACCGATCGGATTGCCCGGACCACCTCACATTCCATTGGGTGGACCGGCCAGCCTGAAGAGCCACACGATGACCAACCGCACGCACAGCGTCATGCCTGCACCGGTTAAGGACATCAAGATCGGCGTCAAGATGCAACCTGGCTACAGCTATCCGCATCCTGTCAGTCGGATCAACATCACGGAGCAGAACATTCATCCTGGAACAGCTTACGGACGACCTGGTTACACCCAGGGAAGCCAAGCGGTCTCCAGCCCGAATGCTCCGGGAACCGTTCCTGGTGGCGGTGCTTATTGCCCACCGGAATAAGACCGGTTGATCCAACACGGATCTGAATAAACGACGGCGGCCGGAACATCACCGGCCGCTGAAACGGAAACGCAACCGCCCCGGTAATCACCAGGCGGTTGCCTTGCTCAATAAAGTAAGCGTCGCAGGCTACGGCAAAACGGCAAAAACGGTGAGAAGCGTTTCGATGCAAGTGAAAAACTTTTACTCTTCAATCCGAACCAGCTTCATCGCCGCAAGCTTGCTGTTGGCAACCCTTGCGACAGCGCAGCAACCGCAGCGCCATCGCCTGTTCAACGACAACATGCCGCCCGGCGCGATCGGTCAATTCCGACGCGATCTCCGCGGCCCGGTACAGTGCCAGTACCAGCCGGTGAAAATCACCGCCGAAGGGACCGCCAAGGTCTCCCTGGCGATCGGCAACATGTTTCAAGCCGATACCGCCGAACCGGTCTACGCCGGTTTTGAACTCGGCAACGTCTATCGAGTTCGGATCACCGAGATCCCGCTGTTCGAAGGCTACGAGATCTATCCGACGATCGAATTGATCGACCGCGTCTATCCGCCCGCTGGGCAAGAGGTGCGGTTTGCGATTCCGATCGTGATCAGCAACGACGACATGTTGCACGCGCTGCGTGGCAACCTGGTCACGCGAGTGATCTACCTGGAAGATCCTTCGACCGCGCTGCCGATCGCCGAAACCCCCGGCGAGCAACGCGACTTCGACATCCAACCGCATCAAGACGCCCTGGATGTCGCCGACACCCTGGGCCGCCCCGTGGCGATCATTCGATATGGTTCGCGGACGCCACCGTCGGATCCGACTTACATGAACGCCTTCCTGATGGGCTGCCCGTATTGGCTGCCGCTGCAATCGCCGCGAACCGAGGCGTTGACGCCCGAGGGACAGACCGCTGCGATTCGCACACCTCACATTCCGCGAGACGACGTTCCCACGCAAGTGATCCCATCGACCGAGCAGACGAGAATTGCTCGACCGTATGCCTTGCCGATCGATTCTGGAGTTGTTCGATAATGCCATCGCTTGCCTTCCTCCGCATCCAAGCGTCGTCGCTCTACGCTCTCGGCCTACTCGGATTGTCGATCGCAACAAGCGGTTGCCAGTCGCTGGCCCCTGCTCCATCGCAACCGATGGCGCAGCGAGCGAGCCAACCGGCGCAACCGCATCCGGCACAGCAATTTGCGTCGGCGCCAACCGCTGCCCCCGCGATGCCACCCGCACCACAAGCGACCGCTGCCGGGCAACCGGCTGCGGCACCGAACGGCAATGCCGCTGCGGGAGTCGCGTTGGTCACGCACCAGCAATTGGTCGCGACGCCCGGCGGACAGACCGAAGTCACCGCGCCGACCTATACGCCCGACAACTACCCCGGTGTCTATGAGACTGCCGGATTCCGGAATCGCCTCTCCAGCGGCTTGGCCGGCGGCGCCTGCACCGCTTGCAACGGCGGCTGTGCGACCTGCATGCCCGACAACACAGGATGCGCCTGCTGTGGGACGGCTCAATGCCCAACGCCGATGGTCTGCCAATTCCCCGGCGATCCAAACGAATACTTGTGCGATGGTGGCGACCGGATGCCGAGCGCTCGCGTGTTGTTGAACAACGACGTCGGCGGCTTGGGGCTGGAAGACACGATCGTTCATTATGAAACTCAAGACGGGCTGACGTACGTCGAACCTAGCAACCGCGTCTGCGTTTACGCACCGCGATTTGCCGCCGTTCGCAAAGTCACCTCCGCCGTGACCGGCGAAAACGTTTTGGCGACGCAGCGTGTCGATCTGCCTCGCGGCCCGATCGGGATCGATCTGCGTCAACCGAGCAGCGCTGTCATGCAGCCGTTGGGACCCGAACGCAACGTCCGCACGATGGGCCCCGATGCGTTGCGTGATCGCAACCGTGGTGTGCCAGCAGAAAACGTCGTGCAACCGTTGCTAGCCGAAGATGTGATCGCCGTCCTGGCGGGACTCTCGATCATCGAACAGGGCGTGCTTCGCGATGCCGACAAACCTTGGCTTGCAAAAGCCGGGCAGGCTGCGATCGCGTGGAGCAGCGAAGAGGGAGCTCAAGTCGTGATCGACGAAGAAGTTGTTGGGATCGCAACCAACGACCAGAAGCCTGAAGAGCTGAAGATCTTCGAAGTCGGCAAGGGCCGCGTTCGTCTGATCAAACTGGCCGACAAGCAGAACGCATTGCCGGGCGAGTTTGTTCACTTCGTCTTGCGATTCGACAACGTTGGCGACCAACCGGTCAGCAACGTCGCGATCCTCGACAACCTGACGACCCGACTGGAATACGTCGAAGGAAGTCAGACCTGCACCAAGGGAGCGAACTTCAGTGCTCAAGACAACGAGGGGCAATCGCTGCGACTGCGATGGGAGCTGACCGAAACCCTCGGCGTTGGCGAAGGCTGCGTGATCCGCTTCAAGTGTAAGGTCCGCTAATCGCGTCGGCTCTTCGAGTCGACAAGTTGCTTGGCCAATCGGGGCAGAGATGATTTCATCGCTGCCCCACTTGAGCCCCAAGCCGACAAAAGCCGCCCCCGAAAGGCGAAGCGGCCACCGACCGGTTTTCCATTCAGCGCTCGGGGTGCCGAACCGCAACCAGGATCTCCCGCTTGATCGAGATTCGCTTGCCGGCAAACGCTGCGAGTTGCAGGATTAAACCGACCGGCGCTGGTTCGCCGGTGTCTTTGCGTCGAGTCTCGGGAAACTTGCGGGCCTTCTTGCTCGCCTCGGAATCGCTCGATGATACCGCCCGCTCCGATCTGTGGGGCGTCACCCGTGGGCTTGCGGGTGGCCAGCCCCCTACGCGTAGATAGTGATGTGTTCTGAGTTTTCACGGCGATGCGATAGGTGGAGGCTGGGCATCGGTCCTGGGGTGAGGGAGCGAGAAAATGCGAAGATGGCAGCTACGACCCTTTCCCTGGTTCACGCGAATCGCCGCAGAATTCGCAAAGCTGTTTATCGGTTTTCGCTGATTCGGTGAGGCCTACTCTGGACATTGCAGCAAGACCTCCAAAGAGAGCAGTCGGGCTGCGGCATACATTTGTTTTGCGTGCAAAGTGGTGGGGGTATTGACGCCAGATGGGAGGGTCGGCAGGATTGGCCGAGAGTGAGGACTGTTACCCTCGATCGTTCCGCCTAACAATCACCGGCTGGGTTTGCGGTTAGCTCCCGCTTTGCGATCGATCGGCCTAGTTAGTAAGGAATGTCTCCATTGGATGCCAACGGAATCAGTGAAATCGAAATCGAGACAATGGAGCTCCATCGTTGTTTGTTTAATCTTCTCTCCTTTAACGGCAATTGGACTCGTGAGCCCAAAGCGACGGCCGAAGCTTTGCAAGAGCTTCACGGCTATTACGTCGGTTTAAAGCTGCGGGAAACGAATCGCGATTATTTCGCCACAGGTTCACCCGTTTGCATCGACGGACGAACTGAATCCAGTTTACACCGGTGGTTGGTCGCTGCTGCGGGCCGCTTGTTGCAACGTTGCTGCGGTCTGGTTGGTGGTGATTTCTTCATTCTGTCCTCCCGCGAGGCCGGGGAGTACCTGTCCCGCATTGCCGAATTCGGGGACGGCGTCGAGCTGGACTCCGCGATTTCTGGTTCGCTGTCCCAACGCGATTTACTAGATATGGAGGGGCTGTTAGCGTTTGAGTACGAACACGCATGTCGCATTTGGCCGACGCCACCGGACGCCCTTGGTCCATGGGCCAAACTGGCGAAAGCATTTCGGGATCAAGCCCGTAGAGATGACGACTCATTTATCGCAATCCGATTTTCTGAGGGTGATCGTATAGATCGAAAAGTTACAAGCAACGGTTGGCTGGTGACTTACCCGCACGACAACGAAGACAACGAAACAAGGGTGAAGCTTATCGGACTGTCTCGGGCCGCAGCCAAGTTGATGGGGCGGACCGTAATCGAAGACACTCCCGACGAATGGGCTGGTGTCTGGTTCGACTACGTTGTTTGCAGGGCTGAATCTGGGTGGACAACCCGACATGAAGTCTATTCCGTCGGAGGTCGAGGCAGCACGTTCGATTCAACGAACGGAACCGAAACGGGAATGATTTCTCGCCCGTTTTATTGGTCTGCGGTGGCGTGCGATGAATTGCAATTTGACGCGCCCGTTTCGGGACATAACGAGCTGGACTCCCGACCGCAGGAAAGTGTGCCTGATTACGTCACCCTGAAGCAGGCGGCCCCGTTGGTTGGCCGAAGCAAGGGGACACTTGAAAACTGGAAACGGGATGACCCTGAGTTTCCACCGCCCGATGTTATCGGAGGCGATGGGCGGGCGAACGAGTGGCGATGGTCGAACTTGCGGCCCTATCTGCAAACCAGAACCAAGCGGGAGTTACCTGAGGTGCATCCAGCCACCCAGGGTGTCGGTTTCTAAGGCTGCGCCGCCTTAATCAGCCCACCCTAAACCGCCCTAAACCTCGCACTAGCTGAATAAAATCGGCGGACGCATGACATATTACCGGCATCTTTACGCGATGCGGAGGAAACCATGCACGCACTCACTATCGAAGCGGCTGTCATGTACGACAGGCAAGCAGCGATCGCATTGGCTGCTGGCTCTTGGATTGGTTGGAACAAACGAGCGTCCAGCAGAACCAATCGCGGGAGGACTCTTCCCGTGGCTAATTCTCACCTAGAAGCCGAATCAGAGTTTCTGCGTCTGCTTCGCAGCGGACACCCCTTTGCATTTGAAGACGCGGCTAAGCTAATTCGAACACCCGAGGGATTTGATCGGCGGGCGCTGGGGGGGGGCCCTGCCCGGATGCATCGAGACGGCGAAATCGTCAAGGCTGGATACAGGACCAGCGAATCAGCAAAACATCACGCTGCCATCAAACAACTTTGGAGGCTGGCGTAATGTTGTCTCCATTGGAACTCGAAACGCTCGCCGATGTTGTTGCCCGGCGTGTGACGGCCTGGTTGTCAAATCAACGTCGTTCGCTGGCTCGCCAAAAACTGGCCCCGATCGCCAATCCGAGTTCGCCAAAGCTGGACTCGGCATCGTGTATCGGAAATAGTTTGTTGTGGGCGGAGTCGCGTGCGGGATGGATGTTCGCTTGGCATCTTTCAGGAAGGGTGGGGGATGCTTGTATTCTTTGATGAATCCGGCGACACCGGAATGAAGCTCGGTGCGGGGTCGTCGCGATATTTTGTTGTGACCGGCGTGCTGTTTCTCGACCGGGATGAAGCCCTGCGGTGCGATCAGGCAATTGACCGATTCCGACAAAAGTCAGGCGCGTCTGGTCGCGAATTCAAGTTTGCCAAAATGCCCGATGCGTTCCGGTTGCAATTCTTCCAGGCGGTGCAGTCGTTTGAATTTCTGTACTCGACCTTTGTGCTCGACAAGTCGCTGATTTCGGGGCCAGGGTTTCACGATAGTCGATCGTGCTACAAATATTCGACTCGGCTGCTGTTCGAGAACATGGCTCCCCATCTACGCGACGCGATCGTGGTGCTGGATCGATGCGGCAATCGCGACTTCGTCAATCAACTGAAGAAGTACTTAAAGACTCACGCCAATGCGGGAGAGCGGCATGCGGTCAAGAAAGTGAAGACGGATGATTCGCACAAAAACAATCTCGTCCAACTGGCCGACATGGTTTGCGGTGCCGTTGCGAGATGCTACAGCAGCAGCGCCGGGAACCGACGGCAGTTTCGTCGCTTGATCGAGCACAACGAATTGGAGGTGCGGATTTGGCCGACAGCAACGGACGCTACCTGAGTGCGCACAAAAAAACCCGTCGCCTATTCCTTGCGGAAACGCACACACTGGGTGACTGTTCGGCATACGGGTCAATTCCAACAGAATTATCGCCCGCTGCAGAGAAAACATCAACCAGAAAATCGAATAGTGCGGTACTTCCACCCCGCCGAGCGGCGCGAGTTGCGGGACAGCCTGAGCGCGACGCAAGCAAAGTCTCCTGCAGGCAACGATTCTTTACGTCTCGAAACGCGCCGATCCCAATCTGCCGCGTGTGCTGAAACGAAAAAAGCACCGGTTTGCGAGAAGTAAGTGCTTTTTTGGATTGGGAAGTGTTCCGGGGACAGAGCAGCTTTCCTGTGTTCCGGGGACAGAGCAGCTTTCCTGGTGGTTCTACGCCCCTCCCCTGATTCGCTCGGGCGGGTGTAGGGTTGCAGCCCCAGCCTGCCATGCCAGCGTTGTCTTACAACTTGAGGACATCCCCCCTCGCTGACTGCTATACTTTCGGGGGTCCTCCTCGATCAAGCGTTCCCGCTTCTTGGGACCGCTTCCCACCGTGATCGCGTTGGATCTGTCGTCCCTGCCTACGAATTCACTCAAGAAGGAAAAGGTCCCCGTCATGCTGCGCTGTGCCCCGTTCTGTCTGTTGTTGATCGCCGCCGCGATCGCTCCCCTCGATGCCACCGCCGCGGAAAAGCCGACGTTTCAGGCGGGTGCCGCGATGGTCGATATCACGCCTCCGCTTGGCGAACTGGTCGTCGGCGGCTGGGCTCCGATCCCCGCTCAACATATCCACGACCCATTGCACGCGAAGTGTTTGATCCTGGACGACGGCAAGAACCGGATCGGTTTTGTCGTCTGCGACAACGTTGGGATCTCGCGCGAGATCTGGGACGAAGCGCGCGAGCAGATCGATCAAGCCGGCGCGATCGCCGGTGAAAATCTGCTGATGTCCGCAACACACACGCACAGCGCAACGCGAGCGACTTCGGAAAAGTACCGCCCGATTCTGGTTGCCGGAGTCGTCAAAGCAGTCGCCGAAGCGATCGAGAATCTCGAACCCGCCAAGATCGGCTGGGGTTCGGGGGAAGAGCCATCGGAAGTCTTCAACCGCCGCTGGCACATCGGCGATGAAAAGCAGCGTCGCAATCCGTTTGGCGGCGTCGATACAGTTCGCATGAATCCACCCAGCGGCCACCCGACCCTGATCAAGCCGGCGGGCCCCGTCGATCCGGAGATCTCGTTCATCAGCGTTCAATCGATCGATGGCCGCCCGATTTCGCTGTTGGCCAATTATTCGTTGCACTACGTCGGCGGCGTGGGCAAAGGAGAGGTCTCGGCTGACTACTTTGGCGTCTTCTCGGAGCGGATCGGCGAGCTACTGAAGGCTTCCGACAGCGACAAACCTTTTGTTGGCATCCTGACCAACGGAACCAGCGGCGATGTCAACAACATCAACTTTCGCGACCGCGGCCGCCCCTACAAGCCTTACGAAAAGATGACCGAGGTCGCACACAAAGTGGCCGACAAGGTGATCGACGCGCACGCCAAGATCGAATTCCAGGAATGGGTGCCACTGAGCTTTGCTCACCGCGACCTGCCACTGAAGGTCCGCAAACCAGACGCCGAGATGCAGGAGTATTTTGCATCGATCAAAGCGTTGCCCGAGGGAACCAAAGAGTACCACCGACACCAGAAAACCTACGCCGGCCGCGCCCAGCGACTGCTGGAAGGTCCCGACCAATGGGATGTGCTGTTGCAAGCGGTGCGAATCGGCGACCTGACGATCGCCGCGATCCCGTTTGAAGTCTTCACGCAGATCGGGTTGGACGTCAAACAGAAAGCTCCTTTTGACGACGCCTTTACGATCGAACTGGCCAACGGCGGCTACGGCTACCTCCCCACACCGGCTCAACACAAACTGGGCGGCTACGAAACCTGGATGGGAACCAACCGCGTTCAACTGGACGCCTCGGACCGCATCACCGAGACTCTGTTAGAATTGATGCAGGATCTGAAGTAGACGCCGTTGGTCAAGCCATGATGGTGCGACAGCGATCCAAAGCCCAATCACTGCCGTGTGGTGATTGGGCGAAAGTGGCCATTGTCCAATGACTTGCAATTTTGTTAGCGATCCTATAGCGTAAATTTCATCAACGACCTTTCGTTACTCGATCTTTCCGGCTCGCATCGTTCGAGCCTCGCGAAATGGCATCACCCAAATTGCGTTATGCAATCGCCTGGGAAGCAGCTCGGCTGCTGTACGATCACGAAGAATCCGAATACTACCGAGCCAAGCTGAAGGCGGCGCGGCGGGTTCAAAAATCTTGGGTCAAACCGGCCGATCTCCCTAGCAATGCGGAGATCCGGGACCAAGTTCAGATGATGGCGCGGTTGCATGAAGGGGACGTTGGGCATTCCCAACGGCTGCACAAGATGCGGCTGCGAGCGCTGTGGTGGATGCGTCAGTTGCAGGCGTTCCATCCCTATCTGATCGGCAGCGTTCTGACCGGGCACGTCCGCGATGGATCGGACATCGACATCCATGTCTTCGCCAGCAATCCGCAGTCGATCTTGATGCACGTCGAAGAGACGGGTAGCGGTTGCCAGATGGAGCGCAAGCGAGTTCGCAAGGATGGCGAGGAACGGGTCTTCACGCACATCCATCTCCGCGACGAATTTCCCGTCGAACTGACGGTCTACCATCCCTCCCTGATCGGCCATCGATTCAGGAGTTCGATCACGGGGAAGGCGATCGAGCGGGCCAGCCTGCCGCAGTTGCAGCGGTTGATCGAACTGGAGCACGGCCAGGGGATCGATCAGCAGGATCATGCGTTGGAGGAAGCCGAATGCCAAGTCGATCGGTTCCAGCTATACGAGTCGTTATTGTGGCCGCTGGAGAACGTCAAGCAGAACCTGAAGTATCATCCCGAGGGAGATGCTCTTTATCACAGCTTGCAAGTCTTCGAACACGCTCGCGACGAGATGCCTTACGACGAGGACTTTCTGTTGGCGGCGCTGCTGCACGACGTTGGCAAGGCGATCGATCCCCAGGACCATGTCGCCGCGGGGCTCGAAGCGCTCGACGGATTTATCCAACCGCGAACCGCTTGGTTGATCGAGCACCACATGTTGGCTCACCAGTTGCGCGATCGAACACTCGGCGCCCGGGCGCGTCGCCGGTTGGTGGAACATCCTTGGCACGATGACTTAGTGACGCTCTCGGATGCCGATCGGCTGGGACGCCAGCAGGGAGTGCAGGTGGATGATGTCGGCGATGCGCTCGACTATATCCGCAGCCTGGAAACGATGTTTGGTTAGCGACGGAGGGTCGGTTTCCAAGGATCGACAGCGGGAGCGGTGCTGGGAAAGTCGACCGGTTGCCGACGGTCGGCGACCGGTGTCGGTTCGGCCCCATCGACGTGGATCGCCAAGCGTTTCTCAAGGCTCTCGACGCGCTGCGACAAGACGTTATTGAGCAGTTCCAAGCGATTGGCCCGCTCGCGTTCGTAGCGGTAATCCGCTAGCAGCCGTTCGGATTCCGATTCCAGATGAGCCGCCTTGTCGCGTCCAAACAGGCTGCAGCCTGTCGATGCCGGTAACAGCATCGCGACGCACAATAAAAAAGCGGCTTGGGGGTTCATCGAAGAAGCCTGAACGGAAATGCAGGGGGGGATCCGCAGCGAGCCGCGCGGATTTTACTCCCCTTTTAGCCGTTCATGCCCAATGCGCTCAAGATCGTTTCGGTCAACGAACTGATCGGGCTCGTCGTTTCGCTGTAGGTCCAGAGATTGCGGACCAGATCGGTCGTCATCATCCCGCCGACGCTCATCATCACCAGGATGCCAGCCAAGGCGGAAACATTCCAGATCGAGAAGGGGACTTCGTATCCAGGAGCCACTGCGGCGGCTTGAGGCACCGGAGCGTTGGCGACGATCAGATCCTCTTCCACGCCATCGGCCACGAGACCGGCTTCGTCGATCCCTTCGGCGTCGTCCGCTAGCAATTCATTCCGGTCGGCCCAACCGCGGCCATCGCCGGTGCTAGGGTCGACAAAGCCCGCATCGCCGAGATCCATCGCGGCACCAAAGGCGTCCGATTCTTCGACTTCGATCACTTGCGAAGCGCTGTCGTCGTCGGCTTCCAGGCCGATACCCGACGGCGAAAGCTGAAACTCTTCGTCCGCTTTAAAATCGACAAGCGATCCGCTGCCGCCGGCCGATCGACCGCTGCTGCCAGGTCCCGAACCGGGAGTCACGCCGCTGCCGTCGCCGCCGAGATCCAACGCCGAAATGCTCGATCCGGCCAGATCCAACGGTTCGCTTTCCAGCGACAGGCCGCTGTCCGAAGGGCTCATCAAATTGATGCCGCTGTCGCCGACGACCGAAATGTCGCTACCCGCACCGCCGAGAACCAGGTCGTCGTCGTCGCCGGAGATGACCAGATCATCGTCGTCGTTTAGGGCGTCATCGATATCGGAGATATCCGAAAGAGCCGATTCCATGTCCAGATCGCCCAGCAGCGAAGGTTCGCTGTCGCCGCTGATCAGGCTGCCCGAGCCGCCTTGGTCGACGCCCAAGAGGTCGAGTTCGGAGAGGACGTCGTTGCCAGATTTGCGTTGGGGAGTTTTTATTGCTGGTGAATCGGAGAGATCGATTTCGTCATCGCTATCTTCCATCAAGCCCAGATCGCCCAACGGGTCGTCGACATCGCTGTCCGCTCCAAGCGAGATCTTGGGTGGATGGATGGCGCTGTCCCCCTGTCCCGATCCGGCCACGTCGTCGTAGTCCTGTTCAAACGTGAGGTCTAGATCGCTTTCACCCGTCGCAGGTTCCGATAGCGAAAGATCGATATCACCACCATCGCTAGCAGCGTCGTCGGCAAGACTGAGATCGATGTCCCCTCCATCGGAAGGACTGTCACCCGCGAGACTCAGGTCGATACTCAGATCAACTTCGTCGTCCTCGACGGGAGAATGCCCCGAGGTAGCCAATTCCAGATCGCCCATCGAATCGTCGGCTAGGCTCAAGCTTATTTTTTCGGCAGCGCTCTCTTCGAAGGAATCGAGGACGTCGCCCCCCGCTCCGCTGTCGGTAACCAGGTCGTCGCTGTCGATCTTCAGCTCGTTGGCGATGATTTGCACATCGCTGTCGCTGCCGGCATCGTCGTTGGATCGAGCAACTAGGGCAACGTCGCTCCCCTGCCCTTCGGGTTCACCGCCGATTTCGAGGTCGCCGTCGTCTGCTGGCGAGCTGTTTCCGCCGATGATTCGACTGCCCGATCCGGCTCCTTGCTCGTCAACCAAGATCGCCGAGCCTTCGTCGTCGCTGATACCAAAGCCGGTGTAGATCCCCGAATCGCCTTCGATCCCATCGGCCAACAGGCGGTCGATCTCATCCTTGGGGAACTTCCAACTGGCTCCATCCTTAAAGGCACGGACATCTCCACTTGAACGCATTTCAACCAGCTTTTCGGTTGGAACGCCCAACAGCTGTGCGGCTTCTTCGAGGGGGATGAATTTGTTTGCCATGACCTACCGAACCAGTGTCTGAAAAGGAAGAGAGAAGCGCGATGTCGATTCACGTTCCACTGGCGGCCCTTTGGCAAGCGTCAGACCGACCGGCCTAACGCTCAACCATCTGCCGGATTTCGGTCGGCAGCGGCGCAGTGGCGTTGTATTCGTCTAAGGAAAAATCCCAGGTCAGCCGACGACTGCTTTTCAGCGTAATCTGACCTGTGGGTCCGTCTATATGATACACCAGCATCGTGCCGCGAGTAGCATTTACGATTGTAATCTGCTGGCCGTTATCTGCTTGAGGATTCACGAATCCCAGCAATTCTCCAGCTCCAGCCACCAGGGCTGGCCGCGATGCTTCGGGTTTCGCCTGCGTCTCCCCCGCTCCCGAACCGGACGAAACGGTCGCCAAAACAAGGGTAAAGACAGCAATCACAAGTCCCAGCCATAACCGCATCGCACCCATCTCCATATCGTGTGCCAGCTGCGGAAAAGCATCCCTCACGGCATTATGAATCATCGCCGAAACGCTTCAAGCGTTTTCGGGATCGACCTGCCGTGCTGTGCCGCTGCGAAGGATACTTGCCGCACAATCGAATCAATCGTTCAGACCGCCGCTTGTAGGCCGGCCGGGCTGTCGACATCAAGATCGATCTACGCTTGCTAGCTTTTCCCCATTCACCGCTGCAACAAACCATAGCTTACGAATTCGCCCCCCTGGCGGGTCCAGTTGCGCAAACTTTAACGATCCGATCAAGTTGCACGTTTGCAACGGACGATGACGGTTTGAAGTGATAGGTGTGCCGAGTCTCTCAGGCGCACGGTTCGGAATCTCGCGTGCGAACGAAGGTAAACGATGGCAGGTCGAAACAATTTGTCTTCGAATAGTTGGAGTGGTCTCGCTAGCGTCGCCCTCGGCCCCCTGGTCGCGGCGATCTTCTATAGCGTGCTGTACGTTTCCCCGGTCCCTTTCCTGCACCGCTACTTCATGGGACACCCGGTCGCTTACGCGGCCACGATCCTGTTTTTTGTCGCCCTGGTCGGATTGGTCGTGCGGCATCTGGATACGCGTCGCCAGTTGGGAATCGTTGCCGGCCTGGCCGACAGTGAATTGAAGCCAGCGGAGCAGACGTCGTCGGACCTGGGAGAGCATGTCACCCATTGGCTCGACCATTTGGCACAGCTGCCGCGCAGCGAACGCGGTTGCCAGTTGGTCCATCGCCTGGAGGATCTGCTGGGGCGCCAGCAACGCCGCAAAACGACGCGTTTCTTAAACGACGATCTTCGAGACGTCTCGGATCGCGAAGCAGATCAATCGCACGATAGCTTGCAATTGGTGCGGATCATCGTCTGGGCGATCCCGATGTTGGGCTTTCTAGGAACCGTGGTCGGCATCACCCAGACGCTTGGTGGCCTCGATTTCAGCGACGGGCAGAACGCCGTCGACAACTTGAAAGCCGGCTTGTACGTCGCCTTTGATACGACGGCGTTGGGGCTGGTCCTTTCGGTGATCGCGATCTTCTTGCAGTTCCCTGTCGAGAAGAAGATGAACCAATTGATGGCGACTCTGGATCAACGGTCGATCGAAATCCTCTCGGGCGGTTTCCCCGAAGAATCGACTGCGGACCAACCGTTGCAAGCGATCGCCGAAATGAATCGGGCCGTCTTAGCGTCGGTCAACCAATTGGTCGAAACGCAAGCCGAACTGTGGAAGAAGACCGTCGATTCAGCTCACGACCACTGGACCAGCGTCGTCGGCAACGCGGGGGACCAAGTGCAATCGGCGCTCACCGAAGCGATCGAACTGACGCTGCAAAGCCACGCCGAACACGTCGACAAGACTCACCAAAACGCTTCGCAGCAAATCGAACAACGTTGGAAGCAATGGCAGACCGCGCTCAGCGACAACGCGCGGGTTCTGATGGTGCAACAACAGACACTCGCCCAACAGAACGAACTGCTGATCGGTACGGCCGACCGCGCCAAGGAATTGGCAGAGGTTCGCGAACTGCTGCAGACCAACACCGCGGGACTCTCCGCGATGCCGGAGATGAGCGACGCGATGCGTTCGCTGGCCCGCGCGATCGATTTGATCGTCGATCGCGTTCCATCGCAATCCAATCGGAGTAAAGCGGCATGAGCAGGCGCAGACGCCCTGGTCTAGCGCCGTCGCTGTTTCCGTTCCTTGCGGTGCTCGTCTGTACGCTAGGCACACTCATATTGTTGCTCGCTTTGGTCGCCAAAGATGCCAAGGATAGCGCCGAACAAGTGGCTCAACAGCAGCGTCAAGAGATGCTGCAAGAGGTCACCGAGGTGGCGCAACAAGAACGTTGGCGAGCCGACGAGCTGCAGAACGTGCGCGACCAACAGACCCAGGTGCTCGAAGAGCGGCGGTCGGAGTTGGCGCACGTCGAGGATCACCTGCGCCGTGTCAAGCGTCAGTTGGAAGCGTTGCAGTCGGAGATTCGCAGCGCTTTGATCGAAGATACCGATGAAGCGGAACTGAAGTCGAAGATCGAAGAGCTGACGGCCGAGATCGAAGACAAGAAGGAATCGTTGGAAGACCTGAAGGAACGCAACGCCGGGCGGCGGCCTCGCGTCGCGATCATGCCTCACCGCGGTCCCAACGGAACCCAGCGGCGGCCAATCTATCTGGAGTGTTCGGCGAATCAAATCGTCCTGCAGCCCGAAGGGGTTCGGATCACGATCGATGAATTGCGTGGCCCGACGGGTCCGGGCAATCCGTTGGACGCTGCGCTCCGCACGATCCGCAACTACTGGGAATCGCAAGGGACCAGTGGTAGCGAACCTCCGTATCCGCTGCTGATCGTCCGTCCCGATGGGATCATGGCCTACACCGCAGCTCGCGTTTCGATGACCGCCTGGGACGATCAGTTTGGTTACGAATTGGTCCCCGCCGATGTCGAGTTGGCGTTTCCCAAACCGGATAACGTGTTGGCCGAACGAACTGAAAAAGTGGTCGCCGAATCGGTCCGCCGCCGCGCGACAATGATCAGCGCCGTGCCGAGTCGGTATCGCCAGGGGCTCTCGGGATCCGATCCGATTGGCGAAGCGATCGACGATGCCACACAGCGTCAATCGACGGGATTTGCCAGCCGTCGCAGCGGAAATCATCCCGGCCAATCCCCCACGGGATCGGGCTACTCCGGCGGTAACGGCCCGGGAATGCAAGAACCGATGCAGCGTTGGAACCAGAATTTCGGGTCGTCGGTCGCCAACAGCTCCGACGGTTCGACCGGCCAATATTCGCCGGGGTCGATCGCGGGCCAACCCGGTTCGCCCCAACAGTCCACGCCCGGTTCGATGTCAGGGCAAACCGGCGCGTCGCAATCGACAGGTCAGCCGCCGGGAGGTTCGCCTGCCGACAGCAATTCCCTATCGCTGTCTCCTCCGGGAGGCGCAGGGAGCAACTTTGGCAGCCCTGGCGAGACGCAAGGGACCGCAGGTTCCAACGCGACTGGCAGCGATTACGGTTCAGCCGATGCAGGCGAAGGGACCGAAGCAGACGCGTCGGGACAGTCCTCCGCCGCCGCGGGTGGAATCGCTGCCGATGGCAGTGCCGCCGCGGGGCAAACGTCGGCACAGCAGATGGGATCGGGGACCGACGCCAGCACCGATGCCGATGCCGCGCAGAACGCCAGTGTTTCGGCAAGCGTCTCGGCGAGCGCTCCGCTGTCGCAGCAGCGTGGCAGCGGATGGGCGATGCGTGGCAGCAAAGGAGCTTCCGACGGACCGGCGGTCGTCCGCAACGTCAAGGTTCAATGTTATGGCAATCGATTGGTGATGATCGGCGATTCGTCCAACGACACCGACGTGATCCTTGTCGATCCTGCCGATCCATCGGCCGCGGTCGTGCGGTTGGCCGGACTCGTTCGCCAACGCGTCGACAACTGGGGCCTCGCGCTCGCCGGCGGTCGTTGGCAACCGGTTTTGCAAGTGGCGATCGCTCCTGGGGGTGAAGCCAATTTCAACCAGCTGAATACCTTGCTTCATGGCAGCGGGATCGGCGTCGATGGAAGGAGCGTTCGATGAGTCGACGTAAGCGTTCCGATCAACTCTCCGGTGGCAACGATTCCTTTTTGGACATCGTCGCCAACCTGGTTGGCATCCTGATCATCCTGGTAGTGATCTTGGGGGCGAAGTCGCATCAGTTGGCGCAAGAGATCCTGGTCGAACCGCCCACCGAAGCGGAACTGGCATTGATCGATCGCGAGCACCGCACCGCGTTGTCGGTCAGCCGCGATGTCGAGCGGTTGGAGAAATCGATCAGCGCCTACGACGGCGAACTGGAACATCGCCGCCAAGAACGCGAAGCCCTGATGCAATTGCTGGACGTGGCTCAGCAGCAATGGGAAGAATCGCTGGCGGAGATGGACGAGCAAAAGCAAAAGACGGCGGCGCTGCAACGCGATCGCGAGATCGCCGAAAACGAACTGGCTGAACTCAGCGCCCAAGCGTCTGCGCTGGAAGAGGTTCCCGAATCGATCGTCGCCGTCGAACATTTACCGACGCCGATGGCAAAGACCGTCTTCGGCGACGAGGTTCACTTCCGCTTGAAGGACGGTTTGCTGGCGATGGTCCCGGTCGACGCATTGTTAGACGAGATCAAAGAGGACTTCCAGCGACTGGCCAGCAGTGCGCGAAGCGGTGACAAGGAGTCGTCGGTCGGTCCGATCCGCGATTTCGTCGCGCATTACAGCATGCAAATGTCGCGAGAATCGGTCACTCGCGGTGGCCAGATCGGAATGGCATCTCGCGTCCAGGTGGCGGAACTGATCATCGAACCGCTGCGCGAACCGATCGGTGAACCGATCGCTCAAGCGCTGCAGCCACAATCGCAATTGGCCTATGAACTGGCTGGCCGCGATCCCGCCAGCACGACCGTCACGGTCTGGGTTTATCCGGAGAGCTTTGCCCAATTCCGGCAGGTCAAAGAGTATCTCTACCGAATGGGTTTCGCCACCGCCGGTCGCCCCCTGCCCCACGGCCATCCGATCGCCGGCAGCCCATCGGGCTCGCGCAGCCAGTCGCAGTAGCGGCGTCGGCCGCGTCTGCCTGGCCAACAACAAGACATCGCCCCGACGCGACCGCAACCAAACGAACTCTTCCAGAAAGCCCAGCGAGCTTCGTTCACCCGAAGCCCGCTATTCGATCGGCGACTTCCAGAGCTTCTTGCCCATGCTGGGGTTGTAGTTCGTCCAGTTCTTATCGCCGCTGATGTCGCTGTCGATGATGCTGGTCGCGGCAGCTAGCTTGGCGTCCAGGTTGTCCAAGTGATGTAGCGCGATCGCTTCGCGGGTCAGCGGCACCTTCGGGCTGCCATATTCCAGCAAGCCGTGGTGGCTGAGGATCAGATGCTCCAGATGCCACTTCAGCTGCACCGGGAACGGCGACTTCGTTTCGGCTTCGACCACCGCGATCCGATCGGCCAGGTACTGGACGCCGATCACGATGTGGCCGACTAATTGGCCGCGGTCGGTGTAAGTGAGTTCGCCGCCGGAGGAAAGCTCTTCGGTCTTGCCGATGTCGTGCAGAAAGGCACCGGTGGTCAGCAGATCGATATCCAATTGCGGATAACGCGGCCCGATCAACTGAGCTAATTCGATCAGGTCGACGGTGTGCCGCAGCAAGCCGCCGGGGAAGGCGTGGTGATTGGTGACCGCCGCCGGGGACTGCTTGAACCGCGTCATAAACTCTTCGTCGGCTAAACAAGCATCCAACAACTGACGCAGGTGAATGTTGCGGACACTACCCAACAGTTCCTTCAGCCGTGCGAAAGCCTGCTCGCTGGCCGAGGCATCGAACATATCGAAGTCGGCCGGATCGACCTGCGACGGATCGACGGGACTGATCCCGGTCACGATCATCTGCATGTTGCCGTTATAGATCTGCGTGCGGCCTTTGACATGCAGATATTCGCTGTCTTGGCAGCGCTCGAAATCGCGATCCTCCGCGTTCCAGAACATCCCGGTCAGAGTCCCCGTCCGATCGGCCAGCTTCAGCAAAATGTACTTGTTCCCCTGCCGATTGGCTCGCAACTGCTTGTCCGCAGCGCGATAAACGTCGTCGACTTGGGTTTGTTCCGAAAGCTGGTTGATAAAAAGCCGCTCAGACACCGATCGCTCCTTGGATATTCTTGTAACGTTTCCCGCCGCCCAACGTAGAACGCCCCACCGCCGCTGCCAAGTGCTGGCCCGATCAGAATCAGCCGCAGACCGCTGATTTCGGGGACAGAAGGGGCCGGAATCGGCCTCTCCCAAGCCTAGCCTTTGCCCAATTCTGCGCTTGTGTTTGGGCAAATCAGCCGCCACGCGATCGCTCGCCGTTCCCTCGGACAAACCGGACGCCAGCACCAGCCGGCGGATACCTCAAATTGAAACGCCGATTAGGCCGGGGCCTAGTCCCCCAACCCTCAGAATGTTCCTACAATGTTCGCTTTGACCAATACCCTCTTTATCCGAAGCCGAACCTGCCGTGAATAAAGCACCGAAAACCGCGATCACGCCCACCCGCGTCGACGATTATCCCGAATGGTTTCAACAAGTCATCAAAGCCGCGGATTTGGCAGAGGTGTCGCCGGTTCGTGGATGCATGGTGATCAAGCCGTGGGGATACGCGCTGTGGGAAAACATGCAGCGTGTTTTGGATGACATGTTTAAAGCGACAGGTCACCAAAACGCCTATTTCCCGCTGTTCATTCCGATGAGCTTTCTGGAGAAAGAAGCGGAGCATGTCGAAGGTTTCGCCAAGGAGTGCGCTGTCGTTACGCACCACCGCTTGGAACCCGACGGCAAGGGCGGCCTACAGCCAGCCGGCCCATTGGAAGAGCCGCTGATCGTTCGCCCAACCAGCGAAACGATCATCGGGTCGATGTATGCGAAGTGGGTGCAGAGCTATCGCGATCTGCCGATCTTGATCAACCAATGGGCAAACGTCGTTCGCTGGGAACTGCGGACGCGGCTGTTCCTGCGCACGGCCGAATTCCTGTGGCAGGAAGGGCACACCGTTCACGCGACCTCCGAAGAAGCGTTGGAAGAGACGCGGAAGATGATCGACGTCTACGCCGACTTCGCGGAGAACTGGATGGCGATGCCGGTGATTCAAGGCGAAAAGACCCCCGCCGAACGCTTCCCCGGCGCGGTTTCGACGCTTTCGATCGAATCGATGATGCAAGATCGCAAAGCGTTGCAGGCCGGAACCAGCCACTTCCTGGGACAGAATTTCTCGAAGGCTCAAGAGATCCAGTTCCAAGACCAAGACGGCAACATGCAGTTCGCCTGGACGACCAGCTGGGGCGTTTCGACGCGACTTGTCGGTGCGTTGATCATGACCCACAGCGACGACGACGGCTTGATCCTGCCGCCGAAGCTGGCCCCATCGCACATCGTGATCCTGCCGATCTATCGTGACGACGAACAGCGTGCTGCCGTGCTGGAATACGTCGGCAAGCTGCGTGAAGAACTGTCGGCGCAATACTACAGCGGCCGACGGATCAGCATCGAAGTCGACGACCGCGAAATCCGCGGCGGTGAAAAGAAGTGGCATCACGTCAAGCGTGGCGTGCCGTTGCGATTGGAGGTCGGCCCCAAAGACATCGACAAAAACGCTGTCTTTGTCGGCCGCCGCGACACCGGCGAAACCAAGTCGATGGACCGCGACCAATTGGTCGCCGATGTCGTCGGGATGCTCGATTCGATCCAGACGAACCTGTTCGACCGGGCGCTCAAAATGCGAGAAGAGAACACCCGCGATATCGACAACGTCGACGATTTCCGGGCCTACTTCACCGCCAAGAACCCCGACCGCCCGGAGATCCACGGCGGCTTTGCCAGCTGCTACTTCAGCAATGAAGACGACCTGGAACCACTGCTGAAAGAACTGAAGGTGACGATCCGCTGCGTTCCGCTGAAGGACAACGACACGCCCGGCACCTGCTTCCTGACCGGTAAGCCAGCCGAAAAGAAAGCGATCTTCGCCAAGGCCTATTAAGCAGCAAGAGAAGAGCTATCGAGTTTAACCGCGAGGGCATCGCCCCGCGCTTTTCAGGACCACGCGGCCCGATGGGCTCGCGGTTAAACGAAAAAACACAATGCGATCTGCTAGCGCGTGGCGGCTGATGTCACCCGCCGATACGAGGAACCACGTGCGTCGCGAGACGGGGCGGCTTAGCCCTTAGCTTTTGCCTTGGCCCAGCTGTCGCGGAGGCCTACGATCTGATTGAAGACTGGCTTTTCAGCTGTCGAATCCTTGTCGACGCAGAAGTAACCCTTGCGTTCGAATTGCACGCGATCCTCCGGCTTCAGCTCGACCAGGCTCGGTTCAACAACCGCGGTGATCGTCTTCAACGAGTCTTCGTTTAGGTGATCCAAGAACGATCCGCCAGCATCGTTCTTCTCGGGGTTCTCGACTTTAAACAAGCGGTCGTACTGACGCACTTCGATCTCTTTGGCGTGCGGAGCACTGACCCAATGGATCGTTCCCTTGACCTTCCGGCCCGACGTGTCGGCACCACTTTTTGTTTCGGGATCGTACGTGCAGAGGACTTCGATCACGTTGCCGGCGTCATCTTTGACGACATCGTGACAATCGAGGATATAGCCGTAGCGCAGTCGCACGGCGCCACCCTTCTTCAAACGGAAGAACTTCTTCGGCGCCTCCTCTTGGAAATCGTCCTGTTCGATGTAAAGCGAACCGCTGAACGGCAACTGCCGCGTGCCGGCGGTGGCGTCTTCGGGATTGTTGATCGCGTCGACCATCTCGACCTTCCCCTCGGGCCAGTTAGTGATCGTCAGCTTCAACGGATCGAGGACTGCGTTGCGGCGCGGAGCAACTTTGTTCAAGTGCTTGCGGAGCGCATTTTCCAGTCGCCCGGTGTCGATCATCGAGATGAACTTGGCGACGCCGATGTCATCACAGAAATCGCGAATCGATTCGGGGGTGAAGCCGCGGCGGCGGAGGCCACAGATCGTTGGCATCCGCGGATCATCCCATCCGCTGACATGCCCCTCGTTGACCAACTGCAACAGCTTTCGCTTGCTCATCACCGTGTAGGTCATGTTCAGCCGGGCGAATTCGATCTGCCGCGGATGATGAATCTCCAGCGACTTGCAGAACCAATCGTACAGTGGGCGATGGTTTTCGAATTCCAAGGTGCAGATCGAAAACGAGATCCCCTCGATCGAATCGCTCTGTCCGTGAGCCCAGTCGTACATCGGATAGATGCACCACGTGTCGCCGGTGCGATGATGGTGAGCCCGCGAGATGCGGTACATGACCGGATCGCGAAGATTCAAGTTCGGCGATGCCATGTCGATCTTCGCCCGCAGCGTCTTGCTGCCGTCGGGGAACTTTCCGGCTCGCATGCCGCGGAACAATTCGAGGTTCTCCTCGGGCGTGCGGTCGCGGCCCGGGCTCGGTTTTCCCGCTTCGGTGATCGTGCCGCGGTATTCGCGCGTCTGCTCGGGAGTCAGATCGCAGACATAAGCCTTCGAATCGGCGATCAACTTCTCCGCCCAATCGTACAGTTGTTCGAAGTAATCGCTGGCGTAGTGCAGCGAATCCCACTGGAACCCCAGCCAACGGACGTCGTCCATGATAGCGTCGACGTATTCGGTCTCCTCTTTCGACGGATTGGTATCGTCGAAACGGAGGTTGCACTTGCCGTTCATTCGCTGGGCCAAACCGAAGTTCAGACAGATCGCCTTGGCGTGGCCGATGTGCAGATAGCCGTTCGGTTCGGGGGGAAACCGAGTCTGCACAGTCGTGAAGCGACCGGCGGCAAGATCTTCTTGGATCGCGGTTTCGACGAAGTTCAGCGGACGGGCTTCAGGTTCGTTAGCCGAATCGTTCACGAGGGGACACTCCAGGCGGGGTCGAGCAGACGTAAAATCAGTACAGATCGGTAGATTATGACGACTGGGGCAGGCGTTCCGAAGGGGACTACCGCAGCTCGCCGGTCGCCCCGCCCTGCGACTCTTGCTTGGTTTCGATCTCTTCGAGAACCAGCTTCAAGGCAGCCCGAGCGCGACTCAACCGACTGCGGACCGTGCCGATCGAGATCTCCAGAATCTGAGCGATATCTTCGTACGCACAGTCCTGCATTTCACGCAATACCAAGATCACGCGATGGTCTTCGGTCAACTGATCCAACGCCGTGCGAACCGTCTGCACGCGGTCGTCGCGGATCATCGCGGCGTCCGGCGCGTCGACCTTATCGACCGGTTCGATCCCGCCCGATTCGCGAGCGTGTTCCAACGAAACCGTGCTCCGCTTGCGACGCCGGTGGCTCAAAGCGCTGTTGAACGCGATCCGGTACAGCCAGGTAAAGAACTGGCTCTGCCGTTGGAACGTGTGCAGTTTGACAAACGCCCGCACAAAGGCGTCTTGGACGACATCCTCCGCGTCGTCGGACGACCCGGTCACCTGCAGCATCGACGCGAACAAGCGATCCTGGTAGCGGCGTACCAATTGCCCAAAAGCCGCTCGATCACCCGCGAGCGCCTGGTCGATGAGTTTTGAATCGTCGTTCACGCGCAGAGGAGAGGTGGCCGGTACGGAAGGGGGGAGCGGACGTTACCTGCTTTAGTTTAGTTCCGCCGCGCCGTTGGAACCACTATCGCTTAAATGACGCTGCAGATAAGAGGCCCGTTCGACGTTCCGGTCGGCCGAACCAAGCGTGCGGCCGCGGAGTTTCTGCAGGTGCGCCGGCTGGGTGTGGATAAACAACTTATTAATCGTCGTGATCGGCAGGTCGTCGATCAGCCCCAGATTGATCCCCATCCGGACCTTCGACAGATAGTGCATCGTCTCTTCACTGCTGATCTTCTTGGCCGTGGTCAAAATCCCGCGGGCCCGACTGACATCGTCGTGCAGATCCTGCTCGCTCTCTTCGACCAAAAATCGCCGCGCCCGTCGTTCGTAATCGATCAACACCGGGATCACTTCGCTCACCTGTTGGACCAATTCTTCTTCGCTGCGCCCCAACGTGATTTGATTGCTGACCTGGTAGAAATCGCCCATATATTGCGATCCCTCGCCGTACAGACCGCGAACCGTCACGCTGATCTTTTGCAGGCTGCGGAAAACCTTGTCGATCTGACGGGTGATCACAAGCGCTGGCAGATGCAGCATCACGCTCACCCGCAGGCCGGTCCCAGCGTTGGTCGGACAGGCTGTCAGATAGCCAAACTTGGAGTGAAACGCATACGTGATCTCGCCTTCGATCAGATCGTCCAAGGCGTTGACCGTCTGCCACGCCTCTTGCAAACTGAGGCCGCTGTGCATGACCTGCATCCGCAGATGATCCTCTTCGTTGATCATCACGCTGAACTGTTCTCCGGGATCGATCGCAACGGCTCGCGCCCCTTCGGAATCGGCCAGCTCGCGGCTGATCAATTGGCGTTCGACGAGGAATTGGCGGTCGACCTCCGAAAGATCGTCGACCATCAGATAGCGGACATCTTTCCACTGGGCCAATTTTTCCATCTTGCCCCGCACGGTCCGTTCGATCGCTTGGCGGTCTTCGGGGCTACATTTTTTGATGAACGGAAAACCGGCCAGATTGCGAGCCAGCCGAATCCGGCTGCTGATCACAATATCCGATTCCGGCCCGGTACCGCGCAGCCATTCGCCGCATTGTCCCGCCAATTCATCCAACTTCGGATCCATGTCCACGTGCGTACCTTCAGTGATTGATTAGAGATCGCTCGATGTATCCGATTGACCCGATTCCAAAGTGCGAATGCGATCGCGAATCTCCGAGGCTCGCTCGTAGTTTTCCTTCTCGATCGCTTCCTCCATCTCGCGGCGCAGCTGAATCAATTCGGCTTGCCGATCGGCCGATGGAGCCAAGCGGGTGGGGCGTTTCCCCTTATGTTCGCGCGACGCATGGATGTTGATCAACAGCGGTTCGAGATCCTTCTGGAAGACCGTGTAGTCATACGGACACCCCAGCCGTCCGGCGTTGCGGAATTCATAGAACGTGATCCCACAGACCGGGCATTCCTGTTGGTCCAATTCCGCCAACTCCTCAGCGGTCTGCCCCAGTTTCAGCTGCTTTTCCAGATGATCGGCAACCAGGCTGGTAGGAGTCGACTGCTCCTTAGACAGATAATGCCGCGCGTGTTCTTCGCAAAGATGCATCACCTGGGGCCCACCTGGCTCGGTCAATTCGGTAATGTGAAAGGTCGCTGGCTTTTCGCAGTGTTGACACTTCATTGTTCACACGCCTTTCTCAAAACACCATCCTTATTAAGATATCACCTGCAATAACAGGCTTGCCGATTCTAACTGTCCCCCTTGAACCGTCAACCAACGCAACCGGCTGGTAGCGACCGGCGGCATTTCGCCCTCGCCGTTGTCTATTGTACGGGGCCGGGACGAATTACACGATCAGTCTTCAATCGAATCTCTCGAACCCGCCAGGCGGTCTGACGCTCTATGACAGCAAATTCCGCCAATCCTCGGTAAACGCAATGCATACGCCCAACGAAGATCAATTCACCCATCTGGCCAGCACCCACGATCTGGTCCCGGTCTCCCGCCGTCTGCTCAGCGACAGCTTAACGCCGGTGAGCGCCTTTCGGCTGTTGGACAACGGCCGCAGTGCGTGTCTGTTCGAAAGCGTGATTGGCGGCGAGAAAGTCGGCCGCTTCAGTTTCCTCGCCGTCGATCCGATCATGCGGTTCTGCGCCCACGGCCAATCGGTCTCGATCACGCGAGGCGACGCTTGCGAAACAAAAACCTGCGACGATCCGCTGGATGAATTCCGCGGACACTTGGCTGGCGTGACCTTTGCCGACACCGGCGATCTGCCTCCCTTTGTCGGCGGAGCGATCGGATACGCCGGCTACGATGTCGTCCGTTACGTCGAAAACCTTCCCAACGCTCCCGAAGACGATCGCCAGCTGCCCGACCTCGATTTCGGTTTCTACCACACCTTGGTCGTTTTCGACAACGTCACCAAGACGATGACGATCGTCGCCGTCGCCCGTCCCGCCGATTTTGATTCCCCCGCGGAAGCCTATCGCGACGCCAAGCAACGGATCGATGAAACCGTCGCCCAACTGTCGCGGCCGGTGCCGCACCTGGAAACCGCCGACGTCGAACAGAGTCACGACGAGCAGCTCGATATCTCATCGAACTTCACTCGCGAAGGTTTTGCCGACGCGGTCGAGAAGTGCCGCGAATACATCCGCGCCGGCGATATCTTTCAAGTCGTCCCCAGCCAGCGGTTTGCTGTCGACACGTCGGTCGATCCGTTTGAGATCTACCGCTCGCTGCGAGTCGTCAATCCAAGCCCGTTCATGTTCTACATGCGGACTCCCGAATGCACCCTGATCGGTTGCTCTCCCGAGATCATGACGCGCGTCGTCGACGGCGTCGTGACGGTCCGCCCATTGGCCGGCACCCGCCGCCGCGGCGCCACCGAACAAGAGGACCTGGCGCTAGAAGAAGAGCTGCTGTCGGATCCGAAGGAGCGCGCCGAACACGTGATGCTTGTCGACCTGGGGCGCAACGACATCGGCCGGATTGCAAAATTCGGAACCGTCGAATTGACGGAGGTGATGGTAGTCGAACGGTATAGCCACGTGATGCACATCAGCAGCGAGGTCCGCGGCGAATTGCGAGACGGGCTGGACGCGTTTGATGCGTTGAAAGCCTGCTTGCCCGCCGGAACCGTTTCGGGCGCCCCGAAGGTTCGCGCGATGGAGGTGATCGACGAACTGGAACCGCATCGCCGCGGCCCCTACGGCGGCGCCGTCGGTTATATCGATTATCGCGGCAACATGGATACCTGCATCGCACTGCGAACGATGGTCGTGCAAAACGACAAGGTCTACGTCCAAGCCGGCTGCGGCGTCGTCGCCGACAGCAATCCCGATGCGGAATACGAAGAAACGGTTAACAAAGCCAAAGGCATGGTCCGCGCGATCAGCCTGACTCTTTCTCGATTGAACGCAAACAAGCGGAACTCTTAGTCGACCGCGCCGCCAAGGCGGCCGCTTTTCCAAACTCTCGCTGCGGCAAACTCTTCTCGCTGCGGCAACCGGCTGTTCTCCAATACACATGGCTTCCCGCCGCCCCCTCCAGCGGACAGCAAAGCCCGTCATCGGGAGCGTATTAGGCGCAGACCTTCTTTTTTGACGCGCCCGTTTACGACGGCGCAACTAAACGTGTCCTATCTTTGCCAGGACCTTGATTCACACTGCGACGCTCCGACGGACCGGTTCGTTCGATTGTGATGATTGTCGGTTGGCACCTGCCCTGGCTGCTGCCGTCGATCGCAGGCCCGCCCCCCCTTCGTCGTAACCGTAGAGTAAATAGGCCGCTTTGAGCGAAGCACTGATTCACTGCTTTCCGAACCGCATTTGCAAACCGCCGTCAGGCAGTCTGTTGTGCGTCGGTTGCAATGGCGCAAGCTGGACCCAGAGTCGACCATAATTTTTCGCCGTTAAGACAATAAATGACGTAATGAATAGACAAACCACAGGCATCATGTGCCTAGCTGCCGCGTTCCTAGCGAACGCAGCAGCCGTAGTTGCGTCGGACGGGGCTGCTGCAAAACACAACCGATCGCATCTCGATCTCCCCACGGCAGCGATGCCGATGGCGGGAGAATTGCGCGCCGCCGGGCTGTTTCCCGATTCTTTGATCGGCTTGAGCGGATGCCATTTCGTCGCCCATTCGACTGCCAACATCGGTTCGTCAAACATTGTCGGACGCTCTCGAGTTTCCGACTTCTCGGTTTTCTTAGCCTATCTCGCGATTCCAGCCACCCTCGGTTTCTACCTGCTGTGCCGCAAAGACTGTCCGGTCTCCAGCGCGCTGTGGATCTTTGCCGGCTTCATGCTGGTGAGTGGTCTCAGCCACCTGGCGCAGACCGGCCGTGGATGGTGGCCCGCCGATCGACTCTCCCAACCATTGGAGACGCTGACCACACTGGCCTCCTGCTGCACGCTGATCGCCTTGGCTTGCCTGATGCCGAAACTGCGTCCTCTATTGTCCCAAGCCGAACAGGTCCGGCAGCTGCAGCGTCGGATGACGAAGCTGGACTTCGCCATCGAAGCGGGCAACTTGGGAGTCTGGGAATGGAACATCACCGAAGACCAACTGGACTGGGACGCCAAGACGCGTCAATTTTTCGACACCGATCCCGAAGCAACCACCTTCAAATACCAAACCTTCCTCGATTGCTTGCACCCCAGTGAACACGAACAAGTGGGCGTTCAGGTTGCCAAATGCATCGCATCGGGAACTCACTACGACACCACGCACTGCGTCGTGCATCGCGACGGTTCGATCCACTATGTGCATGTTTTAGGGAAACATATCGCTGACAAGGGAGAGCCAGAAAAGTTCATCGGTGTCTGCATCGATTGCACCGAAGCTCAACGCCAGCGCGACACGCTTCAGGCGAGCGAAAGCAACTTCCGAATGACGTTCGAAAAGATCGCCTTGGGGATCGCCCACGTAGCACTCGACGGGCGGTGGATTCGCGTCAACGAAGGGATATGCAAAATCCTCGGCTACAGCAGCCAAGAACTGCTGGCCAGCTACTTCCAAGACGCGACTCATCCCGACGACCTCGGCAAATGCTTGAACTTAGTGGAGCAAGCGATCGCGGGGCAGCGTGATTCGTTTTCGACCGAAAAACGCTACATCCGCAAAGACGGCTCACCGGTCTGGGTAAACGCAACGGTATCGCTGGTCCGCGACAGCAGCGGCGCTCCGTCGCACTTGATCGGCGTGGTGGAGGATATCCAACGCCGCAAGGACGCTGAAAAAGCGTTGTGCGAATCATCCGAAAGGACCCGCGCGATCTTAAATTCCGCTTTCGACGGGATCTTGACGATCGACCGATGCGGCACGATCGGGATGGTGAATTCGGCTGTCGAACGGATCTTCGGGTTCACCGACAAGGAATTGATCGGCACCAACGTGAGCAAGCTGATGACCTGGCCGTTGCCTCCTGAACACAACAAGACGCGCGAGATCGTCGGCACGCGTCGCGACGGCAGCACGTTCCCGCTGGAGTTTAATACGACCGAGGTGGGGCTGAGCGGGTCGCATCTGCTGACCGTCTCGGTCCGCGATATCACCGAGCGAAAGCAGGCCGAAGAAGCACTGCAGACCGCCAAGAAAGCCGCCGAAGATGCAAGCGTTGCCAAGAGCGAATTCCTGGCCAGCATGAGCCACGAACTGCGGACTCCGCTCAACGGCGTGATCGGAATGACCGAATTGTTGGCCGATTCCTCGCTGGACGACCGGCAACGACGTTTCGTGACCGCATGTCAAAGCAGCGGCAACGCGTTGCTGACACTGATCAGCGACATTCTGGACCTGACCAAAGTCGAAGCGGGCCGGTTGGAACTGGATGAACATCCGTTCGACCTCTTGCAATTGCTCGACGATGTGATGGCCTGCACCCCATTGCGATCGGAAGACAAGAATGTCGAGTTGCTGTACATGCTCGACAGCCCGACCACGCTGAACCTGATCGGCGATAGCCATCGGCTGCGGCAAGTGTTGATCAATCTGTTGGGCAACGCGATGAAGTTCACCGACGAGGGACAGATCACGCTGCGAGCTGAACCGCAAAAACTGACCGACGATCGAGCCACGATCCGGTTCTCCATCGAAGACACTGGAATCGGCATCCCGCAAGACCGATTGGACAGGTTGTTCAAATCGTTTTCCCAGGTCGACAGTTCGATCAGTCGCAAATACGGTGGATCGGGACTGGGGCTTTCGATCAGCAAAGCGATCGTCGACGCATTGGGCGGCCAGATCGGCGTCGAGAGCACCGAGGGGGTTGGATCGAAGTTTTGGTTCACCGTCACGTTTCGACACAGCGAAGAAGCTCCCGATTCGACGCAAGATTGGTCGCTCGGACGACTGTCGAATCTCCGCGTCCTACTGATCGAACCCCAACCGGCAGCACGGAAAATGCTGGCCCAGTTTTTCCGTAACTGGGAGATCCACGTCGACCCTGTGGCGACAACTGAACTCGCAAAACGACGCCTGGAACGCGGCTCCGGAACCGGCCAACCCTACGACCTGGTCCTCGCCGACGATGCGATCTTCAGCGATTGCGATGGCCGGTTGATCGAACACCTCCAGGAACATCGCCGACAGAACAACGCCCCGGTTCCACTGTTCGTGAACGGATCGCCCGATCGCGACGCGAGGATCGATGCCGATCAATACGAACGCTGCCTAGCGAAACCCGTTGGCCAATCCCACCTGCTCGATGCGTTGGTCGACCAATTCTGCCGCGGCCCCAACAAACGCGAGGTTGCCGTCGCGAACAATATTGTGCAGCAGGAACAACAGCGAGACGAGGCCAAAACCGCGACGCGAATCCTGCTGGCCGAAGACAATGCGACCAACCAGTTGTTCGCACGGGAGATCCTTTCGCGAGGCGGCTTTACATGTGACATCGTCGAAAACGGCGTTGAAGCATTGCAAGCAGTCGAATCGAAGCGTTACAGCGTGATCCTGATGGATTGCCAAATGCCAATCATGGACGGGTTTACCGCGACACATGAAATCCGCAAACGCGAAGCCGACGGACGGATCGGATATTCGCCGGCGATCGTCGCGTTGACCGCCAATGCGGTTCAAGGCGATCGCGAACGGTGCCTGCACGCAGGGATGGATGATTATGTCTCCAAACCTTTCAATCCGGCGCATCTGAACGCGGTCACGCAAAGCATGTTGGAACTGGCAGATAAGCGCTCACAACGCGCTGCGTTGGGAAACTGCGACGCCCCTCAATGCGACAGCCAACCGGCGGCACTTACCAACTGGCCGCTGGCGCCGCCGATCCCCCAGCCCACCTTGCCCGCAGCAACCGTTTGCGGCGAGAGTCCCAGCGAACTGGCATAACCCATAGCGGCAGAGAACCTGCGACGCTTGCCAATGCCAAGCGTTCTCGCCCCGACGTACGATCGTTTTTCATAGAAACGGCACGCTTCCCTTTCAAAACATTCGAGACGAACAATGCTCAAAACCACAGTCGACGGCCCACTGGCCGCAGATCGATCGGTTCTATGTTTGTCGCCCCAAACGCGTCGGACCTGGTTCTTGGTAACGATTGGCTGGTTGGTCGCGGTTGCCGGATGTTTCGCTTGGATAACCGACTATGGCCTGCGAACCAACCCTAGCAATCTCAGCCAAGATGTCGCCAATTGGCCTTCGCAGTCATCGCTTCCGCTGGCGGATCAGTCGCCAACGCTTGTGCTGTTTCTGCATCCGAAATGTTCATGCAGCGAGGCCACGGTCGGCGAATTACAGAAAATCTTGTCTGCGGTGGCAACCCAATCCAGCCCGCTGCCGAACACTTTGATCGTCGCCAGCATGCCGACCAACGAACCGTCTGACTGGCGCGACAGCCGGCTGAATCAACGGGCACAAACCCTGCCTAATTCGACACTGGTACCCGACCATCAAGGTATCGAGTGCGCACGGTTTGGCGTCAACACCAGCGGAACGGTGATGCTGTTCGATCCCGCCGGCAAACAACTTTTTTCGGGCGGCGTAACGACCGCGCGCGGCCAGGCTGGAGAAAGCCGGGCTGGAGGTTGGTTGCGGACTCTACTGACCCAACACGATGCCACACACCACCCCCACCCCGATCGCGACATGTGCGTGGTCCAACCGGCTTTCGGATGCAAGTTGTTATCCCCGCCCGCATCGCTGCGGTTGACAAGTTCGACATTGCCGACGAGGGAGTCTAACCGATGATCCACCCGACGCAATCGATTCGCGAGCAAAGGTTCCGACGCTCCCAACACGTCCATTTCCAGCGGCACGCGTTGGCGATCTATCGACGCACCGACCGCATGTTCGCCGGCCTGATGGTTCTGCAGTGGGCTGCAATAATCATCGCGGCCTGCTGGTTTTCGCCGCGCACCTGGGATGGGATGCAAAGTGCGCCGCATCCGCATGTATTGATGGCGATCTTCGGCGGAGGACTGCTGGCCAGCCTTCCCATCGCGATGGCGCTGTTGAAGCCCGGACGATTGAGCACCCGGTTTGTCGTCGCCGCTAGCCAGTTGTTGTTCTCGTGCCTGTTAATTCATGTCACCGGAGGCCGGATCGAGACACACTTCCATATCTTTGTTTCGCTTGCATTCCTGGCCGCCTACCGCGACTGGAAAGTGCTCGTGCTGGCGACGTTGGTAATGATCGCCGATCATGCCATTCGCGGCATCTGGTGGCCTGAATCGGTCTTCGGAGTCGCCAACACGTCGCCGTGGCGATGGACGGAACACGCCGCATGGGTGTTGTTCGAAGACCTCGTTTTGCTGATCACGATTCGACAAAGCGTTCGCGAAATGCATGCGTTGGCATTCCACACCGTACAGTTGGACGAAGCCCGACGGGCGGCCGAAGAGGCGAATTGTGTCAAAGGAGAGTTTTTGGCCAGCATGAGCCATGAACTGCGCACGCCCCTTAATGGCGTGATCGGAATGACAGAGTTGTTGGCCGATTCGCAGTTGAGCGATCGACAACGTCGGTTTGTCAACGCGTGCCGAAGCAGTGGAACTCTTTTATTGCGATTGATCAACGACATCCTCGACTTTTCCAAACTTGAATCGGGTCGGATGGAGTTAGACGAACAGCCTTTCGATCTACGACAATTGCTGGACGATGTGATGGCTGGCATGCCGCTGCGACTGCAGGAGAAAGACGTCCAGCTACGATGCCACTTGGACAGTTCGGCGCCGCGACATCTCGAGGGTGACAGCGACCGCCTTCAGCAGGTGCTTGTCAATCTAATGGGCAACGCGCTCAAGTTCACCGAGTGTGGTGAGGTCGCGTTGCGGGTGGAAGTTCAAGAAGCGTCGGCCGATCGGGTCGCGCTACTATTTTCGATCCAGGACACCGGGATCGGAATCCCCCGCAACCGATTGGATCGGTTGTTTCAATCGTTCTCTCAGGTCGATGGATCGATTCGCCGCAAATACGGCGGGTCAGGACTTGGATTGTCGATCAGCAAATCGATCGTCGATGCGTTGGGGGGACAGATCGGCGTGGAGAGCGAACCGGGCGTTGGATCGAGGTTTTGGTTTACGGCGGTCTTTCGCCGCGAACTTGCTGCTCGAGAAACCGACATCGGGGCATCGGCAACTCAACCGACCAATCAGCACGCCCTGCCGGATCGCACCGAATTGCAATTCGCGGACTGCCCGTTGGATGCAGACGTTCCCGACACCCTCCAGTGCGGGCACTCTAGTTCGACTTATTAGTAGCGATTCACAAACCCCAACGGGCACCAGGTCGCCGCAAACTTCATTGGATGCGAAGCAAACGAATACAGAATATCGACAGCTCAAAACCTGCCATCATGAACAAGACGCCATCTCCACCGCAGCACGATCCCAGCAGGGATCTGCGTCGCGCCTACCTCCGGTCATTGTGTGTGATCCTCGGCCTATCGATCACCGCGCAGTTTGTGATCCCATGGGCTTTGCAAATGCCGGCAGCCCCTGAACGAACGATCTTTGTATTGACGATGCTGGCGATTTTCATCGAAGTCGTGTTTGTATTTGAACCGGCCGTCCGTGGCGTTCAATCACAGATTCACGGCCTACAAAAAATGTTGTCCACCGCCCAAGAACTCTCCAACCCACCCGCCCCCAATCCACCCCAAACCACACAAGAGGTGTTCGCTGTGTACCGCGACGCAAACGAACCGACCCGCCACACAACACGAGAAACAACCGCCACAGACACTTCACACCCCGATGCAGCGACCGATTCGAACTCCGCCGCCATCAGCGTCCCTGAAGCCGATGGGTTGCAAACCCTTGCAATCCCGGGAACACCCCAAATCCTGCTGGTCGAAGACAACGAGATCAATCAAATGCTGGCCCACGAGGTATTGATCGGCAATGGCTGGCAATGCCAAATTGCTGCAAATGGCAGCGAGGCGCTGCAGGCGATCGAATCCCAAGCGTACGATCTGATTTTGATGGATTGCCAAATGCCGATCATGGACGGGTTTTCATTGACTCAAGAAATTCGCAACCGCCAACTGGATGGCCGCGTCCGCTCACCATGCCCGATTATCGCTGTCACCGCAAATGCCTTGAAAGAGGATCGGCAGAAGTGCATCGATGCCGGCATGGACGACTATTTGGCCAAACCATTTAATCCGAAACAGCTGACCGAAATCGTCCAACAATGGCTTCCGCAAACGCTGCATAATCGGACAACACCCACCGTGGATACTCCACAGCCCGAGACTCAGTTGCCATTTGCCCGTCAAGAGTTCATGGAACGGTGCATGGGAGACCTTGGATTCGCGGAATCGTTGTTGGAATCGTTTGAATCGGACAGCCGCGCCCGCGTCGACGAGATCGTTATGTACGCCAACCAACGCGATGCAACCGCCGCCGGAAACGCCGCGCACACACTCAAGGGAATGGCGGGAATCCTCGCCGCCCATCCGTTGCAATCGATCGCGGCGGAGATCGAACGCGCCGGACGGCAAGATGACCTCGAAGACATCGTCGACTTGATCGACGATCTCCAAAGCGAAGTCTCCCGCTGCCTCGCTTTTATCCCTTCGCTGACCCAACGCGAACTGGAACGCGCCTGATCGCCCCCGCCGACCGCCACGATGTTAAAATTGCCGCGGGACCGGCACGACGCTGAGGTGCTCAGACAACGCCTGACAACATGGACGGGTTCATACGAAAGACAAGACATGCCCGAACCAACACGTGCCCTGAGCGTGAGGCAACCGCATGCCGAAGCGATCATGCGGGGCATCAAGAAGGTCGAATATCGTTCCTCGACCACCAAGATCCGCGGCCGCATATTTATCTACGCAGGACTGGGGCGGTACGATGCCGCCGAAGAATCCGATTGGATGGCGGAATACGGTATCCGCGATGTGACTTGCGATGACCTTCCGCGAGGCGCCATCGTTGGAACGGTCGAATTGTTCGATTCGAAGGAGGGCCAATGGTATCTGTGCAGGCCCGAGCGAGCGGCAACATTGCGGAAGCCAGACAATCGCCCCAATCCCGTTTGGTTCAAGCCGTTCAACTGACCTAACCCTCCCCCCACCACACGACGCAGCAGCAAAGCCTCTCCAGAGGGGGGCAAGGCGTCTATGGCAGCCCCCCGCTGGTTGTTTACCTCAAGTCGCGACCGGCTGCCACCGATCTGATTGAATAAACACGATTGCAATCCGCGATGCGATCGCCACCCAATGGATTGGGCCGAACATCGCCTCTCGATTCGCACTGAAGCAATGAATTTTCAATCACGCCCAGCAACTGGCAGCGTGCTTCGCGATGCACAGCGACAGCAATGGATCCTTCCGCTGCTGGTCCTCGTCTCCGGTGTGATTGCTAGCTTTGCCTTGTGGAACGTCATGCGTTCGCTCGAACTCCGAGCGATACGCAAGGAGTTCCACGCCTCGTCGATCGAGCGTGCCGAAGTGTTTCGCGCCGGCTTGGCCAGGCCAGTCGATCTGATTCGGTCGGTCGAAGCGATCTACAACAGCTCCACCAAGGTCGACCAATCCGAATTCGACAGCTTCGTCACCACGGTCAAACCAGCAGCCGTTGGCATCGACAGCATTGCCTGGCTAGCAAATGTATCGGGAGAGGATCGCGAGGCCTACGAAAACGGCGAATTCGCTCCGCCCAACGGGATCGTCCAACGCCAATCCGATGGGAAACTTCGGCCGGCCGAGGAGCGCGATCGCTATCTGCCGGTCACGTTTGTCTATCCCCAGGGCGATCCGATGGTCGCATTGGGGGAAGACTTTGGCGTCAATTCCGCGCTCCAACAATCGCTCAACAACGCGATCACGACTCCTGGCCTATCAGCGGCACCGGCCCGGCAAATCTCCCACACCAGCCCAGGACTGCGAGTCCGATTGCTCCGCCCGATCTTTGAACGCGAATCGGCGACAAACGCCATTGCGGGGAAACCGCCCGTACTGCGAGGGGTTGTCGTCGGTGGACTGCGGATCGACGAAGTGCTCGAATCGGCGATCGATTCGCTGGTCCCCGTCGGAATCCATATTCTGCTGCACGAACGAGGCACGCCACAAACCGGGCCGATTGCCTATGCGAGACAGCCCCGCCTGGTCGATGCTTCCGACCACCTCAACAAAACGTCTACTGGTCCCACCGCAGCATCGATGCTGGTCTACGAAGGCAACATCCAACTGGCCGGTCGCCACTGGACCATGCACTTCACAGCAAACAACGACTATGTCGCCAAACGTCGCAACAACACGCCGACGATGGCCTTGGCAGCAGGCATCTTGGCCTCGCTGCTTGTCAGTGGTTTTATCGGTGTGCAATCCCGTCGAACCGAACACGTTCAGCGGCTGGTCAAGACGCGAACACAGGAATTGCAGGCGGCCAAACTTGCCTCCGACGAACAGATCGAGCGGCAACTGGCCCTGGAAGACGAACTGCAGCTCAGTCGCGAGCAATTGAACCTGGCGGTCCGAGGCAGCAACGACGGGATCTGGGACTGCAACACCGAAACGCGCGAGATCTATTATTCGACGCGCTATCTGGAGATGATGGGCTACACGCGAGACGAACTGGGAACCGATCCGGCGGACTCTTATTCGCTGATCCATCCCGATGATCAACCTCGCGTCCGAGAGGCGATCCAGCGGTGCCAAAACGGTCTGGCCGATACGTTTGAACTGGAGTGCCGGGTCCGCCACAAGGAAGGACACTATCTGCATGTCCTGTCGCGCGCCGTCGCCGTCCGCCGCGCCGCCGAAGCGCGTCCCTATCGAATGGTCGGCACGCAGGTCGATCTGACCAAGTGGAAGCAGCATGAACTGAAACTGAATGAATTCAAGACGACGCTCGACCAAACCTATGATTGCGTCTTCATGTTCCGCCCCGACAATTTCCGGTTCTATTATTTAAATCGCGGCGCAATCGAACACCTCGGCTATACCGTCGAGGAACTGGAGCAGATGTCGATCTTCGACATCGATTCGACGATGTCCCGAGATCAACTGAGGGCGTTGTTCGACGAATTGATGGCCGATTCGCAATCCTCGCGACGCTTCGAAACACATCACTGCCGCAAGGATGGCCAGGAGGTCCCCGTCGACGTCTTGATCCAATACGTGGCACCGGTCGATGAACCACCCCGTTTTGTTGCGATTGTGCGCGACATTTCGGAGCGGAGGCAGGTCGAAGCGCGACTTGCCGAACGGACCCAAGTCGCCAACTTGATGGCCGACGTGGGGATCGCCCTATCGCGTGCCGAACACCTGCGCCCCGGTTTGCAGCAATGCTGCCAAGCGGTCGTCAACCGCCTTGGCGCCAGTTTCGCCCGGATCTGGACGATCGATTCCTCCGAAAAGATACTCGACCTGCAGGCCAGTGCCGGGATGTATACCCACATCGATGGTGGCCATGCGCGCGTTCCTGTCGGCAGCTTCAAAATCGGACGGATCGCCGCTTCGCGACAGCCGCATTTGACCAACGATGTGCCCAACGATGGTGAGATCGGCCATCCGCAATGGGCAAAGCGCGAAGGGATGGTTGCGTTTGCGGGCTATCCGTTGATTGTTGGCGACCGGGTTGCCGGTGTCTTGGCCCTCTTCGCCAACCAGCGCCTGGAAGCGAAGACCCTCGAGGGGCTGGCGGCGATCGCCGATACGATCGCTCTGTTTGTCGAACGCAAACGAGCCGAAGACAAGCTTCGCGATTCCCACCGCGAGATCTCCAAACTTTCGCTGGTCGCCAGCAAGACCCAACACTCGGTCTTCATCACCGATGCGTTGCGGCGAATCGAATGGGTGAACCAAGCGTTTACGCTGCTGACCGGTTACACGCTGCAGGATGTTGTCGGTCGGCGACCGGAAACGATTCTGCACGGGGCAGAAACCGATCCTGAAACGGTCGCCGAGATCATCCACACGCTGGGACAGCGGAAGAGCGTGGCAGCGGAAATGTACAACTACAACAAGTTCGGTAAAGGCTATTGGACCGATCTAAAAATCGATCCGGTTTTTGACGGCGAGGGCGAGGTCTGCAATTTCATCGTCACCCAAGTCGATGTCACCCAACGCAAGGAGAGCGAACGGTCGCTGCTAGCCGCCAAAGAGGAGGCGGAACGGGCCAGCGGTGCGAAGAGCGAATTTCTGGCGACGATGAGCCATGAGTTGCGAACGCCGCTCAACGGAGTGATCGGGATGACGGAGTTGTTAGCCGATTCGCCGTTGGATGCACGCCAGCGACGGTTTGTCAGCGCGTGTCAGAGCAGTGGCAATGCGTTGTTGACTTTGATCAGCGACATCTTGGATCTCTCCCGCGTCGAAGCAGGAGGACTGGAACTGGACGACCATCCGTTCGATCTGCTGCAATTGTTCGACGATCTGATGGAATCGATGCCGGCCCGAGTGGGAAAGAAAGATCTCGAACTGCTGTATTACCTGGACCACCCCAACACGTTGCATCTGATCGGTGACAGTCATCGGTTGCGACAGGTGCTGGTCAACCTGATGGCCAACGCGATCAAGTTCACCGAGCGCGGCGAGATCACTCTGCGCGCCGAACTGCAACATCTAAGCGACGAAGAAGCGACGATTTTGTTCTCGATCCAGGACACGGGGATTGGAATTCCGGAAGACCGCCTGGACCGCGTGTTTCAGACGTTTTCGCAAGTCGATGGTTCGATCAGCCGCAAGTACGGCGGATCGGGGCTGGGCCTGTCGATCAGCAAGGCGATCGTCGAAGCGATGGGGGGCCAGATCGGCGTGCACAGCAATGTCGGAATCGGTTCGCAGTTCTGGTTCTCGACCAGCTTTCGCCGAACCGATGTGGCAACCGATTGCCCGCCCCAACGCGTTGTCCAAAGCTTGAAGTCTCGCCGTGTGTTGGTGCTTCAGCCGCATCCAGCGGTTCGAAAAATGATCGTCGATTCGATGACCGCCTGGGACATTCAGGTCGATGCGGTTAGCGATTTTGACGCCGGGCTCGAGCAACTGGGGCAGGCAACAGCGGCGGGTTGGGCGTACGATCTCGTGATCACCGACGAAACCCTCGCCGAACCGTCCGACCCGCCACGGGACTCCGCCATCGGGCAGCATCCCGCCGCGCGAGACGCCGCAATCTTATTGGTGGTGTCGGCGGTCAGCCCAACGTTGATCCAAGAAACCACAGAGATCTGCCACCTGCCAAAACCGGTTGGGCAAACGCAGCTGCACGACGCATTGGTCGAACAATTCTGCCGCGTCGAAAAAATCGAAGCGCCCCGCTGATAGGTCGGTTGGTTGTCATCGACAACCAACATCTTTGCCGATCCACGGGGCACGGTCGCGGCAGCATCTATCGGTTGATTCTTGATACGACGACTTCGGACAGATCGTTGCCAAACGAATGAGCAACGATGACCGGACCTGGCGCGTCTTCCCACAACGTGCTCTGCAACACCGATTCATCGGACGTTAGACCTACCGAGACCGTCGACCACCAAGACGTGCTGTCTCTTAGACATGTTCCAGACTTGGCCTGATTTCGCTGGTCTCGGCAGCGTTGTCACTGGCAATCGAACCGACCACCGGAACACTCGGGTCACTTTCTGAGCGGCTGGTCGGATCGGGTGAAGGGTCCGACGGAGACGCTTCTGCAAACTGTGCGGCGATCTTCACAAAGTCATCTTCTAACGCAACAAACGCGTCGACCATGTCGGGATCAAAGTGGGTTCCCGAATCGCCAACAATGATCGACTTGGCCCGTTCATGACTGAACGCATCCTTGTACACACGTTTCGATGTCAACGCGTCGTAGACATCGGCAATCGCCATGATCCGTCCACACAACGGGATCTCCGACCCCGACAGTCCATGCGGATAACCGCTGCCGTCCCATTTCTCATGGTGTGAAATGATGATGTTCAACGCCATGTCCAAGAAACAGGTGTTGGGGAATTCGTGCAGCAACGATTCGATCGTGTCGGCACCACGCGTGGTGTGCGACTTCATCACCTCAAACTCTTCTTTGGTCAATCGCCCCGGCTTCAACAGAACGTTATCGGGGATCGAAACCTTGCCGATATCGTGCAAGGGACTGGTGCGGCAGATCAGATCGACGTATTCATCGTCGATCTGGTCGGCGAACCGCGGGCATTTCTGCAGGTGTTCGGCCAGGATCCGACAGTACCGCTGCACGCGCTCGAGATGGGCACCGGTTTCGGGATCTCGCGACTCAGCCAGTTTGGCCAAGGCGAAGATCGTCATGTTGGCCGATTCCAATTGAACGATCCGGCGGCCCACACCAACCCGCATCAACAGTTCATGTGGATTGAAAGGCTTGGTGACATAATCATCCGCTCCACCAGCAAATCCCATCGCGGTATCGGCCGCTTGGTCGCGAGCGGTGACGATGATGCAATAGATGTACCGACGTGGACTCAGCCTACGAATCGCCTTGCACAATTCGATGCCGCTGATGCGCGGCATCTCCCAGTCGGTCACGACCACCTGGAAATTATGTTGGTGAAATAATTCAAGCGCCATCTGCCCGTCGTTTGCTGTGGTGACTTGATAGCCCCCTTTTTCCAGCGTCCGAGCGATTGCGGTTCGCGAGATGTAATCGTCGTCAACAACCAATACGTTCATGGCTCTGCCCCTTTCGTCTTCCGAAGACTAGGTCACATTCCCCACGTAGCATCATTTCATGACACGATTCCGCAGCGCGGTTTCCAACGTTGTATCACGTTTACCAGATATCCCGACAAGCAACGTGATCAAACGTGCTCGCCTAGACAACCACTGCCACCTATAGACACGTTCGCATCTGGGGCGACGGCTAATCGAGAAAACGGCTCAGCATCTCGCGCAACCTTTCCAACTTGATCGGCTTGCTGAGATATTCATCCATCCCAGCCTCCATACATCGATCACGATCCCCTTTCATCGCGTTGGCGGTTAAGGCAACGATCGGCATGTGACCAGAACGTTCACCTGTCCTCTCCAGCCGGCGAATTTCGCTCGCCGCGGAAAAGCCATCCATCCCGGGCATCTGACAATCCAT
This sequence comes from Rosistilla ulvae, assembly GCF_007741475.1. Classification (NCBI taxonomy): domain Bacteria; kingdom Pseudomonadati; phylum Planctomycetota; class Planctomycetia; order Pirellulales; family Pirellulaceae; genus Rosistilla; species Rosistilla ulvae. The sequence continues at coordinate 266,316 of NZ_CP036261.1, read as the reverse complement.
CAGCACCAAGTCGTAGCGGTTGGATTCGAGCGCCGTCAGTGCTTCGTCGCCGTTGAAGACGATATCGCAGGTGCAGCCCATCCGAGTCAGCAACTCGTGAATGTACATCTGGTTGATATCGTTATCCTCCGCCACCAGAATGTGGGCCGACAACGTTTTCCTTGACGCCTCTGTGGCCGTTGAGATCGTTGCCGCCGCGGACATGGAGTCCTCGGGAACCGCGATCGCCGTGGCGAGCGCATCGAACAGCGCGCTTGGTCGGACCGGATCCAAGAGGACATCTCCCACCCCCATTTCCGCCAAACGCTTCTGCAACGCGTCGTCCAAATCGGCGGCCAAGCCGATGATCGGCAACCGGCAGGCTTGTGTAAAACGTTGCAATTCGCCACCACCATCCGCAGCGACCGATTGACAATCGACCAGAACGCGAGAGAACGGCTTGCCCTGACGCTCGGCGACTTCAATGGCTTCGCGAGCTTCGGCTAACGATTGGAAGCGTTCAAAAGGACACTCCCACGCTTGCAGGCTATCGAAAATTTGTTGCCGCGCATCGATCGTTTTGTTGACCGACACAACACAAATACCCGCCAACGCGTGGCGGCGATCCGCGACCAAGCCGTTCTGGGGTTCGGTCTCAACGGTCGCCTCAAACCAAAACGTCGAACCGACCCCAGGCTGACTTTCCACCCCGATCGATCCTCCGATGAACTCCACCAACTGTTTACATATCGATAACCCTAACCCCGTTCCGCCGAACTCGCGTGAATCGGAACGGTCGACCTGCGAAAACGGTTTGAAGAGTCGATCCAGGCGGTCGCTGGGGATTCCGATCCCCGTATCGATCACCGAAAATCGCAACCGCATCTGGTTGGCTTGCTGGTCGACGCACTGAGTCCGCAGCGTCACGCTTCCCGACTTGGTGAACTTGACGGCGTTGCTGACCAGGTTCACCAAAATCTGCCGCAGACGATTCTCGTCGCATCGCACGTTCGCACACGCCTGCGAATCGATCTGGCAATCCAACGGGTAACCTTTCTTTTGTGTCGAATACGAAAAGACCTCAGCCACGGAATAGACCAACGTTTCCAAATCGCACCAACGGATATCCAACTCCAGCTTGCCCGCTTCGATCTTCGAGAGGTCGAGGATATCGTTAATTTGTTGCATCAACGCCTTGCCACACGTATCGCCCGCTTGAACAAATTGCCGTTGGCGATCGGTCAGCGACGTGTTCAACAACAACTCGTTCATCCCCAAGATGCCGTTGAGCGGCGTGCGCAGTTCATGGCTCATCGATGCCAGAAATTCGCTTTTCGCCTGGTTGGCCGACTCCGCCGCCTCGCGGGCCTGAAACGCATCGTCCATCGAATCGAGCGTTTGTTCCAGATCTTCCTGGCTGCTGCGCATCGCATCGGTCGCCTGCTGTTTCGACCGGTACATGCGGTAGGCGACCATCGTCAGCCCCAAAAGAACAAGCGTCAACAACCCAGCTAACGTCTTCAAGTGAGACAACAGATCGGCATATTCCTCGTCGCTGATCTCCGATGCGAAGATCAAGTACTGTTCTTCGGCGACCACCGAATCGGCATCCGTGGCGATGCTCTTTCGCAGGTCAACCTTTTGCCACGTCAACGTCCCCGATGAAAATTGGACCTGACCACGAAGCTCCGATTCCACCCGCTTCCAAAGCGCTGAGTCCGTTTTTGAAAGCGGTAGGATCTTGCGATCGGGGAACATAAATCCCCACTCCCGCTCCGGACCGGAGGCTTTCAGCCAATAGCCGCGCTGATTCAGCAGACGCAACCGATGAGCGACGTCGGGACGCACCTCTTCGATGCAGTGCAACATGCCACCAGCAAAGTAGTTGATCACACAGACACCCCGCCGCATTCCCGATTCATCGAAGATCGGCATCGCAAATCGCAGCATCGGACGAAACGGCTGCTCGATCTGGCCGTGTTCGACATTCAGATCGATGGCGGACAAATAGATCTGCCCCGGTTCCAACCTGGACGCCTTCTGAAAGTAATCGCGGGCCGATTTGTCTTGCAGTTCCTCCTCGGGCACGACCCGCCCGTGTTGATTGACCCGCAGCACTTCATGACCCTGTTGATTCAGATAGCGGATCTGATCGTATTCGGGTTTCAATCGGCTGAACACAACCGCCTGCTGCGTCGCTCGATGAAGCGATTCGGAGTCGCCAGCGGTCGCGTAGTCGATCAGGCTGGCGTCGTTTCCCAGTTGGCGCAGGTCGTCGGCGACCGGGCGAAGATTCGATTGAACATGCTGCGCCCAAGCATCGATTCCTGTCCGCTCGTTCGCCAGCAAAGCCTTCTTTAGATGCCCCGCTTCGCGAAGATAGAATCCGCCACAGCACAATACAACGATCCCGCCGAGCAATACGCAAGGGACGGCGGCTGCGAAGCGGCGGTTGCGAGGGGGATCGTGTGGCATTTCTAGAGAGCCTTTTTCAGATGAAGTCAGATCCGAACTCGATCTGGGAAAGTTGTCGACATGAAAAACTCTCAAATTGGAAAACCTGCCACCCCCTATCCGACGTCTTGCGACATCCACATTGCCCACCTACTGACCTGCTATGAATTTCGGCAGCAAGGGGCGCGGATCTGCAATCGCAACCGAAGCGATTGACCGAAGTTGGCCACACGTCGCTGCAGGACGAGCAGGAATCGGTCCGCTGGGCGCCCTAATCCATGCGAGCACGATCGCCATGTGGGCGCATGCGTAAGTTGTGCAGGGACGTGACACCACGTCAACTATCAAGCCTGGCTAGTGGTCCACAGGCACCTGAACTAGCGTCTACGTGGCGATTCATGGGGGGCGGCGAGTGGATACCGATGGATGCCCCGTTTCGTCGCTCCCAACCGTGCTATCGATGCTAGCACTCGCAAAATACAGTGTGAATCTGCAAGTTTCATTTGTTGTACGGCGGGCAAGCGACCGTTACGATATGCGTTAGGTTGTCCGCCCCCCAACGTGCGGTCAACGCAAACGACCCTCAACCACGCGCGAACGACATCGATGTTGTTCGTTCCTACCTGTGGAGCCTTCTGCGATGTTAACGATTCTCGGCCGATCTGGCGGTGCTGGTCAGTATTGTGATGGTGTCTCGCGTCGTAACTTCATCAAAGTCGGCGGGATGACGCTCGGGACGCTTTCGTTGCCCCAGTTGTTGCAGGCCGAAGCGGCCAAAGGCGAGGGGCATCGTCCGCACAAAGCGGTGATCAACGTCTTCCTGCCCGGCGGCCCGCCCCATCAAGACATGTGGGATCTCAAGCAGGATGCCCCCAGCGAAATCCGCGGCGAGTTCCGGCCGATCGGGACCAGCGTGCCGGGGATCGAAATCTGCGAGTTGTTTCCCAAGCTGGCCAAGCAGATGGAGCATTGTGCGATCATCCGTTCGGTCGTTGGCGCTAAAGGGCCGCACTACAGCGACCAATGCGTCACCGGTTGGGACGCTCGGAACAATGAACCGGCCGGCGGCTGGCCGTCGATGGGCGCATGGGTCAGCAAGCTGCAAGGCCCTGCGGGCAACGCGATGCCGCCGCACGTGAGCCTGATGTACAAGACGCGTCATGCGCCATGGGGAGAACCTGGCGCTGGCGGCTTCCTGGGCTTGGCTCATGCACCCTTCCGATTGATGGGTGGCAAAGGCGAAACCTCCAAGATCGACAACATGGTTCTAAAAGACATCACGCTCGAACGACTGCAGGATCGAGCCGGTCTGTTGAAATCGATCGACTCGCTGCAGCGCGAACTCGACAGCACTGGCGCGATGGACGGAATGGATGCCTTCACCAACCAAGCGTTGGGGATCCTGACCAGCAGCAAATTGGCCGACGCGATGGATCTGTCGAAAGAGGATCCCGCGATCGTCGAGCGATATGGCACCGGGGATCCACAGTTCCGCGCCGACGGGGCGCCGAAGATGGTCGAGAATCTGTTGATCGCACGGCGGTTGGTCGAAGCGGGGGCCCGCGTCGTGTCGCTGAACTTCAGCCGTTGGGATTGGCACGGTCAGAACTTCAAACGCGCCCGCCAAGACATGCCGATGCTGGATCAAGCTCTGGCCGCACTGATCCAGGATCTCGTCGAACGCAATCTCGATAAAGATGTCTCGGTCGTCTGCTGGGGTGAATTCGGTCGCACGCCCAAGATCAACGCCAACGCGGGACGCGACCACTGGCCTCGCGTTTCGACAGCGTTGTTGGCCTGCGGTGGAATGCGTACCGGCCAAGTGATCGGTTCGACCAACCGTTTGGGCGAACATGCTGTCGACCGACCGATTCAGTTCCAAGAGGTGTTGGCGACGCTGTATCACAACCTCGGCATCGATCTGAACACGGTTCGCGAGTTCGATCTCCGCGGGCGACCTCAGTATCCTGTCGCTCAGGGAATCGAACCGATCCGCGAACTGGTCTAAGCGTCGGCGGTTGCGATCGGTAGAATCAAGGCTTTGCCCTGGCTCCGCAACCAACTTGCCCGCATGAACGAAATCCCCGAATCGATTCTCCACCAGTTGCTCGCGCCGCGGGGAGCCACACAGATCGAACCGGCTGCCAGCGGCTGGGGACTCAGCGGCGCGAGAGTCTATCGCGTCGAGGCCGATGGGACGAGCTATTGTCTGCGTCGGTGGCCGCTGGGAACCGAGATCGCGCGGGTCGATCAGGTGCATCGCTTTATGTCCGCCGCGCGAACCGGCGGATGCATGCTGGTCCCCGAGGTCGGTTGTCGCCCAGGAACCACCGCGCGGATCGCTAGCGACAACGGTGTCTGGGATCTGACGCGTTGGATGCCCGGCCGATGCCTTTCGCGCGACGAACTGTCCCTTCCGCGGATCGAACAGGCGGCCGCAGCGATCGCCTCGATCCATCGATCCCTTGCCGCTGTCGATTGCCAAGACCAGGTCGCTCCGGCGGTCTTGGCTCGGATCGCGCGGATCGACCAACTGACTCATAACAATCCGTTTGATCGCGTGCTCGCCTCGCCACCGCCGCTGCAATCGCTGGCCCACCGCGCGATGGCACTCTGGAATGCGAACCACGCTGCGATCCGCTATCGCTTGAACGAAGCGGCGGCGGTCCGGGTGAAAACCCAATGGGTACTGCGCGATGTCCACCTAGAACATCTGTTGTTCGACAACCTTGGCAGCGCAACGGAATCGGTTTCAGCGATCGTCGATTACGACGCCGTCCGCATCGACACGCCGGCGACCGACCTGGCCAGATTTCTAGGAAGCTGTGGGGAAATACCTCCCCAGTGGTATAATGCAGCTATCGCTGCGTACCGTCGGATCTGCCCACTGGCTGACGATTCGGAGCGTCTGATCCCCTTGTTGGACGCCGCCACGAGTTTGATAGCGTCGGCAAATTGGACCCAATGGCTGTGCGTAGAGAACCGCAGGTTTGATGCGGGAGCAGAAAAAGCAGTCGATCGGTTCCGAGAAACGATCGATCGTGCGGAAATGCTGTTCCCGTAGCCCCCGCAGCGCAGATATATGTCAGTTGCTGCAGGTTGGTTGGATTTTCGGGCCGCGAGTGAAACGTAATGTGTGCTAACGCACACTAAAAACGTTCGATCGCGCCGACTAAGCTGTTGACCCTGTTTTTGTCGGCACCGTAAAATTTTCTGTCTCTGTAGGGGCAGAGTCGAACACCCAGGCTATCCAGTCGTCTCGGGGAATACACAATATGAAGTGTCAAATTATGGTAAACCACGGATCTCGATTGGCAACGCTGATCTGCTTGCTCGCACTCGCTGTCCCTGCTCTGGCTCAAACCGATCGACGATTTAACCTCGCGCCTCAATTGCCATCGGGCTTGAAGTTGGGGGCTGTCGAAAAAGAGGTGCAACTGACAGCGACCTTCGAACAAGCCGACGGCACCGACCGCGGTCGCGTTCATGTCAAAGCGGTTGTTGCCAAGGACTGGCATCTCTATTCGGTTACTCAGCCCGCCGGCGGTCCCAAGCGAACGCGATTAGAACTGAGCGAAGGCAGCCCGGTCAAGCTGCTCGGTCCGTTCACGCCCAACACCGCTCCGCAGAAATCGAATCCCGAGATCTTCCAAGGCGTGACGGTGGAAGACCATGTGGACGAAGTGATCTGGACGGCGCCGATCCAATTCGCCGATCCAGCGAACTTATCGTCGACCGAATTCGAAATCATCGTCGACGCCCAAGCTTGCAAAGACGCCACCTGCCTGCCAGTCGAAGAGACGCTGACGGCAAAGTTCACCGGCAGCTACGCCCCGCCGATGGCCGGCGGCGAATTCCGCGATGAAAAATCGGTCGTCTCTTGGAGTGCCGAGCTGCTACCGGGCAAGGTGCGCCCCGGCGACGATGCTCAATTGATCGTCCGCGCGACCGTCGATGACGGCTACCATCTGTATAAGTCCTCGACCGTCGACGCCAATTTCTCGACCGTTATGATCGTGACCAAGAAGACTGCGTTGCGCGTTGGCCCGCCGACCGCTTCGACCGAACCGGTGCTCAGCGATCAACAAATCCCCGGCCTCGCCGAGATCGCGTATCACGAAGGGGATGTGACCTGGACATTACCGATTCAAGTCGACAAGACTGCCGAAGCGGGCGAATATCCGCTGGAAGCGATGATCGGCTATCAAGCCTGCACCGACACCAGCTGTTTGGAGCGTCGCGGAATTCGCTTAACCGCCACGATCGCCTTGGGCAAAGAAACTTCGGACGCCGCAACGCCGGTCGCTATCACGTCGATCGAATACAACCAGATCGCTGAAGCGGCCGCTGGGGGCGACTGGGTCGACGATCTGTCGGCCAGTGTCAATCCGGGCAGCGGCAGCGGATTCAGTATCCCACTGGCCCTCGCCTTTGGCTTGTTGGGCGGCGTGATTTTGAATCTGATGCCCTGCGTCCTGCCGGTGATCGGTTTGAAGGTGATGTCGTTTGTCGAACAAGCCGGCCAGGATCGCGGTAAAATCCTCTCGCTGAACCTTTGGTATACCCTTGGGTTGCTGTCGGTCTTTTGGTGCTTGGCAGCCGTCGCAATCGGGTTTCGCACCTTTTACGGCGAATCGTTTTCGTGGGGTGAACAATACACTTACATCCAGTTTCGACTGGGGTTGATGGTCTTCGTCTTTGCGATGGCACTCAGCTTCCTGGGCACCTGGGAGATCCCGTTGCCCGGCTTTGCGACCAACAGCTCCGCCGGCGCGCTGCAGCGGAAAGAGGGCCCCGCCGGTGCGTTTTCCAAGGGCGTCTTTTCGACGGTCCTGGCCACGCCCTGCAGTGGACCGTTCCTGGGCCCCGTCTTTGGGTTCATGCTGACGCAATCGAACTTCGTCGTCGTTGCCGTCTTCACGGCGATCGGACTGGGAATGGCGTTGCCCTATCTGTTGATCGGACTGTTCCCCAGCACGATCGCTTGGCTGCCCAAGCCAGGCGAATGGATGGAGACCCTGAAACAAGGGCTCTCCTTCTTCCTGCTGGGAACGGTTGTTTATCTGTTCGCGGGCGTTCCGGATGAATATCGCGCCGCCGTGTTTGGCATGCTGATCGCCGTCTGGTTCGGTTGCTGGATCATCGGCCGCGTACCGAACTGGGAATCGATGCAGAAGCGGTTTACCGCTTGGTGCACCGGTGCGAGTGCGGCGATCGCGCTAACCCTGTTGATGTTCCACTTGTTGGTTCCCGCGGCGGAGATCATGAAGTGGGAATCGTACAGCGAAGCGAAGTTGATAGCATTGCAAAAGCAGGGCAAAACCGTGATGGTCGACTTCACGGCCAATTGGTGCCCGACCTGCATCTACAATTTTAACAGCGTGCTGAATACCGAATCGATGGCCGAAGCGCTTCAACAGCACAACGTCGTCCCGATGAAAGCCGACTGGAGCCAACCGAGCGACGAGATCAAATCGAAGCTCAGCGAATTGAAAAGCGCTTCGATTCCATTGCTGGCAATCTACCCCGCTGGCGATCCCAAGAATCCGATCGTGCTCCCCGACATCTTGACCGACAGCCAGGTCAAAGCAGCGCTGAAGGCGGCAACCGGATCCGAGTCGGTTCCTCAATCGGCATCGCGCGACAATGGCTTGGTGCGATAACCGGTAAACTTGCCGCAATCCGGACACGCCTCAGTTCCCGGGCAAGCACTTCGATCAGCCCGGTAGAATTGATGCAATCGGTTCGCGTGGTAATCGATAACAGAATGGACACGATTGTCGGACACCAAGTTCCGCTGGGTCTATTCTGCCAGGTTATCGATGCAGGTTATTCATAAGATCATCGCGACGTTCTCGATCGCTCTGCCGCTAGGTTTTGCAGCGGCTGGCGATCCAGCCAAACCGTTGGCTCCGGTGATCGGTTCGGACCAGAGCATGCAGCTTTGGAATCGTGCCGCCCCAGTCAACGGGCCTGCCGCGGCACGAGCCGCTCTGGGACGTCCCGCCCCCGCGCCGCCGCGGCTCGCGGCAACAGCGCTTGGCAGGCCCTTTCCTAAAACGGTTCAACGGGTCTGCGAACCGGTGGCGCCCAAGCCGTCTGCCACCATCGCTCCGGCAGCTGTGCGTCTATCGATCGCTCTCAACGGGCCAACGCCTCCTGAGGACCAAACGCCTTCGCCCAGTGACCGGTTGCCCGATTCGGTGCTGATGCAAGACAATACATCGCAGCCGCAGGAAGTGGCTCCGTCGCAGCCTGTTGAAAACGAACAACCATCGGCCGATGAAGCGCCCGCAATCGATCCGCTGGAACCACCGCCGCTTATCGAAATGCCGGCGATCCAGCTGCAGCCAGCGGAAAACGCCGACGCTTCGCAGAAACCGCTGCCCGATTCGCCAGCGACCTCGTCTAACGATGTCGACGAGGTGCCAAGCATCATCCACACCCAGCGGCTGCCGAAGGTTCAGAAGCCCCAGCGTCTGCCGCACATCATCGGTGAATCGCAGGGATCGGGGCCAAGTCTATACGATGCGTTTCGGCTGCCCGATCTGGACAACCAGCCTCACGAACCGTTGCAGGTCTCGCCGCTGCCCCCTCGGGCCGATCCGCGGCTCGACAGCGAGATCACCGGGATCGCGATCCCCGATGTACCGCCAATGCGACGCGAGACGATCGATCCGCCCCGGACCGAAGCGCTGGCCGAAGACCTGCCCCGCCCCGCAGCAACTCCGTCTCAGCCGCTGCCCCAGTTTGAAGCGCTTTTGGAGAGTATCACCGAGACGCCTGCCGCGGACCCGCAGCCGACCGCTCCGATCGAAGCGATCGCCCCGCCTCGCACCGCGACACCACAACCGGAGGGAGCCAGCGTCGTTGTCGATCGCGTCGATCCCCAGTCGTCGCTGCAACGCGATGGCAAGTGGTGGGATGATGAAGTTCGCAAACCTTTGTTGCGGTTCGATCGATCTCAAGCGATGACGCTGGAAGATGCGTACCGAGCGGCGCTGCGGTTTTCACCCGAGCTGTTGTCGTTGACCGCGGAGGTCGACAGCCGTGGTTACGAGGTCGCTCGACTGGACGCCGGATTCGACTGGACGGTGTTTGTCGAATCGATCTGGGCTCACGATGACGACCCCGTGGGGGACGCGTTGGCTGGTGCCGCCAGCCGTTTGGAAGTCAACGATTACGGCACCCGCTTCGGCGGCCGTCAGCGAAATCGACTTGGCGGGGATCTCGAAATCGCACATCGGACAGGTTTCCGCGATTCGAACTCCAGCTTTTTCACCCCGCCGGATCAAGCCAACCAACGCTTGTCGATCGATTACACACAACCGTTGTTGCGCGGTGCTGGTTACCAAGTGAATACCAGTCCGGTCGAACTGTCCAAGTTCGCCCATCAAGTTTCCGTCGAAGATCTGCAGGCCGGAATCGAGCAGCAGTTGCAAGTGGTCGCCGTGGCGTACTGGAATCTGGTTGGCGTCCGCGGCCGGTTCGTCCAAACCCGAGCATCGTGGCACCGCGCCGACAAACTGTTGAAGATCGTCGAGAAGCGTCAGCAGATCGATGCCGGCAAGGACAACATGAACCGCATCCGCAGCGCAGTGGCGTCTCGCTATGCGGCGACGGTGTCGGCTGAATACGATGTGGTGCGGGCTCAGGAAGCTTTGCTCCGCGAGATCTTTGGTTCCAACTACGCTCAACAGCAAGGCTTTGAATTCGTCACCACGACGCTGCCGCCCGAAACGGGTGTAGCCAGCGACGTGCAGCAAGATGTCGAAGTCGGGTTGGCCTATCGCCCCGAGGTGCGGCGAGCGTTGAAGCAGATTCAATCCGCGGCGATCGAAAACAACGTCGCCGACAACGAGTTGCTGCCGGTTCTGAACCTCGTGTTGTCGACCTATTCGGCATCGCTCCGCGGTGACAAGAACTTCGGCGACGCGTTCCGCGATCAGTTCGTCGATTCCAATCCAGGGATCAGCGGCGGGCTGACGTTTGAGGTCCCCGTTTACAACCGCGCCGCAAACGCTCGGCAACGTCAAACGGTCGCCAATCTAAAACGCTTCGAAGCCGATCTGCAGGGCGTGGCGGCCGATATCGCTTTGGAAGTTCGCGATCGCTGGCTGGCGACAGCCCAAGCTGCCACCGATCTCGACCTCAAAGGACGCGCTCTCGTCTCGGCTCACGAAGATCTCAACTACGTCAACGCTCGGATGCGTTATCTCGCCGACGGGACCAGCTTTACCGATCTCTATCTGGACAACATCCTCCGCGCTCAGGACCGTCTGCAGGCGTCGGAGAATTCGCTGCTGCAATCACAAATTAATTATGGCGTCGCCCAGATCGATCTCGGCCGCGCGACAGGTACGCTGCGGCAATCGTTGATCGGGCCGCCCAATGTCGCTTCGTTTGCCCAGCCGCAGTTGGTTCACTGAGCGATCGACAACAGCGCGCCGACCGCCGTTTCGACTCGTAAAATCCGCGGCCCCAGCGAAATCGTCGACCATCCGGCATCGAGCGCCGACCGAATCTCTTCGGGATCGAAGCCCCCTTCGGGACCGACTGCAAACATCACGGGGTGCTGGCCGCTCGGGTCGGCTGAAACGCCTGTCGGGTCGGCCACGATCCGCTGCACATCGGCCGGCGGATCGATCGTGGAGCCGTCGAACAGCGCGCTTGCTTCGGAAGTGACAAACTCGGGCCATGCGATTGCCGGGGCGATCTGCATCAAACGATTCCGCCCGCACTGTTTGCTGGCGTCGATCACGTACCGCTCAAGCCGCTTCCGTTGGCCATCGCTGGGCTTGGCGACCGAACGGCGGCAGACGATCGGCACGAAGCCGTGAGCTCCCAGTTCGACAGTTTTTTCGATCACGCTGCGAGCGCGATCCCCTTTGGGGAGCGCCACAGCGATCAACAGCATCCGCGGCGATTCGCGATCGACCTCGCCGATCTGATTGATCCGGCATTCCACTCGCTTGCGAGAAACCGATTCGACGGTCGCGAGAGCTTCGTTGTTTTGACCGTCGAACAAGGTCAGCGTCGCCCCCGGTTTGACTCGCATCACGCCGGCGGCATGATGCGCTTCATCGTCGGTCAGGGCGACGCTTGAGTGGCCGATCAGATCGGGAACTAAATACCGTTGACTCATTCGAACGACCGCTTGCTCGCCGTTTCGAAGGTCGGGAAGTCCTTGGGAACTTCGGTCAGCGTGACGTCCCCCGTCGCAGCCCATTCGGTTCCGCGGATCAGTGTCGTGATGAACCCGACGCATTCCATCGAATAATCGGCGTGTCCCATCGGCGTGTGGTAGACGCGTCCCTTGCCGTAATCGATCGTCATCATGATCGGTTCGTGGCGTCCGGTCCCTTTGAAATTTTCGGCGGCAAAGGCGGTTGCCAGGATCGTCATCTTGTCGGCTGGACCCCGCAGTTGTTGATACAGTTCATCTTTGGTGTGCATCCACGAACGGGGCAAACCGCGGGTGATCGGATGGTCGGGATTGCGGACGACGATCTGGTACTCGTGCTGCGGTCCGTGAGCTCCGCCGCGCCCTGGCGACGTATCGCGAACCGTCTTGCCTTCGGCGTCGATGAACACGTAAGGCCCCGATTTCTCATTGCGGCCGCCCCAGCCACCCAGGCCAATCATCTGGTTGTACTGTGGCCATTCGGAGAACGCGTTGTCCGCCGCATGCACCACGACCAACCCGCCGCCAGAATGGACAAACTTGTCCAATGCCGTCTGCGTCTCCTTGGGCCAAGCCGCTGCGCTGTGACCGAAGTTGTTGATCACGACGTCGTAATCGGAAAAGGTTGGCTTGAAGTCGGGGTCGGACTTCGGCTTGCTGAGGCTTTGGTATTTGCGTCCGTCGTTCAGCGGATATTCGTCCAGCAGCTTTCCGCCGTTCCAGGTGTATTGGGTGCGTCGCACGTCGACGGTGAACCGCCCGGTCTCTTCGAGATACCGCTTCATCATGACCGTTGTCTTGGGCCAGTCTCCGTGGTTGTTTTGACCATCGACGATCAACGCTTTCAGCTTTTCAGCAGCTCCGGCGGACAGCGGGACCAGCGCCAGTAACAGCAGTAAAAGGGTACGCAGCATGGGAATTACTCTTGGGTGTTGTTGGGGGAGAGCGTGATCGTCCGGCGGACGATCACGCAAATTATAGCCGTGTCGCGGCAAGGGGTCGCTATTGGCCTGGCGTCGCCAATTCTCGCAACTGTGTCAACGCCGATTCGATCAACATCTCTCCGCTGCCAGGTGCGACCGCAGAGTTGATGACTTCATATCCGCCCCCCGCGAAAGCGCCGCGAGTGGGGATGTACATCGTCTCGTTACTGTTGGCCAGTTCGACGACCAATGTCGTTGGATAGGGAGATCCGCGTTTGATCGCCAGACCGATGTCGACGAAGACCTCACCGGGCAGGAAGACGATCGCCGCTTGATCACCCAACGCGATCGTGGTCACATCGACCGGCAGCGACGCCCCGACGCCACGCAGGCTGTGCACCTGGCGGCGAGGCGTGATATCGGGAACGGGGTCCCCGTGCCGCAGTTGATACAAATGCAACGCTCTGTAGGCCGCGACCCGATCCATCATCGCGATCTTTTCACCCGCTTCGGCTGCGGGGATCAATTGCTGGGCTCGTTCGATTTCCAGTGGCGAAACCTCTTGCAACGGCAACTGGACCACGGCGTGCGAGACTTGCAGACGCGGCGATTCGATTTTAGTAAGCGTTGGCAACGCGTCGACGATCGTTGTCGCCAGCGAGCCGCCGATCATATCGCACTTGTTCCGTTCCTTTTGGTTCGGGTTGGAGTGATTGATGTCGCCACAGGTTCCCGCACCAAACAGCGAGATGGTTTGCGGGCCCAAATGCTTGCGGAGCGCTTGTTCAATGTAAAACGGGAAATCGGCACTCCACTGAGTTCCGCCGACAGTATCCAGGTGCAACGCAAAGTTGCTCATGACGCCCAGCGGTTGATCGTCGGCTGCCGAGCGAAACATCAGCAATCCGATCTCGGGATCGATCGGGCCCGCGGCGCGGACGACTTTCGGATTGCGATGGTTTTGCCATGTTGCAACGCTGCCGTCGCGCATCACAAACCGACGATTGAACGAGACCGGGGTCTCTTGATTGGTTTGGCCTGAGGAGATGCTGGCCGGCACTGCCGCAGCGTTGGCTTGCACGATCGCCGCGACGATCTGGTTGCTTAAGTATTTCGCATAACTCTTTTTCGAAGCTTCGGAATCGGGTTGCTGTTGAACCCGATACAGTTCGGCGAAGTAGTCCGGCGCTGTGTGCGCATGTGTCGCCGAAACGACGATTCGACCGGGCTCGATCCCCGTCGCTTTGGCCGCTTGATCGCGGACCTCTTCGTACAGGTCGCGCGAGACACCGAGCATGTCGCAGAACGCAACCGCACAGGCTGTCTCGCCGTCACGCATCACGATCGCCTTGGCACGCAGCGGATCCCGCTGGCCAGTCGACAACCGCTCGTGGAAATATCCCGCCATCGGATACGACTCCAAAGGCGTGATATCGACATCGGCCACTCCCACCCGCAGATCGTCCGCGGCGCAGGTTGTGGTGACAAGAAACAGGAACGCTGCAACGCGGAGCAACTTGGTAGGCAGAGGCATTGGGTGGGATCTCGTGCGGGGACTCAGGTGGGAAGAACGATAGCTTCTATTTGCCGGCGAATAGTTCCGTGAAGAAGACTCGCATTGCATTCCATGATCGTTTGTCGGCGCGCGGATTGTAAGCCGCACCGGCCGAATTGTCGTTGCCCGCCATCGGCTGCGTGAACGAATGGACGGCACCGGAGTAATAAACCATCTGCCAATCGACGTCGGCGGCGTTTAATTCGGCTTTGAAGGCTTCGATATCGTCAGCCGGAACAAACGGATCGTCCGCTCCGTGGCAGATCAGCAATTTGGCTTCGATGTTTTTCCCGTCCGCTGGCGTCGGGGAATCCAAGCCGCCGTGGAAGCTGACGACGCCACCGATCTTTGCGCCGCTGCGAGCCAGTTCCAACGCGCCGGTGCCGCCGAAGCAGTACCCGATCGCGGCGACTTTGTCGGCCGAGACGTTCTCGATTTTCAGCAGCTGGTCCAGCCCTAGGTTCAAGCGGCGGCGATACAGTTCGCGGTCATTTTTGTAGACGCCCGCTTGCTTTGCGGCGTCCTGGCGGTTGGCGGGACGAATCCCCTTGCCGTAGATATCCGCGGCGAACGCGACGTAGCCCAGTTCGGCCAATTGTTTGCAGCGTCCCTTTTCGTAATCGGTCAGTCCCATCCACTGATGCACGACCAACACGCCGGGAGCATCCGCCTGAGTCTGCTCCGGATCCCAAGCGACAAATCCTTCCAGCGTGACATCGCCATCGGTGTACTGGACAGTCTTGGTTTGGACTTCGGCAGTCGCCGTGTGCAAGCTGACCAGGGAGGCAAACAGAACGACAAACACGTATCGCATGAGAGAGATCCTGAAGGGGGGCGTGAGGTGAGTTAGTCGAGACGCAAAAACGCGAGATCAAGTTTAACGGAAGATGCGGCCCCGATCGAGAATGCGTCCGCCGAAACAGCGGTCGCGTTGCGTCCAACGTTCCCGCAGGGATCGCAAAAGGTTGCCGAGGGTTTGAGCGCACCGAATACCACCGGACGCATCTCGATCTGCTCTGTGATTCCTCCGGGAACATCGAACATGTCGGCCCTCGGCGATCCGGTAGGTGCGCCGCTGCGCGACAACCTCCCGCTACTGTCTTGGATCCCTTCGGGATGATCACATGCGCCCCACAATCTCCGCCCAGTCCGCTCTGGCTCCCATCTCCCGTTAACAGAGGTTGTCTGGTTTCCAGGCTGCGGTTTGTGTCGGTGCGTTCGCAGGAGTGTCCACCCGGAGGTGGGTTTTTGTTGCGCCGAATGAAGGAGGGGGCTTCCGTAGGAAAGGCTCCCGTTCGGATGGATTGTTTGTATTAAGTTGCACTCGTGGAAATTGACTCTGTTTTCGTTAAAGGTACAATCGAAGCCGATCGTTTGGGGTTGCGGGCGACTCATGTTGCGGTGTTCTTATTTTTCTTTCCCCCTCGCCTGCCTGTTGGCTTTGTGCTGAGTTCCATTTTCTTTTGATCAAAGCTCTTCCGGGGCTGGGCGGCTTGCTGGCGCTTGATTGCCCTGTTGCGATCCGTGGGGAAGGTCTCTGCGATCTGTGCGAGTCTATATTTTCCTATTTTGTGATTAAAGGTTGTAATATGGTTCAAAAACTCGAATCGGATTTTTCGTCCACGAAGGGGCGCTCTCGTCGTGGCTTTACATTAGTGGAGCTACTGGTTGTGATTGCGATCATCGGCATCCTCGTCGGTCTGTTGTTGCCGGCGGTCCAAGCGGCTCGTGAAGCGGCTCGGCGGATGAGTTGCTCCAATAACTTGAAGCAGCTTGGGATCTCGCTTCACAACTATCACGACACCTATCTCGCGATGCCAGCGCGGCAGGGAGGTCCAAACTGGACCGGTGGAAGTGCGACCGGAGTGCCGCGTTGGAGCGCTTTTGTCGGTCTGCTGCCGTTTATGGAGCAGCAGCCGCGATATGACCAGATCGTCTCGGGTGGGTACCACGCCTGGCACAACAACGCCAACTCGGGCTATGTCGGCCAGATTGACACGTTTGTCTGTCCATCGGATGGATTGTTTTCGTCGACGGGGCCCGATCGAAACGCTATGTATTCGCCACTCAACTACGGCTTGAATATGGGAGACAACTATGCGATTTCGGTCGATGCCAGCCGTCCCGACCAGGGCATTCGCGGGCTCTTTGGCTATCTGCTGTACCTGAACTTCAGTGCGATCACCGATGGTCTAAGCAATACGATTGCGATGTCCGAAGTCTTGATCTCGCCCGAAAGTTCGCGGCTGGGTCGCGCCGTGGCGAATTCGACCAATGATCCTTTGGCCTGTCGCGGCTATTTGGTCAACGGTCAATACACCTCGGGTTCGGTGATCGCGCAATTCCGCTGCCATGGGCAACGCTGGCAGGACGGGCGTCCAGGTTATTGTGCGGTCACGACGATCTTGCCTCCGAACCAAGCCACCTGCAGCTCGCAAGCTGGTGGCGGAATCTACACCTCTTCCAGTCGTCATCCAGGTGGTGTCCAGGTTGTGCTGGCCGATGGGGCCGTTCGTTTCATCACCGAAACCATCGATTCGGGAAACCTCTCTCTCCCCGCGGTCACATCGGGCACCAGTCCTTATGGCGTTTGGGGTGCGTTGGGCTCGCGCGATGGTGGTGAAGTCAATAAATTGTAGATTCGCCTTTATCACGTTTAATCCAGCCTGTTGTGAAAGTGCTTTTGATGATGCTTTTCTCTCTTCGCCCCCTTGGGTTTCTGCTCTGCGCCGCACCGCTTGTTCTTTTTGTTGGGTGCGGTGGTCGTAAAAGCGACCGCTGGACGCGGGATCGCCCGCCGGTATATCCCGTTTCGGGACAGGTTCTTCTGGATGGCGAACCGCTCCCGCAAGCTACTGTGCTCTTCCAACCCATAGCTCCCGAGGGAAAACCGGGTTCGGCGGTGACCGATGACCAAGGACGTTTCGAGGTGCAAACGTTTGATCCCGGCGATGGCCTGACCGAAGGGACGCATCGCGTTGCCATCAAGAAGATTGCGATGGTGGATAAGGCTGGGAACATCGTTGCAGAAGTCGGCGAACCAGGAAGTGTGACGGAGAAGAACTTCGTTCCTAAACAGTTTTCCGATTTTGAAAAGTCGGGACTGGAGATCACCGTTTCTACAGATGGTGAGAACCAGCTCGAGGCGTTCCAGTTGACGGAGTAGCTGCTTTTACATACGCATTCGCAAACGCATTGTGAATGTTCTGATTGACGTCTTTCGTCCCAATCAATGAAAGGCGTTTTTGTTTTCTGCTCACACTCAATATGGTTTCTCGAATGCTTCGTGTTGGTTTGCTTCGGACGCTTCTCTTCAGCTTGGTAGGACTTGGGGTTCACGTGAATCTGGCGGCGGCTGATCCGCAGCCTCAGTCGGTCGCTGTCGCTTCGCCCGACGATCGATTGTCGCTACGGTTGGATTGTTCCGACGGCACCCTTCGCTATTCCGTACTCGCATCGGGCGAACAGGTGATCGAGCCGTCGCGTTTAGGGTTGGCGCTGCGAGCCGCCCCGTCGCTGTCGGATGGGTTTCAGGTTCAAGCGGTGCGAACCAGTTCGCACGATTCGACGTGGAGTCCCGTCTATGGCGAGCGGAGTTCGATTCGCGACAACTACCGCCACGCCGAGATCGATCTTATCGATTCGCAACAACCGCCGCGGCGGATGACGCTGCGTGTCCGCGCCTACAACGCAGGAGTCGCCTTCGCCTACCATATTCCCGACCAGGATGCCTTAAAAGACTTTGTGATCCAGCGGGAGCAGACCGAGTTCCGGTTTACTGGAAATCACAAATGTTGGCCCGTCTATTCGGCACAAGGCGTCTACGAACAGACGAAGTTGCAAGAAGTGAAGAAGGATTGCGAACGCCCGTTGGTTCTGTCGGCTCGCAAAGATATGTACCTCGCCGTCGGCGAAGCGCGGCTTGTCGATTACGCTCGTATGCGGTTGGAACCTGTCGAAGGTGTCGACAACGCGTTGCAGGCTCAACTGGCCAGCGAAGTTGTTTGCAAGGGAGGCGTAACGACGCCCTGGCGTTACGTGATGGTCGCCGATTCGCCGGCGGAGCTGCTTAACAACAACGCCTTGAGCTTGAACTTGAACGATCCCTGTGCGATCGAAGATACCTCCTGGATTCGCCCCGGCAAAGTCATCCGCGAGGTGACGTTGACTACCGCCGGCGGAAAGGCCTGCATCGATTTCGCGGTAGCCAACGGGTTGCAGTTCGTCGAATACGACGCCGGTTGGTACGGACATGAATACGACGATTCGTCGGACGCGTCGACGATCACCGTCGATCCAAAACGATCCGCCGGGCCATTGGATCTTCACGAAGTGATCCGGTACGGCAAACAGCACGGGATCGGAATCATCGTCTATGTAAACCGGCGAGCGCTGGAAAAACAGCTCGACCAAGTCCTCGACCTCTATCAAGAATGGGGCATCGCGGGAGTCAAATACGGATTCGTAAACGTCGGTCCGCAGAAGTGGACGCGGTGGTTGCACGACGCGGTGCGCAAAGCCGCCGACCATCGATTGATGGTCGACATTCACGATGAATACCGACCGACCGGCTATGAGCGGACCTATCCCAACCTGATGACTCAGGAGGGAATCGGCGGTGACGAAACGTCGCCGTCGAACCAGCAGACGCTGCGGATTCTGTTCACGCGAATGATCTGCGGCGCAGGGGATCATACGATCTGCTACTTCAACAACCGCGTGACGCGGAACGCCAATCACGCCTTTCAATTAGCCAAAGGTGTCTGCTTCTACAGCCCTTGGCAATTCCTCTACTGGTACGATCGCCCCGCCGGTCCCGGGGCAACGGCAGAAGGCCGGATCGGCGACGAACCGGAACTGGAGTTCTATCGGGAACTGCCCGTCGTCTGGGACGAGACCCGCGTCTTGCAAGGAGAGATTGGCGAGTTTGCCGTCATCGCTCGTCGCAGCGGAAAGGATTGGTTCTTGGGAGCGATGAACGGCGACAAACCGCGCACCTTGTCGGTACCGTTGGACTTCCTCAACGACGAGCAGTCTTTTACGGCCCGACGCTATTCGCACGACCCGCAAGTCACCACGCGGACCCACGTCGCGATCCGCAACGAACCGGTCGCTGCCAGCAAAACGCTCGAGATCCCCCTGACCGCTCGAAGCGGCGAAGCGATCCATTTCATTGCTCAGTAAAACCGGAAAGCAGCGAGGCCAGTGTCGCCACACCGCCTTGCGGTTACCCGCACATCTAGTATTGCCATCCAGGCTCTTCAGGGTGGTGTCTGCCAACGAGACAGTAAAACAATTCGGGGGCAGAGCCTGTTTTCAGGTGGTACAAAACTCGCTCTCTGGACGGGCAGGCGTTCTCCCCGAAAATGTAGACTGTCCCCGCTGGGACTGAAAACAATTCGGGGACAGAGCCTGTTTTCAGGTGGTACGAAACTCGCTCTCTGGACGGGCTGGCGTTCTCCCCGGAAATGTAGACTGTCCCCGCTGGGACTGGGATTTCCTGCTGGGATTCCCCACTGAAAATTCTCAAGCAATGGATTTGGCTTGGGGACCAAGGCCCCCAATCGCTCGGGGGCGATTTGGCATATGCTGGGATTGTTTGAAGGGCGGTTGCCCGAGGAGAGGTGCAACGGGAGCGAGTGCTCCGAAGAGATGCAAACTGCGAGAGCCCACGATGGATAAACGCTTGTTGGAATATTTACAGCGGATACTCAACGCCCGCGTCTACGATGTCGCGATCGAATCGCCACTGGAACTGGCGAACAAATTGTCCATGCGGTTGGGCAATCGGGTCTGGCTGAAACGCGAGGATACGCAACCGGTCCACAGTTTCAAATTGCGCGGCGCGTACAACAAGATGTCACGACTCTCCTCGGCGGAGCTGGCACGCGGCGTGGTATGCGCTTCGGCGGGAAACCATGCGCAAGGGGTCGCACTCAGTGCCCGCCAGCTAGGGTGTCAAGCTGTCGTCGTGATGCCGGTGACAACGCCGAAATTGAAGTCCGACGCCGTCCGCGACTTGGGAGCTCAGATCGTTCTGCAGGGCGACAGTTATTCCGACGCCTATTCGCACGCGCTGGAGCTCGAAAAACAACATGGATATGTCTTTGTGCATCCCTTTGATGATCCCGATGTGATCGCGGGTCAGGGAACGATCGGGATGGAAATCCTGCGTCAGCACCAGCATCCGATCCATGCCGTGTTTGTGGCGATCGGCGGTGGCGGGCTGATCTCTGGCGTCGCTGCCTATATCAAAGCGGTTCGCCCCGAGATCAAAGTCATCGGCGTACAGATGGGCGATTCCGACGCGATGATCCAGTCGATCGATGCCGGCAGCGTGGTCCCGCTGCACGATGTGGGACTCTTTTCCGATGGCACGGCGGTCAAAATCGTTGGCACCGAAACGTTCCGATTGACGCGGGAATTGGTCGATGGTTTTGTGTCCGTCGATACCGACGCGGTCTGCGCCGCCATCAAAGATGCCTTTGAAGATACCCGCAGCATCTTGGAACCTGCTGGGGCGATGGGGATCGCCGGAATGAAGCAATACATCGCGCAGCACGGTCTGCAAGGCGAAAGTCTGGTGGCGATCACCTGTGGCGCGAACATGAACTTCGACCGGCTGCGGTTTGTCGCCGAACGGGCTGAAGCGGGTGAAGAACGCGAAGCGCTACTGGCAGTCACGATTCCCGAGCAACGGGGCAACTTCAAGCGATTGTGCCAGACGATTGGGCAGCGGAATGTCACCGAGTTCAGCTACCGCATCTCCGATGAACGCGAAGCCCATGTGCTGGTCGGTCTGGCGATCAGCAGCCGCGAGGAGCTGCCCGAGATTCAACAATCGCTCGCCACCGAAGGCTTCGCCGCGTTGGACCTGAAGGATGATGAACTGGCCAAAGAGCACTTGCGTTATATGGTCGGCGGCCGCAGCCGGCTCGTGGGAAACGAGCGGCTCTATCGCTTCGAATTTCCCGAACGTCCCGGCGCGCTGGTCCGGTTTCTGTCCAGCATGCATCCGAGCTGGAACATCAGTCTTTTCCATTACCGCAATCAAGGCGCCGATTACGGTAGGATCCTGGTAGGCATCCAGGTTCCCGATGAAGAACTGCAGGCCTTTGCCGACTTCATCGACACCTTGGGCTACCGCTACGCCGACGAAACGGCCAACCCGGTCTATCATCTCTTCTTACGATGATCCACGCTTCGGTACTCCTTGCCCCCGTCGCGTGACCGGCCATCGTGCTCTTTCGGACAAGCAGCAGCGGCCTCCATGTGCGCCGACGATGCAGCATTGCGTTTCAAGCATCAAAGCCGACTTGGTCTTCGGTGAGCCGATTCTGCTCGGCGGCTCGAATGGCCAGTACGCAGATCGCATCATCTGCGAGTGTGAAAACGGCGCGGTATCGCGGGCGAGCTCCCAGTCCGACGCGTTTTTCACGAATCTCGTAGGCGAACTCATCATTTTCAGCCGCGAGCGAATGGCTTTCCGGAAATTCAGCGATCGACTCCAATTGCGATTGGACCGCATCGAGCCACCGTGCGGCTTGTTCCGATGAGTGATGCATTGCCCACCACAAAGCGTTTCGCTGGACGTCGGCCCGAGCCTGCGGCAGAATGATCAGGCGGTGGTTCACTGCCTTCGCTGCGGCAGGTTGAGATTTGCCCGGATCTCTTCGAAGGCTTCGTCGACCGAAGTCCCTTCGCCGGCTTCCATTTCTGCAATCCCCAGCGCGATCGCTTCTCGGTCTTGCTGACGACGCAACGCCTCCATCGCCTGTCGATGAATTTCAGCATCGACGACGAAATATATGCGGTTGCTGTCGGGATCGACAACTTCCAATCCGTTGCTGCCGTTCGCATGCAACGCATCCGATAAGTCTTTCGAAAGCTTGAGAGTCATAACAAAAGTTTACCACAAAGTCCGGAAGTCGCGGGCAAGAACATTGGCTAATCCGTTTGTCGACTCGAGGCATCCGCCGCCACGATCGATCGAGTTTTACGCCTTGGGGCCCGATCGGGCGAGTTGCTTGAGGACTTCGATGCCGCGATCGATCGTCTGGTCGCTGGCGGCGTAAGAGATCCGGAAGTGGGTGTCGCGACCGCTGAAGATCCCGCCGGGGATGATCAACAGCCCCGCCGCGATCGCCGCTTCGACAAATGAAGTTCCCGTTCCCCAAGGGACTTTCGGGAAGATGTAAAACGCGCCGCCAGGGACTTCGATTTCGTAGTCGTCTTTTAGAGCGTCGATGATCCGATCGCGTTTGCCTTGATATTGTTGGCGGTAGTCGTCGACATCGACGTCGATCGCTTCGAGCGCCGCCCATTGAGCCGGCTGCGGGGCGCAGACAAACGAATATTGCTGCAGCTTGGTCATCGTCTCGACGACTTCGGTTGGGCCGTGGACAAATCCAACCCGCCATCCGGTCATCGCGTGACTTTTGCTGAAGCCATCGATCACGATCGTTTGATCGTTGAATTCGGCGGGCGAAATGAAGCGGTCGGCGTAACAGAAGCGGCTGTAGATCTCGTCGGATACCAATGCGATCCCACGCTCGGCAGCCAACGCCGCCAGCTCTCGTTGCTCCTGTTCGGTCGCGATCACACCCGTCGGATTACCGGGGCTGTTCAGCAGGATCATCTTGGTGCGAGGCGTGATCGCATCGGCGACCTTTTGGATGTCGATCTTAAAGTCGGGATAGGTGTCGATCGGAACCGGCACGCCACCAACCAGCTTGATCAACGGCGGATACATGACAAAAAAGGGATCGAAGAAGATCACTTCGTCTCCCGGATTAACCATCGCAAACATCGACAGCACCAACCCGCCGCTGGTGCCGCTGGTCACGAAGACCTTGCGATCGGCATGGCCGTATTGGGCGTCCAGCTGCGATTGCAGTTTGTCGCGCAGCGGCGCGATCCCTTGAGTCTGGGAGTAGCTGTTTTTGCCAGAGTTGATCGCAGCGATGCAGGCTTGCTTGACCGGGTCGGGGACGTCGAAGTCGGGTTGACCGATCGACAGGTTAATTGGATCCTTCAGCGTGGCCGCTAGATCGAAGACGCGGCGAATGCCGCTGCTGTCGAAAGCCGCCGTGCGATCGGCCAGCCAAGGGTGCGTTGATTTGGTCATCGGTGAAAGGGCCTTTGTTCTACTGCCGATCGGTCGATACCACGCGGGGCACCTTCGCGTCGATAGAAACGGATCGTGTCATTTCGGGTCGCACGAAGTCGCGAGGTTTCGTCGACCGAGTACTTCAAAACGTCTATTCTATCCAAGAAAAGGTCGGTTCAGTAATGGGTGTTGTACGAATGCCAGAGAGCGTGATGCCGTTGTGCGCGATCACGACGCGATACGACGACGCGCTCGATTGGTCGGTCGAAACGTTTGCCGCCGCCGGGTTCCAGGTGCGGCTGAAGAGCGAGCTGTTCGCCTTCGATATGACCAATTATTACCAAGCCGAGATGGGCGAAGATCTGAAGAAACAGATCTTCGCCTTTGAACCGCTCCGCGATCCGCAACAGCTTGCCCATTGGAAGCTGCTGACCAATCAATGGGAACTTGATTTCAAGGCCCAGAACAGCTATCCCGAAGACCGCCCGTTGAACCTCGATTCGGGCTACCTCACGCTAGCCAAGTTTGTCCTGGCGACGACCAAGGACCGCGACCATCGACTGTATCTCCGCGACGGTATCTTTGCCGAAGTGACGATGTCGTTCACCGGCGGCAGCTGGAAGATGCATCCATGGACCTATCCCGATTACCAAACCGAGCCAGCGATGAACTTCTTGAACGCCGCACGCGAGGAACTGAAGGCGTTGTTTAAAGAAGCGCGTCGAGCTGAAGCGGAGAAGGGTTAAGTCGCTGCGGGAGTTGCCGCATGCTGTAGTCCATCTCATCGGAACCGGCTTCGGCCGCGATCGCCAGCCCCACCGCAACGCCAAGCAACAGGATCGGCAACGCCAAGCGAAACGCGACGCCTTTGAAGCCTTCGACGCGGGAGAGCGGACCGGCGAGACTGGCAAACAAAGCCAGCGGTGCCAGCGGGATCAACAGGTACGTTGCCAGCGGCACTTCGCTGAACGAATTGACTCGGCCAATCAACAACGATCCCGCGGCCAGCACTGCGACGGCGAAGCCTGATCCGACCAGCGACGTCCTCGCCGGACGAAACCAGGCGAGGATCGCCAGTCCAAACATCGCTGCCGCACCGGCCAACGCAATCTGGGCGAAACGTAGAGAGCCCGAGAGGGCCAACGCGACAGCGGTCGCGCTGAGCGTCATCCAAAGCGTTGCGGGTAACAGCGGTCCGGGCATCCGGCGGGCCAGCGATTCCAAACCGCCGGCTAGGCAAGCGATATAGATCGTTAAGATGCTGGCGTGAACCGCCCACGACGGCTGCAAATCGTCCCACTCGGGAACCAAGAACCAAGCAAACGTTCCGCCGAGGATGGCAAACAACAGCCAGCGTTCGACCGCGTGCACACCCTCGGCCGCGGCGATTGGTCCGGCGACCGATGCGACCAGCAGCGCGTAGGGCAGCCAGTGCCAATGCGATTCCGCCGCCCAAGGACCGAGTGCAAGCATCGCGTATCCGGCGAGAAAGCCGAGCGTCAACGCGGATGCTGACGCGTAACGCAACCCGACTTGTTCGGGCAGCCCACGCGACATGACAACAAATACAAGCACCGCAACCGCGGCGGGTAAGCACCCGCCGTAGAGGATGTCCTGGATCGAGAACACTTTAGCGTCCGGCTGCTTCGGTCGGCTGACCGATCGCAACAGTCAACTGAACGGCGTTTGTCACTTTGCCTTGACCGTAGTTCATTCCGAACTGCGTGCGGTCGATCTCGAATTTGCTGTGCAGCGTCAGTCCTTCGGCGGAGACGTCGACCGAAACGGGGATCTTGATCGACTTGGTCGCCTTCAGCAGCGTCAGGTCACCGGTGACGATGTAGTTCCCTTCACCCGAACCGGCGGCGACGGAAGTCGATTGGAACGAAGCCTTTGGATATTCGCGGACGTCAAAGAAGTCGGAGTTCTTTAGATGTCCGGTCAGCTTAGGAATCTCGGTAAACAATGATCCGGTTTCGATCTCCCAGGCGATCGATTGCAGCGAGCCATCGGTGGCAACCTTCGCTTGGCCAGTGAACTTGCCGAAGCCACCTTTGCGTGGATCGGGCTTTTCGCCTTCGTGCTTGCCGACAAAATCGATCCGCGAGTTCGCGGGAGAGATCGTCGCGGTTCCGGCTTGCAAAGCGACGGGCTTCAGAGCCGGCGCGGTCGTTGTCGCTTGAGCGAAACAGCTGGTCGATAGCAGGCAGATTCCAAGCAGGGAGGCGAGTTTTTTCATCGTGGAGCTTTCGTTAAAGGAATGGCCTCGATCCAGACAAACCAATCGAGGGCCGATCATTATAAAGGGCTGGTCCAGCCCGCCGCGACATCCCCCGATTTGAATCGATCCGCTCGCCCCTGGCCACTCTCGCCCGGCAAAACGCTCGCCCGGCCTACTCCTTCGTTTCTTCCGCCGTCTCAGGCTTGGCCTCTTCCTTGACTTCTGGCTTCGCTTCTTCCTTGGCTTCCGGTTTTGCCTCTTCCTTCACCTCGGGCTTTTTCTCTTCTTTCGCTTCAGGCTTTGCCTCTTCCTTCGGCTCTTCCTTCATTTCCGGTTTCGGCTCTTCCTTGGCTTCTTCCTTGGCTTCTTCCTTGGCTTCTTCCTTGGCTTCTTCCTTGGCTTCTTCCTTCGCTTCGGGTTTCACTTCTTCTTTGGCTTCGGGCTTCGCTTCTTCGACGGGGGCGGCGAGGGTTGCGACGGCCAGTTGGCGGATGTGGATATCGGTCGTCGGATCGTGAGCTTGCAGCATCAACGTACCGGCTTCCAGGCGTTGGCCCTTGCGCGGGTTGGCGTCGGGTTCGCGATCGTCGCTCCATTCGCTGACCTGCAATCCGTTGACCCACGTGGCCATCGTCGATCCATCAGCGATCAATAGCATCGAAAACCATTCCTGATCGTCGGCGGCAACGATCCGAGCATCCTTGCGACGGAAGAATCCGCCGGTTCCGCAATCGGCCGGGAACATCGGATCGCCTTCGATCGTGGCGTTGGAGATCTGGCATTCGTAGCCCATCATCACGTCGCCGGGGATGCAGCGGAAGAAGATCCCCGAATTTAAAGCTGCCGCGTTGGTGCGGACTTCGGCCAGCAGGGCAAAGTCGTCGTATTGAGCCTTCGATTCCAATTGGGCTCGGCCGCCGGTGATTTGCATCCCGTCGTCCGTCATCTGGTAATCCCCTTCCATCTCGGGATAGCGGACCCAGTGGTCTTCGATCGTCTCGGAGATCAACGAATCGAGTCCCAACGGTCGGACGCGGATATCGCGAAACGCTGCCGGGCCGCCGTTGTATTGCAGACCGATCAAGCCGGCGGGCAATGGGTTGGGATCGACGTAGTTGAGGATTTCCACGCCGTCGAGCTTCACGTTGACGGTCGCTCCTTCGACGCGAATGTCGTATCGATGCCACACGTCGTAATCGAATGCGGCGATGTCGGCGCTGCTTTTCGGTTCCCGCTGCACCAAGCTGCCGGTCGGGAAGGGGTTGTCGGCCGAAGCGATATTCAATTCATAGCAGTCGACCGTCGGATCGGTTGGGAACAGATTCGTTCGCAAGAAAACGCCGCTGTTGGTCTCGGGAGAGGCTTTGAATTCCAGCGACAGTTGATAGTCGCGCCAACGCATGGTGGTGCAGATCAGACCCTTTTCGCCGTCATCGACACTCAGCACCCCATCGTCGATCTGCCAGTTCGCTTGGCTAGCGATCTGCCATCCAAAGAAGGTTTGGCCGTCGAACAGTCGCACCCAACCTTGGCTCGCCTGTTCGGCGGGCAAGCGGTTGGCTAGCAACTGGTCGGCGTCCATCACGATCACGCCCGGCTGCGATTCGGGATCATCCATCGCGGCAGTCGCTTCCGATTCGGCAGTCGCTTCCGATGCGGGAGTCTTTTCGACCGCTTCGGCTGGCGTTTCCTCGGGCCGATCGGCGGGCTCGCTCTTGCATCCGACGACGGTCCCGATCAGGGCGATCAGAAACAATACCTTGAAGCTGCTAGTGTTATTCATTGCAATTTGAGAGAATTGGAAATGGAGTCGACGCCAGCAAGCCGGTGCTTGTGGTATTGCGAAGCAGTCTATTTTCTTTGAAACCCCCTTCTCGACAACCAACACGATGGGAAATGAGCTGCTTTTTTTAGGCCTTTTTACAAGCAGCTGGATGTTGCTGTGGGCGGCCGCAGCAGCGATTCCGATCGTGTTGCATCTGCTTTCGCGTCGCCAGCGGCGTTCGATCCGCTGGGCTGCTGTCCAGTTTGTGATCGCGGCGCAACAGAAATCGCAGCGAAAGTTTCGACTGTGGCAATGGCTGCTGTTGGCCTTGCGGGTGCTGGCAATCGTGCTGTTTGCGATCGCGCTCGCCGATCCGGTGATCGATGCCTCGGCAGACGTTCCGCTCGAGCGCAGGCCGCGTTTGCAGATCCTAGTGATCGACGGATCGATGTCGATGAAGACGCGCCGCGACGATGGCACCCGCTGGTCCGACGCGATCGCTGCCGCATCCCAACGGTGCGACGATGCGCACCCCGGCGACGGGTTCCTGTTGCTGCAGGTAGGTGCCCAAAACGACTGGATCGTCGACACGATCACCTATGACCCTGTCGAGATGCAGCAAACGCTGGCGTCGCTGCAAACGACCGACAGCGAAGCCGCATTTGGCCTGGCGATCGAAAACGTCTCTCGGCGGATCGATGAAATCAACAGCGATCGGTTGTGGTCGGGCGCCGTCGAGGTCGCGATCTTCGCCGACCTGCAAGCTCTTTCCTGGCGAAGCGTCCCCGCGCAGACGAAGCTCTCGCCGCATGCGAGTTGGACGATCGTCGACGTCGGCAACCGCGACGTCGATAACTCGCACATCGACGCCTTCCACGCCGACCCCGGATTTTTTGTAGCTCAGCAACCGCTGCAGCTCCACAGCCGGATCGCGCGATCGCCGCAGAGTGGCAGCGATCCGATGTTGGTACAGTTATTGGTCGACGACGTGGTCCGGGAGAGTCGCCGGATCGCGATCGATCCGGGGGCTCGCAGCGATGTCGCGTGGCAGATCGCGTTGCCCGCCGGGGAACATGTACTGGCGGTCAAGATTCCCGACGACGATCTGAACGCCGACAACGTCCGACGCCTGGTGGTCGAGATGCGGTCGCAGTTGCGAGTGGCTTGCATCGGTGCCGACGCGGCGGCGACGCGGTTTGTCGCGACCGCGCTGCGGAGCGGCACGGCCGGGCAATTGGATGTCCAACAGATCGCCTCGCAACGGCTGAGTCAATTGCCGCCGGACGGCTTCGATTTCATCGTGTTATGCGATTGGGGACCGCTGCGCAGCGAGGACGCTCGCTGGCTGCGATCTGATCTGCGACAGGGGCACAGCGCGATGCTGTGGCTTGGCCCGGGCATCGACCCGCAAACGTTTAACCGAGAATTTTCATCGGGCGACCCGGGCGATCCGCTTTCGATCGGGCGGATCGAATCGCTCGCCGATGTCGATCAATATCCGATCGATCCCAAAGGATACAGCCATCGGATCAGCAAACCGTTTCAATCGCATCCGGACAGCGGATTGATCACGACGCCGATCTTTCGCTACTGGAAGATCGATCCGGCGGCCGATTCCAACGTCGCGACGGTGCTTGGCATCGGCGACGGCGATCCGTTGTTGCTGTCGAAGCGGCTCGCGTCGGGAGCTCATTTGATGGTCATGACAACCGCCGTCAATCCGCAAGCTGACGCCGACGGCGAGGCTTGGAATGCGATCGCTCTATGGCCCAGCTTCATCCCGTTGCTGCAGGAATCGGTTGCGGTGACGCAGACCGAAACCGGTGCGGCTGACACTACGGATGGTTCCACATCGCGCGATGCGGGCGTCTATCCAGTCGAGCGCGACGGGAAAACGGTTGGCCAGTTTGTCATCAATCCGCCAGTGGCGGAGAGCGACCTTGCGATGATCGAGACCGCACAACTGCCGGAGCGGTTGCGTGGAGCCGACGACGCATCGGTCGAAACGAAACCGAAACCGCAAGCTTTGGAAACGACAGGGGTGCCGCTGTTCCAAATTGCGATCGCCTGTTTGATTGGATGTTTGGTGGCAGAATCGTGGGTCAGCCGTCAGTTGCGACTGCGTTAGCGCATGACGCACCCCAGCAGACGAGGCGGCGAAATCGATCGCGACTTCGAATCGACCACCAACGAAAAAACGAGTGGTCTCCAATCACTGGAAACCACTCGCTGGTAAGGGTCGAATCAAATTCTACCGTCGCATCTGCTGGTCCGATCTGAAACAGGGGCAACATTCAGATGGACCAACAGATCGATGCGACGGCACTAGGTTAAAAAAGCGAGGTCCAAAGCATCAAGTCGTTCCTCTGGTGGCGTGCAATCATTAAAAACTCACGGTTCAGTGGCACGGCGGAATTGGAAACCGATGGGGGAGCAAAGGGATTCCATAGCGATCGGTTGCCGTGCTCACCTGATGCTTGTAATAATCGGATCGACCACGGGATGTGTTGTAGCGATTTCCACCCTTTTAGAGGCAATGGAATCGCACGCCACGGAATTATAGAAACGACTGACACACCTTGCTTAGCTTGCCTAGGGTTTCTTTGCCTGATCGCATGCAACTTGCCTTAATTCGCTTTCATGAGGACTGAATTCTAAAGTGCCCAAAAAATCACCGCGCCGCGAAGATGCCGCGTCCGCTTCCACAACATCCGCTTCCGAATCGTCGACCGCAGCCGTCGCCCCCGAGTCTGGTGATGCAGCCGATTCGGCGACCGCAGCAGAGGACCAAACCGACGCGCCGCACCGCGACGAAGAGAAATCCAGCGACGACGAAACCGAGACTGTCGGCGACGAGAACCTTCCAAGCGAGAGCGGCGAGGTGGAAGCGTCCGAACCGGAAGTCGACGGCGGCAGTGGTTCGCTGCTGGACGACGTGCAGGCGTTCTTCGATCAGCGGGAGGAGTTGGCGCAGCGTTTGACCGACGAGATCGAAGCGACTCAGGCGAAGCTTGCCGAATTGCAAGAGACGCTTGCCCAATTACATCCCGAGCGTAGCGGCAGCGCCGGCAAAGAGCGGCGTCCGAAGAAGGCGAAGAAACCGGCGGTTCGCAATTCCGGCAGCGCTGCCGAAGCGAAGCCCGATGCGTAATCGCTCGCCGAGATCGCCGGCCTCTTGGAATCCGCCAGACGCTAAACTGTGGGAACGTTTCAACGGATGATATTTGCCGTCGACATCAGCTGGGAATTGCAACACGCTTGGCCGCTGCCAGCGTGGGGGCTGGCGGTGTTGTTCCTGGCGATCGCCGGTTGGACGACGTGGTTGTTGTTCGCCCAGCAGATCGCGTGGCGGAAGACCGTTGTGTTGTCGACGCTGCGGCTGGCGGCTTTGGCTGGGCTGTTTCTGATGCTTGGCGGTTGGCGGCTCTCGTTTTTCGAGACCGATCTGCCCGACCTGCTGATGCTGGTCGACGATTCGGCCAGCATGCAGTTGCCCGCGGGAGACTCGGCCAGCGATGTCGGGACCAATCGGCTGGCCCGCGCCCAAAAATTGTTTGCCGAGCCCGATTGGATGCAGACTCTCGAGCAACGGTATCGTTTAAAGATGTACGCGGTCAGCGAACAGATCCGCCCGCTCAGTTCGGTCGCCGAACTGCAAGCCGATGGCCAATCGAGTCGCTTGGGAGACGGGCTGCTGCAGTTGACCAATGCCCAACGCGGCCGGTCGACGGCGGCGATCGTCTTGATGTCCGACGGGATCGTCACCGACGGTGCCAGTTTGCGCGTCGCAGCGGATCGTTTGGCGGCGCAGAACATTCCGCTGTGGACCGTCGGCCTGGGCGGAGAGCAACCGCCGCCGGAACTTGCGATCGACGAAATCGTTGCCGACGACCGGGCTTTCCTGGGGGATGAAGTGCAGGTTCGCGTGCTGCTGCGTGGCACCGCCCCGGCGGGAAGCGAGGTTGCTGTCGAGCTGCGCGATCGCGATTCCGATGCGCTGCTGGCTCGCCAACAAGTGCGGATGGAATCGTCGCCGACGCGGACCGTCATTCCGCTGACCTTCGCCGCCGACCGGCCGGGGAGCTGGAATCTGCAGGTGGTTGTGCCGCCGATCGATGGCGAGATCTTTACCGACAATAATCGCAAGCCGATGCGATTGGTGGTTCGCGACGAACCGATCGGCGTGCTGCTGATCGCTCAACAGCCGAGCTACGAGTTCCGCTTCCTAAAGCACTTGCTGGAACGGGCTCAAGGGCAAGGCAACGCGGCGGAAAATCTGATCCGCTTGACCAGCGTGCTGCAGGATGGCGACCCGAGGTACGCGGAACAGGATCGTTCTGCGGCGGCGCTGCCACCGGTCAAGTCAGACGAATTGGAAGCCTTGGACGTGGTGATCTTATGCGATGCCGACATCGACCAGTTGGGCGAATTGATGCTCGGGCAGATCGATGAACTGGTGCGATCCCGCGGGACGGGATTGGTTGTTGTCGCAGGCCCGGAGAATCGATTAGCGATCCCAAACGGATCGGCGTTGGCCGATCTGATCCCGGTCGATCCCCGCGGTCTGCGAGCTCCCGCCGGTCCGCAATCTCGTCCGCTGGTGGTCGAGCGAACGCGGTTGGGACAAGCCGCCGGCGACCTGCCGCTGCCCGCTGGGATCCGGTGGTCGCAACTGCCGCCGCTGTATTGGCTGATGCGATCGGCCGAGCTCAAGCCGGCTGCGCAGGTAATTTTGGCGACCGGCGACGCGGCTCAACAGACAGCTTCGCTGCCGGTGGTTGTAAGTCAGGTTGTTGGGGCCGGACAGGTCTGGCTGCAATTGAGCGATGAGTCGTTTCGCTGGCTGAGCGGATCGTCGACGCACAATCTGCACGAGCGTTATTGGTTGCAAGTCATCCGGAAATTGGCGCGGCGCAAACGGACCGACGTCAACGAATCGGCTCGCCTGCAGGTTTCGGGGAGTCGGTTTACCGAAGGGCAACCGCTGCCGATCGAGTTGACGCTACCCAAATCGGAGAGTCCGCGACAGGCTCGCGTTGCGATCGGCCGCGATGGCGATTCGCCGCGATTGGAGACGTTGTATCCGACAAGCGATCCGCAATTGTTGCGGGGGACGGCAAGCGATCTGCCACCGGGCGACTACTCGATCCGATTGATCGATCCTGTGCTGCCCCAACCGCCCGACCCGGTCGCCGTGCGGATCGAATCGCCCTCGAGCGAATTTGCCGAGGGACACGCGGCGTTGATCGCGTTGGATGAAGCGAGCCGGATCAGCGGCGGCAAATTGTTGACGGCAGAACAAGCGGCCGATTCGCTGTTGGCCGAATTGCCTGCCGGGCGAACGATCCGGCTCCGCGAACTTCCCTCTCGCCCGATCTGGAATCATTGGGTCGCCGCCGCGATGGTGGTCGCGCTGTTGAGCGGCGAGTGGATCTTGCGGCGCCGCTGGGGACTCGCCTGAGCCACGCCGGAACGATCCCTGGGGCATCGAGCATTTGCCAGACGCTTCGCTGCGATCGCCACAATCGCAACAAACCGACCACGGGAGCGTGGCGACCGATGTTCGCACCGGCCCCATCGGGCACAATTCTCACCGATCCCAATGCATTTGGGCCAGCGTGTTCTACAGTTGATCAGAGGGTTCGATGTTGTATTTGGGCATCATCGGTCAATTGACTCCGTTTGTCGACGACGAAAAACGTCGACTCACCGATCGGCAATTTTTTCATGATCAAGCTCACGCGGATCGATGGCGAAGCATTCATTTTGAATGCCGAACTAATTCGTTATGTCGAGAATCGCCCCGACACGTTTGTGACCCTGACCACCGGGGAACGTTTCATCGTGCGCGAAACGATGGATGAAGTCGTCGATCGAACCATTGGTTACCAACAACAAAAGCAACTGCTGCCGACAATGTCTCCCCATTGCGGCGCGTAATTCGTCAACTTTGACTGGAAACAGACGGCACCCTGATTATGGATATTGCAAGTCTTGTCGGCGTAATCCTGGCACTGGGCCTGATCTTGGGCTCGATCGCCCTCGGTTCAGCGCCGTTTAGCGCCTTCATCGACCTCCCCTCGTTCCTGGTTGTAATCGGTGGTGCGGTGGCGGCTGCTTTGATCTGTTTTCCTATGAAAAACATGGTCGGTTCGCCGATGGTGGCGATGAAGGTCTTTTTAAACAAGGCTCCCGATCTGCAGTCGTTGATCAAACAGATCGTCGAGTTGGCCGAAACGGCGCGACGCGATGGGCTGCTGGCACTGGAGAGCAAGATCGCCGACGTCGATCATCCGCTAGTCAAATCGGGTTTGCAGATGGCGGTCGACGGCAGCACTCCCGAAGGTGTCGAAGAGGTGTTGCGAACCGAGGTCAGCGCGATCGCAATCCGCCACAAAGATGGCAAAGCCGTGATGGATCAACTGGGACGTTTTGCACCGGCTTACGGAATGATCGGAACCCTGATGGGGCTGATCATGATGTTGAGCAACATGTCCGACCCGTCGAGCATTGGTGCCGGTATGGCGGTCGCGTTGATCACCACGCTTTACGGCGCGATCGTGGCCAACGTCTTCTTCTCGCCGTTTGCAGAGAAGTTGGGTCTGATCAGTCGCCAGGAAATGGTCTCGATGGAGATTGCGATCCGTGGCGTGTTGGCGATCCAATCGGGCGAAAGCCCCCGTGCGATCGAACAGAAACTGCGGACCTACCTGCCGCCAAAACAGCGCGACTCAGAATAACAACTCACAGATCAACGGGACAGATTCGAAATGGATGACGACGGCGGTGGCGATGACGCAGCAGCGATCCCAGAATGGGTCGTCACGTTTGGCGATATGATGTCGTTGTTGTTAACGTTTTTCATCATGTTGGTTTCGCTCAGCGAGATCAAGGAAGAAGAGAAATTCCAAGCCTTGGTCGAATCGATGCGACAACAATTTGGTCACGAACGATCGACGGAAAGCATGTCGCCGGGGGACGCAAAACCTCGCGACACCGCGTTTGAAGTCCTCGCGACGATGGGGCGTGCCAAACGACTCGATTCACACAACGGTGGCGTCAAAGCCAAAGCGCCCGTCGGCGAAGAACCGACGGTACGGATCATTCGCCCCGGTCGACTGACAGCGGTCGGAACGGTCGTCTTCTTTCCCGAAGGGGAGGCGGAACTGAGCGACAACGGGAAAGCGGCACTCGATGGGATCGCGGAAGAACTCAAAGGCAAGCCGCAGAAGATCGAGATCCGTGGACACACGTCGGCCCGCACTGCGGCCAAGGCTGTCTCGATTCGCGAACCGATGAACCTCGCTTATTCGCGGTCGGTGCGCGTCTACGACTACCTGGTCAATCATCACGGCATCGATCCGCGACGTTGTCGAATTGCCGCGGCAGCCGACAGCGAACCGATGAGCGTCGCCGCCGACCCAGCCAAACAACAACAGAATCCGCGTGTCGAAGTCTTCCTGTTAGACGAAACGGTCTCCGACCTGATCGGAACCAACGTCGAACGCCAAAAAAACATCATCCCTGAATCCGACTCGGCGAGGCAATAACCATGGCAGACCCCCAAGAGATCGAGGGCGAAGAGGAAGCAACTCCCGCCGCTCCCAAAAGTAAAAAGCTGGTGATCGTCGGCTTCGTGTCGGCGGTGGTTGTCATCGAAACGCTGCTGTTCTTCTTTATGGTCCCGTCGGCCGACGAAGTCGCTGCGATGGCCGAATCGCAATTGATCGAAGAGGTCCAAAACGAAAGCGAAGTCGAGATCCAAAAGGAAGACGACGAAAAGAAGGTGATCGAATTCCAGCTGGGCCCGTTTGGCGAAACCTTTTCCCCGCTGGGGACCGAACGCCAGTACGCCGTCGAATTTCGCCTGTTCGGTACCTTGCGACAGAAGAACAAGGAACTGATGACCAAGGAATTCGAAGAGAAAGAGGGCCGGTTGCAACACGGGATTCGGATGGTCGTCCGCAATTCGCGGCTGGAAGAACTGCAAGACAACCAATTGGGCTTGATCGAAAGGCGTATTTTGACGACATGTAATGCCTTGCTTGAAGAACCGATCCTGCTGTCGGTCGGCTTCAAACAGTACAAAGTTCGCGAAGAATGATAGCAACCTAGCGAAGGCCGTTCGATGTCAGATGATGGATCGCAGACACAGAACCCACCGCCGTCGAGCGAGGTGGATGAAGCCAGCGACGCCCGGTCGACCGCTGGGATGGAGCAACTGCTCGACCAGGCCGAAGCCGATCTGGCGGCTGCCGACGCAGTCCCCGCCCCTTCGACCGCCAATCCACACCCTTTTCCGCTCGACGAACTGCAAAGCGAACCGGGAACCGACGATCTCGTCTCGCTGAACATCCTCAGCGATGTCGACCTCGACCTGCGAATCGAATTGGGCCGCACCCACATGCGGCTCGAAGACGTGCTGCAACTGCGCAGCGGATCGGTCGTCGCCCTCGATCGTTTGGCGGGCGACCCAGTCGATGTGTTTGTCAACGATCGCTTGGTGGCCCGCGGCGAAGTCCTGGTTTTGAACGAGAGCTTTTGCGTTCGGGTCACCGAACTGGTGACCGGAGGCAACGCCTGAACGATGTTCCGCCACACCGCCCTGTTGCTGCTGACCCTTCTCTGGATTCTCCCCGCTGCGGCCCAAGATTCGTTGCCGCGCGTGGTCTCCAATCCCAGTTATTCGATCCAACCGCTGACCGAACCGGCGGCATCGGAACCGCGTGAAGCGGCGGTGCGAACGTCGATCCCATTGCCACCAGCAGGCAGTAGCGCCGATCCGACCGCCCCCGAAGATAAAGCCTCCACCGGACCGATGTTCACCGTGATCAGCAGCCTAGCGATCGTGCTGGGGCTGTTCTGTGGATTCGTCTGGCTGACTCGGAAGACCTCGGGTCGCCAAGGGGGAGTTCTCAACAAAGATCTGTTTACCGTGCTGGGAACTTCGCAGATCGATCCTCGCCACCAAGCGGCGTTGGTGAAGTGTGGCGATCGGGTACTGTTGGTCGCATTGACGCAAACCGGCGTCACAACCCTGACCGAATTCACCGAACCGGGCGAAGTCAACGACCTCATGGCTCGCGCCACCGGCAAAGCGGGAACCACATTTGCCGAAGCGATGAAAGATGCCGGCGATGGCCACCGCGCCAACGGCTTCGTCGATTCGCAGACCGCCCCACGCCGCAGCCTGTTCAGCCACAGCGCTACCTAAAAGGAAGCCTTGTTGCTTGCAAACCGGCAAGCCGATCGACCGCGATGGTTGATCCGCAATGCGACGCGCCATTGCTAGCGTTGCACGCGAGGTTGTGCATTGGCGGAACTTGGCCGTCTCGGAGCAGGGTAACGATTCCTGGCAACTCCCCCGCGTTTCGCGTCGGAATAGTTTTGTCGCTTGGCGACTCTCCCCTCCGGAGTCCAACTGGTCCACTGGCCATCGGGAGCACCATTGGCATAGCTCCCCTCGGCCCGTCGCATTCCATTGGAATGCCACCAAGCCCAAGCCCCCGAGGCGATTCCGGTCTGATAATGCCCCAGCGTCTCGCGCTGACCATTCTCGAACCAGCTAGCAAATTCGCCGGTTAGTTCGCCCTCTTCATATGTTCCGGTAGTCTTCTTTTGACCGTTGGCGTGGTACTCGACAAAACTGCCATGCTTTAAACGCTTGCCCGCCGTCTCATAGACCGCCGGCTTGGCATTCCACCAATCGTCGCGTTGCTTGAGCGTCTGTTGGGCCGACAGATAACGAAACTCGGTTTTGGGCTGTTGATTCCGGAAGTACTCGACTTCGCGTTCGACGCGGCGACCATCCTCGAACGTGTGGTTGGTCAATTCATTCCCCATGGCGTCGTATTCGGCCATCACCCCTTCGAGCAGCCCGTCGCGGTAAGTCGCTTCATACATCCGCTGGCCACCGGGATGATTCCAAACCGCTTTGCCATGTCGCAGCCCATCGCGAAACGGAATCTCGCTGACCGTTTCCCCCTGGGCGTCGCTGATCACCCAACTGCCGTTGAGGTTGTCCGCATCAAAGGTCGCCTTGGAAACGAACGGAGCCTCGAACTCGCTGTACGGATAAGCGCTCAACAAGGTCGCATCGGCGGTTTCATACACTCGCCGCCATTCCCCCTGGCGGGCACCCATTTCAAAACGACCTTCCGCCACCAATGTGCCGGTGGGACTGTACATTCGATAGGCACCGTCGTTGACGTAATTGCCCTTTGCGTCCTGGGTTACCGTTCGTTCCACCTTCACCGAACCATCGTCATAGCGCTCGCGGACCATCTCGGTTTGGCTTGCATGGACTGCCGAACCAGCGGACAACGCCTCTGCAGCCTCTTCGATTCGACGCGCGATATAGGGCGTGTCGACCGTCAGCACGCTGTCGGCTGGGAAATCATCTAAGGAAGTAGGCTCGTTTGCTGGCGCCAGCAACATTGGCGGTGCGCTCGGTGGTACCAAAACGCTCTCGTCACCCGAAAGGTTCCCCAGGGAACCGAGAGTGACACTGCCAAACAAAATCGAATGGATTGCGAAACGTGTCGCCGATCGATTCTTCATTAGATTCCTCGTCCAGTTTATACGGGGCATTGCGGGAGGTGAGAACTTGGGTTTCGCATGGAGGGGGCGGGGACGATGTTCGGACGACTCCCTAAAAGGAAATCGGTTTGCCGAGATCATCGCCCATCGATTCAATCCACCAGCGGCGAACCCTTGTTTATCTACACATCCCTTCGTCGACTATGGAATCGGTGATCCATGACTTCCCTTTCTTCGGCTGTGATAGTCGCCAAAATCGACAAAGATTCGCTACTTTGCTAGCAGAGGCGGAACTTGAACCAAAGTTTGAATTTCTCCTAACTTCTCTTCCGCTGTGAGCCTCCGTTTTCTACCCTCGACCAACCCAAGGACGGTTTCCTCTCCAGGCGGTGTGCACGGATGCGACGAGGTTGGATCACCACTGTTTTGCTCGGCTGCGTTGCTGCGACGATCAGCACCGCCGACCTGTGCGCGCAGGAAGTGATCACGCAGACGCCGATTCGGTTAGACGATCCGATGGACTTTGTCCGCCAGGGCCCCGAGCATTGGACCAGTCCCGAGGGGCTCAGCAGCAGCCTGCAGA
The DNA here is from genome assembly GCF_007741475.1 of Rosistilla ulvae. Taxonomy (NCBI): domain Bacteria; kingdom Pseudomonadati; phylum Planctomycetota; class Planctomycetia; order Pirellulales; family Pirellulaceae; genus Rosistilla; species Rosistilla ulvae. The sequence goes on along the minus strand of NZ_CP036261.1, from coordinate 228,004 downwards.
TCATGCTGTTGCTGACAGTCCTCAGCCTGGCCCCGGCGATCCTGTTGATGACCACCTGCTACGTGCGGATCATCGTCGTGTTTGGATTGTTGAAGCAAGCGATGGGGTTGCAGCAATTGCCTCCCAGCCAAGTCATGACCAGCATCGCGATGTTCATGACGCTGTTTGTGATGGGACCGATTTGGCATCAGGTCTACAAAGACGCGATCCAGCCCTACACCGACCCTGCGGTCGAGATGAGCCTTGAAGATGCGTGGGATATCGGCAAGGCGCCGATCTGTGAATTCATGAGCCGCCAGATCGCGGCGGCCGGGAATTACGACGACGTCCATCTCTTCTTCCGCTACGTCGACGGACCGCCGCCAACGGAGATGGCCGATGTGCCGATCCGCGTGCTGCTGCCGGCCTACATGCTCAGCGAATTGAAGGTCGCGTTTTTGATGGGCTTCAAGATCTATCTCCCCTTCTTGATCCTCGACATCGTCGTCGCCAGCGTCACGATTTCGATGGGTATGTTGATGCTTCCGCCGGGAGTGATCTCGCTGCCCTTTAAGTTATTGCTGTTTGTTCTGGTCGACGGATGGCGTCTGGTCGTGCAAATGTTACTGGACAGTTTCGGCACGATCCCTGGTTGACGACGCGACCACCCACCACGACGACACACATCCAGCAAGCGACATCGGGCGAAAGCCCCAACGGAAAGACATCACAGGAAGAGACATGGACGCAAACTCCGCCGCCGATTTTGTTCGCGAAGCCTTGCTGCAAGCGGTGATCATCGCATCGCCGCTGCTGTTCATGGGGATGGCTGCCGGTTTGATCATTGGGCTGGTGCAAGCGTTGACGCAGATTCAGGATCAAACCGTTTCGTTTGTTCCCAAGATCTTGGCGATGGCGACCACGATGATCGTCTGCATGCCTTGGATGATCCAACGGATGGTCGAATTCGCGAGGGAATTGTACATCAGCGCCGGTCAGATCGGCCCATAGCGACCGTTGCCGTTCCCAAGGATTATCAAAGGCTCGCCCGATGGATTTGCTGACAGAAATCGGCCAAAACCAACTGCTGCTGTTCATGCTCGTGTTAACGCGTCTGAGCTTGATGCTGATGGGGATGCCCGGTATCGGTGCAGGAGTGCCGCGGCGAGTGAAAGCCTTCTTGGTGTTGGCGCTGACGGCGATGCTGTTGCCGCTGTTGGGCGATCTGCCCGTTCCGCCAGTCAACAGTATCACCGACCTCACGATCGCGATCGGCCGCGAAGCGATCGTCGGTCTGTTTATCGGGTTGGTGGTTCAATTGTTGATCACCGGAATCCAATTGGCGGGCGAACTGATTAGTTCGACCGCCGGTATGCAATTGGGTGCTGGCACCGATCCGCAGACCAAAGCGGCGATGCCGATCCTGGGCAACATGATCGGGATGATGGTGACGGTGATCTTGATGTCCGTCGGTGGTCAGCACATGATGTTCGACGCTTTGGTCAACAGCTTTACCACGATCCCGCCGGGGCAGGTTCGCGTCGAGATCGGTTGGATCCAATTGCTGACGTATGAGTTGACCCAAGGGATGGCGACCGGCGTTCGCGCGGGAGCTCCGGTCGTAACCGGTCTGCTGCTGTCGAATCTGATTACGGGACTGCTCAGCCGCACGCTGCCGCAATTGAACATTCTTGCCGTCGGTTTGAATGTCAACGCGATCGCGATGATGGCGATCTCCGCGATTGCGTTGGGTTCGTGCGGTCTGTTGTTCGAGACCGAGTTGCTTGCGGTCTTCGAACGGCTTGGCGATCTGTTGGCCTCGGCCAGGCCGGACTGATCGAGTCGACAAAACGTCGACGGATTTGAGTTTTGATTTAGTTTCCACTGCAACAGTTTTTGAAAGGACGCGTCAGACGCGATGGCGGACCAGGACGGCGAAAAGAGGTTTTCAGCCAGTGAGAGCCGGCGACAGAAAGCCCGCGAACAGGGACAAGTCGTCCGCAGCCAAGACCTGGCTTCGGCGGCTCTGCTGTTGGCCGCGCTGGCGGTGATCGGATATTTCGGGCGACCGATGGTGGCCGATGTTGCGGAGGTGTTAGCCAAATCGCTAGCCGATTCGGAAGTCGAAGCGTTTACTATCGAAAGTGCCAGCAGCTTGCTGACCCAAACCGGCTACTTCACCTTGATGGCCGTCGGGCCGATCATGGTCTGCATGTTCATCTGCGCGATCCTCGTCAACATCTTGCAGACCGGCCCGATGTTGTTGCCCGATAAACTGATGCCCAAGTTCAGCAACATCAGCCCGATGCAAGGGATCAAGCGTCTGCTGGCCCTCCCCAACTTCATGCGTCTGGGCTTTGGCATCTTTAAGCTCGCCGTGATCTCGGTCGTCGCGGCCATCTGTCTCTATCATTGGTACGAAGCAGTGTTGGCTGTTAGTCAATTCGGCGTCGCCGCGGTTGCCAAAGTGATCTTCGACGCCACCTTTTTCACCTGCCTTTGGATCGGCGGAGCATTGTTTGTTCTGGCCGCTTTCGATTTCGCCTTTCAATGGTGGAAGCACGAGCAGGACTTGATGATGACCGAACAAGAGATGCGCGATGAGATGAAAGAGTCTCAAGGCGATCCGCAGGTCATCGCCCGCCGACGCCAGGTGCAACGCCAACTGGCGATGCAGCGGATGCAGTCGGATGTTCCCAATTCCGACGTGATCGTCACCAACCCAACCGAACTGGCGATCGCGATCAAATACGATCCGCAAACGATGGCCGCCCCGATCGTCTCTGCAAAAGGAGCCGGTCTGTTGGCGCAGAAGATCCGCCGCATGGGACTCGAACACGGGATCGCGATCGTCGAACGCAAACCGCTAGCTCAAGCGTTGTACAAAAACGTCGAAGTTGGCCACCCGGTGCCATCGGAACAATACCAAGCTGTCGCCGAAGTCCTCCGCTACGTCTATCAATTAGAAGGCCGCGCGATGCCCGACGCGGCATAGGCCAGCGCTGCCAAGAGCGGTTTCTCCACCGGACAACTGAAACCAGCGCTCCCCTGAAAAGCCCGCAGGGCGTCAGATGGACGGCGTTCTTCCACCAAGCCCGGAGGGCGACACAAGCTTTCCGGTCCCTGTGCCACCCTCCGGGCTTTTTCTTCTCTATCAGCCCGCTCGCCTACCGGTGACTGACGCCACCGGCATTAGATATGTCGCCCGCCGGGCTGCGTCTTTCTTCCAGCATCTTCAAATGCAGTGACTGCCCCCCCGCTGGTATTCGATCTACCGCCGCGACAACCCAACAGGGGGGTTGGTCGACCGAACGGCACGTCTACCATGGAACAACGTTTACGTATCAAACATTTCTCTGGAGAGTATTTCGATGTCGCTGAAAAAATTGTTGCCCCTGCGTTTGAGTCTTGGGCTGGCCGCGATCCTGTCCTGTTCGGCATTGGCAACAGCCGATGATGCTGCGATTGCTAGCGACGCGACCCAAACGAAGCCTTTGGAAGTTGGCGCGGCGCTTCCCGATGTTGCTGTCAAATCGGTCGATGGCAAACCGGTCAGCATCGCTTCGCTGCACAAAGACAAGCCCGTTGTCCTGGTCTTCTTCCGCGGCGGTTGGTGCCCGCTCTGCACGCGGCACACGCAAACCTTGATCCAGGCCTATCCTGCGATCAAACAACTGGGAGCCGAATTGGTCGGCATCAGCCCCGATGATCCTCAGCACTCGCAGACCAACGTCGCCAAGAATTCGATTCCGTTTCCGATCTTTTCGGATTCCGAGCTGACAGCAACCAAAGCGTTTGGGCTGGCATTTCAAGTCGATGCGCCAACCCTGGAACGCTACAAAGGATTTGGAATCGACCTCGAGAAGGCCTCCGGATACAAGCACCACGCGCTCCCCATCCCCGCGGTCTATATCGTCGACAAAAGCGGCCGAATCGTGTTCGCTCACAGCGATCCCAACTACCGCGAACGGCTGGACACCGGAAAGATCGTCGCTGCATTGCAACAGATGAAATAACGTCGGCAACGCGGTGACCGCACTGCCGGCCCCGCCTACTGGCGACTGGCAGCCGCCGACAGATACTGAGCCAACGACTTGAAGTCGTCGATCGTCAACGGCGTCGCACAAGCTGCGGCGGCGTGGGGCGCAGCCAACGGAAACGGCTTCCCCGGCGGCAAGCCTTGCATCGCAAAGGCGTTGGGTCCGGGGATGCCCAGGAAAAATTCGCCGACGTCGACATGTAAGTGTCGCGTCTCGCGGAAGTTTTCGGGTAAAAACATCCCCTGCCCATCGACCACTTCGGGCGACTCGCCACCGCGGATGAACCAGACGGCCGAACTGACCGAACCCGACTTCGGTTGCACCCAAATCAGGTGCCTCGCGACTACCTTTTCGTGCTGCTTGCCGACTGCCACCAGCGCGGGGGAATCGATCACGATTGCCGTCGCCAATCGCAGTGCAACCGTCACGCGATCCAGCGACTGTTCGGCAGCTTGCAACACCTGCCTCCCGATCATTCCCAGCCCCGCCTCCCCATCGCGGTCGCTGACGATCCGGAAATTTTCTCCGTCGGCAACCGCCATCCCGATCCCAATCCGTCGCAGTTGATACTGCCCCTGGACCTCGTGGGCATCCGCTGCAATCACCGTCGTCAGCATCGCTGCATAACGCAGCACCATCTGCGATACCTCGGATACCTCCCCGTCGGTCACCTTGGGCGTCGCTACCAGAACGACATCCGACCAACCCCGCAAGCCGTCGGGAGAAATCAAAGTACCGGCAGCAATCCTCGAAATCGCAGATTCATCATCCGCATCGGCACGGCAATCGCACAGAGCCGTGCCGACGGTTATCGCAACGCAGGCCATCGCTACTGTGACCGCTGGAGAACTCCATTTCGTATCGCCCCAATGGAGTCGTTGCATGATGCTTAGGTTCGTCAAAATCGCTCTCCCCACAAATGACCAAACACAAAGCCAAGCAAAGTGTACATACAAATCGTCGATCTGTCACCGAACCGCACTTTCGTGGAAAATAGATTGTAGAGTGGCCGCTACTTGTAGACGACCTATTCTACCGTATAGGCCTAAACTTCAGTTTTACAGGCTTTTGGACGACAGTGACCTAGCAGAACGGCCCCTTCCGCAGGCGTTGTGGGAACCGGGGAATACACCCACATGGTGTCGCTCCGTGACGTGAAGCTCTCGCGAGAATGGATAGGTACAAAATTGTTGGACGCGACGGAAAACAGCATCGACCACAATCCGCATCACCAGGGCTTCTCGGCACCTGTCGCTACCTCCGCGCCGAAAGAGCTGCCGACGCTGGTCCATCGCTTGCGTTGGTACGGGCAAACCGAACACGCCGATCGCACCGCGTTCACGATGGTCTTGGATCATGACTTCAACGACACGCAATTAAACTATCGCGATCTCGACCATCGCGCCCGCGCGATCGCCGCTCGCATCCAAGCCCTTGGTGGCGCGGGCCAGCGCGTGCTGATCGTTCTCGATCCCGGCATGGACTACGTCAGTTCGCTGTTCGGGTGCATGTATGCCGGTGCGGTTGCGGTCCCCGTCTATCCGCCCAGTATGCTGCGACTGCAACACACTCTGGGCCGTCTGCAAGCGATCATCCAAAACGCCGACGCCAAAGTGATGCTCTCCAGCCGTGAGATCATTGGTCCGCAACTCAGTCCACTCTGGAATCTCGACAACGCCGCGGCGATCGCTGTCGATGAGTTGTCGCTGTCGGCCGCAAACGATTGGCGTCCCTCGGCACCGGCCCCCGACGAACTCGCCCTGCTGCAATACACTTCCGGTTCGACGGGCATCCCTCGCGGCGTCGCACTGACGCACGCCAACTTGATGCACAACCTGCGAGCCCTCGTCCGGCACTACCACTTTCCCGGCGCCAAAGCGCTGCACTGGCTGCCTCCCTATCACGATATGGGGTTGATCGGCGGGATCCTGTTGCCTGCCTATGAAGGTGTCGAGACGGTCATCCTGACGCCCAAGAACTTCATCTCCAATCCGCTGCACTGGTTGCAAGCGATCGACCGCTACCAAGGGACCAGCAACGGCAGTCCCAACTTTGGATACGAGCTGTGCGTTCGCAAGATCAAGCCGGAGCAGTGCGAGGGGCTCGACCTGAGCAGCTGGAAAGTTGCGGTTTCGGGCGCCGAACCGGTTCGCGCTGCGACCGCAAAACGATTCACTGAAAAGTTCCAACCGTATGGCTTCGATCCATCCGCCTTCTCGCCCGCGATGGGGATGGCTGAAACGACAGTCATCATGACCGGCAGCCCGCTGGGTAAGATGCCGATCATGTACGAAGTCGACAGCCGCGCGCTGGCCGCTGGCCGCATCGAACAGGTTGACGCACCGGGGCCTGGCACGCAGACGTTGGTCAGTTCCGGCGAAGCGGTTTTGGGAATGGAAGTCGAAATCGTCGACCCGCAAACCTGTCGTCTGGCGGGGCCAGGCCAGGTCGCCGAGATCTGGGCGCGCAGCGGTTCGATCGCCGCCGGCTACTGGAACCACCCCGAACTAACGCAAGCCACCTTTCACGCGACGATCGCCGACACCGGCGAATCGGGCTACCTGCGGACTGGCGATTTGGGCTGCATTATCGATGGGCAACTGATCGTCACCGGGCGGATCAAAGAATTGATCATCATCGGCGGACGCAATTATTACCCGCACGACATCGAAGCGACAGTGCAATCGATCAGCGAAGCCTTTAAGCCCGATTCGGGGACGGCGTTTTCGATCGACCACGATGGGCAGGAGCAGTTGGTCGTGCTGCAAGAGGTTTGGCGGCCGGGCAAATTTGCCATCGACAACCTGCTGCCCGAAGCCTTGGAGGCGATCGCCGAAAGTCATCAGGTCACGCCGCATGCGATCGTGTTGGTGAAGTCGGGATCGTTGCCCAAAACATCCAGTGGCAAACTTCGCCGTCGCGATTGCCGGCAGATGTTCCTCGACGGAGAGCTTTCCGAAGTCCGACGCTGGCAAGCCGGCGGGTTCGCCGCAACCCAGGCGGCTGCTGAATTCGAAGCTCCCGAAACGGAGACCGAAGTCGCGCTGGCATCGATCTGGAACGAACTGCTGCATGTCGACGAGATTAGCCGACACCACGACTTCTTCGATCTCGGCGGCCAGTCGCTGCTGGTCGGCCAGTTGGTTACACGGATCGGCGAACAGTTTGGTGTCGAGATCGGACTCTCCACCCTCTTCAGTCACAGCACACTCGGTCGGCTTGCCGCCGCGATCGATGCGGGGGAAGGACGTCTTAAAGACGAGGTCACGCGACGAAGCAGCGAGGCCAAGGTGGCGCCGCTGTCGGCCGCCCAGCAACGCTTTTGGCTGCTGCAGGAACTGGAACAGACCAACGCGTTTTTGCACGTCCCCGTCTCGCTGCAAATCACCGGCGACGTCGACGCCGATCGATTGGAAGCCTCGCTCGCCGCGATCTGCCAGCGTCATCCGGCGCTGCGGACGATTATCGAGATGTCGGGCGATGTGCCGATGCAACGCGTGCTCGATGAAGCGCCGCTGAGTCTTGGGCGACTGACCGCGTCGCCCGAAAACCTCGCCGAGGTCCGAGCCGATTTCGTTCGCCAGCCGTTTGATCTGCAAACCGCTCCGCTGATGCGAGCGGCACTGATCGAAACCGGGCCGTCGCAATATCAGCTGGAGATCGTGTTGCATCACATCGTTTGTGATGCCAGCTCGGTCGAGATCCTGTTGCGCGATCTGATCGCCGCGGCTCCGGTCGATCCAGAACAGCTGACCTATCTCGATTTCGCGTGTTGGGATCAATCCGAATCGCACATCGCACAGATCGATCAGAAGGTCGGCTATTGGCAAACGCGACTTGCCGGAATTCCCGAGCGTCTACAACTGCCGGTCGCGGAATCCGATCTGGCCGCCCCCGACGAATCGCCAGCGATCACGCGAGCCTTGGATGGTTCGCTCGCTCGCGATCTCGAAAGCGTCGCTCGCGACCACGGCACCACCGCGTCGATGGTCTACCTGGCCGCCTACCAACATGTCCTCTCGCGATACACCGGATCGACCGATCTGCCGATCGCGATGCCGACGACCGATCGCCCCTCGTCGCAACTGGCCGCAACGGTCGGATGCTTCATGAACCCGATCATCTTCCGCGGCCAAATCGATCGCCAAGCTTCGTTCCTGCGATTGCTGCGCTCGACACGAGATCATCTGCTGCACGATTTGGAACATGCCAACGTGCCGTTCCAACGCGTGGTCGAATCGATCGATCATCAGCGGTCGCTGGACGCGATGCCGTTGGCGCAAAACATGTTCCTGTTCCAACAACCGCTGCACTCGAGCGAGGCCCCGATCGAGATCGCTGGCGGCACGCTGCAAGCGGTCCAACCCGACTACGCCGCCGTCACGGCATACGACCTGTCGATGGTCATCCATCCGTCGTCGACGACCGAGATCACGGTGGTGCACAACGATCACATCGATCGCGCGACAGCGGAAGGCGTTCTGGATCTGATGGAAGCGACGCTGCAAGCGATCGCCGCCAATCCCGCTTGTGCGCTGATCGACTTGCCCAGTGCATCGCCCGCTGATCGCCAAGCTTTCGATCAACTCAATCTCGCCACCGCCGCGGAATGTGATTCGGCAACGCTCTGCCAACGGCTGGGTGATGTTGCCGCCCGCGCGGCCGATAAGATTGCGATCACCGACGACCATCGCGGACTCAGCTACAGCGATCTCGACGCGCAATCGACAGCCTTGGCCAAGGTTCTGCGGCAGCGAGGCATTGCGGCCGGGAATCTGGTTGGCGTCGACATGCAGCGATCGATCGAAATGCTTGTCGGGATGCTGGCGGTTTGGAAAGCGGGAGCGGCTTATGTGCCGTTGGATCCGGCGCTGCCGCAAGAGCGACTGGCGATGATGATCGAAGACGCCGGGCTCGCCGCGATCCTCTCCGATACAACATCGATGCAGGCCGGCGTTCCCGTCTGGCAGTTCGCCAAACTGAGTCGATTGGATGCGCAAGATCTGTCGCTGGACGGACCTCTGCCGACGGATCTCGCTTACGTGATCTATACATCCGGTTCGACGGGCAAACCCAAAGGCGTTGCGATCGAACATCACAGCGTCGCCAATCTGTTGAACAGCTTCGCCGCGCGGCCCGGCTTCACCGCCGACGATTCGATCCTGGCTTTAACCACGACTTCGTTTGACATCTCGGTGTTGGAGCTGTTCCTGCCGCTGTGGACCGGCGGCCACGTGCGGTTGACCGCAGACCGAGCGGCGACCGAACCAGAGTCGCTGAAATCGATCCTCGAAACCGAACCGATCACTCACCTACAGACGACGCCCTCGACGCTGCGTGTCTTAATGACAACTGGTTGGACGCCCAACCAACAGTTGCGGGTGTTCAGCGGTGGCGAACCGTTGCCAGCCGATCTCGCGAGCCAGTTGTTGGCCAGCGGATGCGAGCTGTGGAATGTCTATGGTCCGACCGAGACGACCGTCTGGTCGACGATCTCGAGAGTCGAAGGCGAACGCGTTTGCATCGGCCAAGCGATCGACAACACCACGATCCATCTGCTCGATCCCGAATTGCGGCCCGTGCCGCGGGGCGTATCGGGAGAGTTGTGCATCGGCGGATCCGGAGTGGCTCGCGGCTACTGGAATCGCCCCGAACTGACTCGCCAGCGTTTTGTCACGCTGCCGACGACGTCGTTCTCCGCCGACGACTCCCTCACAACCGACCAGCCCTCGCCGCGCGTCTACCGGACCGGCGACCAAGTGCGAATCGACAGCCGAGGCCAGCTGCACTTCTTGGCTCGCAACGACCGACAGATCAAACTCCGCGGCTTCCGGATCGAGCTGGATGAGATCGAATCGGCGATCGAATCGGTCGCGGGAGTTCATCGGGCGGCGGTCGTCGTCCGCGGCGAAGCAGCTCAACAGCAGATCGTCGCCTTCTGTCAAACCGACGTCGATGTCGATGCGATTCGCCAATCGATCGGCGGTCGGCTGCCGCAATACATGCTGCCGTCGACGATTTGTCGGCTGCCAGCGATCCCGCAAACTCCCGCCGGCAAGACCGACTACAAAGCGTTGCCGCTGCCGAACACGGAGCCTGTGGCGGTCGCAGCGATTGCGCTGCCGCAGACGCCGCTGGAACATGCGGTTGCCAATCTGTGGCAGGAAGTTTTGCAGACCGGGCCGATCGGCCGCGACGTAAGTTTCTTCGAGCTTGGCGGCAACTCATTGCAAGCGGCACAGCTGTTATCGCGGCTCCGCGACCAATTCGAAGCGAAGATTCCGCTGCGGCTGCTGTACGATTCGCCAACGATTGCAGCGATCGCCGAATCGATCGTGCAGGATCAGCTGCAGCAGGCCGATATCGATGAAATCCGCATGCTTGAAGAACTGGAGAGCCTCTCGGACGAGGAGGTGCAACGACGACTGGGCAGCTTGGATGCCAGCGGTGACGACGACGCAGGTCGCGACCGCAACGACAACTTGAGCGATTCCCAATAGCGAACGAGCCCGAAACATGACCACGACAGAAACCATTCGCGACATCGACCACTTGATCCTCGGCGCCGGCCCTGCAGGGCTGCAGCTTGCCTATTTCATGGACCGCGAGCAACGCGATTATCTGGTCCTCGAAGCAAACGATCGCGCCGGAGCGTTTTACGAACGGTTCCCGCGACACGGCAAGCTGATCTCGATCAATAAAGTCTACAACGGCTATACCGAGCGACGGGCCCAGTTGCGATACGACTGGAACTCGCTGTTGTGCGATGACGATGGTTTCAACTTCCAGAACTACACCGACGCCTATTACCCAAACGCACAACTGTACGCGCAATACCTGCGTGATTACGCAGCCCGCTTCGATCTGAAGATCCAATACAACACCTGGATCAGCGACGTCAGCCGTGCCGAGGACGGGTCGGGCAGGTTTATCGTTCGCGATGCCGACGGCAACCTCTACCGTTCGCGAACGTTCACCGTCGCGACGGGAGTTTCCAAGCCGTACGTTCCCGAAATCCCCGGCATCGAACTGACCGAAAACTACTTCGACATGTCGATCGATCCCAAGGATTACGCCGACCAGCGGCTGTTGATCATCGGCAAGGGGAACTCGGCGTTTGAGACGGCGAACCATCTGCTCAACGCCACCCGCGTCACGCACCTGGCCAGCCCAGGGTCGATCAAGATGGCTTGGCAGTCGCACTTCTTCGGCCACCTGCGAGCTGTCAATAACGAGTTCCTGGACACCTACATTCTGAAGGGACAGAACTCCGTCCTCGACGCCAACATCGACAAGATCGAAAAGGTCGACGGGGAATACCGCGTCAATATCACGTTTACGCATGCCGAAGGGCAGCGGGCCGAAATGGCTTACGATCGCGTGATCTGTTGCACCGGATTCCGCTGGGACCCGAAGTTCTTTGGCGAGAACTGCCGCCCCGATATGGCTTGCGAAGACCGCTTGCCCGCGATGACAAGCGGCTGGGAATCGACAAACATTCCCAACCTGTATTACGCCGGCACGATCATGCAGATCCGCGATCTGAAGAAGACGATGTCGAACGTGCTGCACGGTTTTCGGTTCAACATTAAATCGCTGTACAACATCATCGCACAGCGACACGAATCGACGCCCTATCCGTCGCATCGCTTGCCGTTGGCTGCCGAACCGCTCGCCGACAAGATCATCGACCGCGTCAGCAGCGACGCCGGGCTGATGCACCAACCGGGCTTCTTGGGCGATTGCATGGTGGTCGACCGCGAGACGGGCGAGGCGCGGTATCACGAGGGACTGGCGGTCGATTACATCTTGGACAGCGAATTTGGCCAACAGCAAGACTATTACATCATCACGATGGAATACGGCGACTTTGAAGGGAACGTCTTCAGCCTCGAACGCGAGCCGCATCCGGAGAAGGCTTACAACGACGCCTACCTACATCCGCGGATCCGCCACATGCGCGGCAACGCATTGATCGCCGAGCATCACATCAGCGAATCGCTTGAAAACGACTGGCGGCTGAACGAACACTGCGGCAAACGCAAGCTGATTCGCGCGATCGATTTCGTCGGCCAAGAGGATCCGACTCAGTACCAGCAGACCCATTTCCAAAAGTTGGTCTGTTTCTTCGAACGGCAGCTAGCCGTCGACACCGCGTCGGCAACGCCGATGTGCCACGAGTCGAGCAGTCCCACAGCGTGCTCCACCGCCTGCGAAGTCTCCGAAAAAGCGTAGCGCGATCAACGCATACTAGCACGAAGCGCAAGCGAGTGATTCATACCACTCGCGACAGCGTCGCGCCCGTATGCGAAAATCACGAGGATTCACTCGCTTGCGCTTCGTGCTGGTATTTGCGAGGAGCCTTACGACACCGCGTCGGCAACACCGATGTATCACGAGTCGAGCAGTCCCACAGCGTGCTCCACCGCCTGCGAAGTCTCCGAAAAAGCGTAGCGCGATCAACGCATACTAGCACGAAGCGCAAGCGAGTGATTCATACCACTCGCCGCCGACGATTCGTGATTGTATTTACAGTCGCCAAAGATTCACTCGCTACAGCGTCGCGCCCGTATTTGCATGTCGCGAGGAACCACTCGCTTGCGCTTCGTGCTGGTATTTGCAACGCAGCTTAACGCCCAGGTGAGATATTTGCTGGGGAACGTCTGAACACCGCCACGCAATGCACTTGTCCGCAAGTGCCTGGGTAATATCGGCAATCATCGGGATAGTTTTTCAATGCCCCATCCAAACTGGCTATAACCGGTCGGGCAGTAGCCGCGGGGCTTCGGTATCGTAATTCTCGATAAACGAAGGGACGCCGAGTATGTCAGTGAACTGGTATTACATGAAACGTGGCTGGTTGGGTTCGAAACGCGTTGGCCCGATCCGGGAACCAGAATTTCTGCACCGGATCGATTCGGGGGAGATTCGTCCCGAAACACTCATCCGTTGCCTCTCTAAGACGCGTGGTGCTTGGGTCTTTATGAGAACGATCACGCCAGCGATGAAGCGTTGGAACGAAAAACATCCAACCGTGTAGACACTCGCATCGCAGCCTGCTCAAGTCCACGGTCCACAAGCCCCGCGCGGTCACAACGATTGGCTGGCGTCAGTGTTGGGGCGGTAGCTTGAATGCGGATGTTTTGTGATCCTCAGGCCCGCTATGTCATAGCGAACTGCCCGCCACTGGATGCTTCGCGCCGTGAAGCATTTCCAGTAGAAGACCGGCGAGATCAGCTGGCTCAGCAGAACCCAAAACGGTAGTGCGGCAATGGACCTCCAGCCCCAGGACTTCCATTCCGCGGCCCGACTGGCCAGTCGTCGCCGGACGCCCCACTGGCAAAGTCCGACCAACAGCGCGTTGGAGACTTCAAAGGCCGCAACCGCCACAAGCACTCCCATCGTCTCCCGCAAGTTTGCTTGTATCGCGGTGACGACGATCAGTAGCGCTGCCAAGAAAGGGACGATGATCGAGATGCATCCGTAACCGACGGTAGCTGGCCAGCTGGGGTGATACAGTTTCGCCAGCAGCATTTGCCGAGGGACCCAGTCGAGCACGCTGCCCAGCGTCGTCGATTCCCGGTTGACGATCATCGCGTCGGGAACAAACGCTTGCCGAAAACCATGTTTGCGTAGCAGCCGATACAAGATGGTGTCTTCGCACAGTGCACCGGACCAGTGGGTCAGCAGATCGGTCTTGTCGATGACATCCCTGCGGATCGCGAGGCTTCCGCCCCAGGCGATTTTCAGCAGAACCATATTCACCGCGGCGGGAACATTCCAGAGATAACGTATCATCGATCCGGGGGAGTTGGGCTGCGGCACGTACCAGCGATTCCCGGTGGCAACACCGACATCGGGATCGGCAAGCGGTGCCGCGAGATCGGCCAGCCAGTCGGGACCTGGGACCGCATCGGCATCACAAAGGGCAACGATCTGGAACGACGCATCCAAGTTCCCGATCGCTTGAATCAGGCTGCTGCATTTCAAGCTGCATGTCGGTGGCGGGTTTTGTAAAACCTCGATCTGCAGGCCATCACGCCCTTCAAATTTCCGCAGCACCGACCAAGCGGGATCTTCGTCGCTGTCGACGACCACGCAAAGCAAGTAGTCGCGATAGTCTTGTCTCAGCAAGCTCTGCAGGCAATCCGACAGGAACGGATCCGCACCGCGAAGGCAAAGGACAATCGCAGCCTTCGGTTGATCGGACGCTTGCCGATCGCGGCCGCTTCGCGACATGAACCAAACAAAACAAACCGCCGCTGTCGTCTGGATTGCAACAATCACCGCGATCAAACAATAGAGAGCGGAGACGATCGTCACAGAGCATTTTTCCTAAGAGTTGGTTCGCCGGCTGATGCGTCAGGATTCGACCTGGGTAGCGGTCGCACGCCATCGTCGATACGAGCGAGCGGGATTATACTACTTCGATTTGTGATCGCAGAGGATGCTTCGAGAAGATGGCAAAGTCTTTGCCTTTGACGCCGTTTGAACGATGCATGTTGTGGAGTGATCGGGACGATTACCCTTGTCTGTGCATCGGTCGTGTCCTGCTGGAAGGCCAATTGGATCGGCAGGCATTCGAGTCGGCGCTGCTCAAGACGCTGGAAGATCACTGGCTGTTGCGAGCGACCGTTTCGGATGGACGGCGGAAACGATGGATCGTCCGCAACACAGTTTTGCCGCCGATCGAGTGGCAGCAGGGACCAACGGGCAGACCGCTTCCTCCGGCACCGCGAATCGATCTCGATCGCGAAACCGGTTTGCGGGGTGTGGTCGTTCAAGACAGCCACCGGGTCGAATTGACTCTCCAAATGCACCACGCCTGCTGCGATGGTGCTGGGTTGTTGCGGTTCTTCGAGGACTTGCTGTTTCACTACGCCACCGACCAGTCCGGCTGTAGGCCAGCGACCGCAGTATTGCCCATCGATCCCCACAGGTTGCAATCGCGTGGCAGATACGGCCTCACGATGCCAAAATCGCTGAAGATTCTGCCTCGGCAATCGGTTGGCTTGATCGGTGCGCTGCAATTCTGGCGGCGCCGGCCCGCACCACTCTCTCTACCACAGACACCAGGATCGATCTCGGCCAAGCCGGTGTCCCCAGCGTCAACGGCTCTCGCCGTTACAACAGAACACACGATCGAGTTGCGAAAAGCGGCCCGCCGCCGAAACGTTTCCCTCAACGAATTATTGGCTCGCGACTTCTTCCTTACCCTCTGGGATTGGCAGGCAGCCCATGGCGTGCGCGAAGATCAAGCGTGGTTGCGGATGATGGTTCCAATCAACATGCGCGATAAGTCGCACGCGACGCTGCCCGCGCTGAATGCTGTCAGTTCGATCTTTCTGGATCGTCGCCCAGGCGACGTTGAAGATGAAACACAGTTGTTGCACAGCATTCGAGATGAGATGGAGATCATTCGCAGGTTCGAATTGCGCTACACTTTTCTGCTCAGCCTGTGGTTGATGCAATGGATCCCGGGAGCGCTCCGTCGCTCGGCTACCAACAACGGCCGCACGATATCGGTGATCTTCTCAAATGCAGGGAAATTGTTCCGCCGCTGCAAGCTTCCCCGAATCGACGGGTTCCATCACGCTGGCAACCTAAAAGTTCTGGATATCGAAGGGCTGGCCCCCATCACTTCACAGACCGCCGCTACGCTGTTTGCGTTCGAATACAACAAGCGTTTGAAGCTGAATCTCCACTTTGATCCTCGCGTCATTAACCAGCCGCAGGCGGAACAGTTGCTGCAGATGTTCCACCAGCGAACCGTCGCCACGACCGCATCCGATACCTAGCAGACGGCGGACGAATCATCGACGGCTCCGTTTTCTAGCAGGTAGGCATAACAGGTCGACAACAGTTGTTCGTCTGCCGGCGGACAAAGGATCCCCGATCCGGCTAACGCATCCAGGGTTCGCTTGCAATCAAATTGCGGGTGGATTCCACGTTTGCCGCCCGACGTCAGCCGCGGCATCAGGACTTCGGTGAGAACTTCTAAACTGGCGTCGTGATCGGATGTTTTGTCATCGATCCGTTGGCACCACTCTTCGTGCGAGATCAAATCGACTTGGGATCCGATGCTGTGCATCCAGTTCACAAGGACTTCGTCGCTGAGCGGTTGAGGGTTGGTCAGATGAAACGTCTGGCCCAGGTTTGCGTCGTGCTGCGACAACGCCACGATCGCACGGGCGACGAAATCGACAGGCGTGATGTCCAGTTGCAACGACCGGAAGGGAGCCGCCCCGACCGACACACACGCTCGCACGATCGTGTGCAGCAGATCGTCGACGTTTGCAACGCCGGTTTCGCTGTGTCCGGTCACGTGTCCTGGGCGGTAGATGGTCACGGGCAGCCCACGTTGCCGCGCCGTTTCGATCATCTTTTCCGCGACCCATTTGGTTTGGGCGTATCCGTAGATCAAGTCTTCACAGCGAGGCAGGAGATCCGATTCCGCCACGTCGCAACCGCGGTTGGCATCGGTCCCGTGCACCATGAATGTCGAGACGTAGTGCAGCGGCTTCGTCTTGTTGTGGCATGCCAAACGCAACATCTCTTGAGTGCCAACCACATTGGGGCCGTGCAACGCATCATAGGGAAGCATTAGATTGGGGCTAGCCGCGTTGTGGTACAGCACGTCCATCTCGTCGGCCAGGCGAGAGAACGCTTCGGTCGACAGCCCCAGCTGAGGTTGAGCGATATCGCCAAGCTGGATCTTCACGCGGTCTGCCGCTCCGTTGGGGCAGAGTCGATATTTTGCCAGATTGTCGACGATCCGTTGCATCCCCGATTCGAGATCACGTGCGCGAACCAAGCAGGTAATTTCCGAATCGGTCGTTTCCAGCAACTCGTGCAAAAGATGGGCTCCGATAAACCCGGTTGCTCCGGTCAACAGGACCTTCGCAGGCGGGCCGCAGGAACAATGCTTGGCGGCTGGCAAAACCGAATCGTCCAAGGCTGCATCTCTTTCAAAATCGATCCCTTTCGACGGAACCTCTGTTGGCGTCGGTCCCTCGCCACGCTGTGGCTCCACCGCGATCCGCTCAAGCAATTGCTGCTGCAACAACACGCTTAGCTCACGAACGTTGACGCCGCCCAACAGACCTCCCATCGGGATGCGGATGCCGGCAGCGGTTTCGAGTCGATTGACCAATTCGACCGCCATCAACGAATCGATGCCCAGCGTGGTCAGCGAACGCGTTCGGTCGACATCTTGATCCTGGCTTCCGAAGACTCCGGCAACCTGTTGGGCAACGAAATCTTCAAGGAACGCAGGCCACTGATCTGCCGGCATCGCCTTGAGCTCTTCCGGTAGCGACGAACCGCAGCGGCTGCTGCCACGTTCATTCACAACGCCAGCGTAGACCGGCAGCCGGGTGATCGCGGGGCTCAGCTTGCTCAATCGCTGCCAGTCGACGCGTGCTGCCGACAACAAAGGCACATCGCGTTGCAGAAGTTGGCCCAGCAGATCCAATGCCTTGCCCACGGGAAACGCTTGCATCCCCAGAGTATCCAGATATTCGGCCGTCTTCTGATTCCGGTCGACAAAGCCAGCACCGAGGATGGCGCCCCAGTTCACCGTCAGTCCAGGCAGGTTGCGGGCGTGGCGATAACCAGCCAACGCATCGAGAAAGCTGTTGCCGGCGTTGTAATTGGATTGCTTCGGAGCACCGATCACGGCGGAAAACGAGGAGAAACAGATGAAGTGATCGAGCGGCAATTCGAGCGTTGCCTGGTGCAGGTTCCACGCTCCGAGCATCTTGGGTTGAAGCACGCGATTAAATCGCTGCACATCCAGTTCGCTGATGAACTCATCGTCCAGCACCATCGCCGCATGCAGGACTCCTTTGAGCTCTGGCATGTCTGCTTGAATCGTATCAATCACGCGGTTGGCAGCTTCTGCGTCGGTGACATCCCCGCGGGCATCGACTACACAGATGCCTTCGTCACGCATCCTTTGGATCGCATCGGACGATGCCTGGTCGGGGCCCGAACGACTCATCAAAACAAGATTTCTTGCACCTTGGCTGGCCATCCATTTGGCAACTTCAAAACCAAAACCTCTTGCACCGCCGGTGATCAGGTAGGTTGCGTCTGCTTTGAACAGATGTCCTTCCTGGGTGCACGGCCCAACGATGCGTCGCCCCGTTGCCGCGTCGGACGCTGGACTTTCGAACGACAATATATTTTTGCCAATGTGTTGACCTTGAGCCATATACCGGAAGGCTTCGGCCGCTTCGCTGATCGGGAACTGGGTCAGCGGCAGCGGTTGGTAATCTCCCGCCGCAAAACGGTCGCTCAGTTCTCGCAGAACGTTTGCGATCTCCGCTGGCCGCTGGTCGATGATTTGCGCCAGGTCGATCACATGGTACGAGATGTTGTGCTTGAGCGCAGCCAGGCCGATCTTGGAGTTCCCGTAGACATCCACTTTCCCAATTTCCAGGAAGCGGCCAAAGGGAGCCAACACCGAAAGGCTCTTCGGAACAAACTCGCCCGCCAATGAATTGAGAACCGCGTCGACTCCAGCGCCGTCGGTCAACTGCATTATCTCGTCGGCAAAGCGAACGTTCCGCGAATCCATCACGTGAGCAACGCCCATGCGTTTCAACAGCTCTCGCTTTTCGGGCGTCCCCGCCGTCGCAAAAATCTCCAGCCCCAGGTGCTGTGCAGTCTGCACGGCGGCTTGCCCGACCCCGCCGGCAGCAGCATGGATCAGGATTTTCTCACCAGCCCGCAGCCGCGCGATCCGGCCGATCGCAACCTCCGCCGTCATAAACGCGGTCGGCACCGTCGCGGCTTGCGCGAAACTAAGCTCCGGTGGCAGCTTGAAGACCATCCGATGATCGACGACCAGATGCGACTGGAAGCTGTAGCCCGCGATGCCACACACGCGATCGCCCGGTTGGATCGAGTCGACGTTTTCACCAACACGCTCGACGACGCCGGCAAAGTCGTCGCCAAACCACAGCAGATCGATCGAGTTGCCAGGGTACATCCCCAACGCCTTCATGACGTCGCGAAAGTTGATCCCTCCCGCCATCACTTGGACTTCGATCTCATCGGGTTGCGGGCTGCGGCGATCGGTTTCGTTGAGCGAAAGGTCTTCCAGTACACCCGTTTTTTGCATCTGCAATCGATACGCTCGGCTGGTTGGCCCGCCGGCGTTCCAATCGAATTGTCGGGTTGGTAGACCGGCAGCGTTGGCTCGATGCAAGCGGTTGACCAACCGCGACGTTCCACGCAGCGCAACTTCCGCTTCCGGTTCGGCAGCCCTCAATTCATCGACAGTATTTGCGACGTCATCCGCATTGGGCTCCACGTCCAAATCGATCAATTGCCAGCCAAGGTCGAAGACTTCGCTGCGCGCCACGCGGCAAAAGCCGACCAATGGCGAGGCGGCAAGCCCGTCGACTCGATCGGTATCGGATGTCGATTGCGCACCACGGGTCAAAACGTGAACGCGGGGTTGAGGACTCAGGTTCCAATCACCCAGAGCCTGAGCCAGATGCATGCAACTCAGCACGCCAACCTTTTGTGCATCCAGCAGCCGGTCGATGTCCAGTGCCGATGCGGCCGTTGAAAGTCCCCAGCCGTGAACAATTTTTTCAACGGTTCGGTCGCCCAGTCGCGCGTCGTGGAAGAGGCGTTGAAGTTCGTCGACGGAACCGTCCACAACAGTGAATTCGTTTTCGCTTGTTTGTTGGTACTGGGCACCTCGTCGCACTCGGACGACTTCCCCCAACTCACGATCCCACTGGAGGGCGAGCTCGGTCGAGACAGGATCCTCCCCAACGAACATCAAAGTGATCGCATCGCTGCTCGGTTCGACATCGTCTTGTCTTGCCATCGAATCCGCGTCGGCCGATACGGATTGCGTCTCGGGAGCGTGCGCAATGAAGACCGCCTGTTCCGCGTCATCGGCGCATTTGAACGACGCAACGTCCTGGAAGCCACTCTGCTGCAGCAGTGCTTCCCAAGCGTCGCGGCTGAGCAACGGCGAATCGCTTCGGTGCGCGTCCTGGAACGACCACCAGCCTTTCAGCAATCCGAACACGTTGTCCCAGATCGGCCTTCTTTCGACGACCTCCAGGAAGATGAACAGTCCTTCGGCCGCCAAACAAGACTTGGCGTTCGCGAGCGCTACGGACAAATCTTCCGTTGCGTGCAACACATTGGTCGCGATCACGATGTCGAAACTGTGCAGTTCGATCCCCTGATCCTCAGCCGGTCGTTGGAGATCAAACAGCTGATATTCCATCGCAGGACAATCGTCGAATCGCTGCTTTGCATCGGCGAGAAACGCGCCGCCGATGTCGGTGAACAGATATTCAAACCGATCTGCGGGGAGCGTCTGGACGATTTGTCCCGTCAACGATCCCGTCCCGGCACCAATTTCCAGCACGCGGACGGTACGCCGCGGCGGCAGATTGGCAACGCTCTGCCCGACGACCGATTTCAGCAATTGATTGAACGCGGGAAAGTCGCATCCCTGCGT
This sequence comes from Rosistilla ulvae, assembly GCF_007741475.1. Classification (NCBI taxonomy): domain Bacteria; kingdom Pseudomonadati; phylum Planctomycetota; class Planctomycetia; order Pirellulales; family Pirellulaceae; genus Rosistilla; species Rosistilla ulvae. The sequence goes on along the minus strand of NZ_CP036261.1, from coordinate 207,490 downwards.
ATAAAAATGATCGACCAGGTGACTCGATCCGCTGGGGAACAATAGCTCCAGCGGATCGATCTCACCCGACATCACATCAGCCAAACGCAGGCACGACGCGGTCACCAGATCGACTTCCGCAGCAAACCGCGGATACTCTTCTGCCAGATCAGCGAGCAACTCTTTCGTGTCGCGTGTCGCCAATGTTGTGGTTGCTCGCCAGCCCGATCCATCTGCTGCGATCACACCCGCATCGGCAAGCCAGTGCAGTTGAGCCTGCAGCAACTGAGCGTGCTCTTCGACGATCCCCAACGCTTCCATCAACTGGTCGGCGGTGAAGCGATCCCCTGCCTGATACGACCAACCGAGTTGTCGCAGCGCGTTCACGATGCAAGCGATCACGACCTGCTGCATCCGTGGCAGGAAGTCGGCATAGTAGTCGCCAAGCCCATACTGATCGACCAGGTCGGCAGCCTGCGATTCGACGGGCCGCAGCAATTCGCTGGATGTTGGGAAGTCGCATGCGCCGGTGGCTTGGGTTCCTCGAATCCGTTGCGGTTGCCACTGGAACCGATACAGGCAGTCATCGATTGGGCGAGTGACGCCAGTCCGCTGGACCTTCGCGACGCGGAAACCTTGGATCTCCGCGATCGTTTGTCCGGCGCTGTCGATCACAAAAAGATCGCATTCAAAGCAATCCGACTCGGCAGCCGTTTGAACCGCGTGAACCCAAAATTGCAGCGGCAAGCTGTTGCAGTACAAATGCACTCTGCGAATGGATTCGGGCAAGTAAAAATCGTCGCCTTGTTCAGCATCCGCTTCGGCGTACTGCGTGCCATGAGTTGCTTGCAGGCAGGCGTCTAAGATCGCCGGGTGCCAGCGATATTCGGTGGCCGCCGAGGCGCCCAAACCCGAAGCGTCGACCCAGGCCAGCGATTCTCGCCGCAGCGGCGAACCATCGAATGAGGTCTCGCTAAGTGACGCTGGTTCACCATGCCTGAGATGTTGAATCAACGAGAACGCATCGCCAAATCCATATCCCGACCGATGCAGATTGTCGTACAGGTTCTCGTGCGAAACAGAACATGGCAGCCGGCTTTCGATCGCCTGCAGATTTGGCTTGGGCTGGATCGGATCGGCCGGCAGCAACACCAACCTCCCGCAGGCATTGGTTTGCCAATTCTGTTTATCGGTGGAACTGTGGATAGAAAACGACTTGGTCTGTTCTTCGAACACGACTTGAATCGTCGGCATCAGATCCGGATCGACAAACAATGCCTCCAGGCATTGCAGGTCTTCGACAACATACGCATCGCCAGGAAGCATCGCGTCGGCGACCGCAAAACCGATCTCTGCAAAACCAGCGGCCGGGAACACGATGCCATCCCAGATTTGGTGATCTCGCAAGTACGGAAAACGGTGTGGGTCAAGCGTCAATTGCCACGTCGGATTTGCCGATTGCAGACGTTTGCCCAACAGCGGGTGCAGTGGTTTGTCGAGCCTGGCAAGGTCGCGGCCTTTGTCGAGCCAGTATTCTTGGTAGGTCCAAGGATAACGGGGCTGGGGGACAAAGTTGCCCGTGCTTTGATTCAAGACTTGCCAATCGACCGAGAGCCCAGCGACATGCATCTGGGCGACGTTCTTGAGCAGCGTGGTTGTCGAATCGGTTTGGCGTGCGAGCGAATGGAATACTTGAGCGGATGCATCGAGAGATGCGAGGCATTCGCCCATCGAACTTCGAAGTGCAGGATGGGGGCCAATTTCGAGAAAGTTCCCGTGCCCGGCAGCGACCAAGGCGGCAAAGCCTTCGTCGAACAGAACCGGTTGGCGAACGTTATGCCACCAATATTGAGCGTCCATCGTTTGGCCGTCTTGTGGCCGTCCGGTGACCGTCGAAATGAACGGGATCGTCGACGGTTGCGGATTCAGGAACTCCAACGCCTGCAGCAACGGTTCCTTGATCGCATCCATCTGGTACGTATGGAAGGCATAATCGAGTCCCAAGTCGCGGACAAATTTCCCGACTTGTTTCAGTTGGACTTCCAGGTCAGCAACCGTCTGGGCGTCGCCGCCAATCGTGACCAACGAGGGACTGTTGACCGCGGTGACTTCCGCCGCGGCATCGCCGATCAACGCACGCGCCTCGGCCACCGTCATACCAACGGCCAACATCTTGCCCGCGCCACCGGTCCCATCCTGCAATCGGCTGCGATGATAGACAAGCTGCGTCGCTTCATCCAACGTATAGATGCCCGCACACCACGCGGCCGCAACCTCTCCCACGCTGTGACCGATCACGCTGTCGGGTGTGATCCCCCAAGTCTTCCACAGTTCGACCAAAGCGACCTGAAGCGCGAAGATCGCGGGCTGGGCAACTTGCGTGCTGTCGATCTTCGATTCGCTGGCATCGCACAACATCGCTTCCTTCAGCGACCATCCGCTGACCTGTTGGAATAGCGTGTCGATCTTGTCGATGGTTGCTGCGACGATCGGTTCGCGCGCGATCAAGTCTTGCCCCATCGTCGCCCACTGAGACCCTTGGCCTGTGAAAACGAACGCGTTGGTTCCAGGCTGCGTTTCCGCATGGCCAACCACAACACTCTCTTCCACGTCGTCACCACGCAACCACGCTCTTAGGTTGCCCGCGAGTTGTTTGGCGTCGCGACCACGCAGCACCATGCGTTGCGAGTGTTGCTCTTTGCGCGTTCCAGCTGAATAGCAGAAGTCGGCAAGTGCGGCTGAATCATCACCGCCGAACTCCTTCAACTGGCGACTGTATTGTTTGGCATAACCACGCAGTGCTTCATCGTCGCGAGCTGAAATCGGCAACAGGAAAGGTCGCGTTGCAATCTTCTCGGAACTGGACTTGTGTTGCTTCGTTTGCGGAGCCGACTGCACCACGGCGCTGGCATTGGTGCCACCAAAACCAAATGAATTGATCGCCGCACTGATCGGTTGATCCTGCGTCGCGATCGGTTGCAATCCGTCGACGACTTTCAATTGCAATGAGTCGAAGGGAATCGCCGGGTTGGCCGCTTCAAAGTTGCCGCTGGGCGGAATCGATTGACGGTCCATGATCAAGGCAAGCTTGAACAATCCAGCGATACCCGACGCCGGTTCCAGATGCCCGAGGTTCGTCTTGATCGACCCCAGCCAACAATCGTCCCCCGCGGCACGGCCTTTGGAGACGACCGCCCCGATCGCCGCTGCCTCGATGGGATCGCCGACCGGCGTTCCGGTTCCGTGGGCTTCGACGTAACAGACTTCACTTGGAGCAACGCCCGCTTCGTCGAGTGCCCTCCGCAACAGCTTGCTTTGCGCCGCCGAACTGGGAACCGTCATCGACGACGTGTGACCATCCTGGTTGACGACTGCCGAGCGGACGACGGCGTAGATGTGGTCGCCATTGTCGATCGCATCGGCCAGCGGTTTCAGCAAAACCATCCCCGCCCCTTCGCTGCGAACGTAGCCGTCGGCCCGATGATCAAAAGCGAAGCACTCGCCGGCGGCCGACAACATCGACGCTTTGCTGAATCCGATGCTGGCGTTGGGCGTCAGCAACGCGTTGACGCCGCCGGTCAGCGCGGCATCGCATTCGCCCAACCAAATCGATCGGCAAGCCATCGAAAATGCGACCAGCGCCGACGAACAAGCGGTGTCGACCGCCAGGCTGGGGCCACGCAAGTCGAACAGATAGGAGATCCGGTTGGCGACGATGCTCAGCGTTCCGCCGGTGTTCGAATGAACATCCAGATTGCCCAGGTCGTTTAATTGCAGGCTGCCGTAATCGTGACTGGAAGCTCCCACAAACACGCCAACGTTTGTGCCTCGCAAACTGCTGGGAGGAATTCCGGCATCTTCGCACGCCTCCCAAGCCACTTCGAGCATCCAGCGTTGTTGGGGATCCAAGCGAACCGCTTCGCGTCGCGAAAAACCCCAGAACGTCGCATCGAACTGCTTCAGTTGATCGACAAAGCCGCCGCGTCGGGCCGTCATGTGGCCAGCCGAATTGGGATCCTCATGGAAGTATCGATCGATGTGCCAGCGATCTCCTGGGACGTCGGAGATCGCACTGCCGCGGCGAGCCAACAACTGCCAAAGCGAATCGGGATCTCGGATCCCACCGGGTAGACGGCATCCCAGCCCAACCAAGGCCAACGGTTGACGCTGCGTCGTCTGATTCCTTTGCGTCATCGCCAAGCATCCTATTTCGTTCACGATATCCATTTGTGCTGGCGAGCATATCACCACTTCTCGACTCACCATACCAAAACAGCTCGGTTTTGAGAGCAAGTCGCGACACAACTTTTGGGCGGTCCGGCGGCCCTGCCCCCCTTTTTGCGAGGAAATCGCGATGGCGACTTAGACTAGACGGACAGGTTTGCCTCGGAGGGAACCTGTTGATTGTCAACGTAGGGGCGGTAGGCAACCATCTCGACTCGCCGCTGGCTGTGCAGACGATAGGTGATCCCTCGCCAGTTCACCTGCCGCACCCAAATCGCTTTGATGGTGCAAAAGACGTGCGTCAGCTGGCATACGGGGAGCAAGGCAAAGACCTGTGCCGCTTCACTCCACGACATCCGGTGCAGTGAATCGCCTCTCGTGGCGACCGCTTCGCCGACCGCAACGCGAACCGTTCGCCAGCTGAGAAACATGCAACCGTTGGCGATGAGCATCGATGACGTCAGCAATGCGGCCGCAGGCCAGTCGCCCCAGCAGATCGCGGCGATCAGAAATAACAACCAGCCCGCGGTAAACAAAGCCAAGGCAGCTGCGTGAACGACTGTCCCCGCAAATGTGGGTTCGTAGACTCGGCTCCACGTGAGCATGCGTGTCACGTAGCGGCCGACAAATGCGGTCGTGCACTGGTCTCGATTGACCATGATCAGATTGGGATCGAAATGAACTCGCAGCCCGAGCCGAGTCATCGCCGCTTTGATCGGACCGTCATCGACAACGGAGGTCTTCCAGTCGTCGACCAGCCCCGACGACAGGAGGTCGGCGGTGCGGATCGCGCAGGTCCCCGCCCAGGGGTTTGCGTTGATCGCCGTCGCTACCAACGCGCCGGAATTCCAAAGGCTTCTCAAAACCGATCCCGTATCGCGTCTGCGAGGATCGAACCATTGATTGCCCGTGACGACTCCGACCTTCGGATCCGATAGCGGTTGGACCACGCCACGCAGCCAATTGGCGTGCGGAACAACATCCGCATCCACCAACACGACCACTTGGCTAGTCGATGAGATCTGGCTTGTCGCCTGTACCAGCGAACTGCATTTCAGGCTGCACGTTGGCAACGGATTCAGCAGTTCGACGATTCGGATGCGATCCTGTGCGTCGCGTTCCGACTTGACTTGCATCGCAACATCCCATGCTGGGTCGCACCGATTGTCGACCACCACGATGACTTCGAAGTCGGGATAAGATTGCTCCAGCAAACCTCGCAACGTCTGTTCCAGGAAAGGGTCACAGCCTCGCAACGACAGCAACACCGAAGCCTTGGGGGCGAAGGGTTGGTTTTCATGCAGCCTATGATTCCCAATGCCAGGCCGGACAATCCGTGCGGCAAAGAACCAGGCGAAGCCCCAATTTGCAATCGACCACAGCAACAGCGCGATCGAATAAATTGCAGCGATCGAGATCATGGGGAACCTGTTGGAAGCATCACGCGGCGGTATCGAGGGGGAAAGCGTTTGTAGATCGATCCGGAGTGTGTCGTTAATCCGATCGCATCAGCATCCGCAGCAAAAGCCCCGCAAAACGGAAGGCATCTTTGCAGAGGGTCCACGATGTCCATCGCACTCTGCGGATTCCGGACTTATCGAACCGCCAATTTGCGGTGCTGCCGCTGATCAGATGTCGCCCTCCGGCGAGGCGTTGGTTTTCCTTCGCCTCGGGACCGCTGACGTAGACCGCTCCCCTGCCCCCGCTGACGTGCGCGTAGCCATGTCGCTGGTGAATGACCGGCGCTACGGCCGTGATATCGACGACCGGGATGCCGTTGGACTTGCTGTGAGCGACCATCCAGTTGTCCCAATTCCCACGCCCGATCGCAAACGCGGGAAGGTCTTGAAAAAGGTCGGCGGTGAAGATGAAGTAGTCTTTGCAGACAACCGATGCCAGTTCGCCCTGCGTCTCACATTTCTGGAAACAATCGTCGAGCCAGCCAGCCGCGGGATGTTGCACTGCGGCGGGAACATCCAGCTCGGTTCGCTGCCCAATCGCCAGCCACGACGCGAGGTCGGAATCTTGCAACCGTCGCACCGACTGGGTGAAACGCTGGTCTAGCACGATATCTCCATTAACAAAGGCGCGGACGCTGCCGCGTGCGATGTCGGCTGCGACACGAAACACATCGTCCAGCAATGGAGTGCCAAATTCATTGGTCGCGATGCACGGAAGGCACGTAAAGCGAGCGCGAAGATCGTCGGGGATCGATGTGTCGGAGAACAGCAGGATCTCCACGTCCGGTCCCAGCATCTGCCAGCTGGCCAGCGCATTGCGTTGGTGCGTGTCGGCTTCGCCAACAAACGGCTTCAGCACCGTGAAGATCGTGACCAACGGACGGGCGTTAGCCTCCGCTTTCCTTAATCGGGCGCTTGGGCGTGCTGCCGGAAGTGTTGTTGGTGTCATTGGCTTTATCCTGCGGCCCACATCGAAGTCAATCGTCGGGAAGAGATCGTCGCTTGTTTGATCGCGGCAAGCACTTGCCGATTGAACCAATCCTTGAAGTTGGACCTGCTGGTATCGGGCCGCCACCCGCGCCAGGCAGTTTCATCCAGCCCCTCGTAAAAGACTTCGCTGCGAGGGTGATTGGAGTTGTGTTGCCAAGGCTTGAATTCTGTCGTGAAGTGCACGATCGCCGGATCGGTTCGCATCTGATCCCATTGGTTCACTTCGATTGGCGCGTGCCGTGCCGACGGATACTCAAACACATGCGCCCCCTGGTTCCAGCGCGGATCAAAGCGTCCCCAGTTGCCATGACAAGCCACGTTGAGCGCGTACTGATCCCAGCACCATACGTACTTTTGATTGTCGCGGAGCGTTTTCAGCAATCGCGTCGCCATCTCTTCCTTGCGCCACAAGTCAAGATTCAGAACCATCACGCCGCTATTGAAGTACTCGCTGGATCCGTCGAGCCCTAGTTCGCGGTAGTTCCGGATCGGAGAGAGCGACGCCATATAAGGATTGGCCATGCGATAGTTCGCACATCCAAGCCGCGCGTCGACATAGGGGCAGGCGACGTCGACGGTTGCCAGACAGAACTTCGCTTCGATCGGCAACGCCCACAAGTGGCCAAGGTCCTCTTGGATGAACAGGTCCGAATCGAGATAGATCACCCGTCGCACATCGCTTGGCAACAGTTCGGCAGTCAGCAGCCGGAAGTAGGCGGTGTGTGAAATATGATGCGAGATCGTCAGGTCTGCGAAGATCGCGCGATCGGGTTGGATCACATGGATATCGATCGGTTCGTCTGCGAGCGTCGCTTCGATCATCGACCAATTTGCGTCGTTGATCCCACCGGTGATGAAGAACAAACGGATCCGAGAGCCTTTGGCCAAGTTGCGGCAAGCGCTCTTGAGCGTGACTGCCAGGGGCATCGCATACGCATCGTCTGCCGCACAAACGACATCGATCGTCGCATCGGATCGATCGGCGGGCGGAGCGTGCCGCGCTGTCGCGGCGGTTGATTGTTGTGTGTTCACGAATCGTGCTCCGCATCGCCCCGTTCGGCCTTCGCAAACCAATCGATCACCTTCTGGCGTGCGCGAACCACCGGCCCAGCGACCGGATGCCGATGGATCGAATCAAAGATCGCGTGGGCCTGGCCCAGTTCATCGCGCAACCCATCGATCATCCGATGCAGCAGTTCCGTTTCACGCTCGGCATCCGCCAGTTGCGTTTGCAATTTTTGAAGGTCGTCGTTTTGGAAGACGCCACGCGTCGGGTAGGCTGCTGGCAAACAGAGCGACGGCGGTGCAGCGTCCACCGGCGGCAAGATCGCTTCGGGAAACCGAGGCGTCCGATCGCTGTGAATCGCGTTTTGCGTCTGACCCAGCATCGCCTGAATCAACTGGACCATCAAATCACTGGCCGGGGATTGAAGCTGCAACGCGTCGTGTAGCACCGATTTTTGATAGTGCATGCGGGCTTCAGTTGGCCGAATCAATTGTTCTAGCGTTTGTGCGATCTGTTCCTTTGCGGTGATTCGCCAAGCGGCATCGGCATACAACGGGCTGTTGGTGTAATCGAGAATCGCCGTCGGCTTGCCCAACAGCATCGATTCCAATTGCGCCGTCGATGGCGTTGTGATCGTGGCGTCAACGCGATCGAGCACGTCGGCCAGATCGCTGTCGCTCTCCTGGTTCTCGACTCCGATCCGACGGTCCATTCCGCCTTTCAGCCGCCATGCGATTTCGATCCGTCGGCCATCGGGCAGATCGGTTTCGCGAACCGTGTCGCGAAGATCGGCTAGCGATTGAGCGATTTGTTGCCGCTGCGAATCGGTAAAGCCTGGGCATCTGGCCGTCACCACCAGGATTCGGAAGACGTTTGGATCGCGTGGGAGATTGCGAGTGGTGTCGCGTGCGGCGAGATCATCGAAGCGGGGAATCCCTACGATCTCGATCTTGTCAGCGTTCCCCCAAGACCATAGCACTCTCGCTTGCGCCGCCCCAATGCACGCGACTTTGTCCGACAGGACCGGACGCATCGTCCAAGGCGATGCTGGCTCATCCGCTCGGTTTTCCCAAGCGTTTCGCCATTCCAAGATGCCATCGATCGCATACAGCGTCGCGACACGGCGGCTTTGCAGCTGACGGATTGCCGATCGAAACCGCTCGAAGTGCTCCGAAAAGAAGATCGCCAAATCGCCCGGTACCGCAAGCTTCAGGACTTCCTCGGCTGTGGCGATGCGAATCGGCAGTCGGCCCATCAGCGGTGCCGCGTGGTGCGCCACTTCGCTGTCGGTGCCAACATAAAAAACCGTTCCACTTGCCACCGCTCGCCCATCCTTGCGCCCACCACTTCGATTGTCGTTGCGATTCTGCCGCTGCAGAAATCGATCGCACCGGCACCTACTATCCCCGATGTTTCGCAAGGGTTCAAGCGGGACGGCCGCTGGCGACACAAAGGTCGTGCTCGCGCAGCCACGCGACCAGGTCGCTGTAGACCGATTTCGCCGACAGTTCAGTCCGATCGAACTGCAACATCCGTTGCGACATCTCGCGTCGCATCGCCGCACTATCGACCAATCGCTGGCAGGCAGCGGAAAATTCCGCGGCGGTATCGGCAACCAACACTGCCTCTTTTGCTGCTTCGGAGAGCCCTTGAGTGCTGTGGGGATGGACCACCAGCGGCTTGCCAAACCGAAACGCTTCGATCGTCTTGATTTTGATGCCGCTTCCAAACCGGATCGGATTGATCACCACATCGACTTGGTCATAAAAAGCGTCAAGCGGTTGCACCACGCCCAGACAGCGAACCTGCGGTGCCCCTGAATCCGTTGGGCCATCCATCTCGCTGCTCAGCGATCCGGCCACGAGCAATTCAACATTCTGCGCCGACAGGCCGTTATTCCAGACCTCGTCGATAAACCATCGCAGGCCATCGCGATTCGCGGCATTGCCAGATCCAATCATCCCGATCCGGACGGGGGCGTCCGGCAACCGCCGCTGCGGATCGATGACATCTGGCCTCGCGTGCCGATCGTGATCGTGACCGACTTGAACGACGTCGACCTCGGGCACCATCGCGCGAAGCGTCTTCGCTTCGTCGGCTTGGGCGGCGAGAATCAAATCGAACAGGCCAAGCGCCTGTGCCTCTTCGTCGCGAGTGATCTCGATCCAATGGTCGGCTCCGTACCGCGAGAAACTCTGTTGCCGCTGGTGCAGCACGTCCTGCGTATCGACAACCGCCAGAAAAGGTCGCTGGCCGGACGGGAACGCTTCCAACAGGTTGCCCCAGATAACGTAATTGCAGAGGACCAAATCGGGATGCAGGCGGGCGACCAGTTTTTGAAACTGCGCCGCCGCAGCTGGCCAGCGATAGGTTTGCAGCGTGCCCGGCGGCGACTTTGAAACACCGGCAGCTTGAGAAGCGGGACGCTTCGCTTTGCGACGTCGTCGACCGAACATGTTCGCGATACCGTGAACTCGCTTTGCAAACCAAGAGCCATTCGGATCAAACGCAACGATTTGCAATCCGAGTTCGCGCGTCGCCAGGATGTCGCTATCGGTCAGCGGCACCATGTAGAAGCAGGTCGCGCGAAAACCTTGCGACTTCAGAAATTGCAACAGTGCCCAAGATCGCTGCTGCGATCCATTCTCGCGCCGCCAGAACGGTTGATCGGTAACGAGTAACAGAGTATTCATTGAGCGATCATCATAGCCATTGCTTCCAACCGAATTGTCAGAACATCGATGCTGCGTTTTTTAAAGCCGAAGCCGCCGGAGCTGTTTTTCATCCGTGGGTACGCCAAATCAGGGACCAATTGGTTGTGCAATCTGATGAACCTGCATCCGCAGGTGCGGTGTTGTGGCGAGTTTCATTTCCCAACGCTATTTCGTGGACTGTTGGGGGAGCAGGAAGATCTCACGGCACTCCTGAAGAAGAATGAATATCGTCCAATCTTGGAAGATCGCTTGCATCAGATGATCCGAGATCTCGTCGTCGACGTTTGCGGGCCTGCACGACTGTGCGGCGATCGCACGCCATGTCCGCTGCGGTCGTTGATCATCCCCGATTCGAAGACCCTCTACATCACCCGCGACGGTCGCGATGCGATGGTCAGTTGGACTTACCACAGCATGAATTTGGATATCGAAGAGTGGCCGGAAATGAAAGCCAAGGTAAAGCAAGTTCAAGCGGATCCCAACTACTTCGAGACCCACAAAAACGAACTGCTCTCGTGCGAGCAGAGTGTACGGGCATTTGCCGCGCAATGGAACGCGGTCGTCTGCGATGACTTCGACGTGATGCGCGCCGCCGACCGCGGCGAGATCCTACTGGACTATCACTGGGTGCGGTACGAGGATCTGCATCGCGACACGCTGGCTCGCCGCGATGAAATCTATCGATTCTTGAACCTCAACCCCAAACAGGCGCAACCGTTGACCGCGAAGACCGAAGCGGGATTTGGAAATGGGAAGACCAATCGGCCCCACCACTTCTATCGCCGTGGATGCGCCGGCACCTGGCAGGAGTATTTCACCGACGAACAACGCAATTGGTTTGAATCCGAAGCAAGCGAAGCGTTGCAGTTGGTCGCCGCATGAGTTTTTTTTAGCTCCGTGGAGCCCGGAACTCTCCCCACGAAATGCTCGCACGAATCATATGCGAGACCCATTCATCGGGCTCTACAAAACGACGCTTGATCCGATACAGCAGCATCGAATATATCGCGTCGAAGCCATTGGCCATCCGTCCTGTGACGGTCCGCCCCGCGGCGACATTCTCCATTCCCTGGCCAACGAAATAGTCGCGGACAAATTTTTCGCTGGCCCGTCGCGCGGGCACGATATGTCGAAGCGGCGCGCCCGGGACCCAGCGTCCGCGTCCTCCGCAGCGGACGATTTCCCGCAGCACTGCGATCTCTTCGCCTCCCATCATTCCCGAACCGACGCGTCCCCACCGCGGGTCGTAGCGATGGGCCTGTTGCACATCGGTGCGAACGGCGAAGTTCGCGCCGTATGGCAAACGCTCCGCCGTCAGTTCGACCTCTGCATCCCCCAGCATCCGCGGCGAAAAGGCCGGATTGCACTTGGCCCATGTTTCGGAAATCCAGTCGGGACATCCGGGCGGTTCAAACCATGGTTCGATACAACCGCCAAAAAAAGCGATGTCCGGAGCCGCCGCAAATGCGCTGCGATAGGCGTTCAGCCACTGCTTGGAAACCAAAACATCGTCGTCGGTCCAGAGAATGTAGTCGCCCGTCGCTGTATCGATCGCGCGATTGCGAGAGAGCGACAGCCCCTGCTGAGGTTCGTGAACGTATCGAATCGGCAGCTGTTGGGCGAAGCTCCCAATCACATCGGCGGTATCATCCGAAGAGTTATTATCGACGACGATCAATTCCCATTCGATGGGATCGCCCATCTCCATTTCGGCGATCGATTGAAGCGTGCGTCGGAGCAAACCGGAGCGATTCCAGGTGCAGATCGCGACGCTGATCTTCATGAACTTCCGACTCCCTGTTCGGCAGCCAATGCCATCAAATCGCTGTAGAGAACCGCAACGGGGTCCTCGTGATACCGCTGCCGAATGTGTTGTCCCGCCAATTGGCCGATCTCTTGCCAGCGATCTCTTTTTTGCCAAGCCGCTTCGAGTGCGTGGTCGATCAGTTCGGCTGTCGCAGCCGGTGCGATGAACCCCGTCTCGCCATCGCGGATCAATTCTCGATTGCGGCCGACAGCTGTCGTGACGCAAACGCGATTGCACAACAAGGCTTCGACGACTGCCAACGCGGCGCCTTCAAAACGGGAGGGGAGAACCAGACCGTGGTGATTCGCCCACAAATTTTCAATCTGTTCGGAGAAGCCTTCGTAATGAATCTGATCCTGCAATCCATGCCGCGCGATGAGGTCTTCGGTTTGCCGAAGAAAGCCCTGCGATTCGCCGTACAGATGTAGCGACAGATTCCGCTGTCGCCATTTGTCTTGCCGCAGAACGTCGATCAACAGGTCTTGGCCCTTGGAGGGAAAGTGCAATCGCCCGACACAGGCCAAACGAAAACCGTCGCGATCGGTTGGCCAGGCCGGTTGGGCATCCCAGGAAACATTAAACGGATTGTCGATGATCTTTGCCGTTTCGATCCGCATCGCCAACATCGTCTCAACACGCTCAAGATTCTCCTGGGAAACGAAATAGACTCTGGCCGCACCGGCATACGCGGCTCGGAAGGCGTCCAGGAAATACGAATCGAGATAGTCGGGGCTGGCGCATTGGACATTGATCGCGTAGGGAATTTGCCGACGCATCAGCTCCGCTGCCGGGGAGACTGTATTTAAATGATAGCCGAGGGTAACCAGGGCCAGATCGGGCTGCTCTTTGGCCAACCACCGCTGGATATGCTGGGCATCGGTCTTGGGCCACCGCGCGGGATTGAGGCTGTTGAACCACGATGGCGGATGCGGCACGGGCCGCGTGCTCACGCTCGCTCCTGCTCGACGAAGCGATTCGAGCGCCTTGGCCTCGGGATCCCAGCGGCGAAAACTAACGCAAACTTGGTGTGCGTCGGCCCGCATTCGGTGCGCGACTCGCGACCAAAGAACTTCGCTGCCGCCCCACGGCATGCCTGTCATCGTGGAATAAAACGCGAACTTCAATGGGGGAGCACCTGATCGATGACAGCGACGAAGGCAAGTGAAGCGATCGATGTCGCTTCGGCGTGAATCTGCAGCATGCTATCACAGCAAATGCTGTTGGTGAATCCGATGGGGTTTTGTTATCAGGCAACTTTCATTCGTTGAAATCGTTCAGTACCTGTCGGGACAAAATATCCGGTGAGCCTCCTTCTACTCATGTTGCGTTCCTCGTGGAGAGCGAGCCTGGCATCGATTGTCTTTGGTGGAGCCAGTGGATTGGCGATGCTTGGATTGATCACGTTGATCCATCAATCGTTCACGCAGCAAGCGGCGGCATCCAATCGCCTGGCGACTTTGTTCGCCATCGCTTGCCTGGCGGTGTTGGTTCTGCAGGTCGTCTCCAAGTGCATTTTGACCCGCCTTTCCCAGTCGACCGCGGCCCGACTGCAGTTTGAATTATGCAATCGCATCGCTGCCGCACCGCTGCCAGAATTGGAAGCCTGTGGCCCCCATCGCCTGCTGGGCACGTTGGGTGGAGACGTCGGTGCGATCACCAACGCGCTCTCGCAATTCCCAACCGTATGCGCCAATGCGATGGTGCTGATCAGCGGCCTGGTCTACTTGGCCAGTCTGTCGCTACCGCTGGCGATCGGCTCGGTGATCATGGCGTCGCTAGGCATCGCCAGCTATCTGGGCGGATTGCACTGGGCCAACTACCACCTGCGGCAAGCGCGCGAGGATCGCGACGAAGTCAGGAAGCAGTTGCAGGCGATGGTGTTTGGGATCAAAGAGCTGAAAGGGAACAATCGTCGCTGCGTTGAATTCATGTACGACGTGCTGCTGCCGGCCGACACCGCGATGCGGGAACGTTTGATCAAAGGGACCGATATTCTCGGTGCCGCACACACCTGGGGACGTCTATCGCGTTTCATCGGTATCGGACTGTTGATCTTTGTCTGGCCGCGGTTCTGGCCGGTCACATCCGAAACCCTGATGGGATACACGCTGACGATCCTGTATCTGACCAGTCCTCTGGACAGCATCCTTGGCTGGTTGCCGGCGCTGAACAACGCCAACATCTCGCTCAATAAAATCAACGCGCTCGGGTTGATGATCGATCCGTCCAAAGCGATCGCTTGCGGAACGCAGATTCCCGAGTTTCGCTCGATCTCGCTCCGCAACGTCTCTTACGCCTACCGGTCTCCGCACTCCGACCAAGAGAGCTTCCATCTGGGCCCCATCGATCTCTTGGTGATGCCCGGCGAGGTACTGTTTATTGCCGGTGGCAACGGTAGCGGGAAGACGACGCTGGCGAAATTGCTGACCGGTTTGTACACGCCCGATCAGGGCGAATTGCTGCTGAACAAACAAGTCGTCGATCAGGCGGCATTGGGTGATTACCGGCAGATGTTTACGACAGTCTTCGTCGAGGGGCACCTGTTCGACCGACTGCTGGGAATCGATGCCAATCCGATGCAGTTGAAGCGTTGGGCCAGCATTTTGGGCATCGAAGACAAAGTTGATTTCGAAACCGGGCACTTCCGGCTTGGCAAGCTCTCGCGTGGGCAGCATAAGCGACTCGCCCTGCTGGTCGCCTGTTTGGACCAACGCCCCGTGTTTGTCTTTGACGAATGGGCGGCTGAACAAGACCCCGGGTTTAAAGAAATTTTCTATCGACACATCGTGCCTGAATTGACTCGCAACGGTCGATCGGTCGTCGCGATCACCCATGATGACCGCTACTTCTTCGCCGCCGATCGCGTCGTTGAGTTGGTAGATGGGAAGATGGTTTCCAGTCGACGGCAAAGGATCGCAGCATGACGAACAAGAAACCTAAACGCTCGTGGGTGAGACGTCTGGTTCTCGGTGGGGGCATGCTTTTCAGCATGCTTGCTGTCGCAGGATTCTTCTATGTGCGAAGCGTTAGCAATGCGCTGCCCGAACTAAGAACCGTCGATATCCAGCGACGCGACCTCGTGATCACGATTGGTACCACCGGCACGATCGAGCCGGATGAAGTGGTACAAGTAGGGCCCGAGGTGGCCGGCAAGATCGTACGCTTTGGCGTCGATCCCGACGACAAACAGAAATCGATTGGCGTCGGGGCTCGTGTCTCGAAAGGGACGGTCCTGTTTGAGATCGATCCGCAACAATTCGAGATGGGGCTGCAAAAGGCACAAGCTGCGTATGGTTTGGCGCAAGCTGACATCGGGCGTCTAGAGGCACAACTTGCCCAGGCCAGCCGAAACCTGCAGCGGGCGACGCAATTGCGGGCTACCAATACGCAGAGCGCTTTCGATGAGATCCAGACTGCGCACGAGATGGCAGCCGCCCAGTTGGCGGTTGGACAGGCGAGGTTAAAGCAGGCGGAGACCGAAGTCCGCCATGCCGAGATCCATGTGGAGCAGACAACGGTCCGGTCGCCGATCGATGGGATCGTGATTGACCGTCGGGCGAACCTGGGCCAGCACGTTCATGCAGGGCATCCCGGTCTGTTTTTGCTGTCGAAAGATTTAGACCACATGCGGATCCGGGCTTCGGTCAGCGAAAGCGACATCGGCAAAGTGAAGCTTGGGCAACCGGCGACCTTCACCGTCGATGCCCATCGAAACGACACGATGACGGGCCGCGTCGAGGAGATTCTGTTCAACGCCCGCCGACAGGGAAACTTTGTTACCTACGATGTGGTCATCGGCATCGACCCGACCGACATCGAACTGTTCCCACACATGACCGCCGATGTGGAGTTTGAAGTCTTGCGGCGAGACCACGCTTGGTTGGTCCCCAATGGAGCGCTCCGTTGGTGGCCCGACTCCAAACAACTCGAAAGCGGAGATCTGCTGGTCGATCGTCCTCAACAGCAAGACAATGCACGAGGCCCCAGCGAAGGCGAACAGGCTTGCGTTTGGGTCGCTGCCGGAGACGGACGGGTCCGCCCACTGAAGGTCCGCGTCGGAGTGGACGATGGGGTGCAGACCGAGGTCCAAGGGGATGGCTTTGCAGAAGCATTGCCGATCGTGGTTGGAACCGTCGACCGCACGACCCTTGCGCGGATCATTCCGACCGCTAAGACTATTCGATAAGCCGCGTTTCGCGATTTCATTTGAGCAGCGATCTAAGCAGGGATCAGAAGATTGATTGAACTGGGCAACGTCGAAAAGACCTACCGGGTTGGCAATTCCGACCTGCCCGTCCTGAAAGGGATCACGCTGAACATTGCCGCCGGCGAATACGTCGCGCTGATGGGCACCTCCGGTTCCGGCAAGACCACGCTGATGAACCTGTTAGGTAGCCTGGACCGGTTGACCCGTGGGCTGTATCGGTTCGCCGACATCGACGTGTCGGAATTGTCGGCCGGCGAGCTGGCTATCTTTCGCAATCGCCACGTTGGATTTGTATTCCAGAATTTCAACCTGCTGCCGCGGACCTCGGCGCTGGACAACGTGCTGCTGCCAACGCTCTACGCCAGCGACGATCGGTCGCAAGCCGAGAAGGTTCAGTACGCCAAACAACTGCTAGAGACGGTGGGACTTGCCGGGCGTTTAGACCATACGCCCAACCAACTTTCCGGTGGCGAACGGCAGCGCGTCGCCATTGCTCGGGCTTTGATCAACCGTCCGCGATTGTTGCTCGCCGACGAACCGACCGGCAACCTCGACTCGAAGACCGAGCTCGAGATATTGGCATTGTTTCGTAAACTGAATCTCGAACATCGCATCACGCTGGTCGTTGTCACGCACGATTCGCAAGTCGCCAAAAGCGCTGACCGTATCGTTCATATGAAAGACGGTGTGATCGCCGCGGATCAACAGAATGAATCCGATTATTCGGCTGTCGAGCACCTCCTACCCGATCCGCCAACAAAGCTCTCCGGTGGCAGAAATCGACAGCACCTGGCGGCTACGCTCAACGCAATCATGGTCGCGATCTTGGCGCTTCGTCGCAACGCCCTGCGCACGGCGCTGACGATGCTGGGGGTGATCATCGGCGTGGCATCGGTCGTCAATGTGATGGAACTGAGCAGCGGTTCCTCGCGAGCAATCAAAGAGACGGTTGCCAGTATGGGAGCCGATATGTTGACCGTCATGTCCACGCATACCTCGTCGTCTGGAAGACGCAATCGCTACATCCCTTTGACGCCGACGGATGCCGATCAGCTGGCGGAGCAATGCCCCGCGGTGAAATTGACGGCGCCGATCGTGCATGGACAGGTGCAACTTGTGTATGGCAACCGCCGCAGTCGCCCGACGTTTGTGGTTGGAAGCACCGCCGACTACCTGCGGGGACGCCACTGGGACGATACCGACATGGGCCAATTGTTCACCGAAGAAAACGTCTTCGATGCGGCGAAGGTTTGCGTGATCGGGCAGACGGTTGCCAGCGATCTTTTCCTGGACGACTATCCCGTGGGGAAAGAGATTCGCGCCAACGGGATCTCGCTGCGCGTTGTCGGTGTCTTGTCGGCAAAAGGTGGTGACGTGATCGGCAACGACCAAGACGACATCATCGTCGCGCCCTGGACAACCTTTAAGTATCGCTTAAATGCCAGTTCGCACGCCGCGCCGCGATTCGCTGCGTTTGCAGACCAAATGCCAAAAATGCAATTGGTATCGAGCCGCCAGTCGACGCGAAATGAAAACCTGAGTCAGATCTATGTGCAGGCGATATCGCCGGAACATGTGGGCGAAGCGCGGCAACAGATCCGAGAGTTCCTTGCCCGTCGGCACGACGTCAGCGAAGACGTTTTTCAGATTCAAGATCTCACCGAGGTCTCGAAAGTTACAAATCAAGTTGTCTCCGGGCTGGCGGCACTCGGCTTCATTATCGCCGGCGTTTCGCTGCTGGTGGGAGGCGTTGGGATCATGAACATCATGTTGGTTTCGGTGACCGAACGAACGCGAGAGATCGGGCTGCGGATGGCCGTTGGCGCCGATCGCTCTGCAATCCTTCGCCAGTTCCTGATCGAAGCGACCGTGTTATGTATGATCGGTGGTCTGGTTGGAATCGTGTTTGGACACCTTTGTTCGATGGCGATCGGTTGGTTTATGTCGTGGCCCAACGAGTTGTCGCTGACCGCCGCGATCGTCGCCGTCGGTGTCGCTGCCTTTGTCGGCATCCTGTTTGGATATTATCCGGCGAGAAAAGCTTCGCTGTTGGATCCGATCGACGCCCTGCGATTTGAATAACTATCGAACAGCTGGACCCGCAGCGGCCGGAGGTTGAGCCAGTTGCGTGTTGGTTGAGGAATCGTCGCCCGATGGCGGTTGGGCGAACACCGAAGGCGCGTTTAACGCAA
This sequence comes from Rosistilla ulvae, assembly GCF_007741475.1. Taxonomy (NCBI): domain Bacteria; kingdom Pseudomonadati; phylum Planctomycetota; class Planctomycetia; order Pirellulales; family Pirellulaceae; genus Rosistilla; species Rosistilla ulvae. The sequence continues at coordinate 188,911 of NZ_CP036261.1, read as the reverse complement.
AACGACATTCATCCGTTGCTGGCGTTCCAAAACCAACGCCCATCGTTTTCAGCAGCGTTCCGCGAGCGTAGTGCAATTTGATAAATGCAAGGTTGTAATCGATGACGCTTCGTTGATATTGCGTTTCGGCTCGCGTGGCGCGAATCTGCGCCTCCAGCACATGTTCAACCTGAGCATCGCCGGCCGCGTGCCGCTGGGTTTGAGCGTCCAAGCGGATCATTGCCGCATCGTGGCTGAGCGCCATGTAGTGCATCGTCCCCAGGGCGCGATCGAGTTCGATGAAAGCGGTTCGCAGTTCCGATGAGATCTGCGCTCGCTGTGCATCAGCGAGCGCGTGCTCGCGGCTCAGCTGAAGTTCGGCGTTGCGGATCGCTGCGTTTTCGCGGCTGTTCTGAATCGAACGGCGATAATCGATCCCGATCTGCCAACCCTGCAACGCCTCGCTGAAGAGCGCGGTGTCGGTGGTTGGATCATCGGCCAGGCGACGGTATTGGCCAACGATATCGACCTGCGGACGGCGAAGGTTCTTGGCCGCTTTCCGTTCCAAAATACGTCGGTCGATATTCGACTGCTGGATCCTCAGCTCAAGCCGCCCGGTCGTTGCCAACGCGTTGCTCTCGTGCCAATCGAATCGGATCGCTGCTTTGAGCGGAGTTCCGCTCGGATGCAACAAGCGGCCGTCGCAAGCCGGCATGCCCAGCAGCGTTCTCAGTTTCAGTTCAATCGCATAGACGCCGGTCTGCCCATGCCCGGTCCCGGCGATGGCGTTGCGGACTGCAGCAACGGCGGAATAATACTGTTGCCGCGCGATCGCTTCGACGTCTGCGGGGCTGACATTCGCAGCGGCCCGCTCTTGCTCTCGCTGCCAGGAGTTGTGCGCGTTGTCCAGTGCTTTCTGCTTGGCCCTGAGATTTTCATAGGCAAACGCCAGCTCCCAGTAGACGATGCTCACGTCGCGCACGAGGTCTCTTACCGATTTCTCGACTTCCAGTTGCGCCTTGCGCTGGCCGATTTTCGAGATCAAGACGCCGCGATATAAGCCCGGTTTACCAAATGGGCCGGCGATGTCGTTGAATTCGGTCCCGGCTCCACGCAACAACGGGTGTCGCACCTCGGCACCATACGCAGCATAAAGACCTCCGGCCAGTTGTTTGTCGTAGCCGCCGACGCCGCCGACAGCCACCTTGGTTCCGCTGCGAAGCATCTGTCCCCAGCCAACTTTTGCCATCGTCTCGGGTTGCGAAAAGACGCCGAACTGTCCGCTGGAGAATGCCGAGTTGACGGAACTGCCCCCGCCGTTCCAAACCAGCGCGGTTTCAAACTGCGTGTCGTAAGCCGATAGCGCCGCGTCGATACCAATATTGGGATCGCTTGCGATCACGGCTGGATCGAGCGTAGTGCGAATCGCATCGGGATAGGTCAGCACGCGACCACCGTGATCCTGGATCACTTGGCTGTTCGCAAGCGCTCGCTGGACCGCGTGGTCGAGCGAGATGTCTTCTTGCGGCAGCTGCTGAAAATCATCCACGCTCGGCGGCGTGAGTTCGACCGCGCCCTGGATCGCGCTATCGCTCAGTTCTTTCGACGCCTGATAGTTCACCAGGGCGATGGCAGATTCAGCCGACGTCGGCTCGGTGGCCGGAGATGTTGCAACCGTCAATTTCTTGGAACGGATGCCGGGAAGTTTTGCTTGGGAGCGACATCCCTGGCCGCAGAACAGCAGCGGGGCAAGCAGCAACACAGCAATCGATCCATAGCTGTGTTTCATCTTCAAACTCTCAACACCTCTAATGACGCAACCCTTGCAATCCCGCGAACTGTTGGGCTACGCGACCAGGGGTAGAATGAACCATTAGCAGTATCGGAAGCACGAAGCCAGAAAATCAGCAGGACGACTACGATCCCGCTCGATCACCTAATCGTCAAAGTTGCTCGTGGGGGCCGACAACGAGGATCTCCCATACCAGCACGAAGCGCAAGCGAGTGACCCCACTTACGCTCGCGTGCTCGTATTCACGAGTGGTTGGCGTGCGCTTGGATGCGGCATATCGTTTGGCTGCACCTCCCGCCATTGCTCAAACAGCCTTGGCAACGGAGGCTTTTCCAGGCGAGGCGCATCGCTGTTCGGCATTCGCCTATTCGGGGACCTGCACGACTTCGCCGCCGTTGCGAGTCGTCAATCCGGTCAGCAGCACCTGGTCGATCGTCTCGGCAAAAAGGCGAACGCTTCCGTCGGCGAGTGCGAAGTGGGCTCCGCCTGGATGGAAGCTTGAGAATCCCTGAGGGCGGAAATCGAAGATTCCACCACCTGGCACGGTGAACGGGCCGTTGATCCCGGTGGAGGTGTCAAAAGCAGCGTAGATGGTGTAGGAGTTCGCGTTGAAGCCGCTGGTGCTTTGCCCCCTGGCGTCTCCGGTGATTTCGCCAACCATCAATGTCGAAGAGGTGCCGTCGATAACGTCTCGCAGGCGTGTTTCGGACGCGCCAAATAAGATGCCATCCCCATCGGAACGCGGCCGAACGCCAAGGGTTCCCGAGGTGTTGCAGCGCCAGTCGCGCGAATCGGCCACGCCAGCCATTTCCGTTCGCGGGTAGGCGAGGACAATTGACGATGTCCCTTGGTTGACCATCGTCTCCGACTGAGGCATCGACGGGCACAAGAAGGTAGCCACTGGCCCAAGCGCCGTATCGGGGTCGAAGTTCGGCGCGTGGACGACTGGCTGGCTGACGCTGAAATCAATCGCGTCGTAACGGTTTTCCTGCTCCATGAACGGCAGGATATGAACGCCCCAAGAGAATCGATGAGCGCCAGTGAACCCGCTGCACCCGCCGGAGATTCCGGCGCCAATGGGAAACTTGCGAAACGTATCGTGGTGGTTGTGTAGCGCCAACGCGACCTGCTTGTAGTTCGACGAGCACGACATGCGTCTGGCCGCTTCGCGTGCAGCTTGAACCGCCGGCAGCAAAAGGCCGACCAGAATCCCGATGATGGCAATCACCACCAGTAACTCTACCAACGTAAAACCATTGCGCAACGGTACGGCTTGTCTCTGTCGATTCATAGGAAAGTTCCTTCTGTAAACTTCAAGGAGGGAAAAACGAGGAGCAGATTGGAAAGGGGGAGAGGAGGTGAGCGTACAGGGGCGGAACGTTTTAACGCTGACGCTGCCCCTGGGAAGAAACGCGCCCTGGCGTTGCTTCCTTGTATGGGTGATGTGGGTTCTCAACAACTTCGAGGCGTCGCTTGGCTTGCCAGCTTTCAGATGGGCCAGGATCTCTCGATGCTCCCGCATCACAAGCTGTTCGTTTTTTTGGCGTACTTCGTCGGTGATGGGAGAGAGCGAATGGAAGTGTTGGACAGAATGAGAAAACAATCTGTTTAAGGTCTCGTTCTCTGCGAGCGCCAGCAGCGTCTGATGGAAGCGGAAATCGGCTTCGTTGAATTCCATCGTCAGCCCCGACCGATGCAGTTCCTCCATCGTGTCGCAGATTCTTTCTAGCCGCGACAGATTGCGTCGCGGTGATCCGGGCGCGAATGTCAGCTGCAGTGCACCGATCTCGATCGCGACGCGAGCATCTCGGAGCGCGCGGAAGTCGAATTCTTCAGGGTGCGGCACAAAAAATCCGCCAGTAGAACGCCGGTTCAATAAACCGTCGTGAGTCAGCAGGACCATCGCTTCACGCAACGCAGCCCTCTGAACTCCCAGTCGCTGCGACCACTCCACTTCTGCGAGACGACTCCCGGCGGGCAATTGGCCACAGGCGAGCACTCTACGGAGGGCCGTGTAGCACTTCTCGCTAGCGTTCAGCAGAACGGGGCGTCCCAGTTTGATGGTGTTGCGGGCAATCATAGATAAAAACTTAGCCCAAACTGTCGACAGAATCAAGCTTTTTTTGACTACACACATTGCACCACCAACGACTCCAGGTCGAGGGTTGCTGCGCTAACCAGATTTTCGAAATTTGCTTGCCAAACGATGCAGAAACCGCAAGCAACCACTCTTTCCCCAGTATTCCAGCACCTATTCGAGGAATGCCAAGATCGACGACATGCTGCTAACGTGCAAACAAACGAGACTTCCCTGCCTGGCAAATCGGGATATTCTGTCTACATTAAACTGCGAGTTATCGCACCACTCCCTCCTTCCGCAACGCTATTCAATCGAGGAATTTCAGGCGATGTACATTCCAGCAAGCATGCGATCCCCCGTTCTGACGCTCTCCTTAGGACTACTTCTGGTTACTGGATGCGGCGACGGGACCGATCCCAATCGGCGCACCATCTCCGGCCGCGTGACGTTTCAAGGGAAACCTGTCCCGCAGGGAGAGATTCGATTCGCTCCCGTTGCTGCCGGTTCGGCGTCGGCGGCGCGGATCACCGATGGCAACTTTGAAATTTCACACCGTGGTGGCGTCATGGTGGGCGAGTCGACGGTCAGCATTGTGGCCACATCGCAAGCCAGTTCCGCCACTCAGGAGGAACTGGACAGCGGCGTTGACCTTGGCGCCGCGATGACGATTCCCAGCAAGTACAACACGCAGACCGAATTACGCGTCGAGATAGAGCCGGGCGAAGGAACGCAAGCGATCGATTTCGACCTCGTTGATTAGCGTCGCGAGATCGTGGCTCACGATACGAGCACGACGCGCATGCGAGTGAACACACGGCGCATGCGAATGGATTTCGATCACTCGCTTGCGCTTCGTGCTGGTATTTCAGAGAACACAGCCGAAGCCGGTGGCGTTCGAAAACACGTTGTTCGTTCAACGCCACCGCGACGCGAAGGAATCTTTAACGCAGAGTCGCAGAGGACGCGGAGCGTTGACCTGCCAACCTCCCGCCGCGACACAACTCCTCTACGTCCTCGGCGGCTCTGTGTTTCCAAAACGCCGCAAGCCTAGTGTTCCCGCCGGGGGCGGAAAAACTCGACGGAGTCGAGTTTTCAACTTTGGCAAACTCAATCGCTTCGCGACGACTACTTCACGACCAAGTTGACCAGGCGTCCGGGGACGACGATCTTCTTGACAACCTGTTTGTCGCCGATCGCGGCGATCACTTTTTCGTCGGCCAAGGCGATCGCGAGGACTTCGTCTTGCGAGAGGTCGGCGGCGACTTGGATCTTGGTGCGCACCTTGCCTTGAATCTGGACCGGCAATTCGATCGTCGATTCAACAAGTGCCGCTTCGTCGTGCTCGGGCCAAGTGGCGTAAGTCAGCGTGCCGTCGTGACCCAGCAGGCCCCACAGTTCTTCACCGATGTGCGGAGCGTACGGAGCCAGCATCAGGACAAAGCTCTCCATCGCCGCGCGAGGACGGACCTTCTGCTTGCTGAAGAAGTTGACGAACTCCATCATCCGCGCGATCGCTGTGTTGAAGCCCAGCGTGTCGGTGTCGTGCGTGACCGCTTTGATCGTCTGATGCAGCACACGGTTCTGCTCTTCGGTCGGCGCGACGTCTTGCACCTCCGCAGCCAACGCTGGCGTTTCGGCATCTTCGTCGGCGATCATCCGCCACACGCGATCCAGGAATTTGCGGATACCGCCGACTCCGGCCATGTTCCACGGCTTGGTCGCTTCCAACGGGCCCATGAACATCTCGTACATCCGCAGCGTGTCGGCACCATGGACTTTGATGATGTCGTCCGGGTTGACCACGTTCCCGCGGCTCTTGGACATCTTGTCCGCCTTGGGCGTCAGTTCAATATCGGTTCCGGCTAGATAGGTTTGCCCCTGACGCTTTTCGGTCATGTCGTCCGACAGATCGGCACCGCCAGCGGTTTGCTGCAGGATGTACGAAACCTTGTCGTTATTCTCGACGCGAACTGGCGTCACACCAAGCGACGTCAATTTGGCTTCCGCCGCCTCGGCTGCCGCTTCGCTGACGTGGTACTGCGGTTGGCCCAAGATCATTCCTTGGTTCACCAAGCGGCCAAACGGCTCGGGGCAACTGACGTGCCCGCGATCGAAGAGGACCTTGTGCCAGAAGCGAGAGTACAGCAGATGCAGCACCGCGTGTTCGGCGCCGCCAATGTACAGATCGACCGGCATCCAAGCCTTTTCCTTTTCGGGATCGATAAAGGCGTCGCCGTTCTGGGGGTCGATAAACCGCAGGTAGTACCAACACGAACCGGCCCACTGAGGCATCGTGTTCGTTTCACGTTTGTAACGCTTGCCGTCGATCTCGACATACAGCCATTCGTCGGGCGATTTGCCCAGCGGCGGTTCCGGTTTTCCGTGCGGTTTGTAATCTTCCAGATGCGGCAGATCGATCGGCAGGTCGGCGACATCGACAGCGCGGATGTTGCCCGTCGGATTGCCGGCGTCGTCCAGTTCGTGCAGGATCGGGAACGGTTCGCCCCAGAATCGCTGGCGACTGAACAACCAATCGCGCAGCTTGTAATTGACAGCTTCGTGCCCGGTCCCTTCGGCTTCCAGCGCCTCGGAGATCTTCTGCTTGAAGTCGGCCGTGGGGACTCCGTTGTATGGACCGCTGTTGATCGCGTTGCCGTGCCCGGCGAAACAGGCTTCGCCCGCCAGCACCTGATCGCGCTCTTCATGCACCTCGCCCGGATCGACGACCGGCGTGATCGGCAAGTCGAACTTCTTGGCGAATTCAAAGTCGCGTTCGTCGTGCGCCGGGACCGCCATGATCGCACCGGTGCCGTAGTGAATCAGCACGTAATCGCTGATCCAGACCGGCGTCGGTTGTCCGTTGACGGGGTTGATCGCGTAGGAGCCGGTGAAGACGCCCGACTTCTCTTTGTCCTCCTGACGCTCGCGGTCGCTCTTATTCGCCGCCGCTTGGCAGTAGGCTTCGACCTCTGCTTTTTGATCGTCGGTCGTCAGGCGATCGACAAACGGATGTTCCGGAGCGATGACCATGTACGACGCGCCGTAAAGCGTGTCGGGGCGGGTCGTGTAGATCCGCAAGCTGTCGTCGGTTGGCTTTGCAGGAAACTCGCTGCGGGCACTTTTCCAAGTCTGGAAGTCATCGACATCGCCTACAAAGAAATCGACTTCCGCCCCCGTACTGCGGCCGATCCAATCGCGCTGCATCGTCTTGATGCTCTCGGGCCAATCGACCGACTCCAAGTCGTTCTGCAAGCGGTCGCCGTAAGCGGTGATCCGCAACATCCACTGTCGCAGCGGACGGCGTTCGACCGGGTGGCTGCCCCGTTCGCTCTTGCCATCGACAACCTCTTCGTTCGCCAACACAGTCCCCAGCGCCGGGCACCAGTTCACCAACGCATCGCTCTGGAAGGCCAAGCGGTGATCGTCTTGGTAGCTGCGGACCGCGTCGGCTCCCGCGGCGGTGACCTCTGCCGGGATCGGCAGCTCCGCAATCGGACGCCCCTTCTGTTGATCGGCATCGAACCACGTGTCGAACAACACCAAGAAGATCCACTGGGTCCAGTGGAAGTATTCGACGTCGGTGGTGGCGATCTCGCGGTCCCAGTCGTAACTGAAGCCGAGCGACTTCAGCTGCCGGCGGAAAGTGGCGATATTCTTTTCGGTCGACGCCCGCGGCGGCGTGTTCGTTTTGATCGCGTGCTCTTCGGCGGGCAGGCCAAAGGCGTCGAAGCCCATCGGGTGCAGGACCGAGACGCCGCGCATGCGGTTGAAACGGGACACGATATCGGTCGCCGTGTAGCCTTCGGGGTGACCGACATGCAACCCATCGCCGCTGGGATAGGGGAACATGTCCAGGGCGTACAGCTTCTTGTCGCCCGGCATCTCGGGGGCGGCGAAGGTTTTGTTCTGCTCCCAATACGCTTGCCATTTCGGCTCGATCTGGGCAGGGTTGTATCGTGGCATCGGATCTGCTGAGGAAGAGTTTTATTAAGGAAATACAGTGCGTTTCGCGTCGAGGCCCGATTTTACCGGAGCCTGCACCATGCCGATAGCCACGCACCGGCGGCCGATCTTCTGCCTCGCCACGATGCTCCAATGAGCCTCCAATGCGGCTCATCCGACAAATGGGGGAAGCCCCAACCACTCTCTAACCTCGAGCCGGAAAGAGCCTCCACAGACGGCGGTCCCTACTGCGGTCATCCATGCAGTACACAACTGTTCAGGAGCACCCGAGTTCGACATACTTGTAAAATCGGCTGACCGCATACGGTTCATTGTTTTACGCTGTTTCCGAGATCGACATCCTTTTTCAATCGGCAGGACACCACCGCCGATCCCGCTCGGCAGTGAGCGAGGCAACGCGGGGCGAGCCAAAACGCCGACTCATCAATTGGAAGGAAGATTTTGTGGACGCGATGCAATTGTTGCAGTGGGTGAACAATCCCTCGGTGATCGTTGGCCTATTTTCCACCGCGGTGATCCTGGTGGCGATCGATTTCCACTTCCCCATCGACTGGCCGGCGCATCTGGGGTACGTCGCGTTTGCGTTGGGGCTGTTTCTGGTGATCCCGCTGAATCTTGTCGCCAGCACGTTTGTGGGGGTCCTGGGTTGGTTGTTGTTGGAAATCATGCACGCGTTACTGTTCGGCCGTTTTTTGACCAACGCACCCGGAAGGGCCCGATCGCGACCGGCGGTCGACGATTCGTCGGAACCGTTGGATCTCGACGCCTGATTCGGATTGGAGGATTTGGGAATGCCTTTTGGATTTGGTCGCCGCAGCAACAGCGGTCTGAAGCTGCGGTTGATGATCGCCGCCGGGTTGGCGTTGTTCTCGTTCATCTCGTATCTGTCGACCGGGCAACGGAATCCGATCACGGGCGAAAAGCAGCGGGTTGCGATGAGCCCCGATCAAGAGATCGCGCTCGGATTGCAAGCCGCTCCGGAAATGGCAGCTCAGCACGGCGGGCTGCATCCCGATCCGCAGGCCCGAGCACACGTCGACCAAGTTGGCCAACGGCTGCTGAGCGGACTCGACGACTACGTCCGCGTGAAACAGGGAACCAATCCGTTTCAGTTTAAGTTCCATCTGCTGAAAGATCCGCAAACGATCAACGCCTTTGCGTTGCCCGGCGGACAGGTGTTTATCACTGCGGCTTTGTACAGCAGACTGCAGACCGAAGGGCAATTGGCCGGAGTTCTGGGACATGAGATCGGGCACGTTCTCAGCCGCCATGGAGCGCAGCGGTTGGCGAAACAGAAACTGACCAGCGGCCTCGTCGGCGCGGCGGGCGTTGCTGGCGGCGACATCAGTTCGGCTCAACTGGCTCAAGCGATCGGCCAGATGTTGAACATGAAATATGGCCGCGACGACGAACTGGAATCCGATCGCTGGGGCGTGCTGCTGACCGCGCAAGCCGGATACGATCCGCGGGCGATGCTGGGCGTGATGCAGATCCTCGACGAAGCGAGCGGCAGCAACGGGCCGCCGGAAATGATGAGCACGCATCCCAAACCGGCGAACCGGCAGGCATATATCCAGGAAGTCCTACGATCGGTATTTCCCAACGGCATCCCCGAAGGGCTTGATCCTTAGCGTTGCAGCGACGCACTTGCAGTTAGTGGGCTCGATTCGCCCATGGATGGCCCAAGCCACAAATTCCGAAGGATTTTGCAATCCATACGACACGCTTCCCTAGCAATCACCGTGTTGGATCGGTCGTCAACAAACCGATACATTACTTAGGAATGCTCTTGCAACCGAAGGACAGCACAACACAGAGGCGGCGACATGATTGGAAAAATGCAAAATACACTGGCGGTCATTCTGGCTGGCGGTCGAGGTTCGCGGTTGGAGCCTTTGACACGCGACCGCGCCAAGCCGGCGGTCCCTTTTGGCGGACTGTATCGGATCATCGACTTTGTCCTCTCGAATTGCCTCAACAGCGGCATGCGACAACTGCTGCTGTTGACGCAGTACAAGGCGCAAAGTTTGGACCGCCACATCAACCTCGGCTGGCGTCCCTACTTCTGCCGCGAACTGGGCGAATTCATCGACGTCGTTCCACCGCAACAGCGGATCGACGATCAGTGGTATCAAGGAACCGCCGACGCGGTCTACCAAAACATCTATGCGATCGAGCGCGAGCGGCCCGAATATGTAGTCGTCTTGGCGGGCGATCACATCTACAAGATGAACTACGAATCGATGGTCGATTTCCACATCCAGACCAAGGCCGACCTGACGATCGGAGCGTTGCAAGTCGATCGCGAATCGGCGAAGCAGTTTGGCGTGATGCAGATCAACGAGGACAACCGAGTGATCGGTTTCCAAGAGAAGCCCGAGCACCCACAAACGATGCCCGGCGACGATCACCACTGCCTGGCGTCGATGGGAATCTACGTCTTTTCGGCTCGCTTCCTGTTTGAACAACTGTGTCGCGACGCCACCCTGTCGGGCAGCCGCCACGACTTTGGCAACGACATCATCCCCGCAGTGATCGGCGACCATCGTGTCTTTGCGTTTCCGTTCCGCGACGAAAACCGTAAAAACGACGCCTACTGGCGCGACGTCGGTACGCTCGATGCCTACTTCGAAGCGAACATGGATCTGATCACCGTCGATCCACAATTGAATCTCTACGACAACAAGTGGCCGATCCGCACCTATCAACCCAACATGCCGCCACCGAAGTTTGTCTTCGGCAGCGAAGGGGATATGGATCGCCGCGGCGAAGCGCTCGATTCGATCGTTTGCCAGGGTTCGATCTGCAGCGGTGGCCATGTGCGACGCAGCATCCTCAGCCCCGGCGTCCGTGTGAACAGCTACGCCGACGTCGAAGATAGCATCGTGTTTGAAGGAGTCGAGGTTGGTCGCCGAGCGAAGATCCGCCGCGCGATCATCGACAAGGGCGTCGTGATTCCGCCCGAAACGACGATTGGTTATGACGTCGAAGCCGACCGAGCCCGCGGGTTCATGGTCACCGACAGCGGGATCGTGGTCATCGCCCGTGGCGAACACATCGACGGCGGCGGCGCGTTCAGGCACGAGTTGAGCAACCTGTCGGCGAATCAATAGACTTGTCGTTGAACTTCCAGCCCGATAACCGCAACACTCCAACATGCTGGACGGCTTCGCAACGGAGCCTTCCAGCATGAAACCTTTTTATGACGAACCGCAATTGATGACGACTCTCAGCGAGGAGGGCGTTCGACGTGCCGCTTAGCCAATCGATAATTTTCTTTACCGGCGTTGGCGTCGGCGCGTTGCTGTTTGCTCTGGGAATCTGGGGCGGGTTCGGCTGGGGGCGTCGCCGCGGGCGGCGCGATGCAACCGCGCCACTGCAAGGTGCGGAACTGTTGGGCATCATCGAAGCGCTCAGCCAGTGGACTAGCGAGTACTCGGGGAACGTCACCCGTTATCAAGACGAACTCAGTTCCGCCGCGCGCGTCGTCCAAGAGACGATCGAAACGGGGAATCCAAAGACGACGCCGATCGTCAAAGTGCTCGACGACATCATGACCAGCAACCAATCGCTCAAGCAGCGACTGGACGATGCCGAGCGTCAATTGGAAAAGCAGACGCGTTCGATCGAGGCGTACATCTCCGAAGCCCGAACCGACGCGCTGACCAAATTGCCCAATCGTCGCGCCGCCGACCAACGGCTCGATGAAATGTTCTCGGCTTGGCAAAAAGGTGGCCCCGGATTTGTGGTCGCGATGATCGACGTCGACCACTTCAAACAAATCAATGACCGCTACGGGCATCCCGAAGGGGACGCGGTGCTGCAGCACATGGCCCAATTGCTGACCAACCATATCGAGGGCGCATACATGGTCGCCCGCTTTGGTGGCGAGGAATTTGTCGCCCTGATGCCCCCGCCGCTGCGAGTCGCCGCCGATCGAATCGACCGCTTCCGCAAAATCGTGGCCGATCAAACAGTCACCGTTGCCGACCAGGAAATCGAGTTCACGATCAGTGTCGGGGTGGCCGAATGCCGGAACGACCTGCTGATCGGCCCGATCGTTCGCCGCGCCGACGAGGCGTTGTATGCAGCCAAAGGAATGGGCCGCAACCGAGTCTACTTCCACGACGGCAAACAGCCGATTCTGGTCGGCGCCCCCGAAGTCGCGGTCTAACGTGTCGTGCTGTGCCAACGCGGCTCCAACGGCTCGCCCACAGCAGCTTGGCCGACGATTCCAAGAGTTCTCCCTTCCTGTCCGCTCCCCTGTCCCGCTGCTGGTATCGCCACACGCAACTGGTCTATATTAACATCAGCATTGACGCCAAGCTTCCTGCCTGAGCCCACCTGACGATTGAGGGATCGATGAGTAACGCCAGCCAACCAACCAATCCAAAGTTCCAAACGACTCCCTATCCGATCGATACGATGCCCCCGGGCATCCCTTACATCGTCGGCAACGAAGCGGCCGAACGGTTCAGCTTCTACGGCATGAAGGCGATCCTGACCGTCTTCATGACCACGTACCTGCTGGGCGACCACGGTCTAACCGATCCGATGAGCGAAGGGGACGCCAAGTTCTGGGTCCACGTGTTTGTGATGGCCGCCTACTTCACGCCGCTGATCGGTGCCTTCGCCGCCGACTGGTTGTTTGGTAAATACAAGACGATCCTCTGGCTCTCGATCCTCTACTGCTTCGGCCACCTGGCGTTGGCGCTGAACGAAACCCGGATCGGCCTGGCGGTTGGCCTCGGGCTGATCGCATTTGGCACCGGAGCGATCAAACCGTGCGTCTCGGCTCACGTCGGCGATCAATTTGGCAGCAAGAACTCGCACATGCTGGAGAAGGTCTTCGGTTGGTTCTACGTGGCGATCAACCTGGGCGCTTTTGCATCGACGCTGCTGACGCCGTGGCTACTGGACCGCTTCGGGCCACAAGTCGCATTTGGTGTCCCCGGCATCTTGATGGCGATTGCGACCTTCCTGTTCTGGATGGGTCGAAACCGATTCGTCCACATTCCCGCGCGTGGAGCGGTTGTCTTCAAAGACGCCTTCACCGGCGACGGGCTCAAAGCACTCCTCAACCTGGCACCGATCTACATTCTTGTTGCGGTCTTCTGGAGTCTGTTCGATCAAACGGCGAGTGCTTGGGTTTTGCAAGCCAATCACATGGACCGCACGGTCTTCGGGTTTGAACTGCTGTCGAGCCAGATCCAAGCGGCCAACCCGTTTTTGATCCTGATTCTCGTTCCCACCTTCAGCTACCTGATCTATCCAACGATCACCAAAATCTTCCCCCTGACACCGCTGCGACGCGTTGGGATCGGAATGTTCCTGACCGTCGGCGCCTTTTCGATCAGCGCGTTGATCGAAACCGCGATCCAGAACGGCGGCACGCCTAGCATCGGCTGGCAGGTATTGGCCTACATCATCCTGACCGCAGCGGAGGTGATGGTTTCGATCACCTGCCTGGAATTCAGTTACACACAAGCGCCCAACAGCATCAAAAGCATCATCATGAGCTTTTACATGCTCTCGGTTTCGCTGGGCAACTTCATCACCGCCGGTGTCAACGCGGTGATCTCCAACGATGATGGTAGCTCAAAATTGCCGGGCGCATCCTATTACTGGTTCTTCACCGGCCTGATGCTTGTCGCCGCGTTCCTGTTCATCATCGTGGCCTACATGTATCGCGGACGAACCTATATCCAAGATTCTGCTCCCGAAACGGAAATCGATGCGGAAGCGTCGGCGATGAACTGAGCTTGATGCCAACGCGACCGTTCAGCCGCCGACCTGCGTTTGGTCTGCGGGTTTACACCCGCAGCTAGATGCTTTCGCAGCTTCGCGGCGGAGGAAGCGAATCGCGAAGCCCGTGACTTCATGCAAAACGGCTTCACGGCTGAGGAAATGAATCGCGGAGCGATGGCAGCATTTAGCCGTGGGCGCAGCCCACGGAACCGTACGCCCTAAACAATCGCGTCAGCCGCGGAGCGGCGGCAGCAACTCGCCGGTGACAAACGTGCCGTCGTGCGAAGAAGGCAAATCTCCCGCGCCGTGAGACCGCTCGACGACTAGCTCCAGAAAACCTTTTCGGCGGTTTTGCCGAGCATCCAGGCGCGGTCTTGGTCGCTCAAAAAGTCGAGCTTTTTGCGAATCAGATCGATCGAATCTTGATACGTGTGCCCTTCTTCGACTTGATAGGGACAATCGCTGGCCCACATCATCCGCTGGCTGCCGTAGGCGTCCATGCAGCGATGAATCATCGGCCCCAAGTCGGTATAAGGAGCTTGCTTCTTGCCGAGCGCATAGAACGCAGAGGCTTTAAGGTAGGCGTTTTCGTGGCGTGCCAACCGACAGAGCGCTTCGACTTGAGCATCTTGGATCTTGCCATCGACGCCGATCCGAGCGAAGTGATCGACGACGACGCGTGTCTTGGGATACTTGGCACACATCGCATCGACAGCCGGCAGATACTCGGGGTTCATCAACGGACAGATCGCCAGCCCCTCATCCGCAGCGATCGACCACATCTTGTGCATCGTAGGGTTATCGAGCCACTGATCCGCCGGTTGCTTACCGGCCACGATTCGGAAGCCTCGCACGCCCTGCGACTTCAGTTGCCGCATCGTCTGCCGCGGCTTGTCAGCCGGGTCGATCACAGCGACGCCGGAAAACCGGCCCGGATGCGCGGCCATCACGTCTAACATGTACGAATTATCGACGCCATAAAAACTCATCTGGATCAACACGATCCGACTGACACCCGCTGGTTTTGCGTGAGCCATCAATTGTTCGGGCGTAAAGCTAGCCGGCTGCATCGACGATTTGTCGTATGCCTTGTCCAACGGATACTTGTCGGTATCGGGCGTCCAAACATGAACGTGTGCGTCGATGTAGCCGTCCGACTTGCCATCGGCTGCGATTGCCAAACGGTTCGTCGCCGCCAGCGCGGTCGTCGCCGCCGCGGCACCGATCAACTGACGCCGCGATAGCCGAACCGCGGAGAAGACCTTATCATCAACAGCCATTGTGGCGGACGTGGTAGAACCGTTATTTCGCATGAGAGGCTTCCAGTGATTGCTAGTAAGACACCGTTGTCGATTCTGAAACAACTGATCGCGATCCCCAGTCAGAATCCGATGGGGCACGAACCGGTTGGCGACGGTTGGTATGAGGCGGGAGTCAGCCGATGGCTGTGTGAGTTCTTCAAGGAACACAGTTTACCCTACGAGTACCACGAAATCGAATCTCAACGTGGAAATGTTGTCGCTCGCATCGACGGGGATCCGAACCGCCCCACAGTTTTACTGGATGCCCACCAAGACACCGTTCCCGTCGCGGGAATGATCGTCGATCCCTACGACGCGATCGAAAAGGAAGGTCGTTTGTACGGCCGCGGCACCTGCGATGTGAAAGGTTCGATGGCGGCGATGCTTGCCACCGCGCTGCGTCTGATCCCGCTTAATGGCGACCACGCGCCGGTGATTCTGTCGTTCACGTGCGATGAAGAGCGAACGCAAATAGGAGCCGCAGAACTGGCTCGCCGACTTGCCCTGCCCGCCGGACAGCGATCGGCGTTGCTTCCGGAAAATCCTCAGTTTGCGATCGTCTGCGAACCGACCGATCTGAACGTCGTCGTGGCGCATAAAGGAACTGTGCGTTGGAAAATACGCACCAGCGGCGCCGCCGCTCACAGCAGCAATCCAGCTCTCGGCGTCAACGCGATCTACAAGATGGCGAAAATCGTCAGCTGCCTAGAGACCTACGCGGTCGAACTGCAATCCGGCGGCATCGTCCATCCGCTGTGTGGCGGTCGAACGCTCAGCGTCGGCACGATCCACGGCGGGGCGAGCGTCAATATCGTCCCCGAAGTCTGCACGATCGAAATCGATCGCCGGCTGGTACCGGGAGAGGTTGCCGAAGAAGCGATCGCCGACGTCGACCAATATCTCCGCAAAAACTGCGACGCCGACTTTGAGTTCCTACCGACCGATACGATCAGCAACCCGCTGTTGGATCGCGACAACGCGACGTTATGCCAGCGATTGATCGAAGCGGCTGAACCGACGCGGCCCAACCGCCAGGCGATCGGAGTTCCCTTTGGAACGCACGCCCCGCGCGTCGCGGCCCTCGAAATTCCAACGGTTGTCTTCGGCCCCGGCTCGATCGCCCAAGCCCACACCAAAGACGAATGGATCGAGATCCAACAACTCGACGAAGCTGTCGAGATCTTCGTCCGCTTGCTGACGGCAACTTAGTCGCTGGCAAATCGCCCCGCGCTACACCGATTCGGTTGCGGGGCTGTCGGTTTTCGCTGCCGCTTCGGCGTCATCCCGATCGGCGTCGTCGCCCACATCGGCTTCCGAACCGATCGCGTTCGCCTCGACTTCCCGCTTCCGAATCGTTCGCTCCAAGCGGCCGATCTTGCGGCGCAACTGCTTCGCCTCCCCCTCCAACTCTTCCAACTGCAGCTGCAACTTCGCGACCGTCTTCTCGGGCGTTTGCAGCGTCAGACGCTGGAACAGATCCAACAGGATCAACGCCCGCAAGGCTCGCATCGCGGTGCCGCGCAGCCGGTAGGTGCGGACGACTTGGTTCAGCTGGGAGAGCCGAATCAACTTCGACGCCCCCGTCGCTCGCAACAGCCGCAGCGACCGCATGAACGACAGCAGCGGCAACAGGATGATCGCCAATTCGATCCAGTGCTCTTTCAGATATGTCAGCTTCTTCTCGGCAACCGACGCCATCAAGATGAACTCGGCGGCAAAGCTGAACCAGATCACGCCGGTGCTGACGTGCAGCGTGATCCGCAGCCAGCGATAGTCGGCCACCTGAGCCTTTAAAAACAACTCGACGACCAACACCGGCAGGATCATCAGCGCGATCCAGATCATCGGCATACTGAACGTTCGCTCCAATCGCCGCCGCAGACGATCGTCGGATCGCCGCCAGCCCCAACCGGGCAGCCACAACCGCTGCCCCATCTCCAAACTTTGCGCACACATCCGCAGCGAAGGGCAGAGGCAATACAACAGCGAGTAGAAATGGAACCGGCGAGTTTCCCGCGTCCACGGTCGCGTCCGCCAATGATAGACCGACTCGGCAATCACCAGCGGCCAGATCAGCCCCATCAAGAACAAGGTCGCCAGTTCGATCGGTTCCCACGACAACCCCGAGGCAACAGGCGTCGACGTCATTGCCAACGCGGCGACCTCCGGATCGATCGCTTCGGACGCTTGATCGGCTTCCGTTTCCGCCGCCGGATTGCTGGCCAGCGACTCGCGAAGATTGGGGACGTCGATGAAGATCACCACCGACACCGCTTGGCAGACCAGGAACAGCAACGATGCCCAAAACAGCACCGGCGCGGCCCGAGTCGCTAGCCAAATCGGAGGTTCTTCTTTCGTGCGGTGCGTCATTGCCCTGCGTGGATTGTCGATATAAAACGCGGCGACTTGCAACGCCGCCATCGCCGCGCGGCGTGCCTGCCGCGCGAGCCGTTACTAATGTAAGGCCCGACAGCGATCCTATCAGGGCGCTTCGAATCGATTCGAACGGGCAGACCAAACGGAAAACGCATGCCCTGACCTGCAAAAAACCAGCAAAACAACGGTTTATCGCGAAGCAGCGTTCGCCTTAAAGTCGTCCCGGATTTTTGTTAATACCCGCTCCGGATAACCACCGTAACGCTTGTCCGGCGACGCGATCTCGCCGACCGGCATCTTGTCGATCTCCGCTTTGGCGAAAGCTGCCTTTTCGTCCAGCTTGTCGATCGCGTTGAGCGCAGCGATCGCAGCAAAGACGTTGGTCTCCGGCTTCGACGGCGCGACATCAATCAAACACTCGATCCCTTGGCGTTGCAGTTCCTTGTCGCCAAACTTGCCCAACGCATAACCGGCAGCGACGCGAACGTACGGCGAATCGTCGCCGAGCGCCGCGAGCAACGCCTGCTTGGAAGCGTTCACCGCATCGCCACCGCGATTCAAAATTCCGACAGCTCCCCAGTAGCGAACCGCGCTGTCGCTGTCGGTCAGCAGCGACTTCAGCTGGCCCAGGTCTTCGGCGTTGCGACGGGTGGCGATGTCCGCCGCGGCAAAGATCTTTTCGAACGGGTACTTTGTCTCGTCGCGAGCCATCTCGTACGGCGTCGATCCTTCGCTGCGACTGTGGATCTCACCCTCGGGCAAAAAGCCCACGTCGCGGATGTCGTGGCACCATTGATAAAGCGCATCGCGTAGCTCGCCAAGCTTCTGCTGATGCGATGGCGAATCGGCCAAGTTGTTGACTTCGTCGGGATCGGCTTCCAGATCGTAAAGCTCCTCGGCCGGCTTGAGATTCCAAAAGTGCGACTGAGCCGCGTTGCAAAGCCCTGCATCAAAAGCCCGCTTCCACGCAGCGGTCGATGGCGTTTGGAAGTTGTACGAAACAAACTGGCCGTAGATGAAGTGCGGGTTGAAATTGCGGATGTATTGATATCGGCCGTCGGTGACGGTGCGGATGAAGTCGTAGCGTTCATCCATCCGGTCGCGGAAGCCGTACATATACTTTGGAGCTTCGGTTTCATATTCCCCGGCGATCGCCTGACCTTGCATCCACTCCGGCGGTTGGACGCCCGCCAGACTCAACAGCGTCGGCGCGAGATCGACAAATCCGACCAACCGATCGCTGACACCGCCGGTCTGATATTCCTTGGGAGCCAGGTGCCGCCATTTTTCGGGAAAGTAGACAACAAGAGGAACCGACAGGCCGGAGTTGTAGGTCCAGCGTTTGCCACGCGGCATCCCCGAACCGTGATCGCCGTAGTAGAAGACGATCGTCGAATCGGTCAATCCTTGCTCGTCGAGTTCCCGCAACAGCTTGCCCGCCGTGGCGTCCGCTTTGGTGACCACATCGTAATACTGCGCCCAGTCGCGGCGAGTGTCTTCGTTGTCGGGATGATAAGCGGGAACGCGAACCTTCGCCGGATCGTGGAGCTGTTTGTGCGGCCGCGTGCGGATTTTGCTCTCGTGACTGCACGTCTCATTGAAGATCGCAAAAAACGGTTGCTTCGGATCGCGATTCTTGTAGTGAGCCTTGCGCGACGAATCGGCCCAGCCGGTCGGTCCTGCCGAACGGACGTTGTAGTCCTGTTTGTTATTGTTCGTGCAATAGTAGCCGGCCTCGGAAAGCATCGCCGGATACAACGGAATCGAATCGGGCAACGGAACCATGCTGCGCATGTGCTGTCCGCCATTCGAAGGAGGATACAGACCGGTGATCAGCGTCGTTCGAGCCGGAGCGCAAACGGGAGCTGTCGACCAAGCCAATTTGTACCGCATCCCCTTTTTCGCCAACGCATCGACGTTGGGTGTCGTGGCGAATTCGTCGCCGTAACATCCCATCTCCGGACCATGATCCTCGCTGGTGATCCACAAAATGTTGGGCCGTTGGTCAGCCGAACCGACAGCAGCCCCACAAGCGGTGATTGCGCAAAGCAGAAGGGGAACAAAACGTTTCATGGGAAGTCCGCCATGGGATATTATGTGAAGCTGGCAACCGCTGACTAAACAACAGCGGCACCTTGAGATCCAATCCCTCATAGCGTAATACAAGCGTCACCGCGATGCACGCGTTGCCAGACGCCCCGTCGAGTTTGTTTGGCTCGGCGAGGATCGTTCCATTAGAATCGGCCGACAAAGAATCGCCCCCTCGTGCCGAATCGATTTGCCAAAGAGAAAGAAGCTCCTCATGAACCACCCTCCGACGACATCCACCCGCCCCACCACCGCACCTCGCCCGCGCGCAGGCCGGCTGGCATTCGCCTGCACTCTTTTGGCGATCTTGATCGGTCAAACGATTCAAGCGGCGTCGGTTCGTGCGGATCAAGATGCCCAGCCAAACCTGATCTATATCATGGTCGACGATCTCGGCTACGGTGACCTCGGCTGCTTTGGGCAAGAAACGATCAAGACGCCGAACATCGATCGTTTGGCCTCCGAAGGGATGAAGCTGACCAGCCACTACTCGGGCAACACAGTCTGCCGCCCCTCGCGACTGAGCCTCTGGACGGGGATGCACGCCGGGCACACGGCGATCGATTCCAACGCACCCTATGTGCTCAAGGAATCGGACGTGACCGTCGCCGAACTACTGCAGCAAGCGGGCTACACGACCGGCGGCATCGGAAAGTGGGCGTTGGGGAACACCGAGAATTCGGGACATCCAAACCGCCAAGGGTTCGATTTCTGGATGGGATATCTGGACCAAGGCGAAGCTCACAACTACTACCCTGTTAAACTGTGGCGGAACGATCAAAAGGTTCCGTTGCCAGGCAACGTGCTCAGCGACGCGACGCTGGCCCGCGGCCGCGTGTCGACCCAAAGAACCACCTATTCCCACGACGTGATGACCGAGGAGATGCTCGACTTCGTTCGCAGTCAGGGAGACAAGCCGTTCCTGATGCACATCCACTGGACGATCCCGCACGCCAATAACGAAGGGGGCCGCGTCAACAAGGACGGGATGGAGGTTCCCGACTACGGAATCTACGCCGATCGCGATTGGCCGAATCCCGAGAAGGGTTTTGCGGCGATGATCACGCGGATGGATGGCGACGTGGGACGTTTGATGGCGCTGCTGAAAGAGAAGGGGATCGACGACAACACGCTGGTCGTGTTCACGTCGGACAACGGCCCACACAGCGAAGGGAATCACAAACACGAGACCTTCGATTCCAACGGCCCGCTGCGAGGTTACAAACGCGATCTCTATGAAGGAGGGATCCGAATGCCAACGATCGCCCGCTGGCCCGGCAAGATCGCCGCCGGTTCGACAAGCGACGAACTGTTGGCGCACTACGACTGGCTGCCGACCGCATGCGAACTGGCGGGCATCGAATCGCCGACAACGACCGATGGAATCTCCTTCGCTCCCACGCTGCTTGGCCAAACGCAGCGTTCCCACGAATACTTGTTCTGGAGCTACGGTCCGAAAAAAGCGGTCCGGATCGGAGACTGGAAAGGCGTGATCCCGGGGAAAGACAAACCGCTGGAACTCTACGACCTCAGCAACGACATCGGCGAAACGAAGAACATCGCCGACCAACACCCCGACGTCGTCGAGAAGATGAAACAAGCGATCGCCGAATCGCTGGAGTAAAGGCTTTAGCCGACGACGCGCGCGCTGGAGTAGAGGCTTTAGCCGACGACGTGCGCGCTGGAGTCAAGGCTTTAGCCGATGACGCGCGACTTCTTTCCCAACGCAACATTCCAGCGTGATATGCTGATGGAGCGGGGAACCTCACGGCGTCGCGGGTTCGCGTCGCCACCGGTCTCACCAATCCGAAGGGCTCGTCATGCAAAAGCCACTCATTGTTGCGTCGATGACTCTGCTGGCCGCCTGCACCGGCTGCATCCAAACGGTTTACAAAATCGATCTGAAACCGGAGGGGAACGAGATCACGCGGACGCTTTCGGTGAAGGAGACGTCGCAAAACCCCTCCTCGCAGCAGCAGACGCAACAGACCGAAGAGCTGCGACGCATCGCAACGCTCTATCCCGAGGGACGCGCCGAGGATCGCGAGGGATTGCCGACGTTCGTCAGCCGATTCGCGGAACAGATGCCAACCGACGTCGGCGGCGCGGGCGGTTTCACTCAATTCGATAGCCCGTTGGGATCGGTATCGATCTACAGCGAACGGTTCCGCGGGAACGACGACCTCGCCGGTTCGTTGGCCGCACGCCAACGCGCCGCAGACGATCTGATCGACCTCGCGTTAGGTTGGATCGACTTTGAATTCTCCGCCGCTCAATCCGATCCGGTCGACGATCCGATCGATATCGCACCGATCAAATCGCTGATCGATGGGGAACTACGCCAAGACTTCAAGAACGCGAGCCTGCTGCTGTGGATGGCTGGACAGCGGCAGAGCGAACCGAGCAACAACAGCCCCTTCTTCCGCTTGGCACAATACCTCGCCGAACGCAACTATTTTTCACTGCAACAGATTCCAGCGATCGCGAGGCTGGCCCAACAACAGAATCCCGAGCTGTTCATTTCATTTGCTCACGGCCTGCTTGCGCAAAAACTGACCGCAACATCCCCCGACGCGGACACACGCTGCCTGGACATTCTGAAGGACCGGTCGAGGCTCGAAAAATCGATTCGAACCTACCTCAAGGGGACCGATGAATACAAGCAACTCGTCGCACAGCAGGAACAAGCGGCGGGTGCTGCCACACCAAGACATGTCGATGAGGCGCAGGTCATCGGCAACAAAGTGATGGCGGCGTTGGCTCCTGACTTGTTCAGCCGTCACGATCACGTGGAGGTTACGTTGCACCTTCCGCTGCCCCCCGAATCGACCAACGGCACCTGGGATGACGACACAAAATCGGTTCGCTGGTCGCAGTCGATCGGCGATTCCTCGACGCCAGGGTTCGTCTTCGCTACCTGGTGCGTACCCGATTCCGAACAGCAGACCACACGATTCGGAAGCGTCATCGTGCGCGGCGGTGAACTCTCCAACTACGTGATTTGGTACTGCGGGCTCACCCCAGCGGAATCGAAGCAATGGGATACGATGCTATCGACGATCGGCCCCGACGCCGATGCGGTCGCCACATTGCAGGCTTTCCGATTCGAAGGAAGTCCGAATCAAAAGCTGCCGATCGCCGCGACGTTGGCCCGTTTGATCCAGAACCCGAGCAACTAGGCCAGCGGTGAGACGGTGACCACGATCCCTTTGAACGCCGGGGTCTTGCTTTGCGGGTCGGCGTAGCGGGAGACGAGGCAGTTCGATTCGGGGTAATACATCAGCGAGTTTCCGGGGCGGATCGAATCAAAACCGCGAGCGAGATAGCCATCGATCTGGCCGGTGTCGCTGCGGATCGAAACCGGTTGATCGTGCCGCAGCCCCAACCGCTGCAGGTCGTCGGGATGCATCAAGATGATGTCGCGGCGGTCTTGGTTTCGGTAAAGGTCTTCCTCTTCGTAGACGACCGTGTTGAATTGCCCTTCGCTGCGGACCGTCATCAACCGCAACTCGTTGGAATCGGTCCCCTTCAGATCGGGCAAGGCATGCGTGTGCATGACAGCTTTGCCATCGGCGGTGGGAAAGCTTGGTTCATGAAACGTCCGCCCCTCGAGCTGGAACTCTTGTTTGGTCGCTTCGATCTTGTCGAGCTTCGTGTAGCCGGGGACCACTTCACTGATCCAGTTGCGGATCGTCGAGGTCTGCTGCAACTGGTCCCAGCAAATCAGATCGCTATCGCCGATCGCGCGGCGTCCTAGATCGGCGATCACGCGAACTTCGCTGCGCGGCCCCGGCACGCGTCGCGGCCCGCCGTCGCTCATCCGGATGAAGTTAAACATCGACTCCTGCGTCGTCGCTTCGGGCTCTTCATCGCGAGGCAGCACCGGCAGGATGATCGTTTCGTCCGCCAAACCGTTGACGTGTCCCGTGTTCAGCGTCGTGCTGAGCATGACCGACATCTCCAGCCGCGAGAGCGCTTCGGCCGCGTAACGCGAATCGGGATTCGAGCCGTAGAGGTTGCCGCCTAGGCAGAGCCCAAATTTCATCCGCCGATCGTGAGCAGCTTCCATGCAGGCGAGGGTGTCCAATCCCGTCGTTGTTGGCAGGTCCAAGTGGAACTTCGATTGCAGGTTCTCAAAAATCGCGTCCTTCAGTTTTGGCGTCACGCCAACCGAACCGATCCCCTGCACATTGCTGTGCCCGCGGATCGGCAGCAGCCCGCATCCGGGACGGCCAAGCATTCCGCGCGCCATCGCGAGGTTAGCGATCGCTTGCACGTTTTGCACTCCATGAGCGTGATGCGTGATCCCCATCGTCCACGCAAAAACCGTCCGCCGCGACTTGGCATAAACGCCCGCAACGGTGCGGATCTGATCGCGGTCGATCCCCGATTTTGCCACGATCTCGTCCCACGACATCGCGGCGACGGCGTCGATCCAAGCGGCCGAATCGGTGCAGTGGGCATCGAGGAACGAGCGGTCGAGCGTCTCATCTTCGAAGCACTGTTTGGCGATGCCCCACAGCAACGCCAGGTCGCCGCCGATGTGAGGTTGCACATAATGCGAAGCGATCTTGGTTCCAAACAACAGGCTGATCGGATCGCTGGGAATCCGAAAGTTGACCATCCCGGTCTCGCGAACCGGATTGATAACGATCACGTGACCGCCGCGACGGCGCACATGCATCAGACTTGTCATCATCCGCGGATGATTGCTGGCCGGGTTGCCGCCGATCACAAAAACAAGATCAGCCTGCTCCAGATCCTCCAACACAATCGTCGCCGTTCCGCTGCCGACCGACGACTGCAGCCCGACGCCACTCGCCTGGTGACAGTAGTAGCTGCAGTTATTAACGTTATTGGTTCCGTAGAGTCGAGCGAGCAACTGCAGCAAGAAGCCCGCTTCGTTGCTGCTGCGGCCACTGAAATACCAAAACGTTTCGTCGGGCGTTAGCGAGCGGAGCTTGGTGGCGATCCGCGATAGCGACTCCTCCCACGAGATCGTTTGGAAATGAGAGGCCCCGCGGCGGTAGATCACCGGCTGGACCAGCCGACCGCAATGCTCCAGTTCGCGCGGCGTCATCTGCGACAACTGCTCGACCGGATGCTGATCCCAGAAGGTGGGTAAAACGGCCGGCTGCAAATCGGCCGCCATCGCCTGCAAACTCTTCTTGCAGACCTCGGGAAACGCCCCGCGCTCGTTGACCATGCCACCCTTCTGGCCGCCCATACCCAAGGCGCACGTCTTACAAGCGTTCCGCGTTCGCATGGCGTTATACATCTTCAAGACGCCGCCGACCTCGCGTCCTTTCTTGAGCGTATAGAGGATCGCTCGGAAACCGCCACCGCTGCGAACTTTCATCTTCATTTCACTCAGCCATTGTGATCGTTGTGCAGAAACCCAGTCATTGCGAGGGGAACGCCTGGGCGCCGGGCCCTTAGCCATTATTATCGCAGGCCCCGACACAAGTCGAATATGCCGCGCGACCGACACAATCCACCGCCGCCCCCAGGCAGTCATCGACGTGAAATCCCGAACGAACCGTTCAATTCGTTGATATCCGGTTTCACGGACGTATAGAATAAGAAGGAACGCTGGAACGCGTCCCGCCGGCTCCCACCTATCACCTTCCATCCACTTTGCAGTCGCCCATGTTGCTACGCATTCTATCGTCGATGGGTCTGTGCCTGGTTTGGCATCTTTGTTGTTTTGCCGAACAATCGCAGGTCGATTTCAATCGCGACATTCGTCCCATCCTCTCCAACCATTGCTTTTCCTGCCACGGTCCCGATGCGGAACACCGTCAGGCGGGACTGCGATTGGATGAAGCCGAACCGGCTTTGGCGGAACTCGACAGCGGCGATCGAGCGATCGTCCCCGGCGACGTCGACGCCAGCACTCTGATCGCGCGGATCGCCAGCGACGACGAAGGCGATGTCATGCCGCCGGTCGATTTCCACAAACCGCTCACGGCCAAGCAGAAGCAATTGCTGACCGACTGGATCGCTCAAGGGGCTCCCTTCAGCGCCCACTGGTCGCTGCTGCCGCCCGTGAAAGCAGCCCCGCCGGCGATCTCCGATCCATCGATCCAAGCCGATGGTCCGATCGATCAATTCATCGCCCGCAAGGCGATCGACGCGGGACTGTCGATCAATCCGCCAGCCGATCGGCGGTCGCTGATCCGCCGCGCCACCTTCGACCTGACCGGGCTGCCGCCGACACTGCAAGAGGTTCGCGATTTCGTCGACGACAAGTCGCCCAACGCTTACGAAAAATTGATCGACCGATTGTTGGAGTCGAAGCGATTTGGCGAGCACCAAGCTCGCTACTGGTTGGACCTGGTCCGCTACGGCGACACGCACGGTCTGCACCTGGACAACTACCGCGAGATGTGGCCCTATCGCGATTGGGTGATCGCAGCGATCAACGACAATAAACCGCTGGACGAATTCATCACCGAACAACTCGCCGGCGACCTGATCCCCAACGCCACGCTGCAGCAACAGATCGCCAGCGGCTTCAATCGACTGAACGTCACGACAAGCGAAGGGGGATCGATCTACGACGAGGTCTACGTCCGTAACTGCGTCGATCGCGTCTCCGCGTTTGGCACTGTCTTCCTGGGCATGACCACCGGCTGCGCGGTCTGCCACGATCACAAGTTCGATCCGATCTCGGCTCGCGACTTCTATTCGCTGTTTGCCTATTTCAACAGTCTCGATGGCCGAGCGTTGGACGGCAACAAGAAGGATCACCCGCCAACGGTTCAAGTGCCGACGGCAGAGCACGAGAGCCAACTGAAACAACTGCGGGAAGAACTCGATTTGCTCGACATCGAGATGGAGGGTGACCTGACGGGGGTCGACGAAGCGCAGCACCGTTGGGAACAGCGACTGACCGGTGGCCAAGCGATCCAGTGGGTCCCGTTGATACCCGATAAAGTGACAACCGAAAGCGATTTGAAGCTGGAGCAATTAGAAGATGGTTCGGTCAAAGCGACCGGCACCCCAGCGGCGACCGACACGCTTGTGATCGAAGCTCCCGTGCCCGCTGGCGACAACTGGCAACTGCTGCAATTGGAAGTCCTGGCCGAAGAGAACAAGCCGGGCGGAATCAGCAGCAATGGCAATGCGGTCCTGACCGAGATGGAGGTCGAAATCGCATCGCCGATGTCGGGCAATCGCTGGCTGCCGGTGAAGTTGATCTATGGCGAAGCCGATTACGAACAGCCCGACGGCAAGTTTGCGATCGGGTATGCGTTCGACGGCAAGCAGGACAAAGACGCCGGCTGGGCGATCGGCGGCCACTTGAATCCCGGCACGCGATCGGCGTGGCTTGTCGCGTCGAGCTTCCTGACCGACGGTGCCGATTCGCGGTTGCGAATCAAATTGCACTTCAAATCGCAGTGGGCCGGACATCAATTCGGGCAGGTCCGTTTGAGTGTCAGCGATGCCGTTCCGCAACCGGCTGCCGACCAACAACTTGTCCTTGGCGACTGGGATCAAACGGGACCGTTTCCAGTGGAATACCCCACCGCGGGCTACTTCCGAACTTTCGCCTCCGAGGGGCGTAAATTTAACGCCGATGAAAAGTTCGGCAGCCACGAAGTGCCATGGACGAAACAACCGACCTACGCCGATGCCGCGGCGCACGATCTGCCGACCGTTGGCGACGAGCCTTCGGTCGTCTTATTGCATCGCACGATCGAGGCGAAGACACCTCAAAAGGTGACGCTGCTGTTAGGCACTCAAGACGGCCTCGTGTTGTTTGTTAATCAGAAGAAGCAGGGCGAGCTGCAGCAGCAGCGAGACTTCGCGTCGCTGCGAGACGAATACGAAATCGACCTGAAGCAGGGAGTGAATCACATCCTATTAAAGGTCGTCAGCCATGGCGGGCGACCGAGTCGGTTTGCCTTTGCCGTTCGATCCCCTTCGGCTCCAGTCCCCGCATCAATTGTGGAGATTGCCAAGTTGGATCCCGCCGCGCGGACCGACGACCAGGCGGATGCGATCCGCGCCTACTATCGCCGCGTCGCCAGCATCGATCCCGATTGGCTGGTGTTGCGAGCTCAAAAAGATGGGCTCTTGAACCAGATCACCGCCGTCGAAAAATCGTTCCCGACGACCTTGGTTTGGAAGGAATTGAAAGAGCCGCGGCCGAGCCACGTCCTGCTGCGTGGCGAATACGACCAGAAGGGCGAAGTGGTCCCGCGAGCGGTACCGGCCGCGCTGCCGCCGCTGCCCGAAGGCGTTCCAAACGATCGGATGGGGCTAGCGAAATGGTTGACCGATCCCAGCCATCCTCTAACAGCCCGCGTTGCGGTGAACCGCTATTGGCAGCAGCTGTTTGGCACCGGCATCGTCAAGACGAGCGAAGACTTTGGCGCTCAAGGCGAACCGCCAAGCCATCCGCAACTGCTCGATTGGCTGGCAATCGATTTCCGCGATTCGGGCTGGGATGTGAAGCGGATGGTCAAACAGATCATGATGTCGCAGACCTACCGCCGCGACCAACACGTCTCGCCACAGCAACGCGACAGCGACCCGAGCAATCGGCTGCTGGCCCGCGGGGCACGGTTCCGCTTGGATGCGGAGATGTTGCGAGACCAAGCGTTGATGGCCAGCGGACTGCTGGTCGAGAAACAGGGTGGCCCGAGCGTCAAGCCGCCGCAACCCGAAGGGCTTTGGGAAGCGGTTGGATATTCGGGTTCGGACACCGTCAATTTCAAACCCGACAGCGGCGAAAAGATCTACCGCCGCAGCCTCTACACATTCTGGAAACGGACGAGCGGCCCGCCGACGATGACGATGCTGGACGCGCCGAGCCGCGAATCGTGCACGGCGCGGCGAGAGCGAACCAACACGCCGCTGCAGGCATTGATGATGCTCAACGAATTGCAGTTCGTCGAATGCTCGCGGAACCTCGGCCAACGCGTGATCGCCGAAGGGGGCAGCGACGACGCCCAAAAGATCGCTTGGGCTTTTGAAACGCTGACCTCGAGAACTCCTTCGGAAACCGAAACGGCTGAACTGGTCGGACTGCTCAACGACGCCCGCGCGGCGTTTGCCAAAGACCCCGAAAATGCAAACCGCTTGATCAAGCTGGGGCAATCGCCCACGCCCGATTCGATCGACCCGATCGAACTTGCAGCTTGGACCGCCGTGGCGAGCACGTTAATCAACCTGGATGAAGTGGTGACAAAATGACAATCGACGCGCTGAACCAATACAGACAACTACTCACCCGCCGCCACTTCTTCCGCAACGCGTCGCTGGGTCTGGGAACCGCCGCATTGGCGTCGATGCCCGGCAGTCCATTGCATGCCGCCACCGCCGGTGCTGGGCTCCAGGGCACACCGGGACTGGCAAACCTGCCGCACCATCAACCGAAAGCCAAACGGGCGATCTATCTGTTCATGTCGGGCGCGCCGAGCCAGATGGACATGTGGGACTACAAGCCGAAGATGGCCGATTGGTTCGACAAAGATCTCCCCGAAACGATCCGCCAAGGGCAGCGTCTGACGACGATGACCAGCGGGCAATCGCGGTTCCCGATCGCTCCTTCGATCTACAAGTTCGCTCAGCATGGCAAGGCGGGCACGTGGGCCAGTGAATTGGTCCCGCACATGGCCAAGAAGGTCGACGAGATTTCGATGATCCGGTCGATGTGGACCGAAGCGATCAACCACGATCCGGCGATCACCTACATCTGCACCGGCGACCAATTGCCGGGCAAACCGAGCCTCGGATCATGGCTCAGTTACGGCCTGGGGAATGAAAACGAAAACCTACCGTCGTTCCTGGTCATGACAGCGTCATGGTCCGGACGCCAGCAAGCCCAAGCGCTCTACAACCGTCTATGGGGGAGCGGCTTTTTGCCAAGCAAATTCCAAGGCGTTTCGCTTCGCAGCGCCGGCGACCCGGTGCTGTACCTGTCGAATCCCAGCGGATTGGATGCGGGCGTCCGCCGGCGGATGCTCGACAGCCTCTCGCGACTGAATCAACAGACCTACGAAGCGATCGGCGATCCGGAGACCAACGCCCGGATCGCTCAGTACGAGATGGCGTTTCGAATGCAGACGTCGATCCCCGAACTGGCCGATCTAAGCGACGAACCGCAACATGTTTTGGACCTGTACGGTCCCGATGTCATGCGACCTGGATCTTATGCAAACTGCTGCATCCTGGCGCGGCGGATGGCCGAGCGCGGCGTACGGTTCACGCAGATCTTCCATCGCGGCTGGGATCAGCACGGCAACCTGCCGGGCGACCTACCAAAACAATGCAAGGACACCGACCAACCCAACGCGGGACTGCTGACCGATCTGAAACAGCGCGGCCTGCTGGACGACACGCTTGTCGTTTGGGGCGGTGAATTTGGACGCACGATCTACTGCCAAGGCAAGCTGACGCAAAAGACCTATGGCCGCGATCACCATCCCAAGTGTTTTACAGTCTGGATGGCGGGAGCGGGCATCAAGCAAGGCGTCGTGCACGGCGAGACGGACGAGTTCAGTTACAACGTGACAGCTGATCCGGTTCACATCCGCGATCTCAACGCCACGATCCTGAACCAACTGGGAATCGACCACAGCCGGTTCACCTACCCGTTCCAAGGCCTCGACCAACGCCTAACCGGCGTCACCGAAGCCAACGTGATCCGCCCGATCCTGGCATAAATCTCTCCCCCAGGCAGACGTTTCGCTGTCAGAGCCAAGCGTCTTTAAGCCGCGGTCGCGGCGATCACATAAAGCCTGCGGCGCGAGCCCTGACAGTTATAGACAAGTCAACCTACGCCGAAAGCGTTAAAGCCATTAGCCGGTGGTCGAGCGCAGCGAACACCACCGGATGACGAAAAGCGACGCGATATACGACCCCGAAGGTGGTCGCAGCCCGACCAGCCTGATTGCTGCGACACCCTTCGGCGTCGAAAACCTGTTTGTTTGCCATTAGCCGTAGGTGGCGCTTCGCTTACCTACGGCTAGTGGCTGCAATCCCTTCGGGGATAGAAACTGACTTACGCATAACTGACAGGGCTCGCGCCGCAGGCTATATGCGGCCGCCGCGGCCGCGGCTTCATGACGGCTTGCCCGGGGTTTGTTTCGCGGAAAGTGTTTAACCCCACGGCTGGATCGTGTAGCATACGGTTCCCCGCCTGCGTTTTCGCCCTCCAACCGCGATCCTGAAAATGCGTCTCCTACCTACCTTTGCGCTGCTTGCTGCCATTTCCATCCTCTCGGGTCGGACCTTTGCCGCCGATACGTCGACCTTCGAAAAGGATGTTCGCCCGATCCTGAAGGCGCACTGTTTTCATTGCCATGGCGAGAGTGGCGTCGTCGAGGGATCGCTCGATGTCCGACTAAAACGTTGGATTTTGTCTGGCGGCGATTCGGGCGAAGCGATCGTCCCGGGCAATGCTAGCGAATCGCTGCTGCTTGAACGGGTGGAGTCGGGAGACATGCCGCCCGGCGAAAAGAACCTCTCAGCCGAGGATATCGCTTCGATTCGCAAGTGGATCCTCGACGGTGCCAAGACCGCGCGAGAAGAACCGCTGACACTCGACGATGGCGACTACATCACCGAGGAGGAACGCAGCTTCTGGGCCTTCCAACCGATCGCGTCTCCCGAGCCGCCCGTTGTCAAAGCGAACGCCAGCGACAATCCAATCGACGCCTTCGTCCTCGATCGGCTGCACCGCGAAGGGCTCGCCTTTTCGGCCGCCGCAGATCGCCACACTCTGATCCGCCGAGCGACGTTCGATCTCTGGGGACTGCCGCCCGAACCGGAGATGGTCGACGATTTCGTCAACGATCCGAGCGACCACGCCTTCGCGGCGTTGATCGATCGCTTGCTCGCATCGCCCCGTTATGGTGAGCGATGGGGCCGGCATTGGCTGGACGTCGCTGGCTACGCCGATTCCGATGGCTACACAAATCAAGATACCGAACGCGAGTTCGCCTACTTCTATCGCGATTACGTCATCGACAGCTTTAACGATGACAAACCGTTGGACCAATTTATCTGCGAGCAATTGGCCGGGGACGAGATGGCGACCGGCGACGACGCATCGCAGCTAACGCCCGAGCGGATCGCTCAACTTACCGCCACCGGCTTTCTTCGCATGGCCCCCGACGGAACCGCATCGGGAGGCATCGATCGCGCCCTGGCAGCCAACGAAACGATATCCGACACGATCGAGATCGTATCGACATCGCTGCTGGGGTTAACGGTTGGATGTGCGAAGTGTCACGACCATCGATACGATCCGATCAGCCAAGCCGATTACTTTCGGTTCCGCGCGATTTTCGAACCGGCACTCGATCCAAAGCAATGGAAAGTCCCACGGCAGCGTCGCATGTCGTTGTACACCGAGGAAGATCGACAGGCTCGCAAGGCGGTCGATCAGAAAGCCAAAGAAGCGACCGCGAAACGCTCCAAACGCCAACAGGAACATCTCGACAGGACACTCTACGAAGAACTGTTGGTCGTTCCTGCCGACCGTCGCGAAGCAGTCGAGAGCGCTTTCAAGACGGAGAAATCGAAGCGGAGCGCCGAACAGGTTGCCCTGTTGGAGGAGTTCCCCAACGTCGGCAACATTTCGCCCGGCTCGCTCTATCTGTATGCCCAACAGCGTGCGCGACGGGCTTCGGATATCGAAAGAGCCGCCGATGCGTTGGAGCAGGAATTGATCGAACTGGCTCGGAACGAGCAACTCGCCAAGATTCCTGAGGAGCATCGCGAAGCCGTTGCCAAGCTGGCATCGATGCCGGCCGATAAATGGACGAGCGACCAACAGCAACTGGCAACGGAATTCCCAGGACCGTTGGTCGACGCCGCCTCGCTGGAAACGTTCTCACCCGACGGCTTTGCCGAGGTCCAACGCTATCGCGAGGCGGCCCAGATCTGCCGCAAAGTGGACGCGAAAACGGACCTCGCCAACATGCAGAACGAGATCAATGCGATCCGCGCGACCGCCCCGAAAGAGAAGTTCATTCGCGTCTTAACCGAACCGGCGAACCATGTGCCACCAACGCATCTGTTCATTCGTGGCGACCACGAACAGCCCGGTCAGGAACTGGGTCCCAGCGAACTGACCGTCCTGAAAGGCAACGATCCCACGGAGATCGAGGCAAACGATCCCGACCTCCCCACGACCGGTCGACGACTCGCCTACGCACGTCAACTGACCAACGGCAAACATCCACTGCTGGCTCGCGTTCTGATGAATCGCGTTTGGCTAAACCACTTCGGACGAGGCATCGTCGATTCGCCGGGCGACTTCGGTTTCCTAGGCTCCAAGCCGACGCATCCCGAACTACTCGACTGGCTTGCAACCGACCTGATGCGTGGCGGTTGGAACCTGAAACGCATGCATCGGATGATCATGCTGTCGCAAACGTACCAGCAGGTTTCCACGCGAACCGAGCAGCTGGACCGCGTCGATCCCGACAATCGGCTGTATGCACGGATGACGGTCCGGCGACTGGAATCCGAAGCGATCCGCGACGCGATGCTCGTCGCAAACGGCACGATCACAAATCGCTTGCACGGCCCACCGGTGCCGGTAAAAGAAGACGCTGTGGGGCAAGTCGTATTGGGCAAGGAGATGCTTGACGGAGAACGCAAGCCGACGGGCAAATCGCAGCTCGGCGAAGAGGCCAGTCGCCGCAGCGTCTACGTTCAAGTTCGCCGCAGCCGACCGCTGGGCGTCCTGGAAACATTCGACTTGGCCACCGTCGCCCCCAACTGCACCATCCGCAACTACTCAAACGTCGCCACGCAAGCATTGCTGCTGATGAACAGTGCGTTTGTCATCGATCAAGCGGACCAACTGGCGGCTCAGGCGATCCGAGCCGAGAGCGAAGTTCCGCAACAGATTTCCAACGCTTGGCAGCGGTGCTTCAATCGAGAGATCGAAAATGGCGTGCTGACCGAACTGACCAACTTCGTCGCGCGACAAACCTCCGCATTTAGGTCACGCGACGCCAAACTATCCGCCGAAGCGGCTCACCGACTGGCACTGGCCAGCGCCTGCCAAGCGATGTTCAGCTCCAACGAATTTCTCTATGTGGATTAACGGCGACCGCAGCTTCCCCCGCCGATACTAACGTCGGCGACAGCCCGCTCCCCTCCTGAAAAACCCCCGCCTGCGAAACGACGGAAAACCGATGACGAACAACAATTCCGACATTCAATCTTCGCGCCGACACTTCCTGGCCTCTTCGGCGATGCGTGGCGGGCCGCTGGCGTTGGCCTGTTTGATGGCCCAAAAAGCGAATGCCGAACCGAAGAAGCCGAACCTGGGGACCGAAGGATTCGATCTGAAGCCCAAGCAGCCGCCGCTGAAGCCGCGGGCGACCGCGATGATTTCGATGTTCATGCAAGGCGGCCCCAGCCAGATGGATCTACTGGATCCGAAGCCGATATTAAACGAACTGCACATGCAGAAGTTTCCCGGCAAGATCAAATACGACAACGCGGCTCAAGCCAGTTCGAAGGTCTTTGGATCACCTTGGAAATTCAAGAAGTACGGCGAACATGGGACCGACGTTTCCGAACTGCTTCCCGAATTCTCGACGATCGTCGACGATGCGCTTGTGATTCGTTCGATGCACACCGGCGTGAACAACCACGGCCAATCGATCTACGCGATGAACGGCGGTCGCCCCTTGGCGGGGCGACCCGCATTGGGCAGCTGGTTGACGTATGCGTTGGGGACAAAAAGCGAGAGTTTGCCGGCGTACATTGCGATGACCGACCCGAAGGGATTGCCGGTCGCAGGCGTCTTAAACTGGTCCAACGGTTGGTTGCCATCGCTGTTTCAAGGAACCGTCATCCGGCCCGTGAAGCCGAGGATCTTAAACCTGCAGCCGCCGCCCCATCTCGACGGCGAGATTCAATCCAATTACCTCGACCTACTGCAATCGCTGAACCGACGCCATGCGGAACAGCGGACGGGCGAACACGAACTGCAAGCGAGGATCGCCAATTTTGAACTCGCTGAACGGATGCAATTTGCGGCGGACGAAGCGACCGATTTGAGCCGCGAATCCAAGGCAACCCACGCGATGTATGGGCTGGACCAACCCGAGACGCGAGAGTTTGGCGAACGCTGCCTGATCGCGCGACGACTTGTCGAACGGGGCGTCCGGTTCGTGCAACTGTTCACGAAAAACCAATACTGGGACCACCATGGCGGCATCGTCAAAGCGTTGCCAGCATCGTGCAAGAAGATCGACAAACCGGCCGCTGCGCTCGTCAAAGATCTCAAGCAACGCGGACTCCTGGACAGCACCGTCGTCCACTGGGGCGGCGAGATGGGGCGGTTGCCCGTGATTCAAAACGAAGCGAACATCGGCCGGGATCACAACACCTACGGATTCACGATGTGGGTCGCCGGCGGCGGCTTCCGATCGGGGATGCATGGCGCGACCGACGAATTCGGCCACCACGCGGTGGAAGACCAAGTCAACCATTTCGACTACCACGCCACCCTGCTGCATCTGTTTGGGCTCGAAGCCGAAAACCTGACCTACGAACAGAACGGACGCGAGCAATCGCTGATCGACGGCCAACCGGCGAAGGTGATCGAAAAGCTGCTGGCTTGATCAGTTGTAACTTCCGGCGACGCTATCCGGCCGACTGAATATCCGCTGGCGACAGGGACGTCAGTGCTTCGGGAGCCAAGTCGACTCCACAAGGCCAACAGACAGTCTTTGACACCGGATCGATCGTTGCGGATGCAAACACATCGGGATCGTGAAGCGGCAGAAACGCTGGCCCGTTTAATAGCGGTCGCAGGTCGACGACGCGAGCATCGCCATCGGAAAATTTAAGTTCGAGATGAAACGGGCAAGGCACGTTCATCGCGACAACATGCAGCAATTCAGCCATCGTCAATCCAGTGGTGCAATTGGAATCAGAGTTTCGCCATTGGCAGCCCGACGCCAATCATCGAGCAGTTTCCACGAGTAGCTTCACAAGACGCCTAGCAGCAGGCGACCACAACAAATCGTACTACACGGCAGTTCCAGGGCGTGGGCGCCACAGCGAGACGAGGATCGTGCCGGTGAAGACACATCCGAACGTGTAGGCGGCTGTGGGGATGGCGGCTTCGGGAAACTGGTCGCCAAAGCTGCCGACGGCAAGCATCGTCCCAAGCCCCGCGTTCTGCATACCAACTTCTAATGTCAGCGCCCGACGCATCGGTTCATCCATCCGCGCGAGAGCTCCCGCGGTATAACCGCCGACGTAGCCGACAAGGTTCACAATTAACAGCGACGCCAACAGACTCAGCGGGATCATGGCCAAGCGGTCGCGGTTGAGTCCCACGACGACGGCGATGATCCAGAGAATTACAAGGTTCGCCAAGACCGGACCGACCGGTTCGGCGATCGCTTTGAACCGAGGGCTCCAACGCGCCAACGAGAAGCCGGCGATCACGGGCAACAAGACGGTCGAAGCGAGTGTCAGCATCATCGATAGCGGTTCGATACGAGCTTCCGATTCGCTGATCCCCGCCATCAAGACCAACAGCCAGGGGACGGTGATCGGCGAAGCCAAGGTGGCCATCGTCGTCAGGCTGACCGAATAGCTGACGTTGCCGCCAGCGGCCAGCGTCAACACGTTCGATGCCATCGCCCCGGGAACACATCCGACAAGGATCACTCCCAATCGGTAGCCCCCTTCGAGCCCGCCGAACCGGACGACCGCTAGCGCCGCCAGCGGCATGACCAGACACTGGGTCAACGTTCCTAAACAGACTTGCGGCAACTGGCGACGCAGCCGACGGACTTCATCCTCGGGCAACAGACTGCCCAATGCGAACATCGTCGCCGCGATCATCCAGGAGAGCCACGACTTGGAAGCAACAAACGGATCGATGCCGCCCGAAGGCCAGAAGTAGGCGATTAGCGAAAACCCACACAACATCGGAAACATCCAATGTCGCATCGAAGGGTTGCGTTGGGGACCTGGCGAGTCGGACGGCGGGAGATTCTGCGGATTTGACATCGCCAGAGTCTACCGTTCACCGCGGTGATTGGACAGCAAACCGGCTGGCGGATGATATACTTTGCCAGCAACACCTCCGCGATCGCGGTTACCGGATGAACAACAAGACACCTCCCGTAGAAGTCCCATAATAATGATGCGTGCTATTGCCCTCAGCCTGATCGGATTCGCCTTGCCTCTGGCGGCCGAAGAGTTTCACCCCGACCAATCGCAGCTGCCGGTCGAACCGCCAGCCGACGCGATCGTGCTGTTTGATGGCGAATCGGAGCCGAAGTTCCGCAGCACGCAGGGATCAGCGATCAACTGGCCGATCGAAAACGGCAGCTTGGTTTCGACGGTCTCCCAAGGCGAGCAAGCTGTCCGATCGAACCACCTAGTTTCGACGCTGCACTTCCGCGATGCCGACCTGCACGTGGAATTCCTGATCCCCGAAGGAGGAACAGGGAACAGCGGGATCTACATCCACGGCAACTACGAAGTCCAGATCATCGATTCCCACGGCAAACAGGAACTGAGTCAACAGGACGCCGGGTCGGTCTACGGATTTTCCAAGCCGCTTGCGAATGCTTGCGGTCCGCGCGACCAATGGCAGGTTTACGACATCCGCTACCGCGCCCCGCGACGGGACGACCAAGGCAAGATCACTAAAGAGGGCTCGATCACCGCATGGCTCAACGGGCAACAAGTGCAACGCGACTTGCAACTGGGCGAACCGCGATCGAGCTATCATCCGTACCGCTACGGCGCGACTCCCTATTTGAAAGCAATCTGGGAGCGTCAACTGAAAAGCTCGACGGGCCCCGTCTTCTTGCAAGATCACGACAACGCGGTTCGCTTCCGCAACGTCTGGGTTCGCCCGCTGGACGACAAAGCGTTTATCGACACCAGCGGATCGTGATCGTTCAGCCTGGCGGACTCGCGATCACCGCGGCGTGAAGCTCCGCAGCGGCCTGCGCGAAATGGAAATGCTGTCAAAATCCGCTCTAGGCCCCACGGCCGGTTTCTTCTTAGAATCGGCTCCGCGCAGAAGCATTTCCTCACCAAGCGAAATAATTGCACGATGCCGTTGTCTCACTATGTCTATTGTATGTGGCCAGGCCTCCCGGAGATCTGGTTTCGCGGACGGATGAGCGGCCTGCCGGCGGCGATCTGTTTTGCGATCGCTATCAATACATTGCTGGTGTCGCGGTTCATTTATCCCCAGTGGCTCGAACCGTTGATGGTTCGATCGGTCTGTTGGGCGTTTGTTGGAATCTGGGTGTTGCTGTTCGTGCGGGCGGTCCGGGGCCTGCCGATGTTGCTAGCACCGCGGCACGCCTCGGGCGAAGAAGACCGATACGACGCGGCGCGGACCGAATTTTTGAAGGGACGATGGTTTGAAGCCGAAGCTTTGTTAGTGCACTGCCTGGAGGTCGATCCACGCGACGCGCTGTCATTGCTTTTGCTAGCAAGTGTTTACCGCAAAACCGATCGCTTTGCCGCCGCCGCCCAGACGCTCGACGCGATGGCAGCACTCGAGACGGGGGACGCGTGGTGGCTCGAGCGAGACATTGAAGAGCGTCGACTGAAGCGAATGGTCGACGATTTGGTAGCCGATGAAGAGGATTCCGAAACCGAGGAGGAATCGGAGCAACCCGCCGAATCCGAGGGAAATGACGAGGGGGATGCTGCCAAAGCGTCCAGTTCAGCGAAAGAAAAACGATCCGACGGAATGACTGCCGATGTGGCAGAATCGCCTCAGCTGGAAACCTCTGCAGGGGAGGCGAGCTGAGTTGGCACGACAGAACTGGCAGATATGGCAAATCAGTGAATGACGTCCTATCCCCGCTGAGTCAGGAAAACGGTAGAATCGATTTAGCCGGTAACGGATGGCGGCCAGCCCCCCTGAAGTCGCCAGCTTGGGAGCGGGATCTCGCCCCCGAGCCGTCGCTGCGGCGTATTTTTTGCACAGCTACACGGTATTGCTAAGAAATCGCCAAATCGGCAGCATGCCCGACGCGGCTCATAATTTATTTAGGATCAATCGCCCGCTGCACGGCGGTCGATTGTTTCAGGAAACGCTTTCAGCAAACGCATCCATGCAACGGCTGATCGCACTAAGTGCGACCACGATCCAGAGGGTCCAAGAATGTACGAAAGATTTACTGACCGCGCCCGCAAAGTGATGCAACTGGCCAACCAAGAGGCCCAGCGATTCAATCACGAATACATCGGTACCGAACACATCCTGTTAGGCCTCGTGAAAGAGGGAAGCGGCGTTGCGGCCAATGTGCTGAAAAACCTGGAAGTCGATCTCCGCAAGATCCGCTTAGAGGTTGAAAAGCTTGTCCAAAGCGGCCCTGAAATGGTCACGATGGGCAAACTGCCTCAGACGCCTCGCGCCAAGAAGGTCATCGAGTACTCGATGGAAGAGGCTCGCAACCTGAACCACAACTACGTCGGCACCGAGCACATCCTGCTGGGACTGTTGCGTGAGCAAGAAGGCGTTGCCGCTCAGGTCCTTATGAATTTGGGACTGAAGCTGGAAGATGTCCGCGAAGAAGTCCTGAACCTACTGGGTCACGGACTCGAAGGTGCCGAAGTCGGCGACCGCGGCGGACGCGAAGGTGGCGGCGAAGGTGCCTCGTCCGGCAAAGGAAGCAAATCGAAGACCCCTGCTCTGGACAGCTTCGGCCGCGACCTGACCGAATTGGCTAAGAAGGGCGAACTGGATCCAGTGATCGGCCGCGAACGCGAGATCGAACGCTCGATTCAAGTCTTGTGTCGCCGCACAAAAAACAACCCCGTGCTGTTGGGTGAAGCGGGCGTCGGCAAGACCGCCATCGTCGAAGGCTTTGCACAGCGCGTGATCGAAGGTGAAGTGCCCGAGATCTTGGCTGATAAGCGGATCGTCGTCTTGGATCTGGCGATGATGGTCGCGGGAACGAAATACCGCGGTCAATTCGAAGAACGCATCAAAGCGGTCATGAACGAAGTGCGTCGTGCCAAGAACACGATCCTGTTCATCGACGAATTGCACACGCTCGTTGGTGCCGGTGGTGCCGAGGGCGCGATCGACGCGGCTAACGTGCTGAAGCCAGCATTGGCTCGTGGCGAGATCCAGTGCATTGGAGCGACGACGCTCGACGAGTACCGCAAGTACATTGAAAAGGACAGCGCTCTGGCGCGTCGTTTCCAGGAAATCATCGTCGAACCGACGGGCAAAAAGGAAACGATCGAGATCCTCAAGGGACTCCGCGAACGCTACGAAGAGCACCATCGCGTACAGATCACCGACGATGCGGTTGTCGCCGCTGTCGAGATGAGCGAACGCTACATCACCGCTCGCTGCCTGCCCGACAAGGCGATCGATGTGATCGACGAAGCGGGTGCTCGGGTGCGATTGCGCACGATGACTCGTCCACCAGACCTGAAAGAGATCGACGAAGAAGTCGATGCTCTGAACAAGAGCAAGGAAGACGCCGTCGCCAACCAAGACTTCGAGAAGGCCGCTTCGCTGCGAGACCAAGCTGAAAAGCTTCGCAAGAAGAAGGAACAGATCACCGTCGAATGGCGAGAGAAGAGCCAGCAGACCGACGGTGTTGTCGACGAAGAAGTAATCGCCGAAGTGGTCAGCAAAATGACCGGCATTCCATTGACCCGACTGTCGACCGAAGACAGCCTGCGGTTGATGAAAATGGAAGACGAACTGCACAAGCGAGTCGTCAGCCAAGATGCCGCTGTCAGCGCGATCGCCAAAGCGGTTCGCCGCAGCCGCAGTGGCCTGAAGGACCCCAAGCGACCTACCGGTTGCTTCGTGTTCGCTGGACCAACGGGTGTCGGTAAAACGTTGCTGGCCAAATCGTTGGCGGAATTCATGTTCGGCGATTCGGATGCGTTGATCCATATCGACATGAGCGAATACATGGAGAAGCACAACGTCAGCCGTCTGATCGGTGCCCCTCCCGGATACGTTGGTTACGAAGAAGGCGGTCAACTTACCGAGAAGATTCGTCGCCGTCCGTATGCCGTCGTCCTGTTGGACGAAATCGAAAAGGCTCACCCCGACGTCTTCAACATGTTGTTGCAGGTAATGGAAGAAGGCCGATTGACCGATTCGTTCGGTCGCCACGTCGATTTCCGAAACTGCATCTTGATCATGACGACCAATGCGGGTGCCGACGCGATCAAAAACGAATCGGCCTTCGGTTTCCAAAAGCCGGACGACGACGCGTCGTACGACAGCATGAAAGCTCGCGTGATGGATCAGATCGAACGCGTCTTCCGCCCCGAGTTCTTGAACCGGTTGGACGACACGATCATCTTCCGCCACCTGACCGAAGAAGACCTGAAACGCGTCATCGACTTCGAAATGTCGAAGGTTCGCGAACGACTGCAGGACCGTGGCTTCGACCTGGTCCTCAGCGACGATTCGAAGGAATTCTTGATCAAGATGGGTGCCAACCTCGATTACGGTGCTCGCCCACTGCGTCGTGCACTGGAGCAACGCATCGAAGATCCGTTGAGCGAAGAACTGCTGCAAGGTGCCTTCGAAGGCTCCGACACAATCGTTGTCGACGCCGTCAAAGACGACGAAGGCAAGACGCTGCGGTTGAAGTTCCACGGTGAAAAACGCCGCGAAGACATCGCCCCCGAAGAACCAGTGGGCGCTGCAGCGGGAACCGACGCCGACAAACCCGAGAGCACCGAAGAGTAAGCTCGGCTAGCCGGAAACGGCAAACCGCAGAACCTCTTGCCCGCTCGGGCCAATTGAAATGATTAACGGCTTGGAGATCAAAACCGATCTCCAAGCCGTTTGTTTTTTACCCCATCACCTTTTGCCACCAAGCCATCGTCATGAGCAATGCATCGCCGGCGACGCTGCGATCGTTCAACATCAACCTGCATGGCCCCCAGCGATCCGGCGAATCCGATCAGCCGGAAACCAACGCACCAACCACGGGCACGACCGCAACCACGGCCCCTCTAAGTCCGCTGGGCGGTTCCTTTGAGCAGCTCTGCGAGCGACTGGAACGCTTGCCGCGCACGCATCTGGAACTCGACGGATCGTTCGTCCACCGCGGCCCTGCACCGCCGCTGCATATCGACGGGATGATCTACGACGCCAACGGACAGGTGCAATACGTGCAACTACAAGGAACCTCCGACCACGCAACCTGGCAGGAATTGATCGACGTCCTGTCGAGCGACAAATCGAGATCGCCGAGCGTGCAGCTTTTACAGTCGGGGGAACTGCTCTCGTTACAGAGCTTTGAACGACAAGAATGGAAGATCGGGTAGCAGCTCGGTACTTTTTTCAACTCCGCCGATCGCCCGGCCGCGAAACAAGCTCGCCAAAAAACGCCCTAACTCCTGGGAGGAAAACAAACTACGTCGCCACCAGCGACTATTTCCTCACTTTTCCGCCAACTGGCACGCCACTTGCTTCAGTTGGCATCAGATAAAACGATTGATCGAGATTTGGCGCTCAGGCAACAAGTTCGCATCTTTCGGAAATTGCCAGCAGCCTCTGGCGTTTGAAAAGTTTACCATTCAGGAGGAATCATCCATGGCGACATCAACTTTGCTAAACAGCCGAAACTCGCGTATCACCGAGTCTCATTCCGATACAACTTTGTCTGATTTTGAGATTGCTGGCCGCGTTAGTGCTATCCGATCGAACTGGTCCGCGAAAGAGAGAGTCGAGCGACACGTTGAAGCGGCGCGTCGATTCGATGCCCTGCTAGAAGCGCTGAATCTCGATGCAGCTCCGGTTGGCTAATGGAAACCGACGTCGATCGCCGGGAAGAATCCGGTCTCAAAGTGGCTGCTGCGATTAGAAAGCGATCCAATCGAGTCGATTGTGGTCGCAGCAACGAGAGCAGTCCGGCGTCCCATAGCCTTTGCTGGAAATCGCTTAGACCGAACGGACCACGCCGACGACGATTCCGATCACGGTCGCTTCGCGAACGTAGATCGGTTCCATCTCCCGATTCCCCGGTTGCAAACGAATGCGTCCCTCCTCGGGATACCAATACTTCAGCGTGGCATCACCTTGTGGTGTCAACGCAACGACCATTTGGCCGGCCTGGGCGTGTTCTTGCTTTTGCACAACGACCATGTCGCCGTCGGTGATGTGGGCATCGACCATCGAATCGCCGGAAACTTCTAGCAGAAACCGGTCTTCACCGTAGAACATTTCGCTGAGGTCTTTGCGTTCCGCCCTTTCGAAGGCCAACGTGCCGTTGCCAGCGACGACCTGCCCAGCAAGTGGCATACTTTTGGCGGATCGATCGGCCTCATTGGTAAGTTCGATTGCACGCGACTTATTGGGACTCCGGCGGATCAGGCCTTTGCGTTCCAAAGCCTTCAAGTGGCACATCACACCGTTGGGCGACTTGATGTCAAAGTGCTCCCCAATCTCGCGGACGGTTGGCCCATACCCGCGCGACACAATTTTATCGCGAATCATGTCGTAAACAGTTTGTTGTCGCGTCGTCAGGCGGGTCGAAATAGCCATCGTTCCCCTCGCAAACACAAAGCACTGAGGCTAAGCATGGCGGCATCTTGTGTACACTGATAAAACCCCAGCTTATCCTATACGCCCGTATAGAAAGCCGCAATCTAAAAGCATGTGTTTATTAGTGATAATTGAAGAGTCATAGGAGTTATGACGCTTATTATCTAACCATACCAACCACTGAAAAGTGTACGCATGTCACTTACCATCAATTAAACTGGTGTTTGCATTATGGTTCGAATACATGCGCACAGAAACCATTTCGAGCACTAGTACAAATGAGGCTGCACCGATACACAACAATAACAATGGCCAAATAGGCTGCGACCATTGGTCGATGGGGACAAATTCGAACACTCGATGCGAAAATTTTTCCGCAGCCGTTTCGGCAGTCGGCTGCTGCAACGGCCAAACTCTTTTCAGACTTCCTACCATCAGTCCCAACAGGCAAGCAAAGGTTACATTCTGGTAATGTTCCAGCAACCACCGCAGCACCCGGGTGAAGGCGGCTAAACCAATCGCACAGCCGGAGACGAACACGAGGATCTGGACGAAGCCATCAACGCCCAACTCTCCTCGTGGCAACGCTTTGACCAATCCAATCACATGGTGGTACACGCCCAACAGGACGAGGACAAACGAACCGCTGATCCCCGGTAAGATCATGGCGGTAATCCCGAGCACGCCGGAAAAGAAGAGATACAGATACCCCGGATCTCCGACCAATGGCGAGAGCGAACTTACCAGATACCCGGCACAGGTCCCCAGAATGACTGCCATCCCGGCAGCCGCGTTCCACTGTTGCACCTGCCGTGCGACGATCCAGATACTTGCGACGATCAAACCCATAAAAACGGCGAGGGTTCCCGGCAGCCGGTTTTCCAACAGCCAATGCAACAGACTGGCCAGCGAAACGATGGCAATCCCAATGCCCAGGCCGAGCGCGACGAGAAATCGCAGGTCGATATGTTCTGCCAGTTGACGCCATTTCCTAGCC
Organism: Rosistilla ulvae; assembly: GCF_007741475.1. Taxonomy (NCBI): domain Bacteria; kingdom Pseudomonadati; phylum Planctomycetota; class Planctomycetia; order Pirellulales; family Pirellulaceae; genus Rosistilla; species Rosistilla ulvae. Next base: position 145,078 of record NZ_CP036261.1, on the reverse strand, counting down.
AATGCCAGCGAGAACGCCTCGCGATCGAAATGGCTGATCGCCGCGACAAGCCGGTGATAGTGCCCTAAAATCAGCGCGACCGTTCCCCCGCTGACCCCCGGCACACTGTCGGCGGCTCCCATGCAGAAACCTCTGGCAAAATTTAGTAGATCACCAGCAATCGTTCCTGGGTTACGCGGAATCATCGGTCGATAAGCCTTTTAGCTGAGTTGTTTAAGATATTTTCATATCTACAGATGCTTCACCGCGCCGACAACGCGAAACACGATCGAAACGGACGAGTTGACGATGTGGGAAATGGTTTTATTAGCGGTAATCCAAGGGATTGCCGAATTTCTGCCGATCAGTTCGTCGGGTCACTTGGTGATCTTCGGCGAATTATTGGGAATTACTGAAGAATCCGCTACCGTGAACATCGTACTTCACGCCGGTACACTTGCCTCGATTCTTGTCGTCTATTGGCGTCGAATCCTCGATATGCTGACCAGCGACCGACGCGTCATTCCTCTGCTAGTCATCGGCACGATCCCTGCCGGCATCGCGGGAGTGATAATCAAGACGCAATTCAAACACTTGCTGGAAAGCCCGTTGATCGCGGGCTGCATGCTGTTGGTAACCGGCGGCCTTTTATTGCTGCTGAAATATCTGCCGACGCGCGACGCAACCTACCAATCGTTGTCGTGGCGAAAGGCGTTCGAGATCGGCACCTTCCAGGCTTTCGCCTTGATGCCAGGGATCAGCCGCAGCGGGTCGACAATCGTCGGCGGTCGGATGCTGGGACTGAGCAACGAAGACGCCGTTACCTTTTCATTCCTGCTGGCGATCCCCGCGATCCTGGGCGCTACGGTGCTGGAGATGAAAGACCTCGCCCAATCCGATCTCACGATGGACCGCATGGCACCGCTGCTAGTCGGCGCCGTGGTCGCATTTTTGGTGGGGATCTTCGCGCTGCGATGGTTGATCGCGTGGAGCCGCCGCGGACGACTGCATCTCTTCGCTTGGTGGTGCATCCCGATGGGCATCGGAACGATCCTCTGGCAGCTGCGCTAAGATAGCTGCCAAGCAAGCCATCGATCTCGCCCAAGACTAACCCGCCGCGGGTAAAAACGTCTTCCAACATTCGTACCGCGGATCGACGATCGGCTGGGTCAACACCGGATTGAACTTCGGTTTGATCGGCGTTGTCAGCAGGTTCATGTTCGCCTGCGACGGCGTCCGCCCGCCCTTGCGAGAATTACACCGCAGACAACAACAGACGACATTCTCCCAAGTCGTCTTGCCGCCATGGCTGCGTGGCACCACATGGTCGACGCTCAACTGGTTCGACGGTTTGTCCTGGCCACAGTATTGGCAACGGTGACTATCGCGAGCAAATAAGTTTTTACGATTGAACCGCACCGATTGCACCGGCAAGCGATCGAATCGCGTCAAGCGACAAATCCGTGGGACGCGAAGATCGAAACCGACGGCTTTGATGTAGTCTTCGCCAGGTTGCTTTTCGAGCGAAGTCAATTGACTCAACTCACACCATGAAGTGAAATCGTAGCTGGTATATTGTTCATCTTCCAACGTGATGACTTCAGCACACTGGCGATATAACAACGTGAAGCCCCGTCGCACAGAGACGACACGGATCGCCATATAAAAGCGATTTAGAATCAGCACACTTGAATCAAGAACTGACGAAGTAGACATTCTTTGTATCGTCCTCCATGCAAACCTGATCCTAATGAAGGCAAGGTCCGCAAATTGTGGATGTCAGGAATGGTCAGCTTGCAGGGTATGATTAAATATGTCTATTGCAGCGCTGCGGTTCCAAACGTCCGGGGCCAATTGTCAAGCATCACTGCTCAAGGTCTGAACAATGACGGGTGTGTCTTCGCACCTATTCTAACCTTTGGTCGATTGTGCGACCACCAATTCACAGGCCCTGGCAGCCGCGCTGAACCGGTTTTCAACAAATCTTAAGAAAGCCGAAAACAAGGACCGCTCGCCCCGCAAAGGGTTCGCTGCCCCAACGGCACAACCGACAGAAACAACGCGAAAATTGGAAGAGAATCGACAAATGGAAGCTTGGTGGCACTTAATTTGGCCGATCGGTTTGATCCTGTTGACCACGGTGGCGTGGGGCAGCAACTTCGTCACGCTGCCGGGAAACTGGATCGCCGCAGCTCTGGTGGTCGTCTACTTCCTGGTCGCCCCCAGCGGCCAACGCATCTCGCTGGGAACGACCGAAGTTGTCGCGGCGATCGGTTTTGCCGTCCTGGGAGAGGTGCTGGAGTTTGCCGCCGCGGCGCTGGGAGCGAAGAAAGCCGGCGGCAGCAAAAGAGCGACGGTGATGGCAGTGGTGGGTTCGATGGTCGGCGCGATGGGTGGAGCGCTGCTGGGCTTGCCGATCCCGATCTTCGGCACCGTCATCGCCGCGTTGTTGTTCGGCGCTCTCGGCGCAACCGCCGGCGCGGTGCTGGGTGAATGGATGAGCGGCAAGCAGTGGAAGGAGACGATTCCCGTCGGTCACGCTGCGTTCTGGGGACGTCTGTTGGGAACGGTTGGGAAAATCTGCGCCGGAATAATGATTCTATTGGTCGTCATCGTTGGGGTTTGCGTTTGAATCGACTTTCGATCAAGGCAACCGCTTTTTGTATTGCCACGCGACAGCGACCGCCGGTAACATGCCTCACGCCTCAGGGACGACACGCTCGATCCCACACCTTGCTTCTCTCCTCGCGGTTAAGGACCTCTGTCGAATGATTCATTACACGTGCGATCGTTGCAATTGCGAGCTGACACCCAACGAAGATCTCCGGTACTCCGTTCAAGTCGAGATCAAAGCGGTCTTCGACACGCCAACCGATTTTGTCGAGGACGTCGACACCGATCACCTGCTCGAATTAAATGAGATCTTGGAACGACTGGGAGACGACGAAAGCGACGCGATCGGCGAAGATGTCTACCAGCGTCGACGCTACGATTTGTGCAGCGGATGTTTCCGCCAATATCAAAAGAATCCACTGGGCCGCGAGCACAGCCTGTCGTTTGGATTCAGCGCCAATTAGAAACGTGTTGCCAAGCGTCTCAAAAACGCCTTCTCTCTCAACACTCATGTCAGAGCATCCCTGCTCCGGGCAGCTGGAAAGATCCCTGCGGTCAACTATTTGACCGCCAGCCCCGAACGCGCCTCCTGGGAAAGCGATTGCGACCGAACCAGTCCCTGAAAGTTCGTCTTGGCATCGACATAGTCGAGCACTGCGACTTTCACCGCGACGGGCAACTGGCGGATCTGCTTATCAAAATAGGGATCGATCGATCCATACAACGCACGCTGCATCCAATCCTCCGAGATCCGCGGCTCGATCACATCGAGCGCTGCCGCCACGTGATGGAAGATCGTCGGCAGCGATCGCTCGCGAATCGAACTTGCGTACTGCTGCGAACTTTCACGCAACCGCTGCTCCGCCTCGGCTAGCTGCCATGCCCAACGACGAGCGATGTCATCGGACTGGTCGAACACAGCGACCTGAAAACGAGCGGGCGACGACTGCACTGTATCGCGATCCAACGCGCCGAAGCTGCGCTGCGATTCGGTCGCGCTCAGATGAACCGACAGCAGATCGCCGCGCCACTTATCGGGCACCTGCAGCGTGATCGTAAATGGCTTTTGCCCATCGAGCACTTGAGCCGGCGTGGCGCGAAGCTTGAAGTAGACGCCTTGGCCGCGAGCGATCGTGCCGCTGGCATACATAATTTCCTGCGGCGCGGCCTTCTCGAACGTCGTCTTGTTGCAGACCTTCGATCCCACGTCCGCTCCGCTGCTTCCATCGACCAAGTTCAGATACGAACCTTTCAGAGCCAGCCCGAGGCTTTTCGATTTCTCATCGGACTGTTCCACGCGGATTCCGCCGACCGTCGAAGCGGCCAATTGAGTCCGCGGCGAATAATCGACGACTCGGCTGTCGAGCGACGAGCACTGGATGCGGTAGACGAATTCGTGCGGCTTGGCTTGTTCGGCGGTATTTATCATCGACGAGATGTCCAATCGCACCCGGACCCAACGGTGCCCGGGAGGGACAAACGCGTCTTCGTCGGGAACAACGGGCTGCGCCGAAGCGACTGGCGAGAGATCGAATTGAATCGAAGCGGGGCGAGCAGCAACCGCAGGTTCGGTGACGCCAACGATCGCGGCAAACAAAAGCGCATTGAGCTTGAGTGTTGAATGCATAGCAGATTCTCCTTCCGGTGACCTAAAGACATCCGTTTCATGCCTGATCTCGCAGATCCTCCGATCCACAAAATCGAGGTGGGCATGCGAGGCGTGCTGACAATCCCGTCAACAGATCGTTGAACCGCCACAATCCTGCGGCGGCCATCGATCGCGCTTCCGTCCCGGAAGGGGCAAACGCACTGGGGCGTTGCAAGAAAAAGTATTCGGCGATGTCGCGCCGAAGGCAAGCGACGAATCGAGAAACCGGAGCGGCCCGGCGTTGCTAGCGGTTTTCAAGTTGTCGCCGAGCGAGTTCGCTTAACTCGCGTCGAGAGTAGGCCTTACGATCGGCCGCCCCACGTTCAGCTGTGCATGCGAGCCAACTCGCTGCCGACTTCGATAATCTTCGCTTCGGCTTCGGACAATTCGTTGAGTCGACGTTGAACCTCGGCCCGCGGTGCAAACTCCTCGGCTAACCGAACGTAGGTCGCGTGATGCCGCGCCTCGCTCTCGAACAAGCTGTCATAAAAATCGGCCAGCACTTTGTCCGGAGCATGCTTGCGCAGCAGATCGAACCGTTCGCAACTGCGGGCTTCGATCAACGATGCAACCAGCAGCTTGTCGACAGCTCGCTGCGGTTCGGTGCGAATGATCAAAGCATTTAATTGGCTGCCATACGGACTCGGCTTAAGCTGCCGAAACCGGATCCCGCGGCTGTCGAGCACATCGAGCACCATCCGGTAGTGCTCAAGTTCCTCGATCACGATGCTGGCCATTTCGTCGCACAACTCGCGCCGCTCGGCGTAGGAATTCATCAACCCCATCGCGGTCGATGCCGCCTTGCGTTCGCAGTGCGCGTGATCGATCAAGATCTCGTCGAGATTACTCTCCACCTGCGAAAGCCAGCGTTGGGACGAATTGGATTTGAGTCGCAACATGAAAAAACCATGGTCTGGGAAGTGGAGAGGAGACGCCCGGCAGCCAGTTGCGGACGATCCAAGCGACGTCGCATTCAAACTGTAGCGTTTGGCCGAATACTGCGGCGTCATTCTGAACCGGTCCCGCCAGTCATGGCAAGGGATGGTCGCACAAATGCCGGCGAGCGTTAAAATAAGTCGGCAGAGTTGCCACGCCCCACCTGCGGGCCGCAACCGACGACGCGTTCGCCCAACATCAGTTAGACAACGGTAAAGACAATGGCATTTTGGTCCAAAAAGAAAGCAGACGATCCGGATACCAGCCAAGCTGGCCTGTTCGATAAATTCCGCAAGAGCTTGACCAAGACCAGCCAAGTCTTGAACACCGATATCCGCGACCTCTTCAAAAACGATGGCCGCTTGGTGGAGGACGAGTTCCTGGGCGAGCTGTTCGCGCGGCTGGTCCGGACCGACATGGGTGCCGGCCCGGCAGGTCGCATTCGCGACGATGTGGCGACGAAGTTTCGCGGCCGCAAAGTCGAAATGGAAGATATCCTGGCAACCATTCGCGACCAAGTCGAAGCGATGCTGACGCAGGAATCGGCCGAACTGTCGATGGCTGACGAAGGGCCAACGGTGATCCTTGTTGTCGGCGTCAACGGTTCGGGCAAGACGACATCGATCGCCAAGCTGGCGAACCGGTTGACCCAAGAAGGGAACCGCGTGGTCCTAGGCGCAGGGGATACGTTCCGCGCCGCCGCGGTCGAGCAATTGACGATCTGGTCGCAACGCATCGGTTGCGAGATCGTCACTGGAAAACCGGAATCCGATCCCGCCAGCGTCGCCTTTGCCACGGTGCAGAAAGCCGTCGACGACAATTTCGATGTTGCGATCGTCGATACCGCAGGACGTTTGCAAACGCAGACACATCTGATGCAACAACTGGACAAGATCCGCCGAGTGATCGGCAAACCCGTCCCTTCAGCACCTCACGAAGTACTGTTAGTACTAGACGCTACCGCGGGACAAAACGCGATCAGCCAAGCGCGTGGGTTCAGCGAAGCGGCGGGCTGCACCGGCATCGTATTATCGAAGCTCGACGGCAGCGCCAAAGGTGGTGTCGTGATTCCCATTCGAGAGCAATTCGAACTGCCGGTGAAGTTCATCGGACTGGGCGAAGGGATCGACGACATGGCCGCCTTCGATGCCCCGATGTTCTCTCAAGCGCTCTTCAGTGACTCACTTGGAAAGCCTGAATAACCCTGTTCGAGGGAGGCAATAGGCCCTTGCGGGCCACCATTCGATACCTTCCGAAAAGCTTACCTCAGCGACAAGCTTTCATTGACCTGCAGCACCGCAACCGGGAATTCCGCAACGAATTCATAACCGGAACAAACGGACCTCAAACTTCAGTTCCATCGATGATTTCCGCGCTTCACCGTGCGGACAAGTCCTGCAGTGTCGATGAATCCCCCAGAATCAAACTGTTTTTCAATTGGTTCACTCTTGGTAGGCGGATTTGGTTCACGCTGAGAACCATTTCATGAGAAGTGGTTTTAAGCACATCACTCACGGATTGGGGAGAATATCGAATGAAAATTAGCAAACTTGCACTCTTGGCTGCGTTTGCATGCGGAATCCACGCGGGCTCGGCAACTGCACAACAGATCAATACGAATTACTTTGGCGACGTCGCACAGGTTGGTTGTTTCGACAGCGAACCCGATTGCGGTCTCGACGCATCGTGCTGCGAACCAGCATGTGGTTGCGAAGGCGACTGCGAAGTCGGTTGCGACAGCTTCGGCTGTGACAGCTGTGGCGGAGCCAGCGGCGGCGGCATCTTCTTCCAAGACGGCAGCCTGCCAAGCTTGGCTTGTGCCGGATGCGGAACTTGCGACCTGGGCGACCCTTGGCAACTGTGTGGAAATCACTGGGGCTGGGACAAGGGCGGATGGTTGCAATTGGGCTACACCACCGCTGGCCGCAACGGAATGAACTTCAATGATCATCCCGATCGCGTGAACCTGCAACAAGCATGGTTCTACATGGAGAAGGTTGCCGACGGATCCGACGGCCTCGATTGGGGTGGACGCGTCGACTACGTCTACGGTGTCGATGCTCAGAACACGCAAGCGTTCGGTAACCAAGGCAGCCACTGGGACAACGGCTGGGACAACGGCATCTACGGCCACGCGTTGCCACAAGCCTACGGCGAAGCTGCCTACGGCGATCTGTCGGTCAAGGTTGGTCACTTCTACACCATCATTGGTTACGAAGTAGTATCCGCTCCCGACAACTTCTTCTACAGCCACGCGTTCACCATGAACAACAGCGAGCCATTCACGCACACCGGTGCATTGGCTACGTACAACCTGAGCGACAGCACCACGATCTACGGTGGTTACACCGCGGGTTGGGACTCCGGTTTCGAAGACAACGGTGACAACTTCATCGGTGGTATCTCGCAACAGATCGACGACACCACGAACATCACCTTCGCCTACGTTGCAGGTCGCTTCGGCACCGTTTCGCAACCCGGATATGGCGGCGAGAAGGGCAACATGTTCAGCGTCGTCACTCAGAAGCAGCTGACGAACAAGCTGTCCTACATCAACCAGATCGATTACCTGAAGACATCGATCCAAGGTGCTACATCGTCGTTGAACGAACGCGATACGTTTGATATCAACAACTACCTGATCTACCAAGTCAACGACTGCTGGGCTCTGGGAGCTCGCTTCGAATGGTGGAATGTTGAAGGCAACCAGTTTGGCCTGGCCCCTGGCGACAACCACGACGTCTACGACCTGACGCTGGGCGTGAACTATCGCGGCAACGCCAACTGGATCGTTCGCCCCGAAGTTCGCTGGACCTGGGACAAGGATTCGGACCGCGCGGTCTTTGCAGTCAACGAGAACGGTGCTGCTAGCCAAACGACCTTCGGAATCGACGGCATCTACACCTTCTAAAGTCGAATTCGACTTCCCCTCTGAGGGCTGGTGTTAATTCAGAAGCCAGCGAGTTTGTTCATCAAACTCGCTGGCTTTTTTCGTTGAATCTCCCAACCACACCCAGCCGCTCACTATCGGCTGCACAGTGAAATCGATCGACGCCACACCTCCCACCGCTGGCTTCCCACAATTCCAGTCGGCACGCTCCGCGTCGCCCGCTAGCATTGACGCGTTTCCGCCCCAGCACTCATCGACACTCCCCTAAGGCCTCCCGCGGTCCGCTCAACCCGCAAAGTTTGCCACAACCCAAACAATCCCCCTCACCGGTTTGCAGCTTTTACGCCGGAAGACATTAATAGTCGTGGCGATTGTTTCGATAGTAAGAGTGATACCGCAGCCGCCAGAATCCCTTTTGGCGGTACTCGGGGGGGGGTTGTATTTCGCATGCCCCGACGCGAACGCATTGGCACGTGGAGTTACAAAGATGAATCTCATTAGTAGGTTCTTTGCGATTGCTTGCATCTGCAACGCAGGTCTGGCCGTCGGGCAACAGTTTGGGCACGAAGAATATCCCACCGAGAGTTACCCCATCTCAGGGGAAGGCTACGAATACCAGGGCGATGGCGGATACTACGGCGACGCAAGCTGCGAATCATGCGGCACTGCGGCAAAGCCGGGTTGCTTCGCTAGCTGCCTGGACGGCTTCACCTACGGGGGATGGGCCCAACTCGGCTACTACACCTACGGCTCGCCGATGCGATTCAACAATCACCCCGACCGAGTCAACCTATCGCAAATGTGGATGTTTGCCGAAAAACAGGCCAACGGTGCACAGGGGCTCGACCTCGGCGGACGTATCGATTACCTCTACGGCGTCGACGCGCAAGACACACAAGCCTTCGGCGTCGATAACGGCTCCTGGGACACCGGTTGGGACAATGGCATCTACGGCTACGCGATGCCACAATTGTATGGCGAAGCAGCCTACGGCAACACTTCGATCAAAATGGGACACTTCTTCACTTTGATTGGCTACGAGGTTGTCAGCGCACCGGACAACTTTTTCTTCAGCCATTCCTACACGATGGTTAACAGCGAACCTTTCACCCATACCGGTGCATTGGTCACTCACAAGGCGAACGAATTTGTGACAATCTGGGGTGGATACACGCTCGGATGGGACTCGGGCTACACGGACAATGGCGATAACTTCCTAGGCGGCTTAAGTGTTGTCCTGACCGATTACACAACCATCACTTACACCAACACAATCGGTCGTTTGAACGAGAACCTCGAACTGCGTGGACAGGACATGAAAGAGCGTGGCCAGATGCACAGCATTGTCGCCAGCACGACCGTCGAGAACTTTAACCACGTATTGCAAATCGATCGCCTGGACACAAAGAACCAATTCGACACATTCGCCCGCGACACATTTGCCATCAACAACTACTTCTTCTATGAATTGGCGGATGAAGTCGCAGCTGGCCTTCGCTTCGAATGGTGGAACAACCGCCGCGACACCAACGATCACACCGACGTCTACGCGTTGACCCTGGGGCTGAACCTGAAGCCCAAGGAGTTTGTCACCATCCGTCCCGAAGTGCGATGGGACTGGGATGTCGACGCGGACCCGCTGGGTATCAACGAGACCAACCCAAACTCGCCGACAAACAGCCCGAGAAGCAACCAAACGACGTTTGGCATCGACGCTATCGTGACGTTCTAAACGCGTCGCGGCATCGGCCATCGAGAACTCCACATCAGCCAACTCATTCAAATGAATGGGTTGGCTTTTTTTGTATTTCCCGCGTTCCCGAGGCTCGACCGGATCGGCAACGTGTTACCGAACTACAGCGTTGGCAACTGAGGTGTCGCGGGAGCGGCAGCGTTTTTCGCCGCCAGAGTCCGAACGACAGCGCGTGCGACTTGATCCATCGGTGCCCGAATTGCATCGTCGTCCAAGCATTCGGCCAGCTTCCCTTGATCCCCAGCGATTCGCAGCGGGATATTGATCGGCACCGCGCCTAAGAATGGCGTCTCCAGCTCTTCGGCCTTGTCGCGGGCGCCACCTTTGCCAAAGATGTCGTAATGCTTGTTGCAATCGGGGCACTGAAAACCGCTCATGTTTTCAACCATCCCCAAGATCGGTATGTGCACCTTGCCGAACATCGAGATCGCCTTGACCGCATCCAACAACGCGACCTCTTGTGGCGTACAAACGATCACAGCCCCCGACAGCGGCAAGATCTGCGACAACGTCAGCGCGACGTCTCCCGTTCCCGGCGGCATGTCGATGATCAGATAATCCAACAGCCCCCAGTCGGTATCGCGAAGGAACTGAGTGACCGAACTGTGCAGCATCGGCCCACGCCAAATCACGGCCTGATCGGGTTCGACCAAGAACCCCATCGACATCACCGGCATCGGGCCCTTTTTGATCGGGATGATCCGCTTGTTCTCATCGACCTCGGGGCGGCCCGAAATTCCCAGTAGATGCGGAACGCTCGGACCATAGACATCGGCATCCATCAGTCCGACCTTCGAACCGAAGCGTTGCAGACACTGCGCCAAACTGGCAGCAACGGTACTTTTACCGACACCACCCTTCCCCGAACCAACAGCGATCACGCTCTTGACTCGCAATCCAATCTGCCCCAGTCGAACTGGCGGACGGTCGTGGTCGACGATTTCGATCGCTGGACTCTGCCCCGCGAATCGGCTGACAATCCGCGACGCCAACTGTTCGACAACCTCTTCTTTGAGCGCGGCCGAATGGCTGGTCAAACCAACCTGCACCTGGATCCCAGAATCACAGCTGATGCTCTTGATTTGATCGGTCGAACCGATCGGACGACCAGTTTCGGGATCGGGAAAATCGGCGATCGCCGAACGAATATCATCGGGTGTCATGACGCGAACCCACGGTTGCAGATGTGAAGAAAACAGGGGAACCAACCCATGAGGTTAAATTCCTGAACGCCTGTTGGTCTACCGGGGTTGCCGAAATCGCCGCGCAATGCAGCGATTTGCTCACCGATCGCCGGCCCAAGGCAATCGATCCCAGATCTCACGCACCGCCGAAAGATTGTCGTCGCGCTGATTTTGCTGCCAATATCGCCGCACCATCGCAGCATGATTAGCCAAGGAAACCGGGCGATCGACGACGCCAGCGACGCCCAGTTCGCGCAAGTTCAGCTCAACTTCGTCAGCGATCCCGATGGGCACGACCGACTCCTGCGACAACGCGACGAACTGCAGCGGTCGGTTTGCCCCGCGAGCCGCAGCCCGCGAGATCGACTCCAGAACCGGGCCCGCCCCAGCCGCCGGAAGCTCCCATAACACAACCGCGGGCACCTGTTGGGCGAGCGCCGCCAGACACGCCTCGGGACTCGCGATGCTGCGGATCTCCAAGACGTCGTCGGCCGCCGGTAACATCTGCACAGCAAAATGATCGACCGCAGGACGCCAACGATTTCCCGATTCACAAAGCAGCCAAACGCATCGCATCGGCTCAGCCCTCCGCTTCGGTTGAATCGTCGCTGTCGTCGATCCGACGCAACAGTCGCGACCGGCTGATCCCCAATCGCCGAGCTGCTTCGGCCCGATTTCCGTCGCTACGTTCCAATGCGCGATCGATCAACTCGCGCTCGATTCGCGCCAACAAGCGATCCAAATCGATAGGCCGATCGTCGGCGGTCGCCGCCGGATCCGGGGGCGTATAGGACCGGATCGCCAACGGTAGATGTTGCGGCTGAATGACCGGCGAACCGCTCTCGCGCATGCTGTGTCGGATCGCAGCATCCAGTTCGTCGAAGTCGCCAGGCCAGGGATAGGTGCTCAACAAGTCGAGCGCCGGCCGCGAGATGCCGTCGATGATTTGATTCGGTTTGGCGCGGCGTTCAATCAAAAACTGAACGATCAACGGCAGGTCGACGATCCGCTGAGTCAACGAGGGAACAGCGATCTCAAGCGTTGCCAAGCGGTAGATCAGATCGCCATCCAGATGTTCGCTTCGCAGACATTCGGCGACCGACAACTCCGACAAACTAATGCATCGCAAACGCGATCCGAACTCGGCCAACCTTTGCCGCAACGGCGACTGAGCTTCGACGGCCAAGCGATCGAGATTGCGAAGCAGAACCGTTGCCCGCGCGGTCGAACTGCCGCCCAACCGAGCGATCACCGGCGAGAGCGCCGCTTCCAACAACTCCGCATCCATCAACGCACAATCGATTGGCGTCAACGAACTCCACGCCGACGGAGATTCGGTCGGGCGGCGATGAATCGCCAAAGCAAGCTGATCGCCCCCGCAACCCGATCGGCCGACGAGAAAGACGTTCGACGAGCACTCTGCAGCCAAAGAAGCTTGGCGGCGCAAGTGCTCCGCCGCCCCCGATGCTCCAACCAACGGACCAAGCTGATTCAGGCGGGGATACTGCTGGCGGATCGCGGCTAACTGACGGCTCAGCGAAACCAGATCGATCGACTCCGCACTCGCCTCACCCGCCCAGTGACAATCGCCGACCGCCACGACAAACTCGACGGCGGGCTCTCCCAACGGAATAAACAGCATCTCTCGGGACGCTGGTCCCTGAAGCGTGTCGACGCGGGGAGCGATCGGTTGCGAGATCGGTCGGCCGCGACGGAGGATCTTTGGCGGCTGCAGCGACAGCGCCAGCGCGTCGATTGCCGATGCGGGATCGCGATCGGGCGACGGTTTCCAGTCGAGCAACGGCTGCGATTCGCAGCCCAGCCATTCCAAAGCCGCACGGTTGAAGTACTCGAAGCGGCCGTCGCGAGTGACGACATAAACCGGCTCGCCGATCGCTTCAAGAATCTTTCCGAGTGGTCGGATACTGGTGCCGCGCGAGCCAGCGGACATGAGCCGCCTCCGTTAAGTGAGCGATGGAGTCCCACCGCCACGAGGCCACATGGCAGGCAGACTAAAAGACGTCCAGGATGAAGTGATGGCCGTAATGATAACGGCGACCGGCTGGATAGTAGTTGTGCCACTTCTTATTGTAGACCGGAATCCGCATTTCCTGAGGATAGCGATGATACAAATCGTCAGCACTCTGGAAGTACTGCGGCGCGTAAAAGTTCTGTGGGTAATAGACGTATGGGTAGTGGTAGAAGCGATTCCAGTCGCGCGAACCGTTGGCTCCACCCCAATTTTGCCCATAGGCTTGTTGCTGTGCGTCCGCTTGTTCAGTAACACAGCAAAATGCGACGGCAACAAACGCCGCGATCAGGCATCGACGAATCATTCCAAATCCCCCTCGGGTAGTGTGCGCAGAGCGTCTATGGCTTCTACTGACAAGAAACCCGCTGCCCCTCGTATCGGCACAAGCCGCACAACCGGTTCAACAAATCGGCCCCGAACGGCTCGAAGATCATGTGATATCAATCCCCAAGCGATGGCGAATACGCCAAACGCCCAATCGTCGATCGCCGCAACTGCAACGCGATTCCTTTCCAACCGCAGCCCAATGGACCGCACCGATGATCCCCAAGCCCTACCGACAGATGCACGACCAATTCCCCGAGTACATGCAGGCCTACGAAGCATTCGCAGCCGCAGCGGCTAAGTCGGGGCCGCTGGATGCCAAATCGGTCGCCCTGACAAAACTGGCGATCTCGATCGGCGCGGGGCTCGAAGGAGGAACCCATTCGCACGCCCGCAAGGCGCTCGAAGCGGGCTGCTTGCCCAACGAACTGCGACACGTCGCAATGCTCTCCGCTCCGACGATCGGCTTCCCCACGATGATGCGTGCTCGGATGTGGGTCGAAGACGTACTGACCAAAGCGGCTGCGAAAGAGAGCACCGAAACTCAGCAGCCATAAAAACAAATAGCACGGCGGAGAAGGTCAGCTCGCCTCACAGAACAACCCTCGGGCGGCCCGCGACAAAACTAGCTAGCGACCGGAGCCTCCGTTTCGCCGCGATAACTGCTCACGCAGCTCAGCTTCGACTCGGTTCAACTCCTCCTCGCTCATCGAACCCCAGCTCGCGGGCTCGGGCATGTCGAGCATCGAAGCGAGCAATTGCAGCCGCCCCAAAATCTTCCCTCGGGCAAGTCCCAAATCGCGCCCTTGCTGGATTCCTTGCTCGCGACCTTGCTCGATTCCGAGTTCGCGACCTAGCTCGATCCCCAGTTCACGACCTTTCTGGATCCCGAGTTCACGACCTTGCTCGATCCCCTGTTCGATGCCTCGCTCAAGCCCTTCGATCTGCGCAGCTTCCATTCGCGCCTGTTCATCACGCCACATTTTCAGCCGTGCTTCGTACAGATCGAGTTCTTCAGGTGACTTTGATATCATGTCCAAAACTCCCAAGGCTTCGCGATAGACCGGATCATCAAGCAACTCCGCCAACGCATCTAAGTCCATCGATCCGGCGTTCTGCAACAGATACAACCATTTTTGTTCCGCTGCAAACGCACTTACATTATGACACGCCAGCTGAAACTTGGGCAGTTCGAGCGTGTGAAATTCCAGATCGTTAACAAAAACCAAATCGCTCACCTGGTCGCTCCGCAAACGGAAACTCAAGTGGTAGCGTGGGTCCTCGCGAAACAACACTTTATCGAGCACACATATGCTGATCGCCGGAGCAAGCCCTCGATACCCCTCTCCCTCGGACAGCTGGCGAACATAATTAAGACAGTTGTAGTACAGCAAACGTTTGGGGAGTGCAAACGGAAGCGTGGTTTGCATTTCCACATTAAAACGACGCCCAAGGTGGTCGCAGGCCAAAACATCCAAGACTGCCAACTTATCCTCGGCACGCTGCTTGCCTTGGATAGGATTGAGTATCTCCACCTGCTGAATCGGCACCTGTGGCTGCAAGATCGCATTGAGAAAGTGAATCGTGACCGCTGGATGTCCGGGATGCCCCAACATCTGCTTAAATGCAAAATCGACTTTGGGATCGATCCTCAGCATGTCCGACGCCCATCACGCAATAACACACACGAACACTCGCCGCCACCAACCCAACAATACGCACACCGGACCTAAACAACAACCGGCTCTCTCAGCCGGGACCGCCCTCCCCCGTACACGCGATGACAATCCACTCCAGCCAAACGACACAACGCCTCTCGCTGCTGGGAGCGATCCTTGCCGGCGGCCGTTCGTCGCGAATGGGCTCTTCCAAAGCGATGCTGCCGATGCCCACGGGCACGACGCTGCTGGAACATGTCGCCGCCTGCCTGAATCCCTACTGCCGATCGATCGTCGTCTCGGTCGCCCCATCGCAACAGCTGACGACATCGCTCCCAACCGTTCCCGACACCGACGCCTCCCAAGGTCCAGCCAGCGGGATCGCCAGCGTTCTACAACTGGCGAACCAACAGGGATTTGCCGCCGCCATGATCGTGTCAGTCGATCTACCCGCGCTCACCTCTACCGACCTTGCTCCCTTGATCGCAGCCTGGGAAGCGGATCCCGACCGAATCGCCGCGGCGACTGCCGACGGCCAGTTCTCCGAACCCCTCGTCGCGATCTACCCCGCGACTTACCTTGAACAGTTGACAGCTGTCGCTTGCGGAACCGACCGCAGCATCATGCGCTGGCTGCGTCGCACACCACACCAAACGATTACGATCCGCCGCGAAGCGATCCAAGACGTCGACACCCCTGAACAATGGAACGCCTACCATGATCGAGAAGTCAGAAAAAACGCCCGACCAAGCGATCGCTGAACTCGCCGGGCGGATCGCCCCAGTCGCCAGTGAAACGATCTCGCTAGCCAACGCGTCGGGACGAATCCTCAGCCAACCGATACACGCCGATCGCGACAGCCCAGCCGCCGACGTTTCGGCAATGGACGGCTACGCGATCCGCCTGACCGACCTCGGCCGCAACGAACCGCTCCCCGTATTGGGAGAGAGTGTCCCCGGGCATCCTACACCAGACGTTCAACCGGGACACGTAATGCGAGTCTTCACTGGTGGGATCGTGCCACAAGATTACGACTTGGTTGTCAAACGCGAAGAGACGCAAGAGTCTCCCGATTCGATCCGCTTGCTTCCCGCGACCGCCAACTGTCGCAAGGGCGAGAACATTCGCCGGCAAGGTGAAAACGCCAGCCAGGGTTCGGCAATCCTACAGGCGGGAACGACGCTGCACGCTGGCGCGATCGCGGCGGCGACAAACTTTGGCGCTAGCCAGGTCGACGTCGCTCGCGTTTTGCAAATCACGATCCTGGTCACCGGCGATGAATTGCATGACGTCGATGCGGAGGTCCAACCATGGCAGCTGCGCGATTCAAACGGCCCCACGCTGAACGCTTTGCTTTCGGGAAAGAACTGGTTGCACGTGCGGTGCGTCGATCGCGTTGTCGACAATCAACAAGGGCTTGCCGAGCGATTGGCCGCGGCCATCGAAGACTCCGACGCCGTGATCCTGACCGGCGGCGTTTCGATGGGCGATTACGATTTCGTCCCCGACGCGATCGGGCAAAACGACGGCGAGGTGATCTTCCATCGACTGCCGATTCGACCCGGCAAGCCGATCTTGGGAGCGGTCACTGCCGCGGGCAAACCGATCATTGGACTGCCTGGCAATCCGGTAAGTGCAGCGGTTGGCTGCCGCCGGTTTGTCCTGCCGCTACTCAGCCGCCAAGCTGGGAAACGCGACTGGCTCCCTCCCGCGCCACGGGTGATGCTGGATGATCCCGGCACGCGGACGCTCCCACTGCACTGGTTCCGCCTGGTCCAGATAAACGAGCAAGGGAGTGTCAATCTCGTCCCGTCCAAGGGCTCCGGCGACCTGGTTTCGATGGCCGCCAGCGACGGCTTCACCGAACAGCCCCCCAACTCAACCGGCTCGGGTCCTTGGCCGTTCTGGCGTTGGCAGGACTAGCGCGAGAAAACGCTGCATTCGGATGAAGCACGCGTGGCAGGAAAAGCTTGCGACCGACCAAGGCTCAGTCGTCCGGTTCGACATGAACCAGGACATCGCGGACACGGGGGAAGCTGCGCAGCAATTCATCTTTTACGAGATGTCCGATCCGATGCCCTTCGCCGACCGTCAGCTGCGCATCGACCTCGACGTGGATATCGACGAAGAACTCCAAGCCACTTTTGCGGACCCGCAGCTTTTCGATCCGCGTGACTTCGCCGATCTCCTCGGCGCGATGGCGGATCGAATCGGTAAGCTCTGGATCGGCTTGCTGGTCCATCAATTCGAGTGCCGTCTGCCAGAACAACCGCACTCCGATCCCGATCAACAACGCACAAACCAGGATCGCCGCGACGGGATCGGCAAACCGGCCCAACGGTCCCAGGTAGGGAGCGGCAAAAAGTGCGACGGCGATCGCCGCGCTGCAGATCGCATCGCTGCGATGATCCCATGCCGCGGCTTGCAGCGATCGCGAATCGATCCGGCTGCTGACCCGCCGCGTCTGCCAATAGATCGCCTCTTTCAACACCGCACACAACGCCGCGATGATCGCCGCGGTCTGCGGCGGCACCGACACGACCTCGCGCAGATGGCGAATGTTTTCGATCGCCAACATGCCGGCTGAAAACGCGATCAAAATCGCAATGCTCAGCGCCCCGATCGACTCCGCTTTTGTGTGCCCATACGGATGATCATCATCTTCATCCTGCTGGGCCATCCAGAGCGCACCGTGCACGACCAGCGAACTGGCGACGTCGCCGACCGAATTGATCGCATCGGCAATCAGCGCCGCCGAACCGGTAATCGTCCCGCCGACCAGTTTCAAGATCACCAAAAAGACGTTAACGCCCAGCCCCAACGAAGCGGTCCGCGAGGCTTCGCGATAGACACCCTCGCGTTGGATGATCGATGCTTCGGGACGAGCCTGACGATTCAATGGAATGCTCTGCCTGAATCCAACGCGGGCGAAAACGGTATGCTTGATCCCAATCCAGGGTGCACGCCGCCACCGCGTTTGCACGATACCCTAGCAGCCCACAAGGGCATCGTTACAATAAGCGATGCAATGTATCGACGCCAGTTCCTTGCAAGTTACCCGATGTACAAGGCGTCTCCATCATCTGCCGGAGACGTCCCGCTGGTGTTGGCAAATCGAATGACGCCCACCCCACTGGCCTCGTTATCAAACCCATGACTGACAGCATCGCAACCACTCCGTTGACCTCCTGGCACCGCGCCGCCGGCGCGACGATGAGCCCATTTGCCGGGTTCGACATGCCAATCCATTACGGGTCGATCGTCACCGAACACAACGCCTGCCGCAACGCCGCGACGCTGTTCGATGTCTCGCACATGGGACGCATCCGCTTCGACGGCGACCGCTCCGCCGAACTGCTCGATCGCCTGCTGACCCGCCGCGTCAGTGACCTCGCCCCCGGCGGCATCCGATACAGCCTGATGTGCAACGAAGAAGGGGGCATCCTGGACGATGTGTTGGTCTACCACATCGAAAAACCTTCCGGCGGCCGCTTCCACATGCTGGTCGTCAACGCGTCGAACCGCCAGAAAATCATCGAGTGGCTGACGCCGCGGATGGCAGAATACCCCGACGTGATCTGCACCGACCGCACCGAATTGACATCGATGATCGCGCTGCAGGGCCCGCTGGCCATGGCGACGGTCGAAGGTCTGTTCAAACACCCCGCCGACAAGCTGGGATATTACCACAGCTACGTGACCGAACAGTTCAACAAACCGGTGATCGTCAGCCGCACCGGCTACACCGGCGAAGACGGTTTGGAATTGATCACCCGCGCCGACGAAGCCGCTCGAATCTGGGAAAACCTGATGCTCGCCGGACGCAAGCATGGCATTCAAGCCGCCGGGCTGGGATGCCGCGACACGCTGCGACTGGAAGCCGGCATGCCGTTGTACGGGCATGAGCTGAGCGAATCGATCGACCCGATTTCCGCCGGCCTCGGATTCGCCTGCAACTTCAAAGACCGCACCTTTATCGGTTCCGAAGCGTTGGCAAAAATCAAAGCCGCCCCACCGCAAAGCGTCCGCGTGGGGATTCGCGTCGAAGGCGTTCGGCCAGCCCGCGAAGGCTGCCAAATCCTCGACGCCAACGAGCAAAACATCGGCGCGATCACCAGCGGCACCGTCTCGCCGACACTGCAATATCCGATCGCGATGGGTTACGTCGCGGCAGAGCACTCGCAAATCGGATCGCCGCTAACGATCGACATCCGCGGCAAACGCGCCGCGGCCACCGTCGCCGCCTTACCGTTCTACAAACGAAACCGTTGATCAACGTCGCTGCCTTGGCCTGAAACTGGGATATCAAAAGATGAATCAAGAAGAATTGCTGTACGCGGAAACTCACGAATGGGTGCACGTTGAATCGGGCGTCGCCACGATCGGGATCACCACCTTTGCCGCCGAACAATTGACCGACCTGGTCTACATGGAACTGCCCGAAGTCGGCCGCCAGTTGAACGTGGGCGAAGAGTTTGGCGAAGTCGAATCGGTCAAAGCTGTCAGCCCGCTGTACAGCCCCGTCGCCGGCGAAGTGATCGAGATCAACACCGAACTGCCGAGCAAACTGGACCTGCTGGGAAGTGATGCTTTTGGTGCCGGTTGGATGATCAAAGTACGGGTCAGCGGCGAACCCGACGCGTCGAAGCTGTTGAACCACGAGGCCTATCAGAAGCAGTGCGCCGAAGGCAACTGATCCGCCGGCCCGAGACAAAGGACTCTCATGGACGCTCGCTTGATCCGACACATCGACGACCCGTTTGACGGCGCGATGAACATGGCGATCGATCAAGCGCTAGCCGAATCGGTCGACCAGGGAGCCGCAGCCTGCCTGCGGCTGTACCGCTGGAAATCGCCGACGCTCAGCCTGGGATATTTCCAGCAGTACGACGATCGCCAACAGCACCCCTGGAGCGCCGACTTGCCCGTCGTCCGCCGCAGCTCCGGCGGAGGAGCGATTGTGCACGATGCGGAACTCACCTACAGCCTTAGCATCGCGACACCCAAATCGCGGCACGGCGCCGATCTGACGATCTACGCAACTGTCCACAACGCGATCATGGAGACGATTGCGGCGATCGCGCTGCAAACCGCCCGCCGGTTTGCCGACAGCGGTTGGCTGCCGCTAGCCGCCGACGACGCCTTCTTGTGCTTCGAGCGTCGGACCGATGAAGACCTCGTCGTCTCGGGCTACAAGATCGCCGGCAGCGCACAACGACGCGTTGGCAGAGCGATACTACAGCACGGCAGCATCCTGCTTCAGACCAGTCCCGCGGCTCCAATGCTACCCGGACTGCAATGCGTTTCGGGTAAGTCGTGCGATCCGGCACAGTTCGCTGATCACCTGACAGCAACCCTATCCAAAGCACTCGATGCCGATACCTCGCCGGCCGAACTCTCCGCCGCCGAGACTCTTCGAGCCAACGAAGTCGCCAAATCGCGTTTTGCCAGCTCGGCTTGGACCCACCGCCGCTAGCCCCCCCCCAAGAAGAAACACCGGCCACACCACACCTACTTGGCAAGAAATCTGCGTCCCAAGTTACTGGCCCGTTTAGGACAATTTGGTACAATTTGTGCGGATGCGATGTTTAAGCAAACCTGGAATTCAGGTACGTTGTCCGCCATTACGGCTGTTTCAACGATGCGGATCAAGCCATTTTCTTTTTGAGCCGCATTTTTTTCCTGGCAGCACAGAGCAAATTCTACGCGTCCTGATTATGCTTCCTCACTGGCCTTGATTTTATTTCGATCAAACCAGCCAATTGTTGACTGCCTTTTATAATTTACTTTCGATTCGCCGATATCTCTTTATTATCCCAAATCCATTCCCACCAACTGCTGAGTAGCGCACGTAAAACCAAGAGCCAAACTGTCGATTAAGAAACTAGGTGCAAGATGCAGGTAAAACTAAAAGTTCTCTCGGGAAGCCATGCCGGTCGCGAGATACCGGTGAGCCAGGAGAAGTTTTTGATTGGTCGGAACGATCAGTGCCAGCTTCGCCCAAAGAGCGAATCGGTGAGTCGTAAGCATTGCATTCTCGTCCAACGGGACGGGAAATTGCTGATCCAAGATCTTAAAAGCCGCAATGGAACCTTTGTCAACGGCAACCGCTTGCCACCAGATCGCGCCAAGGCGCTCAAGCCTGGCGACGCGCTGACCGTCGGCAAACTGGAATTTGAAGTGCTCGTCGAATACGGCTTGGGAGGCCCCAAAAAGTCGCAGGTCGTCGACGTCAAAGACGCCGCCCAGCGAACCGTCAATGCTTCCGGTGACGACAGCAAGTTCGAAGAAGTCGACATCAATTCCTGGCTCGACGAAGCGGACAACATCGAACGTGTCCGCAAACTGGGCGAGCCCGAGACGCGGCAGATGAGCTTCGAAGCCTCGAAAACCATCGAAGGGGACGAGGAACTCAGCGGTGAACTGTCCGTCGGCGATGGGGATTCCAAAGAGGAGTCGGGCAAACGCAAGCCCCCCGAGAAGAAGCCGCCGCAAAAGCTCCCTCAAAGCATGAAGAAACAGATGTCGGACAATTCTCGCGATGCGGCGGGCGAAGCGCTTAAGAAGTTCTTCAGCGGACGATAACAAAAGACGTTTGACCAACGTCTGAATCGGGCCTGGCGGCCGGCTGATGCAGAAATGCGTTGCGCCGCCAGAGCTTGCGGTTGGACAAAGCGACGAGGACTCTTTACACCGGGACTATTGGCGTCGCTGCGACAGCGCGATCACCAAAACAACCAACATCGCGATCCGAATCGTGCCAAAAAAGGACGCAAAAGCCGGATCTCCCGACCACGCCGACAGCAGCTCGATTGCTGTCACCATGAACAACAGTGGTCCAGTCACAGCGATCGTGCCGGTCAGTCGTGACACCTGCATTGCACTTGGTTCCTAGTTCGCGGAATGATTTGACTGGGCACAAAGCCCCCCGAACAATACAGCAGATGCTGGGGGGTTCTACACTGTATCTAAGATCGGATGCATCCCAAACAGGGATGCGGACGTCGGAGACCACAGCCCCACACATCGCTCATCTTGTGGCGCTCGGCAGCCAGGGCTTCAGTGTATCGAAAATCCGGCGAATGTCTGCCCAACCGTATCGAACGATTTATTTGGAGAACCTCCAGCTCGATGTTGGCAACACGCACTCGTACGATTCTGTTGTTCGCCCTGCTACCATTGGGTGCGATCGATGCGGCGGAGCGGATCATTCAGCTCCGCAATGGCTTGCAACTGCAAGGCTCGGTGGTTGAACTCGCCTCGATCGACCAAAACGCTTTTCAAGCGGCCGCTGAGGGAGGGGTGGAAGCGAAACCGATCTGGATGATCGACGATGGTCTGCGGCGGATCTATCTGAACCAACGCGCGATGGTGGTCCCCCCCACGATCATCGCTCCGGCCGACACTGGCCAACCGATCCTGTTGGACCAACGCACGCCGGTCGCCGGCGGCCGCGTCGTCAGCGCGGTCGGTTCGATTTTTGGTATCTCCCCCTTCGATCCCTATGGCCGCCGCACCTTCAGCATGCAGGGTCCCAAAGGACCACTGACGATCCACCAAGGGATCACCGAACTCAACTCACGCTACGTCAAAGTCGAAGGATTGTTGTCGACGCGATCGTACGTCTGGGACATGCGGATCGCCACTTCCGCCTTCCCGTCAAATCAACTCAATACGATCCTCTCCAACTGGATCGACCAGTCCGAACTCGATGGCCGCCTGCAGCTGTTCCGCTTTTACATCGAAGCGGGCCGCTACGCCGCCGCTCGGGAAACATTGAAACAAGCGATCAAAGACTTCCCCGAAGCCAAGGGGCTGAAGCGGCAACTGCGGACGCTGATCCAACAGGAAGCGAGCCAGATCTTCGACGAAGCGATCCTCCGGCGCGATGCCGGCCAGCCTCAGTTTGCCAAGCAAATGCTGCACAGCTTTCCGATCGACGACGTTGCCATCGAAACCCGAATCAAGGTCCAAGATGCACTCCGCAAGTTTCGCGAGGACGATCAATTAGCGAGCAATCTAGTCGACCGGCTGACTAAACAGGTCGAACAACTCGCCCCCGAAACGGCCCAACCGATATTGCCTTTACTGGAAGAGATCCGACGCGATCTGAAGCCGCAAACAATGGCCCGGTTGAGCGATTACCAACGGCTTGGCGAAGTCCAAAACATCACCCTCGAGAACCGAATCGCCCTGGCGATCGGCGGCTGGCTGCTGGGGTCGGGAACAGGCGAACAAAACCTCGCGGTCGCCCGATCGTTGATCCGAGTCCGGGAGCTTGTCGATGAGTATCTGGCCAGCAGCGATCCGGCGCGGCGCGAACAGATCCTGGCCGAACTGGCCAACCAGGAAGGAGCGACCCCCGAAAACGTTTCGCGAATCATTCGCACCACGCGTCCGCCGCTGTCGCTGCCCGAAGAGTCGGCCGATCCGGAGACACCCGGTCTATATCGCATCGCGATGCCAGGTAGAGGCGAGGTCGCTGCCCACGAATACCTAATTCAACTGCCTCCCGAATACGATCCGCTCCGCAGCTACCCTTGCATCGTCACCTTGCACCAACCGGGCCGCAGCCTGGACCAACAGATCGCATGGTGGACGGGGACCTACAACGCGGAATTAAATCAACGGCTGGGCCCCGCGTCGCGACATGGATTTGTTGTGATCGCTCCTCAATGGCAAAACGAAGACCTCACCGGATATCGCTTCACGCCCCGCGAACACTACCGCGTGTTGAGCTCTCTTCGCGACGCGTTGCGACGGACGTCGATCGACCCCGATCGCGTCTTCCTTGCCGGACACAGCTCCGGTGGATCGGCCGCCTGGGATATCTCGCTGTCGCATCCCGATCTGTGGGCGGGGCTCGTGACAATCTCCGCCGACGCCGACAAACACATCCGACACTACTCCGACAACGGCAAATACTTTCCACAGTATTTCGTGCTCGGCGAACTGGCCGGCTACCCAGCTCCGATGATCCGCAACGGAGCGGTCTTGCAACGCTACCTGCGGCCTCAATACGACACCATGTTGGTCAGCTATCGCGGCCGTGGCGAAGAGGATTTCCACGAGGAGATCGATGACATCCTGAAATGGATGCAGCTCCGCAGCCACCGCCGTCAACCGATTCCCGAACGGATCGAAGTCTCGACGATGCGGGCGGGCGATCAATTTTTTTGGTGGCTGGAACTGAACGACCTCAAACCATCGATCAGCATCAGCCCATTTCTTTGGGAACACGCCGACCGGCTGCGCCCCGGCGACATCAAGGCCCAGATCACGGCCAACGGCGATGTACAGATCACCAGCATCCCGGCTGATTCTTGCAGCATCTTGCTCTCCCCAGAAATGGGAGTCAAGCTCGACCAACCGATCCGCGTCTCGTGGCGCTCCAAATCGACTCGGCTCGCCTACGACGGCGACCTGCGCGTGATGCTGGAAGATGTCCGCACCCGAGCCGATCGCCAACGGTTCTTCTGGACGCGAATCCAGTTCCCCTAATCGATCTGCGGCCGCTCGGTCTGCCCCATTCGAGACAGGCACAATCGATCGGCGATCGATCGATCGAAACAAAGGTTTATCCCCCCTTATAGCTTGACACATCACCGAGCTAACCTAGGCTTCGATATCAAAGTGTTTTATCCGCGGCAACATGTTCACGACTGTGACCAGCCAAATCGACGCAAGGGGCGAATTAAAATGTGGAACAATAAAATCTTCGCAGCACACGAAGCCAATGATATTAGTGTCGCAGTGCTCGACCAGGCAACGGAGGCCTTAGACAGCGAATCATCAAACCACTCACAAATTTTCAACGCCCTCAACTGCTCCCAAGCGATCATCGAGTTCGACCTGACGGGCAAAGTTCTTACAGCCAACCAAAATTTCTTGAGCTGTCTCGGCTATTCGCTCGAGGAAATCCGCGGCCAACATCACCGCATCTTTGTCGACCCCCATTACGCGCAATCGCCCGAATACACGAGCTTCTGGAACGCGCTTGCCAACGGGGAATTCCAATCTTCGGAATACCAACGATTTGGCAAAAACAACAAAGAGATCTGGATTCAAGCCACCTACAATCCAGTGCGCGATCCAGACGGCAAGGTCTACAAAGTTGTCAAATTTGCGGTCGATATCAGCGCCAAGAAATTGGCAGCGATCGATGCGGTGAACAAGACTCAGGCTTGTATCGACTTCCGTCCCGACGGCACGATCCTCACCGCAAATCAAAAATTCTGCGAGGCGATGGGTTATTCGGTGGATGAAATTCGCGGACACCACCACCGCATGTTCTGCGATCCCGAGTGGGCTAACAGCAGCGACTACGTCGCCTTCTGGAACGCCTTGGCGCGTGGTCAATTCCAACAAGACGAATACAAACGCTTCGCCAAAGGGAACCGGGAAATCTGGTTGCAAGCCACCTACAACCCGGTCTTTGACGCGAAGGGGAAAGTCGAAAAGGTCGTGAAATACGCGACCGATATCTCGCACCAGATGGAAACGAAACGGCAAGCCAGCGAAGTGGGCTCTTCAATCGCGGCCAGCGTCACCGAGATGGCCCAAGCGATCGACGAGATCTCGCAAAATATCGCGCAAACCGCCAGCCTGGCTCAGACCGCGACAGTCGATGCTAACGCCGCAACCCAGTGTGTCGAGGAACTAAACTCCAACAGCAAATCGATTGGCAAAGTTGTCGGAGTGATCCAAGACCTTGCCGAGCAAACCAACTTGCTGGCGCTGAACGCCACGATCGAAGCGGCGCGTGCGGGCGAGGCAGGTCGTGGATTTGCAGTCGTCGCGACCGAAGTGAAGCAATTGGCGACGCAAACAGCCAAAGCGACCAACAGCATCGAGACCAACGTCGCCGACATTCAATCGAACATCGAACAGGTCGTCCTTTCGATCAAGGGAATCGCCGATGGCGTCTCCGAAGTTAGCACCAACACGACCACCGCCGCGGCGGCTGTCGAAGAGCAGTCGGTGTTGATGTCGGGACTCAGTTCCACAGCGCAAAAACTGCTGTCGATTAGCCATTAAAAGGCACAACGGAAACGCAGGCTCATTTGCGTGACCTGCAGACGGCTGTCGCGACGAACTTCGCTCCATCGGGACGTCTCTCCCCGACGGGGCGAAGTTTTGTCGTTAGCAGACGGTCGCACCTTCTCTCCCGTCGTAAACCGATCGATGGCGTCCTATCGCCCCAGCACCGTCGGCGACTGCAGCGTCGCTTGGTGCTGCCAACGTCGCTGGACGCCCGGCTGGATCACGGACCGGTCGATATCCGACCGCAATTCCCCCTTGCCTCGCAACTGCTTCTTCAGTGCCTGTGGGATCGTGGGGACCGGGACAAACGCGTCACCGGGCACATCGCTGCTGTGGATCAACATCCCCTTGGCCCGCTGCAGATCGGCGAGTGCCCGCTGCTGATTGCCGACCGCCAGCAAATAGCCCTGCTGCGATGCGACCAATCGGGACAACGCCTGGAAAAACTGCTCCATCAACAGGCTCACCGAGGCGTCGGCCTGCGGGATCACATCCCGACGCAACCTCAAATAGTCCAACTCGGTTCGCCGCGCCTGCAACGTTCGGCTGCGCAGATCCAACACGTCGGCCGATGCGTTTAATGTGCGGATCGATTCGGAAACATCCAGCCGCACCTGTTCGATCGTGTCTTCGTATTCCAGCTGCAACCGACGCAGCGCTAACTGAGTCTGCCGGTTTGTCGCTCGAGCGGCGCGATTGCTCAGAAAGAACTCCAAGTTGAAGTTCGCTTCGATCGTCGGCGACGTATCGACACTGTTCGCTTTGGCAGCAAACATATTCCGCTGCCCCTCGATCCCGTTCAGCGATGATTCCAACGAAACCGTCAATCGCGGCAACAATTGGTTCAACGACACATGATGTTGCACCGCCGCCTCGCTGATCGCCGCGATCCGTTCGTAGATCTCGCCGCGGTTCTGTAGCGCCGCCGACAGCTCGCTGCGTGGCTCAAACAAGACGCTTCCAATCAGCGGCGGATGTGTCGTGATGATCTCCACGTGCTCGGGATCCAACGCCGGATCGTTGACCAACCGGAACAACTTATCCTGAGCGATCCGGACCTGCACCTCCGCGTCGACCAGATCCGCCTTGGCTTCCAGCAACAGTGCTCGCGCCTGCTCGATCGAATTCTCCTGAGCGTCGATCCGACGCCGCGATTCCAGCTGCATCAGCGTCTCGTGAGCCCAGCGGGTCAGAGCCAGTTGCACAAAATAGTTGCCGCGGTTTTCGAACAGCGTCCAGTACTGGTTCAACACCTCCTGCAATCGGCTGCTGATCAACGCCACCGACTCCGCCTGCGATTGATCGGCCTGGTAACTGGCAACCAACGCTTGACTCAACACCACATCGCGTCCCCCGTCGCGCAACAGCTCCTGCGAATAGACAAGACTCAGCGCCGAGATCGCTTGGTCCGACGGTTGCAATCGCCCCGAATTGTCATCCAAAAACCGGATCGATTCGCGGACTTCGAACTGCCCACCGGTCGTCGTCTGCTTTCGCATTCCGGTTTGGAATTGCAGATCATCCCCTTGAACAAGCAACTGACCGGCACCCGCTTGATTCAATTGGTTTACAGGCGTGTTGTTGTGCAACAACCGATTCTCAAAAAACGCGGCCCAATCGAACTGACCAAATTCCTGATCGACCACCTGTCGGTCTTCCACCGGTTGAATCCGCAAGATCTTGACGGTCTTCGAATGGAACAACGTCCTCGCCAATAGATCGTTGACCGACAACATCACCGCCGGTCGGTCGGTCAAGATCGATGTCGATTTGGCACTTTCGATAATCTGAGTGATCGAGAACCGCTGAGCGTCGAAGTTCGGATCGACTAGCACCGGATCTTTTGCCAACGGAATCGGCGCCGCGGGCTCAAGCGCTGGAGCACTCAACTGCAACGTCGGATCCAACGATAGCGATCGAGGCACCGAACGCGCCGCTGGCGATTCGCCAGCCTGGTCCTCAACCGAAACAGGCAACGCTGCGGCAGCGACCCGGCGCTGCCGCACGGGAAAATACAACGTCGAGATCTGCGGCAATGCCTCGACCCGCCCAATCGATGATTCCGGCGATTCGTGCAACCCGCGGCTTGGCGACCGTTCTCCCATCGACGGCAACGCAGGGGCTGGCTCTGCCGGCTGCGCGACTTCCCGATGCGATCCCTGCGGTTCGCGAACGACCGGCGGGGCCGATTCAACGCGCATCGCGGCGGAAGATTCACTCGGGCGAGCCAGCTGCTTTGGCGCTACCGACGGCAAGGGCTCCGCGCCCCTCGGCTCGCTCACCGCCGCGGCGTTTCCTCGAGGCACCTTCACCAATCCCGATTCGACAGTGAATCGGTGGTCTCTCGGCCGCGGCGCTCCTTTGTCGACGGAGCGCGATGGATTGTTGCGATACAGGCTGCGAGGTGTGATCAGCGGCTCGTCGATCCCCAGATCGTCACCCCAGACCGCAGCGCAGCAGACAACCAAGACGCAACACAGCGAAATGCTAGCGATTCGAATTGGTGGGCGGGGTGAGTCCATCGCCTCGTCAAATGTGCGGAAAGCATAACCATCGGGCAGCCTGCGCCGAATATAACGATTAGATCGGTCGCACCGATCCTCGACAGCCAATCGAAATCGACCGATTCCCTCCTCTGGCAGCGGATGCGCCCAACGCCTGCCAAAAGGTGGCACATTCGACACAAACCACCTATCTTGAAACACATCGACATCCGAAACCTGCACAACGGGTGCGGTCAAATTAGACTGTTGCTAGCGTCCCACCGCGTCCAGCCGGGGGAGAGGCACGATTTCCATCGCCGATGCGATCGTTTCTCAACCGCTGCTCGCCGCCCAATACGCCGCTTCGTAAACGCCATCTCCGCGCGAACTTGCCCGCAGACGCACCACTTAACCGATGCCTTGCAAGACCGATGTCCGCCGACACGACCACTCATTCCGATCCCCGAACCGACTTGTCGCGACTACTGTCGGCGATCGTTGCGGCACCGGTCCATCCCGACGACCCGCTGACGTCGATCGCCCAGCGATTGCCCGAGCTGTGCGACGCTTGCGGTGCGTCGGCCGGAATTCTCTGGAGTCCCGATGGTGGTGGGTTTCGCTGGCAGGCTAGCCATGGCGTCGAAATGGCCGACGCCGCACCCGACTCGGATTTTACCGCCGATATCGTCGCCAACGCCGAGCAAGTCTGCGAAACAGGACGCGCCGACATCTTCGTCACTCCCGAATCGTCCCAAGCCTTCGACCAGCACGCTAATCCCGACGACGACCAGGAGGTTGACGATACTGCGATTCGCGAACTGGTTCTGTTCCACCGCCAACTCGTCTTTCCAATCCGCCGCGACCAGCAGACGCTAGCGGTCGTCGAATTGTTCCAACCCAGCCGCCTTCCCGAAGCAAGCCACTGGACCCTGGCCGACTTGCAACAAGTTCAGACCCAGCTCGAACGTTCGATCGCGCCAGCCGCCCCCGACGCCGAACCCTCCACAGAAATTCTCGATACCGCCGCACCGCTAGCCGCCATCGCGGCGACGGCAACTCAAGGGAACCAGTCGCCCGACGAAGCAACGGAACAGGAGAGTGCTTCGCAGGAAGTCGCTGCCCCGGAGGAAACCGTCGATGAACCCGACGCGGCCACGCCAGTCGATCCGATCGCGGCTCCGATTCCCGCGACGCAGCCTACGGATCTCGAAACGAACACATCGCCACCAGAACCTGAACCAACCGAACGGGCGATTGCCGAAGTCGCCAGCCCTGCCCCAATCGCTCGGATGGCGCAGCCGCCAGAATTACAGGCCCGAGCGATGCGAGTTGCCGAAGTTGTCGGCCGCAGCCTGCACGAGACCGAAGTCGCGTTTGACGTCGTCAACGAACTGCACGCTTTCTTTGGCGAGGGACGAATCAGTCTGTCGATCTTCCGCGGGCAGAGTTGTGTCGTGCGGGCGATCAGCAATCAACAGGTCTTCGACCGGCGAAGCGAATCGGTTGTCGCAATCCAGCGGCTCGCTACGCGATCAGCCACCGCGCGGCTGGCGATCTGGTCTCCCGAGCAAGCCTCCGACCTGCCGCCCGAATTGACGCGACTGCTGGACATCTATTACGAAGCGACCGATGCGCAATCGGTCGCCTTCATCCCGCTGATCCAAAAGCGGGAACCCTCCAACGATCCCGACGACCTCGCCGCCATCGTTCGCGATCGCGACGCGAGCCCCGGCGACGTCGTCGGCGTCCTTGCGATCGAAGGTCTGCAGCGGCCGTTGTGCCGCGATGAGATCCTGCCGATGTGGCAAGCTGTCGAACTGCCAGTCGTCAACGTGGTCGCCAACGCCCGCCGCCACAACAGTCTGTTCCTGATGCCGGTCTGGAAAGAACTGGGGCACTTCACCAACCTGTTCCGCGGACACCACCGCAACAAAGCGATCGGGATCACGCTGCTGCTGGTCGCGATCATCGCCGCCCTAAGCCTCGTCCCGGCCGACTTCAAATTGCGATGCGAAGGAATCGTGCAACCGACGCAGCGCAGCAAGGTCTACGCGCAGACCGAAGGCGTGGTCGACCAATTGCTTGTCAGCGACGGCCAATGGGTCCAACAGGGCCAAGTTCTCCTGACCCTCTCCAATCCGGCTCTCTCGGCCGAGATCGCCGACGTCGAAGGGAAGCTCCGCGAGACGCAGCAGAAGCTGAAAACATGCCGCTTGCAGCGACTGCTTGGCGACTTTAAAGACGACGAACAACGGCAGACCAATGTCCGCCAGTGCGCCGGATTTGAAGCGAGCCTCGGCAAGATTCAAGACCAATACGACCTGCTGCTCGAAAAGCAGTCTCAATTGCAAATCACCAGCCCCGCCGACGGCCAGATCGTCACCTGGGACATGCCGCAACGCCTGACAGCACGCCCGGTTCAACCGGGGCAGAAATTGTTAACGATCGCCGATCCCAAGGGCCCCTGGGAATTGGAACTGAAGCTGGCCGATAAGCGCAGCGGATATCTTCGCGACGTGATCGACGAACAGCCGACAGCAACCAACCCCGCCGAAAACGACGACGCTGACACAGGCTCTTTGAAGACGTCGTATGTTCTCGCCTCGCACCCCACCTTGGTCCGCGAGGGAACGATCCGCGAGATCGCTCGCAGCGCCGACGTCGACGAGGACCAAGGAAACATCATCCGCGTCTACGTCGACATCGGCAAACAGCCCGCCGATTCCGAAGTCCGCACCCGCCCGGGGACCGAAGTCATCGCCCACATTCACGTCGGGCGGAGCTCGATCGGTTACTGCAAACTCTACGAATTCTTCGACTGGGCCAAGAGAATCTGGTTCAAATATGTCTGATCTTATGAAACCTATCGCCCCACTTCACTTCCTGATCGCGATCGCACTGCTAGTCGGTTCGACCAGTCACGGTCAGGATCGTTCGCAACCCGCGAGCGTCGAAACCGACTGTCTATTGATGATACTGGACCAAGTCGATTTGGCCGCCGAGCGGGATGGCCTGCTGACCACCTTGCATGCGCGCACTGGCGAAGATGTCGCCACCGGCCAGCTGCTGTTCCAGCTGGGCGACGACGAATCGCAGGCGAGATTGGAAGTCGCGAGAGCGGAGCTGGATCAAGCGACAGTCAAAGCGGAGAACCAATGGAACATTCGGGCTGCGGAAGTCGAACTGGCGAAGAATACAAAAGAGACCGAACTGCTCGATGAAGTCGGCCGCACGCCTTATCTGGAACGCTACCGTGCGGCGAGCAACAAGGATCGCAGTGCGGCGGAGCTGAAAATCGCAGAAGCCGCACATCGCGAGGACCTCTACGCGCGGCAGGTTGCCGAAGCCGAACTATCGGTTGCGGAGATCGATTTGCAGGAGCGTGAGAGTGTCTCGCCGTTCGCTGGCACGATCGTCAAGCAGTTCCGCTTTCAATCGGAATGGTGTCGCCAAGGCGATCCCGTGGTGCGGATCCTGCGGATGGATCGCTTGACGGTCCAAGCGATCGTGAATCTACGCGACATCGCACCCCACCGGATCATCGGGATGCGGGCGACAGCAACGTTCCAGATCGCCGGCGAAGAACCGATTGTGATGGACGATCTAACGATCACGCGATGCAGCCCGGAAGTCGACCTCGACGGCAACTACCTTGTCTGGACAGTGACCGACAACCGCAAGCTGCCCGCCGCCAACGGCCAGCCCCAATGGCTCCTCCGCCCCGGCATCAGCGGCACCCTAACGATCGACATACTAGCACGACGCGCTAGCGAGTGATCTCGAACTCCAAGCGTTGGTGCCGTGAAAACCACTCGCTTGCGCTTCGTGCTGGTATGGGAACGTGAGTCGCCCTGCAGAAGTCCGGTGATTGGCGATCGACATACCAGCACGACGCGCTAGCGAGTGATCTCGAACTCCAAGCGCTGGTGCCGTAAAAAATACTCGCTTGCGCTTCGTGCTGGTATGGGAGCGTGAGTCCCTTTGCAGAAGACCGGTGATCGCCGATCGACATACTAGCACGACGCGCTAGCGAGTGATCGAAAGCTAATCGTCGCTGCCGCAAAAAACACTCGCTTGCGCTTCGTGCTGGTATGGGAGCGTGAGTCCCTTTGCAGAAGACCGGTGATCGCCGATCGACATACTAGCACGACGCGCTAGCGAGTGATCGAAAGCTAATCGTCGCTGCCGCAAAAAACACTCGCTTGCGCTTCGTGCTGGTATGGGAGCGTGAGTCCCTTTGCAGAAGACCGGTGATCGCCGATCGACATACTAGCACGACGCGCTAGCGAGTGATCGAAAGCTAATCGTCGGTGCCGCAAAAAACACTCGCTTGCGCTTCGTGCTGGTATGGGAACGTTGTTCGCCCCGCAGAAGCCCGGTAATCAGCGATCAACATACTAGCACGACGCGCTAGCGAGTGATCGAAAGCTAATCGTCGCTGCCGCGAAAACCACTCGCTTGCGCTTCGTGCTGGTATGAAAACCACAGGCGTCGGCAAGCCGCCATTAGTCAAACAAAACAGCCCGCAGCAAAAACATTCTCCGCTTGGACACATCTTGTCCAGCACTCGCCCCCCACCCTCTGGCGACTGATACACTAGCCCCTACTTTGGTGAAAAGACTCATCCAAACGGGGCTTTATGAATGGCCATCCAATCGGAACGACATCCGAAACTATTATTACTGATCGCCAACGGCGAAGGGAAACAAGGCGTCGAATCGCTCGCCGCCGCATTGCGCGTCAGCAGCAAGACGGTACGCCGCGACATCGCTTCGCTGCGCGGCGTTGGCGTGGCGATCCAAGAGCAGATCGGCGACAACGGTCAAAAGTGCTACTGGCTGTCCAAAGAATCGTTGCCTCAAATCAAATTCGCCTATGACGAAGCGCTCGCGCTGATGCTCTGCCGGCCAGGCATCCGCGTCTTCCAAGGGACACCGCTGGGCGAAGCCTCCGAGTGCGCGTTCGAAAAGATCATGGCGGCGATCGGGCCGAACGAACAGCGGTTCCTTGAACGGATGCTGCCGCGGGTTCATATCGCCCAGGTCGGATCGGACTATTCGGCCCACGGCGAAATCCTCGACGCCCTCACCTTGGGAATCGAAGAGAACCGGGCAACCTTCATCACCTACCGCTCCAACCGCAGCACCGAACCGGTCACCTACGACATCTTCCCCTACGCGATGGCCGAACATCGCGGCTCGCTGTACGTCATCGGCTGGCATAACGATGAGGAGATGGTGAAGACTTGGAAAGTGGACCGGATGAGCGATGCCGAAGTCACCGAAATCCGTTTCGAACGCCCCACCGACTTCGATGCCGCCGAACATTTTCGCGGCGCGTTTGCCGTCGTCGCCGGAGAGGAATCGATCACCGTCCGCGTCCGTTTCACCGGCACCGCCGCCCGCTACATCCAAGAAAAGCGGATGCACTCCAGCCAACAGGTCGAGGTGCTGGGGCAAGCGCTAGCCGAAGCGACATTCGAATTGACAAGCACGATGGAGATCAAAAGCTGGATCCTCAGCTTCGGCGCGTCGGCGGAAGTTTTAGAACCTCAGGAACTCCGCGACGAGATCCAAGCAGAACTCGCCGCCGCCATGACGCATTACGCCCCAACTTCGGAAAGGCATGCACGATGAACGGCAAAATGCTCTCAACGTCTGTTTATCGAATCCTGGCGACATGCAATCTGCGACTTCACGGCTGGCCAACCGAAGTACTCAGCGACAAGTGCAGCGCATCGGCATATCGCTGCAATGTCAGCAACGTGGGATTGGCATCGGGATCGTTTTCCAATCGCGAAAGTGAGCTTCGCTTGAGCCCACTGCGTGCTTCCACATCCGCCAAGGACAACCCCAGACGCTCCCGCTCCTCTTTCATTGCCCGGATCGTTGCCTGCGCATCTTTCCGCATCGCCTCGAGGGCCCGTTTTCTTGCACGCGCTTCGGCGACGATCGAATCGCGACGAACTTCGGTTTCCGCGCGGGCGGTCTCGAGCTGTTTCCGTTCGTCGGTCGTCAACTCACGCACGACGCGATTACCACTCGATTTCTTGTTCATAAGACCAAGTCCTTTCCGAGGTGGACACTTCAATGAGACCGCAGCATTCAAGCCATCAAATCGCACACATCGCGATCCACGAATCCTCTCAACGCTACACCTCGTATGCCGTTACCGGAACGACATGAACGTCGTCGAGGTATTCAAACACGCAAGCGAGATACTTTCCCGAAGAGGTTTCACCAAACACGATAGGCCTCCCGGACGAACGACTTGCATCGACACGACGAGCGTTCAACACAACCTCTTCGAACTCGTCGACGGTCACCCCATGCTGTGCAACGTACGCAACGATTTCGTCATTCCAGACAAACAGCACATGCGGCATAAGGTTCACATATATGTTAACGAGCAATCAACGAAAAGTCCAACAAAAACAATGAGGCCGAGGCCGGACGAATCCGGCCCCGGAAAGATCACAACGAAGCTCGGAATCTCATTGAACACAGTCAAGACTCGTCTCAAGCGTGCACGGCAGCAATTGGCTGCCGAACCGGAGTTGCAGCGATATAGCCCCGACCGTGAACGTAGTAGCCAATACTAACGGATCGTCGGATTGGGCGTTAGCTGGGCCCGGCGCCGCTAAACCTGGCAGTTATACACAAGTCAACCTACGCCGAAGGCGTTAAAGCCATTAGCCGGTGGTCGAGCGCAGCGAACACCACCGGATGACGAAAAGCGACGCGATATACGACCCCGAAGGTGGTCGCAGCCTGATTGCTGCGACAGCCTTCGGGGTCGAAAACCTGTTTGTTTGACATTAGCCGTAGGTGGCGCCTCGCTTACCTACGGCTAATGGCTGCAATCCCTTCGGGGACAAAAACTGACTTATGCATACCCAACAGGAAATGCAACCGGGGCTAACACTCAAACGGCAAATACAACGAAGCTTGAATGCGACATACCGACCAACTGTTAACACCAATCCTTTCGGGTTCTAACTTTTCTTTTTGCAACACCAGATCTAGGAGCAGACACAAATGCCATTTGACTATTCAAAACTAAAAGATGCCGTAAAGACCGGTGCAGCACTGCGCTGCCGAACCAAACTGCAACCTGCGGGTGGCGAGGGAGACAAGGTCTTTCCGCCAACCTATGCGGGAGCCGTCTATGCGATGGAGTATCGGCGCGTACCGGGGCGAGACCAGCCTGTGCGATGCGTTCTGATGGACTCGGTTCAAAGTCAGGCAAACCGATTTGAAGAAGCACTTCAAGATGCAGTGGACGATGAACGTATCAAAATCCCCGTTGTCGAAGTCGACTTTGGCGAGATCCCGATCGTCGAGCCCGGTTCAGAAGATGCTGGACTGTACGAACCGATTGGCCGCGTTACAAGCTTGCAGGCACCACATCGTGTCGCAGACGCGATCCTGCGCGACAGCGAACTCGATGGCGTCGCGTTTCGGGCGACCACGCTCGGCAAAAAACTCAGTCAGGCGACACTCCGCAACGCCACACCGCTGCTTGAGCTCTGCCCAACAGCTTTGATCTTTGGGATCTGGGATTCCACCGGGCCCAAAGGAGGTCTAGGAGTGAAATTCCAAAGAGCACTGGTATCGGAGATCATCGGCATCGATGCAGAACTGGGTGTCAAGACGAGCAGCCGAATCGACCCGCTTGCGATTCAGTTGAAATCGGGACCGGTATACGAAGATAAAAACGGCGACTGGACGCTCGATGCAAACCAAGCGCGAATGGATAAGAAGAAGCCAAGGCTGGCCGGGAAAGATGGTAAGCCGTCGGAAGTCAACCATGGAAATATCGCCCCCTCCCTTTCGGAGACAGGCAGAGATCCCATTGGAGACGCTGACCGACGAATCTATCTGGCGGGTGGAGTGACGATCGCTTATGCAGAACAGACAACCGTACTTTCGTTCCCCGCCCTGCGGCGTTTGCGGTTCCCACCGCACGGATCGTCCAAGACGGACGCAGATTCAAATTTGGTTGCACAAACCGCGCTCGCAGCCTTGGGAGTTTGCAGCGCTGCCTTAGCGAGCGAACGAGGTCTCGATCTGCGGTCGCGATGCCTGTTATGGCCAACAGAAAAGCCTACTTGGGAGTTGTTGGCTCAGCCTGGCGAATCGGCTGAACAATTTATGATTTCGGCTGACGAAGCCGTTGCGCTGCTAGAGGAATCGATCGCAAAAGCTGTCGAAGCCCAACTGCCTTGGAACACCGAACCTCTCGTTTTGAAGCCAGCGCAGAAGCTTGTCGACTTGGTTCGCAAGAGTCAGGAGTTGGCGGTCACCAGCGGTGCTGAAGATGGAGGGGAGTGATGAATACGTTTTCGATCGACGTCGAATTGCTCACCGGACGCTACGTCGCAGCGGACGTTGCAAACCGTGAAACGGCGGAATGGCCACCGCATCCGGGGCGGTTGTTCATGGCGATGGCAGCGACCTGTTTTGAGATGGGGGAAGATGCCGCGGACGTTGCTGCGCTGCAGTGGCTCGAACAATTGCCTCCGCCAGATATTTTTGCGAGTGATGGAAACAGACGCTCACGTCACGCCGTCTATGTCCCAGTCAACGACAAGGTGACGGCAAGCAAGTCGTTGCTGCAAACCGCACCGGGATTGAGTCGGTCGAAACAGGAGCGAGCCTTTCCTACGATGATTCCCGACGACGCAACGGTGACATTTGTTTGGCACGATGTTGAGCACTTCGCTTCCCATCTCGATGGCTTGCAGCGGATTTGCAGCAACGTCATCCGCGTCGGGCATTCGTCGTCACTCGTAAGAGCCTGGGCTCAGATCGATGCTGGCACGCCAAACCGCCCGCGTTGGGAACCGACCCGACGTGGGGCCGAGGTTCAGTTGCGGATCGCGGGGGAAGGGGAGTTCGAACGTCTGCGCATCGCGTGTGGGGCTGATCGAATCGACCGCTTCGCTGATTTGGCTGAGACGATCTCATCGTCCAAAGGAACGCAAAAGCGCAAGGCAAAGGCGACTTTTGAATTGGAGTTTGGCATGCCCTTCAAATCGTCTTTGCGTCCGCCAGAACCGACGCCGCCAGTGCTCGGACAATGGCAGGGGTATGCCCGCGACGCCGGTCCCACCAATAGGCGGAAAGTCGTCGAAGGCGAGCATTTTGATTCCCAACTGCTTGTGTTTCGCAAGCTCGATGGCCCCAACCTAGGCGTTCAAGATTCGCTTGCGTTGACCAAACGGTTGCGCGACGCGGCCATGGCCAACTGCGAAATTCAGCCTCCGCCGGTGTGGCTCAGCGGTCACGAAGCCAACGGCAATGCGACGACCGATCCTCACGCTGCATTCGTTGCGCTCCCTTATGCGGGTGGGCAATATGGTGATGGACACCTGATGGGACTTGCCATCGCATTGCCAAAACAGATCGCCCCAGAAACACGCGGCGAGGCGCTGCGTGGCTTGCTGTTAGACAAGAACGATGACGAACGCCCCATTGAACTGAAGCTCGGGAACTTGGGTGTCTGGACGTTGTGCATGGAATCGGAGGCGACAGCTGCAAAGACACTTCAAAACGCCACCTGGACCCGACCAAGCTCCGCGTGGGCGAGCGTCACACCAGTCGTCCTGGATCGCTACCCCAAGTCGGACCGTTCGACTGACCGAATGCGATGGAACGCCGAAGCTGCCGAAACGATCGCATTGGCGTGCAAGCGGGCGGGTCTACCGACACCCAGCAACGTGGAGATCGATACAACTTCCTGGCATCGCGGAGTTCCGCGGGCCGTGTCGAAACGGCGTCGCCTGCGTGGCGACTCGGAACGCGAAGCGACAACACGACTTGGAGACGGGTTCATGCCAATGCCCTCGCGGGCGGGGAAGCCCACCCGTCCACAGGTGCATGCGAGAATTGAATTTCACGATCAAGTGACAGGCCCCGTGATCCTTGGCGCTGGTAGATTTAGTGGTTATGGGCTTTGTAAACCGATCCACGACACATCGAGGTGAATCATGTCGACCTATGCCAGCCTTCACTGCCACATCGTCTTCAGCACGAAAAACCGGAAACCGATGATCGCCCCCAACTGGGAGGTTCGAATGCATGAATACCTCGGAGGCACTCTGGCTGGCCTGGGCGCCTTCCCGCAAGGGATAGGCGGCGTGGAAGACCATGTTCACCTGCTGGTTGGATTTAAGCCGATCCATCGCATCGCCGACCTGATGCGCGAACTGAAAAAGGAATCGTCGAAGTGGGTCCACCAAGAATTTGGAGTGGAAGCGTTTGCCTGGCAAGAAGGATACGGAGCCTTTTCCGTGAGCGCGACCGCGCGAAAGGATGTGCAGAAATACATCGCAAGTCAGCGCGAACATCATCGCAAGCAAAGTTTCCGCAACGAGTTGATCTTCATGTTAGAACGGGCAGGAGTTGAATATGATCCTCAATATTTGGAGTAGACGCTGGCATCCCTG
The DNA here is from genome assembly GCF_007741475.1 of Rosistilla ulvae. Classification (NCBI taxonomy): domain Bacteria; kingdom Pseudomonadati; phylum Planctomycetota; class Planctomycetia; order Pirellulales; family Pirellulaceae; genus Rosistilla; species Rosistilla ulvae. Next base: position 106,085 of record NZ_CP036261.1, on the reverse strand, counting down.
CGGGATGCGGTCTCATCGGTGGTTCGTGTTCCGGTGGTGGCGCTACGCTTACCACCGGCTAATCGCTGCGACTGCTTCGCAGTCATCCAACCAACACACCGACGTGTTCCGGTGGTGGCACTACGATTACCTCCGGCTAATCGCTGCGACTGCTTCGCAGTCATCCAACCAACACCCCGGCGGCGTTTAAGCAATTAGCCGGAGGTAAGCGCAGCGCCACCTCCGGTTGCCAAGCCCCACCCCACACGCATCCCGACGGGATGCCAGATCACGTCATCTTCGAACCACCTCCCAAATGCGGTACCAGATTATGCCCAACCTTCCAACAATGATCGCGCAAACAAAACCGTTGGCCATCGAAGACTTCTCGGCATTTTACGAAGCAATCCACGGATACATGCCATTCGCATGGCAAAAACGACTTGCCACAGCGGCCTGTCGCGGGCAATGGCCCAACTATCTAAAGCTGCCAACCTCTAGCGGAAAGACTGCGGCTATCGACATCGCCGTCTTTGCGTTGGCGTTCCAGGCTTGCGAAGCGAATTACCCCAACGGCATTCGCACCGCTCCGCGCCGAATTTTCTTCGTTGTCGACCGCCGCATTGTCGTCAACGAAGCCTATCGCCAAACCCGCAAGATGGCCGAAAAACTGTGGGATGCTGCAAACGACAAAACTGCCAACCCAAACGACATTCTCTTGCGCGTGGCAACCTGGTTGAGAATGCTGGCCAACGATCCAACTGCACCGCCGTTGGACTGCTTTGAACTGCGAGGTGGAATCTACCGAGACGACGCTTGGGTTCGCTCACCATTGCAGCCAACCGTTCTGACAAGCACTGTCGACCAAGTCGGGTCACGCATGCTGTTCCGAGGTTACGGCGTATCGGATCGCAACCTGCCAATCCATGCTGCAATGACCGCGTGCGACAGTCTGGTCATTCTGGACGAAGCCCATTGCTCGCGCCCGTTCAGCCAAACGGTAGAAGCAATCCAACGCTATCGCGGCAACGACTGGTTCGAACAACCTGTCGATCTCCCGTTTTCTCTGGTGCAAATGACAGCAACGCCACCGAGCGACCAGTCAGATCGAACGCTCCTCACCCTCGACGAAGAGTCCGACTACAAAGTTGACAAAGTGCTGGCACGTAGGCATGAATGCAAAAAGCCAGTTGAGTTGACCGACGCTCCAGGTGCCAAAGGCAAGGTACTTGCCGATAAACTCGCGAAGCAACTTGTCGAACAGGCGATGAAGTTAACCGAATCGGGGTGCAAAAAAATTGCCATCGTGGTGAATCGTGTTGCCATCGCAAAAGCAACTCATCACTTGCTTGCCCAAAAGAAACATGATCAGAGTCGATTGATGATCGGCCGAATGCGACCATGCGACCGCGATTCGCTGACAAACGAACTACAGCAACGTTTCGGTTCCGGTGCCAGTCAAGATGAACACCATCCCCAATTCGTGGTCGCGACGCAATGCATCGAAGTGGGTGCCGACCTCGACTTTGACGGCATGGTCACTCAGTGTGCATCGCTCGACGCGCTTCGGCAACGATTTGGTCGACTGAATCGACTGGGCAACGCATCGACCTGCCGTGGAGTAATTGTTGCCGCGGAACACGATATTCCCGCGATTTCAAAACTGAACGACGAAAAGCCGTACGATCCGGTTTATGGAAACGCATTGGCCCGAACATGGCACTGGCTTAATACCTTAGTCGATGAAAAACAAGAAATTGACTTTGGCATTAAGGCATTCGAAGCGCTGATTCAGGCGAATCCGACCGATCTAGACCTAGCCGCACCGGCTCCCAATGCTCCCGTTCTCATGCCGGCCCACTTGGACATGCTCTGCCAAACCAGTCCGCGTCCAATTCCTGAACCCGATGTCGCCATGTTCCTTCACGGAACCGACAACACATTGGCGGAAGTTCGAGTTTGTTGGCGAGCGGATTTGGAATTTCCAGCGAAGCCAAACAACGACCAAGGCTACGACAAACACCAACAACTTTGGACCGAAGCGGTGGCCGCATGCCCGCCTTCTTCAGCAGAGTTGTTGAGCGTGCCTCTACATGCACTCAAACAATGGATTCGCGGAGAAGACCAACCCGACTCGACGAGCGATGTCCTAGGAGAAGCAGAGCCCGAGGCGGAAAAAAGGAATTCGACCGCCACTTCGGATAACGCTCGATATCGGTGTCTGTTGGTTTGGCAGGGAATCCAAGCCCAGCGTAGCAATGGCCAAACGACAGATCGGGGCGACAACCACAGTTCCAGTTTCCTCGTCAGCAAATCTCGCAACCTCGACAGAATTCCCCCCAATGCAACGATTGTGATTCCGGCAGAATTTGGGGGCTGGAGCCAGTTTGGTCACGTACCGGGAGCGCCCGCAGAACCGATTTCCGATCCTTGGCAACAATCGCCAACTGAGCCGCGAGATTCAACGGAGGAGAAATCCCCCAGACAGACCGACAAGCCGTTGGCGTCGATCGATGTTGCAGAAGCTGCCTTTTCACAGAGCCGTGCCCGTTACATCTTGCGAGCCCACAAAAAGCTGATTCCCGATCCAGAAACAAGCCCCTTGTTTGATGCGCTGTTGACGCGTCTCAAGGCCAGTGGAACATCCGATGTCGGATTCTCGAAAGAATCGATCATCGACGAAGTTCGCGAGTCTTTGCAAGAACCACTGACGCTCGATTCCGACGCCCCCAAGAATCTCAACTCATTCCCCAAACTGGCTCGATTGATCGATCGCCAGGAAGTTCAAAAACTGGAACGCTATCCAGGTGGTATCGCCTGGACGACGCGACTTCAAACCGAACGAATCGGCGGGATGCCTCCGCTGCCCATGGCGAGCTTCGATGACGACGACACGCTGCTCGAGACATCCAAACTGTCGCTCCACCAACATCTAGCGGACGTCTGGGCCGAGTCGTTGCGGTTAACCAACGCTTTGCCGCTGAGCGACCTGGAGGCATCGATCCACGCTGCGGCCAAGCTACATGATGTTGGTAAATCCGACCCGCGATTCCAGGCGATGCTGCTGGGCAAACCCGTTGCGGTTGCCTACATGCAACGAACGCTGTGGGCCAAATCGGATCAGCTTGGAGGTCGCGGGCGCAGCGAACTACACACCGGCTTTCGACATGAAATGTTGAGCGTCGATCTGTTGCAGCAATTCGAACACAAGGAAACCTGCGACATGACGTTGATGAGCCATTTGATCGCATCGCATCATGGATTCGCGCGGCCACTGGCTCCCATCGCTGTCGACGAAACCTTGCCCGGATTTAGTCTCAAGCCGTTTGGCGGCGCCGCGATCTCGCATCAACAGCGCGCCGACTGGACACCCGCACATCAAATCGATTCGGGTATCGCTGGACAGTTTTGGAAGCTGAATCGTCGATTCGGATGGTGGGGCCTCGCATTCCTGGAGTCGATCTTGCGACTTGCCGACTGGTCCGCCAGTGCGAAGCCCGGCAACGGGGAGCCACAGAAACTCGATTTCCCCACTACGAAGCGTGACGATAGTCGGCCAGCTCCCAAAAAACGAACCGAGCTTGTCTTAGCGGGAATCGATGGCACTCGGCCGTTAGGATTCCTAGCGGCTCTTGGAACATTCGCCACGCTCAGCCGAGCGTTTCCTGAAAGACCGCTTCAGTTCGCTTGGATCTCTCAGAATGGAGGATGGCGACCGATGATTGGATCACTTGACGAGCTGTCGCTCGACAGTGACACCGTGCTCGACGCGCTCCTTCAGCAGTTGACCAGTGAAGACTTGCAACATCCCGCGCTCCGCATCCCCAGCCTTTTGGCAAAATGCGAAAATGCGAGTGAGAGACGCTCGCTGTATCTTCAGATCGCGAAAGCTGCTTCCCTATCCGATCGACGCGACGCCGATTGGACCAGCTGCAGCGGATCCGATTCGGCATCGCCCGAGGCCATTTCCCAGTTGCAGACATCGCGACGCGATTATCATTCGATCGCCATCCGCGGCCTGTTAGACGTAACCGCCGCGTCCCACCTCTCACGCACACTCTTTGAACCTTGGGACTATGCCGATCCAATTGCTGGTGTCTCGTTGCATCTTGAACCACGAGAAGATCGACGCCATGCCTACCAATGGCACACCCCCAGTGGTGACCCAACGCGCAAGTCCAACGGCGGCATGATCGGTGCGAACCGACTGGCGTTGGAAGCATGGCCTCTCTTTCAATCGATCCCTGTAGGAGACAGATTGAGAACGGTGGGATTCCGCGGGCTGCGTGCTTCCAACACCTTTATGACTTGGCCATTGTGGACCACTCCCGCCTCGATGGATGTCGTATCGACCTTGCTTTCACTCCAGCAACTTCAGCTAGACAACCTTCAACACGACGAACTGCTTCCCTTGGGTATTGGAAAGGTCTGCCGCAGTCAAAGAATTCTCGTTGGCAAAACACCGAACCTAACCCCAGCGACCGCGTTGGCGTTTTAGTTCAACTCTTCCTGTTCTTTCACAATCTGGTTGAAAACAAGCAATGCATCCGCCGAGGTCGTTCGTGTTTCACGAATGGACCCGGCGGCGCATGGAGGCTGCTCGTTTTGTTTTCTGCCACTCCCTGAGCACTCTCCATGCGAAATATCTTTCTCGTCACCTACGACATCCGCGACGATAAACGGCTCCGCAAAGTCCACAAGACGATGCGGAACTGGGGCGACCATCTGCAGTATTCGGTCTTCGAATGCCAGCTGAGCCAACACGATCTGATCACGCTCAAGGACCAACTGAGCCAGATCATCCATCATTCCAACGACCAAGTGTTGTTGGTCGATCTCGGCCCCGCCACCGGGCGAGGCGAGCGAGTAATCGAAGCTTTGGGCCAACCCTACACCGCCCTGGCCAGCCCTTGCTTAATCGTTTGAGCGATCGAAATCAGCGATTGCACTTTCCCACGCAAAGGGCGCGCAATCGTTAAGTCGCACTGAATCCCCCACAATTTCACCCGCCCGGCGCGAGCAGGGAGGGTCGAAAAACGAGCGTTTAGCGAGTTTTTCGGGGCGGGCCGACGTAAGTTCGATTCTCCCCAAAATGCGTTTGGAAACGATGAAAGGAGGCTTACAAAAAACTCCCGCACGGATGTTCTGTGTTCCTTCAATCACCTGCGAGACCCAACATGACCACCGCCACATTCGCCGCCCCAATCAAAAACGCCGAATACCTGCCGGCTCGGATGATCAACGAAGCTGTCTATTGCCCTCGTTTGTTCTACCTGATGCATGTCGAGGGACTCTTTCAACGCAACCGCTTCACCGCCGACGGCGATGTCGTCCACCGCCGAGTCGACGCCCGTGTCGATCCGTTGGCTTTGATCGATCTCGTCGATGGACAAGAGACCACCGATGAAGAAACCGATTCTCCCGAAAGGGAAATTGATCCCGCAGCACAACCGGTTCCGGTTCACGCCCGCAGCGTGACACTGGCCAGCGATGAACTGGGCGTGATCGCCAAGCTGGATCTAGTCGAAGCGACGGGGAACCTGGCGACGCCTGTTGATTACAAGCGCGGCCGACCGCGGCGTGGCGTCGACGGACAGATCGGCGCCTGGCCTCCCGAACGCGTGCAGATCTGCCTGCAAGCTCTGGTCCTGCGCGAAAACGGGTTTCAGTGTGACCGTGGGATCCTCTACTTCAACGAGACCCGCCAACGCGTCGAGATCGAGATCGACGACGCCCTGATCCAACTGACTCGCCAAGCGGTCGACCAAGCACGGCACGTGCGTGAACTGCCGATGCCACCGCCGCCGCTGGTCGACAGCCCCAAATGCCCGCACTGCTCGCTGTCGTCGATCTGTCTACCCGACGAGACGAACCGCTGCAGCAACCGCAATCCCAACCGCGACGCGGCAACTCGCTTACCAACCACGGCCCGCGATGAACAACGACCGCTCTACCTGACCACTCAAGGGCTGTATGTGGGCAAAAAGAGTGAGGTGTTGCAGGTCAAGCAAGAGGGAAAATTGTTGCAGGAGGTGCGACTGAGGGAACTGAACCAAGTGAATCTGTTCGGCAACATCCAACTGTCGACTCAGGCGATCCAGACGCTGTGCGCATTGGAAGTGCCGATGGTGATGTTCTCTCGGCGCGGCTATTTTCACGGCATGCTGCAAGGCACCGGGTTGAAAAACATCCTGCTGCGCCGCGAGCAGTTCCGCCTCGCAGACGACCCCGCCCGCTGCCTTGCGATTGCTAAACTGTTGATCGAAGGCAAGATTCGCAACTGCCGCGTGCTGCTGATGCGAAACCATATATCGCCGCCGACGGAGATCATTTCCGAACTGAAACGGATCGCCGCGCGATTGCACAACGTCACTCGCGCCGATCAATTGTTAGGTGTCGAAGGGACCGCCGCCCGACTCTACTTCGGTGCCTTTTCGGGGATGCTTAAACCAGGCGACGCGCCGGCTGATCCCGACGCAGCGATCGCCGCACCGCCACGATGGAGCTTCGATTTTAACGGCCGCAACCGACGACCGCCCCGCGACGCGATCAATGCGATGCTCTCCCTGGCCTACAGCTTGTTAGCAAAAGACCTGACCGTCGTAGCCGCCGCCGTGGGACTGGATCCCTACCTCGGTTTCTATCATCTGCCGCGGCCCGGCCGTCCCGCATTGGCGTTGGATTTGATGGAACCGTTTCGCCCGCTGATTGCCGAATCGGTCGTCCTCTCCGCAGTCAACAACCGGATGCTAACGCCGGAGCACTTTGTGCCTGGGGGCCGCGGAGTCTTCCTTTCGGACAGTGGCCGCAAAGCGTTTTTTCACGCCTATGAATTGCGGATGGATCAGTTGGTAACCCATCCGTTGTTCGAATATCGAGTCAGCTATCGACGGCTGCTGGAAATCCAAACGCGGCTGATGGCGCAGATGGTCCGCGGCGAGATCGAGACGTTTCCGGTCTTCGTAACCCGCTGAGTCGACTTCATTTTTTTGGACCTTGAGAACTGCGAGCGGCCAGGTGCCGTGAAAAACCGGCCCCCCGCTCGCAGTCCAAAAACCGAGCAAATCCCAGTACAAGGAACCAACTCAATGCACTCCCACCTCCCGTCAGCTCCCATACCCGACAACCGCTCGCAGACTTCCGCTGCAGCCGCAGAAATTGTACACTCAGCCCCCTGGGCTCTTTCCGTGACCATCGAGTCACGGCCTCATTGAAGCGGTTTCCTTGCTGCCATCCTCGCCGTGTTGGCGGCCTTTCCGTGACCATCGAGTCACGGCCTCATTGAAGCCTGCCATCCTCGCCGTGTTGGCGGCGGTTGCTTCGGCTTTCCGTGACCATCGAGTCACGGCCTCATTGAAGCGCGGCTTGCTGACGACTCAGCGGCCGAGGTGAAATCCTCCTTTCCGTGACCATCGAGTCACGGCCTCATTGAAGCAGGCGGAGCGGAAGCAGGCGGCGAAGCGTAGCGAAGTCTTTCCGTGACCATCGAGTCACGGCCTCATTGAAGCGGCCAAGAAGTTGTCCCGCACATCCACACCGCCAGCCTTTCCGTGACCATCGAGTCACGGCCTCATTGAAGCGATTTGCCAAAACGCCGGAACGCGTGCGCCGGTACACTTTCCGTGACCATCGAGTCACGGCCTCATTGAAGCCCCGAATCCGCGGCAAGTCTAACAAGTACACAGTGGACTTTCCGTGACCATCGAGTCACGGCCTCATTGAAGCATGCCATGTCGCTTCTCGGCTTGCTCAATCGTTCTCTTTCCGTGACCATCGAGTCACGGCCTCATTGAAGCTGTCCTCGGGACAAAGACCCGCGGAGGCCCACCCCCACTTTCCGTGACCATCGAGTCACGGCCTCATTGAAGCGGGTCAAAATCCAGAATGGCCTCACTCACTTCACCTTTCCGTGACCATCGAGTCACGGCCTCATTGAAGCCCTGCGAACGGTTCCTCTGTGCAACAGGTAGAATATGACCTTTCCGTGACCATCGAGTCACGGCCTCATTGAAGCGATCCTGGCGACGGCGACTTCGCTGGGATCCTGGACTTTCCGTGACCATCGAGTCACGGCCTCATTGAAGCAGTAGTGGATCGGTTCAAGCCCCTTTGTATATCCAGCTTTCCGTGACCATCGAGTCACGGCCTCATTGAAGCACCCCTTCATAGACCAACACCACGACGGTGCCGATCAGCTTTCCGTGACCATCGAGTCACGGCCTCATTGAAGCACGCTCTGCTTTTATTTTCCCGGCCTGATCCATGCCTTTCCGTGACCATCGAGTCACGGCCTCATTAAAACGTCTGACTGGGGGTCAACAGGTCGCAGGTTCACCTCGGCTCTCCGAGCACCAACCAGTCAGCGACTCATGGAAGCTGGGGGATATAAATGTCCTGCGACGGCGTTGCGGCTCCCAGCGGTCCCGCAGTGAGCACAGGCGTGGGGGCGGCGTTGGATATACCAGCACGAAGCGCTAGCGAGTGATCGAGAGCCAAGCGTCGGTGCCGTAAAAAACACTCGCTTGCGCTTCGTGCTGGTATGGGAACGTTGTTCGCTTTGCAGAAGACCGGTGATTGGCGATCGACATACCTGCACGACGCGCTAGCGAGTGATCGAACGCCAAACGTCGGTGCGGTGGGGTTCACTCGCTTGCGCTTCGTGCTGGTATGGGATCGTGTTGTTACCGGGTTAGGCCGAGCAGTTTTAGCATGTCGGCTGTCGGTTGGTCGAAGGTTTTGATTTGAGTCGGGGTGTCGGGGCGATTCTTGTCGCGAAGGATCACGATCACTTCCTGATTGGAGGCGATTCGTGCCGCGGGGGCGGATGCAGCTGGCGACGTGACGGCGGCTAAACGCGTCGGCGGTTTGGGGACATTGGATCGCGGCGTCGTCGATGCAATTGCTGCGGGAGCTTCATAGAGCGAGGCGAGGTTGACGCGGTCCAGTTGCCACTGGATCGTCCCCGGGCCGGCATAGATCCCGATGTCATCTTCAAAATCGGCGGCGTTGCAGACGCCAACGATTCGGCCCTGGTGATCGAACAATCCGCCGCCGCTGCGGCCGATCGTCGGGGCGCCGGCGATCTCCAGATTTGATGCACCCAGGTGTTGGTTGTATTTGTTAACCGCGGTGATCCGCGTGTCGCGGCGGGTTGGATCGGCACCGCGATCGCAGCCAAAGCTGAACGCGGCGGTCCCCGATGCCGGCAGTTGATCCTTCGAGATCACAGGAACCGGCTGAACCGGAAAGCCCGGCTTGATCGAGACCAAGGCGATGTCGCGAGTCTTCGCTTCGTAATCGATAAGTTGCCCCGGCACGGTGTGGATCTGTCCTTGAATGAACAGCTCGACCTCGATCGGTGCCTTGCCTTGCGAATCGCGGAAGACGTGGCCGCAGGTCAGCACCAACGCCTCTTCCCCATGTGTGTCGATAATTGTTCCAGTCGCAACACCTACCGCTCCCTGTTCGCGAACGCGAATCCGAACCGTTGCAGCTTGAGCGCGTTCGACGGCTTGTGCCAGATCGATGCTGGGCATCGCTTCGCCGGGGATCGCCTGAGACACAGGACTCGCCGCAACGGCGGACAACGGTGTCTGCGGAACTTCCGGTTGAACGTTTCGAGCCCCGGTGTCGCGGATCCGCTGGCCCTGGCGGTTGGCAAGTGCTTGCCGCAGCGTTTGGATCGGTTGTGTCCCTTGCAGGCGAGCGATCTCGCGGCCGCCGGAAAGGACAAGATAGGTTGGGAAACTGGTAACGCGATAGCGTTGAACGAGATGACTTTCGCGAGCAGCGTCGACGCGGCGGATCGCAACGCCTTCGCGCTGCAATTGGCCAACCACAGGTTCCATCGTGACACAAGCGTGACAACCGGGCTGTGTGAACTCGACGAGAACCGAATCGCTGCTGCCGGAAACGCCAGCGGCGAGCAATAAATAGCACAACATGTGCATTGCCAAAGTCCCTCCATGGACGGCTATCAAACGAGCCTAAGTGAACCCCAATGCAAGCATCCATGCTGCCAGGTTCACGGCGCGGGTGAGGTCGAACGAAGTCGGGATAGTGCTGCAGAGCAGCAACTGGAGCAAGTGCAAGTTGCGCTGCGGTAATCGCTCTTGCAATCCGCAACCTGTTGCGGCGCGGTCACTTACGAAATAGCGACCGTTGGCAGAAATTTTGGAATTCGGAAAAGAATCGCTAAAGTCACCCCAGCCTGGTGGATCACCAGACAACGCTAGCAGCGTCGAAGACCGGCCCTTCGACGCAGGTTCGCTTGTAGTCCCATTCGCCATCGGCCTGCCGAACTTTGGCGACACACGAGAAACAGATCCCGATCCCACAAGCCATCGGAGTTTCCAACGAGACGGTGCAGGGAACGCCCGCCGCAGCGCAAACCTCGGCCACTCGCTCCATCATGATTTCGGGACCACAGCAGACGACGCGCGTCGACGCAGCGCGATCGGGCGCGGCCAACAAGGTTGCCAAGCGATCGGGGACCAACGCCTGCGTCCCAAGACTACCGTCATCGGTGCAGAGATCCAGATCGATCCCGGCGGCGGCGAAGTCGTCCAAGCCAGCGGCGAGGCTCGCGCTGCGAACTCCGTACAACAATGTCGCTCGGGCGGCGTAACCGCTGGTCCGCCCCGGAAACGATTCGCGGCCCAAGGCTTCGGATCCCAACGCCAGAAACGGAGTCTGACCGATTCCACCAGCGGCCATGATCAGATGCTCGCACTCGACTGTCGGAAAGCCATTGCCCAGCGGTCCCCAGATGCCGATGTGCTGGCCGATTTGGATGCGAGCCAGACGAGTCGTCAGTTTGCCCTTGGCGATGTAGACGACTTCCAACTCCTCCGGCGGTTGATCGCCATTAGCGACGACGCGGTAGACCGCCAGAGCGCGACCGATCAACGGATCGTTGAATCCGTCCAAGCGGATCATGACAAATTGCCCCGGCACGATCTGACTGGCAATCTCCGGAGCGTGCAACCGCAGGCGGTAGGTCTTTTCGGCGATCAGGTCCGACGCGGTCACAACCGCTCGAAGCGAAGCAGCACAGTCGGCGTAGTGTTGAGCATGGAGCGGGCTGGTCATCGAGCGATCCTCGCGAGTAATGATGCAGTTGCTGGGTGGGATACACCTCCGTCGCCAACAGAGATGTTGCGAAGCAGCGATCCAATCGGAGACGCTGCGGCGGCGGAGATCGTCCGCCGAACGAAAGCTTTGCCACGGCCGGAAAGATCTAACGCCTTTCCTGGCCTATCGGCGTGTTCATATGCCCCGCGGCGTGTTCGTCTGCCTATCGGCGTTTGCGTTTACCGCGGGCTGCGGCACCGCCACGCGTTGCACCCTTCTTGGTCCCGCGACGGCCCGCCGCAGGACGCTTGGGCTTCGCCGGAGGAGCTGCCAGTTCGGGAGCTCCGATCACGGTCCCGCCCAAGCCGCCGGTCGATTCGGACGAAATAATGATATCGCTTGATCCGGGTCGTCGGCCAGCCGGCTTGGCTTGGGCCGCTCGCCCGACGCCCTTCCCTCGGCCAGCTCCCATCTTACCGCCAGCTGACGGCTTGCCAGCAGTGGGTCGGCCCGCAGTAGGTCTTCCGGTCGCGGGGCCGGTTTTTCGAGCGACACCCTTTCGCGCTCCGCCCTTGCGAGGACGCGGCGGTTGGTCGGATTCGGCAGCCGCTTGCGACGCAGCGACTTCATCGCGCAGCTTCTTGACTTCGCGACTGTCTAGCGGCCGATAGGCGCCGGTCGGCAGATCGCCCAGCTTTAATGTTCCGATCGCTGTCCGCTTCAGCTGGACGACTTTATGTCCCAACCGAGCCAGGATCCGGCGGATTTCGCGGTTCTTTCCTTCGCGAAGCACGATCTCCAACTCGGTCGCTTTGCCGCGGGTCCGCTTCACGCTGACGCCATCGACTTGGAACCGTCCCTCGTGGAAGTGGACTCCTTCTCGCATCTGCTTGAGCGTCTCGGCTTGAACCAGTCCCGCCACCGTCACCTGATAGGTCTTCCGAACGCCATGCCGCGGGTGGGCGAGCATTTCCGAAAGGTCGCCATCGTTGGTCATCAAGATCAGACCTTCGCTGTTGCGATCCAATCGACCGACGGGAAAGACGCGTTGGTGTTCGTTGATCAGATCGATCACTCGCGGGCGACCTTGCGGATCGCGGTTGGTCGTGACGATCCCGACAGGTTTGTTGAGCGCGAAGTAGACAAGTTTGGCCGGCCTGATCGAGACGCCGTCGACGCGGATCTTCGACGCGCGCGGATCGACGCGGGTCCCGAGTTCGATGACGGGTTGGCCGTCGATATCGACACGCCCCTCGGTGATCAACTCCTCACACTTCCGCCGGCTGCCAAATCCGGCCGATGCCAACACGCGCTGCAGCCGCACCATGGAGGTCTCGGATTCGCTGGCGACTTTCGTTTGAGGGCTCTTCTTTTTGCGGGGCGGGTTGGGCATCTGGCTCGACTTGATGATGCAGGGCCAATCAGTAATTTGTCTCTGCGCAAATCAGCCGCCACGCGCTAGCGTCCGGTTGTCCGGAGAACCGGACGCTAGCGCGTGCCGGCTGATACCTCAAACTGAAACACTGATCGGTCCCGCTTGATGTTGTAGCGGACGATTCAAACATCAACGATAACGTAAACCCTGATCATTAGAGTAGGGTACGGGCGTATACAAGCTGCCCTTATCGTCCTACTTTTCCCTGCGATCGACCGATTGAGAGGGCTGTGACCGGTCGGACCGGAGCACTGCCGAGGCGGATCAATTGGAAAACCAGGAGCGTTTCTCGCTGTACATCTTATCGCGGACCGGTTCGGCAATCGGTTTCTGATAGTCCCGCGGGCGACCGCCGACAACTTCAGGCCCCAAGTCGTTTTCGGGGTAAGGATCGTGTGCGACCGCTTCAAATCGTTGCTGTTGTGTCGTGCCGGGGGACGTGTTGAACGGCGTCCTATACCCGCGGCAGCCAACCGAAACGAAGCCAATCGCAGCGATGATCGCAAGGGAATATCGCATGGGATGTGCCTTTTGCCAGTAACTGATGGAGAGGGGGAGGGGTGGGAGCATAGGTTTTTCAGCTACCGCCCGCCAATGGCAACTTCACTTGCTAGCAAAGCGTCATGACTGGTGTTAGGGATCGGCACGCCGTCGGCCGCTTCTGCAACAACAGATCCCGGCGGCAGAGGACCGCTACACGCCGCACAATTTAATGCCAGGCGTCCCACCCAAGTCGAGGGCCCCCGCGTGCGTTACGGCATGCCCATGCAGAGGACGACGGTATCGGCGTCGCCTCCCAACAGCTGCACCTGGCCCAGCGACGCGGGCAACAGAACGGTCTGGCCCAGCGGAAGAGGCATCGACTGCCCATCCCGCCAAGCGACAGACGCCCCCCCGGTGACGACTGTCAGGATCCGGAACCGCCCGTCGCCGCCGACTTCGTGTTGCGAACCGCCGCAGTAGCGATCGAGGAAAAACTTATCGCAGCCGACCAATCGCTGGCCGCCGGTCGGCAGCGATTGCGGCTTCTGAAACTCGACAGGCCCGCGGCCGTAATCGGTCACTTCGATCGCTTGGCTGACGTGCAGCGGGCGGCTGTTCCCCGCATCGTCGACGCGGTTCCAGTCGAACAGCCGAAACGTCGTATCGCTCGACTGCTGGATTTCAGCGACCAGCAAACCGCTCCCCAACGCGTGGACCGTCCCGGCGGGGATGAAGACGCAATCGCCAGCCGATGGCTGCAAGGTGTGCAGAACATCTTCGGTGCGTCCGGCGGCGCACGCGGCGCGAAGCTCCTCGGGCCCCACGCCAGCCTTGAGCCCGGCGTAGATCAGACTGCCCGGATCGGCTGCGATGATGTACCAGGCTTCGGTCTTGCCCAGATCGGGCGGCGTCATCTTTTGCGCGTAGGCGTCGTCGGGATGGACTTGGACCGACAGGACGCGGTCGCAGTCGAGGTATTTCAGCAGCAGCGGAAAACGGTCGCAAGCCAGTTCGGCCCCCAGCAGATCGGCGGCGGAAGTGCGGAGCAGATCCGAGAGCGATTGGCCGGCCAGCGGCCCGTCGGCGACGATGCTTTGATCCTCGCCATGGTCGACGATCTCCCAGCTCTCGGCGTACCGCGGAGCATCGCCAATCGGCTTGCCCAACACACTCCCCAACCGACGCGCCCCCCAGATGTATTCACGAAACAGGGGTTGGAAGCGGAGCGGAGCTTGCATCGGTGGCGCCGGGGTGAAAAGGGAGAACGAGTGGGAGCAGCCGAAACTGTCGACGTCGAAGCGATCGCTTCGGATCGCACCAGAGAACAATCGGCGTCGCTATTGTATTGCTTTGTGGAAGGAATCAACTAGACTGAAAAGGCTTTCCGATCCACGCGGCTCAGCCAACGGCAAGGCCTGTGTGGATAACTGGTTTCAAACACCTGGAAAGGCTCCCCCAAATTCTCGCGGTCCAAACAGTCCCAATCTGGTTGATTTGTTTGCTTTCGCCGTGGCTAAAAATCGTCTCATTCATCCACGGCAGAGAGATCCCATGGCCACCCAATTCGCTCGCGCTTCCCGCGACGCAGTTGCCCAACAGGCGAGTCGTTTCCGCTGATTCCACGATCGGTTCCCGGTACGCCGGGACTGCATTTGATGAAATCGCGACGCTGGCGCCCCACATGCCACCGACCTCCTTCCATCCATTCCCTTTCAGTTGTTTGATAGAACCGTGAATCAAGCCAAAGCACAAAACGCACTGAATACCGCCAAAGCGCCCAAAGACGATCTGTTCGAGGGTTCGACGATGACGTTCGGCGAACATCTCGACGAACTCCGAAAATCGCTGCTCAAGGCGGCGATCTGGCTCGCCTTTGGCCTCGCGATCGGACTCTATTTCGCCGACCGAGTCGTCCAGTTTGTGCAGCTGCCGCTGGAACAAGCGATCACGCGGTTCATGGCCGATCAGACGCTGTACAAGATGAACATCGACCCGCACTCCGCAGACGCCAAGCCGATGAAGAAGTGGCTGACCGAAAAGGGGATGATCTACGAAACCGTCTACATGATCGACGAGCAGGCTGTCGAGCAGGAGGAAGCCCAACGCCAAGCGAACGAGAAAAAGGCGAAAGCTGCCGCCGCGAAGACCAAACCAGCAGCCGCTGCAAAAGCGGACACAGCCGACAAGCCCGAGCCAACCGACGCCAAACCGCCGGCGGAGCCAGCCAAACCGACAGCCGACGAGACGGAAGCCAAAGCTGCCGGGGCGACTGGCGGTTCGATGACGACGATCGACGCCCAGGTTCCCGACGCGGTCTTCGAGAACCCCGAAAAGAATCTGAAACCGGTCACGATCTGGCGGCCGGCCGGGGCGGGACTGAGTTCGTTTCAGATGGAAGAGACGTTCATGATCTGGTTGAAAGCGGGGCTTGTGATCGGTGCGATCCTGGGCAGCCCGGGGATCTTCTACCACATCTGGAATTTCGTCGCGGCGGGACTGTACGAACACGAACGCAAATACGTTTACGTTTACATGCCCTTCAGCGTCGTGCTGTTCGTCTCGGGCGTCGTGCTGGCCTTCTTCCTGGTGCTGCAGTATGTGATCGACTTCCTGTTGACGTTTAACGCGTCGCTGAACGTCGACCTAGTGCCGCGGCTGAGCAACTACGTGAACTTCGTGCTGTTGCTGCCGCTAGGATTTGGGATCGCGTTCCAATTGCCGTTGGTGATGTTGTTCCTGCAGCGGATCGGGCTGTTCGAAACCGACGCCTACATCTCCAGCTGGCGGATCGCCGTGTTGGTGATCGCGGTGTTGTCGATGATCCTGACCCCCGCAGACATCTACAGCATGATCGCCCTGATGCTCCCCCTGATCCTGCTCTACTTCCTCGGCATCGGTCTGTGCAAGTTCATGCCCAAGGGACGCGGCATCGGCCGCGAAGGCTACGACCCGGCGTAGCGAGCGCTGGAGTCATCCGGAGGCCGCCGCTGCGCGACGACCTCCGGCTACCATCTGCAGTCCCTGCGGGAGCGTCGTTTGCCACCGAGATCACCGAGCACACAGAGGAAATTAGCCACGCGCCCAATCCTCGGTGGCCTCTGAGCTCTCTGTGGCAAAAATCGCAACAGCAACAGCCACCGAATCCCGACGGGATCGCAGACGGTAGCCGGTGGTTTGAGCGCAGCGAATACCACCGGCTACCGTTCACGTTATCGAGCGCCGCCCCCGACGGGGCGCACATCGATCTGCGATCACTGCGGGACCAGCGCGCGTTGGGGCCGCGGGTTCCGGAGGGCGCCGCTGCGCGACGACCACCGGCTACCATCTGCGAGCACTGCCGGAACGTTCCTCTCGCGAATATCGCGTGCTTCGGGATCGTCGCAAATCCTACTAGATCGCTTCGCTGCCTCGTTCGCCTGTGCGGATTCGCACGCAATCGTCCATCGGCAGGACGAAGACTTTGCCGTCGCCGATCTGCCCCTCTTCGCCGGTTCGCCCGCCCGAGAGGATCGCATCGACTGTCGGCTGCACAAACTCGTCGTTGACGGCGATCTGCAGCTGGACTTTGCGGAGCAGCGTGACGGAGAACTCGTGACCGCGGTAGACGCCGGTCTGACCTTTCTGGCGGCCGAAGCCCTGGCAATCGACAACCGTTAAGCGGAAGACTTCGACCTCGGTCAGCGCTTTCTTAACCGCTTCCAGTTTGTCGGGCTGGATAATGGCAATGATCAGTTTCATCAGACGGGGCTTTCCGGTGGATCGGCGCGATCGAAAGGATTGAGAGACTGCGATGAATCTAGCCAACGATCACACGCCGTGACAACTAGGCTTGATCTTGGAAGGGGCAGCAACCGGCTGCATCGCGAGTCGATCGCTCGTGCTCGCGATCGAGGCACCGGCTCGAAATGGCCAGTACAAAGAGAAGGTAAAAACCCCGGCTCGGGTGGATGAGGCGGACATCCACCGCGAGCCATTGGGGTATCCTCTGGCCCAGGCAAGAGCCGAGAAGATTCAAATAGCGTCCGCGAGCCAGGCTAGCTCACAGCCACTCTTGAGCGAACATCAGCCGGCTGCTGGAGCCAAGCTGTCTGCTGGGTAAGCGTGCATACCGTGCTCGGAGATATCCAAGCCAGCGGTCTCTTCTTCAGCCGAGCAACGCAGAACACCAACAGCTTTGAGGATCAGGAACAGGACCATCATCGTGACAAAGGCCCAAGCACAGATCGAAGCGGTTCCGATCAACTGCACCATGAAGCTTGTCGATCCACCGTCCAAGTGAGTGTTTGGCAGGAATCCGATGGCCATGCAGCCCCAGACTCCACAAGCACCGTGCACGGGGAAGGCACCGACGGGATCGTCGATCTTCAATTTGTCCAAAGCGACGATCGCGGCGACAACAATCACACCCGAAACGGCACCGATAACGATCGCCCACATGTTGGTAAAGCAATCGCAGCAAGCGGTGATGCCGACCAAGCCACCCAACGCACCGTTGAGGCTCATCGAAAGATCGGGCTTGCCGAACATGATCCAGCTGACGATCGTCGCGGTGACAACACCAGCGGCTGCCGAAAGCGTTGTGTTGACGGCGATGAAAGTGGTCGCGTCGATGTCGGCTGCCGATTGGAATGCCAATTGGCTGCCAGGGTTAAATCCGTACCATCCAACCCACAGGATGAAGACACCCAGGGCTGCAAAAGCGATGTTGTGACCAGGCATTGGAACCGATTTTCCGTCGCTCGCGAAACGTCCAAGGCGTGGGCCCAGGATGATCGCACCGGCCAAGCCAGCGAAACCGCCACAAGCGTGGACAACTGCCGATCCGGCGAAGTCTTGGAAAGCCAATCCGCCATCGAATTGGGTCAACCATCCGCCGCCCCATTTCCAGTAGCCGCTGATTGGATAGATGATCCCGGTCAGGATCGCACTGTAGATCAAATAAGCCTTGAATTGCATCCGGCCGGCGACAGCACCCGAAACGATCGTCGCAGCGGTCGCAGCAAAGACGGCTTGGAAGAACCAATCGACATCGGGGCTGAAGGTCTGCCCTTCGCTAGCAGCGTAGATCCCCACGCCACCAAAGTCGAAATAAGGGTTGGGATCTTCTTTGTAGCTGCCCGGATACATCAATCCGAACCCGATCACAAAGAACAACAACGCACCGACCGAAAGGTCCATCACGTTCTTGTAAAGGATGTTGATCGTGTTCTTGGCTGCGTTCAAACCAACTTCGACCATCGCGAAGCCAGCCTGCATGAACAAAACTAAAACAGCACACAAGAACAAGATCGCGTTGTCCAACGCGTAACCAACTTCCGAACCCGCTTCGACTTCTTCTTCAACCACTACCTCTTCTTCGACGGGCGGAGCGTCACTTACGCCGGCAGCCTCAGTGGCTTCCGTGGTCGCCGGTTCCGCATCCTGCGCAAATGCAACCGACGTAAGTGACAGACTCACCCCCAACAACCCAATAGCGATGATCGCAATCGACCATCCTGGAATTCTTCCAACCTGTAACATGAATGATTCTCTTCTGTTTTCTGAGGACTTTTAACGCGAGGAACGGCAGAAACGCTCAGCCGCCTAAACAGTGTTTGCTGATTGCTCCTTGCCACGCTCCGTTGTTTGCCCGGGCCATTGTGGTCTCGACCGGATCGGTGCTAGGTCAGCGAAGGTGTGCTTATTGCAACGGCTATGCCAAAGGCCTTTGCCCACACCCCATCAAACCGCCCAATCACAGCAAAACGCGGGCTCAAACAATTTTCAATTTTCTTCATGAGCGCAGTTTGCCACCGCAAACCAGAGGGGAATGCCTAGAGCTTGGGCATCGGAAGTCGCGAACTTAGGCACGACCGAGGCTGTCCGAACAGCGGGACGAGCCACCGCAATGGGCATCCCGAAACGGCGACGCCCTCCGACTAAACAAGGGCCCCAATTGAAGTCAGCTTCCGGTACGCAAGCCGTTCGGCGCTCGAGGGAACCGGGATAAGGTTGGCGGACGGATGGATCGGCCACCGGGCAAATCGGAATTGGCCTCCATCGGGATCGCGAGCCAGCAGATGCCTACCCGTCGATGTCGCGAAGAGGCGTGTGGAGCTCATACTGACGGCGGTGGTAAGGGGCGGAGAACGCCTTCCAGATCAGCACGCCCTTCGGTCTTCTCCGTCCATCGACGGAGCAGGCTGACCTGTCGACCGCTCGATCGCGACAACGGGCTCAGAAAGAGCCTATCGCGGCGTCTGCCTGGTGCATCGCGGGATGTCGATTGGCAAATGGTGAAGCGTGGCCGTTGCAGAGCTCGGATTGCAATGCTTTCACGGAGTCGGCAAGCAACTATGCTGACAACAGCGACGTGAGCAACCTCGTCCCAATCACCTCACAGAGAGCCCACGGTATGCGTCCAACGCCAGAGCGTCAGTTCGCACCACCGATCCCACCAGGGCAAAGAAAAACGCTGTTCCGCAACCGAGCGGAACAGCGTTTTTAGTAGTTTGACAGATCGAGAAGCTTAACGACGCTTCTTGGCGGTCTTTCGCTTGGCGGGAGCCTTCTTGGCTACGGCTTTCTTGGTGACCTTCTTCGTAGCCTTTTTGACAGGCGCCTTCTTTGCAGCGGCCTTTTTGACGGGCGCCTTCTTCTTGGTTGTCGCCTTCTTCACAGGGGCTTTCTTCGCCGCTGCCTTCTTCACTGGCGCCTTCTTGGCGGTTGCCTTCTTCACTGGCGCCTTCTTGGCGGTCGCCTTCTTCACTGGCGCCTTCTTAGCTGTTGCTTTCTTGGCAGGTGCCTTCTTCGCTACAGCCTTCTTGGTAACCTTCTTCTTGGTCGCTTTTTTCTTTGCCACTGTACTTGCTCCGCTTGGGGAATGCCCGGCGGGATCTTGTGTCGAATAGATCAAACGACACCGGCCACACCCGCCGACGAACGAAACACCGCATGGGTGTCTGCGTCTTGACCGTTCAAGACGCTAAACGCAGTCCACGACTGGCGTTCTGGAGCGTAACTGTACGAACATTGCAAGTTAATGCAACATCTTTTCCACAAAAACCGCTCGCCAAAATCGCACTTTCCAGCGTCCCGCAAGTCGCGGAAATTGCAGTCTCGATAGCCTCGCGACCCACGCTCCGACTCGCTCAATATCGCCTTCGGAAACCGCCGCCACCTAACATTTCGTAATTACTGTACGCTAACGACGCAAACAACAGGGTCATGAACAATCGCCCCGACATGAAGCCCCACAGGGCCATCAACATCGCGCAACCCATCGACAAAACCAAGGCGTGATAGGCAGTGCCGCCAAAAAGCTCAATGATTTCCTTGGCAATCTGCCCCCCATCAAGTGGATAAACCGGAATCAAGTTCAACAGTGCCCACATCACGCTGGGCCAGACCAAAAAATTCACCAAGCCAAACATACCAGGGGAATCGATGGGTTCTCCCCCTGCCAAGCTCGGCACCGTCGCCAGAAACTCGGGCAACAACAGAATTTCAAACCCGCGAGCTTTCGCCAGTCCGATCACGAACGCAGCCAGCGACAATTGGGCCAGCGGGCCAGCGGCGGAGATGAAAATTTTTTCAACTTTAGAGTTCTTTTTTTTGGAAAACCCCGCGCCAAACGTGTTTTGCGGGATCGCTAACCCACCAAAATGATACAGCACGATCGACGAATGCAGCCCACATATTCGCATCGCCAAGGCGTGTCCGAGCTCGTGAATCAAGATCGATACGAAGACCGAAAAGATCCACAACAGCAACAATGGACCCCGGCTGCCCGGAAACAATTGCGACAATTGCGAGACGAGGTCGTAACCGAAAATGAGCGCCATGATCCAGAACCCGATCGAGATCCGAACGGGAAACCCAAGCAGTCCAAAGTTCACGTCGTAAGCTGTCCGTCCCGGCTCGGCTAACATCCCCACACCACCTTTAAGATCTCGATTTCTAAGCACCACAAACCAACGGCCCATCGCTACATGCGATCGCCTCTTCCGCTTCAACGCGAACTATCATCGCTCCCCATGGAGCCCCGAACAACGTGGCTCTTCCAGCCGCCCCGAAATCCACCACGCTGCGACGCCACACAGCGAAATCGCCACAAATACCGGCGAAAAACCTACCCGATCGATCATCATTCCAACAACCGGAGAACAGAGCACCGGCAGTCCCGTGGCGACGCTGATCGCCGCCAGATACGACGGATGCTTGTCGGTCGGGGCGACTTCCAAGGTGTAATTCATAAACAATCGCAACAACACCGGCGTCAGCCCAACCAACACAAACACGATCGGAAACGCCCACGCGATCTCGGTCCAGACCAACCCGATCGCCAACAACGGCGCCGCGGTCACACCGATCAATCCCAATCGCAGCGCGATCCGATTGCCGCGTCGATCGGCTAACGGCCCGACGACCATACTGAACGCGGCGGTCCCCAGATTCTGCACGATCAACCACAACATCAGGCTGCGAAAATCGCCCCCCAGCAATCCGCCGCGGCCAAGCGATTGGTAGTGCGGGAACAACATGATCGTCGAACCAAACAGAGCCGCTGCGATTGCGAGCCGTCGAAAATTGGGGTCGTCGCGAAACGGCAAGACAGCTTCCGCATACCGCGCCCGTATTCCCTGAACCGCTTCGGGCGCTTCGCTGATCACCGCCGGTTCGTCGACGCACCAAGCGATCGCCGCGGCGACAAAAAACGCAATCGACGATGTGGCAAACAACCAATGGAATTCGACTCCTTCAGCCGTTACCCAAGCTGGCATGCAGATCCAAACAGCCCCGACCGCCGCCGTCACGCCAACGACATTTGTCACCAACAGCAAACGACCACGATCTCCCACCGGAATCAACTTGCCCTGCAGCGTATGAAACAGCACCTGCGTCATCCCCGTCGCGACAAAGAAGATCGCGTAGATGGCGATGAAAAAGACCTGCAGCGTGACGGGATGCGCATCCAGCAAGTAGAACCCGACCGCTAGCAACGCAAAACAGATCGCCATCAACACCGTGCAAACGCACAACCAGATCTTCTTCCGCGGAGCCATCTGCATCTGCCCGGCCAACATTAGCGCAGGCAAGCTTTGGCAGACTCGGTTGATCGGCGGCAGCAAGCCGCGCAGCATCCCGCTGCCTCCCAAAAAGTCCAACACCGCCGGCATGATCACGCTCTCGGTCTTGAAGATCCAACCGACTCGCAAGACCACCTGATACAGCATCAATACGATGAAGTTCTTCGACGCCGCGGCGGGCACGCGATCCTCGACGGGCGGTTCCCGATCGGGAACGTCCGCGTCGTCGTTGCTGGCGGGAGAGCTTTCGATGAGCTCGGAGATGACCGATTCCTGGGCTGTGAGAACTGAAATGCAGCGTCGCGGCAGATCGCAACGCGGCGGCGGCACGATGGGCCACCGATCTGCGGAACAACTTGCAGTTTAAACCGCGGCAGCCGAAACGAACAAAGGGGGATCGCTTGCGATGTGTGGCGGTTTGCCACGTACGATCCTTGAATGCGACAGCGATCCGCCGCGAGCGGGCCTAGCCATCGGCCTGCAGCAGCATCCGCAGATAGCTTCGTTTTTCGGGATTCTGCAACCCCAACGATTCGGCAAACGCTTGCACATATTCTTGGGCCCGCCCGATCCCGTCGGCTTCGGCGATGCATTCGATCTCCGCATACGTGCCGACTCGCTGAACATCGTCCAACGTCACCGTCAACTCGCTCGACGGCGCCTCCGGCTGAACCGCAAACGACTCTCGCTGCTTGGCGACCTCGGCCACGCGGCGGAATCCCAGATGAACCAACATCGCTTCGGTGTTCGATCCGTCGACGTCGCCAGCTCCCAACGCCCACTCCAGCTCGATCCGGGTCTTCACCGGACTATCCAGCTTGGCCCCTTTGTAGGTGATCATCGGCTGATCATCGACGCGGCGGATCCGCAGCGCCTCGTGCGTCTCGGCAAAATCGCGGCAGGGATGGTTGTAATATGTATCGCGATGCTGCTGGATCCCCAGCGGCCGCGCGCCGCGATCGATCAATTGCCTGCGAAGCGCCGCCAGATTGGCGACCGGAAATTTCAGTTCGACTTCGTATTGGGACATCGTTGCGCTCGTTGGATTGGTCGGGTGGCGGCAAGCAATCAGTGGATAAACCGCGTGCTGAAGGTAGGTTAACTGACGTTGGTCGCGAACCCGTTACCTTTGAATATTCACAATCCTAGCCGCCGTCGCAATTGGCGGGCACCGGCGGACAGAACGAAGCGGCGACTCAGCAGCTAGATCCCCGAACGCACGATTCAATCATCGTGCTCGTACTCACTCGCGCAACGAAGGAGCCTCGGTCCGTCGCAAGAATTAGCGGCGGGATGTAGTGGACGAGGTTACGAGTCCCAGCGATTTGGTCTGATGCATGCAACAGGACTCGTAGCCTCGTCCACTACGCTTCGTTGAACGGCATTGTGTTTAAGCGAGGACCGTTGTCTCTTAACTGCCGTCCACTAGCGAGGGACCGCGACGCGGATCAGCGGCGCCGGCTTCTTTTCGCTCGTCAGCCAGACAGCATCGTCGTGGCGGTCGAAGCAGATCGCTTCCCCCTGCCGACGCCAAGGCGTCCGCAACAGCGTCGGCGTTTGAGCGAAGGTCGCTTCCCAATCGACCTTCCCGCCACCGGCAACCTGTTTCCGGGGAAAGATCATCGCGTCGACATACGATGCGACCACGATCCGCCCATCGCGCGGATCGATATCCATCGCGGTGATCATCGGCATCGCGATCGTTCCCACGCGCGTCGCCATCACCTTCGCATCCTTCTCCCCCGTCTCCAACGGAACGCTATAAACGTCCGCCGCAAAATTTCTCACCTTGGACGCCAGCAGGATCACCCGCTCCTGCACATCGACAGCCACCGCTTCGCAATCGCGCGGCCCGTCGGGATATTGGATCCGCCAGATCTGATCGACCTTGATCCGCTTGTTCCCCAGCTTCGGTTCGTTCACGCGATAGCAGACGACTTCTTTTCGCCGCCGCCCGTTGTCGCCGACATCGGCGATCAACAGTTGCGGCCGGCCGTCCAACTCATACGACGCGATGTCCTCCCAATCGACGTGTTTGGCGCCGGAGATCTCGACCTCCTGGCGATGACGTCCCTGCTGATCCATCGCAAACAATCGCGGCGAATCGCCCGAATCGTTATGCGTCCACAAGATCCCCTCGTGCCGCCACGACGCCGCCACCCCACTGCTCTCCCCCACATCCTTGCACTCGATCGTGCACTGCGTGCTTTCGATCGCCGCTTCGTCCGCGGCGGGACCAGACGCGGCGACTCCGATGCCGACAACCACCAACAGCAGCATCGCCGACAACAGACCGACAGTTCCTTGACTAGAAAATTTCATCGACACGTTCACCTGTTCGTTGATTCATCCTGCCGCAGCAGCCGTTGTTTCAGTTCCGTCACCATCGCCGCCGGCGACTCGCTCCGCGTGATCGCTCCCGCCACGGCGACGCGTGAAAATCCCGCTTCGATCACGTATGCCAGGTTCTCCGCCCCGATCCCGCCGATCGCAAACGCGGGCAGCGTAGTCGTTGCCGCCGCATCGCGCAAGAAATCGGTTCCCGGAAACGCTTCGAACGACTTCGTCCCCGACGGGAACGTCGGTCCGCAACCTATGTAGTCCGCTCCGTCGGAAACCGCTTGCTCGACCTGAGCCACGCAGTGCGTCGACACGCCCAACAATCTTTCCGGACCGATGATCTGACGAACAACCGTGGCTGGCAGTTCGTCTTGGCCAACGTGCACGCCGTCGGCATGCACCGCCGCCGCGATGTCGGGGCGATCGTTGACGATGAACAGACAGCGGCTGGGCCTCAGCGTCGCCGCTGCCGCCGCGGCGTGTTCATATAGTTCGCGATCGTTCAATCGCTTATCGCGCAACTGGATCAAATCCGCTCCCGCCTCCGCAAGCTCTGCGATCGTGACGGTCATCGCTTCGATCGAATCGCCGCCGTCGACCAGCACATACAACTGGCAGTCGGCCAACCGATCGCGCCGTTGACTCAATTGTTCCAGCGTCGCAAACAGCGTGTACGAGCGGTAGCGGCAGGCTTCGAACGCGCGGCCGATCCCGCTGTCGACAATCTTGCCGTACTCCTCCAGGCAACGCAGCGATTGTTGAACGCGAGCCGCAGCGGCGATCGCCACCGCTAACGCGTCGACGCGCTCGGTTTCGGTAGGCGTTTCGATCGCGGTGCCGACATCGCCGGGCGTGTCGCGAGCGGCCAACAGCTGCAAGCGCGGCATGCCCTCCGCCGCGGTAGCTGTCTGATGGCGCAGCTGTTTCAACTGTTCAGACAACTGCGGATCGCCGAGCACAAACCGCGCGTACTCCTCGATCGTCCGCAGCCCTTCGCTGGCCCGATTCAACGACGCGTCCAAGATCCGCCAGACGCCGCTGGGCGTCGATTCCTTTCCATCCATCCCTTTATGCTCCCATACCGATGCGATCGCTTCGGTCTTTTCCCTGCCTGAAAACCCGCACCTTTCCATCCACCCTTTCTCTAATCATGATCCCGCACCGATGTCGTAACAGTGGAGTTCGTCTTGATCGCGCAGATACAACCGTTTGCCCGCGATCACCGGATGCGCCCAAGCTTTGCCGTTGACCGACGCCGGCTTGAACTCTCCCTTTAATTGGTAGCCGCCGGGATTCGCTTCGATCAATGCCACGACGCCATCTTCGTAGCGAAAGATCAGATGCCCGTCGGCCGCTACGATCGCCGCCGAACCTTTGCCCGGCCCGCGTTGCCCCTCGCCCCAGACCGTCCGTCCGCTGCGCAGATCGACACAGCGGGGAAAGCCCTGGTTGTGGCCATGCCCCATGTAGATCTTGCCGTCGATCAAGATCATCCCGCCGTGATGATTCTGCAGCGTGCGGTTGTCCTTATAATAGACCTCGCGATACCGGATCGTCCGCCCCTGCTTCTTCAGTTCCAACAGCGCGCTGCCGCCGTCGCCATACCCGCTGGAACAGAAGACAAAATTCCCGTCGACAAGTGGTGTCGGCACATTGGCTGTGGTGTTCGCAACGCGAGGGTAATGCCACAACGGCTCGCCATCGGCGGCGCGGATGCCGATCAATCCCTTGCCGACCAGATTCACATATTGTTTGATCCCGCCGGCGTGGCTGATCACCGGCGACGCGTACCCCGCCGTTCCCTCTTGCATCGGCGTCTGCCAGATCACATCCCCTGTCTTTTTATCGAGAGCTGCCATCACCGCCCGATCGCTGCCGGGAGTGCAGATCAGCCGATCGCCATCGATCAACGGGGATTCGCTGTAGCCCCACATCGACATCATCCGTCCGCCGAAGTCATTGGGGAAGTTCTTTCGCCAAACGACCGCGCCGTCGCTGGCCGACGTGCACAACAAGTCTCCTGCATGCGAGAGTCCGTAGACCAGACCGGCTTCAACATCCAACGTCGGCGTGCAATTGGGATCGCTGCCGTCGCCGACCGGCGTTTCCCAGATCACCCTCCCGTCGTCGCGGCTAGCACAGACCAGTTGAACCTGGCCACCTTTTTTCCCCATCGTGTAGATCTTGTCGCCGGCGATCGCCAAAGAGGAAAACCCGTTGCCGAGTCCACGCGACGACCAAAGAAGAGGCGGTCCGACGCTGGGCCATTCTTTCAGCAGTCCCTGTTCGCGCGAGATCCCATCGCGCTGCGGACCGCGCCAGCCGGGCCAATCGGTCGACGCCAGTCCCTCCGCTGCCGAAGCCGCCGGTTCATCGGTCGGCATGGCCTGCCGTTTCATCTCCGCCCGAACCCACACCTGATCGCGGTGGCTCAATCGGGCGATCGGCAGTCGCGAGATCGAACCATCAGCCTTTTTCAGTTGCACGATCGAGCCGTCGAAGCCAACAAAATCAGCTTCGATCTTGTAAGCTCCCGTGCTATCGGTCCAGTTGCGAGCCAGAGCAGGCGAGGCGATCAGCAGCATTGCCAGACTGAAAGAGAGGGCGATTCGAAGCGAAGACATGGCGGGCATCCAGCGAGGACCGAGAAGTCGGCAGCAGCCAACGCCACCGATTGAGCAGCTCCGATTCTAACCTAAACCCCTCGCCCGATCGCCTACAACGATTTGGAAATTCATCCTCAGGCACCGTTTACCAACGCCGCAAGGCAAGCGATAATCAGCCCCATCAACCGCCCTGGTAGCTCAGTTGGATAGAGCAACGCTTTCCTAAAGCGTAGGTCGTGGGTTCGAGTCCCGCTCAGGGTATTTTTCATTGGGTGCAGTCGTTTGTCCGGGCGTGAAATACATCAGCGCCCCTCTATTTTGAAAACGATCTTGCCACCGAATCCCGACGGGATCGTAGACGGTAGCCGGTGGTTTGAGCGCAGCGAATACCACCGGAAACGTTCACGTAATCGATCGCCGCCCCCGGCGGGGGGCGCACATTCATCTGCGATCCCTGCGGGAGCATCGCGCGTTGGGGTTCCCGCGTACCGGAGGGCGCCGCTGCGCGACGACCTCCGGCTACCTTCTGCAGTCCCTTTGGGATACCGCTTGCCACAGAGGCCGCAGAGAATATCCGCCACGAATCCAATCCTCGGTGGCCTCTGAGTTCTCTGTGGCAAAACCAGCAACTGCCACCGAATCCCGACGGGATCGCAGATGGTAGCCGAAACGTTTCCGACATCGAGTCCCAGGGCGTTGCCCTGGGCTGACATAGGGCCGCCCCCGTTGGGGCGTAGAACACTCGATTCGATCGGGCAACGAAACCGAATTGTTGGCCCGCTGTCCATCGAAGCCAAAACATGAGCGATTGGTTCGCGTCTCATCAGGCCCAAAGGGGCGGCGATACGCCAGCCCAGGGCAACGCCCTGGGAAATCGGCCGCGAACAACACACACTCGAGGCCAAAGGGGCCGGCCCTACCCAATGGCTTGGGTTCCGAAACAGATCAAACACCGAAAACGCTATCTCTCTCACGACTCGCGCCGCATTACAATGACGCTCTACGCGGAGACGGCATCGGCGCCAACGCGCCCCGGCCCTACCGCCTGTTAACTGGACCCCACTATGCCCCGACTTGTTGTAATGTTCCTCGCTCTGGTGATCCCCGTTTCGCTGGTGGATGCCGACCCGCCGGCAAAGCTTCTGGATCTATCGAACTGGAAACTGACGCTCCCAATCGACGCCGATGATTCGGGCGGAGCCGACGAGATCATCTCCCCCGATCTGAAGACGTTTGTCGATCCGCGTTATTTCTTCATCAACGAGGCAGACGACGGCGTCGTCTTTCGCGCCCATTGCGGCGGCGCCACGACGAAGGGTTCAAAATTCCCACGCAGCGAACTGAGGGAGATGATCGAACGCGGCCGAGAGGATGCCGACTGGAGCACCGCCGGGCAAACGCTCCATACGATGACGATGCGCGTCGCGATCACGAAGACGCCTGCCAAAAAGAAGCACGTCGTCTGCGCTCAGATCCACGACGCCCAAGACGATCTGATCATGATCCGGCTGGAAGGAACAAAACTGTTCATCGAACGCAATGCGTTGGATACGGTGATGCTCGACCGCAAATACCCATTGGGAACGCCCTTCGATTTGAAGATCCAAGCCGGCGGCGGGCGCGTCAAAGTTTGGTACGAAGGAGAACTGGCGATGGATTGGCAGGTAGCGCGAGCAGGCTGCTACTTCAAAGCCGGCTGCTACACGCAATCGAACCCAAGCAAAGGGGACGCCGAGGATTCGTATGGCGAAGTGGTGATCTATCGGTTGCAGGTTCGAGAGATGTAATGAGGCCTGGGGCTTGCGGCACCAGGCTTTATGCGACCGCCGCTCCGCGGCTGGGCGTGTGCTGGTGCATTGGCCGGGGACGCGCGCGATCGAGCTGGACGCGCGAGGCCTGGGGCTGGCGCCGCCAGGCTTTATGCGATCGCCGCTCTGCGGCTGATGCGGCGCGGCGGATTTGCTGGGACGCGTGATATTGCGGACCGTCGATGCCTGGGCTCGCGCCGCCAGGCTTTATGCGACCGCCGCTCTGCGGCTGATGCGGCGCGGAGAGCGACAGCTTTGATCAGCAGATTTGGCGGCGGGTTTGATCAATCGTCGGAGACGAGGACTTGGACTTCGCCGTCGACGACGCGGACTTCGAAGGCTTCGGTTTTGACTTTCGGGTTGTCGCACCAGGTGCCATCTTTGATGCAGAAACGCCAGGCGTGCCAGGGACATGTGACTCCCTTCTCGTCGTCGACGTGCCCTTCGGCTAGCGAAGCGCCCATGTGGGGACAGAGGTCGTCGATCGCGTAGAACTCTTCGCCAACCCGGAAGACGGCGACCATCCGCCCGTTGACCGGAATCGCTTGGCCTTTGCCTTCTTCAAAATCTTCTACTTTTCCAACGGTCTCAAAGTCGCTCATCGATTCGTCTCTTGCAAGGGCATGGGGATATCTGACAAATTAGGGATGACAAGGCGGGCATCGACAAGGGGGAGGCCCCTGAAAGCGTCGGTGCCAGCAACGAACAGGGCAAATCAGTGTTTGAGTCTAGGGATTGTTGAAAACCCGACGCGTAAGCGAGGAAGCATGCAAATTCCTCGCTTACGCGTCGGGTTTCCATTTCCACTGACGCTTCTGTTTGAAACACTTAATAGCCCTGCAGCAACGAACCGGCGACAGCTCCGAGGCGCTTTCATCAAGCTATAATGGCCTCCGCTTCGTTCCCTTTCATTATGGATCAAATCAGAAAGCCAGACAGCGATGATCAACAGCCAGCGGAAGCAGTTTGTCGAGAGCCGAATTCTTCACAAAGTCTCGATGCCTTCCCAATACCTCGGCGGCGAACGCAATGCGATCGTCAAGGACCACCGCACTCTCAAGGGAAAGATCTGCCTCGCCTTCCCCGACGCCTACACGATCGGGATGAGCCATCACGGCCTACAGGTCCTCTACTCCCTGATGAACCGCCGCGACGACTGGGTCGCCGAACGGGCGTTTTGCCCCTGGCAGGATATGGAGGCGCAGCTGCGCGAACACAACGTGCCGCTGTACAGTCTGGAAACCTTTACCGCAGTCTCCGATTTCGACGTCTTTGGGATCTCGTTGCAATACGAGGTCAGCAGCCCCAACGTCCTGACGATGCTCGATCTGGCCGGCATCCCGCTGCACGCCGCCGAGCGCACGATGGCCGATCCGTTGGTCCTCGCCGGCGGCCCCTGCTGCCAGAACCCCGAACCGATGGCCGATTTCATCGACATGTTTGTCACCGGCGACGGCGAACCGGCGCTGCCGCTGATCTGCGACATGTGGCTGCAACTGCGTGAACAAGCCCGCGCCGAGGGATTTGCTGAAGGAGACGCCGGCGTGCGGCAACGCGCCGACGCATTGCAAAAGATCGCCGCCGAACTGCCCTTTGCTTATGTGCCTCGGTTCTACGAACCCGAATATAAAGAGGGCCGCGTCGTCGCGCTCAACCGCACGCGGAACGACGTCCCCGAGACGATCGAACCGAGCGTGATCCGCGATCTCGAAGGGATCCCGCTGCCAACCCGCCCGATCGTTCCCTACGTCGAATGCGTCCACGATCGGATCGCGATCGAGATCATGCGCGGCTGCCCCTGGCAGTGCCGGTTCTGTCAGAGCACCGTCATCAAGCGACCGCTGCGAATCCGCAGCGTCGACACGATCATCAACGCCGCGATGGAATCGTATCGCAACACGGGATTCAACGAGATCAGCATCCTGTCGCTGTCGTCGAGCGATTACCCGCACTTCGAAGAGCTAGTCAAACGACTGCACGAAGTCTTCCGGCCGCTGGGCGTGAACATCAGCGTCCCCAGCCTGCGCGTCAACGAGACGTTGCGAACGCTGCCCGCCCTGATCGGATCCGAACGCCGCGGTTCGCTGACCCTCGCCCCCGAAGTCGCTCGCGACGACATGCGGGAACAGATCCGCAAGAAGATCAAAAACGAAGACCTCTTCGCCGGATGTCGCAATGCTTTCGAGAACGGCTTCGACAGCGTCAAACTCTATTTCATGTGCGGCTTGCCGGGCGAGCGGCCTGTCGATCTCGACGGGATCGTCGACATGGCCGAACACATCGCAGGGATCGGCAAAGAAGTCAAAGGCCGCTATGTGCGAGTCACCGCCAGCGTCTCGAACTTTGTCCCCAAGTCGCACACGCCCTATCAATGGAACGGCATGCAGCGACGCGAATATTTCCAATGGGCGCACAAATATCTGTGGAGCCGCCGGAAGATCCGCAGCATCAACATCAAGTGCCACGACATCGACACCAGCCTGCTGGAAGGCGTGCTCAGCCGCGGAGATCGCCGCACCGGCAAAGCGATCGAACTCGCCTGGCAACGCGGCGCGCGAATGGACGGCTGGACCGAACACATGGACGCCCAGCGTTGGTGGGATGCGATCGCCGACGCCGGGATCGACATCGACCAACAGGTCCACACGCAATACGGCCTGACCGATAAGCTCCCCTGGGATCATGTGAACGTCAAATACGGCCGGACGTTCCTCGAGAAGGAGCAGAGTCGCTCGCTGACTCAATTAGAAGCGATGGCCGACGCCAAATAGAACTGGTGAAATAGAAATGCCCGCGGCATGACCTGCCGCCGCGCTACCAAACAATTCAGGTTGCGCGGAAGCCTGCGAACGACTTGGTCGCAGCCGAGCGTTCCGCGCAAATCTTGCATGTCCCCCCGCGTCGATTCCCCTTAGGCATCCAGGCTCCTCGCCAACCAACTTGTTTCCCAGCACCATCAATCGCCGCCTTTCGCGTTGACAACACGCAATGGCTGATCGCACTTTCGCGGAGCGAAAGGCGACAATCTGCAACGGGAAGATGGGCGACGACTTAGCCCAAGGTGAACTCGGGCAGGCGAACGATCTCACCGCCGCGAAGCGCCGATTGGTGCGCACAGATTCCGACACAGGTCCAGTTGGCGCTGGTCACCGCGTTGGGCATCGGATCGCGATCCTCCTTTAATGCCGAGACGAACTCGTGCACCAAGTGCGGATGCGAACCGCCATGACCGCCACCTTGGATAAAGGAGAGGTGTTCGGAATCGTGGATCTCCGCCGGTTGAGTGAACTTCTGAATCTCGGCGGGTAACAGATGGGCATAATCGGGGACCTCCACCTTCTCCGCAATCTCCGGCTCCGGTTTCTTGGCGGTATGAAGCACGTGCGGTTCGTTCTCCACAAGCGTCCACTCAAAACTCTTCTTCGTTCCGTAGACATCGAAACTCTCGCGGTACTGTCGAGCAACGTCGTATAGGAATCGCCAGATGTGCGCCGTCAGATCGCTATCCTTGACTTTGATGTGACAACTTTCGACGGCAAACTTGTTCCCCGATTTCTCCGCGATGTCGTCGCGGACCGTTCCCGAACCGAAACAGCTGACGTATTCCGCCAATCCATCGACCAAGCCCAGACAGGGGCTGACCGCATGCGTGGCGTAATGCATCGGGATCATCTGTTCCCAATAGCTGGGCCAGCCGTCCATATCTTGCGGATGCGAAGCGGCCAGGTGCTGGATCTTCCCCAACTCTCCCTTGGTGAACATCTCTTTGATGAACAGATACTCGCGGCTGTAGACAACCGTTTCGGCCATCATGTATTTGAGCCCCGTCGCCTTGACCTTCTCGACGATCTTCTGGCAATCCTCGATCGTCGTCGCCATCGGAACGGTGCACATCACATGCTTGCCCGCATCCAAAGCCTTGAGCGTCATCCAGGCGTGATCGGGGATCGGGCTGTTGATGTGGACAAAATCGATCTCGGGATCGGCGAGGACCGCGTCGTAGTCGGTGTATCGCTTTTCGATCCTAAACTGATTCCCAGTCTTCTCCAGTTCGGCGGCGTTGCGGCGGCAGATCGCCCCGATGTTCGCCTGAGGATGCGCCGCATAGATCGGCAAAAACTCAGCTCCAAACCCCAGCCCAATCATCGCCCCGTTTACTTTTCCGTTCATGCAGTTCTACCTGTCACACATCTTAGATTTCAGTCCACTCATCGGGCAGCCGCCGTTTCCCACAACGATAGCCAGGCAGCAACAAACCGCCACCGAAGGACATTTTATCGCCCGCACCGATTTTCAAGCTATGAGCTTGTGCGCACAACATTTG
Source organism: Rosistilla ulvae (assembly GCF_007741475.1). Classification (NCBI taxonomy): domain Bacteria; kingdom Pseudomonadati; phylum Planctomycetota; class Planctomycetia; order Pirellulales; family Pirellulaceae; genus Rosistilla; species Rosistilla ulvae. The sequence continues at coordinate 72,969 of NZ_CP036261.1, read as the reverse complement.
AGTTTTTCCACCCAACCAGAACACCCCAAAAGGACTAGTCGTCATAATGGCCTCGTAGCACGATCAATGCTCGGCGGACCTACGGAATCTAACGGAAGCCATGAAGACTATTCAAAAGCGTCGCTCGGTGGCCCTGCTGGTTGAAACCTCCAACGCCTACGCTCGCGGTGTCTTGGCTGGCATCATCGATTACATCCAGCAACATCAACGCTGGTCGCTGGTGCTGCCCGAGCAGGAACGTGGCGCGCGGCCGCCCGACTGGCTGCAACGTTGGCAGGGAGATGGCATCATCGCTCGGATCGAGACCGACGAGATCGCTCAAGCGATCCGGCGCACACAGTGCCCAGTCGTCGACGTCAGTGCGGCTCGGCACCTGCCCGGCGTCCCATGGGTCGAAACCGACGACGATGCGATCGCTCGGATCGCCGTCGAACATCTTGTCGAGCGAGGCTTCCGGCACCTCGCCTTCTGTGGCGATTCGGGATTCAATTGGTCGCAGTGGCGGCAACAAGCCTTCGAACAATACGTCCAGCAAGCCGGCGGAACCTATTACCAATACGATTCGATCCCCCGCCACGATCCCGAATATTCGTGGAACAGCGAACGGGCGCGGCTCGCCCAATGGGTCAAACAACTGCCGCATCCGATCGGGATCTTCGCCTGTTACGACATCAAAGCGCAGCAATTGCTGGACGTCTGCCGCGAGCTGCACATCGCCGTCCCCGAACAGATCGCCGTGCTTGGTGTCGACAACGACCGATTGTTATGCGACCTCGCTGACCCGCCGCTTTCGAGCGTCAGTTGCAACACGCGGCGGACCGGATACGAAGCCGCGGCGATGCTGGATCGGATGATGGCGGGAGACACGATCGGCGCGGCGAAGGTTTTGCTGGAACCGCTGGGGATCCAGACTCGCCAATCGACCGACATCCTGGCGACCGACGATCCCGATGTCGCCGCGGCCGTCCGTTTCATCCGCGAGCACGCCTGCGACGGAATCAAAGTGATCGACGTGCTGAACGAGATCCCCGTTTCGCGGCGAGCGCTCGAAAAACGTTTCCTCAAGATCTTGGGGCGCTCGCCGCACGAGGAGATCACGCGGCAGAGGATCGATCGGGTCAAGCAACTGCTGGTGCAGACCGATCTCTCGCTCGCCGAGATCGCTCGCCGCACGGGATACCGCCACGACGAATACCTCTCGGTGGCGTTCAAAAATGTCGTCGGGGTTCAGCCGAGCAAATATCGCCAATCGGCCAAGACATCGACCTAAAACGTGCGACGCGATGGGGAGCATCCCAAAGGGATCCAACGATGGTAGCCGGAGCTCGTCGCGCAGCAGCGCACCTTCGGGGGCGGTATTCGCTCCGCTCAAACCACCGGCTACCGTCTGGGATCCCTGCGGGATCCGATGCCTGCTTCTATTGCCAGACCATTCATCAGATCGGTCAGCACGTCGGCATCGGTTGGCAGCTTCGTCGGCACCATCGCGTGCAGGGCGAGCGGCACGTTGTCCATTCGAAAGGTCGTTCCGGATGCGTGTAGACCGTAGACGGCGGTGCTGAATTCGACCGTCGACTGGAACGGCAATTGGGCAGCGGGATGGTCCAACAGAATGGTCGGGATCGATTCCAGATGTTTTCGTGCGGCCGCGGAGAACCGAGGAATCGTTTCGGCCCCCACCAAGACCGCCGCGTCGACATCGCCTCGCGCCAGCAGTCCATCCGCAGAGAACTCGCTCGGATTGTGACGCGGGTAACCGCAAGAGAAATCGACGGCAAATGGATATCCGGTCTGCCAACAGAGAACGTTATCCGCTCCCGAAACCTCCCCGTGCCGCCCCATCCGTCGGGCCGTAATTCTCGCGAATGCATTGAGTTCGGCGACCAATTGCAGCAGTGCCGCGACGTTCACGTGATCGATCGGCGCTGCCGCCGAGGATTCGCTGTCGTCGCCACTGCCAAGTCCTAGTCCATAAAAGAAGGCGCCATATTTGCAGCCTTTCATCAGCGGAACCAGTTGTCCCAGCGGTGCCGGGACATCGGCCACGTGGTCTCCGCGGACGAGCCGTCGCAGTAGGGAAAGGGTCTCAAAATCTTGCCCCGGCTGGATCGCAATCGTGATGTCCGGCGTCGTTCCCTCGGCGTCCAATCGGCATTGTTCGACTTGCCCCGCGGTTCCGATCATCACCACCGTGCGGTCGTCTCGCCCGCCGGGCAACCAACGGCCGCGGGGATGAATCGAATAACGCTCCGCATGTCGCGGATGGGAGCTCGCCGGATCGCAGCCCCAGAAGATGACAAGATCGGCGCGATTGCGGATCTCGCCCAGCGTGCAGGTCACTTCGCCAAACTCCTGCAATGCCATGATCGCTGCGGAGTGGTCCAACGAAGCGGTCGTATCGGCAACGCCGCTCAAAGCATCTGCCAGAGCGATCGCCGCGCGTTGACCGGGCGTCGCACTTTGGGAAAGTCCATAGATCAGCGGGTAGTCCGCCGCGCGAAGGATCTCGACCGCCACGGCGATGGCGGAATCGTAGTCGACAGTGACTCCGGCGACCTGCGGCCCGCGGGGCGACGATTCGCACCGCGTGCGAAACCACTGCTCCCCACGCGGGCAAGCCGGTTCGAACGACAAAAGCCGATCGCCGTCGAACTGCACGGAAAGATCATCGCAGAGACAACTGCAACCCGGACAGGCGACGTGATTCCAGGTTTCGGACAAGCGGCAACTCCTGCGTGGCTAGGCGGATCAACAAACGAATGGACGACCGTTCAACTAAGAATATCGAAAATTGACACCCCGCGTCAGCGACGCTAGTCTGGTTTCCTCAGTTTAGGTATGCCGGGTTCATTCTCTTCTCCCGAGATCCGTTGATCGTGTTGCGTCTTGTCACTCTTCGCTGTCTGATCGTCGCGGTCGTTGCCGGTATGGCAATGAGCGAATCGGCGTGGGCTAGCTGCGGAGACTGGCTGGCCAATCCGCTGCCATCGCATTCCAGCGGTCTTCATGCGATGGGATCGGTTCCGCTCCAGCACACTTTGAAGTTTGCGGTTCGCGACGCATCAAACCACTCGCCCAGCGACGGTTCTTTTTCATCAAACCGTTCGCCGCTGCGACCTTGCGATTGTCGAGGGCCCCAGTGCCAAGCGGCTCCTGGTCTGCCGAGTCTCCCGACGGCTCCCGCACCAACATCCGAGCGAGATTCTCAGCAATTGGGGATCGACGCTGCCTATTTGCTTCCGGGAATGATCGACGCATCTTCCCTCACCGCCATGTCGTCGCTTCGTCCTTGCGACGGGTTCTCTTTGGGCATCCAACGGCCGCCTCGCGGGTAGCGCATCTCACGCGTTATCCAGTAACGTTTCCCAGGCCTTTTGAGTCTGCCGGTTCCACTGCAATGGTATCGGTGGGCAAACCTGAGAACGTTGGTCGTGAGTTGGTCTTTTGGACCGATTCACTTCTGCTGCGACTCCGCCCCCCGCAATCGCTGAAGCGAAGCGGAACGCCGAGTCGAATCGGGCATAGATCGCGCGTGATCGCTTCGCCTTCTTCGCTAGCGTTCCCCCATCTCGAGATCCCTCATGTCCGAAGCAACTTCGCCCGGCGGCAGCGTGCCGCAACCAACCGCTCCGATCAAAAAACCGGTCCGCGCCGTCGGCCCGCGGCTGCGGAAACTGCTGCACGTCGTCTTGGCGATCGTCTCGCTGCTGTTTGCCAATTCGGCTTACCTATCGATCATCACCTTTCTGGAATGGGTGAAGGGGGAGACGTACCAGGACTACTATTACCAATACATGTTCTTGGCGCATCTGGTGCTGGGCCTGTTGTTAGTCGTCCCGTTGATCGTGTTTGGTGTGATCCATCTGATCAACAGCAAAGACCGCCGCAATCGCCGCGCGGTGCGGATCGGTTACGCGTTGTTTGCGATCAGCATTCTGGTGTTGGTCAGCGGGTTGATGCTGACCCGAGCGTTGGGGATCGACCTGCGGCAACCGGCGCTCCGCAGCACCGTCTACTGGATGCACGTCGCATGTCCGCTGATCGCCGGATGGCTGTACTGGCTGCATCGACTGGTCGGACCGCGGATCAAATGGCGAGCGGGAATGGCGTTTACCAGCGTCGGTGCGGCTGGTGTTTTGACGCTTGTCGCCTTTCAAACTCAAGACCCGCGGCAATGGAATTCGATCGGCCCCGATTCGGGCGTGCAGTACTTCGAGCCATCGCTGGCGCGAACCTCGACCGGTGACTTTATCCCTGCCGATGCGATGATGAACGATCAGTATTGCATCAAGTGCCACGCCGACGTGCACGCTCAGTGGAGCGACAGCGTGCATCGTTTCAGTTCGTTCAACAATCCGCCATATTTGGCGAGCGTCTCGGAAACCCGGAACGTCGCGATGAAGCGGGACGGGAATGTCCAAGCAGCCCGTTGGTGCGCCGGTTGCCACGATCCGGTCCCCTTCTTTTCCGGAGCGTTCGACGATCCGAACTTCGACCTGCTGGGGCACGAGACCTCAAACGCCGGGATCACTTGTACGGTCTGCCATGCGATCACGCACGTCAACAGCCCGCGCGGCAACGCCGACTACACGATCGAGGAACCGCTGCACTATCCGTTTGCGTTCAGCGACAACGCGGTCCTGCAGTGGGTGAATCAGCAATTGGTCAAAGCCAAGCCGGCGTTTCACAAGAAGACGTTTATGAAGCCGCTGCACAAAACGGCGGAGTTCTGTTCGACGTGCCACAAGGTCCATCTGCCGCGAGCACTCAACCACTACAAGGACTTCTTGCGGGGCCAGAACCACTACGATCCGTACCTACTAAGCGGCGTTTCGGGGCATGGGGCTCGCAGTTTTTATTACCCACCGAAAGCGGAAGAGAACTGCAATCGATGCCACATGCCGCTTGTCGAATCGAACGATTTCGGAGCCCAGCGGTTTGACGCGGCGACGGCGATGAGCGTTCACGATCATCTGTTCCCTTCGGCCAACACGGGGATCGCTTGGCTGAGAGATCGTGACGAGGTGATCAAAGCTCATCAGGATTATCTGCAGGGGGTGATGCGAGTCGACATTTTTGGGATCCGCGATTCGGGAGAGGTCGATGGGTCGCAGACGGCGCCGCTGGGTCCCGACGTGCCGACGCTGGATCCAGGCAAATCGTACCTGTTGGAAACGGTGATCCGAACGCTGAAGATGGGGCATCTGTTTTCGCAGGGGACTGCCGATTCAAACGAGATCTGGTTGGACGTCACCGTCCGCAGCGGCGACCGCGTGATCGGACGCAGCGGAGGATTGAGCGAAGAGACCAAAGAAGTCGATCCGTGGTCGCACTTTGTCAACGTCTTCATGCTCGACAAAGATGGCAACCGGATCGATCGCCGCAATCCCGAAAACATCTTTACTCCGCTGTACAACCACCAGATTCCGCCCGGTGCGGGGCAGACGGTGCAATACCTTTTGGACCTTCCCGAAGATCTTGAGGATACGGTTCGCGTCGAGGTGAAGTTGCAGTATCGCAAGTTCGACCAGCGGTACATGCAATTTGTCGCCGATCGAAATCAAGAGCTAGGGCAGACGATCCGTGGCCATCGGCCGGGAGAGACCTACGTCAACGAGCTGCCGATCACGACGTTGGCGGTCGACGAGATCGAGTTCCCCGTCGCGGGCGTCGACAAATCGGTGACCAATGCGGATTCGGAGATTCCCGTTTGGCAACGCTGGAACGATTATGGCATCGGCCAGTTGTTGAAGGGGAAAAATGCGTTGCGGCAGGCGGAAGAAGCGTTCCTGCAAGTCGAGACCTTCGATCGCTGGGATGGTCCGCTAAACCTGGCTCGCGTCTACAATGCCGAAGGCCGCTTGGATGATGCGGTCGCCGCCCTGACGCGTGCTCAAACCTACGCTGACCAGAAGGGATATCCGCGTTGGAGCTGGGCTTGGTTGTCTGGATCGATCAACGCCCAGCAGGGTCGGCTGGTCGAAGCCGTTCAGAATTTGAACAGCGTCTTGGAGGATAACACTCCCGAAATGCAAGCCCGCGGGTTCGACTTCGGCCTCGATTACGAAGTCATCAACTTGACCGGTCAGACGTTGTTTGAACTCGGTAATCAACGGGCGCGGCAACAACGCGAAGAAGAGGCGTTGGCGCACTGGAACGATGCGATCGCACGGTTCCAAGAGACGCTGGAGATCGATCCCGACAACGTCACGGCACACTATAACCTGCAACTGTTGTACGAGCGGATCGGCGATTCCGAAGCGTCGGCGCAGCACCAACAGTTTCATCAAAGCTACAAGCCGGACGATAACGCCAAGGGACGAGCGATTCGGTTGGCGCGTGAAAAGTATCCGGCGGCGAATCATGCGGCGGAAGATGTCGTTCGTTATCCGTTGCAGCGGGCCGGGGCTCCCGAATTACCGCAGTGATTCGCGATCTTGGCAGCAGACAAATCAAGTAACAAACTAAAGCAAGCACGATGGCAAAAAAGACAATCGATAAAACGAAGCGTCCCGATCCGCAGGAGTCGGTCGAACAGGACGATGCAGTGATCGGAACCGCGTTTCGCTGGTCGCTGGCCGCGATTATTGTCGGCCTGGTAATCGGCGGCGGCGCGATCTACTGGTTCAATCGCCCCAAGCCGGCAGCTCCCACGCAGCAGACCGAACTGGCATCCGTCGCCGTCCGCCAGGTTGCGACGGTGCAACCTCCCGATGTGAAGTTCACCGATGTGACCAAAGCAGCGGGAATTGAATTCGTTCACAACCGTGGAGCGACCGGGGCGAAGCTGTTGCCCGAAACGATGGGAGGTGGCGTTGCAGTCTTCGACTTCGACGACGATGGCGATCAGGACATCTTGTTTCTGAATTCCAAGAACTGGCCCTGGGACGCACCACTCCCCGACCAATCGCAACAACTGGCGCTCTACCGCAACGACGACGGCAAGTTCACCGACGTCACGCAGGGTTCGGGACTGGATGTCTCGATCTACGCGATGGGAGCCGCCGTGGGAGACTACGACAACGATGGCCGCGTCGATGTTTTTGTCTCCGCCGTCGGGGCGAATCATCTGTTCCACAATCTCGGCGATGGGAAGTTCGCCGATGTCAGCGAGTCGTCGAAGACTGCGGGAGAGGAGACCGATTGGAGCAGCGGATGCGGATGGTTCGACTTTGACAACGACGGCGATCTCGATCTGTTCGTCTGCAATTACGTCCGCTGGAACAAGGAATACGACCTCGCCCAGAACTTCCAATTGGTCGGCGGCGGCCGCGCGTATGGACGCCCTCAGAATTTTGAGGGGACGTTTCCGTATCTGTACCGCAACGATGGCGACGGCCTCTTCACCGATGTCACGGCCCAGGCGGGGCTGCAGGTCAAAAACCCGTTGACCAACGTGCCGCTCGCAAAATCGTTGGGGCTGACGTTTTGTGACATCGACGAAGATGGATGGATCGACATCCTGGTCGCCAACGACACCGTGCAAAATCTGATCTTCAAGAACACCGGGAAGGGAACGTTCCTGGAATTTGGAGTCCCAGCGGGGATCGCGTTCGATCCGTCGGGAAACGCTCGCGGGGCGATGGGAATCGACGTCGCAGCGATCCGCGGCAGCGATTCGATGGGGATCGCAATCGGCAACTTCGCCAATGAGATGACGGCGATGTATGTCTCGCGGCGCGGGCAGATGCAGTTCACCGACGAAGCGATCTCGACCGGGCTGGGCCCCAACACGCGGCTGCAGTTGACCTTTGGAGTCTGTTATCTCGATTACGATCTGGACGGGCGGTTGGATCTGATGTGTGCCAACGGGCATTTGGAAGAGGACATCAATCGGGTGCAGCCGAGTCAACATTACGCCCAGCCGCCGCAGCTGTTCTGGAACGCGGGGCCGTTGAGCGATACCGAGTTTGTCGCCGTCGATCCGGCACACTGTGGCGAGGATCTTGTCGCGCCGATGGTTGGTCGCGCGGTGGCGTATCTGGATTACGATCGCGATGGAGATCAAGACGTGTTGGTCACCGCTGTCGGCAGTGCGCCGCGGCTGCTTCGCAACGATCAACAACTCGGTCGTCACGGGCTGCGAGTTCGATTGGTCGGCGATGGCAAACAGATCAACCGCGATGCGATCGGTTCGTGGGTCGAAGTGACCGCCGGAGACAAAACCTATCGCCAACAAGTGATGCCGACGCGCAGCTATCTGACTCAGGTGGAACTGCCGCTGACCTTTGGCTTCGGCGATGCGAAGCAGATCGACAGCCTGGAGGTCCAGTGGAGCGACGGGACGAAGAGCCTGCTGGACGACGTGAAGGTCGACGAATTGCAAACGATACGCTACGCGACGCAGGAATAGTGCACGCGTAGCGATTCGATTTGCGAAACGCTACTCGACGAGATACACATCCGATGCGGCGGGGAAATATCCCGACGGCCGCAGCGAGATATTGCCGAGTGTGACGACCCGCATGGTCCCGACAGCAAATGACGAATTAAACGTTCCGCTGCCCGCCAGGATCGCGTGGCCCCAACGCGAGTAGACCGTTCCGGAGAACTGGGTGATGCCAAGCGTCTGCAGGCTGAGGATCGTGATCGGCCGGCGATCGCGTGGCCGCTGATACACCAGCATTCCGTGGTAGGGACTGCTCGGATCGTTCAGTCCCGACAGGCGGCTGCCGGGCAACGGCGAGATCAGCACGCTGGGCAATTGAGCGCCAATCGTATTGGGCGGTGCGACCTCGCGATTCTCCACTGCGTCGGGCAGCCCGGACGCCGGATCGTAGTTGCTGTTGCTAGTCACATAAAACATCACGCCATCGGCATACACGATCCCGCCGGTGATACCGAGCGCGATCCCCGTGATCGGGTGCTTGCCGCGGATGATATAGACGCCCGGTTCAAAACGAGCGATCCCGGCGGTGACGTCGATCCAGTCGTAGACGCCCGGCTTGAGAACCGTTCCGAAAGGCTTGAGGATATTTAATGTGACCATCACCCCACCGTGATCGTCGACTTCGACGTTGTCCGGATCCGACGCTGTCGACGGCGGCGCTAGGTTCCCCATCGGATCGGGCATCGGCATCCGATTGGCTCTCAAGTTGAGCGTATCGAGGCCCGGCAGCGCATCGTAGTGCAGCAGACGATCGACGCCGCCGGCGGTGCGAATGTCGCTGGACCGAACACATGTCAGAGGGACAAGCGGGGTGCAGGCGATCGAGTAGGGAGGCCCATGGAATTCGCCCGCCTGTTCGCCATATTCGTCGACACCGCCCCATGTGTTGTTACTCAAGATCGCACCGTCGACAGTCAACGTGCCGAGCCCCAGGACTTCCAGACCGCCGAGCAGACTCGGATAGAGCGGCAGGCTCAAGATCGACGCGACGGTGATCGGTGCGGGATCGGCGTCCAGCAGCATGATCGCCGCGGGCGAGGTCGCTGTTTTGGTTCCCGCCACAGCTCGGGTCGTAATCGACTGCTGTCCGCCTGCCGCAAACCGCTGCAGAAAATAGCTGGGGCTCTCACCCTGGACGATCACTTCGGAGAATCCTGCAACTCCCTGGTAAGGGCCCGAGCTGGGCGGACTGTTGGTGGTCACATTAGCGCCGGGCAACGCGTTGTGCGATTGAACGTATTCCGAGCTGATCGTGTTGATCGAATTCTCGTCCCCTCCCATCATCGTCCACGTCGCCGCGGCATAAGCTGCTGCGTCGGTTGTGTTCTGGTAGTCGCGCGAGGTTGTCATCATTAAACCGGCATCAAAAACGAGGGCCAAGACAGCAAACACGCCCGGCAGGGCAACGCATAAAAAGACGAAGACCTTGCCCGTTCGCGCCGCCGGTTTGATCTGGCGTGCTGGGAGAGACGACGGTTGTTTGGCGTGCGTGTTCAATGGACGATCCTCGTTACAGTTGTCGCAGAAAGCGTCTTGGCAGATCCCAGCAATCCCGGCAGGATGGGGTTGTGGAGGTAGGAGAGTTGAATCGACACGCGGTCCCCTTCGCGCGTGTCCGCATCGAGCCACTCGACTCGAATGTCGACATCTTCCAGCGGCATCGTCACCAACAGCTGACGCGCCGCAGCGGCGATATCGGAGCTGTCATCGGCGGTGCCAACATAGGCTGCCGGCCCGAGAACGCTCTGTTCGGGAGCCGCTTGTTCACCGCGAACGATCACAACTCTAGCGATCCGCCGCGCCGATTCTCCCAACGCGTTGTAACGCAGCGAGACCAGAGCAAACTCCAACATTGCGAGCATCGCCCCTAGGAAGATCAACATCGTGATCGCGACTTCTAATGTGTAGGCTCCGCGGCGACGCGAGACAGCACAACGATTTAATTTACGGTGCATCGATCGATACTCCAGCGAAGGTTAGCGAAGCTGCAGCATCACAACGGATGCTTGCAAATCGATTGACGAGGGGAGGCCAGGCCAATCGACAGCCGGCACAAACTCACACTGCGACTCGACACGCACGCGATACAGACCCAATTCACCCTCTTCGGTATCCGCCTGGACGGTGGTTTCGATGTCGGCGAAGGCTGCTGTTGCTTGCAGATCCGACGCGAAGGCCTGTTGAATCCCCGCGGTCCATTCGTCGCGATTGATCGACGTTACCTTGCGCATCGCACCGTATTCGGCAGCGACACGGGTGGCGTTGGACAACGCGACCTTCAGATGAATCACACGCCCAAGGTCGGCGCAAGCGAGCGTGAACAGCATCAACATCGGCAGAGCGATCGCAAGCTCGATCGCCGCCACCGCATGTCGTGGCGATCGGCGTCGCGAGGACTGCAAATCAGCCGGTTTTGTTCGTGTTCTATTTGGAAAACGCACGGCACACCTCAATCGCTGCGGGCCCAGCCAAGACGACAAACGTCGCTGGCAGAATCAGGAGCATCGTGGGCAGCAGGACTTTGACGCCCGCTTTTTGCGCCGACTCCTCGGCATCCATTTCACGCTGTTCGCGCAACGTCTCGCTGAGCACCTTGATCGATTCGCACAACTCGGTACCGATCTTCTGCGACTGCGTCACAAAGGTGCTCAGCGTGCGAAGCGGTTCGTATCCGGTGCGGGTCGCAAACTGCTGCAGTGCGGCTTCGGGAGACGAACCCAGTGCCATCTCGCTCTGCACGATACTCAGCTCATCTCCCATCACCGGATGAGCCTGTTGCAGTTCGCGATGAACCTGAGGCAGAGTTGCGTGCAGGCTGAGACCGCCGCGCAGGCAGACCGAAGTCAGGTCGAGAAAATCGGGCAGGCCTTTGCAAAACGCGACGTGCCGTTGGCGAACGCGGCGTCCCAGCCAAGCCTGCGGCATCAGCAAGCCGACGAAACCAAACAACGCTCCGGCGGCAAGTGCCGTTCCATATCCAACGCCTCCGGTAAACGCCATCGCCAACAGCGCGATCGGTGGCGCCGCGGCCAACGCGTAGGTCATGGCAATACAGCGGACGAGGTGCGAGTGACGATAAAATCCGGCGTGGGAAAGCAGTTTTTGCAAGCGTTTCCAATCGTCGGGGCGAGCTGCCAGCAGGCCGGCCAATCGGCTGCGAAGCGGTTGCTGCCGCTTGGCGTTCCGATCGGCGGAGCTTTCTCGAAAGATCGATCCCCCTTCGCCCGACTCCGTCGAAATCGTCTCCGATTTACGTGTCAACGATTCGCACCGCCGATCGATAGCGCTGTCGTGGCCACAAAACGGAAGGGCCAAACAATAGACGAACAGGCTGACCGAAATGAACGCAAAGATGGTGAACACGGTGAGCATGGTTTGAGCCTCCTAATATGAAATCCGCGTTGTGTAATAAATCCACACACCGCCAAGGCATTGTGCCCCCGCAGCCAGTGCCAATAACGATGGCGTTTCAAACAATGTGCTTACGTAGGGGCGATTGAGGATCGCCAGCCCGATCAACGAAACGATCGGCAACAGCACAAGCGTGGTCGCCTGCAAACGTCCTTCCGCCGTCAATGCTTGAACCTTCATCTGCAGCTTTAAACGACGCCGCACCGTATCGGAAAGGTTGTCCAACAGATCGGCTAAACTGCCGCCGGTGCGAGCATGGATGGTGAGGGCGACAGCGAAGATCTGCAGTTCGACAATTTCGGTTCGCGATGCGAGGCTGCGGGCGGCGACTTCGATGCTCAACCCCATGTGCTGTTGATCGATGCAGTAGGCGAACTCTTCACCCAACGGCGCTTCGACTTCGTTGGCAACCATTTGAAATGCCGCCGGCATCGTTTGCCCCGAGCGGACCGAACGGTTGATCAATTCCAGCGTGTAAGGGAGTTGGCGATATATTTTGCCGCGCCGCGATTGGTATCGCATCCAGACAAATGCGGGGATCACGAGACCGCCGGCAATCCAGCCTGCGACGACAAAACCAACGATCGGCCAATGCAAAATGTGGCTGACGCCAAACATGATCACGCCCATCAGACAAGCCAGTCCCAGGCTGCCATAGACCAGTTGTGGGATCGTGATTTGCGTACCCGATTGTTCCAACAGTCGCACCAACGACTGTTGCCAGCGTTCGCGTAACGAAACGGTTTCATTCACGCTGCCAACGCTGCGAAACAATTGAACCTGGTCGGTGGCACGCGTGTCGGAGAGCCCAAGATCGTCGTTCAAACGCTGAGCGACCCGCTGTCGATAGCGATAGAACAACTCGTAGATGAGACTCTCAAGTGCAAGGATCAACAGCGTGCTGCTGATGAAGATAATGATCTGTAATTGGGGATGAGTCATTGTTATGAATCCGAAACGCCGCAGGTCTAGAGACAGGAAAACTACTGAATTCGATACTCTTGCATCTGATCCATATCGACTTCCATGCGGCGTTGTCGAAACATATCGGCATCGATGTGGACGCCAGCCGACCTGAGCCGCGGGAGGCACTTCGGCATGATTCCACTGGCCTCGAAGTGACCTTCAACCTGTCCGTTCTCCCCCACTCCCGTCTGCTGAAAAGTGAACAGATCGTGCATGTTGATCGCGTCGTTCTGTGTTCCGGTGATCTCGGATATCTGCGTGATCTTCCGCGTTCCGCCTGCCATTCGATGAGTCTGGATCACGATATTGATCGACGATGCGATCTGTCGGTGGACAAACCACATCGGCAGTTCGGGCGCAGCCATACCGACCAGCATCTCCAAGCGGTTGATTGCATCGCGAGTGTCGTTGGAGTGGATCGTCGTCATGCTGCCGGCGTGCCCGGTGCTCATCGCTTGCAACATGTCGAACGCTTCCACGCCGCGGCATTCGCCGATGATGATTCGATCGGGACGCATCCGCAGAGCATTCTTCAGCAAGTCGCTGGCGGTGACTTCGCCGCGGCCCTCCAGATTCGCTGGACGTGTCTCCATCCGGGCGACATGCGATTGTTGCAACTGCAATTCGGCGGCGTCTTCGATCGTGGCGATCCGCTCGCCCTGAGGGATATGGCTGGACAACATGTTTAACAGCGTCGTCTTTCCGCTGCCGGTGCCGCCCGAAATCACGATGTTCAACTTCGCGGCGATACAAGCGGCTAGAAAGCCCAACATCTCCGGCGTCGCCACGCGTCGTTTGACGAAGTCGGCAGCTGTCATCGGCCGTGTCGCGAACTTACGAATCGAGACCAATGCTCCTTCGAGCGCTAGCGGCCGGATGACGGCATTTAGTCGACTGCCATCGGGCAAGCGAGCGTCGACCATCGGACTCGACTCATCGATTCGCCGACCGACGCGACTGGCCACGCGTTGCACGATATTGACCAAGTGATCCAAGCTTTGGAATCGCACCTGGGTCTCTTCCAACATCCCACGGCGTTCGACGAAGACGGAACTTGGGCCGTTGATCAGAATGTCGGAGATCGTCGGATCGTTCATCAAGACCTCGATCGGACCGAGACCCAACATCTCATAGAGCAGATCTTCGACGATCTCCTCCTGCTCGGCATGGGTCAACAAATCCGAGTGGAAGCGACACAGTTCTTGAGCGCCCAGACGCAACTGTTCTCGCATCAATTCCGGCTTGATGTTGCGTAGCGCCGACATATCGATGCGAGCAACCAATTGATCATGGATCTCACCACGCACGCGTTGCAGACGTTCGCGGCGTTCGATGCTGTTGCTTGGAGAAAGAGTCGCTTGATTCATTGTTTAATGATCCCAAAGACGTTCTGGTGAAGGAGAGAGATTAGGAGAGTGCTGGTGCTGGTTGCGAAGAACCAAACTTTGATTTGAAGAGGGCACCGACGTTCCAACGCGTGTTTGCTGGCACAGGCGTCTCGCCGTCCAGTAACTGAACCAATGCCATGTAGTCCCGACTGCACTGCGATTTTGGCGAATCGAGCACCACCGGGATTCCCAGATTGACGGCACGATTCATCGGACTGACGTCGTTAGTGATGCAGGCATCAATTTTGCGACCGAAGATTTTCTCCGCTTGGCCAATCGGAACTTCGTCGGGTTGGCCGACTTGCGACGCGACGATCCGAACTTTATCGGGGTCGACGCCAAATCGTTCGATGCTTTCAAAGAAGCGGTGAGCGCGGGCCAGGGCAGGAAAATGCAGGCGGAACGTGAGGACAACTTGATCGCTGTCCGATAGAGCGGCCAGTTGTTCGCGATGCGAAATATCTTCCAATTCGACAACGACCCGCTGAAAGTTTGTTGTCATTGAACGAACGATGCCCCGGATCGTCTCGGGGCTGCTGTTCGGCAAGTTGGACAGTGGATCGGCGCCCGCCAACAAACTGATCCCTGTTTCATGTTTGGTGAGCGCTTGTTGGACCATTTCGGGAGCCAACGGATGATTGTTGGCTAACATTTTGGAGATTGTGTGCCGAGGACTCAGCCGCAGCAGCGTCGCCAAATCACCTCCGTGCATCTGCAGATCGACCAATCCACACTCTCCGTATTTGTGAGCGTATTGGGCGGCGATATTGACAGCTAAAGAACTTGCACCGCAACCACCACAACTGGACGTGACGGTGATCAATTCCGATTTGCGTTGGTTTTGCATACCGCTCGGCGCAACGCGTTTCAGCAGCAACCCCAATTCGCGTCGCAGGTCATCTTTTTCATCGACAAAATCATCGGCGCCAGCGCGGATGATCTCGATCACTTGGCGTCCGGTGGTAGCGTTTCCGACAACCACGATTCGGGTATCCAAAGCCGAACGCAAACGATGGATCAACGATTTCAAATTGGATGTTGAATCGGTGAGTTGCAGAAAGACAAACCCCGTTGCCGAATTTTTCTTCGCAGCGGCAAGAATCGCCTCGTACTGGACCGACGCAACGCGAGCACATGTCAGGGGAACCTGCTTGAGGCTCTTTTCAAGACGATCCGACAACGCATGTGACTCGATGGCGACGACGCAGTGTGCAAGCAACATGTTGTTATTTTCGCATTACTGGAAACATGGGAACTGAAGATCTTTCGATACGTACCCGACGGTCCGAGTGTGTAACGCAATCTCAAAACGCCGATCGCCGGCCCCACAATTTCGCTCTGTTAGAACGAACCGCACCTTGACCATTCACGGCACCACAACCGTAGGACCACATATTGGGGCATGCACGGCAACTGGAAAGGGTTGCGGGAAGTCACATCACGGCTTTCCGCAAATCAGCCCCTAACTAGCGGTCCGATAGCACTACGCTCCGGGCACACTGTGGGAGGTTTCTCCCACAACAGTCTTTTGTCCACAAGCTAAACCATGTGTCGCTAGTTCTATCTATGCGGAGTCCATTGAGCGTTTGGCGATTACGTTCGGCAATCCGCACGACATAGTTCGCAAGAAAGAGTTGCCGACGCACGCGAGATGTTCTAGCGCAATCCACAACCCAAAAATGAGATTAGTATTTGCCGCAACTTTATTCGCAAACGCAAATTACGAAGCGATTCGTCCGATCGAGTCGCCCAGCAGCCTTGGCAGATTTCCCATCGACAACACATCGGATCGTAGACCTAACAACGATCGAAACCGACGCCGATTGTCAGCCGCATCCCATCGCGATTCGGATCGTCGCCATCGATGGGTTCATGCCCTCGTATCGGAATCGATGCCGACTCGATCCGCTTTTGATGGCGGCGCGCATTTGCAACCACAGTAAGAGATTTGGTTTCGTCACTCGAGTGCTTACCACCGCCCCCCCGTGGTTATCACCCACCCAGCAACGGATGTTGGCACTTTGAAAGAAAAGAACAGGAAGCGCTAATCCAACGTCCTAAAGGAACTCGAGACGAAGTCCCAGCTTTGACCTTCCGAATTGGTTACGAACAGACGGAAGTAGTAGGTTGTCCCCGGTTTTAATTCGCCGAGACGAAACGCGTTGCTTCCGCGGCGGACGCCCTGCGGTGGCGTCGCGAATTGCCAAGTTCGATCCTCACGAAACACATCGTCTTGGACTCCACTGGCCCCTACCTTTTCGGGGCGACGGAAAGTCAAGCAGTCCTGCGTGCCGTAATAGAGCACGGCCTTGGCCCCCTTGCCGGCATGGATCAACGGATATTCGATTGTTGCTGTCCGCCCGGTAACCGACGTCGCTTGAGCCTGACCAAATTCGACCGGCATCGCGAACAGTTGAGCGACCTTTTCGTTAGCAAGATATTCCGGCAGCCTCATCCTTACCCGTTGTCCCTGTGGTTCAGAAATGATTCCTGCACGGTAACACTCCAATCCGCCGGTCGCCGATTCGATCCAACCGTCGGTTCGATAGTTGTCGGCATAACGGGTGTACTGATTGAGTGCGACCGGTTGTTCGCCACGTTCCAAGGCGGCGCGGTCTTGTCGCGCTCGCCTGGTTTTGCCCTGTTCCGCTGGCGACGGCAGACTAGCCGGATACCAACGTCGGTCGCTGCCGTAGAACCAGCCCCGACGTCGGATGACGCGTTGCACGTCGCCGGTTCGTTGGACGCGCGGCGGTCCGGGAATTTCGCAGAACGAACCGGTCGACGTCAAAAAGGGTTCAGCCCTCGCCCTCTTTTTCGGTTGGCTGCCAACGGCAAAGAGCACCCATCGCTGCTGATCTTCGTTGTAGACATAGCCGTAATACGTGAAGACGTCCCCCTGAGCGGTCACGCGAAACGCCTGGATTGCGCGATCGGCTCCGCCTGGATAAACGACCGCGTCGCGGAGCTTCAAGCCCGTCCCTTCGTGACCAAAACTGCTGAACCTTGCATCGGGAATCCCGGTAGCGAGCAATTGAGGCATCGATTCCAACAGTGGCGCTTCGGCAGCCTTCCTGTCTGCGGCCCACATCGAAAAATTGTAGCTGGCCCCGCGGGGAATCTTCCCATCGACAAAGCTTGTCCCAAAATAGCCGAAAGGCGTCGTGATCGGTGAATAACTGGAAACCGGCGTGACGCATTCGGTTTCAAAAACCCACATCGTCGGCTGCCGACACTCCGGCGGTGCGTAGAACCGTGTATGAACGGCGGATGGCCGCCAACGGACGCGCAAAAGTTTGGCATCGCGAATCGCCGGACCGCTCAATTCGATTCGGTGGATCTCTGTTTCCATCGGCACGGGTTCAGTCAAACACTTCAGTGCAACGCGGAGCTTGCCTGGCTGCTTCACATCGAAGGAAATCGGAATCCCGGCGGGACCATCCGATGGCCGAAGGTTCAACGATTGAACTTCATCGCCCCATTGGACCTGCCAGCGCGTTTGCGGATGCTGCGATGGCAACTGTAAAAACAGTTTGGCTTGGATTGTCCCGGGCGACGCTATCCAGATGTACCATTGTGCGGAGCCTGGTTTTTCCGCGTTCCGGAACTGCAGCGACTCATAGGACTCGGTAATCAAGCCCTTATCTTCGCCCACCATCGGCTGGGTCCCCGACGCAACGAAAGCTCCTTCATCGAAGAAGCCGTTGGTGGCGTTAAGCACGATCCGTCCGTCGGCGGCCGCTTGGCCGTTGTAGACGATCTCCGCACCATCGACTCCTTCCTCCCCGGAAGTGAATTGCGCGACCGGCTCGGCCGAGCGTACAGCGATTGGGAAAGTTGCCGCAATGAGAATGGCGGAGGTGAGAACCAAGTTCGCTTGCATCGCTCATGTATCCCGAAGTACATCACACAAATGGAACACCATCGTACTACCGGGTCGGGGAGACAACAACGATTGAATCAATCGAAAACCACGATCCGCTTGGCGAGCCAATCCTGACGCTTGCGACGACATCATCGTGTTCGCTTTGGCCCAGTCGCTGCGAAATCTCGTTCTCTCTTGCGATGCTTCGGCAACAACGACTCAGTCGTTCGATTCGTGGATCCACTCTCGGGCCGCACCGATCTCGTCGTGATCGAAGTATTTGATCTTGGCGGTGGTGAAGGGGCGACAGAAGACGGTCATCCCTTTCTCCCACTTCGATTCGCCTACGATGGCGAGCCGTTCGATGTGGTTGAAGTGCTTGAAATCGAACTTGATGTCTTCCCACAACGCTCCGGCTTCCCAACCGTGGAAATCGTGCATGATCACCAACATCCGCACCTTCCCGTATTCGGCGATCTTCGCTTCGGTCATCGGCACAAATTTCTCGTACGCCTCCTTGGATAACTTGCCGGTCAACTGGATCTCGACCACCTGTCCCTCGGTGTGTTCGGTAATAACAAATGACATGTCGATACTCCTGTGCAGAAGGGTTGAAGATTGAGTTCAGCAACCAATGCTCATCCCGTTGAAAACCGATGCAATCGAGTGCACACGTCGTACCAACGCTGGAAAACCCCAAACGGACAACGCCACAGTTGGTATCGAACCGGGCAGCGGTACAGAGTGTTATCGGCGCGGCCATTTTCTAACCAGGCAAACTTGCGTGAGGCACTCCGTTTTATTGACGTTTGATATTCCAGCCCCTTGAAACCGACCCGCGGCCCGCTATTTGCATCGGTTAGTTGAAGTGTGCAACGCACATCGGCTGGCGGTCTATTCTGATCGGGCGGCTCGCTAGAACGTCTCGTACCAAAAGGGCTCAAAACATCATGAATCCATCGGAAATCAAGTCGATGATCGGGCGGCTCGCTTCCCCCGACGGTGTCGTTCGCGAGAGAGCACGGCAGGCATTGGTCGATTCCAAGGGTGAGGAGGTGATGGTCGCATTGATCGCGAGTTTGGACGACCGACGTCACCAGGTCCGTTGGGAAGCGGCCAAGGCATTGTCGGAGATCGGTGATTCGGCTGCGTCGTCGCCGCTGGTCCATGCGATGGACGACAGCGACAGCGATGTCGCTTGGGTAGCAGCCGAAGGCGTTGCCGGAATGGGAGAAGATGGTTTATCGGCGGTGCTCGGGGGACTGATTCGTTCGAGCCGTTCGGGAGAGTTTCACCGCGTTGCTCACCATGCGCTGAAAGAGTTCTCGCGGCGCGGGATCCGACGGGACGTTGTCAAGTTTGTGATGAATGCGTTGGAAGGGGCTGAGCCGAAGCTGTCGGGACCGGTAGCAACCTACAAGGCGATGCGCCAAATGGATGTTCCTCGACTCGCTCCATAGCCAATGCCAGCGCCATCTCAAAACTCGATCGAAGACAAGAAACCGCCGCTCTTCTCCGCCGACCGTCGTTTACCAGATAACAACGCTTGTGGTCGCTGAGTTCAGGCGGTGGCGAGATTTGAGCCTGCAGCTGTAGTTCGCTTCGGTACGCGGGGCTCGCCTCACCGATAATTACCGATTCTTCGACAACATAAGTGAAGCCCAACATCGAGATCACTTCGTTGCCGAGGCAGGCAGCTTTAGCGATATTCCGTGCGCTGATCCTCGCGACGTCGTCTGCCGTCTACATATAGGAACTGCAAGAAGCGTACTCTTCCAGCGGCTCCGAATGGTTAGCCATTTTTTGCCATGAAACCGGCTGAGTTTTGTACGTCCCGGCCAGAACTTGCCCGCCGCGGCGCGGGGTTCAGTCGGGTCGAATCGGCAATCGCGTGCAGCAGTGGTTTCCAGACGAAGGGATTCCGATAGCGAGCCTCCAACGCAACAGCCGCCTGGATCTTTTCCAACGCCAACGTTCGCTCGCCCGCTTTCCACAACGCGGCGGCTTCGGTCGCAGCAGCCTCCGCCTGCTGGGCATCGCGGGCGACGCGAGCCAACCACTCCGCTGCCTGTTCCCAGTGTTTTGCTTCCTCTCCCGACGTGGCACCGGCCAACCATCGCGTTTGATGCGGCTTCATCCCATTGAGATCCAAGCCCATCGAACCAAACGACGTGGTCCAATCGCATCCCCGCCATCGATTCCGCCCCTTTTCGTAAACGGCGTCGATCGCATTGCCCGCCTGCATCCGTTTGTTTCGAGTAATCACCGGTGGCTCCGACAAGAGAAAGATGGAAAAATGTAAGCATCGATGCCAGCCTCTAGTGAATTAGCACATCGCGTGCCAGCGACGACAAAGCGGCGTCCACTTCGCCGGGATACTCGCTCCCCATCGACCGCAAGCGGCTACGAAAGACAAATGCATGTCTCGAACAAAACGCAACTATTGGCTCACCCTGGCGATCATCGCCTCCTTCATCGCCGTTGCTGTCTTTGGCATCGTGACCTTTCGCAACACCTTTGCCGTTCGTGAAGTCGAACAACGGATCGCCAAATCGCATGCCGTTCGCGAAGCGACGCACCAATTGCTCTCGTCGGTCAAAGACATGCAAACCGGGCAACGGGGATATCTGTTGACCGGCAATCCGATCTATCTGGATCCCTATCGGATCGGCGTCGAACAGATCCAAGCCGGTTTCGCCCGACTGCGAGATCTGACGGCCGACAATCCGATCCAGCTGAAGCATCTCGATGAGATGCAACAACTTGTCGAAGAAAAACACGAATACCTCGCCCATACGATCCAGCTGCGCAGCGAAGCCCCCAACGAACCGATCGGCGATCAGGTCATCGAGATCGTGAAGTCGGGCGAAGGGGAAGGGACGATGGAGAAGTTGCGCGATGTCGCCAAACAAATCCTGACCCATGAAGGGGAGTTGTTGCAGCAACGCGAAGCGGCCTCCGAACACGATGCGGAGGTGTCGCGAACGGCGATCATGGCTGGGCATGCGATCGCGTTGGGATTGATCGTGATCGCCGGCTTTGTCGCGCACGTCGATCGCAAGAAACGGGACAGCGCCGAAACGCGGCTCGATGCAAAACAGTCCGAACTCGCTGCGGTCATCAATTCGGCAAACGATGGGATCATCGCGTTCAACCGTGACTTGGGGATCCGTTTGACCAATCCTGCCGCGGCGGCGATGTGGGGCATCGATAGCGCGACGTCGGTCGGACAATCGCTGTTGAATTTTGTTCCTCACCAGCGCAGAGAAGCCTTCCGCCAGCGGGTGCAGGACTTCCTCGAATCGTCGGAAGCGTCGATGCCGTTCACCGACGGCGTCGGGCTGCGCAGCAATGGCGAGGAGTTTCCCTGCCAGGGAGAGATCACCAAGACGCGGTCGGGCGAGGAGGATTTCCTAACGCTGATCCTGGCCGACGTCAGCCAATCGCGCGACCTGAACGCCAAGCTGCGACAACATACGCTGATCTTAGATCAGGTTCGCGATGCCGTTTTGGTCTGCGATAAAGACGATCAGATCCTGTCGTGGAACGAAGGTGCTCATCGATTGTACGGATTGTCCAAATCCGAAGCGCTTGGCAAGAACGCGGCACAGCTATTGTTTCCCGATGATCGCCCGCTGTGGGATGCGGGCCGCGACGCCACGCTGGCCGCGGGGGACTACTCTGCCGAATTTACGCAGCGGACAGCCGATGGCCGCCAACGGATTGTCGAACAACGGCGATCGCTACTGCGGAACGAACAGGGCGAACCGACGGCTCAGCTGATTTTGAGCATCGATGTCTCCGACCGTAAACGCGAAGAGGCGAAAGAGCGTCGCAGTCAGCGGCTCGAAAGCATCGGTACGTTGGCCGGCGGTGTCGCGCACGATCTGAACAACGTCCTGACTCCGATCTTGATGAGTGGCAAGCTGCTGAAACAAGGCAGCCCCAATGCGAGCCGTTTGCACGACACGATCGTCACCAGCGCCCAGCGTGGCGCGCAGATGATTCAAAAGCTGCTGGCGTTTGCTGGCGGCGATCAAGTGCAACGCGAGGAGGTCGATCTGCGCGAGATCCTTAGCGAGTTGGAAGAGATCCTCAGCCACACGCTGCAGAAGACGATCGACCTGCAGATCAGCATCCCCGACAAGCTCGATTTGATCCACGCCGACAGCACCGAACTGTCGCAAGTGCTGATGAACTTGGCGATCAACGCTCGCGATGCGATGCCCGGCGGCGGCCGGTTGGACATCCAAGTCGAAAACTTTTATGTCGACCCTTCGCGTGCCTCACACAGCGACAACCTCAACGCGGGGCCGCACGTTCTGCTGACGGTTGCCGACAGCGGAGAAGGGATTCCCAAAGAGGTGATCGAACGGATCTTCGACCCCTTCTTCACGACAAAAGCTCAGGGCAAAGGAACGGGGCTGGGGCTGGCGACGACGCTCGGAATCGTGCGATCCTTCGGCGGGGATGTCACCGTCTACAGCGAACCGCTGGCCGGAACGATCTTTTCCGTCTATCTTCCCTCGTCGAAACTGACACAGCCGAAGGTTCCCGCCGCGAGGATCGAAAACCACCAGCCACCTCGAGGCAATGGCGAATTGATCCTGATCGTTGACGATGAATCGCTGATCGTGGAAACCTCGTGCGAGACGCTGCAATCGAATCGCTACCGCACGGTCGCAGCTCGCAGCGGCGCCGAAGCTGTCGCCGTTTTCCAGAACCGCGGCGATGAGATCGATTGCGTGTTACTTGATATGATGATGCCAGGGATGGATGGCCTGGACACCAAAGACGCTCTCCGCGAGCTCAACCCGAACGTGCGAGTGATCGCCAGCAGCGGCTTGCGGCGCCCCGGCAGCAGCGGTGGTCGGCTGGTCGACGTCGACGGCTTCCTCCCCAAACCCTATACCGACGAACAACTTTTAAACATGCTCCGAAACGTTCTGGACGCGTAGCGATCGCCCTCGGTGGGCGGGCTTCGCGTCCTGGCAATCCCCGCTTGGATCCGAGAAGAGTCGAACGAGCAGCAACGAGCCACGGCATGATGCAACTACTGATTATCGACGACGAACCTCTGATCTGCGAAACGATCGCGATGGCGTTTCCCGGCGACCAAGTCATCTCCAGCTTGACGGCCGAAGATGGGATCGCCGCGTTCCTCGAATCGCCACCGGATGTCGTGCTGTGCGACATTCGTTTACCCGACATGTCGGGAATGGAAGCGTTTGAAAAGCTGCACCGGATCGACCCCAAGGTGCCGATCATTCTGATGACCGGCCGCGGTACGGCGGGAACCGCAATCGAAGCGATGCAGCGGGGCGCGTTTGAATACATTCTCAAACCGCTGGACCCCGACACCCTGATCCCGTTGGTCTGCGACGCCGCCGAAACGAGTCGCATGACGCGAACTCCCGCGATGGTTCCCGATCCGTCGGCCGAGGATCAAGCGGTCGATGCGTCGACCGACCTGTTGATCGGTGCCTGCCCGGCGATGCAAGAGGTTTATCGTTCGGTCGGCCGCGTGGCTGGACAAAACGTGACAGCGCTGATCCTGGGTGAAAGTGGAACGGGCAAAGAGGTGATCGCCCGGGCGATCTATCAATACAGCGGCCGCGCCGCTGGCCGCTTCCTGGCGATCAATTGCGCTGCGATCCCCGAACAATTACTCGAAAGCGAACTCTTTGGCCACGAGAAGGGAGCGTTTACGGGAGCCGAACGAAAGCGGGTCGGCAAGTTTGAACTTTGCAACGACGGCACGCTCTTCCTCGACGAGATCGGCGACATGACGCCGTTGATGCAGACCAAGATCTTGCGTGTCTTGCAGGACCAAACTTTTGAACGCGTTGGCGGCAGCGAAACGATTCACACCAACGCGCGGATCATCGCGGCGACCAATCGCGATCTGGAACAAGCGATCGAGAGCAAGGACTTCCGCAGCGATCTGTTCTACCGCTTGAACGTCTACACGATCAAACTTCCACCGCTGCGCGAACGCGGCGACGACATCGCGCTGTTGGCGAATCACTTCTTGAATCGCTTCGCCACCGAACTCGGGAAACAAATAAGCGGATTCGCCAAAGAAGCGATGGATCTATTCAAGCAATACCGCTGGCCTGGCAACGTCCGCGAATTGCAGAGCGCCGTCAAACACGCGTTGCTCGAAGCGACCGGCCCCGTGATCGTCCCGGCGTTTCTTCCCGATGTGATCCGCGAACCGGCGGCCCACGAAAGCGGTCGCGTTTCAACATCGACCGGTTCGACGACCAACACCTTTGACTTCGCTGAAATGACCCGCCAACGCTTGCAAGCGGGCAGCGAAGATATCCATCGCGATCTTGTCAGCATCGCTGAACGGGAGATTTTTGCCGAAGTGCTGCGGCACACCGATGGCAACTTGACCCAAGCCGCCAAGCGACTGGGAATCACCCGCACGACGCTCCGCGCCCGGCTCGAATCGCTCGGCATGTCGGTCGAACGCTCCGCCTCGGTAACGGAAAACTAGCGGTTCGCGATTCACGAATCCTCACTAGAAGTGATTGCAGGCAACCGACGGCGGGTGAAGCGATTGCCGCCGGCAGATTGTGGCCACTCTTTATCCGTGGCGTTCAATTTCTAGCCGCCGTTTCCGTCTGCCTCTCGAATTGCAAGCTGCCGCCTGGCGAGCCGCGCCAAATGATTTGGCCTGGCAAAACGCTCGGTTTCCGCGAAGGCTAGCGGTTTTTTACGGCGAGCGTTTCGCGTTTGGTCCGCCCTGTGCATGAAGGCTCTCTCCGTTCCAAGAATTGGCTTCAAGGAAACCCCCTTTCAATGGAGAGCCTAAAAGATGTCACGTTCACTGTCTCGCTATTTTCTGGCCGCACTCTCGGGTAGCACCTACGTCATCCCCGTCGTCGCCGCGCCAAACACCTCCGCACCATCGGCTCAACCTCGCCCCACGGCTCAGGTGGAGATGACCGAAGAGCAAATGATCATGTACGAGATCCGCAAACAGGTCGGCCGCGAACTAAAAGGAACCTAGTTCACTTTCCCCAGCCGCTAGCATCATCGCACTCTCCACGACGCTCCCCATCGCGCCTCGCCCCAACAGAAAGCACCGCCACCACCCACGGCTGATGTCGCCCCACATCGGCCCTCCGGTAGCTTCTGTTGGGGCTTTTTCGTGCGTCTACATCATTCAGAGTTCCTCTGTTTAAAGGATCAGCCGCCAAGTGCGATTAGACGCGTGGGTGTGCCGGGGACTTCGAACTTGGCCGCTACCTTAAAGTCGGTCAGCGAGATGATCCAGATACTTCCTTCACCTGGGTTGGTCAACGCGACTTGGCGGCGTCCGGGCAGGACGGTGACGGTGTGATGCCCCGAATGGCCTTCGATTTGATTGGGGCCAACGGCGATCGATTGCACCTGTTTCGCATCGCTGAAGTTGCCGTCGTCGTTCGGGTCGAGATCGACGACGATCAATCGATCCTTCGACGAATCCGATCGGTTCTCGGCAAATGTGAGCGCCAGTTTGCGACGGTCTCGGGTCTCCAGGACTACCGGTGTCGACAGCCCTTCCGCTTCGTCAAGCGGGATCAAAAGTGTGGAGATCGCGGGAGAGGGACCGCTGGCGTCGATCCAACACAATCGGCAATCCGCCTCTTTTCCCGCGGTGAATAGAACGTGGTTCTTCAAATTCGCAAACGCTCCGGTCCGCAGCGGCTTGTCCTTGGAACCTTTGCCGATCGCCAAGTGTTGGACTTCCACGTCGTCGGCGCTGCCGGTCATCTGCATATCGGCTGGCACCCAACAGACGCCATCGGCGGGCGCCAAGAAGACTTTCCCTTCGTTGATCGTCGCACCGTGCAGACCGCCTGAAGGACATCGGATCTCGTATCGTTTACCGTTGTTGGAACCGAGCCCGACGACGTCGACGCGGCCGCTGTTTTCACCGCTCCGATCGATCCAAGTCGAATACGCAACCTGGTCCTCGGCAATCGCCAGCGTGATATGCCCGCCGCCTCCCAAAACAAAGGTGGTCCGATCGGCTGACGGCTTCGGATCGCGTAGCCGCTGAGCTGTGGTGATCGTCATTCCGCTGCTCTTGTCGTTTGCCAAGACGAAAGAACTGCCGTAGTGGTACAGGTGGGCGGGGTTCCCTTGTTCGGTGTCGATCACCGACCGCAGCACGCTCGGCGCGCTGGGGAACTTCCAATGCGAGTGATCGCCGTGCGGTTCTTCGACGCCCCCCGATTCGATAGCGACCCATCCGCTGCCGATCGTCCCATCGGCTTGATCGCGGACACCGATCAAGATCAAACCGCTGTCGGCTTGCATCTGGACCAGCGACTGCTCCTCGACATCCAAGGCTGGAAAGCCGTCGATGGTTTTCGCCTCTAAAGAGTACTCGTTTCCTTGTCGTTTGAAGTCGCCGTAGCGAACCGTGGCGTCGGCGTCGTCTTGCCAAAAGAGTCGCGCTCGCGTGCGACCTTGAGCATCGGCGGTGCCGCAACAGGCTAAGGCCAAGCCAAGCAACAGGCAGCTTCGTTGGAAGATCGTTTTCATTGTGGATTACCTTTTTTTGCGAGTCAGTAGACGGACCGCCGACGGTGGCAGGTCCAGTTCATGGGGTTGTTGTGAAGTTGAGTCGAAGGATGGAATCGATAATCCGCTTGTCGCGGGCTTACCCAGTTTCGGGTCGAGGATCCAGCCGCCATCGCTGATCGATTCGACGGAGACGTAATATTGGGGACCGCCAGGCGGCGGCAACTGCTTGAATCGGGCTTGGCCTGTCGGGTCGCTGATCGCAGCGGCGACGACCGGTCCCGATTCGGAATCGTGCAGCTGAACGCGAACGTTCGCCAACGGATCGCCTTGGTAACGCACGATGATCGTGGGCGACTGATTCGACGATTCGCTGGATGAATCGCTGCATCCGACAATCGCGAGCAGCGAACAAAAAATGGACAACGGAATGGTTTTGATCATGGCAACTGCACCACCTCGCCACCGTCCCGCGAATAGGCTGCGTGGTAGGTTGGCAGATCGATCGAATCGCCGATGAAGCGGACGCTGCCATCGAGCATCGCATGTCCAGCCACGCCGGGATGGTACGAACGGGAGCTGTAGAAACCGCGGCCGTGCATACCGACATCGGGCAGGTCGGAGTTGGGTGACATGTAGCCGTTGATGACCGTTGCATAAGGGACGCCGCGAATCCACGACGCGCCGCGATTCCCTTGATACGAAGTGATGCTTGCCGGAACGACCGCCTGCAGATCGGGATTGGTAATCAACGCCCCGCCGCTCATAAAACCAGCGCCACTGGGATTGCTGGAGGTGCCGCCCCAGTTGGCGATCCGACGCTGCGGACCGGTTGGCGATGGTTCGGTCTCGCCGCTGGTTTGGTCGCCAAGAACGGTTTCCGCGATCAGCACCGTGTGGCTGGTGCCGTCGAGACAATCTTTGAACCCGGCCCAGGAATCGGTCCAGACCATGCCGTCGGTTCGGTAGCGATCGTCGTAATGGGTGTCGGTGCCACTTCCGTAGCTGAACATATAAGTCAGCCCCGCCGTGTAGCCAGCGGAACCGTCGGCGAAGGTCGTCGCGAACTGGGGATCGCCGGCGTCGCTGGGACACAAAAAGGTTGGCAGCACGCTTTCGATGGCGCCGCGGAGTGCGGGATTAAACTGAGCGGCCCAGGCCGGACCGACTAACAGCGGCGATTCAAAATCGATCAGCTCCGCCAGATTCCCCTGTTCGATAAAGGGAAGCACGCGGGCTTGGACCGAATAGCTGCTCGACCCCGTCATCGCCGGGATCACGCGAAAGGTGCTCTCGTAGTTGTGCGTCGCTAAAGCGAGTTGTTTTAGGTTGTTGCTACACGACATCCGCCGCGCCGCTTCGCGAGCGGATTGAACCGCAGGTAGCAGCAGCGAGACTAAAATGCCGATGATCGCGATCACAACTAACAGCTCGATCAACGTGAAGCCGCTGGTGGGATTGGAAAGTTTAGATTTGCGCATGGGATGCTATAGGTTTTGCAGACTTCGTCGATCGAAGCCGTTTGGGAGAACGATGTAAAGTAAAGGCGCCCCGCTGCGCAGGCGCAATCGATCGGGTTTGGTCGGACCGGTGACCGATCACACCACAAGCGCAGCGGGACAGATTGCGGTGCGGACACCATCCGATGCAGCAGATGCGCAGCATCGGACAGAGGGCAACCGAAAGGAGATGTCGCGAGGGATCGCCAGCAAGATTGCAGCGGCGCACGTCGGGCGACGTTCGCGCAGAACCGGCTGGACTTATCCGCAGACCGGTGGGCCGCGAGGTCGCGCGATCGAGAGGGCTGCAGCAGTGGCAACCGCATCGAAGATAGGATCCGACGGCTGAACCAATCGATCGGTTAACAGCGACGGATCGAGGTTCCAGTTCACCCCGGACGGACTGGCTAACGACTGGCAGATCGGACAGTCGTCGGCATCATGGTGGTGATGCGATTCGCCACCGCAGGCGCTGGCAGCGTTTGAATCATCCGCCTGCAAACCACTCGCATCGGGAAGATCACCAGCGTGATGATGGCAACCATGAGAACAGACGCTCGCTGCAGCGTGATGGTGGCCATGCCCGTCGCAGGTGGCGACATGCAGCCATGCGGGTGCGTGCCCCCAGGCAACAACAAGACACAGCAAGCTCGGTAGAATGGGTCGGAACAGCGAAGTCATGAACGACGTTCGTCTTCTTTAGTATTCGAGTTGAATTTGATCCGACCAAGGATTGATGCAAGCGGTACGGGCTGAGGTCGTAGAGGGTTCGTCGGGAAATCCGACGAATTGGAAACTTTGGCATTTTTAGCAGCATCGATTTGCTGGCATCCGCGCTGCGGGCAAAAAGCGGGATGGAGCTCACCACGCTTTTTGCCGGTGCCAGTTTTCGCGGCTTGCGATTTTCGTTCTGCTATTTTGTTGCTGGCAGATCGGTCGGTTCGTCCGCTGGTTTTTCTTTGATCGGTTCGATCGCGACGCCATCCTTCGAACCGGGGATCGCAGGCATCGCGGCGGGCGGTGGAAAGGCACTCTCTGGAATATCTTCCAGATTCTTCTTGCGGTCCTTTTTGGCTAGCAAAGAATAATTAGCCCCTTCGGTTCCCTGCAGATCGTAACGGCCCCAGTACTGTTGCGAGCTGGGGTTGTAGTAGTAGACATAACGCGGTTGCGATGGATACGAGATGCAGTAGTGGTAGCTGTAAGTCGGCGAACTCACCACCGGCCGGTAGTAGTAGCGGGTGTAGTGATACGAGCGGGATGGTTGGTAGGACCAACTGCTGTAGTACTGTCGGCCGCCATAACCAGCTTCCGCTTGGTCGACAGCAACTTGCGATAGCATTGCGACAGCCAATCCGACGAGGGCCATTTTTCCAACTTGCGACAACATCGGTCTTCCTCCGGTTTAAGGTTCTGATTCGTAGAAGGTATGCAACGTTTGGGTTTCTCGATTCCCATTACTCGCGAGCCACTTGCGCTCGCTAAATACCAGATGCAGGATTCGCTTCCCGACCGGACACCAAATCGAAAAATAGTTGGAGACCAGAAATTGTCGCCGCCTGAACTGGTTTGCACTCTGCGACCGATTGGCTTCAGCGTCGAACCTCGTGTCGGCCTGGGGAAATGTCCCGACGGTCCGTACGGAACGAAGCCGCGGAGGCGGCGGCCGCATAAAGCCTGCGGCGCGAGCCGTAGGTCTGGGATGGAGACGGTTTCGCGCGAGCCCCGGCTAGGGGCGACAGATCCGTAGTTCGTGTCGCCCCTACGGGGCTTTGGGTTGATTGTGGATCGCGTTCCTGCGGCTTGCGCCGCAGGCTTTATGCGATCGCCGCATCCGCGGCTTTTCAAGACTTTGGGTGCCGATTGGCTCGGGAGTCGAACCTTGTGTCGGCCTCCGGCTTTGTATTTTTGCTGTATGAGATACCAGCGACTTACGCCGCCGGCAGGTCCTGTGTCGGCCTCCGGCCTACGGCATTGGCGGAGCAGAGTTGAGTTGGGGTGGGACCATTCGGGGCTCCCTCTGTGGGGCAGAACGTTGCAGCTTCGGCTAGGTTTGACGCAAAAACATGTGGTGCCGGCTGAATCGTTCGTTAACAATAGATCGTGGAGGCAACGTGTCATGTTCGAAGCATTCCGGCTGATCCCAGCACTGCAGGCGATCTTCCATTCGGAGATCGAGTTCCGCGAAGATAGTTTTGCCGAATTAAACGCCGCGCAACGCGAGGCGTATGAGAGAAAGGTCGCCACGCCCGATGAGCCGATCTACCGAGTCCTGCCGTTGGAACCGACTGTCATCGAGCGGCAGGGAAATGAAAAAATTACCGTCGAACTCACAATCGCTACCCAATCCGAACGGCAACTGTTGCTCGACGCTGTCCGTTTCATCTACCGTGCCTCCGACCAAATGCCGGAGGAATCGACTTCGTTCGAACAACGGCTTGCATTCCTGCGACAGCGGCTGCCGCCGATCGTGGTGGGCGAACCGGAAGAGGATCTTTCCCGAGGCCGCTGATTTTTCCGTCGTCGGTTTCCAAGCAGGCGCCGGTAAAACGCCATGGTGTTGAAAAACAGACGATCGATGGAGAGCGAGAATACTTCGGATCAGCTGGGGCGTGGGCTGCCCGACTTCCACTGCAACGCGTGAGGCATCACGCCTTGGCGGATCGATTCGGC
The DNA here is from genome assembly GCF_007741475.1 of Rosistilla ulvae. Lineage (NCBI taxonomy): Bacteria > Pseudomonadati > Planctomycetota > Planctomycetia > Pirellulales > Pirellulaceae > Rosistilla > Rosistilla ulvae. The sequence goes on along the minus strand of NZ_CP036261.1, from coordinate 42,255 downwards.
AGCGGCTTGCCCTGCTGCTTCGCCCATCGGAACGGCGTTGCCGGTGACGCGGTAGCTGGAGTGGGCGAAGAAATCGCCGCTGATGCAACGCCCCGCCATCAGCAGCCCGTCGACATCCGCCGCGACCAGCGAAGGATAAGGAATGTCGTATCGCTTCACCCCGCGAGCCCGCAGTTTTTCGATATCCTCGGGATTCCCCGCCAGTTCCAACGAGTGGACATCGATCGGGAACTTCGCGTTGCATACCGATTGAGGATGTTTCAGTCCCGTCGCGATATCTTCGCTGGTGATCGTGTAGCGACCTTTCACGCGCCGCCCCTCGCGAACCCCGATCTGTTCGGCTGTCGCAACGACCGCCAAATCTTTCCAGACGCCGCCGAGTTTCCGCAGTCCGCGGACGATCTCGTGCACCTCGCGTCGCCCAGCGATCGTCGCCTTGGTGATCGCAGCGGCGTCAAATGCGGAGACGCCGTATTCGTGATTCGTCATGATCGAATAGATCCCGCTGTGCAGATGCCGCAGCGTCGGAGCCCGATAGGACGGATCGATCCCCGCATCTCGCATGAACTTCAGAAACCGCGGCTTCGCCGACGCACCCGTCTCGCGAATGAACTCCTGCACATCTTCCGGTTCGGGACCGGTGATCAGAGCCATCATCGACATCGGTTGGCAGACACAATCGTCGCCGAAACCGAGATCGAATTGGCAGCCAGCTTGGGCGGCCAGATCGCCATCGCCGGTGCAATCGATGAAGCGGTCAGCGGTCCAGACCTGACGTCCCGACTTCGATTCGGTGATCACCGCGACCAACTGATTTTTGTCGTTGGTGACCGCTCCGACGACCATCGTGTGCAGGCAGATCTCGACTCCCGCATCGACACACATCTCTTCCAACACGACCTTCGCCAGCTCGGGATCGTAGACGGTCCCGCCCGAATCTTTGGCGACGTCGCTCCCCTGGGCTGCAAGCGCCGTAAGCACCTCTTTCATAATCCCCGACTTGCCACCGGTATCGAGGATCTTGGTCAGCATACCCGCGGTCCAAACGCCGCCAAGGCAACCTGCCAGCTCTAACAGCTGCGTCTTCGCGCCGCTGCGAGCTGCCGCCAATGCCGCTGCGATTCCCGCGGGCCCACCGCCACAGACCAGCACCTGGCTGTGTCCGGCGACCGGAATCCGCCGGCTGTTCTCTTCAAACGCCGCCGCATCGACCAACTTGCCGCTGGTTCGGACGACTTGGCCGCGGCTGATATCGGGAAAACCTTCGCTGGCCGAAGTGGAAACCTCCAATGCCCCGGTTGCCCGGTTCATCATCAGTCCCGCGGGGCCTAACATCGCACCAACGGTGGCTGACTTCAAAAACTCTCGACGTGCTCGACTCGGCATTCATTCGCTCCAAAGCTAGCAGGATAAGGGGCGGAGCCTGAAAATGCCAACAAAAAAAGCACCCCACAAAACCAAGGTTTCGTGAGGTGCTTTTAAGAAGGCGGAGGACACGGGACTCGAACCCGCAACCCCGTGAGGGGCAACTGATTTCGAATCAGCCTGCTAGCCATTCGCTTATCCTCCTCGACCCGGAATTGATAACGTATCGGCCGACAACCGTCAAGCAGGATCGAGCGGCGGTTTGGATTTGCGTGCCAAAGTCGCAGCATTTTGCGGGACTTTTCCCAAACTCATGTTTTCGGGGGGCCAGCCGTTTCCGCGTTGCTAGCGATTGCCGGTCGGTTTTGATTCGCATGGGTTCGTCGATCGGTTACGATTGAACGCTCCCCCGCCGGTCTCCCTTTGGCCTTCCCCGCACGTACGTCGCAGCATCGAGTGAACATGAAATACGCATTTTTTCAATTGCTGGCATTTCTCGGAGTTTCAATCGGAGCGGCTTTCGCCCAAGATGCCGCCGCGCCAGATGATGCTCCCGCCGCTGCAAAGGCCTCCCCCGGTGCAACGGTCAGCGAAGCGGTGGCCGATCCGGAATCGGACCCGCAGGCCGAGGCGATCGTTCGCCAATTGCGGCCCTCGCTGGTCACGATCCGTGTGAAGGGACGCGATGGACAACAGCGTGGGCTGGGCTCGGGCTTCATCGTCGACGCCGAGGGCTTGATCGCGACCAATCTGCATGTAATCAGCGAAGGCCGTCGATTTACCGTCGAAACGGCTGACGGTCAGTCATTAAAAGTCTTGGCGGTCGAAGCGTCCGACAGCACGCACGATCTGGCGTTGGTCCGCGTCGAGCCACAGGATACGAAACTTGTTCCGCTGCAATTGGCCGCCGCCGATTCGATCGCTCAGGGAGCGACGGTGATGGCGCTCGGGAATCCGTTGGGGCTGGAGTACAGCGTCGTTCAAGGGATCGTTTCAGCGATCCGCGATGTCGACGATCGCCAGATGATCCAGGTGGCGATGCCGATCGAATTCGGCAACAGCGGCGGACCGCTTGTCGATGCGAAGGGGCAGGTCCACGGGATCATTAATATGAAGAGCGCGATCCAAGAACGGGTCGGTTTTGCGATTCCGATCGCCCGGCTGCACGAGTTGCGAGCGCGGCCGAATCCCGTCGTGATCGATCGCTGGGCGCGGTTGGGGCGGCTGGATGAAAAACGCTGGACGCCACAAGCGGGAGCCGATTGGCAGCGCAGCAGCGGGATGATCCAGGTTCGCGGCAGTGGTGGCGGAATCAGCGGTCGGTCGTTGTGCGTGTCGTCGCTTGCCATTCCAGCGAAACCGTTTGAGATCTCGGTCAGCGTCCGCCTGCACGATGAAACCGGCGCGGCGGGGCTGATCTTTCACCGCGACGCGAAGGACCGACACTACGGGTTTTATCCCAGCAATGGGCGACTGCGGTTGAGCTGCTTCCTGGGCCCTTCGGTCTTCTCTTGGCAGGTGCTGGCCGAAGTCGAATCGCCCGATTTTCTGCCGGGCCAATGGAATCGGTTGAAGGTTCGCATCGACGATCAGGGAATCAAGTGTTACGTCAACGGCAAGCTGGCGATCGAATCAAACGATACTCAATTGACTGGCGGCAGCGCTGGCTTGGCGACTTTTCGGTCGACCTCGGCCGACTTCCGGCAGTTCCGCGTCGGCGATATTTCGGAAGACGATCAACTGGCTGGGCCGGCTCAAGATTGGTTCGCTGCGACGGCGTCCGATCCTCAGAAGCTCGATGCCGTTTCGCAAAGCGAGCTCGAGATGTTGGCGGACAGCCGCGACGCAAGCGTGTTGGAACTGGCGCGGCGTGCGATTCAATTGCAGCGTCAAGCGAAACAGATGCAAAAGCTGGCCGAAGATGTTCGCCGGGTCCCGGTGTTGCGAGCGTTGGGCGATCTGCTGACCGAAGAAGACGAAGACGATCTGTTGCGCGGGGCGCTACTGGTCGCGTCGTTGGACAATCCCGATCTCGATATCCAAGCCTATCTCGATCGGATCGATCAGATGGCTGGCGAGATCCGCGAGGGGATCGCTGAGGACGCCGATCCGGCGGCGCGGCTGAAACAACTCGATCGCTATCTGTTCGAAGAGAACGGATTCCACGGCGGCCGCGACGAATATTATCATCCCGCCAACAGCCATTTGAATCGTGTGATCGACGATCGCGAAGGGCTTCCAATTACGATGGCGATCCTGTACATCGAACTCGGCCGTCGGCTGGGGCTGGAGATCGAAGGGGTCGGATTGCCGGGGCACTTTGTCGTCCGGCACGTCGATGGGGAAGCCGAGGGCCAGTTGATCGATGTCTTCGAGCACGGGGAGCGAATGTCGCGCGCCGACGCGGCTCGGATCGTGCTGCAGTTTTCCGGCCGAATGCTCGAGGGGAACGATCTTCGCCCGCAGACGACCGAAGATATTTTGATCCGCGTGCTGCGGAACCTAATGGGTTCGGCGGGGCGATTACGCGACGCCGAAGCGGTGTTGCGGTATATCGACGCCTTGGTCGCGCTGCGTCCCGACGATGGCGAATACCGGATGATGCGAGCCGCGGCGCGGCATCAGACCGATCGCGATCACGCGGCGTTGGAAGATCTGCAGTGGTTGATCCAGAACCAACCGCCGGGGATCGACATCCACGAAGTCCAAGAGATGCGTGACTTCTTGCTGAAGTAGGGGCTCGCGAAGCGGGTCCCTTCGCCGCAGATGGTGAAGCAATGACGATTGCGGTGTTTGGGCGACAGGTCCGCGGAAACCTCAACTTATGGGTGGAATCCCAGCCAAACGAGGTTGACCGTTGGTCCGCTTCCACGCAAACTATTGATGCATAGTTTAATTCCTAGTGGGTGTTCACCGATGTCCAGCAGCCAGTTGCAAAAAGAACTCAAGAAGAAACGCCCCTTCGAATCGCCCGAACAGGAAGCGATCTTGAACCTGTTGCGGACCAACGACCAATTTCAGAATCGGTTTGGGCGACTGTTCCGCGAATATGGTCTGACCTCGTCGCAGTACAACGTGTTGCGAATCTTGCGAGGCGAAGGGAACCCGCTGCCTTCGTTGGAGATCGCCGAGCGGATGATCCAAGTTGTGCCGGCGATCACCGGGCTGATCGACCGCTTGGAAAAGCAGGGGTTGGTCACGCGAAAACGCTGCCTGGAAGATCGCCGCGTGATCTACATCGAGATCACCGACAGTGCGCTGGCGCTGCTGAAACAGATCGACGAACCATTGCTCAGTCTTCACAAGCGGTTAATCGGACACCTGAACCGCACCGAACTGAAGGAACTCAGTCGGCTGCTGGAGAAGGCGCGGTTGAGCCTGCCGGGACTGGACGATTGAATTCGGTACCGCCGCCGGTCACAACCAGTGTTTCAATGAGAGGGTAGGCTGAAACATAAACGCTGCTCACCGTGTGTTCCGCTGCTGCCTTTGCTTGCAAGTCTATAGATTTAGGCTAAAATCGGCGGCTGCGTTGCCGGCTTTCGGCGGCGATTCCTGGCGGAGCTCCAACCGATGTCATCGAATGCAACGCGATTTTTCTTTGGTTGTCCAGCATTGCCGTTGCTTTCTCGCGTCCTGTTCTTCGCCAGTTGTCTCCTGCTGACGTCGGTCGCTAGCGCCGCCCCCAACGTCTTGTTCATCGTCGCCGACGATTTGAACTGTGCGATCAGCCCCTACGGCGATCCCGTTGCCAAGACGCCGAATTTGGAACGCCTTGCCAAACGCGGGCTGACGTTCACGCGGGCTTATTGCCAACAAGCGGTCTGCAATCCGTCGCGGTCTTCGTTTTTGACGGGGCTGCGTCCCGATACCGTCAAAGTCGACGATCTTCGCAAGTATTTCCGCAATACTGCGGCCGGTGGCAGCACGCTGGTCACGCTTCCCCAGCACTTCAAGAACCACGGATATTTCTGTCAGAACATCGGCAAGATGTTTCACAACATGGGCGACACACAAGACCGCCGCTCGTGGTCGATCGATGAAGTCCTGTTTCGCGGTACTCACGCGGCCGACACGATCTACAACAACACGCCCAGCGGTGGCAAGCCGCGGCAATTTAAGGCTCCCGCGACCGAAGCTCACGACGTTCCCGATACCGCCTATCGCGACGGGCAGATCGCCAACTTGGCGGCGGCGATGATTCGCGATCACGCCACCAGCGACCAACCGTTTTTCCTGGCGGTTGGATTTTGGCGGCCACACCTGCCGTTTGTCGCTCCGCGGCGGTACTGGGATTTATATGATGCCGACACGATCCCGATGCCCGACCCCGCGGCGGCGCCAGAAGATGTGCCAGCAATCGCGATGCATCCCTCCTCCGAAATCCGCGGCTACGGCGGCGTGCCGAAAGATCGTCCGCTCAGCGAGGCGGAGGTTCGGCATCTGCGCCACGGCTATTACGCGTCGATCAGTTTCATCGACGCGCAGGTCGGTGAGATCTTGGATGCATTGGACGCAAGCGGTCGAGCCGACGACACCATCGTTGTCTTCACGTCCGACCACGGCTTCCACATCGGCGAACGCACGCTATGGGGTAAGACCTCCAATTTTGAACTCGACGCCCGCGTGCCGCTGATCGTCGCCGACCCACGGCATCCGGCCAGCCAAGGCAAATCGACGTCGGCTCTAGCTGAACTCATCGATCTCTATCCAACTCTCGCCCAGCTCGCCGGTATCTCCGACGACCTCCCGCGGCGACTGGAAGGGACCAGTTTGACGCCGATCTTCGAAGACCCCAAAGCTTCGGTCAAGCAAGCTGCTTTCACTCAACATCAACAACCCTTTTACGGCAATCCCAGCAACTGGAAGGCTTGGGGATGTTCGATGCGAACCGATCGCTGGCGGTACACCCGTTGGACGGCGATCGACAGCGGCGACGTGATCGCGCGGGAACTTTACGATCACGACAACGATCCGCTGGAAACTGTCAATCTCGCCGCCGATCGGGAACACGAGAAAATGATCGCGGAATTTGATCAAACATTAGCCAACGCGTTTCCCGAGCGACAACAATAGACGGTTTCCGCTTTTGGAAGCTCCCACCCCTACCTGTTTGCGACGGTGCCACGCCGACGCTCCACCCCACGTGACGATCCAACCCAACCGCCATCGACAATTACTTCCGAGGTGATGAAAGTGACACGAATCCTAACCCGGCTGCCCCTCGTTGCAGCGCTGATGTTTGCCAGTTGCCTTGGAGCTCAAGAGAGCGACTGGAAACTGCTGCCACTGGAATACAACAACCCCGGTCTGAAGGTCGATCTGGGCGTTGGGCTTTGGGCCTGGCCGATGCCGATGGATTACGACGGTGACGGTGATATGGATCTGTTGGTGTCGTGTCCCGACAAACCCTCCAACGGCGTCTATTACTTCGAGAACCCATCGCAAGACCCCGCAGAAAAGATGCCGGTCTTTCTCCCCGGCGTCCACGTCGGCAAGACCTCGCACAACATGCAGGTCAGCTACGTCGATGGCAAGCCGCGAATCTTGAACACCTGTTTTGAATTCCCTCGCGACGAAGCGACCGGTGCTTTTGCCTTCGACAAGCGAAAGCAGATCTATCCCAAGGGGAACGTCCACGAAAACAACGTCCGCGGAAACATGTGGCGGTACGTCGATTACGACGGCGACGGCGATCACGACATCGTTGTCGGGGCGGGCGATTGGTCGGAATACGTGTGGGACAACGCTTACGATCGCAATGGCCTTTGGCACAACGGGCGGCTGCGCGGATTCGTCTACTTGATTACCAATGACGGCAGCGATGCGTCCCCCGAATATTCGGATAAGCCTGTCAAATTGCAGGCCGGCGGTGGTGACATCGACGTTTACGGCTGGCCCTCGCCCAACTTTGCCGACTTCGATGGCGATGGCGACCTGGACCTGTTGTGTGGTGAATTTCTGGACGGTTTCACCTACTTTGAAAACATCGGATCGCGGACACAGCCACAATACGCCGCCGGAAGCAAGCTGGCCGACGATACCGGCAAGCCGCTGGTGATGGATCTGCAGATGATCACGCCAACCGCGTTCGATTGGGATGGCGATGGCGATCTCGACTTGATCGTTGGCGATGAAGATGGACGCGTCGCGCTTGTCGAAAACAGTGGCCAGATGCGCGGCAGCGAGCCCGTCTTCCTGGCTCCCGTCTATTTTCAGCAGCAGTCCGATACGCTGAAGTTTGGTGCGTTGGCGACCCCTGCAATCTACGACTGGGATGGCGATGGCGACGAGGATATCCTGTGCGGCAACACCGCCGGATACATCGGGCTGTTCGAGAATCTTGGCGATGGGGAAAACGGAGCGCCAAAGTGGGCCGCTGTGAAACTGTTGGAGGCGCGGTCGAGTGAAGCCGCTGACAGCTCGCAGGTCTTCCGAGTCCTCGCCGGCAGCGATGGTTCGATCCAGGGACCGTGCGAAGCGAAGTGGGGTTACACGACGCTTTCGGTTGCCGATTGGGATGGAGATCAAGATCCCGACGTCATCTACAACTCGATCCTCTCTCGCGTCGGCGTGTTGCGGAACGACGGTGGCGTGTTGATCGACACTGCGTTGGAGACCGGACAACGCGAAGCTCCGCCAAGATGGTATTGGTGGCAGACGTTGGCGTCGGACACGTTGACCCAGTGGCGGACGACTCCATTTGCCATCGATTTCGACGCTGACGGTAGCGTCGATCTGGTGATGCTTGATCAAGAAGGATTCCTGACGCTGCGACGCGGTGGCAAAGCTGCCGAACGCATTTTTGTCGATGAGAACAATCAACCGTTGCAGTTGAACACCAGGTCGTGTGGCAGTTCGGGACGCGTCAAACTGACGGTTGTCGACTGGGATGGCGACGGGCGATTGGACGTGCTGGTCAACTCGCAGAACGCTCTTTGGTACCGCAACTGCGAAGATCGCGATGGCAAGATCGTATTGAAGAAGGTCGGCAATCTGGCGCGGCGGAACGTCGCTGGGCACACATCCAGCCCCGCGGTCTGCGACTTCAATCGCGATGGCAAACCCGATCTGTTGATCGGTGCTGAAAACGGGCGACTCTATTTCGCCGACCACAACGACTGCATCACCTATCCCCAGGAGAAGCTGGTGGCCGCAAAAACTAAGGCGATCGAGGAGCCCAAATTCCCTGGCTTTGTCAGCGAGGAATTCGTCTACACCAAAGCCAGTTTCCCGCAGTGCCATGCGTCGACGATCTGCGAGACCAATCGTGGGTTGGTGGCCGCGTGGTTCGGTGGAACGCGAGAGAAGGATAAAGACGTTGGCATCTGGGTCAGCTATCACGATGGAAACGGATGGTCGTCACCGAGGGAATGGGCCAACGGCGTGCAGCACGATGGGCTTCGGTATCCCTGCTGGAATCCCGTCCTCTATCAATCGCCTGGCGATGGGCCGACGTTGCTGTTCTTTAAAGTTGGCCCCGACCCACAAACTTGGTGGGGCGAGGTGATGGTCAGTTACGACCGTGGGCGTTCGTTTGTCGAGCGCAAACGATTGCCCGAAGGGATCGATGGGCCGGTCCGTTGCAAGCCGATCCTGTTGGCCGATGGCAAGACGCTGCTGTCGGGTTCGTCGACCGAATACGACGGTTGGACGATCCACTTCGAATCGACGACCCTGGCCGATGGCCAACCCAGCGGCACCTGGAAACGTGTCGGTCCGATCGAACCGGCGACCGATTTTAACGCGATCCAACCGACGCTCCTGCAGCACGCCGATGGGCGTTTGCAGGTGCTGTGCCGGACCAAGGAGAGCGTGATCGTCAGCAGCTTCTCCGCCGACGATGGTGCTTCGTGGTCGAAGCTGGAACCGATCGACATGCCGAATCCGAACTCGGGGATCGACGTCGTGACACTCAAGGATGGCCGTCAATTGATGATCTACAATCACCTTGGCAGCGGCAAAACCGGCTGGGGGCGACGCGGTCTGCTGAACCTGGCGATCTCCGACGACGGCCTGGCGTGGCACAAGGTCGGCGTTGTCGAACGCGATGAAAAGGGTGAATTCAGCTACCCCGCGATCATCCAATCCGACGACGGTTTGGTCCACATCAGCTACACCTGGAAGCGTCATCGGATCAAACATGTGGTCGTCGATCCGGCAAAGATCCTTGCCGGAAGCCTGTTGAGCAAAGACAATTGGGATGCAGAGTGATTTCTGCATATCGAATCCCCCAATTTTTCAGAGCTCATGAATAATAACCTCTTCAATCGTCGCGACGCCCTGGCCATGCTGGGGCTCGCGACAGCGGGTGCGGCGATGGCTGCCGACGATTCCGCGGCACCGACAAACGCCAAGAAAAAGATCCTGCTGCGATCGTCTTGGCAAACGGTCAACATCGGCGACATCGCTCACACGCCCGGTGTGCTGCAAATCCTGCGGACTCACATGCCCGACGCGGAGATCACACTGTGGCCTAGCCGCGTCGACAATGGAGTCGAAGAGTTGCTGCGGGCGGAGTTTCCGAAGCTGAAGATCATCAAAACCGCTGCCCAGCGGAAGCAGGCTTTTGAAGAGTGTGAGTTTCTGTTGCACGGTTCGGGACCTTCGTTGGTTGCACAAAAAGATGTGATTCGTTGGCGCGATGAGACTCAAAAGCCCTACGGCGTCTATGGAATCACGCTACCGTCGAAGGGATCGGCTTCCACGAAACCGACGACGGAACCTGCGATGGCGAAGACGATCGAGGTGCTGAGCGGTGCCGAGTTTGTTTTCTTCCGCGATTCGCATTCGCTGGCTCTGGCCAAAGAAAAGGGTTGCCAATCGAAGATCATGGAATTTGGTCCCGACGGCGCGTTTGCTTGCGATCTGCGGGAACCGGAAAAAGCGAACGCCTTCTTAAAAGCCAACGATCTGCAACCGGGCAAGTTCCTGTGCTGCATTCCGCGGCTGCGTTACACGCCCTATTGGACGATCAAGGATCGCCCGTTCGACGAGGTGAAACACGCGCGGAACGAAGCGATGAAAGAGCACGATCATGCGCAGCTGCGTCGAGCGATCGTCGAAGTGGTGAAGACGACCGATCTGAAAGTCTTGGTCTGTCCCGAAGATCAAACGCAGATGAAAGTCGGCAAAGAATTGTTAGTCGATCCGCTGCCGGCGGAGATCCGCAAACGTGTCGTTTGGCGGCCGAACTACTGGTTGACGGGCGAAGCGGTCAGCACGTATGTGCAAAGTGCGGGGCTGTTTGGCAACGAGATGCATTCACCGATCATGTGCATCGGCCACGGCATCCCAGCGATCGTCTGCCGCTGGGCCGAACAGACGTCCAAGGGCTACATGTGGGAAGACATCGGGCTGGGAGATTGGCTGTTCGATCTCGACAACCCCGCCGACATGCCGAAGATCGTCCCGGCGGTCCTAGAGATGGCTCAAAATCCCGACAAGGCCAAGCAACGGGCCGCCGCGGCTCGCAAAGTCGTCGAACAACGGCAAGCCGAAACGATGGAAGTCTTAAAGCGTTCGCTCGCCTAACGATTCGAAGCCTTCGACGGCTGTTGATCGAACGGATGAAGCTGCTTCATCCGATGCTAGCCATTGGAAGCGCCGTTGGCAGTTCGAACCTTTAGGGGCTTCGGTCGAGGAGCACTGGCAGAGCCAGTGGCACTCAAAGAACATTCGGTCCGGCAGGGTCGCACATGCAGATATCAGCTCTCGGTCGTGTGCCACTGGCTCTGCCAGTGCTCTTGGATCGAAACTGCCGAAGCGGAATGAATCGACAAACGTGCCGATCTCAAGCCGGTTGCGATAGCCCGTTGATAATCGCATCTGCCCTTTGGATAATCCGTTCACAACACGCTTCAAAGCGGCGGCTCGACAACTGGCAACCCATCCGTTTTAGAAGCCTTTGCCGGCTGTTGATCGAACCGATGGAGTTGCTTCATCCGATGCTAGCCATTGGAAGCACCGTTGGCAGTTCGAACCTTTGGGGGCTTCGGTCGAGGAGCACTGGCAGAGCCAGTGGCACTCAAAGAGCATTTGGTCCGGCAGGGTCGTACCTGCAGATATCAGCTCTCCGTCGAGGGGCACTGGCAGAGCCAGTGGCACTCAAAGACTATTCGGTCCGGCAGGGTCGCATCTGCAGATATCAGCTCTCCGTCGAGGAGCACTGGCAGAGCCAGTGGCACTCAAAGAACATTCGGTCCGGCAGGGTCGCACATGCAGATATCTGCTCTCGGTTGTGTGCCACTGGCACTGCCAGTGCTCTTGGAGCGAAACTGTGGAAGCGGAATGAATCGACAAACGTGCCGATCTCAAGCCGGTTGATGATCGCATCTGCTCCTTGGATGATCCGTTCACAACACGCTTCAATGCGTCGGCTCCACTACTGGCAACCCATCCGTTTTAGAAGCCTTTGCCGGCTGTTGATCGAACCGATGGAGTTGCTTCGGTCGAGGAGCACTGGCAGAGCCAGTGGCACCCAAAGAACACCGCGTTGCGATAATGCGACCCCGCCGGCAATGGCTTCATTCGATGATCGACGTCATCGTGAGAAAGATCGGTGAAGCCTGTGACTCCAGCGGTTCGCGTCGCGATAAGGATCGCGACAGAGATGGGTCGGCTCTCGATCGTCTGTTGGAACCCAAAGTGCAACGCGACTGTTCGCGTTGCAGGAGGGCAGCAATAGGCGATGCTTCGCCGAGGGGCGTCGCTTATTGAGCGATCGTGACCTTTTCGATGATCACGGGAGTGCGTGGGACGTCGCCGTGAGGGCCAACGTTTCCGGTCGCAACTTTGCCGATCGCGTCGACGATTTCGGTTCCCTTGGTTACTTTGCCAAACACGCAATACCCAAAACCATCGCGAGCGTTGGCCCGGTCCAAGAAACCGTTGTCAGTGCCGGTGTTGATGAAGAACTGGCTGGTCGCGCTGTGAGGATTCGGAGTCCGCGCCATGGCGATCGTGTACTTTTCGTTCTTGAGTCCGTTGGCCGATTCGTTTTGAATCATCGCGCCGGTCTCTTTCTCTTGCATGTTGGGCGTGAATCCACCGCCTTGGATCATGAACCCATCGATCACGCGATGGAAGATCGTGCCGTCGTAGAAGCCTTTGTTAGCGTAGTTAACAAAGTTCTTAACGGTCTCGGGAGCTTTGTCGGGATACATCTCGATCTGGATCGGCCCCATCGAGGTCTTCATATCGACAACAACAGGATTGGCAGCGCTCAGCGTGGCGGTGGCCAACAGTGTTACGGCAAGCATCGCAGCGAAATTTCGCATCGGGTAGATACTCCTTGGTATCGGAAAGGCAGGTGGTTAGGTTTCACATCGCCCAGAGTCGTCGCAGCGGAATGAAACCGAGGGTTCTTGAGGTTCAACGACAGGCTATTGTCCGTACCTGACCTGCAAAGGCAAGTCCAATCGATCGAAGTCTTTTCTATAAACCAAGTTTTGCTAGCAAACCCCTAGCTTACTCAGATCGAAGCGTTCTCGCCGTTTTTTGAGTGAAGCAGGAGCAACACATCACTTCACCCTCCCAAAACGCAGTTTAGTAGGGAGGGTCGAACCAGCGCAGCGAGGTTCGGGGAGGGGAGTCCGCGGGGAATTCCAAGCGTCTCGAACCAGCGGAAGGCCCTCCCCGAAAAACGTCGCTAAACGCTCGTTTCTCGACCCTCCCTGGCTTCGCCGGGCGAGTGAAGCGCGAACTTGCGTCCCAGGCTGTCGCATGTCGTCGCTTTGCGACTGAAGCAGCGTCGGCGGCCTCTTCAATCAACCAAACAGTCCGTGCAGATACCACTGGCTGGTCGTCAGTTTGCGATAGACCCACAACCAATCGCCTTGATTGGTCTCGATGCGGAAGTAATCGCGGCGGATCATCGATCCGCTCCACCAAGCTGTCTCGATTCGCTCGGGGCCCCAAAAACGATGCGTCTGCAATTGGCGATCGCGGTATCCGAACAGCATCGGCGGCGTCCCCCGCTCGATCTTGAGGACCGTCAGTTCGATCGGTTCTTTCAACAATTGGATCGGTCGCCGCAGCGGGTCGTGCGGCGAGGGGACAAAGCTTTCGCTGTCGGATTGCTCGTTAAAAAATCCTCGCGGCTTCGTCGAACGGGATGATTTTCGAACGGCCGATCGGCTGCCGCCGCGTCGCATCCGCGCGATCTCACCGACCGGTTGGCCAGTCAACGGTTGAGTGCGGTAGGCTGATTCGGGTTCGGGATTCCGCGTCGCTCGAACTCCCAACACCGATTGTCGCCCCAGTCGTCCCGCCAGGTTGTCGATCAGATTAGCTAGCGCCGGGGCGCTGTTGGCATGCGTCGACGCGTCGCCGATCAGGTCGGGTTGGCGTTGCTGTAGCGGAGCGGTTAACGTGGCGGAGACCGCCACGCGATGGACGTCGGCCGGCAACCGCTGGCGGCCGAAATGATTGGCCAATAAACGGTTGAGATGTTGGTCGTCGGCGGTCGGCGCAAATAAGCTCAAACGCATCTCGACAGCTTCGTGCTGCAGCAGTTCAAACCGGCAAGCGATCCGTAGCGCGCCGTGACCGCGCCGTCGCAGTCCCTTCACCAACCGCTGCATTAATTGTTCACTGCTGTAGATCAAGATCTCCGTGTCGCGCGTCGGATGCTCCAGATCGATGCTGACATGATCTTCGGGGCGATGGTGGTAGACGGGCAACGGTTCGTCGGCGCGACCTAACAGTTGGTCGATCCGCAACATCAAATCGGCACCTAGCCGCGTGGCAAGTCCTTCGCGAGGGAGCCGCAGCAATTGACCAAATTGCTCGATCCCCAGCCGAGCCAGCGTCTCGACACAAGCCGGTTCTAACCGCATCACGCGGGTTGGCATCGAGACCAAGTGATGGAACTCGGTTTCCGGTTTGGTGATGCAATAACGTTGTGTTGTTTTGACGGTCTTGCGACGCGAGGCGGGGCTTCGCGCCAAACCCCACGCGGCGGCTAACGTGCTGGCCAGCGCGATCCGAACCTGCAGGTTGCGGCTTTGGAAAAATTCATCGATCTGGCGACAGAGCGATTCTTCGCCATCGAACAACGGACCGATCCCGGTCACGTCCATCACCAAGCCTTGCGGCATGTGCAGCAGCTGGCCCGCCCAAGGGCGTGGGCCCAGCGGTTCCAGGCCGACCAATGGACTGAAGCGTTCGGTGCAGGCGGCGGCGAGTTCCTGCAGCGCTTCGAGGTCGGCTTGAGCGTCGTGCGGTTGAGTCGTCGATTGCGCATCGGTTGCCGCTTCGATCAACGAAGTCGCTTCGCCGCCGGACATCTCGACTTTGATCCCCGCCATCGCAGCGCGGCGACAGCAGGCGACGACGCGCTGGCCGCGGCGAGGGTCGCGAGCGATCAAGACCAGCGGCGGGCGATCAGGCCCGGCGGGCAGATTGCTGGCGGCGTGCAGTCTTTGGATGGGCCAATTCGGCAGCCAAATGCTGAGCACTCTTGGATTCACGTGGCAGTTCCTTGCGAACGATTCGCGACTGTTGATCGATCTGCAGCATCAATTGCTGTCCGGCAGTAGCCCCGCGGGCACGCAGCAACCGCACGGCCAGCAAGCGGTCGGAATTCGCCGTCAGGATGGAGGTCGGGGCAGCCGATCGGGGGACGACTCCGCGGACCTGCCAACGGACCTCGGCCCAGCTGGTTTGCCGGATCGCTGTCGCTGGCCGCAACAGCATCCCCAACGTGGCTCCCGTTTCGGCAGCCAATTGCAACCGCCGGGCGTCATTGTCCTGCAGATTCCCGACGCGCCCCCAAACCGCCGCCACCGCGGAACAGCGAAGCGATTGGTCGAGCGACCAGATCAGGTCTTCTCGCGACTTGGGCTGCAGCAGCACGATCGCATCGGATGGCAACCCCGCAGCGATCGCGGCGGGGGGATAAAACGTCCGATCGGTGTCGACGATCACGACCTTGCCGCCGGTGTGCCGATGAGCCGCGACCGCACCGGTCAGCGACAACCAAGCCGCACCGCCGGCGTGCCCGACGTCGATCCATTCGACCAATGAACCCGGGGGATAACCGGCTTGGGGGAGCAGTGCGTCCAGCGGTTCGATGCCCGAAGAGATCGCTTGCGATTCGGGACGCCGAGCCGCTTCGACGCGGCGTAGCTGTTTTCGCAAGCTGGACAAAACGTCCGCTTTGCCGGCGGGCGGCTGGCACTCGTCCTGCTCGCCGTTTTTCGAACACCGTTGCAGTGTGGAAAAAACGTCAGTTTTGGTGTCTGGCGGCGCGGCAGCTAGCTCGGCAGAACCCGCGGCCAGTGGTGGTTCCACCGGCGGCTGAGCCTTCCTTTCTGGAAATGCTAGCGTTTTTGCAGGCTCATCCCACAATTGCAGTTGCACAGACATCGCTCCCTCACCATGAACTTGATGTATCGGTGAAACATCAATGCTATCACCAACAATTCAGTTGTCCACGAAGAGGATATTTGGCGTTTGGACACGTTTGGTCCCCGCCCTAAATCGTTCTAAAGCTTCGCCAGCCAAACGACTTATTCGCTATCCAGAGCCCTTATTTCGTTAGCGGGTTGAGGGTTGCAAGTCAAAGCTTTGCAACACGACGGGGCTCTCCAGGCTCTGCTTATTGCTGCGGGCAATCGAACCAGTTCAGCAGCTTGGCGTCCATCCAGTAGCGATCGCCGGTTTCGAGTTGCCGGCCGCCGATGAAGCCGACGTGTCCGCCGCGGCGAGTGGTGTGCAGTTCGACGTGGCCGGGCCAGTCGGCGTCGCGAAGGCAGCCGATCGGGATGATCGGATCGTCTTCGGAAGCCAGGATCATCGTGGGGACTGCGATCCCGGAGGCCAACGGGGCCGCGGCAGCTTGCGCGTAATAGTCTTCGACGTCGCGAAATCCGCTGAGCGGAGCGGTGACAAGGCCGTCGAAATCCCACAGCGTTCTGGGGTGAGGATTCCAATTGATCGCTCGCCAATCGTCCCGCTGCTCGACCAACGGAGCGACCCGCGACCGAAGCTTGCGGATGAAGTACAGACCGTAGGGCCGCATCATCCAGCGGCTCATGTTGCGGCAACAGCGAGCTGGATCGATCGGCGGAGCGACCGCAGCAGCTCGCGCGATCCGGTCGGCGGGGAACTCGGGGACCAGGATCCCTTTGCCGATCTCGCCGAGCATCTTTAATAAGATGTTGCCTCCCATCGAAATGCCGATCGGCCAGATCGGCGAATCGTCGCACAGTTCGGCGATCCGGGTGATGGCGGCTAAGAGATCGCCGCTGCGACCCGAGTGCGGCAGCTCGCGAGCCAGATCGCGGCCGGCGCCACAGCCGCGCATGTCCATGCGAAAGACACGGACGCCGCAGCGGTTCATTTTGTCGGCCATCCGAATCATATAACTGGCCCCATGGCAGCCGCACAAACCATGCAGCAAAATGGCGACCGGCTGGCCGGCCGTCCAACCCGGCGGGGTATCATCGTGAAGAACGATCTGATCCTCATCGTCCAGGACGACGCGATGCTGCGTCGCCTTGTAGGGGATTTGGGGTGTGGGGATCAGCGTCGTGGCGAGCGTTTGCAGATGTCCCCCCAACAGCAAGGGATGGGGTTGGAACGAAAGGGACACAGCGGCGAGTTCCTTGGTTTGGAGAAGCGGCAACGAACAAATCCAGCCATCCCGTGGCGAAGACTGCCGCGCCCGGCGAAGACGACGCGCGTGCTGGTGCCGATTTTTGATGCACCAGCTATAATAAGAGTTTCTTGATTTGGATGTCTAGCGATGCAGAAGATTCGATCGTTTATTGCGATACCGCTCACCGATGAAATTCAAAACGCCGCGGGTCGGATGGTCGATCGGCTTCGCGAACCGGCAACCGGCGTGAAGTGGGTCGATGCCGACAATCTGCACCTGACGCTGAAGTTTCTCGGCGACGTCGACAATATCGAAGTCCCCGACGTCTGCAAGGCGTTGCGGAAGTGTTGTGCGAACGTCGAACCCTTCTCGCTCTCAATCCAGGGGATCGGTGGGTTCCCCGATCTGCAACGGGCTCGCGTCGTCTGGGCTGGCGTCGAAGATCAATCCTCCGGTTTGTGCCCGTTGGCAGAATCGATCGACATCGAAATGGGCAAGCTGGGCTTTAAGCGGGAGTTCCGCGACTACACACCTCACCTCACCCTGGGGCGACTGAAAAAGGGAAGTCGCTTAGGGGAGGACTTTATCGCCGCCGCGGAAAAGGAAGCGGAGACCGACCTGGGGATGATCCATGTCCAAGAAGTCCACGTCTTCGCAAGCTTCATGGACAAGCACCAAAAAGGGCCGACCTACAACGTGATGGACCGCGTCGCGTTGGACTGATCGATGGCCACCGCAAAGCCCAACGACCGCCCCGACGATCGATCGCGCCGGTACGGCCCAGGATTCTATACACAATACCGTTCAACGAAGCGTAGTGGACGAGGCTACGAGTCCTGTTGCATGCATCAGACCAAATCGCTGGGACTCGTAACCTCGTCCACTACATCCCGCCGCTAATTATTGCGACGGTCCGAGGCTCCTTCTTTGAACGGTATTGATTCTAAAAAGGGCTCGTTCGCATTGCCTCGCGCCGTTTGACTGAGGCTATTCGATCGGCGTCAGTTCGGTATCTTCCAACGCGGGTTCCGCGGTGACCGGACCGTTCGCCTGCGGTGACGTCACGCCGCGTTGGGTGGAGATGGTTTGTTCCATCTCGGTACGATTTCGCTCGCGAATCTCGAGGATGAACTTCAGCACTTGTTGCTGCTGCGGATCCAACACCGCTCCGATCTCGGCATCGCGACTGGTAACCAAAGCGGCGATCTGCCGCTGCAGCACGTCGATCTGCGATTGGTAACCCTGTTGGATTTGGTAGATCTTGCGTCGCTGGGAATTGGTGATTATCTCCGAATACCCCGGCGGCAGCCGCTGCGTTTCGACACCGCTATCGGATTCCAATTCGCCATCGATCTGCGCCGCGTCGCTCGCTTCGCCAGCCGCCGCTTCCTGTTCGTCTCCCGGCAGGTCGTTCGCCACCGGAGTGGTCCCAGCCTCTTGTTGTCCGATCGAACGAGCTGGCAGATTGGCAACGATCGCGACCGCCGCCAACAACAATAGAAATGCAGAACGTTTCATCCGAGTGTTCCCCCAATGCGAGACGGTTGTGCCTTGAAGCCTCTGTCCAAGCTGAAACGCTAGAGGCTCCAATCGGTTCTAACAACAGGTCGTCACGACCTCTGCTCACCATCAAAGGACGCGTAAACGCGTCGCTCACCGTGCCCGATCGAGGGAAATTTTCGACTCAGTCAGCGGGTTGTTTGAACCCCGCCCAAAAATCACTCGAAGCTGCTTACGACTTTTCGACCCATTGTGGTTCGGGTTCGATCTCTTCGGCACATGCACCACCTTGGTCGGCGCGGCCACTTCCTTCGAGTCGGCTGATCAACTTGATATGTTGATCCTGTTCGAACAAGATCTGACAACTCAACCGAACCCCCTGTTGGTCGATGCCGCGAGCCGACAGCGTCGCTTGTTCGGCTTCGGTCATCTTCGACGGTTCGCCTGCGATAAATTCAACGCGGCAGGTGGTGCAGCGGCATTTGCCACCACAGGCATGCAATTGATCGGTGCCGGCGATCTTGGTCAACGCGTTGACCAAGCGTGTCCCGGCGGGAACTTCAAATTCACCCTGACCTTCGATAGTTAACTTTGGCATCGAAAATGCTCCTGTTGATTGTTTTATTGGGGTACCCCTTTGTCAGGGGTTCCGGTGTTAGTCCGCTGTTAACCTAGCAACCGATAGCAGCCTGGGACCAGAGGTGTCACGCCCCGAGCCAATACTATTCACAGAGCAAGAGAGACTGTTCCCAAATCAAGTGGTTGTTGGTCCCCGATACAAAGGGTACTATCCGATTGTCCACTTTTGGCGAGCAGACGATGCTTACGAGCGGGTCCGGCAAGCGGGCGAATCACATTTGGGAAAGCGAATCGAAAGGGATCACCATGGCCAAGAAATCAGCAAAATCGAGTGCAAAAGCAGGCAAGATCGACCCAGGCATGAAAGCCGTTTTGGCGCGTGAACCGGGTTTGGCCGCCACCCTGCAGCAGATCGAAAAATCGTTTGGCGGTGGGGCGATCATGCCTTTGGGTGCTGAATCGCAATTAAAAATCAGTGGGATTCCGACCGGCAGCTTGAGCCTGGACATGGCCTTGGGCGGCTTCGGGCTGCCTCGCGGCCGGATCATCGAAGTCTACGGCCCCGAATCGAGCGGTAAGACGACGCTAGCATTGCACGTCGCCGCCGAAGCGCAAAAGGCGGGTGGCATTGCGGCGATCATCGATGCCGAGCACGCCTTTGATCCCGGCTGGGGTAAGAAGCTGGGCGTCGAACTCGATTCGCTGTTGGTCAGCCAACCGAGCAGCGGTGAAGAGGCGATGCAGATCACCGAGATGTTGGTCAAAAGCAACTCGGTCGACGTGATCATCATCGACTCCGTCGCGGCGTTGGTACCGCGTGCGGAACTCGAAGGCGAAATCGGAGCGTCGCACGTCGGGCTGCAAGCGCGTCTGATGAGCCAATCGATGCGGAAGCTGACCGGTGCGATCGCGAAGAGCAAATCGGTGGTGATCTTCATCAACCAGATCCGCGAAAAGATCGGCGTGATGTTCGGCAGCCCCGAAACCACACCGGGCGGTCGGGCGTTGAAGTTCTACGCCAGTTGCCGGATCGACGTCCGTCGGATCGGTGCACTCAAAGATGGCGAAGAACAGGTCGGCCAACGGGTCAAATGCAAGAT
The DNA here is from genome assembly GCF_007741475.1 of Rosistilla ulvae. Taxonomy (NCBI): domain Bacteria; kingdom Pseudomonadati; phylum Planctomycetota; class Planctomycetia; order Pirellulales; family Pirellulaceae; genus Rosistilla; species Rosistilla ulvae. The sequence continues at coordinate 22,107 of NZ_CP036261.1, read as the reverse complement.
CGTCAAGAACAAGGTGGCACCGCCGTTCCGGATCGCCGAATTCGATATGATGCATAATAATGGTATCAGTTTCGAAGGCGACATCCTCGACTTGGGGCTGGAACACAACGTGCTCACTCGCAGCGGTGCTTGGTTCAAGTATGGCGAAACCTACCTTGGACAAGGCAAGGAGAAGGCGCGTAACTTCCTGATCGAGAACACCGAAACGCGCGACGAGATCCGCGACCGGATCATGACGGCGGGCGGGTTCGCTGGTCCTGTCGAAATCGGTGCTGAAGACGCAGCCGCCGATGCAGATGCTTTGAGCGATGTCGATGAAGAAGCGACGACCAACAGTTAACAACGGCTTCGATTTGCGGACAGGTTGATTCAAGATGCGACAAATTGCTTTCCTCGTTGTCATTTTGCTCTCGGCCTGTCCGACCTCGGCACAGCAATCGCCGGACGCGTTGCTGTCGATGCAGTCGGCGTTAACCAATGCGATCGATCGCGCGGGGCGTTCGGTCGTTGCGATCGCTCGCGTTCGCAAAGATCTGCCCGCCGATGCGATGGGCGATCTGAAATTCAATCTCCCCGGGCTCGGTCGACCGCTGATCGATCCGACCAACCCGGCGTTTGTTCCGACGGAGTTTGCGTCGGGCGTGATCGTTTCAGCCGACGGCGACGTCCTGACGAACTTCCACGTCCTCGACGATCCCAAGCAGAACGACTATTACGTCTGGCATCGCGGAATCGGCAGCCAGGCGGTCGTCCAAGCGACGCCCGCCGAAGTCCAAGCGGGCGACCCGTGGACCGATCTAGCGATCCTGCGAATCCAAAACGCCAAGGCTCTCCCGGTAATCAAAATGGGCGATGCGTCGCAGATCCAGCGCGGCATGTTTGTGATCTCTTTAGGCAATCCGTACGCTATCGCTCGCGACGGATACCCCAGCGCCAGCATGGGGATCGTTTCGAACCTGCAGCGGGCCGCGGCGGCGCAGCCCGACAAGGAATCGCGTGGACAAGCTCCCGCCAGCGAGCAGTTGCACGAATTTGGGACCTTGATTCAAACCGACGCCAAGTTGAACCTGGGGACCAGCGGTGGAGCGTTGGTTAATTTACAAGGCGAGATGATCGGGCTGACGACATCCCTGGCCGCGGTCGCTGGATACGAACAATCGGCCGGGTTTGCGATTCCGATCGACAAATCGATGCGAGCCGCGATCGACCAATTGCGTGAAGGCAAAACGCCCGCGTTTGGCTTCTTGGGTTTGGAACCGGCCGACCTCCCCGAACCGCAACGCGCCCGCGGACTGCGTGGAGCGATCGTTCGCCAGGTGCTGCAAGGCATGCCAGCTCAACGGGCTGGTTTGCGCAGCGGCGATCTGATCACTAAGATCGACGGGCAACCGATCGATGGCGCGGCGGGATTGTTTCGCGAGATGAGTCGCCGACCGGCGAACGCCCACGTCCAGATGACGCTGCTGCAAGGCAACCCGCTGACCGACGACTTCCAATCCAAAATCGTCGACGTCACGCTGGGGAAGAAATACCTAGCGTTGACCAAACCGGGCTACAGCCGGTTTCCCGAACCGAGCTGGCGTGGATTGCGAGTCGACCACGGGACGGCCCTACCGCCGGGCCAGTTGTTTGGGTTCTCGCGCCCTCGGGAGATCCTGCCCGTTGCGGTGATCAGCGTCGATCCCGACACGCCCGCTTGGAACGCCGGGCTGCGACCGGGGCAATTCGTGCAGAAAGTGGGCGACAAATCGGTGCCAGATCCCGATACCTTCTATGAGCTAGTGAAAGAGCAGACCGATGCGGTCGCGCTGACGATTGTGGGCCCCGGCGATCGCGAGCAACGGATCTCGGTCCCGACGAGCATCCAATAGTCGCTGCGGCGATGCGAAACGCGAAGGTTTGCGGGGAATGCCCCGAGACCGCGGCCGGACCGTTTCTGCCGACTAGGCAAACTCCACAGCTCATGCTACCTGTTGGAAAACTCCATTTCTCGGTAAAAATGCAGTTTTGACACTTCGCCTACCGCGCCCCACCCGACTCAAAGAGCAGCATCGATGAAGACCGACGAACTGCGTGAAATGTACTTGGATTTCTATGTCAGCAAAGGACATACGCTGCAGGGAAGCGATGTGTTGGTGCCGACCTGGGATCCCTCGGTGCTGTTCACTCCCGCGGGCATGAACCAGTTCAAGGATCACTTCCTGGGCAAGGTGAAGCTCGATTTCACGCGGGCGACGACCTGCCAGAAGTGTCTGCGAACCGGCGACATCGAAAACGTCGGCCGCACCGCCTACCACCACACATTCTTTGAGATGCTGGGCAATTTCAGCTTCGGCGATTATTTCAAGACCGAAGCAATCCACTGGGCGTGGGAATTCCTGACCAGCAAGAAGTGGTTGAACATCCCCGCCGGCCGGCTGAACGTAACGGTCTACAAAGACGATGACGAAGCGTTTGGGATCTGGCACGAACAGATCGGCCTGCCGACATCCAAGATCGCGCGGATGGACGAGGACGAAAACTTCTGGCCCGCCAGCGCGCCAAGCCAGGGCCCCGATGGCGTCTGCGGTCCCTGCAGCGAGATCTATTACGAATTGGAAGGTGGCGAATCGGTCGAGATTTGGAACCTCGTCTTCACCCAGTTCAACCGCATCGGCAGTCCCCCCGACAACCTGCATCCGCTGCCCAGCAAAAACATCGACACCGGGATGGGGCTGGAACGCTGCGCCAGCGTCCTGCAGGGCCAACCGACCAATTACCACATCGATAATCTGTTCCCGATCGTGCAAGCTGCCGCCGAAGTCTGCAGCCGCAATTATTCGTTGGACAGCGACGATGGCCGCCGCTTGCGACGGATCACCGATCACGTCCGCGCTTGCACTTTTTCGATCCACGAAAACGTCTACCCCGGCCCCGACAAAGCCAAATATGTCGTCCGCCGCTTGATCCGCCGCGCCGTCTTGGACGGACATCAAATGGGTTTACGTGAACCGTTCCTGCACCAAATCGTGCCGGCGGTTGTCGAACAGATGAAGAAACCGTATCCGGAACTGGCTGAATCGGTTCAACGCGTCACCCGCGTGATGCAGAAAGAGGAAGAAGCGTTCTTCCAAACGCTCGACGCCGCGCTCTCGCGGATCGATCAGATGTTCACGCGGATGGAAGATGTCGCCGGCGTGATGGTCGACGGCAACGAAGCGGCCGACCTCTACAAAACCTACGGCGTCCCGCCGGAACTGTTGCAGACGCTGGCGTCGGAAAAGAACCTGACCTTCGATTGGGACGGGTACAACAAATCGATGGACCAACACGCCGTCGATAGCGGTGCGGGGCAGAAAGAACTGTTCCAGACCGGTCCTTTGGAAACGCTGAAGGAATCGCTCCGCGAGACTCCGTTCCTGGGCTACGAACAGATCTCGGCCAGCTGCCACGTCAAAGGAATCATCGTCGGCAACACCGATGGCGACGAACATCTGTTGGGCAAAGTTGCCGCGGGCGGTGCCGATCAAGAACTCCGCGTCGTCTTGGACCACACTCCCTTCTACGCCGAAAGCGGCGGCCAAGTTGGCGACGTCGGGACGATCCACAACGACGATTTTGAGTTCCATGTCACCGACACGCAGAAGCATGCCGCATTGATCGTCCATTACGGACATCTGGTCCGCGGCACGATCCATGAAAACGCAACGGTCACCGCCGACGTCGACACCGAGCGGCGCGACGCGATCCGCCGCGCGCACTCCGCGACCCACATCCTGCACCACGCGTTGCAAAAGCACGTTGGCCAACACGCTCAACAACAGGGGTCGAAGGTCGAAGCGGACGTATTGCGATTCGACTTCACCAACCAAGAAGCGTTGTCCGAAGCCCAAATCGAAGCGATTCAAAGCGACGTCCTGGAACATGTCGCCGCCGGCGATCCGATCCGCTGGGACACCGTCCCCTTGGCCGACGCCCGCGCTGCTGGCGCGATGATGCTGTTTGGCGAAAAGTATCCCGACCCGGTGCGGATGGTCTCGATGGGAGAGTTCTCCAAGGAGCTGTGCGGAGGAACGCACCTCGACAACACCGGCGACGTGCAAGCGTTTGAATTGACAAGCGAGGAGAGCGTCTCCAGCAACACCCGCCGGATCGTGGCGTTGACGGGCGAAAAAGCGAAAGCCTATCGCCAGCAAACGACCGAGATTCTCGAAGCGGCAGCCAAACAATTGGCCTGTCCCGTCGCTGCGGTTAGCGAAGCGACCAAGAGCTTGATCGACCAGGTTCGTAAGCTGAAGAAGCAACTGGCCAGCGGAAACGCCGACGTCCAAAAGCGAACTCCCGTGACCGGCGGCGGTGGCGAGGCGAGCTATGCAAAGATGAAGTTGATCGTCCGCGATACCGCTCGAATGTTGAACGTCGCAGCGGCCGATGTCAGCTCGCGGATCGATGCCTTGTTGGCCGACGAGAAGTCGTTGATCCAACAACTGGCCAACCTGACCGCTGGTGAACAGGTGACCGCCGACGATCTTTTGGCCGACGCCGAAACCGTAGGCGAATCGCTGTTGATCGTCCGGACGATCGATGGTGCCAATCCGAACGTGATCCGCCAACTTATCGACCAGCTGCGAAAGAAGAGCGACAAGCCGGTCGCGGTCCTGTTGGCGACAGTCGTTGGCGGCGACAAAGTGATCCTTGTCGCGGGGATCAGCAAAGCCCTTGTCGAAGGCGGAATGAGCGCCGGCAAATGGGTTGGCGAAGTCGCAGCGGTCGTCGGTGGCGGCGGCGGTGGCAAACCCGATCTGGCTCAAGCCGGCGGCAAGGATCCCGAAAAGCTCCCCGCCGCGATCGACAAAGCAAAAGAGGGCGCCCGCGCGATGATCGGCTAACACGCACGCTTAGAGTGAACACTCAACGCACCGGCGACATCATCGCCGGTGCGTTTTTTTGTTACGTCGCTGCTGTACTCAACAGTAGCCTTGAGCTTACTTGCTCTTCGATTCGGCAGCGGTCTGCGACGCGTCGGCTTCCAAAATCCCTCGGGAGATCATCCACTCGTGGCACAGCATCGGCCAGTGTTCGGCGCCGGGGCGGCCTGCGGCCAGGCCTAGTCCGTGTCGGCCCTTCTCGAAGATGTGCATCTCGACCGGCACCTTGTGCTTGTGGCAGGCCAGGTAGAAGTGGACGGAATTCTGCGGCGGCACGCCGGTGTCTCCGCTGGTGTGGAACAGGAAGGTCGGCGGTGTCTTTTCGGTCACCTGCGATTCGTTCGACAGCGACTCGACAAGTTCTTCGGGTGCGTCTTCGCCCAGCAGATTGCGTTGGCTGCCGCGATGCGTGTAGGGCTTGTTCAGGCCGATCACCGCGTAACACAAGACGGCAAAGTCGGGCCGGCAGCTGACGCGATCGATCGGATCCGACGCGTCGGGATTCCCGTCGTCGAAGTGGGTCGCCGCAGTCGATGCCAAGTGACCGCCGGCGGAGAAGCCGAGGATCCCGATCCGATTTGGATCGATGTTCAGTTCAGCAGCTTGAGCGCGAAGGGTGCGGATCGCTCGCTGAGCATCCATCAACGGAAAGGGATGTTTGTAACCGGCTCCCTGGTTTCCTTTGCCGCGATGGCGGTACTGGCAGATCGCACCAGTGACGCCAAGATCCTGCAACCATTTCGCGATCGCATGACCTTCGTGATCGATGGCCAATCCGCCGTAGCCACCGCCGGGGAGGACGACGATCGCCGGCCATGGACCTTCCCCTTCAGCCTGATAGATCGTCAAATTAGGCAGATCGCCAACCTCGCCCCCCCCCGCGCCGGGGGCTCCATCTTTCCAAAGCTTTTGAGGCTGGGGGGTTTGGGCAACAACGATGTTGGACAACATCAGGCAGACCAAAGGTGCAAACAGAACGGTTTTGAGCTTCATCATGGGGGGTCTCAGGTCGAGTTAGGGTAAATCGGGGGTGCGAAACGATCACAACGAGCCAGATCGATGTGCCGTCCCAGCCGTCGCCAACATCATACTCACCCCAGAACGAGCGTGTGCCGTGGTCGCGTGCAGATCATTTGACCTTATCGGTGAACCGCAGTGCATAGAGATCGGCGTCGATCATCTTGACCCGCAACCGAATCGTTTTCCCACGCAGCGCGCCGAGGTCGGATCCCGAATCCCAAGTTGCGGTCGCCGCCAATTCGTCTCCATACAGTTCGGGCATCTCCTGCATCGCAAACCCTGGAATCGGTTGCCCCTTTTCGTCCTGGATCTCGATCTGGATGCTGCCGGCTGCGGAGCTGGCGTAGTTGAGCTGCAACGAGTCGCCGTCGAACTGGATCGGATGCGTGGTGAACTCGCCATGTTTGCCGCCTCCCACATGAGCCGAGGCAAATCCTTGTTGGCGGACGGTCAGCCGACGGATGCGATGGTCGGCGTGTCGATAGTGCTCGCTGATATAAAGCGACCACTCACCGTCGCCTCCGTCGTAGATGCCATACGCAACCATGTTGCTGCGGTCGGTCCAATTTTTTGGATCCAGCCCCGGCCTAGCCCAGGCTTGCAGGAAGGGGCGATCCCAGTGGCCCCCGTCGCGGCTGGACATAAAGATCGTATCGGAAACGCCTTTGACGCTGTGTTCGGGAATCTTCCGCCGGGCGGGTTCGAACCGTTTGGGGAACGACAGAAACAGATGAGGCGCGGTCGGACAGGGAATGGTCGCCGAGGTGTAAAAGTGTTCCTTCGGCGCATCCTCCGCATAACGATGGGGAACGCCGGTCGACCATTTCAGAAAGTCCTGGGAATGGCTGCTCTGAATCGCCCGCAGTTTGTCCTCCGCGGAAAAGATGCGACTGAAACATGCGTACCGGTTTCGCGCGGCGTCCCAAAAAGCGAGGTTCTGAGAATCGAACGCCCCTTTTGTAATGACCGGTTCCTTCTGAAGCTTTCGCCAGTGAATCCCATCAGCCGATGCAAAGGCGTACAGACCGCCTGGCGTTTCACCGTATTGCCAGTTCTTCCCGGGCTTCTTGACCCCGCCCAACGCTTTGAAACGGGCATCGGGCTTGGCCGACGGGTTGGGATCGAGAAAGGGAGCGAAGTTGTGCGATTCGACGCCACGCCAGATCACGTTGTTTTCTTTGGTCCCCCCCGCCTCGATCAGTCCCAACTTCGGACGTGTGAAATGGATCCCATCTTTGCTCTCGGCGACACAGGTAAATTGCGACTCGGAATGATCGGGGCCTCCGTCGGATCCGCGGTAATACAGCCGAACCTTCTCGCCATCCTGGACCACCGAGAAATAGGCGCTCGTCGGCCCCTCCCAAGGTTTGTCGGTCGTCAGCACGATCTCCCGGCGAACGGGCTCGTGCAGCTTCAATTCGACGTTCTGCTTGGAATCGATAAGGTATTCGTCGACGAACAGCTCCCATCGCGACCCGAGCATCAAAGGTTCGGCGGCATGGCTCGATGCGGTCAGCGAGGCAAGGATCACAAGTGCCGGAAGCATGCGATTGCGAGGGGATCTCATGGCGACTCCAAAGGGTGGGGGATGGGAGTAGGTGGGGAGCTGGAAGACCAACAAACCTGCGGGCGGCGGAGCACCGACGAATCGGTGTCCCAGAAAGCTCCGCAAATCGCAGGGCGTGGTGTGATCCCGTAGCAGGCTTACTTGGCCCCCATCATAACCGCTGCGCAGCGGCGATGCGCTCTGCTCCGCCACCGATGCGCACCGTCGAGAATGCGTTGTATACTTGCGCTCAAAAGTCGGCCTAAACCTCACAACCCCAAAACCCAGCTGTTCATGTCCTCCTTTGGCAAACTAACGCTAACTTGCCTTTGCCTGCTGGGCACCGTGACGATCCTGCATGCCCACTTCAATCTAGGCATGTTCGATCCGCCACAGCAGATCGCCGGAGACGAGAATGGGGCGACGCGAAAGTCGTTGCGGGTCGGTCATCTTCCGGTGACCTGCCATCTGACCTGCCCGGTCACCAGCTGGGTCAGCAAACATTCGCAGCAGCATTCGGAATTCGTTTCGTGGCGGTACACCAGCTGGCCAGCGATGACCGAAGACATCGACGCGGGGAATCTCGACGCCGCCTTCATCCTCGCTCCACTGGCGATGGTGATGCAGCGTCAGGGAACGCCGGTCAAGATCGTCCACCTGGGGCATCGCGACGGCACGGCGATCGTCGTTAATAAAGACTCACCCTACAAAACGTTTGCCGATCTTCGCGGCAAGCGGATCGCGATTCCGCATCGCTATTCGAACCAACGCATCCTGATCGAAAAGCTGAAGGATGAGTTCGGGTTGACGAATGCCGAGATCACGCTGATCGATTACCCGCCGCCGGAGATGCCTGCCGGTTTGAAATCGGGGCAGTTCGAAGCCTACATCGTCGGCGAACCGTTTGCCGCCAAAGCGGAGATGGACGGCTTCGGCCGCGTCCTCTACTTCACCAAAGATATCTGGCCCAACTTTATCTCCTGTGTCTTGGTCGTGACCGAGCGGTTGATCGAGCGAGATCCGGAACTTGTCACCGAACTGGTGCAGGGGATTTCGGCATCGGGAAAATGGATCGACCAAGGGGACGATCGCTTGATGGCCGGTCTGGCTGTCGAAGGGACTCCGTCGGCCGATGGCGATGCGATTCCCGAACAGTTCGGCCGCTCGCCACGGATGCAGGCCGCCTGGATCGCCGCCCGGCAAGAATATTACAACCAAGATCCCGAGCTACTAAAGTTTGTCCTGACGCGACCTTTGGACCGTGTCAGTTACAGCCGCTTGGATCTGGCCAGAGAAGACTTTGCCGAGATTCAAGATTACGCTCAACGACTGGGATTCTTCAGCTTTCGCCCCGTGACAGCCGACGATCCGTTTGGGTTCGACGACTACTGCGACCCATCGTTTGAGCAATCGGGGATGTGGTCGCTGCCGCTGGAATCCGAGGAGCCGCAGTGATGCTTGCACGCAAGATTCTGCTGGGGACGCTGGGGATCGGGATCTTCCTTTTGATCTGGCATCTGGCGACGCTGGGGAACAGCCGGACCGACGTTCCCGGACCTTGGTTGGCGTTCAACGGGCTGATCGAACTAGCCGGGCAGGGCGTGCTGTGGCGGTACGTGATCGCTTCGGTCTTCCGCGTCGCCTGGGGATTTTTCCTGGCCGCGATCGTTGGTATTCCGTTGGGCCTGGCGATCGGTTGGTCGCTGTGGATTCGCGAGTTGTTGAATCCGTTGGTTCAAGCGTTGCGGCCGATCTCGCCGATCGCATGGCTGCCGATTGCGGTGTTGGTCTTTGGCGGAGTGCAATGGTGGGAACCAAGCGATCTGGCGGCGATCTTCTTGATCTTCCTGGCGTCGCTGTTTCCAATCGTTACCGCCGCGACATCGTCGGTTGGTGCGATCGATGAAAAGTATTTGCGAGCCGCCGAAAACTTTGGCGTTCGCGGGCTGCCGCTGCTGCGATTGGTGATCCTGCCGGCCGCGCTGCCGCAGATTTTGACTGGCCTGCGTTTGGCGATGGGGATCGCCTGGGTCGTCGTCGTCGCTGCGGAGATGTTAGGCGTTCAATCGGGACTTGGGTTTCAGATCAACGATTCGCGGAACAACCTCCGCTACGATTTTATCGTAGCGGCGATGTTGGTGATTTCGGTGATCGGGATGCTGTTGGATACCGCGATGTCGCGGATCGAACGGACATCGTTGGCACGCACTGGGATGGCAAGACGATGACCCAACCAACACCCAAGATCGAACTTCGCGATCTGCAACTGGAGTACAGCGGCCGCGATGGGGCTGTGATGCCGGTGCTGCAATCGATCGATTTGACGGTCCGCGAGGGAGAGTTCATCTGCATCGTCGGCCCTTCGGGTTGCGGCAAGTCGACGTTGTTAAACATCGCCTGTGGATTCTTGCAGCCGACCCAAGGGCAAGTGCTGATCGACGGCACGGTGGTCCAGCGTCCCGATCGACGCCGCGTCTTTATCTTCCAGAACAACGCCGTCTTCCCGTGGCTGACCGTCCAGCAGAACATCGGATTTGGTCTGTTGGATCAATCGCCAAAAGAACGCGACGAAGCGGTTCGGCACTACACCGAGATGGTCGGATTGACCGGTTTCGAACAGGCCTATCCCCGCGAACTCTCCGGCGGCATGAACCAACGGGTCGAGATCGCGAGAGCGTTGGCTGCCGATCCCGATGTGCTGTACATGGACGAGCCGTTGGGTGCGCTCGACTTCTTGACCCGTCTGAAGATGCGGACCGATCTGGTCGAGATCTGGCGGCGGACGCAGAAGACGATCCTGTTCGTAACGCACGACGTCGAGGAATCGGTGCAATTAGCCGACCGCGTGGTTGTGATGAGCCCACGTCCGGCGGAGATCCGCGCGATTCTCGACGTCGACCTGCCGCGTCCCCGCAACCTCGACTCTCCCGAATACCTCGCGATCCGCGACAAGATCTTCCGCACGATGGGGCTGGACCATTCGGGAATGCAAGCCGAAGTGTAAGAAGAAGGAAAGGCAACCAAGTGGAGACGCGTAGCCCCTGCCAATGCTGCTGCTACGACTTCCGACCGGCCAGGTAGCCACCGAGCCAGGTTTCGGTAACCAAGATGCCGAGGGCGGCGAAGATCATCCATTGCCAGATCTTCTGCTGGCTTTCCAGTTGGACATCTTGCAGTTGGCGCTGGCGGTCGGCGATCTGTTCCGCCGATTCGCTCCGCTGCATCTGCAATCCGTACTGCTCCAATTGGTCCGCTCCGATCGCGACGGTGCGGCTTTCGCTTTCGGGCAGGTTCATCGCAAAACTGCTTTCGACACCACTCTGGATCAACCGATAGACGCCCGGTTGTTTCAGTTCTTCCAATGAAAGATCGACTTCGATTTCGCGACGCGCCCCGTCGGGCGACACCAGTTCACACGGCGGCGTCACCGACAATTCGCCCTGCGAACCGATCGCGTAACTGGCTTCCAATGGCGAGCGGTTGGGCCCTTGTTCGAGCATCCCCGAGATCAGCGGGACAAACTTGGTCGACAGTGCCAACTGGCTCTGCTGCGGCTGCCATCCAGCGGTCAGGACCCACAGTCGCCCTGCCCCGATCGATCGCTGGATCAATGCCGGATCGTTGTCGTCGAACTCCGCAACCGTTTGCCAACCATCCTCCTCCGCCAGCGTTAGCCGTCGGTGCGACCAGAACCGAATCTTGGTGAAGTCGTTGTATTTGGGATCGGCAAAGGGGGCGAACAGCGGATGTTGGAAATCGATCTTCGCCAGCATGGCATAGTCGCCGACCTTGGCTTCTTCGATCGCAAGCGATGGCGAATCGGAGAGTTCCCGCAACGAAGCGGCGATCGCGGGATCGTCTTTCGGATCCGCGTCGATCACAAACAACAGATGCCCACCGTCGCCGAGGTATTGTTTTAGACCCGCCATCGCAGCGGACGGGACCACGTCGGCAACGATCACCAACGGCGTGTGCTGCGGTTTTAAATCCGCCGGCAGCCCGCCGGGTTCCACTTGTTCAATCGCTACTTCGCGGCGAGCGTTCCCCAACGTCGCTTGGTTGAGAAAGTAGAACAGCCCGCTCTGCGGATCTTCCGCCTGCGAACCGACATACAGCACCCGCTGCTGCAATTTCGGCGGCAAGGCGACATAAACTTGATTGTCGAAAGCCTGCTGGTCTCCGACAAATCGCAACACATGCTGCGTCCCCGCCGGCGGATCGATCATCACAACGCGGCTCTCCCCCGGCGGAACCTGCACGATCCGATCCTCGCCCTCTTTGCCACCTTCCCAAAAGTACATGAATTGATCGTTGACCGAATCGCTCGTGTTGTGAAAGCGAACCCGCAACTGAGGCTGCTTCGATTCGCCGCTCGCGACCGGTTGAGGAAGCACGACAGCGCTCAGGTTCCCGCGTTCAGCGGACTCGACCGCCGCGATCGATACCACTATCGACGCGGGCCATTGGTATTGTTGCAGCGGAATCAGGTCGTTCCCTTCCTGCAGATCGCTGACAATCACGATCTCCCCAGCGGCAACGTCTCCCTCTTCGATCGATTCGGCTGTGTTGTGCAGGATGTCGGCCGCGGCGATCAACGCGGATCCAAGATCCGATCCGCCATGGCTTGGCGTGATGTCGGCCATCGCCCGGCGGATTCGTTCGGCTTGCGAACTCGCCCCGCCGACCGCTTGATCATCCCAGCCGACAACCGATGTGACAGCGGAATCATAAATCAGCAACGCGATCTGATCGTTTGCCGCCAAACCGTCGGTGACCGACGCGACCTGTTGTTGTGCCTGTTTCCAGAGATCGCCCCGCAACATGCTGCCGCTGGTATCGACCAACACGACAACTCGCCGCCCGATCGGATCGGTCTCCTGTTGGGCCATCGACCGCAAGAAGGGACGAGCAAAGGCCAACGCCAGCAACAGGATCGCCAACGCCCGCAGCAACAGCAGCGGCCACTGATCCAAGCGGCTGCGCCGCGTCAGCCGCGGCGGCGACTGGGTCAAGAACATCAGCGAACTGAATTCCGCTTGCGCCTTGGGTCGACGACGGATCAAGTGAAACAAGATCGGCAACCCGATCGCCAATGCGCCCAATGCGTACAGCGGAGCGAGGAAACTCATGTCGCCGCTCCTCTCGCCGCGGCCGAAAGGCTTCCCCCGCGCTGCGGCCCACGACTGCGACGCGTCTGCAGACTCAACAATTGGTACAGCGCTTCGTCCATCGGTTGGTTGGTGACCATCTGCGTCAGGTCGATTCCCAGCGATTCGCAGATCGCGACCAGCTGGGTTTCGTGCTCTTTAAAATTCGCTTGGTACTGAGCCTTGGCGACCTCGGGATCGATATACAGTTCCTTCCCCGTTTCCATGTCGCGGATCATCGCGGCTTGCGGCAGAGTGAATTCGATTTCGGCGGGATCGTTGACTCTCAAGATCATCATCTCATGACCGCGAGAACGCAGGTAAGCCAACCGTGTGCGAAGCATGTCGATGGGAGCCAACAGATCGGAGATCAAGATGATCAGCCCACGTTTGCTGACCAACGCGGCCAGTTGTTCCAACGGTTCGGAGAGATCGGTGCCGGATCCTACAAAGGACTGATCGAGGCTGGCGAGCAAGCGGTTCATGTGGCCGGGGCGATGCCGAGCGGCGATGAATTCGTTGACCTTCCGATCGAACGTCATCAATCCGACCGCGTCGCGTTGTTGGGTCAAGAAATGGGCCAGCGTGGCGGCGAGCGTCCGCGTGTAGTCGGCTTTCGTATAGTCGAGCGATCCGAAGCCCATCGACTTGCTTTGGTCGACCATCAGATAGCAGCGACGATTGGTTTCGTCTTCGTAGCGTTTGATGTAGTACCGATCGCTGCGGGCGAACAGTTTCCAATCGAGCGTCCGCGGATCGTCGCCGAGCGTGTACGGACGGTATTCGCTGAACTCCACCGAAAACCCGTGGAAGGGGCTGCGGTGCAAGCCGTTATAAAAACCTTCGACCACCGTTTTCGCTCGCAGTTGCAGATTCTTGATCCGCATCAGCGAGCTGGGATCGATTTGCGCCGGAGCGTCGTTTGACGAAGCACTCATGCCAGCGTGGTATCCAGCAGCCGTTGGATCGTCTGGTCGACGGTGATCCCTTCGGCTTCCGCTTTGTATCCCAACAACACGCGATGCCGGAGCGTCGGTTTCGCCAACGCGCGTATATCTTCCAACGAGACGTGGGAATGACCGTTCAGAAGTGCGCGGGCTTTGGCACCGAGGACCAGCGTTTGAGCGGCTCGCGTTCCCGCTCCCCATGTCACCCATTGATTGATGAAGTCGAGCGATCCCTCGCGGTTGGGACGTGTTGCCGCAGCCAGCTGGACCGCATACGAAGCGACTTCCTTGGCGATCGGCACCCGCCGGACCACCTCTTGGAATTTCAGCACGTCGACGCCGGTAAACAGCGGCTGGATCGGTTCGGCTTTTTTCGACGTCGTCTGCATCACGACTGCCAATTCATCTTCGTGCGGCAGGTAATCGATCAGCACGTTAAACAGAAAGCGGTCCAATTGCGCTTCGGGCAACGGATAGGTCCCTTCCATTTCGATAGGGTTTTGCGTCGCCAAAACGAAGAAGGGTTCGGGGAGCGGATGCCGCGAACCGGCAGCGGTCACCTGGTGTTCCTGCATCGCTTCCAACAATGCCGCTTGGGTCTTCGGCGGCGTGCGGTTGATCTCGTCGGCGAGGATCACGTTGCCGAAGATCGGACCGCGGACAAACTTCATCGCCCGCCGACCATCGCCAAGGTCCTCGAGGATCTCGGTTCCGGTGATGTCCGCCGGCATCAGATCGGGCGTGAACTGGATCCGCTGGAAATCGAGGTGAAAGATCTTGGCGACCGAACTGACCAACAGCGTCTTGGCCAACCCCGGTGCTCCAGTGATCAGACAATGTCCGCCGGCGAACAGACTGATGATCAACTGCTCGATCACGTCGTGTTGCCCGATGATCACCTTGGCCAGTTCCGATTCGATCGCACTTCGCCCCTGGCGTAACTGCTGGACGATCTCGGCTTCTTCTTCCGCGGATTCGATAGCTATGGTCACGTTCGCTCCGAGAGGTGGGGTGATCTGATCGAACCGAGTCGCCGTCGAACGGGGATGCTCGACGAATCGCATCGGCCCATCAAGTATCCCCGATGCCAAAGGCCGCGGCAACTATTTGATCGATCTCAGCCGAAGGAATCCGTTTTGGAAGCCGCAACATTCTTGCGATACAAAACGGAGTTGCCCTGCCCTGGAAAAAGCTGCAGTTGCGTTGGGAGGCGAGAGCGCTTGTACAGCGGTGCGGCGTTTTGCGCCTCAGGTTCTTTCCATTTTTCCGTTTCAATGCCCGACCGGACGACTACAATCCGAACTTCGACAGCTCGATCGTTGGATGGTCGAGCAGCGAACTGGCGATTCATCTCGGGATCGGACGAACCTTCGTCTTGCCGACCGAAATAGCCTTAATGGAGTATGCCGCAGCGGAAGGTTAGATGATGACTGAAATCGATATCATGGAAGAAAAATCAACAGCATCGGCGGTGCCGTTGAGTCGAGGCGTCGTCTTTCGAGTGCCAGCAGCCGGCGCGGGGGTGATGTTGCTAGCGTCGTTGGGTTTCCACACCGCTCCGCCGCCGGACCTTTACGACATCGATCTGCCCGAGCTTCGTCAAGCTGCCGCATCGCTCGACTTCTTCGGCTACCGCGGCTGCGATCCGAACTACCATTATTTCTCGCTGCCCAATTCCCAAGGGCTGCGGTTGCCGCAACAACAAATCGATTTACAGCCACTGCCGATCCAATTGGGGCTGTGTCTGTTTGTCACCTTCCGCAACGGTCGGTTGACCATTCCCGATCCCGTTGCGATGGCATCGATCGAACCACCGACGTGCGATTGGGCGCTGGGTTGGTGAACCGGCGTTTCGCGTGGCCCGTGCTGGTGTTCCTTGTGCTGATCCCCGTCGCGATCCGGATCGCGATGTTCCGCGGCATGATTCGTCCGCTGCTGGTCGCCAGTGAATCGATGGCCCCAACGCTGTGGGGACCTTCGGCAACGCTTCGCTGCAGCGGTTGTGGGATCGATCTACGCGTTGTCGTTCGCGGCGACAAACCGCCTCGACACGTCACGTGCTTTCAATGCGGAACCCGCCAGAGAATCGAAACAGTGCAAGTCGATCGAGGTGATCGCGTTGTCATCGACACGGCTACCTACTGGTTTCAAAATCCCAAACGATTCGATTGGGTTGCGTTCACCGACGACGATGGATCCCTTTCGGTCAAACGGATGTTGGGACTTCCCGGAGAATCGATCGAGCTGGCTCATGGCGATCTGTTTGCGTCGGGGCAACCGATTCGTCGATCGTTGACGCAAGCATTGGCGACATCGATCCCGGTCGATGACGATCGATTCCGCAAGCAAGACGTCTCGCGATGGCGCTGCGATGACGACGATTGGACCAAGCTAGAGGATCGTTTTCGGTGCGAAGCCTCGTCTTCTGACACTCATTCGCCATTGGTCTACCATCACGTCCAGGTCTATCAAAACAATCGTCCCGAGCGAGTGATGGACGATTACCCGGGGAACCAACAGGTTTCGCGGCAGATGGTTCCGGTCGACGACCTGATCGTGCAAATGGTTTGTTCCGCCGCCGAGGGAGCCGAACTAACGATCTCACTGTGGGTTCGCGAGCAAGTTTTAAGCGTTCTGCTCCAACGAACGGCCAACGGTTGGGCAACATCTAACGCCTCGAAAACGAAGCCTAAAACGTGGCGATCGCGCAGCGACGGTACCGATTTGTTGACGGCTGCTCATATCGACGGACAGCTGTGGCTGGCTATCAACGGCCAATCGCACGTCGTCGATCCGATCGTCTCCGATTCCAAACCGCCAGTCGATGCGAAGCAACCGATTGCGATCACATGTCGATCGGCGGAACATCCGGTTACGATTCGCAACTTGCGTGTCGATCGCGATCTACATTGGTGGCATCCCGATGCGATCGATCGATGGAGTGCGGCGACCGCATTGCCCGAGCGGGGCTATTTTGTCGTGGGGGACAATGTTCCGGTTTCGATCGACAGCCGGACCGAGCCGCTGCCGATCTCCCGCGACCAGATCATCGGCCGCGTGATACCGTATCGATGAGCATCGATTAAGAAGTTGCTGCGGCTTGTTCGGCAGCCATGTCGCGATTGTGTTCGTCCCAGTCGTCGCGGGTGTAGGTGACGACGGAGGTGTCGGTCTCGCGAACCTCCAACTGTTGCAAGCGGAAGCCCATCTCGGTGATTTCGGTGAACATCTTGTGAGCTAGATTCTCGACGCTTGTCGGCCCATCGAGCACTTTCAATTTGAACCTTTCGCCGGTCCGCTGCATGTGATCTTGAAGCGTCGCGTACAGCGAATCGCCGGTGTGGATCAGCATCCCGTGATCGTATTGATCCTTTAGATAAGGGTCGATCTTGGCGTCGAAGTCACCGAACAACGTCGACAACGCCCCCGATCGCTTGACTTCGAAGAAGCATCGCAGACCGTATCGGTGTCCGTGCAAGTTGCTGCATTTGTCGTCGAGTTCTTCGTTGCGATGGGCCGCGTAGAACTTGTATTCCTTTTGGATGATCACGATCGACAGCTCCTCTTTAGCTTTTGATCAACGACAGCACTTCGGCTCGGCTAGCCGCGTTTTTCTTGAACACGCCGCGGAGAGCGCTTGTGATCGTCTCGCTGCCCGGCTTGCGGACGCCGCGAATCGACATGCACGAGTGTTCCGCTTGGATCACCACCGCGACGCCGCTGGAATTCAGATGCTTTTCGATCATGTCGGCGATCGTCTGCGTCATCCGCTCTTGAACCTGCGGTCGACGCGAAACCTCTTCGACGACGCGAGCCAATTTACTGAGTCCGGTGACGCAGCCGTTGGGCAGGTAGGCGACGTGAGCGGTTCCACTGAACGGCAGCAGATGGTGTTCGCACATGCTGGTGAAGGTGATGTCGCGAACGACAACGATCTCGTCGTACGATTCGGGGAACGTGACTTCCAGATGCCGTTCGGGTTGAATGTGCAATCCCGAGAACATCTCCGCGTACATATCGGCGACGCGGCGAGGGGTTTCCAATAGTCCGGCCCGATCGGGATCTTCGCCGACCGCGACCAAGATCGTTCTTACCGCCTGTTTGATCGCTTCGAGATCGACCGGTCGACTGCTGTTTTTATCGTTCACGTTGATAGTGCCGTTAGGCCCCTTGGGTAAGGAGGAATCGCCGCTGCGTCGAATCGCATTGCCTGTTGCGACCAGCGTTCAGCTGGGGATCGTTTCGCTAGCCAACAATTGTTCGAATGTCTCGCGACTGCGAATCACTTTGGCTTGCCCGTCTTCCAACAACAGCTCCGATGCACGCAGCCGGCTGTTGTAATTGCTGGCCATCACAAAACCGTAGGCCCCCGCATTTTCGAGGATCAACAGATCGCCAACCTCCGCTCGTGGAAGCTCGCGATGCGAAACAAAGCCGCCTTCCTCTTGAGTGAAGATGTCGCCCGATTCACACAACGGTCCGCCGACGACCACGTTCACCAACGGACGGTCTTCGGCTCCGCTGCGAGAACATATCGAAATCGGATGATGCGCCCCGTACAAGATCGGACGGGCCAAGTCGTTAAAGCCGGCGTCGACCAGGTAGAACATGTTTTCTCCCATGTTCTTGATCGCCCGAATCTCGGTGACCAGATAACCACACTCCGCCGCGAGGTAACGACCCGGTTCGATCTCCAGTCGCACCGCGTGGTCGAACTTGGTTTGCAGTTCCTCGCGGACCGTGTTCCACAACTTGTAATAAGCCGCCAGGTCGACGTACGTTTCCTCTTTCTTATAACGAACCGGAAGACCGCCACCGGCACTGATCGTGGTGATGGTTCGGCCGACCGACAATGCCGCGTCGCGCATCGAATCGCAGACCTTCGACAAATGTTCCAGATCGGTTCCCGAACCGATGTGCATGTGCAAGCCGGTGATCGTTATCCCGTAGCGATCGGCGCGGCGTTGGCATTCGTCCAGGTCGCCGTGCCAGATACCATGCTTCGATTGCGGCCCGCCGGTGTTGGTCTTTTGGCTATGCCCGTGCCCGAAACCAGGATTGATTCGCAGCGTGAGATCCGCTCCTGGAACGACTTCGCCCAATTGGTCGATCATGTCGGGCGAACCACAATTGACGTGGATCCCGTGCTTTTTAACCAACTCCAACGCTTCGCGGTCGAAGATATCGGCGGTGTAAACGATCGGGTGCCCTTCCCCGTGTGGTTCGTATCCAGCGGCAAGAGCGCGATGGATTTCGCCGGCGCTGACCGCGTCGACCAACACGTTTTGCTTTCGCAATCGATCGAGGATCGCTATATTCGACAACGCCTTTTGAGCGTAACGGATGTCGTCGAACATCTGCAGGTCGGCGACGCGTTGGGCGATCACTGCGGAGTCGTAGACGTACAAAGGCGTTCCGAATTGGTTGGCCAAGTCGGTGATCGAATGTCCCGCGATTTCGGTTCGCGATGTGGCAAAGTTGGTTGTGATCGTCATCGTTTGCTCGGAAGTTTGTCTTTGACTTTGGTTTAACCGGCGCGGAATCGTATGTCTTTGATACCGCTCTGGGGAAATTCTTTTTGTAACGCTTTGATCAGGGCGCGTTTTTGGAACGACAGTTCTTGGATCGATACCGAATCGCTGACCGCGATTTCCAGAGTGCCGTTGCGAACGTTGCCGGGGCGACAGGTGTTGGCCAAATTGTCGCCGACCACTCGCCGGACGATCCGCTCCATTTCGTTGCCGGTCTGAACCTGAGCGTAACCGCGGCGAGCCATCAATTGATTGACGATCGACCCGATTTTTCGAGCGTGTTGCTTTTTTCTCTCTTCGGGTTCACGCGACATCAATCGACCTAACGGTCACGGGCCATCGGCATCACCACGTATTGGAATCCATCATCGGTCGTCAGCAATGCGGGGCGATCGGAAGATTCGATTTCCATCTGCACGGTCCGTTCGGCATCCAAGACTTTGCAGAAGTCGGCGAGGAAGCGATGATCCAAAGTCACCTTGATCGGTTCGCCTTCGTATCCGATGGGCATCTCGACTCGCGATTCACCCACCTCGGCGGTGTTCGCTTCCAACAACATCGTCCCTTCGCCAAAGGTGAAATCGATGCCGCGACTCTCGTGATCGGTCACGATCGCCGCTTGTCGCAGTGCCGCATGCAGCGGACCAATCGTTAGATCGATCGTGACCACATCTTCGCGTTGGGGCAGAACTTGTCGCCAGTTGGGATAACGGCCTTCGACCAATCGCGAATAGATCGTGCAACGTGGCGTGCGAACCAACAGATCGTTCGACCGGGCAGCGACTTCGACGGTTTCGTCTTTGTCGTTGAGCGCCCGTTCGATCAGGCTGATCGATCGATTCGGGACGATCGTGTTGGTGCCGGAGGTCTTGTGTTCGCCGATGCTAACTCCGGTGCCGGTCATCGTCGCCAATCGGCGTCCGTCGGTACCAACCGCGGTGACACGTTCCCCTTCCATTTCCAACAGCACGCCGCCCAGTGCGTATCGGCCGCTTTCGGCATCGGTCGCAAAGACGGTTCGGCGGACCAATTCGCGGAACAAACGGGTCGCGATCTCGTGGTAACTGGTCTCTTGGAACGTCGCCACGCTGGGGAATTCATCGGGGTTGGCGCCAGGCAGCTGGAAACGGCTGCGGCTGCCCCTGACTTTGATCCCGGTTTCGCTGGCTTCGAAAGTCAGATGTTCATCGCTGCTTTCCCGCAGAATCGAACTGACCCGTTGGACCGGCAGCAACGCGGTTCCATCGGTCTCGATCTCGACACCATCGACGTTCAGGTGGATGCCGACTTCCATGTCGGTCGCGCTAAGCGTGACAGCTCCGTCTCGAGCGATAATCTTGACGTTTTGCAGGATCGCTTTGGGACTTCGCGATGGTGCGACCCCTGCTGCCAGCTGGAACGCGGCTGCAAAAGTTTCTCGTTCGCACGTGATTTTCATGGTCTTGGGCTCCAGTTTGGTAAGCCAAGTGTTTTACACCCAAAACGCTCCCGTTTGCAGTGGCCTGCTTTGCGAGTGCTGCCACTGCTTTTGAAAGTTGGTTTCCATTCCTTAAAGAGATTTTAAATTACCGTCTTCTTAGGAATGTGGCCGCCGAAATTGTCAGAAGCTGGGCATCGAGGGCATTTAAGAACCGCCGAAACAAGCACTTAGAAGAATTGAAACGCTGTGGATAAGGCGTTTGATCAACGTTCAAAGCCGAAGGGCAAATGTCAGTGAATGGGGGGACTTTGAACACCCCGCCGGCCGCGTCGGTCGGAACGTACACGAAGCGTGACAAAAGAAAACTTTAGACAAACAACTTATCCACCAGAAAAAAGGAGCTGGCGGGCAGTTCAAAAGTCCTTTTATAGCGGTTGCATTCTCGATACCGCTGCCCCAAAGCCTAGCTCACTGCTGCGATTTAGGCGGTGTTGGCTTCAGCCAGCTTTCAGTTGTTCGGAGACATCGTCGGCGACGCGAGCCAAAGCGGGGTCGGAGACGATCAATTGTTCGGCCGATCGAATCGCGTGGATGACTGTCGAATGATCGCGGCCGCCGAAGAACTGGCCGATCGCTTGCAGGCTTTGGCGAGTCAGTTGACGCCCCAAAAACATCGCCATCGAGCGGGCGCGGACTACCTGTTGGCGACGCGACGAACTCTTCAGATCGGACGTTTTCAGCTTGAATCGGCGGGCGACGGTGCGAGCGATCTTGGCGATCGGCGGCTCCTGTTGAGCGGCAAACGAGGCGGCGACGTCGTGAATGTCATCGTTGGCGATCACGTCGGAATTGGCATCCATCGCGACCAATGCCAGTTGTTGCACGGCGGAGCACAACCGCGAGGCGGCGGCATCGGCGGGAAGATCGTTGTCCAACTGGCCGATCTGTTCTTCGGTCAGGCTGATCTCTCGAAGGCCAGCGTATTGGGCGATGATCTGGCGTCGGGCTTCTGAACGGGGCAACTGGATCGGAATCGTCAGCCCCGGCAACAAGCGACTCGCGAGCGCCGAACGGATCCCTTCGATCTCGGTCGGCAAACGGCGGCAAGTGAGGATCGTCGGCAGATCGAGATCGATTCGCTGGCCGATGCGAGCGGCGAGTTCGTTCTGAGCGGCGAATTTGCCTGCCATCAGATGGACATCTTCGATCAACAGGATCGGATGTTGAAGGAAGTTGTTGCGGAAATCGGCGATCGAATCGGAATCGACAGCGTCGGCATAACGACGGGCAAAATCGATCGCCGGTTCGATGATCCCGCGGCTCCCCCTGCCCTTCAAAAGCGACGCTTCACGTTCGAACAACTTGCGGGCGATCGCTGATTTCCCAGATCCGCTGGGGCCAACCAACAGGATCGGGTTCCCGCGTTGCAGGATCGAGAGATCCGACTGGCAAGTGAAGGCGGCCAAGCGATTTTCAGGGCCAGCGACGAAATTCGGCAGCAGCGGCAACGGTTCCGCTTTCGCCAAACGAGGCCGCGGCGCCGACGTGCTCGACTTCGATAGAGGTATTAGAACGGGCAGATCGCTCAT